>CAWJCB010000034.1:0-388214 GCA_963841105.1 uncultured Alphaproteobacteria bacterium
CGGTGAATGGATTTCCTCGCAATGGCCAGTCTGCGCTGTTGCGGACATTGCGCATCCGCGCCGTATGGGTGCCGCCCTCACCTATGCCCGACGCTACGCTCTGTTCACGCTGGTCGGTATTGCAGGTGAGGATGACCTTGATGCGCCGGACGTCAGTGCGCCAATGCCAGCGGCGGAGCCAGCAACAGCTCGTGTGCACGTTCCGCCGCATAGGGGCGGCAATGGAAAAGTACGTGGGATCCCGAGTCCCGCAGACCCGTCCGTCCTGCCCGTCAATGAATCTGCCGCTTTGCGCGAGGCACTCACGAGCGGAATATCCTCGTCAGGCTCGCATGACGATGCGGCGAAGTGGGCGCGCCAAGCACTTCCAACCAAGAACACTCTTACAGCAGAGGACGCAAAAGTTCTGGAGACTGCGTTCGAGCGCAAAATGTCCGAGTTTCCGCTCGCTCAAATCGAGGCCGTTGTCGCGGCGGATTCTGATCGCGCTACGAAGCCTACGTTAGAACCCACCGTTTCGAGCAATGCGGTCAATCCACAGCTGTCCGGTCGAGTCGATAAAAGCGCATTGGCCCTGAGCACTCCTCGTCGCTACCGGAGCAAGGAGCATCTGCGCTTCGTTGCGCGCCAGCCTTGTCTCTTGTGCGCGCGTAAACCCTCCGATCCTCACCACTTGCGCTTCATGCAACCGCGTGCGCTTGGTCGAAAAGCAAGTGATGAATTTGCAGTACCTCTGTGCCGCATCCATCACCGCGCGGCACATCTTGCCGGCGACGAGCGCATCTGGTGGAAGAGCGCCGGGATTGATCCGATCAAGGTCGCACGTATGCTCTGGAAGGATACCCAGGGCATGAAGGCGATTAATCGGCTCAAGGTTGCGCGAGGAGACGAAGGCGGCGGATGCTGTTGCCGTGACTGACGGCAAAGCGCCGTGACGATCCACACGAAGATCGCCATCCCCTCCCCTACCGCATCGCTGTTTCACACGCCCACGGGGATCGGCTTCATCGATATCGACGTGGATGGTCACCGCGAGACTTGGCCGCTTCGCAGCAAGCAGTTTCGGGCGTGGTTGCGCCGCTGCCATTACCGAGAGACTAGCGACGCGTTGGGTGCCGACCCAATCAGGTCCGTGGTGGATTTGCTCGAAGCACGCGCCCAGTTTGATGCGCCGGAGCGTACCGTCCAGGTTCGCGTCGCCGAGCACGCCGGCCGCATCTATCTGGACCTGTGCGACGACGAGTGGTTGGCGGTCGAAATTGGCCCGGACGGATGGCGGGTAATTGGCTCCCCACCGGTGAGATTCCGGCGGCCTGGCGGCATGTTGGCGATCCCGGTGCCACAAGCAGGCGGATCGGCCGGCGAACTCGCGCCGTTTCTCAATTTTTCCGCAGAAAACGACATCGTACTCGTCGTCGCTTGGTTATTGGCAGCGCTGCGGCCGACCGGCCCTTATCCCCTCCTGGCCGTAGCCGGCGAGCAAGGCTCCGCGAAGACCTTCCTCACAAAAATATTGCGCGCGCTCATTGACCCCAATGCCACGCCAGCAAGAGCCCTCCCGCGTGAAGAACGCGAGCTCATGATCGCCGCCAACAATGGCCATGTTCTCGCGTTTGATAACCTCTCGGGTCTTCCATCCTGGCTCTCTGACGCCCTTTGCCGCCTCGCCAATGGCGGCAGCTTCGCGCTGCGACGCCTCTTCACCGATGAAGATGAGGTGCTGTTTCATGCCACGCGGCCGACGATGCTCAACGGCATTGGAGACGTCGTCTGCCGCCCCGATCTCGCGGACCGCGCGATCTTTCTGACGCTCGCCTCAATCGCTGACGATCGGCGCCGGCCCGAACAGGAGCTTTGGCGCGAGTTCGAGAAGGTGCGGCCTCGCATCCTCGGTGCGCTGCTCGATGCGGCCGCCCATGGCTTGCGCAGGCTACCCCACATTCAATTGAAGAAGCTGCCGCGCATGGCCGATTTCGCGCTGTGGGCGACGGCCTGTGAAGCAGCCTTCTGGCCGGCGGGCACGTTTATGCGCGCCTATGAGGCCAACCGTCGGGCCGCAATTGACGGAGTCATCGAGGCCGACCCTGTGGCCACCTTCGTGCGGGAGATCATGGCCGAACGGCACACATGGGTCGGACAGGCCTCGGATTTCCTGCGGGCTCATTTGGGCGAGAAGTCTGCCATGAGCAGAACCGCCGGCTGGCCAAAGAACCCGCGTGCCCTCGCTGCCCGGTTGCGCCGGTGTCAAACATTTCTCAGAACCGCGGGTGTTGAGATTGCCTTCAGCCGGGAAGGCCGAGCAGGCGCCCGCGTGATTAGAATGACTTCGCTCAATGGATCCCAAACTGTGAACGCGAGCCGTAGCGCGGGCAATGGGTGCGGTTAAGTACACTATCCAGTGTACGGGCGTGTGCCAACGCAAACGCAAGTTTTTAGTCCAGCTGCGACGACGACGGCTGGGGTTGAAATTGGCATTTCTTGCCGTAGACTTACGCGATGTTTCGCGCGGACCTGGTTGGCGTCGTGGTTGCCTATTTGCTGCTCTTTGGTGTGATTGCAGCAATTGTCGCCTTGTTTGCTCTGTAATCGGTAAGCATTCCGCTCGTATAGCGACATTTCAGGGCGCAAAAGTCTTTCTGAGCAACAACGGTGCCGCTCACGCTAGAGATCGCGCCAAGATCGGATTCCAAGACATGAACTGGTGCGCTCCATAGGTATGGTCATTCAGAAGTCAAGCTGGTCCATCCGACGGTAGGCTGCCCTGACGCAACGGACACAACTGCCGCAAGCATCCGTTGAGCCGTGAATTTCGCTGACAACTGTGTTCTGAGACTTACTCAAGATCGCTATACTGGGCTCATGCTAAACACGCGCGGACTGCGGCTGCGAACGGCGCGCAGCAAAAAATATGCATCGGCCCGGTCAGCGGCACTTGCCCTCGGAATCCCGATTGCAACGTATGGCGCCCATGAGCGCGCGCAATCAGTTGGCGGGCGCGATTATGGTCCGGATGAGGCGCGGCGCTACGCCAAATGGTTTGGGGTAACACCGGAATGGTTGCTAACCGGCTATGAAACAACCCCGTCCATGTCTGGAAATACGGTCCCAATTATAGGGTATGTTGGAGCGAATGCAGAGGCGCATCTTTATGCCGTCGCTGCAAAGGATCTTGAGAGAGTAGAGCTGTCAGCGCTCGCAACCACTGTTGCGACCGTGGCTCTCGAGATCCGCGTAAACAGCCTCGGTGCGCAGTATAAGAATTGGCTTCTCGTCTATGATGACCTGCGCCAGAGAATTTCATCTGATCTAGCCGGCAAAATGTGTGTTATCCGGCTGCAGGATGACCGATTGCTTATTAAAAGGTTGCAGCAGGGTGGGGTCGTGGGGCAGTTGACCGGCACCAAGCATGGTCCTGCCATTGGCCAGCAGACCATTGAATGGGCGGCCGCGGTGAAGGGCATCATGCAACGTTAGGTCGGCGCGTTATTGAAGAGTTGAAGCCGCTTTCGTCCCTTCCAATCTCGCTGACGATACGGAACCCAGCAAAAGCTGTCAGCATGACTCCCGATCGCAACTCTACCTTCATGTAGCGTCAAGGCATCGCTGCAAGCCTAAGAGCCCGCCCTTGTTTTCGTCCAACTTCGCTGGCATGAAAATGCTGGCTCATTCGTCACGGGAAAGAAGGTATGCCGACCGCTGGAGCGGTGATGCAGATGCCATTTCTCCCCTGTCAGAATAGGATCTAATTTTGTGTCGAGTGTCTGCGCCAGACTATTTCTGATAATTGTTGTCGGTCTACTTGTTCGCGCAGGGACGCTCCTCGCCAACGAAGCTCACCGACAGCTCATGGCGAGCCCAGAAGAGGACAGGCGCGGGGCCTTCAAGTTAATTCTCGTTGGAGCAGGAGAACGCTGTGAGACCATCACGCGCACCTATTTTCAAGGCGAGACCAGCAGGAATGAAGCGGTTTGGAATATCGACTGTGGCGCTGATGGCGCATATAGCGTCAGCATAGCTCCCGACGAGGGAGGCAGCACCAAGCTGATTACCTGCAGTGCACTCCAGCGCCTGAAGGGAACCGAGTGCTTCAAGCCCCTTCCGGTACCGAGATAAGAATCCCGCTCGCGCGCCGCCCGAACTGGAAGTCGACAAAGGAGAGAGATAACAAATGAGGCGGAGATTAGTTTTGGCGCTGACCTCGGCACTACTGAGCTCGTTTGGGGCGATCGGGCAAGAAGATCAACCGGCGATTGGATTCTATAAGGCACTCGGGGGAGCCGCCCGCGTGGGATGCGGGGCACTCATCAAAGAAATGGGCAAAGGGCCGGAAGCCGATCAGCTGCTCGGTAATACGGTCATTTCCTGGGTGCACGGGTATGTATCGGCATACAACGAGAGCCTGGCAAAATCACCAGAGATCGAGGGTGATTTGTCAAAGGGGTTCACTGAGCTTGACGTCATCAACATGATTGCTGATCATTGCGCGCAGCATCCAGATCAGATTATCCCCGTGGCAGCGCACGAAGTCGTCATGTTTCTGTTCCGGCAGCGATCGAGTGGCATAAGGCCGTGACAATGGCGCGTTCCAGCGCGCTGCAAGTGCTCACACCGTCGCCGACATCGTCACAGCAAAGGTAGACTTAGCCCGAATTGTCTTGGGTTGTCTGGCGATGCCTCAGGAAAGTGAGCTGAATTTAGCATAAGCAACAAATGCGGAAGGTCTTGTTCGAAGCCCTCATGGCCATACTGAAGGTTCTGCCGGCAATATCGAATCTTTAGTTCCCCAGGGCGACAGCTTCGCCGCGCCGCTTCGCTTCCATTCTGTCATAAGCATCTTGGAGCCGCAGGAAGTACCCTTCCGAAAGGCCGAAAAGCGCGCATAGTGGCAAATCGGTCTCACTTGTGATGTCACCGGTCCCATTGATTGTTGAACGTAGCCGGTCACCAGGTACGCCGATTGCTTCCGCGAGCTGGTTCAAGCTCATCCCGAGCTCGTCCAGGAACTCCCGCCCGAGTATCACACCCGGATGCGGGTTTTGGAGCTGTGGCATGATGAGATGCCTCGCGTTCGATAAAACTGCCAGCCACTATGAAGATACTTAGCCTCGGATAGCACGGCCGGCGGAGGGTCGCAAATCATCACAGCGTCGTATCATCGCCGTCGCGCAGACGGACGTTCGCGGCAGAAAGCAAGAATTCTGATACCATCGATCACAGGTGACCGATGATCCTCGCCACGACCGCTCCCCTAACGTGACATGAGGACGCTTCGAGAGCCCGTGACCGGGGGTTGCACGGCGTTGTGGCACCGGCAGCCGGCCCGAAAGGAAGCTGTATGACGAGCAAGAAGCGCAGACTGCGTGGCATTTCCGATGCTGAGGAAGCGCGTATCCAGGCCGGAATAGCCGCCGACCCTGACAACCCGGAGTGGACCGCACGCGACTTCCGGCGGGCAAAGCCGTTCGCCAAAATTTTTCCAGCGCTGGCGAAAAACCTGGGTGGACGCCGTTTGCGCAAACATTCCATCTAAGTCCACTGTCTTCCTGCTGACTACGGAAATGTAGGACGCATCACGGGATTGGCAGACGCGGCCGGATGGTCCGCCCATAAAGCGCCGGACGCATGTTAGGCTCGGAACAACAATGGAGCAGGCACAGCCCAACACGACAGAACGCAAGCCGGTCTCGTGCATGCTGGAAGAGATTCTCGATCAAGCTCCCGCGGATTTATTCACTATCGAATGGCTGATCGCCACCTTGCACCAGCGTTCGTTTTTCATCCTGATGTCGTTTTTCGCACTGCTGGCGACTTCACCGGTAGGCTCATCGGTGCCCGGCCTTATTCTCGCAGTCTTGGCAGTTCAGATGATCGCCGGCCGCCGCGAGCCGGTTCTACCCGATTTCATCATTACCCGTCCCCTGCCCACACGATATCTACTCTGGGTCGGCCAACATGCCATCCCCGTATTGAAGTGGCTTGAGAAATTAGTTTATCCGCGCTGGCGCACGCACGTTTGAGACGACGAAGCCCGCGCACCGGGATCATAGTCCTGCTGTTGACCTGCGCGATCCTGCTCACCCCGGTGCCGTTGAGCAATGTCGCGCCTGCGGCGCTCATCGTCGTGATCGCTCTGGCCTCTATCGAAGAAGATGGACTGCTTCTCGCCGTCGCCCTGGCTGGTGCTATCTTCCTCATCTGCACCGAGTTAGCTGCGGTCTGGGGAACTATTGTCGGGACCGCCCTTATCAGCGATCTCTAGACATGACGCAGCCGACACAGCCGGCGGAGTCTGACAACAGACCGAGCCTAGCGGCCGAGGAACGCTGACCTCGCAGACCGCAATTCAGACGCTAATTCCTCCGTGGCGCATAATGACATCCGCCGCAGCAGTAAGATTGCTCGCCACGAAATCGGGCGTCGCATAAAATTGCCCGTCCCTGCCCGCAAACCCCGTCTCTACGAGTATTGACCGCACGCCGGCCCGCCGCGCCATTTCGATGTCCCTGGTCTGATCGCCGATGACCCAGGAACGGCCCCGGTCGAGATTCAACTCCGCGCACGCGCGCTCCAGTAAGCCAGTAGCCGGCTTGCGGCATAGGCACTCGCGCTTGCATTCGAGGCGCTCGCCGGGAGAGCCATAGTCCGGATGATGCGGGCATACATAAATCCCGTCGAGATAGGCCCCTTCCCTTCCAAGCTCCCATTCTAATCGTCTGTGGATGGCTGCGACATCTGCTTCGCCTGCCTGCCCGCGCGCGATGATGGATTGATTGGTCAAGACGACGAGCTGATAGCCCTCGCGCCGTAGCGTGCGCAGCGCACAACCGATGCCGGGAAGAAGCTCCAAATCCTCTGGCGTGCGCACTGCTCCTTTTTCGACGTTCAACGTGCCGTCACGATCAAGAAAGACAGCGGCACGACTGCGCGCGTTACAATCAAGATTTATCCTGCCAACCTGCAAATCGGCCTCCACTCTGCGCAATCGTTCAGGCGCGCTCACATCGTTGATGTACTCGCTCGAACGGTGGGCAAGTACGCGGGCGCGAGATTCCACAAGCCGGCACAAGACGTCTGCGGTGAAGTCCGGCTTGCCAACCGCGCCCATGCAGGGACGCAGTGCCTCGCGACATACAGCGTAGAGCGCAGCGCTGGCCAGATTGCCGAAGATGGAAATAGAATGCGAGCAAAAAGATTGCCCGAGTTTATCCTTTGAGTGGAAGTAATATATCCCCCGGCAGAGCCGGGGGCGTGTTAGGGTGTGAGCCGCTCGAAGCGGCTGATGGGGTCGCTGACGCGGCCCCGGTTAATGGTGGCCACCTAAAGGTGGCCAGTCAGCGCCATAGATTGAATCTCTGCTCAAGGCGCTTGTCCTCCTCTTCTTGCTTCCTGATGTAGTCCCGTATCACCTCTGTGTCCCGCCCCACCGTAGATACGAAATACCCCCTCGCCCAGAAGTGCTGGCCTACGAAGTTTCGCTTCTTTTCCCCATACACGCGAGCTAAATGTATCGCACTCTTTCCCTTGATAAATCCAATCACTTGCGACACTGCGTATTTCGGCGGGATCGAAATCAACATGTGCACGTGATCCAGTAGGAGATGGCCTTCCTCTATGCTGCTCTCTTTTTGCTCGGCTAGCTTTCGGAACAGTTCCCCCAGGTGCCGTCGCAACTCTGCATACAGAGTTTTCCTGCGGTACTTGGGAATGAATAGGACGCTGGTATTTGCACTCCCATTTGCTGTGGCTTAAACTTTCATAGTCGTCCATCGATGGGACTCTCTTTCGTGTGCTTGGCGGCTCACGATTTGGAGTTTCGTCGATGGACCGGCGGAGTTGACCTCCTGAAATGTCAAACTTTTGCTGCCTCCCCGGCAGAGCCGGGGGAACTCCTATTTTGGTTTAGAAAGGAGCCACTGCATGCACATGTGCCCGACGATCAATTGCAGGTGTTCTGATATCTGCATGTCGTCGACGGCAAAGTGGATGGGATATTGCGCCACGTCCTTGCAGCGTCCCCCCGCGTAGCCCAGAATGGCGAAAGTCTTGAGGCCCTTGGCATTGCTCACCTCTAGGGCCTTGACCACGTTGGCGGAGTTACCGCTGCCTGAGAGTACGATGAGAATATCGCCAGGGTGGCCCTTCACACGCACCTGCTCGGCGAAAATGTCCTCGTATCCCACATCGTTGGCGAGCGACGTGATGACGGCGGGGTTGGCGCTGAGTGCCTCGGCTTTAAGCCCGATCCCGTTGCTCACCCCCGCGCCGTATAGGAAATCGTTCGCGAGGTGGATGGCATTTGCCGCGCTGCCGCCATTGCCGCAGAGGTAAACGGTCCGTCCAAACTCCCACGCTTCTCGCAGCGCTTGCGCCAAAGCGGGGACGGCGTTCATTGCATCTAAGTCGAGCGCCTGTGAGAGTTTCTTGGAATAATTCTTAACATGTGGGAGCACACTCATCGTGACCGGCATTCCTTGGTCTTGTCTGGCCGACATGGTCATGCCTCTGCGTTCAGTCACGACGTAGCGGCAGAAACTGACTCCGGCAAATCAAGCGAGCGGACAGAGTGCCCACCGCCTCCCAGCGGTCATGCTCGATGCGCCTGCGCACGACCATGCCATTGGCGATCTCTTGCGCAAACCGGAGGCGGGGACAAATCATGCCGAAAGCCACCTCAGTCGAACCAATTCACGTCCCTGCCATCGATCTGCAAAAGTTTGAGTATCGCGTCTATCTGTAGTTGTACTTACGACATAGCTCAACCGAACTCAGTTGCGGGACCTAAGGCCGGGACGGAGTTCGACTGCGTCGACGGGGTCACTCCGCCGACCCCAGGTGACCGACGATCCTGCGGACAGGCTCTCCCCTCTCGTGAATATGAGGAGGCTGGGAAAGACCATGCTCTGGCGAGTTAAACGCCTCAGACCCTCACCCCAGCTCCAATGTGGTCACGCCAAAGATGCGGCCAAGCGCAACCGGCCGAATTGGGCCGGTGTACATCCGCGCCGTCTCGAATGTGGGGGAAAGCCCATGTGCCTCGGCGAGACTGATTGCGGCACGGTTGGGTTCCGGCACATCGACGAATACCTCTCCGCCGCCGGCATCCGCAACCAGAGCGTTGAGGATATCCTCGGCGCAAGCCGCATCGTCGGCGACAAGCGGGGCGATCTTGTAGCCTTTGCGGCAGGGGCGAATAACGCCCCACGCGGCAAGCCTTCCATCGCGAACGAGCGCGCGTCCGGCATGCCCGGGAGCGCCGATCCAGGAGCGCAGGAAATCTCGCCGCGGCGCCGGAAAGACGCTGGCATCATCAGCTTCGATCAGCGCGAAGGGAATCTCCTTGAGCGGCAAAAGCCCCGGCGATGGCGCCGCAGTCCCATCTATTCTGCCGCCGTATCGAATGTTGCGGTAGGCCAAGGCGAACCCCGACTTTTTGTAGTTTTCCTGCTGCGCCACGACACCGTCGAGCCCGACGACCCGGCCCCCCGCATGCGCCATGCCCGCCTGCCAGATGCGCCAGCCATAGCCGCGGCCGCGCTGGTCGGGACGCACAATGTAGACGCCGAGAAACGAGAACCTGTTGTCGTAATTGACGACTGAGAGGGTCGCAACGGGCGCGCCTTCGATCTCGCCGAGCAACAAGCCGCCAGGATCGACTGTCGTGAAACAGGCAGCATCGGACAGCCCGGGATTCCATCCCTCCGCCGCCGCCCACTCAATCGCAATCGCGATCTCATGCGGCGCCATCGCGCGCACGCGCAACAGGTCAGCATTCTCAGCATTCATGGCGTCGGCTCCCAGGCGCACTTCAACTTTTAGCGGCGTAGCCCGGATAGCGCAGCGAAATCCGGGTAACTGCCCGGGAAGCAAACCCGCATTTCGCGGAGCCTGTCATCGGGCCGCGCTTTGCGCGGACCAGGTGGCTCAATGCGGGCTACAGATCAAAGGTTCGCGCCGCGGGCCTCCTCCGCGCCGTAGCTCGCCATGAAATGCTCGACCATCGCATGCAGCTCGTCCCATGGCGTGTTGATGAAATTGTAGTTGCGGACCGCGAATGCGGGTCCAACGAAGAATTTCTCATAGGATGCGGCGCGGCTGGCGTGGTCGGAGCCGATAAGGTCCCAGGCGAGCTTGAACAGCTTCATGCGCTCGACCGCGGCGAATTCCCCTGCGGTCCAGAAAGTTTCGAACAATTCGCGCAGCTCCGGCTCCTCCAGAACATCGATGCTTGCGGGGAACTGGAACTGACCACCGCCCATGAGCTCGCGCACGATGTCGATCAGCCCGGAATGATGCTCCATGGCCCAATGGATGGCGGCATAGAGATAGCGGCGATTGAAAATGACGTAGTCATTGTTGAACGGCTCGCAGGCCTCGATCTGTCCGTCGATCATGGCGTTAAAGCCGGCCTCCATGGCGGCCAGCCGAGCCAGTGTCTCGCGGACCGCCGGGATGTCACGCGCCCCGGTCGATCGGGTGATCAGGCTTGCCATGGCGACGAGAAAACGCAGCTTCGCTCCAAAGCGGACGTTTGACTGGTGATTTGCGATCACATGCGCGGCGGTCTTGATGTAGATATCGCGCGACAAGCCGGGATTATCGTGGACGATCACCTTCTCCCAGGGCACCTTGGCATCCTTGAACACCAGCATGCAGTCGGATTCGTCGAAGCGGGCGGTCAGCGGTCTGTCGAAGGCGCGCATGCCGGGGCGGTTGAATGGCTCGCGCGACCAGAGCGTCAGCCCCGCAAGGTTGAGGGGTATGACGCAGGTGATGGATTCCTTGAGCTGGTCGGGTGCAAGCGGCATCACGTTTCCGACCAGCACCTCGTGCGCATACGCCGCCCCGGTTGCCAGCATCTTCATGCCGTTGAGGGTAACCCCCCGATCGTCCTCGGCGGTCACGCGCAGCGCTGGCTGCGGCAGGCCCTTGGCAAGGTAGTAATCTCTGTTGCGCGCCGCCTGCGGCGGCACGATTGCGTAGGTGGCGAACAGATCATTGCGCCGCACATGCTGGTAGATCGCCAGCAGATTATCGCGGTGGCCGCCGGGCTCGCTGTCGAGCACCTCGGGCTTCATGGACAGCCCCGTAAGGTTGCCGGCGAACGCATCGGGGGTGCGCCCCATCAGGCCAAAGCAGAAATCCGCGATCTGGCGGTGCGCGCGGTTGCGCCGGCGCAGATCCTGTTGTGAGCGCGGCTGCAGATAATACATGCTGTAGCGCTCGCCGCCCTCCTCAAAGGTCATGACGTCACGCAACGCCGGATCGCATTTGAGATCAAACAGAGCGGCATAGGTCTGCGCGCCTCCGGCAAAGGCCGGATGTGCGGTCTGATCATGCACGCGCTCCTTGCCAACATAGAGCGCGCGACCATCGCGAATGCTCCGCAGATATTCCTTGCCTGTCATGAGCATGAGGGCGGACCCATCATACGGCACCAGCGAGACTGATTTAGAGCGCGAAGCTTGCAGCGGACGGGCCACCGGCCGCAAGGGATGTGTCGGCAAGGCACGTGTCGGCAAGAAAACGTTCCAAGCGGGACATTGCAGGCGGCATGTTGCAGGCGGCATGGCGACACGATAGAGAATTCGCACGCCCGCGGCCGAGCGCACGTTGCGCGGGATCGGCGCATCCAAACGGGGACAATGCATGAAGAAAGTCTATCCCGACGCCAAGGCGGCTCTCGCCGGCCTGTTGCACGATGGCATGATGATCATGGCAGGGGGCTTCGGACTTTGCGGCGTCCCGGAAACCCTCATCCAGGCCATCCGCGAATCCGGCATTCGCAATCTCACCGTGATCTCCAACAATGCCGGCATAGACGGCGTGGGTCTTGGGCTGCTGCTCGATACGAAGCAGATCAAAAAAATGATCTCCTCCTACGTCGGCGAGAACAAGACGTTTGCCCAGCAGTATCTCGCCGGCGAGCTGGAGATCGAGTTCAATCCGCAGGGGACCCTGGCAGAGCGCATCCGCGCCGGCGGCGCCGGCATTCCGGCGTTCTTCACCCGCACCGGCGCCGGCACAATGATCGCCGAGGGCAAGGAGGAGCGCGAATTTGCCGGAGAGCGCTACGTCATGGAACGTGGGCTGGTTGCCGACCTGTCGATCGTGCATGCGTGGATGGGCGATACCGAGGGAAATCTCGTCTACCGGAAGACCGCGCGCAATTTCAATCCGATGATGGCCACGGCCGGCAAGGTGACGGTCGCCGAAGTCGAGTATCTGGGGCAGCCAGGCGATATAAATCCGGACCACATCATCACGCCGGGCGTGTTCGTCAAACGCATCGTGCATGTCCCGAATGCGGTGAAGCACATCGAGCAGCGCACGGTGCGCCGGCGCGAGCCGCCGGCCTGAACGGGAGAGGAAATCTGATGGCTTGGACCCGCGAACAAATGGCCGAACGCGCCGCCAGGGAGCTGCGCGACGGCTTTTATGTCAACCTTGGCATTGGCATCCCGACGCTCGTCTCAAACTACATCCCAGCTGGAATGAGCGTGCAGTTGCAAAGCGAGAATGGAATGCTCGGCTTCGGCCCGTTCCCGTACGAAGGAGAAGAGGATCCCGACCTCATCAATGCCGGCAAGCAGACGGTCACCGAGATTCCTACGACCAGTTACTTCTCGTCGGCCGACAGCTTCGCCATGATCCGCGGCGGACACATCGATCTTTCCATACTCGGCGCCATGCAGGTGGCCGAGAACGGCGATCTCGCCAACTGGATGATTCCGGGAAAGATGGTCAAAGGCATGGGCGGCGCCATGGACCTCGTCGCCGGCGTAAAGAAGGTCGTCGTGGTGATGGAGCACTCGGCCAAGAACGAGCCGAAGCTGCTTAAGCGCTGCACGCTGCCGCTGACGGGGACAGGCGTTGTGGACATGGTGATCACTGATCTCGGCGTATTCACGATCGATAAAAAGGGTGGGGCGGGCATGACCTTGATGGAAATCGCACCTGGCGTCACGCAGGACGAAATCCGGGCCAAGACGCAGGCGAGCTACCGGGTCGCCGCATAACCCCGAGCCATGAGCTGTAGGGTGCGCAAAGGCGCGCAATTCCAAATCCGCGGCTCAATACGCGTCATTGGTATGCGCGCCGTGCGCACGCACAGGCCGGCTGCTGCTCTCCCGGGACGCGTGGGCACGCCGCCGGAAAAGGATGTTTGTTGGACTCCGACTGAGCTCGGCGGCTTTGCCCACCCCTACTCTGCTCCCAATTGACTAAAAAACTACAGTAATACCAAGCAAATACGCGGCCACGAAAGCGTCACAGAACGCTTGCACAACGCTTTGGAAGGGAGCGCGTGCTCGCGCTCCAGTCATGCAACGCCTGAACCGGCAATAACGCGAGAAAACCTTTGTGACCGCGCCTGTAGGCATCAAACGTCTCGCACTTGCCGTCATCGCTGTCGTTCTTGTCGGATTCGGCGCCGTTCTGGTTCTTCCGTTCCTCATGCCGGCGGACGCGGTCCGCGACGCCGTCAAGGCCGAGATTCATGCCGTGACCGGGCTTGATCCGGTTTTACAGGGCAGAGCGTCGGTTGCTCTGTTTCCTGCCGGGCGAGTGAGCTTTGATGACGTGACCCTCGGCGATAATCGAACCGGGGCGCCGGCGCTTACCGCCGAACGGGTGGTTGCACGTCTGCGTTTTTTTCCGATTTTGATCGGGCGCATCGAGATAGCCGACGTTTCCCTCGTGCGGCCAACGATTGCCATCGTCTTCGAAGCTGATCGCAGCTCGAACTGGTCCGGTCATATCGAAGCCCTGGCGCGTAACCTCAAGCGTCAGCCCAATCCGGCAGCCTCCTTCTCAGAGATTCGCATCGAGGACGGCACCATCATCCTGCGCGACCAGACAAACAACGTGGTTGAGACGCTTTCGCATGTGGAGTTCGCGCTTGCCTGGCCCTCCATCGCACGCAGCTTTGCGGCGACCGGCGGGTTTATCTGGCGTGACGAGCAGATGGCGGCCAGCATCAGCTTGACGGATTTCGTCGCCGCGTTGCAGGGCGATCGGTCAGGACTCAAGAATCCGCCTTGCGGGCGCCCCGCTCAAATTCGGTTTCGACGGCTACATCAGTCACCGGCCTATCCTGAAGATGGAAGGAACCGTTGCGGCGGATGCGGCCTCGTTGCGGGACACGATTCGCTGGGCTGGCCGAGAGCCACCTCCCGGCGCAGGTTTCGGGCCCTTCGCTCTCAAGGGGCAAGCCAACGTCGTTGGGGGGAATATTGGGCTCTCCCGCGCGCATATCGAGGTGGACGGCAACGTCGGCGAAGGTGTGCTGTCATTAAGCGGGCACGGGGTGCTGCAAGGCACGCTGGCTACCGAGAGTTCTCGACCTCACACCCTACATTTCCACTGTGCGGCTCCTCGGCGGCGCCGGCGACCACGGCTGGGACGGCAGTCCAATCATGCTCGACGGCATCGAGGCGATCGATACGGATTTGAGATTGTCGGCCGCGGGAGTGACGATCGCGAATGCAAAGCTTGGACGCACCGCTGTCGCGGCCACTCTGCACCACGGGCAATTCACGGTGGCCATCGGCGAGTCGGAAGCCTTCGGCGGGATGGTGAGAGGAACACTAGGCATCGCCAAATCGACGGCGGGAGCCGACCTGAATGCGCGATTGCAATTCTCGAACGTCGATCTCGAGCAGTGCATAGGCGAGTTGCTCGGCATCCGGCGCCTCGAAGGAAAAGGCAATCTGGCGTTCGCCGTCGAGAGCTCCGGCGCCAGCGTCTATGCTTTGACGAAAGGGCTGAACGGCACGGCAACCCTCGCAAGCCGCAAGGGCGCAATCACCGGCCTCAATATCGAGCAACTGCTCAAACGCATTGAGCGCAGTCCACTTTCCGGCGGCGGCGATTTCCGCGTCGGCAAGACCCCTTACGATACCTTGACAGTGAACCTGAAGATCGCCGACGGCATCGCCAACGTCGAAGAACATGCACATGGAAGGCGCGGCCGTCGGTCTTGGGCTGAGCGGCATCGCATCGATCCCTGCGCGCGAAGTCGATCTGCGTGGAACGGCAAGCCTGTTGCAGGCTGGCGTCGCTACGGGGCAAAGCCCGCTACCCACATTCGAGCTGCCATTCATGGTCCAAGGGCCCTGGAACGACCCGATCATGCTGCCGGATGCGCAAAGCCTGATACAGCGCTCCGGGGCAGCCGCCCCGCTGCTGGATGCGCTGCGAAACCGCGGCACTGCGGAGGCGGTGCGCTCCGTCCTCGAACGCCTGCGGGGATCGGCGCCCGGCAGGCCTTCCCCGCCACCCGCGGAGACAGCTCCCACCCTCGCCGGCACCAGCATGCCGACCGAGGAGGCTCAGGCGCCGAGCGCGCCGACCGCCGCCGGCAGCTTGTCACCAGAGGGATTGCCCAGCCCGCAATAGGTACGGCCACTTCGCGCCATAACCAGGAGCTGCGCTCACCTTAGTGCGCGTCCTTGGCTCGCAAGCTGCTCCTCGCCGACTTTTGCAAACAATATCTGCCAATGAACGACATGGGCTCCCTCATTCGATCACCTCGTCGGCGCGCGCGAGCAGCGTCGATGGCACCTCAAGGCCGAGCGCCTTCGCAGTTTTGAGGTTGATCACCAACTCGTACTTCGCTGGTGTCTGCACCGGCAGGACGGCCGGCTTCTCGCCCTTGAGGATGCGATCGACGTAGCCGGCTGCGCGCCGAAAAATATCGGAAACGTCGCTACCATATGACAGCAGACCGCCGCTCGTGGCAAAAATACGTTCTGGGTAGACCGCCGGCAGGCGGTGGCGTGCGGCAAGTCCAATGACTCCGTCACGATAGTTCAACGTGCTCACGTCCGGCAGAACTATTAGACCACCGTTCGGCTCGCGCGCGAACACATCGACCATACGCTCGAGCTCCGCAAAGGTGAGCGGGCCGACCGAGGTCGGCACAACCGCGAAAGACGGAGCAGCGGCCTCGATCGGTCGCCAGAACAAGTCGGCGAATGGTGCCGTCTGCGGGTTGAAGACGAGCGCGACACGCGTGACGCGCGTCGCCACTTGCTTGAGCATCTCCAGCCACTTGGTCCCGATCGAGAACTCGAAACTGGTGAAGCCGGTGAGATGACCGCCGGGATGCGCCAGGTTCAACACCAGGCCCTCACCAACCGGATCAGTCACTTGCGTGAACACGATCGGAACGGTGTGTCGTTGCTCCTGCAGAGCGGCCATGACCGGCGTGCTGTTGGCCAGAATCAGGTCCGGCGCCATGCCCACCAGCTCGATTGCATTGGTGCGCAACGCTTCGGGGTTTTCAGCCCAGCGGTATTCGATTCTGAGGTCACGTCCCCTTATCCATCCCAGCTTGCGCAGTCCATTTTCGAAGGCTGCCGCGCGCGACAGTCCTTCCGGGTCGTTGGCGGCAAAGCTCATCAGCACGGCAATTTGCCTCACCCGCTTGGACTGCTGCGCGCTCGCGGCCGGCGGCCACGTTGCAACAGCGCCGCCAAGCAGGGCGATGAATTCACGGCGTCTTAATTGATCGAATTGCATTCAGTCCCCGGTCAGCCAGGACCGCATCGCAGGATATCGAACGGCCGGGGATCAGTCAGCGGGTATGAACAAGATTTTGCAGCAAGCCTGCTGTTGTCGAAGGCGCTTCGGTGTCTGCAATCACCGGCGGTGATTGGTGCGCTCGCATTATGTCCGCCCTACCACAGTCAGCCGGTCAGCATTTCGTGTGCGTGCCAATTGCTGATGCATGCATCGCACAAACAGTCCCACCACTCTCGGTCACGTCGTGGCGAGGAGGCGGTCAACCGTCAGGAGCATGGGGAAGGAGCAACCTGCGCCCACAACCGACCGGCGCCCGGGCGAGTTGCCAGCACGCGCACGCACGCGCCAACTAACAGCGTGCTGTGCAATTTCGCAAGGTCATTTGCTCCCGCCTGCACTTCCGACCAGACTGGCATTCTGTGTTGCGCGGTCAATACCGCGCCGGCAGGAGGTAACGACGTTTCGGAAATTTCGTAGCCGCTGAAATTACCCACCCAGGACCTTTCCTGCCGGCGGCTGAGCGCTACCCAGCCGCTGCCACCGTAGCCAGGCGTGCCAAATATGCCGACCGGCTGCCGGCGTTGCAGCGACACAGCCGCCTGCGCTGTTGCCCTGTTGATGTCGCCGCGAACCGCAGAACTGATCGCGGCAGGTTCCATTTCCTGCAGTGCCGCCTGGAAAACGGTGCGGGCGTCCGGGTCGCCATCGCCACAGCTCTTGTCGAACTCAGCGATGTCCTTCCGGAGCAGCGTGCGCTTGGCGTCGGCGGCGATCTGGCGCTCCATGGTGGCGAGGATGTTGGTTCTCAGCCTTTGACAGGTGGCTTCGGACGAAAAGTAATTTTGATAGGCGGAGTAACTGCCAGCGGCAGCCGCCGGAATCCCGAGGGCCGCGCCCACGAGTTGCAAGGTCGTTACCACTCGCTGCGGAAGCATTGCAGCCTTCCTCCGTTACAATCTCCGCTTTGGTTTTGCGCTGCCAATTGTGTCGAAGTCTTGAAAATGATGACAGCGCACAAACAAAAATTGGGCTGGTTGATGCATGTGTATGTTGCGAGTAAAGCTCCGTGGTTCACCATCTGCGATGATCTGCCTCAGTTCGCCGAGCTCACAAAATGACCCAAGAGAAAGGATGGCTCCCGGGTCGACCCGGGTCACATCCGGGCGGTAATCAGCATCCTCGCATTAGGTCTGCTTCACCTCAGTCATCCGACGTTAGCACTTCGCGTTCGTGCACATGAGCAGACATCGGACTCCCGGTTAGACGGCCTGATTTCGGCCTGCGCGACCTCCGGCGAGTATGCTAGTTTTCGTTCCCGGATGAAGTAGGTTCACCGGCACCGGCGGGGCGGGATTTGCTCATGAGGAAACGGCGGGAATTTATCGCTGGACTCGGCGCCGCCGCGGCTATTTGGCCGCTTGCGGCGCACGCGCAGCAGCCGGCGATGCCAGTGATCGGCGTTATGTCCCCACTCACAGCAGCCACCGCGGCGCGCAATCTCGCAGCGCTTCGGCAGGGCTTGCGCGATTTGGGATACAGCGAGGGTCGGAACATCAAGATTGACTATCGGTTCGCCGATGGCGCGCCTGAACGTTACCCCGCGCTCATAGCCGAATTGATTGCCCTCAAACCTGCCGTGATCGTCGTAGGGTCAACGCCCGCGGCTGTGGCCGCGAGCAAGGTGACGCGAACGACACCCTTGGTCTGGGTCGGCGTCGCTGACAACCCGGTTGCGCTCGGGTTGGTTGAGAGTTTTGCCCGTCCGGGTGGCAATGTGACGGGATTCTTGATGTCGGGCGATGCTGGAATAGTCGGCAAGAGATTGGAGTTGCTCAGGGAGGCGGCGCCCGGGTTCTTGCGAGTCGGCGTCGTGGTTGCTCCCGACTACGCTGCGGCTGACGGGACGCTCAACGCGCTCCCCTCCGCGGCGCGAGCGTTGGGCCTTGATGCTCGTGTTTACGAGGCGCAGTCGGCAGCGGAAATAGAAACCGCATTGTTGGCGACTGTGCGCGATGGCGTGCAGGCGCTGTACGTGTCCCAATCTCCCGTCTTCCTCGACCACCGGGCAGAGATCGTCGGGAGGGTGGCGAGCATGCGGCTGCCGACGATTTATTTCTTCACGGAGTTTGTGCGGTCCGGCGGATTGTTATCTTACGGCTCGGATTTGCCCGACATGTACCGGCGCGCCGCCACCTATGTGGACAAGATCCTGAAGGGCACCAGCCCCGGCGAACTGCCGGTGCAATCGGCGGAAAAGTTTGAGCTTGCGGTCAATCTTAAGGCGGCGAAGGCGCTGGGCCTTACAATTTCGGAATTGTTCCTGCTGCGTGCCGACGAGGTGATTGAATAGTAGGCGCCGCACGTCGGGTTCGGGGTCATGCAGAGACAAACTCGCCGCGAGCATGTTCGTCCGCAGCACCTCGATGAGCAGACCCTGTAGCGCAGTGCTAAATTTAGTCGCCGCCGAGGATGGCAGGCTGCGACCCTTTTCCGGACCAGACCTGGCCGAGACGCACGGCTTGCAGTGTCGTCAACTGAGTGTTCGGTCTGACAAGCTCGTATTTGACGACGCTTGCGTCGGTGCCCCCCGCGGCGACACCGCTGACCAGCAGGTTGGCGCCCGTCGTCGTGCTGGTCGTGGCAACCCGTGTGCCGGCGGATCCATCGAATGGCTTGAAGTGAGCGATCTCGCGGAACTGGCCGCCGTGGTCGTGGCGCAACGGGCTCTGGAGATATATTGACGGACCCCCGTCCAGTGCGGAGCCGCTAGAAAAGATCTTTACCGAACCGCTGTCCGCGAGCTGGCTGACGATGATGCGCTTGGCGCCCCCGAGCGAGCCGGCCACCCAGCCCGTCACGAGGGACACGCCGCCCCGATAATCCTTGCCGAACGGAATGAACGAGGCAGTGTTCATGGCCCGCCTGGTCCGGGCCGCTTGCGTGCTGCCCTGACCGGCCTTGCCGATGCGCTGGAGCAGCGGGAAGGCGAACACCTTGACCTCGGTCGGGCTGCCCGGGCCCGGAGCGGTGACGATGCTCTCGCGGCCCGTCAAAAAATCCACGAAACCGGTGGCGATGCTAACCCCGGACCAGTCGTCACCATACGGTTTGAAGCTCGAGAAGAGCGCTGGTACGGTGCCGGGCGAAGACGACAGCTGGGATTGATATACCTTCACTTCACTCGGGACGCCGGGACCTGATCCTACGATGATGTTGTCGGACGTCGTCCCATCGATCTGCGCAACAGCTACGCTGACACCCCCACGCGCGATGGAGTCGAACGCCTGGAAGCGCGCCAGCTCCGTCCCGAAGGCGCCTTTGCCACGTATGGCCGCACCGGCATAGGCCACAACTTCGGGCGCGTGGTCCTTCCCGGAGCCGACGATCAGGTCAAGAATGCCATCACCATCGACATCCCCCATCGCCACATTGACGCTGCCTTCAAAACCGGGAAACGGGATGACGGTGGCGACGAACCGGTCGCCGTTGCCGTCGTACAGACGGACCTCGGCAGGTCTGCCGGGGGCGCCTGGAACGGCCACCGCATAAATGGAGACGGCCGGTATGACGTTAACGAGCGCCATCAGGCCGTTGTCTTCGTGGTTGAGGCGATGGCAATGCATCACGTAAAGCCCGGTGTATTCGTCGAACCGGGTGCGGATCGCAAGGATGCCGGGTTGGATCACGCTCTCGTCGCTATGCATGGTCGGTGCCGGCGCATTGGCATTGTCGATCGAAAACTTGTCGGGGCCGCTGCGCAGACCCGTCGTGGGATCAAAATACTCGATCACCTGGAAATCATTGACGTGGATGTGGATCGGATGCTCGTCGTTATTGTGGTTGATGATCCTCCACTCCTCAACCGAGTTAAGCCGCGGCTGGATCAGCGGCACGTTGGGGAATGTGCCGCCGTCGAATGCATACACAAACGCTTTCGGATCCTCGGTGCTCGCCAAGTTGTTGAGAAAGCCACCGGATATCAGGATCCGCCGCTTGAAGTCCGGCATGGTGTTAGCGAGGTCGACAAAGGACGTGTAGGCGCCGAGCGACTGACCTTCGATGAAGGGGGTCGTTACGCCGCCTCCTTCCGAGGGGGTAGCCCTCGCCAGCACCTGCGTTGGAAAGACGAAGAACCCGTCGGCATAGCTGACCGCTGAGGGCAGGACGCTCAGGCTCCCCAGCACGGCTGGAGGATTGTCTGTTCCATTGTTGGTGTAGAGCACGCCGGGCTCGGTGATCGTCTTTGCGCCGCCGCCGCGCTCCGGCATCTCAAGAACGAGCTCGCCTTCGGCTGGTATCGTCACTGCAATCGCGAACCGGCTCGCCGGTGGGATGAGCAGCCGAATGCCGTTGTCGGTTGGCGGGTACTGGACGCTGGTATAGGGATTTCCATCCTGGCCGACGATGGCGATCGGCGGATGCCGCCCAGTTTTGGTTTCCGTGAGCTGGACGTTCATGTAAGCAAAGTCGCTCACATTCGCGAGCACCCAGATCTCGGTCTGGCCGGCCTTGCTCTTGATGACCGGCTGGAACTGGCCGTTGACCGTGAACTGCACGTCTCGTTGGTAATCGGGGACCGACGGATTCGCCGGCACATCCAGGTCGGCTTTGCCGTCCGCCGCGGTGAAGCGCTGCAGATTGCTGGGAATGAACTGCAAGCTCCCGCGACGATTGTGGATCGACAGCGGCCCGGCATACCAGACCGTAGCGTACTTCGTTCCCGGCTTCGATCGGTTGAAGTTAACCGGCGCGAGCAATGGACGGTAGGTACCGCTCGCCAGTTCGTCCCCCTTCGGCGGCGTTATCGAGCTGACCCACTGGGGCCAGGTCAGATTGTTGAGTTGCGCCAGGCCGCCGGCACGGTCGAAGACGAAGTTGTACTGAAGCGCCATGTTCCGGATGGGAATGTTTTTCTCCGTGACCAGCGGCAGGTTGCCGTCCGTTCGTCCGATGACAAGCAGACCGACGAGACCCGTATAGACCTGCGCCGAAGTGAGCCCATGAAGATGACTGTGATACCAGTACAATCCCTGCGGCATGTTCCTGGGAATGTCGTAGGTGTAGGTGTTGGACATCCCTGGAGGGATGTGCAGCAAGACATTGTCGGCATTTCCCTTCGGACTGATATGAGCTCCGTGGGTGTGGAGATTGATCGGTGAGGAGGTCATCTGCTCCGGGTAAATCGGGACGGACTGACCCTTGGGCGTGTACTGCGGACTAAAGTAATCCCGGATGGTCAGGCCGGCGAGGTCGTTCTCGAGATGGACGATCAGCGTTTCGCCGGGAAACACCTGCAGAGTCGGCGCCGGGTAGAGATTGCCGCCCGACCTCTGCCCGTCTGACGCCGTGCCGCGGATCACCTCGTAGTTGAAAAGCAGAAAGTTCTGGACGGGCGTGGCTACAGTATCGAGCGTGGCTTGGCCCTGTCGCGCGGTGAGCCGGACTTCGAGGACGCCTTCCTTGCTCGCCAGCGTTACCGGCTCCCGGAACTCCGGTCGAATTGCAGGATCTGTTCTTCTCTCGGCAGTCTGCGCGCAGGCAGTCGCGCCGGGACATGCAACCGCCGCCAGGACGAGGGCACCGATTGTCAGCAGGCGAAACAAGCGACCTGCCTGCAGTGCTTCGTCGAATGAAAGTTTGCGCATGAAAAGAGTCCTATCCGTCGCGTTTCTCGTTGTCGTAGAAACGAAAACTCGCGGGAATACATTGCCCTGTAACGCACAGCAATACTGGAAACAATGCGGTGGCGGATCCGCCGCAGTCAAGTTAACGGTCGCTAAGACAGGCAGCAAGCCATTTTGGCGGGCCGTCACCGGCGCACATCCGGTTTCGTAAGAAACGATCGAAATCGCTACCGTGGTAGTACGCGGGATGTCGCGCACCTGTTCAGAGATGCGACCAGATATCCACGTCTTCAATGATGCGATGATTTCTGTCTTACGATGCGAATCCAAGCCGGATCCAATTTTCGGAAAGGACACCCCCAATTGACCTCGCGTCCACGACTTGAGGAGAGTGCAAAGTGAAGTTCGCCCATTTTTCCCATGTCTGGGGTAAGCCGGGCATAAATCCGCACCAACGTTACGAGCAGTTATGGCGCGAGCTGCAACTGTGTGACGAACTCGGGTTCGATTACGGCTTCTGCGTCGAACATCATTTTCGCCCCGACGAAAGCTGGGTCTCGTCGCCCAGCCTCTACGTCGTCGGTGCCGCCGCCCGGACACGCCGAATGCGCATTGGCCCGATGGGCTATGTCGTGCCGCTGTACCACCCGCTGCGTCTGGCGGAGGAAATCGCTCTCGTTGATCAGATGGTGGGCGGGCGCATGGAGCTCGGGCTCGTTCCGGGGATCAACCCTGATTATTTCAAGCCCTTTGGCCTCGACTACAATCTGCGCAAGTCGCCGACGCTCGAGTTCGTCGAATATTTGCGTGCGGCCTATGGCGAAAAGCAGCCTTTCTCCTTTCACGGCGATGCGCACCACACTGACAGTGCGCAACTTGCTGTACCGCCGCTGCAACGCCCGCATCCGCCACTATGGATGATGAGCCGCGACCCGCGGACGCTTGAATTCTGCGCCCGGCATGGAATCAATCCAGGATACTTTCTGGTTTATCCGCGCGCCGACGCGGCGCCGCGCTATCGCAAGTTTCTCGCGGACTGGGCCACGGCCGGTTGGCCGCAACCGCCGAAGATCGCCTATTGCACCGTCGTCTATGTAGACGACACGGACGAGAAGGCGCTCGACATCGCACTGGGGCGCGCAGCCCACGCCTATGAGGGTTTCTTACCTCCGCCCAAACCCGGCGAAACGTTCGAGCAGCGCGTCTGTGAGCATGCCAAGAAATTCATCGGCCGCGGCGAGCCGGGGGCTTCCGAGATCATGGCCAACCTGTTCGATGCAGATTATCTGATGAAGCACGAGCTTGTATTCATCGGTTCGCCGGATACGGTCGCCAAGAAAATTCATGCGACCGCGCTTTCCGGCCTGTTTAATGTGTTTATGAGTGAATTCAATTTCTCGGACCTGCCGGAGGCCGATCTCATGCGCTCGATCCGCCTGTTTGGCGAGAAGGTCATTCCCGCTTTGCGCGCTTACGAGCCATTCTGATGCAAAAATGCCTCCCGCTGAAATACGACGCGAGGCAATTCAGCGATCGAGGACGCAGTCGCCTCTACTGCGCCTGAACCAATTCCGGATGCGCTGCGAGGCGGGCGGTGTTGAGCCGATGGATCGCGAAGCAGACAACCGCGCCTGCCGCGAACGGAAGTGCCGACCACATATAGAGTTGCTGCACTGGCATGCCGACGAATAGCGCCCCCATCAACGGACCGACGATTGATCCGATGCGTCCAAGGCCCAATTGCCATCCCGAGCCATTGGCGCGCAGCGAGGTCGGATAAATCAGCGCGCCCACGACATTGATGCCGGACTGGATGCCCAGCACCAGGAAGCCGGCAAAGAAAGTCGCGGTCAGCAACGCGGCCTGGGAGGTCAAGCCGGCAAAGCCGATCGAACCAACCACTGGCACGGCAATCGCGAACATGATTGCGATGGCCAGGAAACGGTGCCGTTGCAGCCACCAGCAGAGCAACAGCGCTCCAACCGTGCCCCCCACCTGCAAGCTCGCGCCGGCAAGAGCCACCGTCGTCGTCGGCAGCTTGGCCGCGGTCATCAGCGTCGGTGTCCAGCTGAGCAAGAAGAAATAGCCCATCAGGTTCAGCGCAAACAGCAGCCAGAGCAGCGGCGTGATGATCGCAAGCCCTTGGCGAAAGAGGTACGCCGGATTGAAGCCCGGGAACTGCTGTTCGTCCTCGATAACGAATTTGGCGTTGGGCGACAGCGGGTATCCAGGACTGATGGCTGTGATCAAACGCGCCATCTTGCCGCGCTGGCTTTCGTGCAGCGTCATGTACTTGATTGATTCCGGCATGCCGATCTGCGCGGCGATGGCGATGACGATTGGCACGATGCCGCCGATCAGAAACAGGATTTGCCAGCCATGTTGCGGTACAAACGCCGCGGTGACGAAGCCAGGAATGGCGCCGCCGATCGGTACACATCCAACAGCGATAATCGCAAGCGTGGCGCGCAGCTTGCGCGGCGCGGATTCGGCGTTGATGGCGACGACATTCGGGATAACTCCGCCGATACCCAAGCCCGCCAGCAGACGCAGCCAGAACATCTGATCGAGATTGGTCGCATAGGCCGCGGCAAGCGTGAAAACGCCGAACAGCAGGTTCGACCAGACCAGCGCTGCCTTACGGCCGTAGCGGTCGCCGATCCAGCCAAACAGCGCCGAACCAAACAGAATGCCAACAAGGCTTGCGCTGAATACCGGTCCGAGCGCGCCCGGTTTCAAGGCCCATTCCTTGACGAGGCTTGGCGCTGCGAACGCAATCGCCGCGATGTCGTAGCCATCGATAAGAACAATGAAGAACGACCAGATAAGCAGTTTGATCTGAAACGCGCTCAGCCCGCGTTCGTCGAGAAGCCGTGAGACCGGAACGACTTTGTCCGCCATGATTGCCACCCCTGGATCGATTTTTTGTATCGAATGGACCATTGCGGCCCTTGGGGAAATGCTATGCCACCGATGGCCCTATGAAAAGCGGGTCCACCCTTCACATTCAAATTGAGCTAGTGCCGGGAATCACAGTTCACTGATACATACAGTTGTAACTCGGTCGCAGCCAAATCCGCGGCGCGCTCCCTCTCCCCGCGCTTCTTGCGGGGAGAGGGAGCACGCTGGCGCCTGCCGATACATGCAAGTCATGCTTCAATGAAAGTGAGCACTAGGAGGTTGGATAGGAAAGCGTCTCCGGGCTGCGGTCCTTGAGATATTGGTCGAGCCCCCAACGCTCGACCTGCACGAACACCTCATTGAACTCTTCGCGCGGCAGTGTCGCGTTGACGAAGCGCTCGCCCCGGCCGAATTTGCTGAAATCCCAAGGGTAGAAACGCTCGAGCTCCGCAGGCACTGCAAGCGTCCACAGCGGCAAGTACTTCACCAGGTCTTCCTCGAGCGCCTGCTCGGCGCGATCAAGTGCGCGCATATAGCCGTGCACGACCTCTGGGGTGGCGCTGTCCGGAACCCACCACAGCGTCTTGAAACGATCCTCGATGATCTTGCGCAGGCCAAGTTGTTCAGCCATGACGATCTGCGGAGGCAACAGGCTCGCGGCTTCGACCTCACCATCGAGCAGCGCTTTCAGCCGCGCGCCGAAGCCACCAATATTGACGGTCTTGATGTGCTCGAGCGGAAGATATTTTTCCAGACGGTAGGGCACATTGAAATGGCTCCCAGCACGCATGCCAACCGAGACAGGCACGTCTTTCAGGTCTTCTGGCTTCCGGATTTTGGACTCCGGCCGCACGAAGATTGCCCAGGGCGAATCGCCGTAGCCTTCGGTAACCACGCGGCCCATGCCGGCGCTGGCATTGCAGATCGTACCCCACAGGCAGGCGCCCTGGACCACGTCCTGTTTTTCTTCGGTATAGGGGCGGTCCTGCGGCCGCTGGAAATATTCGAGGCCTTTCCAACTCGACTGCGTGCCGCGAAAGGTCTTCCAGTCGAATTCAACGTCCAGCCCTTCGGCGGCGAAGAAACCTTCCTGCATCGCGACAAAGTCATTGAGACCCATGCCTTTGGGCGCGACCCTGACCCGTTTCAGGCTGCTGGCCATAGCGATCTCCTGGACCATGTGGTTGATGAGAATTTACCACGATCGATACCAAAGGTGCGAGCGGGCTCACCTCGAAGTGTTCCATGCCCACGCATCTTTCGCCGCAGTGCGACTTTGATGCCAGAGCCCCCATACACCCCCACGGGGGAGGTATGCGTTTCGTATTTCAACAAGCCATTCGCGGCGCTCGCAGCAGCACCTGATGGAATTCGCCGAGCGTGGATTGAGTTGGGCGCTGCCCAACGTCCTCCTCGGCATGCTTATCATCGTGCCGATGTGGCTTGTAGCTTACCTGTTGCGCCCGCCCGGCGCGCGCAGCGAGTGACGCGCGGCAGTGTCCCCAAGCTTGGCCGCGAAAGACGCGGCGACCACTGCGAGCGCCACGACTGCGAGCACGATCGTGCAAATGGCATTGATCTCCGGCTTCACGCCAAGCCTGATCTCCGAATAAATGCGAATTGGAAGGGTGGTGGCTCCAGGTCCAGTCGTGAAGCTCGCGATGACCAGATCGTCCAGCGACAGGGTGAAAGCCAATGTCCAGCCCGAGGCGAGCGCAGGTAACATCAGCGGCAGCGTCACGGCGAAGAACGTTTTCAATGGCGGACAACCGAGGTTGAGCGCCGCCTCCTCAACACTGCGGTCCAGAGTGAGAAGGCGCGACTGCACGATGACCGTCACGAAGCACATGGCAACGGTGCTGTGCGCAATGGCAATGGTCCAGTACCCACGCTCGACGCCGGCCGCCACGAACAGGAGCAACAGAGAAAGACCGATAATGACCTCCGGCATCACCAGCGGGGCGTAGATCATCCCCGAAAAGAGCAAGCGCCCGCGAAAGCGGCCGAACCGCACGAGTGCTATTGCCGCGAGCGTTCCAAGGACGGTCGCCGCCGTTGCGGAGAGAAGGGCAACCCGCAGCGTCACCCACGCAGAATCGAGCATCGCCGAGTCATTGAGCAGCTCGATATACCAGCGTGTCGACCATCCCGCCCACACCGTGACCAACCGTGACGCATTGAAGGAATAGATCACCAGAATGACGATGGGCAGATAAAGAAATCCGACCCCGAGCGCGATCGAGCCGACGTTGAACCAGGACGTTTTGCGCATGATCAGCCGTCTCCCCCGCCGCCGCGCATTTGCATGCGCTCGTAAACCAGGAGCGGCGCCAGCAGGAGACACAGCAGCACGACGGCGACGGCAGCTGCGACCGGCCAGTCCTTGTTCAGGAAGAACTCGGTCCACAGCGTCTGGCCGATCATCATGCTCTGCGAGGAGCCGAGCAAGTCGGGAATGACGAACTCACCGACAATCGGGATAAAGCAGAGCAAAGTTCCCGCGGCTACCCCAGGAAGCGAGATGGGCAGCGTCACCAGCCAGAATGCTTTCCAAGGCGGGCAGCCGAGATCGGCGGCGGCCTCGATCAGCGTCGCGTCCATTTTCTCCAGCGTTGCGTAAAGCGGCAGCACCATGAACGGAAGGTACGAATACACGATCCCGATATAGACTGCAGTATCGGTCGCCAGCCACGCGGGAGGCTCGTCGGTCAGCCCCAGCACCAGCAGCAATTGGTTGAGCAAGCCATCGCGCTGGAGAATATTGATCCATGCATAGATGCGGATCAGAAAGGACGTCCAGAACGGCACGATCACCAGCGTGAATAGTGCCGGTTGCCAGCGCCGCGGCGCGCGCGCAATGCCATAGGCAAGCGGAAAACCCATAAGCAGCAACAGCAGTGTCGAGAAACCAGCAATCTGGAGGCTATTGAGATAGGAGGCGAGATAAAGCCGGTCGGAGGCAATAAACGAGTAGTTCTCCAGCGCCAGCGCGCTCAGGAATGCCTTGAGCCCGCTCCAGCCGGCATTGAGATCGAGAACCGGAGTGTAAGGCGGCTGCGCGATGGCAGTTTGCGAAAGGCTGATCTTCAGAACGAGCAGGAAGGGAACGAGGAAGAAGAGGATGAGCCAGAGATAAGGGGCGATGACAACCAGCTGCCTGACGCGGGAACCTCGCCGCGCGCTGATCATCGCGTGAGCACCACGGCCGCATCCGGCGGCCAATGCAACCACACGCGATCGTGCCAGCCGATCGGCCGCTCGACCAGTCTCGTCACATTGGCGAGCGCCGCCTTCATTACGAAGCCACCCTCCAGCCTGACCTTGTAGATCGACAGATCACCGAGATAGCCGATGCTGGCGACCTGTCCCGCCACGCAATTCTCGTTTTCCTGTGCAGGCGGTGAGCGGGAGATACGCACCTTTTCCGGCCGCAGCGCCACCCAGACAGCGTCGCACGGCTTTCCCTCCCCAGCCGGTGCCGCGCGCAGCCTTCCCGCATCGGCGCTCGATATCGACAAGGCGTCCCCTTCCCTCCCAAGCACGCGGCCTTCGATGAGATTCACTTCGCCGATGAAATCGGCCACCCAGCGCGAATTCGGTTGCTCGTAAATCTCAGCCGGCGTCCCGACCTGGATCAACCGTCCATCGTTCATCACCGCAATGCGGTCGGCGACCGTCATCGCCTCCTGTTGATCGTGAGTCACGATGATGAAGGTGAGGCCAAACTGCTCTTGCAGGCTCATGATCTCGAACTGCGTCTCGCCGCGAAGCTTCTTGTCCAAGGCTGCAAGCGGCTCGTCGAGAAGCAGGACGCGCGGGCGCTTCACCAATGAACGCGCGAGAGCGACACGCTGGCGCTCTCCTCCGGAAAGCTGGTGAGATTTTCGCTTCCCATAGCCCTCGAGCCGGACCGCTGCCAGCATCTGAGCAACGCGCATCGCGATCTCAGGCTTGGGCAGGCCATCCTGCTTGAGCCCGAAAGCAACGTTGTTCTCGACATTGAGATGTGGAAACAACGCATAGTTCTGAAACATCATGTTGATGGGCCGCCGGTAGACGGGCACAGCTGCAAGATCGCGGCCGTCGAGCAGAATGCGACCGCTGTCGGGCGTCTCAAGCCCGGCCAACAGGCGCAGCAGCGTCGTCTTGCCGCAACCGGAGGGCCCGAGCAGCGCAAAAAATTCGCTTTCGTGTATATCGAGGGACAGGCATTCGACGCCGGCGCCACCGGGGAAACCCTTGCTCACGCCCTCGATCCGCAGCAGCGGCTGCGCACCCACGCCTGGCGTGCGTGCAGATGGGCACCGGCCCAACGCGTTTGCGTCATCGGCAGATCGGTTTTGCAAGTCGCCTCGCAAGGATTGCGGCCACGCTATTAGCGCGCTTTGCGGCCCACGCTCAACGTGCGCTCGACCGCATCACACCATCCGATCCATTTGCGCTCGCGTGTCGCAGCATCCATGCCAGGCTGGAAGCGGCGCTCGCATTTCCACGTTCGCGCGAAGCCAGACGGGTCGGGATACAGCTGCGCGGCATAACCAGCGAGATAGGCCGCCCCCAGGGCTGTCGTTTCTGTCACAACGGGCCGGTCGACCGGTGCGCCCAGAATATCGGCGAGGAATTGCATGGTTACGTCACTTGCCGCCATTCCTCCATCGACGCGCAAAATCGTGCCTTCGGGGGCGCTCGGCCAATCCGCCCTTATCGCCTCGAGGAGATCGCGCGTCTGATAGCCGACTGCTTCCAGCGCCGCGCGCGCCAGCTCGGGCACGCCCGAGTTGCGGGTGAGCCCGTAGAGCGCGCCGCGCGCCTGCGCATCCCACCATGGCGCGCCAAGTCCGACAAAAGCCGGCACCAGATACACCTGCTCGGCGGGATCCGCCGCAGCCGCAAGCGCATTCACATCGGGCGCCGCCGCGATCATTTTCAGAGCATCGCGCAACCATTGCACTGCCGCGCCAGCAATGAAGATGGCGCCCTCCAGCGCGTAGGTGCGCTTGCCGCCGAGCTGATAGGCGATCGTGGTGAGCAGCCGGTTGCGCGAGGCAATCGGCTCACTACCGGTGTTGATGAGCGCAAAGCAGCCGGTGCCGTAGGTCGATTTCATCATGCCGGGGACGAAGCAGGCCTGCCCCACCGTCGACGCCTGCTGATCGCCGGCCACCGCGCGAATGCGTATCGGCGCGCCAAGCACCTCGGTAACGCCAAACTCGCCCGTGCAATCGTGGATCTCCGGGAGGAGCGACGCCGGCACGGCAAACAGGTCGCACAGCTCCTGGTCCCATTCGCCGCGGTGGATGTCCATCAGCAGCGTGCGTGCCGCGTTGGTTGCATCGGTAGCGTGCAGCTTGCCGCCTGTAAGCCGCCACAGGAGAAAGCTGTCGACCGTTCCGAAGGCGAGGCGCCCTGCCCGGGCGGCGCTTCTCGCCCCTTCGACATGGTCCAGAATCCACGCAATCTTGGTCGCGGAAAAATACGGATCGAGCAGGAGCCCGGTGCGCGCACGCACCATGGGCTCGTGCCCCTCACTGCGAAGCCGCGCACATATGTCCGCCGTGCGCCGGTCTTGCCAAACGATGGCATGATGAATGGGGCGGCCGGTGGCGCGATCCCAGATGACCGTCGTCTCCCGCTGATTGGTTATGCCGAGCGCGGCAAATTCCCGCGCCCGGATACCTGCCCGCTCCAACGCCGCCCGCATGGTCGCCAAGGTCGTCGACCAGATCGCCTCCGGATCATGCTCGACGAGGCCAGGGGCGGGATAAAGCTGCTGAAATTCCTCTTGCGCCGCGGCAACGGGCAGCATTCGCGAATCGAACACTATCGACCGAGTCGAGGTCGTGCCTTGATCGATGGCAAGAATAAAGTCGGGCACGCTCTTTGTCTCTGCACTGTCGGGCGTTGCCGCGATGGTCTCGCAACGCCGATGCGCGGCTCTGATCGATGGATCGGGCTTTGGCGGCCAACCGATACCACATGGGCAGACCGCCGGTCGAACCGGCGCGAGCTTGCGCCCCGTCTGCGGCCCGCGGCTTCAGCTTGCCAGCTTGCGCGCTTCAGGTTTTGCGTCGGTGCACAATACTGTGGGTTGGCTCAGGACAGAAAGCATGCGCGCCTTGAGCGCGGTACGTGAGACCGGCTTCAGAAGGAACTCGTGGATCCCGTGACGCACCGCCTCCAGCACGCGCGAGCGCTCGCCATGTGCCGTCATCATGATGATCGGCACGGCCGCATTTGGCGAACGTCGCTGCGAGCGCAGCCGGCGGACAAACTCAGCTCCATCGATGCCCTGCATGTCCCAATCCAGCAGCACGACGTCGGGAGCTATCGCCGCAATCGCCTCCAGACCACCGCTGCCATCGCTCGCCTCGTGAATCTTGCCGCAACCCAAGGCGAGAAGCTGCCCGCGAAGGGACCTGCGCGTTTGATATTCATCATCGACGATGACAACTTTGCTCCGGCCGATCAGGCCGTTGGTGTTTTTTTCGGTCACGCGCAACCCCAAGGCGGAATAAGCAAATTTTCCGCAATCCGTGTCGAACGTGATTAGCAAAACATTTTCGCATTAGGATGCGGTGTAGCTGAATGCTAAAGTTTTATGGATGTGATGATCCGGCGTGTTTTCAGTAGTCGTACCATTCTCCGCCGTCATCGCCCGCTCTAGGCGGGCGATCCAGTAGGCACCGCTCAGTGAGGGCTAACACGCTCGCTTATCGGTCCACTGTGGGTCCACCTGGACTGGCGGGATTACTGGATTCCCCGCATGCGCGGGGCATGACGCTCGAGAAAGTGATAACGACGTCAATCTCGGGCGCCGATGGTGGTCGCCATAAAACGCGCCAATTGCTCGCGCTCCTCGCGCGAGAACCGCAGACCGAGCTTGCTGCGGCGCCATAACACATCGTCCGCGGTCTGCGCCCATTCTCGCTGCATCAAATACAGCACCTCGACGCCCGTGAGATCAGCCCCAAGATTCGGTCCAAGCTCTTCCAGCGTCCGCGCCGGACCGAGCACGCGCTCGACCCGGGTGCCGTAGGCGGCAACAAGGCGCCGCACCTGCTGCTCGCTCAGGAATGGGCGCGCGCGATGCGTCTCGCTTACCAGCGCATCAAAACCGTCGTGGGGAAATTCACCTCCCGGCAATCGCGACTGCGCGGTCCATTGCGCGCCCATTTGCAGGAAATGAGAAAGCCGATCGGACGCATGCTCGGCGAGGCGGCGATAGGTGGTGATCTTGCCGCCGTAGACGTTCAGCAGCGGCGCTGCGCCGGCGCGTTCGTCAAGGGCGACAACGTAATCGCGACTGACATCCTGCGAGCGCTTTGAGCCGTCGTCGTACAAGGAGCGCACGCCGGCAAACGACCAGACTACCTGCGCCGGACTAACGGCCTTTCGAAAATATTGGTTGGCGATCTCACAGAGATAGGCGATCTCGTCGTCCGTCGGACGAACCGTGCCGGGATCGCCGCCAAAGCCGCGGTCAGTGGTGCCGATGAGCGTAAAGTCCCGCTCGAACGGCAGCGCAAACACCACGCGTGCGTCGCGCGTTTGAAAGATGTAGCCGCGGTCATGCTCGAATAGCCGCGGCACCACGATGTGGCTGCCTTTATCCAGCCGCACAGGCAGCGGCGCGGCTTCCCGCAGAACGTTCGCGGCGAACAGCTTGATCCACGGCCCCGTGGCGTTGACCAATACGCGCGCGGTGGCGATATCCCGCCTTCCCCGCACTTCCAGAATGAGACGCCAAAACGTGCCCCGCTCCGCGCCTATGCAGCGGGTACGGGTGCGGATTCGCGCGCCCCGCTCGGCAGCGTCAACCGCATTGACTACGACAAGGCGCGCATCGTCGGCCCAGCAGTCGGAGTATTCGAAGCCGTGCGCATAGGGCTGCTTGAGCGGCGCGGCCAGGATGCCGCGACAAAGATCGGCTCGGCTGGTCCCCGGCAGTGTCCTTCGCCAACCAAGATGGTCGTAGAGCAAAAGGCCGAGGCGCAGCATCCAGAGCGGCCGCATGCCTGGCTCGACCGGCAATACGAAGCGCATCTGCCGTATGAGGTGCGGCGCCATGCGCAGCATCACCTCGCGTTCGATGAGCGCTTCGCGCACCAGCCGAAACCATCCATGCTCGAGGTAGCGCAGCCCGCCATGAATGAGCTTTGTGGAGGCTGACGAAGTGCCTGAGGCGAGGTCATCCTGTTCGATCAGCAGGACGCGCAACCCGCGGCCGGCGGCATCGCGCGCGATGCCGGTCCCGTTGATGCCGCCGCCAATGACGGCAAGGTCGAATTCGGCCGCACGATCAACCATAGGCGTTTGCCCCTCGCCCGCACCATGGCGCCAGTCGCCGCGAGTGCGGTGGATTTAAAGCCTCAAGACGCATGAATCGAAAGGTGTTGCACTGATCCGACGATTGGCGATGATGAACCTAACCAAGGAGATACCGATGGACTATCACGACCGTCACGTCATCGTCACCGGCGGCACCGGCGCGCTCGGTCATGCTGTCGTGAGCGCGATGATCGGGGCCGGCGCCTTCTGCCACGTGCCCTACATCCATGCGGCCGAAGCGGAACGCTTTCCTCTGCGCGATCATGCACGCGTGCAGCTTCTGGGTGACGTCGAGCTATCGGATGAGGCCGCGGTCACGACACTGTACAATGGCGTGCCGAGGCTGTGGGCCTCAATCCACCTTGCCGGCGGCTTCGCAATGAGCCCTGTCGCCGAGACCACAAAGTCAGAGCTGATGCGGCAGATCGACGTGAATTACGTGACCGCCTTTCTGTGCTGCGCCGCGGCGGTGCGCACGATGATACGCGCCGGCGCTGGCGGTCGCATTGTCAATGTCGCAACGCGTCCGGCGCTCGAATGGCGCTCCGGAGCCGGCATGGTCGCCTATGCCGCGAGCAAGGCCGCCGTCGCTGCAATGACCGTTGCGCTCGCCGAGGAAGTGGTGAAGCAGGACATTCTGGTCAACGCGGTCGCGCCTTCCACCATGGACACGCCGGCCAACCGCAAAGCAATGCCGAAAGCCGACCACGACGCCTGGACCAAGGTCGAGGACGTCGCAGCGGTCATTGCGTTCCTCGCTTCACCTGAAAACCACATCACCCGTGGGGCCGTCGTCCCTGTTTACGGCAGGAGCTAGAAGGTAACGCATGCAGCACACGCGCCGTGCATTTCTGCAGCTGTCTGGTGCGGTTGCTGCTGTTGCCGGCGCCTGCATCCTGCCACGAACGGCAGCCGCGGAAACCTATCCGTCACGGCCGGTGCGCATCATTATGGGCTTCGGCCCCGGCTCCTCGGGCGATGTCGCGGCACGTGTCCTCGCACCGGCGCTCGGCCGGCTACTCGGTCAGCAATTCATCGTCGAAAACCGTGCCGGGGCCGGCAGCAACATCGCCACCAATGTTGTGGCGCATGCGCCGAACGACGGCTACACGCTGCTGCAAGGCACTGCTGCCAACACCATCAACTTTGCGACCAGCTCAAATCTCTCATTCGACTTCCCCAAGGACTTCGCGCCGATCGCGCTGTTCACCACTTTGCCGAACATCCTGGTCGTGCATCCCTCGATTGGGGTGCATACCGTCGAGGCGTTGATCAAGCTCGCGAAGGAAAGCCCGGACCACCTCTCATACGGATCGGCGGGGGTGGGCGCCCTGTCGCATGTCACCGGCGAGTTGTTCAACGTGATGGCCGGAACCAAGCTTGTGCACGTGCCTTATGCGGGTACCGCGCAAGCCGCGACTGACCTCCTTGGCGGCCGACTGCAGGTGATGTTCTCACCGGCCTCAACGGTGTTGCAATTCGTGGCCGAGGGCAAGCTCGTGGCATTGGCGTCGACAGGACTCAAGCGCGCAAGCGCGGCCCCCGATCTGCCGACCATTGCAGAAGTCGCTTTGCCGGGATTCGATACGTCCGGCTGGTTTGGCCTGCTTGCCCCTGCGAGCACTCCGCGCGAAATCATCGACCAGCTCGCCGCGGCGTCGAACGAAGTGGCGAAATCCCCCGATGTCGCTGCGAACTTGGCGAAGCAGGGTTTTGACATGGCGGCGAGCACGCCGGAGGAATTCGCCGCATTCATCCGGGACGATCTGGCCAAATGGGAGCGCCTTGCCGCCCAGGCCCACCTCAAGCGCTAGATCGTCGCTGACTATTCGTTGGCGGGCACCACTTCGCGCGCCGGCGCGCGAACCAGGCGATTGACCGCGCTCGCGGCGATGACCGCGCGCTGTTGCGCATAGGCCTCGTGGTTCTCCTCGATGTGATCAAGATCGTAGAGATAGTTCACCATCACCCCATGGGATTGCGCCATTCCGCGCGCTGAAGTGTCGGCGAGGAAGTTGAGCCGCTCCAGCCGTGCGCCGTTGCCAAGATGGAAGCGCGCGACGGGGTCGTGGGGAACACCGCGGCCAGTGCGCGCGCGCAAGAAATACCAGGCGGCTGCGCGCATGAGCGGCTCATGCACGGCGGAAGCGACTTCAGCATCTCGCCACCAGTCCGCCTGGTCGAGCTTGCCCAGCGCGTCGCGGTCCTCTTCGCTGAGTCCCACAGGTCCGCTGGCGGCGCGCTCGCGCGCGAGCCAGGACGCAAAATCGGGCGCCGGCGACAGCGTGACGAATACGGACAGGCGGGGAATCTCCCTGCTGACCTCCTCCACAACCTGCTTGATGAGAAAATGACCGAAGGACACGCCGGCCAATCCGCGCTGGCAGTTGGAGATGGAATAAAAGGCGGCGGTGGTGACGCGGTCGAGGTCGACAGGCGGCGCCTCGGCGGAGAGAATCGGCGCGATTGCAGCCGGAATGCCGCGCGTCAGTGCAACCTCAACAAAGATCAGCGGCTCGTCGACCAGGGCCGGGTGAAAGAAAGCGTAGCAGCGCCGGTCGGGCGAATCGATGCGCGCGCGCAGATCGTTCCAGTCGCGGATCTCGTGCACCGCTTCGTAGCGTATAACCTTCTCGAGGATTTTAGCGGGCGTGGACCAATCGATTCGGCGCAGCACGAGAAAGCCGCGGTTAAACCATGAGGAGAACAGGTGGAGAAAATCGTCATCGACGACCCGCAGAAGGTCCTCGCGACCGTCCATCGCGTCGATCAGATGCTCGCGTAATCGCACCAGGGCCGCGGTGCCATCGGGCGCCAGATTAAGTCGCCGAAAAAGCTCAAGGCGACGCGGCTCCGCTGCACGGTGCAACGTTGCCGCGAGCGGCTCCGAAGGCGAGGTCAACCAGGCGCTGGCGGCAGCATTGAGCTTGTCAGCATCAGGTCCAAAGCGGCTGGCCAGGGCTTCAAAGAAGGCAAGGCGAGATTCCGCATCAAGCGCGTCATAGCGGGACAGGATCTCCCGCGCCAGGGCAACTCCGGAAGCTTCGCCACGCCGCGAGAGCAGATCCTCGCAGAGTTGCATCAGATCGGACGCGCGTTGCTCACCGACACCGCGGCGCTGCGTGCGCTCAATCAAAGCCCGGCTGCGTTCCGCAATGGATTGCAGCATGTCGCCGAAGAACGTGGTGCTCACTTTCGCCCGAATCTCTCTTCGTTTCGGTGTAGTAAATAGTATTGGTATGACGAATTCACAAATCATGCAGGACTCATGCCGGAACGTCGCTCGCCATCCGTGGCCGGCAAGGGCAGCGATATGCGGGTATGATTCGATAAGGGGGGAAGCCACATGCCCCCTGCGCCAGCAGGGCTTTCGCATATGGCCGCTCAGCAAGCTCCGATAATACCTCCCTGAAAGGCCCTGCGCTCAGGGGTGAGGCTATGGACAAGGAAGCTCCGAAAAGCCACACAGGCGCTCCGAACAACAGCAATTGCGGACACAAAAGCGGAAAACGATGCCTGGACCGTTGGTGGGACTACGCGTGCTCGAGCTTGCCCGCATCCTGGCTGGTCCATGGGCGGGCCAAGTCCTTGCCGACCTCGGCGCCGACGTCGTCAAGGTGGAGCGCAAAGGAGCCGGCGACGACACGCGCGGGTGGGGTCCACCCTTTGTCGAGGCAGCCGATGGCAGCCATCTTGGTGCGGCCTATTTCCATGCCACCAATCGCGGCAAGCGCTCGATCGAGCTCGATTTCGAGAACGAGGAAGGACGCCGCGTCGTGCGCAAGCTCGCCGCGCGATCGGATGTGCTCATCGAAAATTTCAAGGCCGGCGGCCTTACCAGGTTCGGCCTCGACTACGCCAGCCTGAGCAAAGAGAATTCGCGCCTCATCTATTGCTCGATCACCGGCTTCGGGCAGAGCGGCCCCTATGCCGCGCGCGCGGGCTACGACCTCATGGCGCAAGGCATGGGCGGGATCATGGACCTGACCGGCGCGCTCGACGGCGAACCGCAACGTGCCGGGGTGCCCGTCGCCGATATCTTCACCGGCGTCTATTCGGTGATTGGCATTTTGGCGGCGCTGATCGAGCGCGACCGGACCGGCCGCGGTTGCCTCGTCGATACCGCGCTGCTCGACAGTCAGGTGGGCGTGCTTGCCAACCAGGCGCTTAACTATCTCGTCTCGGGCAAGGCGCCCAAGCGCATCGGCAATGCGCATCCGAATGTCGTGCCGTATCAGGTGTTCCCTGTCGCCGACGGGCACATCATTATTGCCACCGGCAATGACAACCAGTTCGCCAAGCTCTGCGCGATTCTCGGCGACCCTGCCATCGCAGAAGAACCTTCCTTTCGCGTCAATTCAGATCGGATCAAGAATCGCGACGTGCTGATCGCGCGTCTCACCGCCTTAACGGCGCAGTGGCGAAGCGCGGAGCTGCTGGCAAAGCTCGGTTCGGCGCAGGTCCCCGCAGGGCCAATCAATTCGCTCGATCAGGTCTTCGGGGACCCGCAGGTGATTCATCGCGGGATGCGCATCAACCCGCCGAGCGCCGCGGCCAAGGCGGGGGCCATTCCCGGCGTGCGCACGCCCATCATTTTGGACGAGCGACCCATGGCTGCCGAGCGCCCCTCCCCTCGGCTCGGCGAGCACACGACGGAAATTCTGCGAGAGCTTGGGGAAATGCCGTAACTCTCTTGTGACAGCCGGTGACCCGGGAAAACAGCATGTTTGGTCAACGTCAGTTTGCGGCGGCATGCGCTGTGATGCTTGGTGCATTCAGCGCGAGCGCCTATGCACAAACATCGGGAACTTGGACCATGAAGGCGCCTGTTCCCGCCGCGCTCAACGAGGTCGGTGTCGCTTACGCGGACGGAAAGCTCCATGTGCTGGGTGGAAGCGTCCTCGGGTTTACCGGCCCTTATCACCAGGAATACGACCCAGCGACGGACAGGTGGCGTGCCCGCTCTCCTCTCCCGCGCGCGCTCGATCATATCGGCACTGCCGTCTTGAACGGAAAGATTTATGCCATCGGCGGCTTCGTCGGCGGGGGCATTCACAAAGACGGGCAAAACACCGCCTTTGAATACGATCCCGCGCTCGATACCTGGCGCATTCTGAGACCTCTGAAGGCGGGCCGCGGTTCGGTCGCAGTGGTTGCACTCGACGGGAGAATACATGCCATCGGCGGACGCGCGCCCGATGGAACGACGGTCGCGACGCATGAGGCGTACGACCCGCTGACCAACGATTGGAAGGAGCTTGCTCCCCTGCCGAAGGCGCGCGATCACGCCGCCGCGGCGGTGGTCGACGGCAAGGTCCACATCGCCGGCGGGCGTCTGAGCTCACCCATCGATCGCACCGATCTTCACGATGTCTATGACGCCAAGGCCAATACGTGGACATCCGGAGCGCCGCTGCCGACGCCCCGCAGCGGGCTTGCCGGGACTCTTTACAAGGACTTGTTTCTGGTGCTCGGCGGCGAGCTGCCGCCCGGGCACACCTTTGCCGAGAATGAAGCCTACGATGCGAAAAGTGGGAGCTGGCGCACGCTCGCGCCGATGCCGGCGGGCCGGCATGCGACCGGTGCGGCAACCGATGGCGATCATGTCTATCTCGCCGCCGGCTCCTTGAAGCCGGGCAGCGGCGCGGTGACCAACCAATTGATCGTCTTCACTCTGCCGTGAGACGCTTGCGGTGTTCCGGCGCTCTTCTCGTCGCGCCGATTTTGCCGCCACCGCCGGCAACATGACCCCGATCCGGTCCTGGCAATCTTTCGTCAACCGGTTCTTTTGCAACCTTGACCATAGTGATACGGGAGGTCCTGCAACAACCATCGTTGACGAGCAAAATAGGCGCGCTTCCGGAGCCCAAAGGAGATCGTATCGTGCTGAAAAGGAACGAGTTCTGGTCGCGTGTTTTTACCTTTGTGCCGACCGCTACCAAGGACGACGGGGAAACAATCGACGAAAGGGGATTTCGGAACGCGATCGATTACCAGATTGAGAACGGGGTGGATGGCGTTTGCATCTTTGGCAGCACGGGAGGCAATGGCTCCTTCACCGACGAGGAGATGAAAAACGCAACTGCCATTGCCGCCAAGCATATTGATGGGCGCGTCTCTCTTGTGGCGGGGACCGGCGCGCGGACCACTTCTGCCTGCATCACGCTATCAAAGTATGCCGAAGATGTCGGTTGCGACGGCGTCATGGTCTTGCCGGTCTCGTATTGGCCATTGACGACCGATGAGGTCTTCGACCACTACGAGCGCGTTGCAAGATCAATCAAAATTCCCATTTGCATCTACAACAATCCGTGGACCACGGGCGTAGATATGAAACCCGAGCTGCTGGCCCGCCTGACCGAGCTCGACAATTGCAATTGCATCAAGGAAAGCACCGGCGACCTGACCCGCATCACGGGAATTCGGCTGCTGACCAAGGACAGGGTCACGATCATCGCCGGCTGGGAATCGAGCAGTTTGCAGGCCTTCATGGCCGGCGCGACCGGGTGGGCGCCGGTCTGCACCAACTTTGTGCCGCGCGACGCCATGAATTTCTTCGATGCGGCGGTGGAGAGACGCGATGCCTCGAATGCGCAAAGCCTCTGGGATAAATTGTTCCCGATTTGCGACATCATCTGCACCAAGTCGCATATCCGCGTCGCGCATACCGGCCTCGACATTCTTGGACGGCCGGTCGGTTCGCCGCGTCGGCCGCTGCGCATGCTCAACGCGCAAGATCGTGCCACACTCGAAAAGGTTCTGACGCAGGTCGGGGCGGCGGCTGGATGATATCGTGTCGGTCATGCGCACCCGCTGGCGCAGGCGTGCCCGTGAGCTTATCGTTAGCACGCCGTATCGTCAGCACACGCCGTCGCGAGCCGCGGTTATTTGGGCTGAGTGCTATTAGAGCATATCGCCAATCACCCGGCGCACCGTCCCGTCACGGCGCGCCTGATCGATGGTGCCCGCGAAGGCAATCTCGCCACGCTCTATGACGTAGATGCGGTCGGCGTAGTCCGGTACGTGTTGCAGCTCCGACTCGGCGATCAGGACGGTTCCGCCAAGCCGGACAATTTCGTGTATCGAATTTCGGATCCCCGGAACGATCGTGGGCGATAATCCTTCGAACGGCTCGTCGAGGAGGAACAGACTGGAATCGAGCGCCAGTGCGCGCGCGATAGAAAGCATCTTCCGCTCGCCACCCGATAAATGGGTTCCGGGTCGGTTGGCATAACGGCGCAGTCCCGGAAAAACTCCGTATGCCAATTCGATTCTCTCATTGGCAGATTTTTGCGTTTGCCGCGCCCAGGTAGGCAGAGCGATATTCTCGGCGACGGTCAATTCGCCGAAGACCTCGCTGTCTTCAGGGGAATAGCCGATACCCAGGCGGGCTCGTTTGAGCGTCGGCATTCCAATTAAATCGACATTATTGAGCCGGATCGTCCCGGCGCGCGGCACCAAATAGCCCATAATGCTTCGCAGCGTCGTGGTTTTGCCGGCGCCATTGCGTCCGACCAAGCACACGAGCTCGCCGGCGTTTACGGTGAAGCGGAGATTGCGGAGAATTTCGCTGCCCTGAATATCCACTGATAGATCGATGACTTCGAGCATCGTGTCACTGCATTCCGACTACAGTCGCCATGACATTCGCCTGAGCTCGAATTTCGGCCGGACTCCCGTCAGCGAGGATGCATCCGTTATGGACTGCAATGATCCGAGTTCGAATACCCAAATACGATATCCATGTCGTGCTCGACCTGGATGATGGCCCTGATACCGGTATGCTTGGCCGCGCGCACCAGTACATCCATGATCTTCGATTTTTCGGCGGTGCTGACGCCGCTTGTCGGCTCGTCCAGCAGGATGATCTCGGGTTTGAGCGCGAAGGCGCTGGCGACGTCGAGCAGTTTCTTGTCGCCTTGCGACAGGTTTTTCGCCGGTTGCTCGAGTTTGCTCATAAATCCGAACAGATCGGCAACTCGCTCGACGATCTCCCAGACGGCGCGATTCTTGCGCAACCCGAGGAGCAGACGTTCGCCCATTCCGAGATGTGAGATTGCCGCGACTGCAATCGTTTCGCGCACGCTCAAATGCGGAAAGATATTGACCAGTTGGAACGAGCGCGCCATGCCGAGCCGCGACAACCGCAGCGGATCGAGACGGCTCATGTCGGCGCCCTTGAAAGTCACCATGCCGGCAGTCGGCGGTACCAAGCCGGTCAGCACGTTGATCAATGTGGTCTTTCCGGCGCCATTCGGACCGATAATTGAGACATGCTCGCCGTCGCCGATCCTCAGGCTCACGCCGTTGAGGGCACAGAACGTCCCATAGAGCTTTCGCACATCGGCGGCCTGCAAAATGGTCACGTTGACCACCGTCGCCGCCGATCGATAACCCCCATGAGGCCATTCGGAAAAAAGATCACTACGACGGCAAGCAGGACCCCGAAGGTCAGACGCCAGTATTCCGTATGGGACATTAATTGATCTTGAAAGAAAATGAACACGGCGGATCCGACCACTGGACCGAAAAAATTGGTATAGCCGCCAAGCAGAAGCATGAACACCAGATTGCCGGATTGCACCCAGTAAGCCAGGCTGGGATCGGCAAGACCGACAGGAATACCAACAATGACACCGCCAACGGCTCCATAAGCAGCCGCGATCACAAATGCGATAAGGCGGCTGCGTTGCACGTTGACGCCAAGATAGCGCGCCTTCTGCTCGTTCTCACGGATCGCGCGCAAGCCAAGCCCAAACGTCGAGGTGGTGATCCTCCACATCAACCACATGAGTCCGAGCAGAATGGCAAAGACGTAGTAGTACATCGGGCCGGTGAGAATTGTCAGAGTGTCGAGCCCGGAAATGTCGAAGAGCATCGGGACCGGAAGTCTGATCCGCAGCCCCTCGTCGCCCCCGGTAATCGAATAAAATTTAAACAGGAACGAATAGAGGAGCATGCTGAATGCCAAAGTCAGCATGCTGAAATAAATCTTGACGTAGCGAATGCAAAGCAGCCCAACCGGGATCGCGATAACAATGGCGACGGCGGCAGCGGTCGGCAAAATCAGCTCGAACGTCAAAATATTCGCAGACGTCATATATGCCGCCGCATAGGCGCCGGTCGCCAGAAACATTGCGTGTCCGAGCGTCAGCAGCCCAGTGTATCCAAACAAGAGGTTGAGCCCAAGGAGCGCAATGGCAAATCCCATCGCCGAGAACATCAAGATGGCGTAATGCGGGCCGACGGCATAGGGAAAGCCGGCAATGACCGCGAAGCCTATGGTCGGCATGACATAAGTCAATTTCGTTTTGATTGCTGATGAAGCAATGGCGCTGTCCGCCGGGTTCGCGGCAGTCATGCCGCTCTCCCGAGCAGACCACGCGGCCGCAAGATCAGCACTGCGATGACAATCACGTAAATCGCGAGCATCTCGAATTCCGGATAGAGCCAGACTGCCGCAGCACGGACAAATCCGACGATCAATGCGCCCACCATCGCCCCGGGCATGCTCCCAAGCCCGCCAATAATCACCACCGCGAAGGCGTTGACGATCAATTCGACGGCCATATCCAGCGAGGCCGCAGCCGCCGGGACCACCAGAGCGCCGCCGACGGTTCCCAGCGCGACGCCCAACGTGAAAACAACCATGTAAATCTTCGCCACGTCGATGCAGAGGGCTTCACACATCGGTGAATTTTCTGCCGTCGCGCGGATGATCTTGCCGAGTCGCGTGCTCTGCAGGAAGAAGCCAATTCCGAAGCTGATGGCTATCGCAATCGCGATGACGATCAGGTTGTAGTTTGGGATCGTGAGGTCCGGTGCGAGTTGCAACTCGCCAAACGCAGGATAGACGTTGCCGGTCTGAAGCGGTGATGCACCCCAGAAAATCCGGATCAAGTCTTCGAAAATCAGGACCAGCGCGAATGTGAGCAGCAATTGAAAATGCTCGTCACGATGGTAGATGAGCCTGAGGATTTGCTCGACTGTCGGGCCAAGAACAACGGCCAGCAGCAAGCCGCTGCCGATCAGGATAGGGACGAAGGTCACAGTCGGCAGACCGAGCCGCACCGCCCATGCCAACGCGGTAATGCCGAAATAAGCGCCGATCGCGTAGAACGATCCGCAGGCGAGGTTGACAATCTTCTGGACGCCAAAAACGATCTGTAAACCGGCGGCGACGAGAAAGAGGACGGCAGCGTGAAAGACGCCGCCAACCAGGATATTGACGCCCCATAGCAACGCCAGAGCCTCGACGCGTCAGAGCTCTTTGAAAGTCTTGGTATCAATCCACTTGAAAAAATCGGCACCGGCCGGCTTTTGGTATTCGCGCGTATCAAGGGTGTAAACTGGGTCGATGGTCACGATGTCATAGGGATTATTGTGCGTCGTGATCCCCATGTAGAAGTTGCAATCTGGAATGTGATCGGGTCGCCAGGAGAAATAGCCGCCGAGCGACTGGATGGTGATTTCTTCCATCGCTTTTGTAACCTGCTCCTTCGACGGCCATTTGCCGCCATTCTCTTGCGCCGCTTTCTCCACCCCGGCTTTCCAGGATTTGCACGCCGAATAGGCGCGCTCCGCCTCGAAGTGCGGGAACAATTTGGTCTTGTCGCGATACTGGGTCACAAATTCCTTGAGCAGCGGCGTCGCATTGGGTTGCTCGAAATACATCGAGTTGTGTCCAAGGATCATGCCTTCCGGGGTGAACTCCTTCTTGAGGTCATTGAGCTGGAACCCGGCAGCCGGCATGACCAGTTTTGAGCTTTTCGTGAGGCCCGCCGCATGCGCCTGCTTCATGAAAATAAAGACATCGGTGAACAACAGGGAGGACATTATGAGATCGGGCTTCGCCTGCTGGAGCGACGCAACAAAAGTCGTCAGATCGGTTGTGCCGACCTTGACCCACAAATCGGCGACCGGAGTGACGTTCATGTCGTACTTCTTCATCATGGCCATGAACGTGTCCCACATGTTCCGGCCGTAGGAATAATCGGTTCCGAGATTGGCGACGGTCTTGATCTTGCCCTTGAAGAGCTTGACCGTGAGCAGCGAGGCCATAAGGCCCTCGACCTCGTTATCGGTGCTGCGGAACGCATATCTTGGATTTGGCAAGGTCTCGGTGACGTCCTTTTGCGTCGTTGCATCCCACGACGTCCAGACCATCTTGAGATCTTCGGCGATTGGACCGACAGACAGACCACTGCCCGTGGAAATCAGACCGGTGATCATTTCCACGTTGTCGCGCAGCGTGAGCTTGCGGAAGCGCTCGACCGTTTCCTTCGGATTGCCCTCCTCCTCAACGACCAATTCGACCTTTCGGCCGAGTATGCCGCCGGACTTGTTGACGCGGTCCGCCCACCATTGCACCGTAACAAGCGAGCACTCGCCGATGCTGGCAAGGACACCGGAGCGCGCCGCGAGCACACCAATCCTGACCGGCGCGGCCTGAGCCAGAGCAGGCATGGCCGGGAGCGGATGTGCCGCAAGCGCGCCACCCGCGATCTTGAGAAAGTCTCTGCGGTTGGTCGCTGACATTGTTTCTTCCCCTCCAATTCGTCTTGTTGGTGTTTCGATCGGTTGTTCGGCTATGGACCACCAATGACAGTTTTCCAAGGATTAAATTAACCGCGGTGAGGTTGTGTGCGACAAACGTCTTCGGTGCCGCCAGTTTTGAGCTCCACCCAGTGCCGGTTGAGACGGTGCGCGGCATATAGGCGCACACCGGATGTCATTTCTTACTCGGCTGCCTGCTGCGCGCCGCCTGCACCAAGCAGCCCCCATCTTTCCAGGATAGAGACCAACTGAGCCCGGTGCTCCTCATCGAGCAAGCGCAGTGGCCGCCGTGGCAGACCAACGGAACGGCCCATGAGCTCCAGCGCAGTATGCACGACGCGGATGTAGCCCGTGTCACCCATAAGCTTGCAAATCGGAAACATCCGATCGAACAGCTCTTGCGCTCCCCGCAAATCCTTCTTCTCGACGCATAGATCAAAAAGCTGGACGCATTCACGCGGCAGGATGTTAGGCAAGCCGGGACACCAGCCCTCGGCGCCCGCGCAGAAGCCTTGCAGCGTGATTGGCTCCCAGCCGTGAAAAACCGTCATTTTACCTTTAGTAAGCATGCGTATCTGCGTGATCCGCGATAGGTCCCCTGAGCTTTCCTTGACGCCCTGGATATTGTCGATTTCGGCAAGCCGCGCGAGCAGCGGCGGCTTGATGTCCACACCGGTCGTTCCCGGATTGTTATAGATCACGACCGGAATCTTTATCGCTTCGGCAATTCTGCTGAAATGCTCATACACCTCGTTGTCGGTCAGCGGCCAATAGGTGATGGGAACCACGATAACGGCATCGGCACCGACATCTTCGGCATATTTCGACATCCGAACGGCTTCGTCGGTCGTTATTGAGCCGGTGCCCGCCATGACCGGCACGCGGCCATTGATGTGCTTGCTGGCTGCCTTGATGATCTTCTCGCGCTCCGTTTCGGTGAAGGAACCATTCGAGCCGGTGCTGCCGAGCACCGCAATCCCATGCACCCCGTTTTCGATCTGCCAGTCCAGGTGCGGTCGCATGCGATCGAGATCGATGGTCGCGCCGTCGTCTCGTGTGGGTGTCGCGGTGAAAGAGAAAACGCCTCGCAATCGCTTCTTGGCCATGGTTCCTCCTGCGTTTCGCTACATCCGGCGCCGTGGGACCAGCAATCTCCCGCGAAATCATGACGACTGGGCCAGTCAGAACCAGTTGCCTCTCGTGAGATCAACCAGATAAGAATGAGGCGGGTCCGAAAAGGGCCAGGCGTGAAAAAAACGAGGGTACCAGTTCGGCCCATACTAAACCCAGGCGACGCATTGCTGCACCGTAAAGCGAGCACCTCAGAGACCAGAACGGAACAGCGGTTGGTGCCGAAGGCGCAACTTGCTCCCAAGATCGCGATCCACGGTCCATCCGCGGTTCAAATCCCGCTCCAAATTGCACGCGGGCGGGGTTACCCGCTACACGAACAGATCAGGGAACAGATCCGGCAGCTTATTGTCGAAGGCAAATTGCGACCGGGCAGCCATATTCCGAGCTCCAGGCAATTGGCGGATCAACTTGGTGTTTCCAGAAATACCGTGCTGCTCGCGTTCAACCGGCTGGAGAGCGACAGTTATATCGAAACCGCAAAGGGATCGCATACATTCGTCAGTCAGGTTTACGCGACATTATCGCCGCACGTCGAGCAAGGGCGCGGACCTTCGCTGCGGGCGACATCAATCCGGCGACCGCCGATCGTGTTTCGGGGCGAAGCGCAAAGGCTGGTGCATGTCGGCCACAAACCCGTCATCGATTTTTTCGTCGGCCGGCCATGTCCGCACTGTTTTCCTCGCCGCACCTGGCGCCGCTTGCTGCTCAATCGGCTGGCTTCATCCGGCGCGTCACTCTCCGAATATCCGCATCCTGCGGGACTGCTGGAGCTGCGTCATGCGATCGCCGAGCACCTCGGCGCGGCCCGCGGAATGAGTGTACGGGCAGCGCAGGTGCTGATCGTCAACGGCATTCAGGAAGCGCTGAATATTATCGCGCGTCTCTTCGTGCGGCCCGGAACGCCTGTCGCCATCGAAAATCCCTGTTACCGTGGTGCCTTGTCTACATTCGAGAGCTATGGGGCAGAGATGATACCCGTGCCGGTCGATCACGACGGCATGCAAGTTGACCGCCTGCCCGCACACGCAGTCAGCCTCGTTTACGTGACCCCGTCGCATCAATTCCCCACTGGCGCCACTCTCCCCGCAGTGCGACGCGTGGAGCTGCTGGATTGGGCCAACCGGGTGGGCGCTTATGTCGTCGAGGACGACTATGATAGCGATTTCCGGTTTGACGGTCCGCCGCTCACTGCGCTTGCCGGCGTCGATAATTCGGCCAGCGTGATCTATCTGGGGACGTTCTCCAAATCGATCGGCGCCGGACTGAGGATCGGTTACATCGTCGTTCCGATGGAATTGGCTGAAACGGCAGTCACGGTAAAGTCGATACTCAATGCGGGCCATAGCTGGCTTGACCAGGCCATTCTCTCCGACTTTATCTCGGACGGGTCATTTGCGCGCCATCTCAATCAGGTGCGATTGACCTATCGGTCACGGCGCGATTGTCTACTGAGCACATTGCGCGAGCATTTCGGCGAGGTCCATGTCTCGGGGCACCAGGGTGGGATGCATGTGATGTGGCATCTGCCCAATGCGATGCCGGACGCGCTGGCGGTGGAAGCAACGGCGCTCAATCACGGGGTCGGCGTCTATTCGCTTCGCTCGGCTGTGGCGTTTGATTTGACTGAGACGCCCTATAGCAGCCGCTCCTTGGTGCTCGGATATCCGGCGTTGTCAGAAGAGCAGATACGCGAAGCAATCACCCGCGTCGCCCGTGCGCTCGGCTGCTGACCTTCAACAGGCGCACCGAAATCGAGTCCTCATTGGCTGACTGGTTCTATTAAATTTTTGCCGACTGGTCCTTTTGTGTCAGTGAGTCCCGCTGAACACTGCGAAAGCAACGCCTAATCGGATGTTCTCGTCTGCTTGCCGTCAGGAGGAAGACCATGGCTATTTATCAGAGCATGCAACGGGTTAGATTCAGAACCTCTGGCGACTATGAGCAGTTCAAGCTCGTGTTTGCAGGCGTAAGACAGCACCTCAAGGGTTTGCCTGGTTTCCTGCATCTCACCTGGTGGACGCACCCGGACGACCCAACCTGGCACAACGAAGTGAGCTTTTGGACCAGCTTCGAGGCCCTGAAAGACTGGCACATGAACACCTACCATAAGCACGCGAAACAGTGGGCCGTCCGCACGGGGGCCATCATGGAGGACATCATAACCAATTTTGAATTGAAGAGTACGCGGCTCATCCGCGTCTGTCCTTGTTGCGGGCATGCTGAAGATAAAGCTTATGATTTGCACCAGGAGCAGGCGCGTCTCGCTCAGCCGTGCCCACAGTGCGGCTTTCAGTTTCCCATGATGCCAGAGACGCCGAACAGCTTTGCCGTGTTCAAGGACGTCAAGGAGCCAACCGCGGTGGGTGTCGCCGCCTCTTAGTCTGCGGACAGCAGACCACGCTTGCGGTGTCCCGGCGCTCTCCGCGTCGCGCCGATTTCGCCGCCGCGTTGCGGGTGCTGGCGCCGCGCCTTCCCGCGCATGAATTCGAAGCTGTGCTCGACCATGCACGCGGCAGCCCCGGACTGAAGAACGCTACCCCCGAAACGGCAGCGTGGCTTTCGCTTGTCGCTTATGCCCGTCACACGTTCACCGACTACGACGAGTTGCTGCGCGACCGGTACGATCACGAGAGCGCCAGATTCTTCGTCGCCGACGAGCTCGCTGCCGTGTTGCGGGAATGGGGCGTGCGCAGACCACTGACCCCGAAAGATTGATCTATGTGACGGCGAGCGGCGCGAGTGCGTCGATATCCGTCACCACGTCAATGACGACCGGTCGGTTGGCCGCAAGCGCCTGCTTCAAGGCCGGCGCGAAGTCGCGCGCATTCTCGACGCGCATCCCGATTGCCCCCATCTCCTCGGCAATTCGTGCGAAGCTGACCTTGCTGAACGTCCACAGCTCGCGCGCCTGCTCGGTCTGCGTGCCGCCATAGACGCGATCGAAGCCGCGCTTCGACTGGTTGCCGCTGGCGTTGTTGTTGACGACCGTGATCGCGTTGATACGCCAGCGCGCCGCCGTTTCGATCTCGGCGATGTGATACCAAAGACCGGCATCGCCGGTGAATGTGATGACTGGGCGCTCGGGACAAGCGCATTTTGCACCAAGCCCTGCTGGAAAGGCCCAGCCGAGATGGCCGGCGCTGCGCATATAGCTTTGCCGCGGGCTTGCGAGATCGTACATCCCGCCCATCCACATGCCGGCATGGCCGGTGTCGACAACGACAATCCCATCATCCGGCACGTGGCGGCTAAGCTCCGCGCAGATGCGCTCAGGTCGAATTGGAATAGCGTCCGACGTGAGCACGGCCTGGTACTTCGCCGACCAATCCGCACACATTTTCCGCGCTTCCTCGATCCACGGCTTGCGCTTTTCGGCACTGGGGCGATCAGCTGCCGACAGCATTTGCGCGAGCGTCACCTTCGCGTCACCGTTTATGCCGGCGAGCAGCGGGTAATTACGTCCAATCGCCTCGGGATCGATATCGATCTGGATGGCGGGCGTCCCGATCTTTGGCGCCATCCAGAAATTCGTCGTCATACCTCCCGTCTGGGTGCCGATAAAGCAGATCAGGTCGGCTCGGTTCACGACCCGATTGGCGCTCTCGCGCGAGTAGCTGCCGACGACGCCAACCGAGAGCGGATGGTTTCCTGAGATAACGTCCTTGCCATTCAGCGACGTGGCGACGGGTATCTGCAGCGCCTCGGCGAGCGCGACGAGCTCGGCTTCGGCCCCGGAGCTGCGAGCTCCGCCGCCTGCGACAATCACCGGCCGCGCTGCATCGTGCAGATGCGCAAGCGCCGCCTTGACGCTGGCCGCGTCCGGCCGGGGACGAAACGGCGGCACGCTTGCAAATTGCGGCTCGCATAAGGGTTCGAGCTCCCGCTTCCTCGGCATCGATCTGGCCTTCATTGCCCCGGAATTGCAGGTGCACCGGCCCCGGCATACCCGAGGTCGCCACGCGGAAGGCCTGTCGCACCATGTCGGGGAAACGCGCAACATCATCAATCGTCGCGTTGAGCTTGGTCACGGGCTCGAACGCCGGAACATCGTCGATCTCCTGATACACCTTGCGGAACTTGGTTTTCGGGTCGCGGCCGCCGGTCATGGCGATCACTGGGGAGTGCGCGAGGAAGGCATCGCGCAAGCCGGCAGCGAGGTTCATCGCGCCGATCACCTGCGCCATGCAGATGCCGGGCCGTCCGCAGGCGCGGGCGTAGCCGTCCGCCATATAGGCCGCCGCCTTTTCGCCGTGCACGTGCAGCCGCTTGATATCGGTGCGGCTTTCCATCACGGCAAAGGTCTTGCGCAGCACGGCCGGCACATGAAACACATGCGTTACCCCATAGCCCTGGAGCATGTCGGCGAGGCATTCCGCCCCGCTCATTATTCTATTGTGTCCGAGCATGATGATCCTTTGCGGGAAATATTATAATCTAAGCGGGTTTCGTACAGTGCGGACTGGGGCTGGGATTTCTTGTGGCCTCATTCGCGCTGGCTGTTCACGCAATCTTATCGAACGGTCAATACACCTGGATGCCGGTTTGGCTGGCCGAGCTGTTTCCGACACGCATGCAAGCGATGTTTCCCTGCCGGAAACCCGCGGCCAACCGCTGCCGGAGTGAGCGTCATGATTGACATGCGGCAATTCGCCAGAAGCGCTGGCACCAACCTCACCTTCAAATCCGGCACTGTAGTGTTCAGCAAAGGTGACCCCGGCAACTGCATGTACGTCGTGCAATCCGGCGTGATCGAAATGGTGCTGGGCGACAAAGTCATCGAGACCTGCGGCCCCAACGAAGCCATCGGATTCATGTCCATGGTTGATCAAGCGCCGCGCTCTTCGACGGCTCGAGTTCAAGGAGGACTGCGAGATGTCGCTGATCGATGCCCGCAAGTTCCGCTTCATGGTCGACGAAGTGCCGAACTTCGCGCAATACATTATGGGGGCAATGGCCCGCCGCATCCGGGGCATGGGCCAGGTTCTCAAGTAAGTAAGTAAGCTGGCTCGCGCCTTTTCCGTTCGTACGACTTCCGCATATGTGCTAGCTTTTGCGACGACGGCGCGGGCAAGCACAGGATCAATGCCATGAACGACATCCCCGGCGACCACATGGACGAAGACGCCCTCACCTACGAAACCTCCGACGAGGAGTTGGAGGCGGCTGCTGACACCACACGGTGGGTGTGGACCAAAGTCACTACGTCGTGTGGTGGTCACAACTGCTGACTGGCAACAGGCTGGTCCCGTAAAGTGCGTTTCGGTGAAATCGACACAGCCGTAATTGTAGCCCGGATGAGCGCGCTTGCGCGCGACATCCGGGTCCCCCCGCATATCACTGCGCTCATGCGGGCTACCAGGGTGGGCACGTTTGACGCCTATTCCCAAAGCAGCACGTTGGGAAGAGAGTCATCCAGTCGCCGTAACAAAGTATAACCTACACCGGCGATGCCGCGAAACAGACCCAGGTTGAACTGCCTTCCACCAATATTCCATTGATAGTCGCCGCTTGCTGCCGCCGCTTCCACAACCGCCATCAATCGCCGGGATGCAGATTCGCGAAGATCGAGCCGGTCGAGAGCTCTTCCGGCCTCGCAGAGGAGCTCTATGCTGCCAAGCGTACCGCAGCAAAGCGTATCCACTGCATTCGGCCATGCCCGCTCGACGCCATCGAGAGCACGCGCAACGTCCACGGCAAGGAGGCTGTGATCAACTCCTTGATGCTTGCCAGCCAAGATGCTTGGCCATACCAAGCCGCGCGAGCCCGATCCCGACAGCTCCGTGGCACCACTGGCATGGCCACGCCGCCTTTGGCGCGTTGCGCCAGTCGCGCCAGTTACTGCGTTGCGCATCGTAGCTGGAATTTTCAAACGCGATGCATTCCGCAGCCGCCGTCATGAGCTCTTCGCGTCCGGTCACGGCAAATAGCGAGCTCAAGGCATAAGCAAAGCCAGCCGCGCCGTGCGACATGCCGTTGAGGGCTTGCGCGCCGGAACCTCGCGCCTTCCAGCTGCGACGGCCTTCTGGTCCCACGCGGGCTTGACCAAGCAGGTGCTCGCCGCACTTTGTGGCGCGCCTTAGAACATCATCGGATCGGGTGGCGTGATAGAGACGAACAAGAGCCAGGATGGCGCCGGCGCTGCCACTGATCACATCGAGTTGCTTATCCGCCGCGATAAGGTCATCGGCGAATAGCTCCGCTGCTACCTGCGCATCGGCGAGCAATTCACTGTCGTGGAGGCACCTTGAGATGCAAGTCAGCGCACAGACGATCGAGCCCAGGCCGATTCCCCCACCGACTCCCAGGAATCGCGCAAAGCGCGCCGAGCTCGCGCTCTTGAGGCTCTTTCGAAGCCCCGCGACAGCCGCCAGCGCCAACTCTCCTGAAGGCTTCCAACCCGTCACTGCCGCATGGGCGGCGAAGAAAACCGCAATGCCAGAGTTTCCATTGTAAAGATCAGGACCTAAAGCGACGAGCTGAGACACCTCGGATTCTCCCAGCCAGTCGGCGCCGATCCACGCAGCACCAGGGCCGCGACGAATTGCACGACAGGAAATCTCTCCGGCTATCTTATTGACCTCAAGCATAAAGGCTTCACGTGGCGTCTTGCCGAGCACCTCAGAACGCAGAACACGCCTCCTTTCCGCACCTGCAGCTGGTCGCTCGGCGGACTTGGCAAGCGTATCCGTATTCTGCCTGATGACTTCGATCTGCCAGGCAATGGCTTGCTCATTGAGCGCCTGGGCGCGAGCCCGGGCGTGATGCAGGCCCGGCGTCGCCTCGGTATTGATCGAAGCTCCGCTCCCATCGCGTAACTCATGCCCATCGCTGGCGGATACGAAATGCGGCACATTCAATTGAACGAGAGCGGCGCGTTCAGCCTGCTGCAGTGGCCACGCCGGATCGGTGTCTTTGTCCCAATCTGCGAGCCTTGCGATGAAGTCCATTTGCGCGGACCAGACCAAGCCATCGTCCATGGTCCGATGATCTCTGAGACGATGGAGCAGCATGTGATAGAAACGGGTGGGTCGTACGATTTTGCGGACTGAAAGGCCGCCAAAGCCGTCAAACAGAGCTCGTCCTCGTGCATCTCGGCTCTGCCGCAGCAGGAACGTTGCGTAATCCTCAAACCCCGAAACGAAGTCCTCTATAAAGTCGCCAAACTTGGCGTAATCGCCATTGATATGTGGAAGGTTTGGAGCGGTTTCAGCAGCTTCCGCCGACCTGCGCGGCCGCATGCTGTCCGAGTTGATGTTGTCCCAAACAATTTTTGCTTGCGCGCGGCGATTGGTTATCAAGCCGCCCATCGCGAAGACATCGTTATCTGGAGATCGGCCATATGCAGGCAGCAAGCCGACCATCGCTACCGAGTTGGCGATAGTTTCCGTCGCGGCTGCAAAGGCCTGTTCCTCGGGATCGCCGTCTTTCTGTTCCTGGGAAGGCGCTTGCAGGATCGTCTCGAGGTCGATCGGGATGGGCTGCTCGCCCGCCGCAATCATATTCTCTTGATGCATGTCGGTGGCGGCAAAGCAGTGGAACAGCGCCAGCCATGAGCCAGCGCGTCGGAAAAACTTCTTGAAATCATCTGGGCCGGCGCATCCGGCATGAGCGACGAACTCGGTCCAGCCATAGCCCTCCCGCGAAACAGGGCGCACCGCCCTCAATGCGATGGGGGGATCGGCACGGTTCAATCGTCCGATCAAGCCGTACCAGCCGGCATCGACCCGCAGGTCTTTTGGCTTGTACACGACCCGGGCGCCGTCTTCGAAGCTGATGATCTTAACCGAGCGGCCGCCATGATGCGGATCGGAGAGCTCGCATTCGATCTTTGCAACTCGGCTGGAGTTGCTGGAGCGAAGGAGATCCTGGCGGATGATCTCCATATCGGCATCGAGGCGAATGACGAGCTCATGCGAAGTTTCGATCCACTGACGCGTGATGGCGGCAATTAAGCGCAATAGAATTGGCTTGTCTGCAAACAGCCGGCGGAAACCACCGGCTTTCATGTTCGCGGCAAACCGATCGTAATGCGATGTGCGGTCGGCAGGCGGCGCCGGCGCGACATCGGGGGACGCAACGCGGGCCTTGCGCGCTTGATCAAAGCGCTCATAGAGGGCCGGAGCGCAAAGACTGGTAAGCTCTTTGAGGAGTGAATGCCGCAAGCTGGCGCGAGCGGTTCCGTTCAAGTTGCTGGCGGCCGGCCCATCGGTATCTTCCCAGAGCCGCATATCGGCTGCATCGACCAGCGGCGCGAGCAGGTGCTCGAACGCACAAGGCTCGGCTTCGTGCGCGACGGCAATGGGCACGATATCTTTGCCGCGGCTTTGCAATGCCGCCTCGATCCAGATCGCATCATCAATCCAGGCAGGCATTGGAGCGCCGGCGCGACGGCGAACGGTAGCAAAGCGCGCCAGCACCTGAGCAATTGACAGCCGGTCTCTTTCCAGTCGCCTATTGAACAACAACCAGTCGCCGCTGGCACACGAGCGGCACCACGCGGCGAGGCGCCGGGCGGCCAGATCGGCATGCGCTCTCTGCCCCGGCAGCGCTGCGAATTCTTCGGACAGGAGCTCGTCGATGGTCGCAGCGCGAGCAATCAAGCTTTCATAAAAAACGTCCATGCCACTTGTCTAAAACCCGGACCGCTTGGGGAAGCATTTACGGCGGATCGTGACGCGGCGGCGAGGTGCGGTGAAGCCAGGTGACCGACGCAAATGCGCCGAGCCACGATCCGAGCGCGGCGAAGGCGACATAGACAGCATTCTCGGTATAGCTGAGCACCGCGAAGGCGGAGAGGAGATACCAGATCGCGCTCCAGTTGGCAGCCCGGAAGCGGCGGCGGCTCACCACTGCCGCGTTGAAAAACACATAAGCTGCGTCAGTGACCGCGGTGGAAGCGAGGACACCCGCGGCGATCGCGGGGTTGATGGCAAAATTCATCACATTCTCCGGCGCCTGCTGACATCTCACTGGTTTCGCCGATCATTCTTGCCGGCGGCGCGAGTTTCACTTGATGGCGAGCGGATTGGCAGGAGAACCCACGGCGCCGGTGATCGGGATGGCGGGCGCTACGAACATGAACTCGTGCACCTTGTCCGCCGCACAGTCCTCGGCGAGATCCTTGAGATAGAAGATCTCGCCCATGGTCATCCCCATGATGGGAATTGTGATCCAGTGCCAGGGCTGGTTGATGCCAGCCTCGGCGTTGTTCGGCCGCACCTCGCAGCCCCAGGTGTCGCTGGCAAGCGCGGCGAGCTCAGTGCGTGCCACCCACTCCAAGGTGTCGAAGCCGAATCCAGGCGCGTCGCCGCCGGGATAGCCGTCCCAGCTGCCCGCCTTAAGGCAGCGCTCCATCTGTCCGGTGCGCACAACCACATAGTCGCCGCGCCGCACCGCCACCCCTTGCGCCTGCGCGGTCTTGTCGAGATCCTCGCAGGTGATGCCATAGCCGTCGTCGAGGGCTTGCTTGCCGAGGGCGCGGGCCACGTCGAGGAAGACGCCGCGTCCGACCATCTTGTTCTTTGTTTTCTCGATGCCGCATTTCTGCGCCCCGGCAGACGTGACCTCGCGGCAGTCGTAGCCGTTCCACATGAAGTTCTCGTAGAACACGTGACCGAGCCCATCCCATTGCGTGCCGCATTGGAGCGGCATGGTCACCATGTCGTCAGCGGCGCGAATACCGCGCTTGTCGAGCACACCGGAATAGGCGTCGGTGCCGGTGCGGATCATGGTGTGAATGGGGTTGGTGCGGCCCATCGCAGGGTAGTTGCTCTTGGCGCCTTGCGGGCCGGTGTGATCGAAATTGAGCGCGAGCGAGATCACTTTGCCTTTGCGCACCAACCTGGCGGCTGCGATGATATCCTCCGGACGCGTGTAATTGAGCGTTCCGATCTCGTCGTTTGGACCCCACTTGCCCCAGTTCTTGTACTTCTCCGCCGCGTCGCGCAGGTCGTCCCGCGTAATCCGGCGCGTGATCTTCTTCGCCGTCATGCACTTCCCTTTGTCGCAATAAATTGCTTGCCCAAGCAGCTGTCGCAGGTGGATGCTTCAAGGCACCGGGCTGCCGTGCGTGGCAGCAACAATGATAAAATCGATAACAAGGTCAAGGGAGGACATTATGATGGCGGCTCGCAACGCGCTCAGCGCCGGCGCAGCTTTCATCCTGCTGGCGCTTGGCAGTCCCCCGCCTGCATCCGCCGAGACCTATCCTGCGCATCCAATCCGCCTGGTCGTGCCGTTCGCGGCGGCCGGACCAACCGATGTGATTGCGCGCATCGTTGCTCAGAAGCTGTCGGATGTCTGGGGCCAGCAGCTCTACATAGAGAATGTTCCCGGCGCCGGCGGCAACACGGGAATTGGCATGGTCGCGAAGGCGGCACCCGACGGCTACACGATCCTCGTGGTAAGCACCGGCTTCATCGTCAATCCGAGCATGTATGCCAAGCTGCCCTATGACCCGATCAAGGATTTCTCGCCCATCACGCTGGTTGCCGCCTCGCCCAACGTGGTTTCCAGCCATCCATCGGTTCCGGCAAAGGGCCTCAATGACCTGGTCGCGCTGATCAAGGCCAATCCCGGCAAATACAGTTTCGCGCATCCCGCAACCGGCTCGACTCCCCACCTCGCCGGCGAGCTGTTCAAACAGAAGTATGGGCTCGACCTTGTGACTGTGCCTTTCAACGGCGCCGGTCTGGCCATCAATTCCACCATCGGCGGCCACACACCGATTGCCTTCACGGCGCTGCCTCCCGCCATGAGCAACATCAAGGACGGAAAGCTTCACGGGATTGCGGTGCTGAGCACCCGGCGCTCACCGTCCGTGCCGGACGTGCCGACAAACATCGAAGCCGGCGTGCCCGATCTCGAAAGCGATACGCTTACCGGCATTGTCGCCCCCGCGGGCACACCGGGAGAGATCATCGAGCGCTGGCACAGCGCCATCGTGCAGATGGTCGCGATGCCCGATATCGCGCAAAGGTTGGAGACCTTGGGCTTTGCTCCTGTCGCGAATACGCCGCAAGAGTTCGGGGAACGCCTCAAGAGCGAAATGGCGAAATGGAGCAAGGTCGTTCACGACGCCAATATCAGAGCAGACTGAGCCAATCCATTCCCACCGAGTGAGAGCCGAAGCGCATCGAGGGAGGTCATCATGTGCATTTTCTGCGGGTCGAAGCCATTCGGGTTCACCGCGGCGGGGATGACGCGGCGGAATTTTGTTTCAAGTTCGGCGGCGCTCGCCGGCGTCTATGCGGCAGCGAAGGCGAGCGAGCCCATCGCCGCTGTCGCGCAAGACGCAAATAATAAAGGCCCGAAGGCCGATTGGATCATCGAGAACGCAAAGATCATCACGCTTGATCCGAGCACGCCACGCGCCCAGGCTATCGCAATTGCCGGCGACAAGATCGCTGGCGTGGGCGCCCGCGCCGAGCTCGAGCGATTGCGCTCGTCGGCCACGAAAATCATTGACGCGGGCGGCCGCACCATCATTCCCGGCCTCAATGACGCGCACACGCATTTCATCCGTGGCGGCTTGACCTATTCTCAGGAGGTCCGTTGGGATGGGGTGCCCTCGCTTGCGTTGGGGTTGCGAATGCTCAAGGAGCAGGCCCAGCGCACGCCTGCCCCGCACTGGGTGCAAGTCGTCGGGGGCTGGACGCCGCATCAGTTCAAGGAAAAGCGCCTGCCGACGCTCGACGAGATCAACGCGGCTTGCGGCGATGTCCCCTGCTTTGTGATGCATATCTATGATCGCGCCTTCATCAACAGGGCAGGACTGCGCGCCCTTGGCTGGAACCGCGACACACCCGATCCGATGGGCGGCCTGATCGCCCGCAACGGCAACGGCGAGCCGACCGGACTCCTGATTGCAACCACCAGCCTGATCAGCCTGCTCGGCGTGTTCGCCAAGATTCCCAAGCTGCCGGCGGACGACCAGGTCAATTCGACGCGGCATATGATGCGTGAGCTCAACCGCCTCGGCGTCACCAGCCTCATCGATGCGGGCGGCGGCGGTCAGAACTATCCCGAGCACTATCAGGCCATCGCCAGGCTTGCCGCCGACAAGGCGCTCACCGTGCGCATCGGATACACCTTGATGGCGCAGCGGCCGGGGCGCGAGATCGAGGACTACAAGGGCTGGCTCAGCCAGGCCAAGCTTTATCAGGGCGACGACTATTTCCGTCTGTGCGGCGCCGGCGAATACACGGTGTGGGCGGCGGGCGACGTCACCAATTTTGCAAAGGATCCGCTACCGCAACCGCCGATCATGGAAGAAAAACTCACCGAGGTGCTCAAGTTCGTGGCGTCGAACGGCTGGCCCTTCCGCATGCACGCCTCGTTTGATTTCACCGCGCAGCGCATCCTTGGCGTCGTGGAAAAGGTGCACACCGAAGTTCCGGTCGACAAGCTGCGTTGGGGGCTCGAGCACTGCGAGGGCATGACCACGCGCACGCTTGACCGTCTTGCGGCGCTGGGCGGCAGCCTGGGGCTGCAGAATCGCATGTCGTCGGACGGCGAGGCCTATGTCGCGAAATGGGGAAAAGAGGCGGCGGAGGATGCGCCGGCGCTCGGTCGCATCAAGCAGATGGGAGTGCCGTTCGCGCTCGGCACGGACGGCAACCGCGCGTCCAGTCATAATCCCTGGGTGGGGGTGCAGTGGCTCGTCACCGGCAAGACGCAGGGCGGTTTGCGACACGCGGCCGATCGCAATCTCATGAGCCGGGAGGAGGCGCTGCGCGCCTACTCCGCCGCCGGCGCGTGGATCAGCAACGAGGAGGAGAAGAAGGGCACTCTCTCCGTCGGAAAATGGGCTGATCTTGCGGTGCTCAGTGCCGATTATCTGACCGTGCCGGAGGACCGCATCTCACAGCTTTCCTCGGTGCTCACCATGCTCGGCGGCAAGGTGGTCCATGGCGAAGGCGAATACACCTCGCTTGCGCCGGCCGCGCTCAAGGTCAGCCCCGAGTGGCTGCCGATCAGCACATATCCCGGCTACACGAAAAGCGCCTCCGTCACGACCGGCGTTGAGCTGGCCGCTGCGGCCTTGAGCCAGAGCATGCCGACTGTCATTGGCGATGACGGCCGCTCCTGGACGCTCGGTTGCGGCTGCGGTCTCCTGTAACCGGCCCCGGGGCGATCGGATGTAGGGGCGGGTTTAAAACCCGCCCTTACTTGCCCGCGAGCAGCGGCGTAATGCGGCGCACCGTCACGCGCCGATTGGCTCGCTCCGGCCCGGGGGTCGGGATTTTCAGGTATTGCGCCCCGTAGCCCTGGGTCGTGAGGTTCTCCGCCGGCACTGCGAACTCCTCGCTGAGAGCGATGGCGACGGATTCCGCGCGCCTGTCCGAAAGCGAAAGATTGTCAACATCCGAGCCGACCGCGTCGGTATGTCCTTCGATAAGAAAAACCTCTTGCGGGTGACGCTCGATCGACCGCCTGATCCCTTCAGCGACCTCCGCGAGCAACTGGATTTGCTCGGGACTAAGCTCCCACGAGCCGGTCTCGAAGGTCACCGTGTTCAGATCGATGCGCGGCATGCGATCGCGCAACGACACGTTGTAGCGGATTTCATCGAGGGAATAGGGCCTCTCGATCACCTCTACCGGCGGCGCAAGCAGCGTCTCAAAGAGCAGTGCCGCGGGGGCGTACTGCGTTTCAACAATGTAGCGCTCACGCGGGATGCGAATGCGCGGCGGCGGCAGGTTGAACCAGGAAACGACCAAACCCGAAACCGACCTCTAGTCCCGGGCGGCCGCCATACCCGCTCCTGTGCGGGCCATTGTCGATGATCACAATCTCTCGTCCGTCGGGCGCGATTCTGGAGCGGCGGAGCAGAAAACCGGCGTCGTCGACGATGGTCACAACTTTGTCCCCGTCCGGCCGAAGCGCAATCGTGACATTCTCATTCCCTCGCCGTTCCACATGCACATCGCGTGCGCCGTAGCGGAAGCGATCGACCTCGCTGTGGCGGATGATCGTCTGGCCGCCTTCGCGAATGATGGTGCGATCCGGCTCGCGAATAATGGTGCGCCCTCCTTCCTGATACTCGCGGCGCTCGCCGCGCAAAGCATCCATGCGCACCAAGGGCTGCCCTTGCGCCGACTGCGGCGCGATGCCTGCGCCGCGCGCGCCTGGGGCGATCGGGTGCGCCTGCAGGGCTGACGGCGACGGCAAACCGGACGGCGCGAGCGGCAATGCTTGTGCATTAGGTACCGCACCCGCGGGAGGATTTTGGACGGCCGGCGAAGGGACGGGTTGCGCTGGCTGCGGCGCAGCAGGCGGAGTCGCAGCCCGTCCCGGCGTTGCAGGTTGTTGCGCCGCTGCGGGTGGAGCGGCCGGATGCACCGGCGTCGCAGGCTGAGCGCCTTGCACTGCCGCGGGCGGGGACTGCGGCCGTCCAGGCGCAGCAGGTAGATGATCCTGCGCGGCAGCGGGAGGAGTCGCCGGACGCCCCGGTGTCACAGGGCGCTGATCTTGCGCGGCAGCGGGAGGAGCCGTCGGCCGTCCAGGTGCAGGAAGCAGATGATCCTGCGCCGCAGCCGGCGGAGGCGCCGGACGACCCGGCGTCGCAGGCTGACGCTCTTGCGCGGCGCCCGGGGCGTTACCGGGGCGCGCCGGCACAGAGGGCTGGTGTTCTTGCGCGCGCGGTGAAGTGGTCGGTGCACCCTGCGCAGGCGGTGCCGGCGCTATCGTCCCTCTCGGAAGAGGCGCCGGCGCAGGAGGTTTCGCAGGAGCAGCGGCCGGCGGCTTTTGTGGTGCAGACCCGGGTCTCGCATCAGGCTCGACCGCCTGGGCGAGAAGAACGGACGATTGCTCCGCGCCCGCGCGACCCGCTTTGGCCCATTCTTCATTCAGAGGTGCACCATGGGCAACGTGAAGACACATCACGCTGCCGATCATCGTGCCGCCCATGAGCAATTGTCGAACCTTATGCATTTCGGTTGTTCCTTTGGAGGTGACCGATTTGGAGGGGCCAGTGTGGGAGGGGCCAGAAGCGGAGCGCATGTCAACGCAACTGCGCTGAACGAGGTCTGAACAAAAGAGGTCGAAAGTAAGGCTTAAACAGAGGCTGAAGGTTCCGGCGGCGGCCTTGCGATTATTGCTCCACAAACACGACGCTGCGCTGTCCTTCGTCCACCAGAATGAATTCCGTGAACACCAGCTTCCCGGTCGTGCTCGCGTTCCAATGCGCATGCACCGTTCCTGGCTTAATGAGAAGGGAATCGCCAGGCTTCAAGGTGAACGGCGCCTTGCCGTCGTCTTGCACGACCATTGATCCTTCGAGGATGTAAAAGACGATTTGGCTGGTGTGGTAGTGCTTGCGGATGCGCGCGCCTGGCTCGTAGGTGACGCGGGTTACGATGGCGTGCTTTCCCGGCGCACCGGGGACGTCCGTGCGCACCAGCACTTCCGGCGTGATCCCCGGCACATCGATCTTCGGCCGCGGCAGCTCGGGGGCGGACTGATCTTGCGCGCCGGCCTGCAGGCTGCACACAAGCAAGATAATCCCCGATGCCGCTATGAGCTTTGCAAAGCTTCGATCCGTGGATTTCATGAATGACTCCAAAGCAAGCGGATGCGAACGAGCCTTGTCGCGCAACGGTAACGGCCTGGCAAGAACGTACGTGTGTGTCTTCCGGCTGGTCTACCAGCGTGCTGATGACCGACTACACCGGCAAGGACATCGAGGGCGAGCATGAGCATCGGACCGCGAGATACTGACGAAATTTGTAGAGGCGGGTTTCAAACCCGCCCCTACCCAGCAGTCCGATTTCGCCCTTCCGGACGGATGACGTAACATTCGGAAGCTTAGATCTACGACACGGCGAGCCTGATTCCGGCGTGCGGGATGAGGATCTCGATCTCGAGGGTGGAGAGGGTCGCACCGCGGTCCATCCGCATGACGACATTGTCCTGGTCAACCGCGATATGCTTGCCCAGTGCGGCGAGGATCTCCTCCCGCAATCGTCCAAGCAGGTCGGGCTGCCCGCACGCGCTACGCTCGTGCGATAGCAGAATCTGCAACCGTTCGCGCGCGATCGGAGCCGAGCTCCGGCGCCAAAAGCGTGCGAAGAAGCTCATGCCGCTCTCCCGAACAGCTTCTCGAACAAGCGCCTGCGCTCGCTGTGGATTGTCAGCGGAACGCTTTCGCCCTTGATTCGCCTGGCCGCGTCGAAATAGGCGCGCGCCGGCGCGCTCGCCGGGTTGTTCAGGGTCACCGGCGAGCCGATGTTCGACGCGCGCAGCACCTCCTCGCTTTCCGGAATAACCCCGAGCAGCGGGGTGGAGAGGATCTCGAGCACATCGTCGATTGCGAGCATCTCGCCGCGCGAAGCGCGCTGCGGGTCGTAGCGGGTGATCAGGATATGCTTGTCGATGCGTTCGCCTTTCTCCGCCTTCTCGGTCTTCGAATCGAGGAGCCCGATGATGCGATCCGAATCGCGCACCGAGGAAACTTCCGGATTGGTGACGATGACGGCCGTGTCGGCAAAGCGCATCGCAAGCGTCGCGCCGCGCTCGATGCCGGCCGGGCTGTCACAGATGATCCAGTCGAACTTGCTGCGCATCTCCTTGATCACGCTCGCCACGCCAGCCTCGGTCAGCGCGTCCTTGTCGCGGACTTGGGAGGCCGGCAGCAGCCAAAGCGTTTCCAGCCGCTTGTCGCGAATGAGCGCCTGAGAGAGCCTGGCCACCCCCTGCACCACGTTGATGAGATCGAACACCACGCGGCGCTCGGCTCCCATAACCAGGTCGAGGTTGCGCAATCCCACATCGAAATCGATAACGGCGACCTTCTGACCCGCCTGCGCGAGCGCCGCGCCGAGCGCCGCGGTGGTGGTCGTCTTGCCCACGCCGCCCTTGCCCGAGGTCACCACGAGGACTCTTGTCATTCTTGTTCTCCCCCGCCTTCGATCGAAGGCTTTCAGTCCAAGGCTGCTATGGATAGGACGCGATCTTCCAGCCAACACTGAGTCGGGCGGCTGCGGAGGCTTGCGTCGATTTGCTCTGCGGTGCGGTAGTAGCCGTCTACCGAAACGAGCTCGGCTTCGTTCCTGCTGCAGAAGATTCTTGCCCGCGAATTTCCCGTGGCGCCTGCCATGGCGCGGCCGCGCAGGGCGCCGTAGATGTGGATCGATCCTCCAGCCACGATCTCGGCGCCCGAGGAGACCGAACCAAGCACGACTACGTCGCCGGCGGGAAAGACAATGGATTGACCCGAGCGAACGGGGTTCTCGATCAGAAGCGAGCCCGGCGCCTGTGTCTGGGCGCCGGCAACAGCGGGGGCGACCGGGGCGTCGGCGCAGGCGCTGGCAACGATTTCAAAGGCGGGTGCCCCGCGGCCGCCTTGCAGCAGCGGTGGCAGCGAGGGGGCGAGTTGGTCGGGCTCGGCCCCTGCGAGCCCCATTACGCGAATGCCGCGTTCCGCGAGAAGCGCGATCAGCTCGGCAATCTCGGAGACTGCAAGCGTCAGTCCTGCCAGATCGAGAATGATCGGCCGGCCGACGAAGAAATTCGGCGAATTGCCGCTCCATTTGTCCAGCTGCGCCACCCACTGCCCGACGGGCAGCGCCGGGGCGAGCACAAAGGCCATGAATGACCGCCCGCGCAAACGCATGGAATCAGTGGGTCGAATGGCGATCGCGCTGCTCACAATAGCCACCTCGGGGGCGCGGTGATTCTTACCGTCCGGTTAACCCGATTAGCGCGCGTCAAGGTTAAGGTAGAGTTAACGCGCCGTTTCGTTCCGCCGCGGGTACGCGCTATATGGCTCTCTCACAACACTGCACCCTTGCTGACAAAACCTGGCTGACAAGTGCGGTGAATTTGAAGTTCCTATCATTGTTGCCGCAAGCTCGTGTAGGAACTTCAAATTCAAAACCGCACTTGAACCATATAGTTGCTAGTGTCCCTTTGATTCCGAAGTTCGCATCAGAGGAGGCCGCGAGCACTGGCGAACTTCGGAATCGGGACACTAGACCTCATGGCATCGACGCTTAACGCCGCCATTGGCGCCGTTGTGGCGTTGCTGTTCTGGACCTTACTGGGCTTCTCGATCGGCCGCCGCATCCTCCCCCCCGCGCTGGCCTTGCCGACTTCCCCCGCCCTCGGATGGGCGGTGCACAGCGCGGTCACCTTGCCGCTCTTCCTTCTGTTCGGGTTTTCCGCAGTTGGCGTAGCGGGAGTTGGTATCGTTGCGATCATTGCAGCCGCTGCGGCCTTACAGAACCGCGATGGGCCACCGGTCGCCTGCAGCATTCCGACCTGGGCGTTGCTGGCAGCCGCGGCGCTCGCCCTTGCCCCTGCCGCGGCAGTTGCTCCCGCGCATGTGGGAGAGGGCGTCGTCGTCGCAAAACCGATCTTCGACCACGCCAAGGTCGCCATCATTGATGTGATGACCCGGCTGGGGCTGCCGCCGGCAAACCCATTCTTCGGTGAGCTCGGTGAGGCCGGCCACTTGGCCTATTATTATCTCTGGCATTTCAGCGCCGCCCAGTTGGCCATCATGCTGGGATTGACGGGGTGGGAAGCGGACATCGCGCTGACCTGGTTCTCGGCCTTTTCTTCCCTGACCTTGATGATGGGCCTTGCGGTGTGGTTCGGCGGCCGTTCCGCGGCGCTGTGGGCGGTGCTTTTTGCCGCCACCGGATCTCTGCGCTTCGTGGTGTGGGCTCTCCTTGGCGCGCGGCGGCTCGACGGCATGCTTGAGTATGCAACGGGATTTGCTGGTTGGCTGTTCCAATCGGCATGGGTGCCGCAGCATCTCATGTCTGCCTCGTGCGTTGTCATAGCGCTGTTGCTGATCTCGCGATTGGCGATGCAGAGAAATGCTTTGCTCTTCATCACATTGGTCCTGGTTGTTGTTGCCGGATTTGAAAGCTCGACCTGGGTCGGAGGCATAGTGTTCCTGCTTTCCGCATCCCTTGCAGCTCTCATCTTTCTCTTTCACGTCCCATCGCCCAAACGTCTGAGCTTCGTTTTGACGCTCTCCGGCGCGGCTGCTCTGAGCATCCTGCTCACTGCTCCACTTGTCCGGGATCAGATTGCGGTGGTTGGATCACGCGGCAGCGAATCTCCCATTGTGGTGGGTCACTTTGCGGTGCTGGGCAACTGGTTTGCAGATCCGCTGCGCTGGGTCCTCGATTTTCCGGCCTATTGGCTCGTGCTCTTGATAGTCGAGTTTCCTGCCACCTATGTCGCCGGTTCCATCGCGCTTGCGGCTTTCCTCGTCTCACGCAAGCTGGATGCGGAAAGACGTCGTGCCGCCGCCGCGCTCGCGGTGCTGACGGTTACCGGATTGATGATCTCCTGGCTCCTGGTCAGCACGCTGGCCGAGAACAACGACCTCGGCTTGCGCGCAGTCCTGCCCAGCGCAATGATCCTCATCGTCTTTTCCGCCGCAGGGCTCGCGATCTGGCTGCAACAGCGCGCCCGCATCGCCGCCGGCGCAACGCTGTGCGGCCTCCTGCTTGGGTTTCCCGACGCAGCTCAAATGATCTATGGCAATGTTATCGGCCGTCCCGCGCAGCCTGGCCTTGCATTTGCGCAAACGCCTGCGATGTGGGAAGCAGTGCGCCGTCACGCCGGGCCAGGCGAGCGGGTGGGAAACAATCCTCTCTTTCTCGCGGACCTGACGCCCTGGCCCGTCAACCTTTCATGGGCGCTGTTGTCAAACCGCAGCTCCTGTTTCGCAGGACGGGAGTTGACGCTTGCCTATGCGCCGTTGACGCCGGCGCGCCGGGAGGAAATCAACGCATTATTTGTCCGTGTTTTCGCCGGTGAGGGCAGCGAGAGTGACGTGCGCGAGCTCGCGGTGCGATTTGGCTGCCGCGTTATCGTATTGACCGCCAGTGACACGGCCTGGCAGCACGATCCTTTTGCAGCGAGCGAGCTCTATCGGCTCGTTGAAACCGCGCCGGATCGATGGCGGATATATCGGTCAACGGTGGGTGAAGATTCGAGGTGAGGCCGCGCTTCACCTCTCCCCAGCCGAAGTCGGATATATCCGACTTCGGCCACCTTAGGAGGGCCGAACTCGGGTAAACCCGAGTTCGGACGGGCGGAGGTGAAGAGGAGCCGCGCCGTCCTCTCCACGCTAGATCCCGCTGAACCAGTTGAACCCACGTTCGGACCAATACGTGCTCGGGAAAGTGTTGGTAACCTCGATGGCGGTGATCCACTTCGGATTCTTGAAACCCAGCTTGGTCGCGGTGCGCAGACGCAGAGGGAACCCGAATGGATCCGTGATGGGCTCCCTCGCGTATTTCGTGGCGAGGATCGTCTGCGGGTGGAGCGCCGTCGCCATGTCCAGGCTTTCGGTGTAGTCATCGGCGCATTTGAATGCGATGTATTTTGCAGTGACGTCGGCGCCGATGCGCTCTAGAAAAACCCGGAAGTTCACGCCGGACCACTGCCCGATGTAATCCCAGCCTTCCACACAAATGTGCCGCACTATGAGCTCCTGCTGCGGGAGGTCGTTGAACTGCTCCGCCCGCCAGGGTCGCTTGTCTGCAATGCGGCCGGCCAACTCGAGACGCCACGTCGCCGCGTCAACTGGTTTCACATCCTCAATGTCATAATAAGCATTGAAGCGGGGCGGCTTGACCACCTGCGATTCTGAGAATGTCGGCGCCAGGTGATTGGGCCGAAAGATGGCTTCCTGGACGCGATCGTTCCAGGCGGAAACCGCCAGCAACATCGAACGCACCGGCGAAGAGTCGCTCACGTCGCAGCCCGTCAGAAAGGACAACGCGCCGAGACTCACGGTGCCGCGGAGCAGGTTGCGGCGATTGATCGCCTGGACGAGCCCGCGATTTTCTTCCAGCACCATCTGAGAAACAGGTTTGCTCGGGCGGAATATTGAGTGCGACGGCGTACGCACAAGCATCGCAATCTCCAGTCTGCGTCACCCGGCCGCGGGGGGCGAAACGGCCGGCGCTTCGCTTCTCTTTATGGGTTGGTGAGGCTCGATGACTGGTCCACCCGTCAGCATTGCAACAAGCGACTGCGGCACAATCAGCGCGAGACCCACGTGCACAATGAGGAACAGCACGATCGCCGCCATGCAAAGAAAGTGCACGAGCCGCGCGGTCTGAAAATCATAGAACAGCGTCGCCAGCTCGGAGAGCTGCACCGGCTTCCAGATCGAGAGCCCGGACAGAACGATGACGATGCCGACCAGCATGATGCCGATATAGAGCAGCTTCTGGACAGCGTTGTAGCGCGTGAGATCGTCGTGCTGGAGACGAAATGTGATTGCGTCCCGGACTGTTGCAATCAACTCCCGCAACGAGACTGGAAACAGCTTGCTTCTGAACCGCCCTGAGATGATTCCATAGCCGAGATACGCCAGTCCATTGAGCACGAAAATCCACATCCCGAAGAAATGCCACTGCAACCCGTTCTGCGCCCATTTGCCGAGCGTGATCGCATCAGGGAAATGCAGCCAGCCGAAGAGCACGTCGTCGTTATAGATTTTCCAGCCGCTCATGATCATGATGATGATGGCGGCCGCGTTTATCCAGTGCATAACCCGCACAGGCAAGGGATGAAGCCGCCGGCCATGCCGAGCATTTGATTTGACGTGGGCCACTGCCATCGCAAATGCTCCCGTGCGTGTCCGCAATTGACATGACAATAGCGAAGCGCTCGATGGTTGCACAGGCAAGCACGCAACACATCCGCGTGTCAAAGCTGTGAAGCTCAGATTGAGCAATCGGATGATCCGTCACGTCTTGCTGAGCGTAGTTTTAGGCGGCAGTTATGCCGCCGCAACGACAGAGCCGATTGCTCCAGGTCTGGGGCTGGGATTTGTCCTCGCGCAACATGAGCCGCGAGACGCAACTCCAGAAGAAAAGACTCGGCGCCAAGAGACTCCGCAGGATCGCATGCGCCGGCGCTTTCCGCAGCCGGTGCGCGTGGGCGATCTCATCGGGCTGCCGGTGCTCGACGACAGTCACGTGACAATCGGGCTCGTCCGCCAGGCGGTGCGCACGCCAGAGGGAAGAATCCTGCTCATCGTCGCCCATAGCGGCGTGCTCCGGTGGGGAGGTCGCCTTGTGTCCGTGCCGATCGAAGCAGTTGGGATATTTGGACGACAGTTGGCGTCGCTGGATATGAAGCCTGACGAATATGCTTCCGCTCCGACCTGGACCGGTGCCGGCGCAGAGGTCATCCCGCACGATGAAACAATCCGCATCGGTCTCGGCCAGCACTGATTCCGATCACGAATGCGTGAAGCAAGCCTCTTATTCGGGTCCGCTCCAAATCTTTATCCTTGCGCGTGAGTTGGGCAGGAAACCTAGTGCGGTGCGGTGGATTGAAGCGGGGGTTGTGGGAGGAAGCGGTGCAGGATAGTTCGTCGAGGCCCGACGGCGCGGCGTCAGCCGGGCCAGGTCGCGGCTTGGGACAGGCTGACTTTCCGGCCGGGTGCGGTATTGCGGTCATGGCCAAGGCGTCCGCAGCAGGGCGAACAAAGACCCGGCTGGTACCGCCATTGACTTACGAGGAAGCGGCTTCATTCAATACCGCGTTCCTCAAGGACGTCGCGCAGAATATCCTGGCTGCGGCCCACCCAAGGTCAATCGCGGGATATATGGCATTTGGACCGCCGGGCACCGGCGCATTCTTCCAGGACAATATTTGTCCCGAGATCGGTTTATTTGAAGTCTGGCTGCCCAATTTCGGCGACTGTCTGCATTGGGCGATTCGGGAGTTACTGGAAAGAGGACATGCTGGCGCCATCGTCCTTAACTCCGACAGCCCGACCCTGCCGACCGGGCTTCTGATCGAGGCTGCTGACCTGCTCGCTCAACCGGGAGACCGCGCCGTGCTCGGACCCGCCGAAGACGGAGGCTACTATCTTCTCGGGCTCAAGAAGGCTCACCGGCGCATGTTTGACAATATCGAATGGAGCACCAGCCGTGTCGCCGATCAGACTATTGATCGTGCTCAAGAGATCGGGCTTCGCATGCATGTTCTGTCGCCATGGTACGATGTCGACGATGCCGCCGCATTGAGGATGTTGCACGGAGAGCTCGCTGACGGCCGCTCCTTCCATCCAGCTCTACGGCCTTACCACGCCGCTCACACGGCCGAGTTGATGAAATCACTATGCCAGAGAGCTGCTTTAGCCGAGCGACTTGGCGCAAAAGTTATGGAGGGAGCCGGATCGTGAGTGACCGTCAGCCGCAACGCTGCTCAATAATCGCCCCGGATGGCGTGTGACGATGCAATTGACATCAACAAAAGCCCCGGTTGATCCGCGGCGCTATTTCGAGAGCGTGCGCACTCAGGATGCGGTGCCCGATCACCTGCCGGTGTGTCTCTATCTGGAGACGACCAACCGATGCAACCTGCTCTGCACGACATGCCCACGCACTTATGCGGAGCTCGAACCGCCAGCGGACATGAGCTGGGACTTATTTACTTCGATCGTCGGGCAGGTTCCGAATGTTGCGCGCGCGGTGCTGCACGGGGTTGGCGAACCCATGCTCGTCAAGGACCTGCCCCGCATGGTGCGGCATCTCAAGGATAGCGGCACTTACGTGCTGTTCAACACCAATGGCACCGTGCTCAACCTCCGCAACGGGCGAGCGCTGATTGAGGCGGGGCTGGACGAGCTGCGCGTCTCATTTGATGCTTCGAATGCCAAGTCCTACCGGGCGATCCGGGGCAAGGACTACTTCAATCGTATTCTCAAGAACGTTCGTGCCTTTCGCGACCTGCAGGAGCGGGAAGGTCATGACAAGCCGCGCGTCTCGGCGTGGTTGACAGGGCTGCGTGAGACCGTTGAGCAGCTTCCCGATTTTGTCCGCGTTGCGGCCGAAACGGGCGTGAAGGAGATTTATTTGCAACGCCTCGTTTTCTTTGATGAGGACTCGATCGGCCACGCAACGCCGGACCAGGCCTTGTATGAGCAACTCACGAGCGAAGAATCGACGCTTCTCGAGCACGCGGCCTCGCTCGCGCGTTCGCTCGGGGTGACGTTCAGCGCTTCGGGCGCGGCATCCGAGCCGGGCATGAGTCTCAAGCGAAGCGACACCGGTTCGCCCTGGTCGATGTGCCGCCGGCCGTGGACGGTGATGTATTTCACTGCGAACGGTCGTGCGCTTCCATGCTGCATCGCGCCGTTCTCGCAACGAGGCTATGAAAACTACACATTGGGCGATGCAACCCAGCAGACGCTGCGGGAAATCTGGACCGGTCCCGCCTACCAGGATTTTCGCACCAGCCTGTTATCGGACCAGCCGCCCTCCCCGTGCAAGAACTGCGGGCTGCGCTGGAGCCTGTGACGCGGGCCTTGCTGTCACGTAGCCCGCATGAGCGCCAGCGACATGCGGGGTTTGTTTGGCAGCGAAGACCCGGATGTCGCTTTGCTCATCCGGGCTACGGCCTTGTTTCCTACTCCGGCAATGGAATGAACTCGCTCTCGTCGCCGGGGACGGTGTCGAAACGGGCGAGCTTCCAGTCGGCCTTGGCCTGCTCGATGCGCTCCTTTCGCGAGGAGACGAAATTCCACCAGATATGACGCGGGCCATCCATTGCCGCTCCGCCGAGCAGAACGAGGTGGGCATCGCTTGTGGCCACCAGCGTGATTGCATCGCCGGGCCGGAATATCAGCAGGCGGCCCGCGGAAAAATGCTCGCCGGCGATCTCGACCTCGCCGGAGATCAGATAAGCCGCACGCTCTTCCATCTTCGCATCGAAGGGAAGCTTGCTGCCGGCGGTAAGCGCAACGTCGGCGAACAGCGTCTCCCACAAAGTCTCTACAGGAGAACGGGCGCCATAGATTTCACCCGCGACAACGCGAACCGTCTTGCCGTTCTCCTGTAGTCGCGGCAGCTCGGCGCTGTCATGATGTGAGAAGCCCGGCGCGCGCTCCTCCTGCGCGGCCGGCAATGCGACCCAGCACTGCAGCCCATGGATGGGCTCGCCGTCGCGGCGGTGCTCCGGTGCGGTGCGCTCGGAATGAACAATGCCGCGTCCTGCCGTCATCCAATTGACCTCGCCGGGACGGATGGCCGCGGCGGTGCCCAGGCTGTCGCGATGCATGATTTCGCCGTCGAAGAGATAGGTCACGGTCGCAAGCCCGATGTGCGGATGCGGCCGCACGTCGATGCCCTGGCCGGAATGAAATTCCGCCGGCCCGAAATGGTCGAAAAAGATAAAGGGTCCGACCATGCGGCGGCGCGCATGGGGAAGCGCGCGGCGCACGGCGAAATGGCCGACATCAACATTGCGCGGAACCAGAACGAGATCAATCGCGTCCGCCGCGGGGGCATCGCCGAGCGCAGGGTCCTTACCGGGAAAGAAGCTCATAGCCCAACCTCCGTGCGCGTCATTTCACGTCAAGCGGCTCGGTGCCCGTTGGCTTGCCCGCGGCGTCGAGCGTGATCTTCTCGACGCGCGCCTCGGCAAGCCGCAGCAGCTCCTCGCAGCGGCGCTTGAGCGCCTCGCCCCGCTCGTAGATGGTCACGGATTCCTCCAGCGGCACCTTGCCGTCCTCGAGCCGCTTGACGATGGATTCGAGCTCCTCGATCGCGCGTTCGAACGGCAGACGGATGACGTCGGCGTGGTCGGTTTCGGTCATAATGATTCTCGCGGACGTGCCCTTTTATGTCGCTCGGATGCACCCTGTTATAATACTATAACGCAGCAATCGATGCAGCATGGAAACGTGCGGGAAAGGAGCGCAACATGCGCGCTAGAATATGGGCAGCGACGCTTATTTGTTCGCTTTCTTTTCCCGCGCATTCGCAGCAAGGCGCCCCTGCCACGATCCCTGTGGGGACCATCATCGCCGAAAAACAGCCAATTTCGAAGGCACTCGACTTTGTCGGGCGGATTGAGGCGATCAACCGAGTTGAGATCAGGGCGCGAGTAAAGGGATACCTGGAGGCGGTCCTGTTCAAGGAGGGTGATCTGGTAAAGGAGGGCGCACCTCTCTACCGCATCGAAAAAGGCTTGTTCCAAGCCGCCGTCGAGCAGTCGCAAGGCGCACTGGAAACGAGCAAGGCGCAATACGAGCTGGCGCAGAAAAACCGAAAGCGGCAAGAGGATCTTTTTTCGAAGAACGTTAGCGCCGGCAAGGCGTTGGACGAAGCCGTCGCCGCGGAGGGAGAGTCGAAGGGAGCCATCGCGACCAATGAGGCCAACCTGCAGACGGCGCAAATCAATCTGGGCTACACCGACATCATTGCGCCGATCACCGGAAAGGTCGGGCGTACCAGCCTGACGAAGGGCAACGTTGTCGGCCCCGACAGCGGCGTCCTTACCACCATAGTCAGCCAGGATCCGATGTATGTGACGTTTCCCGTGAGCCAACGTGAATTTCTGCGCGCCGCCAACGACCGGCCGGCCGACGTCAAGAGCATCAAGGTCCGAATTCGATTTTCCGACGGGTCGATCTACGACCAGGTGGGCGAGATCAATTTCGTCGATGTGACGGTCGATCGCACGACCGACACCGTCATCGCCCGCGCCACCATTTCCAATCCCCGCGGTCGCCTGATCGACGGCCAGCTGGTGCGGGTTAACGTCGAGAGCGGCACGCCTGCGGAAAAGGTCGTGATCCCACAGGCCGCGCTGATCGCCGATCAGGCCGGCGTGTATGTTTTCGTCGTCGAGGACGGCAAGGCGGTCATCAAGCGAGTGAAGCCCGGCGGCGAGAGCGGGACAAACATCGTGATCGAATCAGGTCTGTCCGGCGGCGAGCAGGTGATCGTTGAAGGGCTGCAGGCAGTTCGGCCTGGCGTAGCAGTGCGGGCAAGCCCGTTGCCGCAAAGCAGTCGGCAGGGCTGATTTCATGCTTTCGTCGATCTTCGTCGACCGGCCGCGGCTCGCCATCGTCATTGCCATCGTCACGACGATCGCGGGTGCATTGGCGCTGTTTGCGATCCCGATTGCCCAGTATCCCGATATTGTTCCGCCGCAGGTCTCCGTCACCACCAGCTTTCCCGGCGCCTCGGCGTCCGTGGTCGACAGCACGATCGCACAGCCGATCGAAGCCCAGGTCGTCGGCGTCGACAAGATGATCTACATGAAGAGCGTGAGCGGCGATGACGGCAGCTACACGCTCATTGCGTCCTTCGAGCTCGGCACCGATCCCGATATCAATACTGTCAATGTCAACAACCGGGTGCAGATCGCGCTGTCGAGCCTGCCTCAGGACGTTCAGCGCCAGGGCGTCACCGTCAAGAAGAAATCGTCGGCCTTGCTCGGCGTGATCGCGGTCTACTCGCCCAATCGTTCGCACGATCCGCTGTTCATCTCGAACTACGTTACCATCAATCTCCTCGACCAGATCAAGAGCACGCCAGGCGTCGGCGACGCAACGCTGTGGGGCCCGCAGGACTATTCCATGCGGGTTTGGGTCAAGACCGATCGCTTGACGGGGCTCGAGCTCACCACCGGCGACATCATCAATGCGATCAAGTCCCAGAACGTGCAGGCGGCGGTCGGCCGCATCGGCGCCCGGCCGACTTCCAACGATCAGCAGTTGCAACTCAACATCCAGACTCAGGGCCGCCTGAGCTCGGTTGCCGAGTTCGAGAACATCGTCGTGCGCACGAATCCGGACGGATCGGTGCTACGCCTGAGCGACGTCGCGCGAGTGGAGTTGGGCGCCGCCAATCTCGATCGCGAAACACGATTGAATGGAGGGCCGGCCGCGGCGGTGGCCGTTTATCAAACTCCCGGCGCCAACGCGATCGCCACGCTCAAAGCGGTGCGCGATCGGATCAGTGAGCTGCAAAAGCGCTTCCCCGAGGATTTGACCTGGAAGGTCACGTACGATCCGACCAGCTTCGTCACAGCGACCATTGAAGAGGTGAAAAAAACGCTGATCGAGGCGTTCATCCTCGTGGTTATCGTGGTCTACCTTTTCCTCGGCAGCGTGCGTGCGACATTGATACCGACGCTCGCGGTTCCTGTCAGCCTGATCGGCACCTTCATTGTGCTCAAGGCGATCGGCTACTCCGCCAATTCTGTCTCACTCCTCGCGCTCGTGCTCGCTATCGGCATCGTGGTCGATGACGCGATCGTCGTGGTCGAGAACGTGGAGCGGGTGATGGAGGAGCATCCCGAGCTCTCTGCCGCCGACGCAACGAAATACGCCATGGGAGAGATAACCGCACCGATCATCGCGATTACGCTGGTGCTGCTGTCGGTGTTCGTCCCGGTGGCGTTCATCCCCGGCATTTCAGGCGAGCTGTTCCGGCAATTCGCGGTGACCGTGGCCGTCGCCATGTTCCTCTCGGCGATCAACGCGCTCACGCTCTCCCCTGCCCTTTGCGGCGTGCTGCTGACCCCGCATCATGGTCCCCGGCGTGGGCTCATTGGCCTGGTGATGCGCTCGATTGACCATGTTCGCGACGCATACGGGGCCCTGGTGGCGAGGCTCGTGCGATTTTCAATCATTGGACTGGCGATGGTTGCAGTCGCAGGAATTGGGATCATCGGCCTGTCGAAGATGACCCCGACGGGATTCCTGCCGGAAGACGATCAAGGGGCTTTGTTCGTCGTGGTGCAAACGCCCGGTGGCGCATCCGTCGCGCGAACGACAGACGTCATCCGCCAGGCCGAGGACATCGTCCGCGAGGAGGAAGCGGTCGCAGATTTTACATCCGTCATCGGGTTGAACTTCATCGACAACTATTCGCAGCCGAACGCCGCCTTCATGGTTGTCACACTCAAGCCGTTTGAGGAGCGCAAGGATCCATCGCTTGGCGCATCGGCATTGCTGACTCGCTTGGGTGGTAAGTTCCGGCAGATCCAAGGAGGGACCGTCGTCCCGCTCTCGCCGCCGCCCATTCTCGGTCTCGGCACCGGCGGCGGCTTCACCTATGTTCTGCAGGACTTGCGCGGCGGCGATCCGAAAGCGCTGGCTCAGGCATTGCGCGGGCTCACCGTTGCCGCAAATCAGGATCCGCAGTTGACGCGCGTGTTCAGCACGTTCTCGGCGACCAACCCCTCGATCTACCTCGATATCGATCGCAACAAGGTGCAGGTTCTCGGCGTGCAGTTGAGCGACGTGTTCCAGGCGTTACAGGCTTCCCTCGGCGGCTTCTACGTGAATGACATGAACCTGTTCGGCCGCAGGTGGCAGGTCCAGGTGCAAGCGGAAGGCGATGACCGAGCTAACATCGACGATATCTATCGGATCAACGTGCGCAACGCCGAAGGCAAGATGGTCCAGTTGCGCAGCCTGGCGGAGGTCCGTGTGGTCGTCGGTCCGCCGGCGCTGATCCGCTACAACAATCTGCGCGCGGTGACCGTGCAGGGAAGTCCCACACCCGGCGTCTCTTCCGGACAGGCGCTACAGGCAATGCAAGACGTCGCGGCACGAACGCTGCCCGCGGGCTTTGCCGGTGAGTGGACAGACACGGCGTTTCAGGAGAAGCGGGCAGAGGGCAAGACGACCATGATCCTCGCCTTCGCAGTGCTGTTCGCTTACCTCTTTCTCGTCGGCCTCTATGAAAGCTGGACCATTCCCGTGCCGGTTCTGCTCTCGGTGTCGGTTGGCGTCCTTGGGGCGTTCGCCGCAATCGTGGTCGGCCGGTTGACACTCGATCTCTATGGCCAGATCGGCATGATCGTGCTGATTGGGCTTGCGGCGAAGAACGGCATTCTCATCGTCGAGTTCGCGAAGGAAAAGAGGGAGCAAGGCGTTCCCCTTCTCGAGGCGGCGACGGAAGGCGCTCGCCTGCGCTTCCGGCCCGTGATGATGACATCGCTCGCTTTCATTCTCGGTCTGCTGCCCTTGGTGGTCGCCGTCGGCGCCTCCCAGCTCGCGCGCCGCAATGTCGGCACGCCCGTGTTCGGCGGCATGATCCTCGCCTCGTTCATCGGCATCTTCGCCATCCCGCCGCTCTACGTGACTTTCCAGGCGATGCGGGAAAGGCTGCGGCCCTCGGCGCGGCCCAAGGAACGCCCGAAAGAAATTGAGCCGAGCAGCGCTGCGGCGGGTTCTGCTAGCGAAATTCCGCCATCGCACCCCGCGGCGGCGGCAGAATGAGTGCATCTGCTCGGAGGCAACCGTGATCAGTTGGCTGGTTCGAGGAGCGCTCATTGTTGCCGGTGTAGTCGCCGGCTGGTTTGTGTCGAAAGATTCGCCGAATTTCAGCCTGATACAGGGGATGACCGCGCTGCTGGTCATCGTATTCGCCGTCGGCGTTCTGGCGTTCTGGCCGTCGCGCTGGACGCACCTGCTTGATCGACACAACAAACCAAATTAGAGCCGGACCGTGCAGGTGGGCTCGGCGACTTGGCCGGCCTTGGCGGCGAGTTGGCGCTGGGATTGTAATTTACGGCGGCGGACACATGGCGCCGCCGGTTAGAAAACACGAGTATGCATCGCACTTGGCGGCAGAGCCTTCGGTTGGACGCGCTTTCTCGAGCGTCGTCAAATTCGCGATTTGAGCGGAGCCCTACCGAACTACCACCAGAGCGCCGGTGGGACCCATCCCGCCACGGACGAACAACAACGGGTCGGCCGAAGGCGGCCGGCCCGGAGGCGAGGACATCATAAGCCGCCTGCTCACACGCACCGCAAGTCTGCGGGGGAACAGTAGAGCCTAGTACTTCTCAGCGACGAAATGTTTCCCCTGCAAGGCGGTCTGGTCGTCGTATGCGTGCTTCCCGGCGCGCTTGGGTAGCCTGACCTTTTCGCGCGACACCTTCTCGAACGGGATCAGATCGAGGATGTGGGAAATGCAGTTGAGTCGCCCTCGCCGTTTATCGTCGGAACGGACGATGTACCAAGGCGCGTGCTTGCTGTCCGTCATGTCCAGCATTCTGTCGCGCGCGCGAGAGTAATCATACCAGCGCCGATACGATTCGAGAATCCATCGGGCTTAATTTCCATTGACGCAGCGGATCCTCAATGCGCGCAGAAAAGCGTCTTTCCTGCTCTTGCTGCCCGACCTCAAGCCAGATCTTGATCAAGATGATGCCGCCATCGACGATGTATTTCTCGATTTCCGGACACAATTCAAGAAACCGCCGGTTCTCCTGCTCGCCGCAAAATCCCATCACGTATTCGACGCCCGCGCGATTGTACCAGCTGCGGTCGAAGATCACGATCTCGCCTGCCGCCGGAAACCTCTCGATGTAACGCTGCATGAACATCTGCGTTTTCTCGCGGTCCGAGGGGGCCGGCAGAGCCACGACTCGAAACACGCGGGGGCTCACCCGCTCGGTGATCGCCTTGATGGTTCCACCTTTGCCGGCGGCATCGCGACCCTCGAACAAAATGATAATCCGGGCGCCTTTTTGCTTGACCCAGTCCTGCAGATGACAAAGCTTGATCTGGAGTTCGCGCATCTCCTTCTCGTAGCGCTTGCGTTTCATCTTGCCGTTCTTCGCTGGCGCCTGTTTGGAAGTCATGAAGTCCCTGAAAAACGAAATGAATTATTACCTCCTCCTAGCAACTACCGGCCTATGGCAGATTGGCTTGGATCAAGGCGGTGTTGAGCAAGCATGCTTTTTGCATTGAACACGAGATACTTCCAGGCCGGAAGTATGCAATTCGTAATTGTGGCGCTAATGAAACGATCCATCGGCGGATCGCGGGATGGTATGCTACCGGCCTATGGCAGATTGGCTTGGATCAAGGCGGTGTTGAGCAAGCATGCTTTTTGCATTGAACACAAGTACTTCCGTGCCGGAAGCATGCAATTCCTAATTGTGCCGCTATTGAAACGATCCATCGGCGGATCGCGGGATGGTATGCAGAGCGCGTCCAGTGCCGCGATGCAACATGATCGGGGTTGCGGGATGGTATGGCGGAATACCTGAGCACGTCCAGCCTGGTTCCTGCGGTTCAAACGCCTTCGCAGCAAAAATTTAATCGATGATGTGGTAGCCACCATCGATGTAGAGCGTCTCCCCTGTGATCAGACGCGCTGCGTCGTGCGCGAGAAATGCGGTAGCCGCGCCGACATCGTCGATGCTGACGAGGCTTCGTGCTGGGGCCTTCGCTTTCGCCTTGTCCAGCAAATCGTCGAATTCGGGTATCCCCGAGGCAGCGCGAGTCGCGAGCGGTCCGGGAGAAATGGCATGCACGCGGATGCCCTTGGGGCCGAGCTCGGCAGCGATATAGCGCACCGCGCTTTCCAGCGCGGCCTTGGCAACCCCCATGATGTTGTAGTTCTCCACGACCATCTGGCTCCCATAGTAGGTCATCGTAAAGAGCGTCCCGCCCTTGCGCATGAGCGACTCCGCGAGATGCGCCATGCGAATGAACGTCCAGCAGGACACATCCATGGTGGTGAGGAAACCGTCGCGCGGAACATCAACCACGCGTCCCTGCAAGGTGTCCTTGGGTGAGAAGGCGATGGAGTGCACGACGAAATCGAGCTCACCCCAGTCCTTGGCGATGCGCTCGAAGACCGCCTCCATTTCTCCCGGCTTGTTGACATCAAGCGGCATCAAGATGGGAGCTTCGAGCTCGCGGGCGAGCGGCTCTACGTATTTCTTCGCTTTTTCGTTGAGGTAGGTGATGGCCAGCTCGGAGCCAAACGCACGAAACGCTTTGGCGCAGCCCCAGGCGATGGACTGTTCATTGGCGATGCCAACGATGAGCCCTTTTTTACCTTCAAGCAGCTTGGCTTTGACGACCGGAATCACGGGAGTAGTCCGTTTGTTGGCCTGTGCAACTCAATTCAGGGACAGAATTCGCCGCCTCGCTTCGCTCCGCAGCATCGTCTCACTTCGCCTGGAATTGCAATTGTGCCGAGCTTGGCAGCTGCGGATTGGTGATGGGCTTGCTTTACATGATCATCCGCTCCTCTTTGAGAATACCAAGGTCAGCCTTGCACTGACAGGATTGATTTGGAGCAAAGAGAACTCTCGTCCTTCAATTGCGAATAGTTCAAACAGTTCTTTGCACTTACGGTTATACCTGCGAGAGAGCGACAAGACTGAGTGCCTAGAGTTGCTCCGTGACAGACGCATGAAGGGCTCTTACCATGGACAAGATGCCTCCGAAGAAAAACCCATCTGCACAATATCAAGGCTTTCGGCTTTAAGTCATCCGATATAAGTCATCCGATAAGAGCCAGAGGATGTGAACAATGACCACAAAACCCGACGACATGCTGCCTTCGGCAAAGACCTTGATGCAGAAGGTAGCCCTTGCCGAAGCCGAGGAAGCATCGAAGGACATGCGTGCGCGGGCCGAGGCGGAGGCCGAGAAAAAGGCGCTGCTGGATCAGCTGACAAAACCGTCGGGGCTATCCGACGAGGAGGCGATCGCACGCGCCATCAAGATCATCGAGCGCGCGGTAAGCAACCACCTCACGGAGGTCCAGGTGCACCGTTTCCCCAACCAATTGTGCACGGATCGGGGACGCGCTATAAATCAGCAGGAACCCGGCTGGGAAACGACGCTAACGGGCGTGCCAAAGGAAATCTACCAGCTGTGGGACAAGTATTTTCGCCCTCGCGGCTACAAGTTGCGCGTCCAGATCGTGGACTTTCCGGGCGGCATGCCGGGAGATATCGGCATGACCCTGAGCTGGGCCTGAGCCTTCTCAAGAATGCGTGAGCTCGTGAGGTAGCTGGCTCGTTGACCTACATCAAGGCGACACACAACGCGAGCATGTTATTCAAATAAGGTTTGCCCGGCGAGACAAGCGACGGTCGCCCATCGCGGGTAGACCTCAGGCGGTATTTTTTTGCTTCGAACTCGCAACATGAGCGGCAACATGTCATCCGAACAAAACCAATTCTCCAATGCCATGTCCATGTTCGGCTTGTTTGCGCCAGCCATGGAATACATGGTCGACGCGGCGCAGCGCAGCGTCCTGTTCTGGGATGTCATGCGCCGGCGCGGCAATCAGTACCGCGAGCACCTGGCCGAGACTGCCCCGCATGTGCTCGAGTATGGCGTAGAGCTTGTCCTCGACGGTCGTACATTCGAGCGGCCGGTGAACTATGCCCTCGTTCGCATCGTTCCGCCGAAGGACAGCAAAATCGATCCACTTCGTCGCCCCTTTGTTATTGTGGATCCGCGCGCCGGTCACGGCCCCGGCATCGGCGGCTTCAAGGCCGACAGCGAGATCGGCGTCGCTTTTCGCGCTGGACATCCCTGTTACTTCGTCGGCTTTCTACCCGATCCGATGCCGGGCCAGACCCTCGGCGACATCGCACGCGCGGAGGCGATCTTTCTCGACAAGGTCATTTCATTGCACCCCGATGCGGACGGTAAGCCTTGCGTGATCGGGAATTGCCAGGCGGGTTGGGCGGTGATGATGCTTGCGGCGCTGCGGCCTGAACTTTTCGGGCCAATCATCCTCGCAGGGTCGCCACTCTCCTACTGGGCCGGCGTGCGCGGCAAAAATCCGATGCGCTACAGCGGGGGTTTGCTCGGCGGCAGCTGGTTGACCGCACTTGCCAGCGATCTTGGCAACGGCAAGTTCGACGGCGCCTTACTGGTCCAGAACTTCGAGAATCAGAATCCGGCGAACACGCTGTGGAGCAAGCAGTACAATCTGTATTCAAAGATCGATACTGAGGCCGCGCGATACCTCGGTTTCGAGCGCTGGTGGGGAGGTCACGTCAATCTCAATGCCGAAGAGATCCAGTTCATCGTCGATGAGCTGTTCATTGGCAACAAGCTCGCGGCCGGGCAAATCCAAACAGCGGACGGCACTACGATTGATCTGCGCAACATCCGCTCGCCGATCGTGGTGTTCTGCTCAACGGGCGATAACGTCACCCCGCCGCAGCAGGCACTTGGATGGATTCTCGATTCATATGAGAACGTCGAGGAGATCCGGTCGTATGGACAAACCATCGTCTACACCATTCACGAGACGGTAGGTCATCTCGGCATCTTCGTTTCCGGCGGTGTTGCAAAGAAGGAGCATGGCGAGTTCTCCAGCAATATCGATCTCATCGACACCTTGCCGCCAGGCCTCTACGAGGCCGTCTTCGAAAGGAAGACCGCGGACACCGCGAGTCCGGACCTCATAACCGGCGAATGGGTGATGCGTTGCGAAGCACGAACGCTGGAAGATATTCGAGCGCTTGGCGGGAACGACGCTGCCGATGAGCGCCGCTTTGCAACCGCGGCGCGCGTATCGGAGATGAACCTTGCCCTTTACCGCACCTTCTTGCAGCCGGCGGTTCGTGCGTTGATAACGTCTCCGGTGGCGCAGTGGATGCAGCAGCTGCATCCATTACGGGTGCAATACGAGGTTTTCTCGGATGCAAATCCGATGACGGCGCCGGTCGCGGCGCTGGCGGATCAGGTTCGCGAAAATCGAAGAGCCGCGCCTGCCGACAATCCGTTCATCGCCTTCCAGGAAGATGCCTCTCGTCAGATCGTCGCCGCGCTCGATGCCTGGCGCGACATGAGCGAGACATTCGCCGAGCGCACGTTCATGACGGTGTACGGTTCGCCGGCGCTGCAGGCCGCCGTTGGAATTGATCCAAGTGGAACGCGGCCTTTGCGCAAGGCGCCCCGCAATCTATTGCATCAGGAGTTGCTGCAGAGGCGCATTGCCGAGCTCAGGTCGCGCATTCCCAATGGTGGTCTGCGCGAAGCTGTGATCCGCGGCCTTCTTTACGCCGGAATGACCCGTGCCGCGATCGACGAACGGGGGTTTGAAGCGGTACGTCGCATTCGCGAGACCCACAGTGACATCACCTTGCCGGCCTTCAAGGCGCTGCTGCGCGAGCAATTCAATATGCTGCTGATCGATGAGGAATCCGCGTTAGCCGCCATTCCGTCGATGCTGCCGGCCGATGCCGAGGCGCGACGCGCCGCCTTCGGCCTTATCAAACAGGTGCTGTCGGCCCGTGGTGAATTGTCGGCGCAGGACAAGAAGAGACTGAGCGAGGTTGGCCGGCTATTCGATATCAGCGAGGAGGGAGCTGCTGCTCGCAAAGTGGCGGTGCTGCCGCCGCCGCGGAAAGAGGCGAAGGAGTTGCAAGCGAAAGCATCATGATGAGTATCCCCATGCTGAGGAGCATCACACCGTAGTGCGATGCGTCTCGAAGCATCCGTCCTTCGAGACGTGCTCTGCGAGCGCTCCTCCAGCGACATATGGACAAGGAACGATCATGCTGAAGGACAGCGACATCGCGAACAATGCGGCGATCGGACCGCTGGCGCATCCGCCGCACAGCAAATACGAGCGGCTGATCGCACTGGCGAAGCAGGTGCCGCCTGCGACCACCATTGTGGCGCATCCCTGTGACGAGAGCGCGTTGCGGGGGGCAGCCGAGGCGGCACAAGCCGGCATCATTACTCCGATCCTCGTCGGGCCAGCCGATAAGATTTCCAGCGTGGCGCAGCAGCACGGGATTGACATCAGTCGGTTTGAGATTGTTGACGCCCCCCACAGCGAGGCTGCGGCGGCCAAGGCGGTCGAGCTTATCCACCAGTCAAAGGGCGAGCTCCTGATGAAGGGCAGCCTGCACACGGACGAACTCATGCGGGAAGTTGCCTCCGGCAAGACCGGGCTGCGCACCGCGCGCCGTATCAGCCACGTTTTCATCATGGATGTGCCAACCCACTCCGATACTCTGTTCATCACCGACGCTGCCATCAACATCTTTCCCGATCTTGATGCCAAACGCGATATCGTGCAGAACGCGATCGATCTGTTCACGCAGATTGGGCTGGGCACGCCGCGGGTTGGTATCCTGTCCGCGGTGGAGACAGTCACTTCCAAAATCCCGTTAACAATCGACGCGGCAGCGCTCTGCAAAATGGCTGATCGCGGGCAGATTACGGGCGGCATCCTCGATGGTCCGCTCGCCTTCGATAACGCCATTGATCCGCAGGCGGCGGAGATCAAGGGCATCAAGTCCCCGGTCGCGGGCCGTGCTCAAATCCTGGTCGTGCCGGATCTGGAGGCTGGAAACATGCTGGCCAAGAACCTGACATTTCTCGCCAGAGCGGACGCGGCAGGACTCGTCCTCGGCGCGCGGGTGCCGATTATTCTCACCTCGCGCGCGGATTCGGTGCGCTCACGCATGGCCTCGTGCGCCGTCGCGGTGCTCTACGCGCATGCGCGCCGCCGCGGCGCCGCGTTACCGGCGGCTTGAGCCGATGGACACCATTCTCGTCGTCAATGCCGGCTCGTCGAGCGTCAAGTTCCAGGTATTTGCGGTCGGGTCGAGCGGGGAGCTGGTGCGCCAGGTCAAAGGCCATATGGACGGCGTCGGCACGCGGGCGCGGTTGCGCGTGAGCGGGCCGGACGGGGCCAAAATTCTCGATCGCGAATATGGCACGGGCGTCGTTGCCGACGTCCCGGCAGCGCTGCACACCGCGGCTGCCTGGCTGCGCGACGAGCGACAGATCAAGCCGGTCGCCATCGGTCACCGCGTCGTGCACGGCGGCCCTGATTACGACCGTCCGGTTCTGATGGATGCCAAGGTGCTCGCCCGACTGGAGCGCTATACCGCGCTCGCGCCGCTGCACCAGCCGCACAACCTCGCTCCGATCCGTTCCGTTCTCGCGCGTTTTCCGCACCTGCCGCAGGTTGCCTGCTTCGACACCGCGTTCCACCGCGGGCATAGCGCCGTCGTGGACCACTATGCGATCCCAACACGCTTTTATGACGAGGGCGTACGCCGCTACGGCTTTCACGGCCTCTCCTACGAGTACATATCAGGCCGGCTTCCTCAAGTCGCTCCCGAGATCGCATCCGGCCGCGTGATTGTTGCTCACCTGGGCAGCGGCGTCTCCATGTGCGCGCTGTCCGACGGACGCAGCATCGAGAGCACCATGGGCTTCACCGCGCTTGACGGCCTGCCCATGGGCACCCGGCCGGGACAGATCGATCCGGGAGTCGTCCTTTATCTGATGGAGCAGAAAGGAATGAGCGCCGCGGCGGTTCAGGATCTCTGCTATCGCGACTGCGGATTGAAAGGTCTGTCCGGGATCAGCAATGACGTGCGCGAGCTCGAAGCAAGCGCGGACCCGAGAGCCGCCTTCGCCCTCGATTATTTCTGTTATCGCGTTTCCTTATTTACCGGCATGTTGGCGGCAGCCTTGGGCGGACTTGACGCCTTTGTATTCACCGCCGGCATCGGGGAAAACTCCCCCGGCATCCGCGCGCGCATCGCCGCAAAGCTCAGTTGGATGGGCGCCACGCTCGATCCAGCTGAAAATGCCGAGCATGGCCCGCTTCTGTCCCGGAAAAACAGTCGCCCCGCTCTTTACGTCATTCCGACGGATGAGGAGCTGATGATCGCGCGCCACACCCTGGCGCTTTTGTCGGCGCGCGGCGCAGGGCAAGCTGCGCAAGAGAAACTGGACGCATAATTATAGTCTCGGTTCCGTCATCATGCGCGCAAGCGGATGATAGTCTTACCCCCTCATCAGCGCGGCACGTGGGCGGCCGCGGAGGATGCAAGACCGTTGAGGTCGTAGCCGCCTTCCAGCGCCGAGGCGACACGCCCGCCTCCGCTCGCGTCGGCGACCTCCATAAGCTTGCGGGTCGCCAAGTGAAATCGGCTTCCAGCAAATTGAGATTGGCGAGCGGGATCGCGCACATGCCCATCGACCACACACCGCGTCCCAGCGGCACGCAGCCCGGCTTTAAAGCTTCCCGACGACATGCTGGTGGCGTCAATCCGGCAAACAAGGCCCGCCGGTCATCGGCCCGTGCGAGTTAGTGAAGGTGCCGCAGCGGCAGGCGTGTCGGTTTTTCCGGTACCCGACGCTATCTGATGGCGGGTGCGCCCAGCTGCAGAGGCTGCGGCTGGGCGCTTTTCGCGATCGCGAATTCAGGCCGGCAAGCTAAGCAGTCCTTGCCGATCGAGCCGCTTGTGCTTCACCACCACCCGCGCCGAGCGCGCCAGCCCCACCACGGACGATAGGGACGGTAGACCCGGTAGGCGTAGGCGGGCCGGGCGGAAGCAAAGGCATAGTAAGCGGCCGGGCGACGATATGCGTAGGCATAAGCGGGCCGGTAGTATCTGTAGGCATAAGCCGGACGATAGAAATAAGCGGGACGGTAATAGGCCCAACCTGGCGTCCACCCGCAGCGTCGCCAACCCCATCCTCCGCGGCAGATATAGGCGACGTTTTCCGTCAAACTGTTATCGTGAAGCGCCTTGCTCAGGCCGGCGGGCGTGGCAAGAGTCATGGCTTGCGCGCGCGACGGTGCAAACGTTGCGATGGTGAACAGGGCCATCGCGCCCGCGCAGGTCATCAAGATCTTTCGCATGACACTGGTTTCCTCACACTACTAACGGCCGCGGATACCCCTGCTTAAGGGCTGATCCGAGACCTATAACCCAACCCCCACGACGAAGAATATTACTGCGCCGCAGCCAATTTCAAGTCTGTGGGGTTTCCCAAGTGCGAGCGCGGAGCCGAGCGCTGCTCCATGTCATTCACCCCTGCATCAGCGCAGCGACGTGGGCAGCGGCGGAGGATGCCAGACCGTTGAGGTCATAGCCGCCTTCCAGCACCGAGACGACGCGCCCGCCTCCGCTCGCGTCGGCGATCTCCATGAGCTTGCGGGTCGCCCAGTCGAAATCGGCTTCCAGCAAATTGAGATTGGCAAGGGGATCGCGCATGTGCGCGTCGAAGCCGGCCGAGATCACCAGCAGGTCAGGCTGAAAATCTCGGAGCCGCGGCAGGATCACCGTTTCGAAGGCCTGCCGAAATTCCTCACCCCCGTCACCCGGGCGCAGTGGCGCGTTGACGATGGTTTCGTGCTCGCCACGCTCGTCCTTGGCGCCGGTGCCGGGATAAAGCGGCATCTGATGGGTTGAGCCGTACATCACGGTCGCATCCGACCAGAAGATGTCCTGCGAGCCATTGCCATGATGCACGTCGAAGTCGACGATGGCGGCGCGTTCAATGCCGTGGCGCTTCTGCGCGTGCCGCGCGGCGATGGCGGCATTGTTGAACAGGCAGAATCCCATCGGCCGCGCGGTCTCGGTGTGATGGCCGGGTGGACGCGTAGCGACGAATGCGTTGCGCGCGCGCCCCGCCATGACCTCGTTAACGGCAAACGCCGCACCGCCGGCGGCGCGCAGCGCGGCTTCGAAGCTTCCCGGCGACATGCTGGTATCGGCATCGAGCCGGGCGAGACCAGTTTTCGGCGTGGCATCGCGAATGGCGGTGACGTAATCCATGGGATGGCAGAGCGCGATGGTTTCAAGCGCAGCCGCCGGAGCCTCAACGCGGGCGAGATTCTGAAAACGCTCGTGCTCCAGCGCGCGCTCGATAGCGCGCAGCCGGTCGGGCCGTTCGGGATGCCCTGCCGGCGTGAGGTGATCGAGACAGGCGGGATGGGTAATGAGCAACGTGGTCATGTTGATCGCATCATTCCCAGCGTTCTCCGGTGACCTCGACGCCGGGCGGTGGCGGAGGTTCCTCTGGCACGAAAAACGTCGGCGCGAGCGGCTCGCGCGAGTCGAGCCGATACGGCTCGAAATCGGTTACCCCCTCGCCGGCAAGAAAACTGTCGTCGATGAGAAAATTGCCGGTAAAGCTCCTCGCCGGCTTGTGGAAGATGCGATAGGCGGCGTCCGCCATGATCTCGGGCCGGCGCGACATGCGCATCACCCGTTCGCCACCGAGCAGGTTGCGTATCGCCGCGGTCGCAATGGTCGTGCGCGGCCAGAGCGCGTTGACGGCGATACCCTGCGCGCGCAACTCGCCGGCAAGACCGAGCACGACGAGGCTCATGCCGTATTTTGCAATGGAATAGGCGGTGCTGCCGGCGAACCATTTTTCCCGAAAGTCGAGCGGCGGCGAGTTCATCAGGATGTGCGGGTTCTCCGCTTTCGCGAGATGCGGGATTGCGTATTTCGAGACCATGAACGTGCCACGCGTGTTGATGGCATGCATGAGGTCGAAGCGGCGCATGTCAGTCTGGACAACCGGCGTCCGCGCGACCGCGCTCGCGTTGTTGACCACGATATCGAGGCCGCCGAACACGGCGACGGTTTCGGCGATCGCAGCTTTGACCTGCTCCTCGTCGCGCACATCGACGGCAATGGGCAGTGCCCGTCCGCCTGCTTTTTCCACCTGGCCGGCGGCGGTGAAGATAGTCCCTTCGAGCTTGGGATGCGGCTCCTTGGTCTTCGCCGCGATGACGACCTTCGCCCCGTCCCGCGCGGCGCGCAGCGCAATCGCGAGGCCGATCCCGCGCGATGCGCCGGTGATGAAAAGGGTGCGGTCCTTGAGCGACATTTCCGTCTAATCCAACGCTGCGCCGGCAGCCGTCACGCTCTCCGCCCCTTCCACCACGCTGCGTTCAATCGCGCCGGCATGGACCGCGAAGTTTTCTGCGAAGAAGCGCGCGACCGCAATGCGCCCTGATGCATTGCTCCCTTTCCCGTTTGCATTGTTGTGCTGCCGCATCGCGGCGACTGCCTCATCGGCAAGCAGCGCGCCGCCGAGCGCGAGCGCAAACAATCGCAGGTAGGGTGTGGCTCCAGCCAGTGCAGCCTCATGATCGACATCACGCCGGGCAAGGAACCATTGCGTGCTGCGCTCAAGCGCATCCGCGGCATCCGCCAGGCGGATGCCGGTCCACCCGAATGCCGGATCGTTGACCGCATCCACCGCGGCAACAGAGCGTCTGATATCGGCGAGGCACGCCTTCGACGCCGCCCCGCCGCCCAGCGACAACTTGCGGGTCACGAGATCGATCGCCTGGATCCCGTTCGTCCCTTCGTAGATCGGCGCAATGCGCGCGTCGCGGTAGTGCTGCGCCGCACCGGTTTCCTCAATGTATCCCATGCCGCCATGCACCTGCACGCCCAGTGAAGCGACCTCGCAGCCGATATCGGTTGCAAAGGCCTTGGCAATCGGGGTGAGCAGCGAGGCACGCGCATGCGCGGCCTCACGCTCGGCGGCTGACTCGCTGCGCTCGGCGCGGTCGAGCGCCACAGCGGTCGCGTAAGAGATGGCGCGCGCGGCGCGCGTGAGCGCGCGCATGGAAAGCAGCATGCGCCGCACATCGGGATGCGCAATGATGGGACTGGCCTCGGTGGCCGACCCGGCGCGGCCTTGCTTGCGCTCGCGCGCATAGGCGATCGCCTGCTGGGTCGCGCGCTCGGCGATGGCGACGCCTTGCAGCGCGACCGCGAGCCGCGCGCGATTCATCATGGTGAACATGCAGGCCATGCCGCGGTTCTCCTCGCCAATGAGGAAACCGGTGGCCCCGCCAGCGTCGCCATACACCATGGTGCAGGTGGGCGAAGCGTGGATACCGAGCTTATGCTCAATGGAATGCGCGCGCACATCGTTACGGCGGCCGGGCGAGCCATCCGCATTGGGCAGGAATTTCGGCACCAGGAAGAGCGAGATGCCCTTCGTTCCCGCCGGCGCATCCGGCAGTCGCGCGAGCACGAAATGGATGATGTTCCCGGTGAGATCGTGCTCGCCGTAGGTGATGAAGATTTTTTGTCCGGTGATGCGATAGCTGCCGTCGGGAGCGCGTTGCGCGCGCGTGCGCAGCGCGCCCACATCGGAGCCGGCCTGCGGCTCGGTGAGCTGCATGGTGCCCATCCACTCGCCAGAGACGAGTTTCGGCAGGTAGCCGCGCTTGAGCTCATCCGAGCCGTGCGCGAGGAGCGCGTCGATGCCGGCCATGGTGAGAAAAGGGCCAAGACCAAATGCCATAGCGGCCGAGTTCCACATCTCGATGCATGCGGCATTGACCGCATGCGGTAAATCCTGACCGCCCCACTGCGCAGGCGCCGCCAGCCCGTTCCAGCCGGCCTGGGCCCAGGTGTGGTAAGCTTCCTTCCAACCCGGCGGCGTGGCGACGTTGCCGTCCTTGAACGGCGTGCCGTGGCGATCGCCGATCGCATTGAGCGGGGCGATGATGTCGGTTGCGAATTTGCCCGCTTCAAGGAGCACCGCGTCTACGACGTCCTCGGCGAGGTCGCCGTACAGCCCACTGCCAAGCGCGGCAGAAAAGCCGGCGCTGTGCTTGAGGGTGAAGGCTATTTCGGCGACCGGCGCTTGGTAGCTCATGCTGGCTCGGATGTAGAGGTCAGATATCAGATACCAGAGGTTAGGCCCCGCGTCCTCCCCCTTCCGACATCCGACAATCTGACTTCTGATGCGGAGTTGATCGCTCGTCCGGCCGCCGCTATGGTCCCGCGCGGCCGGGAGGAACGCGCCGCGTGGTGGGGCGTAGCCAAGTGGTAAGGCAGCGGATTTTGATTCCGCCATTCCCAGGTTCGAGTCCTGGCGCCCCAGCCAACCAGTGCGGTCTCGATCCCGGCGTGGTGCTCTACCTCATCGAGGCACCACCTACAAATACGCAAACCCGGTTACATTTGGCACCATCGGGCCATGTTCTCGCCAAGACCCGCGCGCTGACGCCTCGTTAGTTGGTCGGTAAAAACGAGGACAGCCCATCAAGCACGCGCCGACGGTACGACGGGCCGCGAAGCGAGCTGGTGTAAAATGCCGATCAGCTCGGCATGCGCGGGAGAGCCCAGTTCGCTGAAGGCCTCAATCGGGTTCGCCTCGGTCACGCGATTGAGCCGCGTGAGCAGGCGAATACGCTGACGGCGGGTAAGCTTGGCCTCGGACGATCGCCATCGGAAGAATAGGCGATAGAGTTCGCCGTCGCCGATGAGCATATTGAGCTCATGTGTCGTGACGTAGACAAGGAACAGTACCATTAACCAGACCTGTATCGACAAAAAGCGTGGCCAGGAGAAGTGCTCGACCAGGTAGGTGGGAAAATCTGCTATCCCGCCGCCGGCGGCGAGGAAAGAAACGAGCACCTCGGCTAGCCGCACCATCAAAACGCATAGCCAATAGATCGCACTCTTGAACAAGATGGGCTGGATCATCGGTGCGCCGTCGAAGCGGCGCATAAAGGGCAGTTTGTCCGTTACCAGCACCGCTTTTCCAACCAATAGTGCTGCCAAAGTCGCAGTGAATAAGCCCCTGAACTCGACGCCGTGCTCCTCCAGGATCAGGCGCTTGGTCCATAAGATCAGGTTGAAGCCGACGAAAAAGAAGATCGTCGGCGGCAGCACATGTTTCACCTGCGCGAGCCACCAGTCGAAGGCACGGCGCAGGAATGGTGCCGGCGTAGAGGTGGCAAGAGCGGGCTGGTCCATGCGCTACTCCGCGAGGATGATGCAGAGCCATCGTCTAACCACCATGCCGCATCGGCTCAACTAGGCTGGCCAACGCACGAGAAAGCGGCATGAGGATGATCAATCCGACGATTGCGACAACGATTACCATAACGACCACCTTTGGGTCGCTGAAGCTTTGGCTCGCGACCACGAGTGCGGCGGCAATGTTACGCTGGCCAGTACCGAGCGCCATGACCCGTTTTGTGCTGGCGTCAGAGCCGCCGAGCAACCAACCAATCCCAAGGCCCAATGCGATAAACAGAAGCCCCGCGAGGATCCCTCGTGTGCCGAAGACTTGTAGAACCTTGTCGATGTTCGCGGCGGTGATCAGCAATACCAGCAGGATGAGGCTGACGTTGGAAATCCAGTCGAGCACGGGCTTCACCCGACGGGCCAAGTCCTCGTAACGCGCCTTCAGAGCAAGCCCGGTGGCGAGCGGGAGTAGCATCAGCAGGACGAGGGAGCGAGCAATCTTCCACGGATCAACAGTGACTCCCGGGAGCAGCAGGGGCAGGACGATAGGCAGGTAGCCGACCGTGACGACCATCAGCAGCACCATCGCGCCAACGGCAAACGCGAGGTTGCCCTTGGCAAGTTCAGCGAGCTTCGGCAAGAACGGCGCACCGGCCGCGCAACCGAGCAGCAGCAGTCCAACCCCAAAGGGTTCGTCGAGCCAGAGCACCTTCGCCAGGACGACCGCGCCAAGAGGCATCAAGACGAAATTGGCCAGCAGAGCGAGCACGACCAGCCGGGCATTGCGTAACGGCTCCAAGATCTGAGAGATGGTGAGGCCTGCACCCATCGCGAGCATGCTCGACACGACAAAGCTCAGCATGGCGACCGTCGCTGCCTTGCTCAACAGTTCCATCAGCATTGATGTCACCCGTATCGAGAATTTGAAGGCTCATGCGCCTGGCAGCGATTTGGTTATCGCCCCGCCAAGGCTCTTCCAGAAGCGCTTCAGGCGTCCACGGTTGCCCGCGCTCATCTCATCAGGGCGAAATTCTGCCAGAAGTTTTGCAGGCTCTCCGTGCCACCGAAGAGCGTGGTGAAATTGGTTGAGTCCACTAGCACGATGTCTCCAGCGCGCTGCTGATTGGGCGGCATCCAGAGCAGACAATTGAACTCCGTGTTGCCGGCTGCGGTGAAGGGATGTGGCCGGTCGGGATCGATGGGTTGACGCGCCAGCAGATGGATCGCCTTGCTGTCCTTTCCGGTAATTTCGTAATGCGGCAGGTGCGGATGGAAATTGAGCGTAGGGACGTTGTTGAGAAGGCCCAGCCTGTCCATGTCCCGGAAAGCCGTAAGCGGGGCGATCTCCTTCGTGCCTTTGACGAGCGCTGGACGGAGTCCGTAGGTATTGTGCACCGGAACATCGAGCACCTTCATCAGCGAGCGGGTATATTGCCCAAAGCGCTGCTGACGCGGCACGAGCGCGTCGCCGTGGTGGAGGTATTCCATCTGCCGCTGCTTCAAGTCGCTGGTGAAGCCGACATCGTGATGCGGGGCGAGCAGCAGGCAGGTGCTTTCGCGCTTGAGCCACTCGCGAATGGCGGCGATTTCCTCCGGCGTGGCTTCCTGCTCGGAAAGAAGGTGGTCTAGCCCGAACACCAAGAGCGTATCGGTGTCAGCCAAAATCCGTTCGTCAATCGGCAGCTTGTAGCCTGCCTGGTCGATGCGCTGGAACACGGCGACCGGGTGGCCCGTGGCTTCGCCGGCAATTTGTTGGAAGCTGAGCGTGGAGCGGTGAAAAAGCTCCAACGTACCGGCGATTCCCTGGAGGAATTGCGCGGCGCTCCACTCCGGCGTCTCGTAGGTCGGCCACAGCACGGTGCGGACCTCGGTCATCGTGGAGAAGCGGTTCTCCATTGCCGCGGGGTCGCGCTGGGATTCCCAAGGATAGCTCCACGTCCAGTAGATGCTCAGGCGGCGTTTGCCCGCCGTATATTTGCGAGGTATGTGGTTCTGATTGTAGGTGCGTGCTGGCGTCCGCGTGCTCATGGCTGTTTCCTTATCCCTTTTTTCGTTGCCTCAGAATTGACGCCAGATGCTCTCTGCTTGATGTGCTTGCCAACTCACCTTCAGATTGAGTTCGCGTGCCGCGCTGGCCGCGACACGAGCGAGTATTCCTGCATAGGTGGGGAACGAGAGCGGAATGTGCGCCAAGTCGTCCACCCGCATTTTCGCAGCGATGGCTATCGCCGCTACTTGGGCGATCTCCACTGCCCGCTCGCCAACAACGTGGCAGCCCAACATCCTGCAAGTCGTGCGGTCGACGATCAGCTTGCAAAAACCCACCTTGCGCCCGTCGATGATTGTGCGCGTGGTCGAGTCGAAACGTATAACCGCGGTCACGACATCGTGTGTTTCACGGGCCTTCGCTTCGGTGAGGCCGACCTGGGAATATTCCGGGTCCGTGAAGCTGCCGATAGGGCTCACCGGGTCCCCAGTCGTGATCGTCGGTCCTTGCACGGCATTGGTAGCCGCCACGAAGCCTTCCTGTATCGCCTGCGGGACCAGCATCTGGTGACCGGTAATGTCCCCAGCGGCGAAGATATGGGACGTTGAGGTCCGCAGATACTCATCAACCTTCACAAAGCCCCGATGATTGATCTCGACGCCTGCCGTAGCGAGGCTCAGCCCTGCGGTATCGGCCACCCAGCCCACCGCCACGACCGCAAGCGTCGCCTCGGCGCTGTCCCGGCCGCCGTTCTTGGAGAAGATCATTTTCACCCCCGTTGGGGTCTTCTCGAAGGACTCGATCGTGCCGAAGTTCTCATGCACCACGATGCCCGCGTCCCGGAAGGCCGCCGAAACCGCTGCCGACACATCTTCGTCCTCGCTTGGTAGGATGCGTGCGCCCGTCTGGAAGAGCTGGATGCGTGACCCATATGCGTTGAAAATCGAGGCGACCTGCACCCCCGTTGCCCCAGCGCCAATTACCAGCATCGACGGCGGAACGGAGGTCAACACCCAGGCATCGCTATGGGTATTCGCCAACTCGAAGCCGGGGACTGAGAGCCGCCGGCTCACGCCGCCAGTGCAAATGATGATCGCTTCAGCCTCAAGCCGTAGGCCGCCCTCGGTTTCGATGGTGTGCTGGTCGGCGAAGCGTGCGACGCCAGCGTGCTCGTGGACAGTCACTCCCAGGGAGTCGATCTGCTGGCGCAAGGAAGAATGCGCACGCGCATCCTTGACGACCTCGCGCACGCGCGCAAGCAGCCGGGGATAATCCAGCACCGGCTCGCTCACGCCGATGCCGTATTGACCCAGCTGTCGAGCTTCGCGGATCAGGCGGGCTGCATGGGCTAGGGTGCGCACCGGAACTGGTCCGTCGTTGGCTGCCATACCGCCAAACTCAGCGCGAGTTACCAGCACGGTGCGCGCGCCCAGGTCCGCAGCACGGAGGGCGGCGAGTACACCCGCTGGTCCGGCTCCAATGACGATGACGTCTATCATCTTTGGCCATCCCGACGGTTGACGTGCCTATTCCGGTTCAGCGGACATCATCCAACGTTGCGAGGTATCGAAGGGCCTTGATGCCGGGGAGAAAGAAGTAGGCGCCGCCTCTCACGGTGGTGAAGGCCGGCAAGCCGGTGATTTTTTTGCGGATTGGGCGCTTGGGGATTTTGTATTCGAGCGTGCCGTCCTGAGCGCCGATGATCGGGTCGCGTTCGTTGCCGAGCTCGTGAAAATTCCGATCGTTCGCCCAAACGTTTTGCGCGAACTCGAACTGTCGAATGAGGCTCGCGCAGATCACGAAAGCGGCGATGCCGCGCTCCACGCCGTCCTCCCGCGCTTCCTCCGGCAAATGCGGACCGTAGGTGGCGCCACGGCGGATCATGCGGCGACGGTTCATGTTCGCCGCCGTGTCGCGAGGATTCATTCGGCGCATGTGCGAGCCGAGCGGCACCGCATAGCCATGCGGATCCATCTCCTTATAGTTGAAATCGTTGTTCCGTTGGAGGTCGGCGCCTAGTGCAGGATCGTCTTTCTCGGGCGCCAGCGTGAGCGGTGCCCCGCTGCGCCACCGTCCCATGAGCTTCGCTGCGATCAACTCCTGTTCTTCCTGTGTCTTCCCGTGCTCGCGCAGGAAGTCCCGAAACCTGCCCACATGCTCCTGCAGGCAGCGATAGGCCATGAAGCTGCCGTTGCGGGAAAGAATTTCGGGTTGCGGCAGGTTGGCAGGTGGTCCGTTTTCGTCCGGGTATCCGAGAATGAATTCGCCCGGCTTGAGCGGGGTGCCCGTGCCGGGCGTGGGCACTTCGCCGGTGCCTTCGATAACAGGCTGCGAGAGCCGATCCCGATACCCGAAGTGGTCGTGGGCATAGTCGAACGGCGGCGTGGCCTCCAGATCCAGCGCCGAGAGCGTCTCCACTCCTTCGCACTGTGCGACAAGCTTGTGGTGCTCGGTCACGCAGCGTGCACGCTCGGCAGCATCGCGGGCGAACAGGATGGCGATGGCGTGAAGGTCCGGGCTGGCGAGGCCTCCCACCCAGTTGTCAGGATGGTTCTCTCCAGTGTCGCCGAGCATCTCCGCGCGGGCAACCATGCCTTGCTTGAACTCTTCGGGGAACGTGGCGAGCGAACCCTCATCAACCCCAAGTGCGCGCAAGCCGTTCCAGGTGAAGGCCAACGTGACCCAGCGTTTGTCGTTTGCGACCGAAGCCATGACTTCCGCGGCCGACTGCGCCTTTTCACGAATCTTCGACAGCCAGGCCCGTCCGCCCGCGGCGTTGCGAAACGAAAGAAATTCGTATCGTCCCGTAAGCGCGGGCGTCCGAGTCAGCAGGATGTGCTGGATGTCTTCATTTTCAAGCATAGCGCGTCCTGCGGTGGATCACTGCATCTGGTCGAGCATATTCGAGAAGGCCGCCTTGACCTTGAGCGCCTTCTTGATTTCGTCGGAACTCACGTAGGGATACTCACCGTATTCCAGGAAGCTTGGGGACTGATGCTCGCGGACGAACTTGACGAACGCCGAGGCATTCGTCTTCCAGTCCGCGGGAAAGCCCTCAAGGTTTTCGAAGACGGTATTGATGCCGTACTTCGAGAAGAGGGCCACAGCATCCTCGGTGTATTTGTCAAAGTCGGTGTCGAAGATGCCCTGATACATGAAGTAGGTCTCCCCCTTGATTGGGAAGAGCACCCAGCGCAGGTAGTGCAGCTTGAGCACTGCGAGGCAGTCCGGCTGGTCCGCTACCGCCTTCTCGATGTTCTTGGCGTACTCGTAGAATACATCTTCTCTGCCGGGGATGATCTTAGCGATGATCGTGAAGCCGTAGCATGCTGGACTCTTGGGAAAGATCGGGCCGTATCTGCCCTGTTGCACCTTATCTTTGAAAACTCCCCCTTTCGGGATCGCCATGGCCGCCGGTTTAGTCCAGTCGCCCTGCTGGGTATCTGACATGGCCGCGTCCTTTCCTTTCTATGGTTTGGAAGACATCGATGTGGGCGTAACCGCGTTGTCGCTATACGAAGCGAGCCCATCACAAATGTGATCCGGGTGATGTAAGATTTGCAGTCCTGGATCGAGTTATACAATGTTCGCGGGGTGCCTCAATTCCGCCCGGAAATATGGTTGGAATTTGCGCGGTGGGAGCGGCCATGAGACTCCCAAGCTGCCAAGCAGCAATGAACTCGCGTCGCTTCACCTGATCGAATGCATCCGAACGACACGATATCGAATGGCAGGGATCAGCCAGCGGCATAAAAGCAATTTGCCACCGACTGCGAACATGCCGAGCTGACCTTGGGCCGCAACGTGCCATAACCCGACTTCACAGCGGTGATTGGGACGGGCGGGAATTGAACCGACGCCACCCTCCGATCAGCGGTGATTTGACCCAGTTCATGACGCCGGGATCGCAGTAAGATGTCGTGCAGTGCTTTGCCAAGCCTAATCCTGAGTCCCGGGGGCTAAAGAAGCAACGGCGCGAGTTCATCACGCTTCTCGTCAGCGCGGCAGCCACAAGGCCGCAGAAATCTGTTCCTTGGTGGGTGTCCTACCGATGAGATGCTCAACGATAGCCGCCGCGCTATCCGCGCAATTGTCCCCACATTCGCTATGGCCACGACAATCGTCACGTGTGTGGCTATTCAGACGAGCGCGCTTTTGGCGCTGACGCGTGGAAAACAATGGCCCGCGGAGAGAAATATGCTTGATTGGCTCACTCGGCCCGCTGACTGGCTCCTGAGTGCTGGCAGCTTTGTCGCAAGTTGGTTTTTTAGCGAAGACGCGACCAGTTTCACGGTCGTTCAGATGATGTTCGCAACCCTGATGCTGGGGGCTTTCCTGTCCCTGATCGTATTTTGGCAAACGCTAGTTGAATATTGGTGGTCGCTTTGGAAAACCCGCTGATCGAGCAATGCACAGAGGCGGCACTCGCAGTTATGCCAGTCAAATGACACCATTAAACGGCTGAGCGCGTGCAGCGAAAGAAATTTGCCTGGGCCTCTCTGCCCGACGAGCAGCTGCTCCAGCTGCGCCTCCGGGATCTCAAGGTCACGGTCGAAGGCACTTGGCTCGAGGATTGCCTCAAAACTCTCCATGAGGAGCTTGAGCAACGAGATATCCGGGTCCGCCCACATGCCTGGATTTCGAGCGAATGGTTCAGCCCGGACAACACGCCGGGCATAGCGTTCCCGTTTTATCTGGCACATCCGCGGCTGATGCAGCTGGAGAAGAGAAAAATCTTCGACGTTGAAGGCGGAACTTTGTCCGAGTGCATGAGCATTCTCCGCCATGAAGCCGGGCACGTGGTGCAGCACGCGTATCAACTTCATCGACGCCGTCATTGGCAACAGCTGTTCGGCCCATCATCGAAACGCTATCCGAGATACTACCGACCGAACCCAGCCAGCCGGCATTTCGTCCAGCATCTACGGCTCTGGTACGCGCAGAGCCATCCGGACGAGGATTTTGCCGAAACGTTTGCGGTCTGGCTCCGGCCCCGCTCGAACTGGCGCACGCGTTACGCCGGTTGGCCGGCAGTGAAGAAGCTTGAATATGTCGATGAGCTGATGGCCGAAATCGCCACGCAACGTCCGTTGCTCACCCGCCGGGAACGGGTCGAGCCGCTGAGCCAGCTCACCGACACTCTTGCCCAGCACTACAGAAAGAAGCGGGCCCTCTACGTCTTCGACACGCCGAAAACCTACGACCGCGATCTGCAGCGGCTGTTCTCCGCCGATCCCAGACATCACCGATCGCAACCGGCTACGGCTTTCATCAGGCACCACCGCGCCAAGATCAGAGAGTTGGTTGCGAGGTGGACGGGTGAATACCAGCTCACGCTGGACGCGATCCTCGACGATATGATGGTCCGGTGCCGCGAGCTGAACCTGCGCGCGGTCGGTCCGGAACGGAAGCTGTTGATGGAATTCACCGTGCTGTTAACCGCCAAAACCGTGCATGCGCTCTTCGGTCCATTGCGGCGAAAGTGGATCGCGCTATGAAGCGTCTTCGCGTTCTGGTGCTCGTACACCCGGACCTGATACCCCCTGAGACGAGCAAGGGGTACAGCGAACAGGAAATCAATGTCTGGAAAACCGAATATGACGTCGTAAGCACGCTGCGAGCCGCCGGGCACGAGGTTCGCCCGCTTGGTGTGCACGACGAGCTAAAGCCGATCCGCGACGAAATCGACAGCTGGAAGCCGGCTGTGGTGTTCAGTCTGCTCGAGCAGTTCCACGGCGAAGTCATCTACGACCAGAACGTCGCAAGCTATCTCGAGCTCATGCGGGTCCCCTACACCGGCTGCAATCCTCGTGGCCTGATGCTGGCGCGCGGCAAGGACCTGTCCAAGACACTCGTGCATTACCATCGCATTCCGGTGCCGGCCTTCGCGGTTTTTCCCAAGCACCGCAAGGTTCGGCGTCCAAAACGCCTCGCCCTGCCGCTGATCGTCAAAAGTCTGAGTGAGGATTCGTCCTATGGCATCTCGCAAGCCTCCGTTGTCGACACCGACGAGAAGCTTGTAGAGCGCGTCGTGTTCATCCACGAACGGATCGGCACGGCTGCAATCGCAGAGCAATATATCGAGGGGCGCGAGCTCTACGTCGGTGTGCTCGGCAACGACCGGTTGCGCGTCCTACCAATTTGGGAGCTGGAGTTCGGCAGCATGGCACAGGGCTCCTGGCCCATTGCCACGGAAAAGGTAAAGCACGATCCGGACTATCAGGAACGCCGCGGCATCCTGCATGGGCCGGCCAAAGACCTGATCCCCGAAGTGCGCGCTCGCATTCAACGAGCGGCCAAGCGAATTTTTAGGACGTTGGAGCTCGACGGATATGCCCGCATCGATTTTCGCCTGTCTACGGAAAGCATCCCGTACTTCCTCGAAGCGAATCCTAATCCCGACATCGCCCAGAGCCAGGAGTTTGCCGCAGCCGCTCTTCATGATGGCCTCGGGTATCCTGACCTCCTGCAACGCATTCTGGGACTGGGTATGAGACGGGCAACCTTGGCGGGGGCTGCGAGCTGACGGTTGCGCGAGACTAATCGCATAGTAACATTCTGGCCCACAGGCGGCCTTTGAAATAGCCGCCATACGGGAGGATAGCATGCCGAACTGGCCGCGCCATTTGGCGCACCAACTCGCGCTTCTCGCCGCAGCATTGGTCCTGGCCGGTCCCGCCTGCGCCCAGACAAAGCTCAAATGGGCGCATGTGTATGAAGTGTCGGAGCCCTATCACACCGAGGCGCTGTGGGCGGCGGACGAGATAAAAAGGCGCACCGATGGCCGCTACGAGATCGGGGTATTCCCGGCTTCGCAACTCGGTAATGAAAATCAGATCAACGAGGGCCTCGGTCTTGGCACGGTGGACATCATCTATACCGGCGCGTCGTTTGCCGGCTCAATCCACAAGCCGCTGTCGATCACCGGCGCGCCGTTCATCCTGCGCGACTTCGACCATTGGAAGGCGTACCGCGAGAGCAAGCTGTTCCGTGACATTGCCAAGGGCTACGAGGACAAGACCAGGCACAAGGTCGTCGCGATTCTCTATTACGGCCAGCGTCATGTCACGGCCAACAAGGAAATCAAGAAGCCCGAGGACATGAAGGGTATGAAGCTGCGCGTGCCGCCGGCGCCGCTGTTCCTGATGTTCACCAAGTCGGTCGGCGCCAATGCGACCCCGATCGCCTTCGCCGAAGTCTATCTCGCGCTTCAGCAGGGCACCGTCGACGGCCAGGAAAATCCGCTGCCAACCATCATGGCGAAGAAGTTCTACGAAGTTCAGTCGCACATCATGCTGACTGCTCACATCACCGAATCCCTGGTCACCATTGTCGGTAGCCATGTCTGGTCGAAGCTCTCCGATGCTGACAAGAAGGTCTTCGAGGAGGCGCTGATGGCGGCCAGCGCCAAGTCGACCGACCAGATCCGTGCCTCCGAGTTGAAGCTCGCTGACGAATTCCGCAAGCTCGGAAAGACCGTGGTGGAAGTCGATCGCGAAGCATTCCGCAAGGCGGCGTTGCCGCTGCACAACGACGCCAGCGCCGGCGCCGGCTGGTCTCGCGCGCAATACGACGCGTTGCAGGCGTTGCAATAGCGCAACCGGACACGTTTTTCGTCATGTCGCGCACCAGCGCCACATGACGGCGCCGACGGGAGCGCGGGGGATTCATGCGTAAAAGGAAGGCGGCTGAAGGCGAACAACGTCTGATTGAGGCCGAGGACGCCGAGGTCGTCATCGAGCATTACCCGGAGGACTGGCTCGCTTTCGTGATTTTCTGGAGCCTCGCCTTCATTGTCTTTCTGCAATTTTTCACGCGCTACGTGCTTAATGACAGCCTGGCCTGGACCGAAGAGATCGCGCGCTATGGGCTGATGTGGGTGGTGTTCATTGGCGGCGCGATGGTGACACGGCGCAATTCGCATATCGCGGTCGAGCTGCTCTCGAACGTGATGAAGCCCGGGCGGCTGCGCGCCGCGCTGCTCGCGTTCGTCGATTTCGTCAAGCTGGGCTTTATCAGCCTCCTCGCGTTCGTCTCATGGACCATCACCGAGCGCATGCACCAGCAGCGCATGACGGTGTTCGACCTGCCGATGAGCTATGTCTATGCCGGCGTCGCGCTCGGATGCTTCCTGATGTTGATCCGCCAGATTCAAAATGTCTGGCGCAACGGCAAGGCCGGCTGGAATCGTCCAGACGACGTTACGCATCAGGTCGCAGCCGACTAAAGAGCCGGACTATCCGATGATCGTCATGGCGTTTTTGTTCATCGCGGTCCTGCTCGTGGGCGTGCCGGTGTTCATCGCGCTTGCCGGGTCGTCGTTTATCTACACGCATTTCATCGCCGGCCTGCCGGATTTCGTCATATTGCATCGGATGGCGGGGGGCATCGATTCATTTCCGCTTCTCGCGGTGCCGTTCTTCATTCTGGCCGGCAATCTGATGAACTCGGCCGGCATCACCAACCGCATCTATGATTTCGCCGTCGCGCTCGCGGGCTGGACGCGCGGCGGGTTGGCGCACGTCAACATCATCGGGTCGGTCATTTTCGCGGGCATGTCAGGGACCGCGATTGCCGACGCGGCGGGCCTGGGCACGATTGAGATCAAGGCGATGCAGGATCATGGCTATGACACCGAATTCTCGGTCGGGGTCACGGCGGCTTCCTCTACGCTTGGACCGATCATCCCGCCGTCTCTGCCGTTCGTGATTTACGGAATGATGGGCAATGTCTCGATCGGCGCGTTGTTTCTCGGCGGCGTCATACCCGGACTGGTGATGACGGCCTTCATGATGGGCTACGTGTATTATTGCGCGCGGCGCTACGGCATGGGCCGCGACCAGGCATTCCGCTGGCGCACGCTCGGCGTCACCTTCATCGCGGCATTTCCGGCATTGCTGACGCCGGCGATCATCGTCGGCGGGATGACGTTCGGATGGTTCACGCCGACTGAGGCGGCGATCGCGGCTTGCGCCTGGGCGATGGTGCTCGGAATCTTCCTCTATCGCACCCTGACGCCGAAGCAGTTTTACAAGGTCTCGATGGAAACGATTGAGACGACCGCCGGCGTGCTGTTGATCGTCGCCGCCGCCTCACTGTTCGGCTGGGTGCTGACGACGACCCGCGTCACCGAATACACCACCGAGATGCTCCTGGCTTTGACCGACAATCGCTATGTCATCCTGTTGCTGACCAACATTCTGCTGCTGGTGGTCGGCTGCTTCCTGGAGCCGATTGCGTCGATCAGCATTTTGGTCCCGGTGCTGATGCCGGTCATTCTCAAGGTCGGCATCAACCCGGTGCACTTCGGCGTCATGATGACGCTCAACCTGATGATCGGGCTGCTGCACCCGCCGCTCGGCATGGTGCTCTTCGTGTTGTCGAGAATTGCAAAATTGTCGATTGAACGCACGACCATGGCGATTCTGCCCTGGCTGATACCGCTGCTGCTGTCGTTGATTGCGATCACGATGATCCCCGACTTGACGCTGTGGTTGCCGCGGGCTGTTGGAATGATCAAATGAAGGAATAAATCGACGAGGTTCGAATGCCAGTTCGCCGTATCGATCACATTTTGATTGCAATGCCGCCCGGGCGGGAAGACGAGGCGAGGGCGTTCTATCATGGCATCCTCGGGCTGGTGGAAAAGGTGAAGCCGCCGCAGCTTGCCGCGCGCGGCGGCTGCTGGTTTGAAAGCGGCGACTTGCAGGTCCATCTTGGCGTCGAGAAGAATTTCATTCCGGCGCGCAAGGCGCATCCGGCCTTCATCGTCGATGATCTGGCCGGCATGGTGGCTAAAGCTATGCAGGCCGGATTGCGGGTCACCGAAGACGAGCCAATCGAGGGCTGCGACAGGCGCCATGTCAACGATCCGTTCGGCAACCGGATCGAACTGATCGAGCCGTCACCTTCCACGCGATGCCCGGATGACGCGCCTTGAGCTCATTCTATAATCGGCGCGAGGCATCGGAGGTGACTGCCAAGGAGTCACATCCTGAACAGCGTGAATTCGCTGTGTGGCCGCAGATCCCCACAGGAATGCTGCAGCCAACATTCATTGGTCCGGGTCGTACCCGTGTTGCCGTGAATGACGGTTTTCGATCGTTTCCTGGCTCCGAGAGTCAGGCAAGCGTCTTGGGACATCTTTCCGAAATTGCATCCGTACGGAACACAAAGCGATGCTTCCTCGCGCCAGCTGTCGGGATACTCTGCCTTACTAAAGCACGCGAAATTTCCGATCTTCGAGTATGTTTTCGCCGACGGAGCAACCAGCGCCGGCGGCGCGACCACCGCGACCTGAGCCCTCTTAAGCTCCTCAATGCGTGCGCTCGCAAACCGCGCATAGACACTCCCTGGATATTGCCGCCGAAACTCTTCGAGGATGGCAATGCTCGTTGTGTCCTTGATGGCCAGCCATGCTTGTGAGGCCGCATCGGTCTGTGGCTCAGGGGGCGCTGGCAGCGGTGGTGAGGTTAAGGATGTTACGGTCCCGGCCAGATGAAACTCTCCGACGAGTGACAGCGACAGTTCAGGAAGCTGGCTATGTTTGGTTGTCTCGTACACGTCCGCGCTTATCCTGCGAAACACCACCCCGATCTCGTCCGGCGCTTCTATGTGCCGCAAGAATGCCGCCGTGTACGGGCTGTTGCGGGCTGTGCCGTCCGCAGCCGTGTGCCCTGCCTGAGTAGCGTAAGCAACGATCATGCCATGCGGGGCGTCAATACGGGCGAGCCCCCGCTGCAACGAGGCCGCCCGCGTCAGCCCAAGAGAGCGCCGCAAGTCATCTGCTAATGGATTGTCACGGCAGGCATCAAGCACCAGGATACGCAGGTTCCTGGCTTGCTGGAGATCGGCGACAATCTCATCTATTCGCGTCATGCGACGGAGATCGGCTTCGTCTGCCAGCCTGGCATCGACCGGCATCAGGTAGTTGAAACTCGCGAACTGCACAGCATGGCCGCTGTAGTAGAACATGGCAACGTCAGCATCGCGGGCCGCTCGTGCGAAGCGAATAGTAGCGTCCTCCATTCCGTTCTTGTCCAGATCGATGCCAGTGATGGTATCGAAGCCGGACCGCTTGAGCGCAGCGCTCACCTCCTCGGCGTCATTCCCGGGGTTGGGAAGCGCTGGGGCGTTCTTGTAAGCACCGTTGCCGATCACGAGAGCTACGCGCTTCTCGGCGTAGCTCGCAGAGGTACCAAGGCAAGACAACATCACCATGCAGGCGACTGCCGAAAACACGCGCATGGAAAAAGCTCCAGGTTACGGCAAATGCTCGCGTCGTTTCAGTTGATTGAATTGCATGCCGCCGCCCCTAATTTAGGCAAGGACTCCCTGACAGCATAACTCATCAGCGACGCTTAAGTCAGGGGCTCGTTGCAGCGCGGGATTCGACTTTGCTTATGACCGCAACGGGTCAATTGCTGCCGAGGCCGTCGTTTCCGGACCGCGTCTTACCGCTGCAATGGTCTGAAAGCCGACGTGCATTCAGTGCTCCAACGCTGCAAAGCACAATCGGATCGAACTGATCGAGCCGCTCGCAAAATAAGGTTTTCGGGAAACAGTCCCGGAGCGCGACATTCATCTCGGCGGTTCCCAATTGCTGTATCAAGTTCTTGCAAGCTCCCGCTCAATGACTTGGCGCAAGGGCGGCAAAGCAAACTGCAAGGCATCCCAGATACGCAGCGCGGCGACGTCCTGATAGTCATGGCGGTAGACGTTTCCGGCTCCGGCCATCCCCTTCCACGCGATGCCCGGATGACGCGCCTTCAGCTCATTCGACAATCGGCGCGAGGCCTCGGAGATGACTTCAAGGCAGCGTGTGACCGCATAGAGGTGAAGCTCGTCACTTTGGAAACTTTCGAAGGTGTGGCCCCGCGTGAAGCGCTCGGCGAGCTCAATGTGGCGAAGGATGTCGCGCAGCGCGCCGTGCTCGGCGTCAGAAGGCATACATCGCATCTCGCGCTGCCGTGAGCAGATGGGGTTTGAGGGCCTCGTGATCGATCACGTCAACCGGCCGGTCGAATAGGCCGCCAATGTAATCTTTCAATCCAACGAAATCGAAGAGGGTAATGTGGGCGTCAGGATCGATATCGATCATGATATCGAGGTCGCTGCTGGGCCGATCCTCGCCGCGCGCAACGGAGCCAAACACCGCAGCATGTGTGACGCCACGCGCGCGCAAAGCGCTCTCGTGCCGGCGCAGAGTGGCGAGCGCGTCCTGAGCATTCATCGTGAAAAATTAGCACACCTTGCTGTCGGATGGCAGAGCCTGCGAATTCCGGTCTTGCCCGAATACCCAAGGAACGTTACGAGTATTACGCTCAACGATTTTCCGATGCCCGCCATCTTATTTTCGCCGCCGCATACGACCTATCGGCAGCGTTGACCGAACTGCGCGTAGCTATTCGACTCTGCGATTGTCGCGGTAGAACGAGAATTGCTCCCCGCGCCCCACGCAAGTCAACATCATCTCGATTGTTGCGATGCACACTCCACTTCCGAGTCGGGTCATAAGCGGCGGCCCCGACCCCGAGCCTATGTCCGCACCACCCTCAACAGGTCTCTAGTTTCGTGCCTCAGCCAAGGGGTGCACCCCAGGGCTGCACCCCAAGCAAATTTCCCTGTAAATCCCTGTAGAGGGGCGCGCAAATAATGCAAAATCTGGAAAGGCGCGCGCAATCAGTAACTTACCGAAAGAGCAGCGGGCCAGGAACAGGGAAGAAGAACAGGGAAAATCGCCGCGGGCGAGTGCACATCGAGATGACCACCGCCAGCGAAAGTTGATCCAATCCCGGTTCTCATTGCCGCGTCTTTCTCGACCCTCCGGCGAAAGCGCTCCCGGGCTGGGCGTGAACAATAGCGAAGGCGGCCGAGCAAAAAGCCCGGCGCGGTTTCCGCCCGGGCTTCCTGCACAAATTCCTCAGATTGCGCTTTATGGCACGCTTGACGTAACGAAACAATCCCTCGCAATGACACCTAAATGGACACCTAATGGACGCCCCGGTAGCACACAACGTTCGGATTGCTCACGCCGGCTGCAACCATCACGACTGGACCTCAGTAGGTATCTCCCCGAGCGTGAAGCAGCCGGGTTGGGCCGCTCTGCCTTCATTGCCCGGGCGGCGGCAGGAACATGACCTCGTGCATCGCGGAGAGCGCCACCACCTCCGGAGGAGACTGCTCCTTCATGCTGTGGATCGCACACCGTTCGACAGGAATGCTGTTGTGCATCACAGCAAAGTTGGTCCTCGAAAGGTCGAGATGGCTCAATTGCTGCCGAGGCCCTCGTTGCCGGGCCGCCTTACCGCTGCAATGATCTGAGAGCCGACGTGCATTCAGTGCTCCAAGGCTGCAAAGCGCAACCGGATCGAGCCACGCGAAATGAGCTACGGCGGGCAGATGAAGCCTGCGCCGTTCGGATTGGGGAAACAGCCGACCGAAGCCGGCAGAACCTGCTTCGGCAGCCACAGCACGACCGATGGGAAATAGATCGTGAATGCGATCGTAATCAGAAAAACGGCATAGATCGGACAAGCTGCCCGCAACGCCTGCGCGAAACGAACCCCGACGAATTTCGAGGCCATGAGCAGAACCAGGCCGTAAGGCGGCGTAATCAAGCCGAACGCGAGCGTCGCGATCAGCACGACGCCCATATGGACAGGATTGATGCTTCCCGCCTCGGTCAACGCGTTGACCAGCGGCATGAAAATGATGATCGTCGGCACCGGCTCGATGAAATCGCCGATGACCGTGAAAAGCGCGACCATCAGCAGCATGATCAAATGCGGGTCATTGCCGGCAATGCTGGTAATCCAATCGGCGATGACTATGGCGCCGCGCAGATAGGCAAAGAGCCAGCCGAACGCATTGGCCGCGCCGATCGTGATCAGCGGCAGCGAGAAGATCAGGCCCGCGAGGCAGAAGTCGTAGGCAAGAAATCTGATGTGACCCCTGTTCAGCGACGGAATGACGACAAATAGAATATAGACGACTGCGACCACGCCGGCCTCGGTCGGCGTGAACCAGCCGGTGAGAATGCCGCCCAGAAGAATCACAGGGATCATCAGCGGCAGCGAGGCGTTTTTGCAGGCGACAGCAACTTCGCGAAATGGAGCGCGCGGACGCTGTATGCCGACCGGACCGAAGAAATAGCAAAAGATCATCAGGCCGAAGCCGATCATCATTCCCGGCACGACACCAGCCATGAAGAGCCCGGCGATCGAAACATTGCCGATCGCGCCGTATACCACCGCGGTGATGCTCGGCGGCACGAGCGCCGCGATTGTCGAGGCCGCCGCGATGATCGCGGCGATAAAGGCCGGGCTATACCCCTCTTTCTTCATCGGGCCGCCAAGCGCCCGGCTGATCACCGCGACATCAGCGGTTGTGGATCCCGACATCTCCGAGAAAAACATGCTGAACACGGTGACGACCTGGGAAAGTCCGCCGCGGACATGGCCGACCAGGGCGAGCGAGAGATTGACGATGCGCACGACGACGTTAGCCGAGCTCATCAGCTCGCCGACAAGAAGAAAGAACGGAATGGCAAGCAATGCTTCCGCGTCCATTCCATCGAACATCTTTTGGATGATCGCGACGTGCGAGACTTGCGTGAACGAAGCGCCCACGAGCACGCCCGCCATCAGCGCGAACGGGACCGGTACGCCGAGATAACCGAAAATCAGGAACAGGAAGCTCATCAACCCGAGAACCAGGCCTGAATTCATGAGCGCGGTCTCGTCGACGCCATCGTGTCGATCGGCTTGATATCCACCGGTTCTTCCGGCGGCTCCCCGTGATCGAATCCGTTTCGCAAGCCGTTGACGATTTGCTCGATGGTGAACAGCGTGATCAGGACACCGCAAATCGGAATCGCCGCATAGAGCGAGGCGATTGGCGTCATCGACGGCATGCGGAAGCTTGAAAAGCCGCGTAGAAAATTCAGGTAGCCGAAATAGATGAAACTGATCGCCACGCCCAGCACGACGAGCCGGATGATGAGCTCGACAACGAGCCGCGCTCTGCCATCAAGCGCCTCGGCGATTGCCGTGAGATACAGATGATCGTTGCGGCGCGTAGCGACCGCCGCGCCGAAGAAGATCGCATAGATGAACAGCGTCGAAGTCACCTCCTGCAGCCAAAGCCAGGGAGCGCCGATGGTGCGGGTGATGATGTCGAACGTGACTGTGGTGCAGAAGCTGAATAACAGGATTCCGCACAGCACCATCAGCGCCAGCTCAAGGGCATCGAAAGCGCGCCACTTCAGGTGACGCTGCCGTCGAGCGACCAGCTTGACCGCGATGGTCATCGGGAACCCATTGCGATCAAGAGGAAACGGCCGGCAAGCCGGCTCCTTCGATCGTGCTTAGTTCACGGCCCTGATCAAATCCTTGATCTTCACCGCGTGCGGGCCAAGCTCGGCGGCCAGCTTGTCGAGATAGGGAGCGGCAAGCTTCTGAAAACCGGATTTGTCGACGGGGGCGATGATCTTGACGCCAAGTGCCTTGAGCTTGCCGGCCGACTGGTGCTCGAGGTCGACGGCCTTGGCCGGCTCCTTGTTGCCGACTTCATCGGCGGCCGTCTGCACCCATGTCTTTTGCTCGCCGGTCAGGCTCTTCCACAGCTTGTCGCTGATCCAGATGAGATTGTTGTTGGCCTCGTGCTCAGTCATCGAGAGCACCGGGGCGACCTCATAATGCTTGTTGGCCTGATAGACGTTGACGCCGTTCTCGGCGACGTCGACGACGCCGGTCTGCAGCGAGGTATAGACGCTACCGAACGGCATATGGACGGTCTGGGCGCCATAGACCGGGAACATCAGATCTTCGGTCGGCGTCGCCTGGACGCGGACCTTCAGGCCCTTCATGTCCTCAATCCTGGCGATCGACTTCTTGCTGTACATGTTGCGCAAGCCGAGTGTGATCACCGAGATCACATGCGCGCCCTGCACGGTGTCTTCGATCATATCTTTAACGGCCTTGGTAACCTTCGGATCTGCCAGCGCCTTCACGAGATGGTCTTCACCGCGGAACAGGAAGTGTAACGACATTACACCGGCCTGCGGCGTCAGCGTCGCGGCGTTGGCCGACGAGCTGATGCAGAACTCAACGTCGCCCGCTTTGACGAGTTGAAGAACCTGCGGCTCCTGGCCGAGCTGAGCGCCGGGATACTGGTCGATCAGCATCGTGCCTTTGCTCAATTCCTTGAGCTTGCCGGCGAAAAGATCGCCGGCGATGCCGTATCCGGTGGTCTTGGGTTGGTCATAGGCGAAGCGATAATGCTTTACCTCCTGACCCTTCGTGGCTGACACCCAAGTTGTCGCTAGAGCAGCGAGCGCAAATCCGCAGACGGTCTTCCGAATTGAGACCATGATTTTCCCCCTTTGCTCAATTTGCTTTGCTGCTTTGTTTTTATGGGTGTCTACGCCGCAGTGGGACCGATTTAATCCTCTCCGGTTGATTTGAGCAACGGCGTTCAGAACGGCTTGTCGCCAACGATCGTGCAGCGGCGCATCACGCGCTTGAAGCGCGCCTCGTCGAAGCCGGTGGCGCGGTGCAGCGTGCAGCGATTGTCCCACACTATGCACTGGCGGGGCGCCCAGCGGTGAGCATAGATGCGCGCCTGCGGTGTGATCATCTGGTTGAGCTCCTCGACCAATGCGCGGCCCTCCACGTAATCCATGCCTTCGATGGTCTCCGCGTGATCGCCGAGGAAAATTGCTTTCCGCCCGGTCTGCGGATGCGTGCGCACAATCGGATGCGCGACCGGCGGCACCTTGGCCCTCTGCTCCGCCGTCAACGGATCCTCGCCGTGGCGGCGCGTGCGCGAAAAGTCGAAATTGTGAATGGCACAGCGGCCTTCGATCCTTGCCCTCATGTCGGGGGGCAGCAGTTCGTAGGCGGAATACATGTCGGCAAATTCGGTTTCTCCACCCGCATCCGGCACCAGCTCGGAATACATCATGGTTGCCTGCCCGGTGCGCTCTTTCCAGGAGCCGTCGGTGTGCCAATACAGCGTGCCCCTGTCGGGATGCTTGCCGCTTGGATTGCCGTCCTTGTCGAGGTTGGACAGCACGTAGATTTCCGGGTGCTCCTTGTAGCCGTGGTATTGGCTGAGCACGTGGACTTGCACCTCGCCGAAATTGCGCGCGAAGGCGACCTGCGTTGCCGGCGGCAGATCGACGTCGCGGAACAGGATCAGTTCGTAGTCGAGGAAGGCTTCATAGACTTTGGCGAACATCGCAGGCGACACCGCTTGCGCCAGCGTGATGCCGGTGATCTCGCAGCCGAGCACCGGATGCAGCAATTTGACCGTGAACGGCCAGTCGCGGACTGAGCATTGCGATTTCGGCTGGGTTTGCGCCGTGACAACCTCCCGGCAGGTTCGGCATCACGGTGATTATGACAGTGCCGGCGTGCGTTTCCTAGTCTAACAACGGGTTGCGCGATTAGAGCTTGTCACGGCCCCTACGGCCAGGATGGCAGCAAGCAATAGCGCTCCGGCCGCCAAGAGAGACGCAAGGCGAAAACTTGCAAGCTGATCAAAAAGAACTCCCGCCACTGTCGGACCCAGCATCTGGCCAACTGCGAAGCTGACTGTCATTTGTCCGATGGCTCGTTGTGGTTCTTCGCCGGATAAGTCTCGCGCGGCCATGAGGCCAAGCGCGGTAATTCCCATATAGGTGCCGCCGAGCAGAATGGCTCCTAGGCATACCCCGATGACAGTTACCCATTCGACGGTCGCGGCAACAGCGATAGCTTCAATCAGGCAGGCCAGCGCAAACGCGATCATGAGACCGATGCGCGTCCCGAGCCATGACCAAATAGCAACCGATGGAATGGCTGCCAGCCCGAACAGGATCCATATCCAGGGCTCGATCGGTCGGATTTCCGCGGTCTGCCGCACGATCGTGACGAGGAAGGTGGCTGTAATGACGTAACCAAAGCCGAACAGCCCGTAGGCGGCGATCAGGTTGCCCAAACCGAACTTTGCTACAGCGCCGTGCCTTGGTGCTTGGCTTACTGCGGCCGGTCGATCCGGCCGAATGAGATAAGGCACGCATAGTGTCGCGAGCAGTGCCAACGACCCCGACCCGATCCACAGAGAACGCCATCCGACCCCGGCACCCTCCAGGACATCGATAACCACCGCCGAGACCATGGTCCCGACGCCCACGCCAGCAAAATGCACGGCCGACAGATGTCCCTGCCCGGCGGCCGATAATCGTTCGAGTACCAGCGTCGATGCGCACACGATCACGAAAGCGCTCGCCATGCCACCTGCGAAGCGCAGGCCGATGAGAAGGGCGAAGTTAGAATGCAACGCCATTGCCATGGTGGTGGTCGCACTAACCACAAGTGCGATAAGCAGCCACCTCCGAGGTTGTGCGAAGAATACCTCCCGCGCGGCAGCGAGCGCACCCACGAGGTAGCCGAGGAAGTTCGACGACGCGACCAGCCCAGCTTCGGCTTTGCTCCAGCCGAGAGCTTCAAGCATTACAGGAAGGATCGGAGTGTAGACGAACCGACCAATGCCGAAGGCCGCCGCCATGGACAACAGCCCGCCGAGTGCAAGTCTTACCGACCTGTTGGGGGCCATTGTCGCGCCCTTTCCTCTCACCGTGAGGGGATAAGGCTACGGCAACACAAGACCGCTACGGTACTGCCTTCATCAGATTGTCGCTATCGCTCACAGCGATAGCTAGCCCGGCTATTCCGCAGCCAAAATATTGGCTATTGCCGGCCGGGCGAGGTCGAGGAACGCACGCAGCGCGCTCGAAGCGTAGGCGTCACGATGCCGAATGAAAACTGTCTCAACTAGGCCTTCGCCGTGCGACAATGGATGGATCGCGACACGGCCCTGATGCCACACCGACCCGATCAACGCTTTCGGCAGCAACGTGACGCCCAGACCGGCGCCGACACAACTGATGATGGCCTCAAGCGTACCGAACTCGAGCTGGCGCACACCAACAATCCCACGCCGCGCCAACCAGGCTTCCAGGTACAAACGATACGAGCAACCAGCCCTAAGCACCACAATCTTGAAGTCGCGCGTTGCAGCCACTGCCTCGAAATCCACGATGCCTGGCGCGGTCAGAATAACGAGCTCTTCCATGAAAAACGGCTCGACCACCAGATCGACGTGTTTGACCGGGCCACACACCAAAGCGCCGTCCAAGCGTCGATCGAGAACCTGCTCGACGAGTTCGCAGGAGGTTCCAGTCCTTAGCGACAGGTCCACCGTTGGATTGCTGGCGGCAAACTCGGCAAGGATCGGCGACAGCCTAAGAGCAGCTGTCGTTTCAAGCGAACCGATCACGAGCGGCCCCGACGGGGTTCCCATATCCGCGGCCGCACGTCGTGCGTCATCGAGCAAATGCGCAACACGAAGCGCGTAGGGAAAAAGCCGATGTCCGGCAGACGTTAGCGAGACACCGCGATTGGTCCGCTCGAACAAGGCCACTCCCAGCTGTTCTTCAAGCGTTTTGATGTGAACGGTAACGTTCGACTGCACCGTGTTAAGTTCGAGCGCCGCTTTGTTCATGGCGCCAGTTCGCGCAACGGCTTCGAAGACTTTCAGATCGGCGGCGTCCATCTGGTTTCCCATTCGCTCGCTCAATCGCAATAGGGAACAACAGGAGCCAGCGCTATTCCAGGTGTCTAGACCCCAAGACCGAAAGAAGGTCGGCTTTGGGGTCAATTGCTGCCGAGAGCGTCGTTGTCGCCGCGCACCGGCCTGAGCTAACCGCGTGGCGGCCGGCGCCGCTCGTGGAACCAGGCGCGGTAGTCCGCCATTTTCGCACGCTGCCCCGACGGCGCATGCCGTCTGCATGTCGCCGCCTCTTCGCTTTTGTCCGGCGCGCCCCAGCGCAACTCGACGCAGTCGTTCACGTTGTACGCCATCTCAAGCGCCGGCGCGCGATTGATCACGTCTTTAAGGGCGAGCGTCCAGGCAGACCCATCGCTGCGCGGATACGAAAACTTGCGCGCCAAAAGCTCCGACGCGAGCACGCTCTCCAATTCGGCCTTCACATCAGCGATACTCTTCCCCTGCGGCATCGCGTACCGCTCGGGACGCCGCGCGACGCGATCCGGAAAACCGCGCACCACGTCCATCGCGATCAACAGACGCAGATCGCGCGACGGCGTCGCGAAATCCTCCCACGCGCCGGTGGTCTCAAATATCGAAGGTCCGTCCGGCATCTCCGCGTCGCCGCGCCCGCTATTGAGGAACTTCCGCCCGTTTTCGACCGATGTCACGCGCGTCTTCACTTGCTCTTCCAGCGAGGTGATGGCCTCCTTCATCGCACGCAGAGGGTCCAGCGGCGCCGGCGACATCACGTCATCCATGCGGTCGTAGAAGCTTTCGATCCCCATCTGCGACTGGTCGAGCGAGAAGTCGCCGTACTGCGGATCTTTCGCGATCTCGGCGTTGGTCAGCCGGCGCAGGCCGCCGTTCTTGTCGCGCACGATCGGCCGGAAGCGCTTGAACCCCGGGCTTCCGAGCGCGGGATCCTGTGCGAACAGGAAATTGCCGCGCCAAAAGCGCTTTCGCGCAACCGTCCCGTCGGGCTGCCCGTCGACGGCGAGGAAAACGCCCGCCGCGCCGTCCGTCTGCGACACGCGCCGGGTGAGCACCAGGATGTGGCCGTACGGATCGGCGTACACGGTCCCCGGCCGCAGCGTCTCCTCGTTGAGCGGCACGGGATAATAATCGGTGTTCTCGTCAGTCGCCCGCGTTCGCCCGGACCCGGAATGGACGCCGTCGGCGACGTCCGAGCGCACATAGTGACCGAACGAAGCCGCGAGCCCAGCCGGCCGGCTCCGAGGCCCACTCGCGCGCTGCACGATCGGCTGGATGCCCAATCCAGGGGCGGACACGGTCCTTTGCTCAGGCGGCAAGGCACGAGGTTCCTCGTGCTGGATGCTCCACCAGTCGTAGCACCTCGGCGGCTGACCGCCGCCGCCGCGCGAGCACTTCGAATACCCGAACGGCAGCCCCATCTTGAATGCGAAATACGCGCGCAGGAAGTATGGAAGGTCGGCGCAGTCGGGACGAAGGATGAGCCCCATCTGGTCTTCGCCGAGACCCAAATGATTGAACAGGAAATTGCGCGATTGGTCGCGCAGCCCTTCATGCAGCGCCGGCCACGACAGCGACGCCTCGAGCGGCGCGTCGAAGAGCTTCTCGATCCATGCAGAATACAGGTTTTCCGTCGTGCGGTTCCATGCATTGCGCAAGGGCCACAGGCTCCCCTGGGTCGCGTGCGGCCGCGGCGGCTCCACGGCGCTCACTGCGATCTCGCGCGTGATCGTGCTGCACTCCGCCGGCGCCCGGTCGCGCGCGAGCTTTGCCTGCCACGTCCCCGCGGCCGGCGACGCGACCTCGGCGAACCAGAAATACGGCGGCCCGCCGTGCCGCTCACGCGATGTGGCGGCGACGCTTCCATCGGGCGCGATCAGCGAAAGCTCCCCCTCGAGCGCCTTCTCCGCGGCAAAGACGACGCGCAGGGGCGCGCCCTTCCACGGCGAAATCGGCGACGGCAGGACCGCGAGCTCGGCTGCGTCTTGGCAGCTGCCGAGTGGACCTTCGGCCCGCGCTTCCACCACTGAGATAAGGAAGACGAGAAATGCACCTGTGGTCAGCAACAATGCTGTCACGGCAGCAGCAAACCGGCGTGCTTGAAGCAATTGACCCCCCATGGCCTTCCCTGACCCGCAATCACCAATATTGCGCAAGGGCTTTGGCTGAATCATGGCAAAATCCATCGCCAGGCGAACAACTTCGCGATCGGCCGGAGCCGTAGGCCGGCTACTCCGCCGCCTGCCGCCGATAGCTCATGGCCGGCTCGCGCAAGGTGACAAGCTCTTCGGCCGCTGTCGGATGCACTGCCATGACCGCATCGAAGTCCGCCTTGGTCGCCTTCATCTTGATGGCGATCCCCACCAGCTGGATCATCTCGCCGGCATCCGGCCCGACAATGTGGCAGCCGACCACGCGGTCCGTGTCGCCATCAACAACAAGCTTGAAAAAGGCCCGCGTGTCGCGCCCAGGGAGCGTCATCTTCATCGGGCGGAACGTGGTCTTGTAGATGGTGACCCTGGCAAGGCGGTCGCGAGCCGCGGCTTCGGTCAGCCCGATCGCGCCCACTTCCGGCTCTGAGAAAACCGCCGTTGGGACATTGGCGTGATCGACTGCGACCGGCCGCCCGCCGAACACCGTGTCGGCAAAGGCATGCCCCTCTCGGATCGCGACCGGCGTGAGATTCACGCGGTTGGTGACGTCGCCGACGGCGTAAATGCTGGGAACGGAGCTGCGCGAGAGCTCGTCAACTGCGATGCCACCGTTTTCCGCAATGCCCACACCTGCGGCCTCAAGCCCCAGCCCGGAGATATTCGGCTGTCGTCCCGTGGCGAACATGACCTGATCCGCCACGAAGGACCTGCGGTCCGAAAGCTCCACACAAAGGCCATGCTCCACCCGCTCAACGGCATCAACCGTCTGCCTGGTGATGATGGTTATGCCGCGCCGCTCCATCTCCGAGCGCAAATGCTCGCGCACGTCGTCATCGAACCCACGCAGAATATTTTCGCCGCGGTAGACGAGGGTCACTCGCGAACCCAACCCATGAAAGATGCCGGCGAATTCGACCGCGATATAGCCCCCACCTTGGATAAGGATATGCTTCGGCAGCACCTCGAGGTGAAACGCCTCGTTGGAAGAGATGACATGGCGCAGACCGGCAATGTCCGCACCGAGATGCGGCGCAGCCCCGGTCGCAATCAGAATATGCTTGGCGCGCACCTTTTCGTTGTTTGCGGTGAGGCGCACGGTGTGCGCGTCCTCGAGCACCGCCCGGCTCTTCACAAGCCTGACATTGGCGCTCTCAAGCGTGCTGACATAGGCAGACTCGAGGCGCGCGATTTCCCGGTCCTTGTTCGCGATGAGCCTGGTCCAGTCGAAAACCGGCTCGCCGACCGTCCACCCATAGCCGGCCGCATCCTCGAACTCGTCGCGGAAGCGCGAGGCGTAGACGAGGAGCTTCTTGGGAACGCAGCCGCGGATCACGCATGTGCCGCCAACCCGATACTCCTCCGCGATCATCACTCGCGCGCCATGCTCGGCCGCGACCCTCGCCGCCCGTACGCCGCCCGAACCTGCCCCGATGACGAAGAGATCTACTTCTTGAACGGCCATTCCTCTAAGTCCCGGGGCACCTCTCTTAGTGCGGGTTTCAAACCCGCCCTCACGATCCCGACCTGCGTTGGCTTGCGCATTTGGCCCATGGACAAAATCCTAAGCTGCCGATTTCCTTTAAGAATTTGGGTTCGTTTTGCCAAATTTTCGGGGACAACGCGGCCGCTGCCCGGCGCTCGATTTCCTAGTTTCATTCGCGCGACTTGTCTTTGCCTTCGCGGCATTGCGGCAACTTTTTCTGTTGAGAACAAATCAAGAACATAAAAGAGTCGTCAGCAGAAAGCAACAGGAAAATGCCGGAACGCCCGTTCTTCCATCGAACATCCCACCGTCATCTCTTCGGTGAGCTGCGCGCGCACTGACCGTGTCCAGAAATTCGGCCCCAACGATCCATATGCGACAAAGCCTCGGTCCGACTAAATGTCGTGCCCGCGTTTTCTCATCTCCGCCCGCATCCTGCTGATCACTTCTTCCGAAAGCTTGTCGGCCCAACTCGCGGCCGAACGCATGCTCTGATCGGCAATCGCGGGCTCCTAACTCATCAGCTTGCGGCCGAGCGGTGATTTGTAAAAGGCAAGCGCATCCTTGAGCTCCTGCTCTGTGAATCGGGTCGTATAGAGCCTTGCAGTCTCGTTGACGACTTCTTCCCCGCGTGGAGCGAAATCAGCGCGCAATTTGGCCGCAACCTCGTTGAGGTCCTTGCTCAGCATGGGATTGGTCTGCAGAAAAACCCCTTTCGCCTTCTCAACGATGCCGGTCACCAAAGGTTCGTACATCGCTTTTGCTCCTTTGACGGTGACCAGCTCCTTGGCGACCGCCATCGCCGCCGGGGAAGGCTGCTGCGCACCCGCGATCACGGTGGACAGGGTAAAGCCAACCGCGATGAGAGCAGCGCGAACCACGCCGCTGATCGGATAACCCAACATGCAACTCTCCTCTACTGATCTCTGAGGGCTCAGGAGCCCTCGACAATGCGCACCCCGTCTGGACCAGCGAGCACCGCTGCGTGCGCGAGCCCGATGAACAAACCATGCTCCATCACGCCTGCAACGGCATCGAGACGGACCGCAAGCGATTTCGGATCGGTGATCCGGCCGAATGAAGCGTCGAGAATCCAGTGCCCCTCATCCGTGACAAAAGCGTGGCCACCCTTTTTTCGCCGCAGCAACACCGGTCCTGCGCATCCCGCAGCAAGTGCGGCCGTTTCGATCGCGCGCCGTGTCGCTTCCAAGCCGAACGGGACCACCTCGATGGGCAAGGGGAAGCGCCCCAGCGAAGGCACCCATTTCAACTCATCGGCGATCACGATCATCCGCGCCGAAGCCGCGGCTACGATCTTTTCGCGCAGCAGCGCCCCACCCCCGCCTTTTGTAAGACAAAGATCAGGAGCGATCTCGTCAGCTCCGTCAACGGTAAGGTCAAGGTGCGGAGTCTGATCAAGTGTGGTGAGCGGTACGCCAAGTCGTGCGGCATCGCTCCTGGTCACCTCGGACGTCGCCACTGCAATCACGTCCAAACCGTCGCGCACCCGCTGCGCCAGGACCTCCACAAAGTGCTTGGCTGTGGAGCCCGTGCCAAGGCCAAGCCGCATGCCCGGCTGCACAAATTCCAGCGCCCGCACGGCGGCGGCACGTTTTTGCGCCTCGATTTCCATGGGCCTGCTGTCAGCTCCTTAGGCACGACCGGTATCTAGCTTGGTTGACCAATGCTGGACAGTGCTTCGAGCGGTTCAGATGACGTGCAAATCTTGCCTTTGCACACGCCCGCCGCTAGTGCGGTGGGATACAAGCGAATGCGGGTCATGGCTGCTCCCCTGATTGTGCTCGATCTGGACGGCACGTTAGTTGACACCGCCTCCGATCTCGTCGCCACGCTCAATTTCGTGTTCGCGCGGGTTGGAATCCCCCCCGTCGAGTATGCCGACGCGCGCAACATGGTGGGAGGGGGTGCGCGAATGATGATCGAGCGTGGTCTCGCGGCGGAAGGTCAAACGATAAAACCGGACGCGCTAGACGACCTGGTGCGAGAATTCATCGCGCACTACGCGGCCCATATTGCCGACACGTCGCGGCCCTTCCCCGGAGTTGAGGCTGGACTCGATGAACTTTCGGCACGCGGCTGCTCGCTCGCGGTATGCACAAACAAGCTCGAATGGCTTGCGCGGCGCCTGCTCGATGCGCTGGGGCTTACCCGGCGTTTCGTTGCGTTATGCGGCGGAGACACGTTCAGGTTGCAAAAACCAGATCCGGAATTGTTGCGCCGTACCATTGGCCTGGCCGGCGAGGGACACAAATCCGCTATCATGGTGGGTGACTCCATCAGCGACATCGCCATGGCCAAGGCCGCGAAATTCCCCGTTATCGCAGTGTCTTACGGCTATACGGAAATTCCAGTGTCAGAGCTGGCCCCGGACCGGATCGCCGGAAGCTTTGCGGACGTTCCCCCGGCGGTCTTTGAGCTCCTGAGCGAGCACCATAGCCGCGTCTAATTAACCGTCATCACGCCTTACCATATCCATGCCACACTTTCGGCCGAACTTGCCCCTGCCGCCACGGACGGGGGAGCCGCGACGCAAGTCTCGACGCAAGTCAACACACGTCTCTCATGCTCGGGGTTGGTGATAGTGGGGTCGGCGGCCGGTTGCCGCCAAAGGTCGTGGGATCAGATCATGAGCCGAGTCATTGCCATCGTGGCATGTGGCTTTTCCGTCGCCGCGTGCTCTGCATCGATGCCGAGCCTGAATTTTCTCAATTCTTCGCCGCCGACGGAGGCGTTGCGGTTCGAATCTGACCCTCCCGGCGCGGAGGTCAAGACCTCGGCAGGCCAGAACTGTCGCACGCCGTGTCAATTGACCCTTCAGGTCGCGCCCGAGCTCTCGGCGACCTTTGCGCTCAACGGGTATCAGCCGCAGACCATCTCCGTGCGCTCGGAAGGAGGGTCAACCTTCAGCTCAGCGAAGTTTGCGCCGAATCCCGTGTACGCGGAGCTTAAGCCGGCTCAGGTTGCTTCGCCGGCAAAGAAGCGGATGAAGAAGAAGCCCCCTGCCGAAGCGAAGCGTCAGGGTTCCTCGGTCGCATCCGCTGCGCCTTCTACCCCGGCTCCTATGCCGGCCGAAGCACCGGCTGCTTCCCCAGCCCCCGAAGCAGCGCCATCAGCCACGAATTATCCGTGGCCAGCGCCGGCTTCCCCAAAATAACGACCCGCTTCCGAGCCTCGGGAGCAGCCAGCGGCCTTTGACCGCCTGGCCGATATCCGTCAGAATTCCTATATCAACGGGGCCGCCCTCGGGATGGCCGTGCTGTGCGCTGGGGGCATCGCGCTACCTTCCTGCGTCTCAGGAACCCGCGCTTTTTGCGCAATCGTTGCAGGCAACGGATACGATTGAAATGATAGAAGGCGCGGGATCACCCATATTGGAGCCGTTCGGACCTAAGCTGATTGATCCGTTTGGGCGAACCATCTCGTATTTGCGGGTTTCGGTAACGGATCGCTGCGATTTCCGCTGCGTCTATTGCATGTCGGAGAACATGGCGTTCTTGCCCAAGGCTGACCTTCTCAGCCTCGAGGAGCTCGACCGGTTATGCAGCGCCTTTATCACCCGCGGCGTGCGCAAGCTACGGCTCACCGGGGGTGAGCCCCTGGTGCGTCGCGGCATTATGGCCCTATTCGCCTCCCTTTCGCGTCATCTTGGTGCAAAGGCCCTCGATGAGCTCACGCTGACCACCAACGGGTCGCAATTGCCGAAATACGCGCGAGAGCTCGCTGACCTCGGCGTGCGCCGGATCAACGTGTCGCTCGACACCCTCGACGCCGACAAGTTCCGCGCCATCACCAGGTGGGGAGCGCTCGACAAGGTGCTCACCGGCATTGACGCCGCCCAGGCCGCTGGTCTCAAGGTCAAGATCAACGCTGTGGCGCTAAAAGGAGTAAACGAAGACGAGCTCCCAAATTTGCTGGAATGGGCGCATGGCCGAAAAATGGAGCTTACCCTCATCGAGGTCATGCCGCTGGGAGATGTGGGCGAGGGACGGCTTGACCAGTATCTTCCCCTCTCGATTGTGCGGGCCCGCCTTGCCGAGCGCTTCACGCTTGAGGATATCGACTATCGCAGCGGCGGCCCGGCACGTTACGTCAACGTCGCCGAGACCGGGGGCCGACTAGGCTTCATCACCCCCCTCACCCACAATTTCTGCGAATCGTGCAATCGCGTGCGCGTCACTTGCACGGGGACGCTCTATATGTGCCTTGGCCAGGAGGATGCAGCGGACTTGCGCACTCCGCTGCGCGCTTCGGAAGGAAACGACCTCCTGCATGCCGCAATCGACGAGGCGATAGCGCGCAAGCCCAAAGGGCACGATTTCGTCATCGATCGGCGGCATCAGCGCCCCTCTTTGTCGCGCCATATGAGCGTGACCGGCGGCTGAAGTCGATCGGAATGGTTCAAACGCAGTACCTGGGTTAATCCCTCCCCCGCTTGCGGGGGAGGGGGGTCGAGCGGAGCGAGACCGGGTGGGGGCTCACGCAGCCGGAAACGCGACTGTCGCGCAGCACGTCGCGGATCGGCCGGAGCGATTTGGTTCGCCACGAGTTCCCCCACCTGGCTGCCTTCGGGCAGCCACCCTCCCCCGGTCCCAGCAAGCGGGGGAGGGATTGGAGCCAGTCGGCCCAGCCGAGATCAATCCGCCGCCACTGATAACGTCCAAACAATCAAAATCACTGTGCACCACTGCCCCGCTCCCGACAGGCAGCAGGCGTCCTGCTCTGCTTATTATCCGTTTTACTGATTGACGTGCGCACGCAGGTCTAAGAAGGTTCTTCGAACCTCAGGCGTGCGTATACAACCCATTCGCTATAAAGCTGCTTGCCACCACGGGGGCTTCAGAAGGAAGCAGGGATGGCCGGTCTCCTCGCGCTCAGCCGCATCATCGATGCAATCAATTTGCGTATTGGAAAGGTCGTATCCTGGCTCATCCTCGTTGTCGTGATCATATCCGCGACCAACGCCACGGTTCGGAAGGTTTTCGATACGTCCTCAAATGCCTGGCTTGAGTTGCAATGGGTTCTGTTCGGAACGATCTTCCTTTTGTGCTCGCCTTGGACTCTGCTGTCCAACGAACACATTCGCATCGACATCATAAATGGTATGCTGCCCAAGCGCTGGCGTGACTCCATAGACGTTATTGGTCACGTGTTTTTCCTGTTGCCGCTGACGATTGTCATGGTCGTCACGTCGGTCCCCTTCTTCCTCCGCTCGCTTTACCTCAACGAGCAATCCATGAATGCAGGCGGTCTGCCGCAATGGCCGGCGAAGTCCCTCATCTTGATTGGCTTTGTGCTGCTGTTCCTGCAGGGCATCTCGGAGCTCATCAAGCGCGTGGCGGTGATGAAAGACCTTATTCCAGACCCGTATGTCAGCCCCGGCGGAGTGCATTCAGCCGCCGAAGCTGAGGCCGAGCGTATTCTCGCGGTAGTCAAGCCAGAGAACGAGTAGACGGCAGCGGAGCGAACGCCATGACGGCGATGCTTATCCATCACATGGCGCCGATCATGTTCGCATCGCTCGTGATATTCCTGCTCCTGGGATATCCGGTGGCATTCTCGCTAGCCGCGAACGGGCTCATCTTCGGGCTGATCGGCATCGAGCTCGGCCTGTTCCGCCCGGACTTCCTGCAAGCGCTGCCCGAGCGAATCTACGGCATCATGAACAATGACGTTCTGCTTGCCATACCGTTCTTCACGTTCATGGGCCTCGTTCTCGAGCGGTCCGGAATGGCGGAGGACCTGCTCGATACCGTCGGTCAGTTGTTTGGGACTATCCGCGGAGGGCTCGCCTATGCCGTCATTTTCGTAGGTGCGCTGCTCGCGGCGACCACCGGCGTCGTCGCAGCTTCGGTGATATCGATGGGACTTATTTCGCTGCCCATCATGCTGCGCTACGGCTATGATCGACGCGTGGCTTCCGGTGTGATCGCCGCATCAGGAACGCTTGCACAGATCATTCCACCCTCGCTTGTGCTCATCGTGATGGCTGATCAGCTCGGCCGCTCCGTGGGCGACATGTACGAGGGCGCCTTCCTGCCCGGTCTTATGCTGGCCGGCCTTTATGCCGCCTACGTGTTCTTGGTCACGCTGGTGTTCCCCAAATTTGTACCCGGCTTGCCATTGGAGACTATCGGGTACCGCGAGCCGGACGGCGCGCGCGGAGTCTGGCAGCTCGGTGTGCTGGTGCTGTTCTCCGGGATCGTTGCCTACTATCTGATGCGGCAGACCGATGTGCGGGCGGGCGCCGACTTTGTGGTGCTGACCATGTCGGTCGGCGTTCTGGTATCGTTCTTGTCCACGGTTTTTCATCGTTTCTTCGGACCGCGTTTTGCTTATCTGTCGCTCCTCCTGTTCGTGCTGTTCGCTGGCGCCTGGTACTACCTCGACAATCACAGCCACGAAAATTGGGCGCTGCTGATGGCGGCCCTGTCCGCGGGAGCGCTTTATGCCCTGCTCGCCGCTGCGATTGAGCGCGCGACGGGGTTGCGCGTCATCTCGGCAATGGCCGAGCAGGTCACGTTCGTGATGGTGCCGCCGTTGGCGCTGATCTTTCTTGTGCTGGGGACGATTTTCATCGGCGTCGCCACGCCGACGGAAGGCGGCGCCATGGGAGCGAGCGGCGCGCTGGTGCTCGCGTTGCTCAAGCGGCGTCTAAGCTGGGACCTGACGCGCCAGGCGGCCCAGGCGACCGCCAAGCTGTCGGCGTTCGTCGTTTTCATCCTGATCGGCGCGCGGGTGTTCTCGCTGACGTTTTACGGCGTCGATGGACACAGATGGGTCGAGGAGTTGCTGGTCTCGCTGCCCGGCGGTCAGATTGGCTTCCTCGCCTTCGTCAATGTGTTCGTGTTTGTGCTTGCCTTCTTCCTCGATTTTTTCGAGATCGCGTTCATCGTGATCCCGCTGCTCGGACCGGCGGCCGAGAAGCTCGGCATCGACCTGATCTGGTTCGGCGTGGTGCTAGGGGTGAACATGCAGACATCGTTCATGCATCCGCCGTTCGGATTCGCCCTGTTCTACCTCCGCTCGGTGGCCCCGCGGGAAGTCTACGCGGACCGCATCTCGGGCAAGCGAATGGCGCCCGTCACCACAGGCCAGATCTATTGGGGAGCAGTGCCCTTCGTGCTCATTCAATGCATCGCGGTTGCGCTGGTCATTGCCTTTCCGGGCCTCGTCACGCACTACAAGGGTACTGGGACGCCGGTCGATCCATCCAAGATCAGGATCGACATTCCCGCACCTGATCTGCCGCCGCCGCTTGATTTCAGCGAGCCTCCGAAGATTCAATGACGCACCAGCTCTTTCGCTTCGCGAGCAACACCTCAAAAGTTGCTGCGTTGCAGATCCGCAATTTGCAGAGCGTGGTGCATCACGTTGACATTGGGGAACGAAAATGACCGAGACATCGACCACGCTTTCGCGTCGCGCTCTGCTGGCAGCATTGTCGACGGCTCCGGTCCTGACCGCAACCGGCGCGCCCGTGGCCGCGCAGGTATCGTTGCAAGCACAGGCTGCGCTTAAGGACGCAAAGGGCACCAAACTGGTGCTGCTCGGCACCGCCGCCGGCCCGGTCCCGGGACGCACGCGAAAAATGACTTCGCACGTGATGCTGAGCAACGGCGCTGCCTATGTGCTCGATTGCGGGCTCGGCGTTACTGACCAGCTCGCTCGCACCGGCATCCCATTTGGCGCGCTGCGATCGATCTTCATCACCCATCATCACGCGGACCACAATATTGAGTATGGCCCGTTGCTGGTGGTCGGCTGGATCCAGGGCATGCATCTTGACGTGCGCGCCTTCGGCCCCCCGCCGCTCAGGCAGATGACAGAGGACTTCCTGCGTGCCTACAAGCCGACGGTCGATTTCTGGGCCGAGGATTTCAAGATGAAGCCGCTGGTCGCGGTTGACGTGAAGGAGGTATCCGCGGCGGGGCCGGTGACGCAGGACGACAACGTGAAGGTCTCCGCAATTGTCGTCGAGCATCCGCCCGTGACGCCAGCGCTCGCTTATCGCTTCGACTTCGCAGACCGCTCAATCGCGTTTTCCGGCGATACCGCACGACTGGAAGCTGTGGCGAAGCTGGCTCAGGACGCTGACGTCCTGGTTCACGAGGCGATGTATGTGCCGGCAGTGGAAGATTACATCCGCGACCAGATCGCCAAAGGGCGGCCGGTTAAGCTGGACGATTTCATGGCTCACATGAAGGCTGACCACACCCCGGTCGAGGACGTCGGCCAGATCGCGCAGCAGGCCGGGGTCAAGACCCTCGTACTCTCGCACCTCACTCCCGCCCTCGACAGCATTACCGATGATACCTGGCGGACGGCTGCGGCGAAGCATTTCCGGGGCGAGATCATTGTCGGCAAAGATTTGATGGTTGTGTAATATCGGCTGTCGCTATCTTTCGAGACGCGACAGGGGCCGTCCTGACCACGCGCATACGGACAGCTCAGTTGGGTCGAGTTTCTTCACGAGACCCAACAACAAACTACTGCTCACTTTCATCGAAGCATCACTGCGCATGTATCGGCAGACGCCGGCCTGCTCCCTCTCCCCGTTTTTACGGGGAGAGGGATGGGGTGAGGGGCACAACCCGATTTGATGTGTTCGCCCCTCACCCCGACCCTCTCCCCGCAAGAAGCGCGGGGAGAGGGAGCGCGCCGCGAATCTGGCTGCGACCGAGTCTCACAACTGTATATATCAATGAACTGTGATTCCCGGTGCTACAAGCTACTCACGTCCGGGTGCGATTGCGAACGAGATACGTATCGTAGGTCAACTCGGCGACCTGCCACCAGAGATACTGATCGTTGCGGAAGGCCAGCATCGCGTCCAATACCTTCTTGAAATCGGCATTGGTCGCGGAGACCTCGGCATAGAGATCGAGCGCGGCTTTCAGTGAAGCGTCCATGATCGGCTGTGAGAACGGCCGCAGCTGCGCTCCGGCACCCACAAGCCGCTTGAGCGCCGCCGGATTGCCCGCGTCATACTTTGCCTGCATCCATTCGTTGGCCATCGAGGACGCGGTGCGGACAATGGATTTGTATGCCGGGGGGAGCGCATTCCATTTATCGATATTGATGAAATTGTGCAGCATCGGGCCGCCTTCCCACCAGCCGGGGTAGTAGTAATACCGAGCCACCTTGTGGAAGCCGAGCTTCTCGTCGTCGTAAGGTCCGACCCACTCGCAGGCGTCAAGCGTGCCTTTTTCCAGGGCCGGGTAGATGTCGCCGCCGGCGATCTGCTGCGGCACCACGCCAAGCTTTGAGATGACCCGGCCGGCAAAGCCCCCGATGCGCATCTTGAGCCCGTTGAGATCGGCCGGCTCCTTGATCTCCCTCCTGAACCAGCCACCCATCTGGGCGCCGGTATTACCGGCAGGAATCGCGTAGATGTTGAACTTCTTGTAAAAGTCGTTCATCAGCTCCGAGCCGCCGCCGAAATACATCCACGCGGTTTGCATGCGGCTGTTGAGCCCGAACGGCACGGAAGTGCCGAAGGCGAAGGTCGGATCCTTGCCGAAATAATAGTAAGACGCGGTGTGGCACATCTCGACCGTGCCACTCTGGACGGCATCAGCGGCTTGCAGGCCGGGGACGATCTCGCCCGCCGCAAACACCTGGATCTGAAACTTGTTGTCGGTAGCCTCGGCAACAGCCTTGGCGAAAGCTTCAGATGCGCCGTAGATCGTGTCGAGGGATTTCGGGAAGCTCGAGGTCAGCCGCCATCGCAGCTCCGGCATGGATTGCGCAACGGCCGGCTTCGCAAGCGCCGTACCAGCGGCGGCGATGCCGGCGACGCGCAGAAAATCCCGCCGCTTCACGCGCGCCTCCCTGGACCTATCATGCCCGCGTTCGCGTGCGGATCATGAAGCTGTCATAGCTGAATTCCGCAACCTGCCACCACAGATACTCGTCGTTGCGGAACGCCTGTATGGAATCCCAGACCGCCTTGTAATCGGGATTGGTTGCCGAGGTCTCGGCGTTGACTTCGTTGGACGCCTTCAGGCACGCCTCCATGATTGGCTGCGAGAATGGCCGCAGTTGCGTCCCGGCGGCGACCAGGCGCTTCAATGCGCCGGGATTGCGCGCATCGTACCTCGCCGTCTCTTCCACATTGGCGAGCCCCGCGGCGGAAGCGATAATTGCCTGATAGTTCTTCGGCAAATCGTTCCATTTCTCAAGATTAACAAGGAAGTGGTTTGCGGTGCCGCCTTCCCACCAGCCCGGATAGTAATAATAGGGCGCGACCTTGTTGAAGCCGAGCTTCTCGTCGTCGTAAGGCCCTACCCATTCGGCGGCGTCGATCGTCCCCTTCTCGAGCGCCGGATAGATATCGCCGCCCGCGAGTTGTTGCGGCACCACGCCGAGCTTTTGCAACGTCTTTCCCGCCCAGCCTCCGATGCGCATTTTGAGGCCCTTGAGGTCCTCGACGGTCTTGATCTCCTTACGAAACCAGCCGCCCATCTGCGCGCCGGTATTGCCCCCCACCAAAGAATACACATTCGACTTCTTACCGAAATCGTTCATCAGCTTGAGGCCGTCGCCGTCATAGAACCAGGCATTCTGCTGCCGGGTGTTGAGGCCAAAGGGAACGGCGCAGAACAAAGCCCAGGTAGGATCCTTGCCAATGAAATAATAGGTGGCCGTATGGCCGATCTCGACGGTGCCGTTCTGCACCGCGTCGAGCACCGCCAATCCTGGTACGATCTCGCCCGCGGCAAAGACTTGAATCTGGAATTTGCCATCGGTCGCCTCGGAAACATGCTTGGCGAACGTTTCACAAGCGCCGAACAGCGTGTCCAGCGATTTCGGCCAGCTTGCAGTCAGGCGCCATTTGATCGCCGGCGTGGACTGGGCAATGGCGGGGGCGGCCAGGGCCGAGGCGGCAACGCCGGCGCCGGCCATTTTTAGAAAGTTGCGACGGCTCATGGGTCTCTTCCTCCATCGGGCGACTATGCAGCTTCGTTAAGCCGGCTGCGATACCTGTGGATTAGATTGTCCGAAAGGCGGCCGCAAGTGCAAATGCCTGCGGCACGGTGATCTCTCAGGCCGCCACGTTTATGAAGACGAAAACCGGCGGCACGCGCGCTAAAAGCGCGTCCCCATGAAATGCGATCATTCAGTGGAAGCGACTGAACTCCGTTTTCACCTCTCCCCAGCCGAAGTCGGATATATCCGACTTCGGCCACTCATAGTGCCGAACTCGGGTAAACCCGAGTTCGGGCGGGGCGAGGTGAAGAGTCACCCTCCCGTTGATCTCAATCGACCAGGAACAGCGCTCAGGCCTCAATAACGATCCGGGGGGCAACACGGCCGGCGACCGCGAGCTGTTCGCGGACCGCGGAAGCAATGCGGCGGTAGGTCACTGCGTGCGGCCCATCAGGTTCCGTGGCAACGACCGGCAAGCCGGCATCCGATTTCTCACGGATGGTCATGTGCAGCGGCACTTCGCCCAGGAATGCCACGCCTTGACGCTCCGCCTCGTGTTTGGCCCCACCATGCCCGAATATGTCGGAGCGGGTGCCGCATTCGGGACACAGGAAGTAGCTCATATTTTCCACGATTCCGAGCACGGGCACATTGACTCGCCTGAACATGGCGATGCCCCGCCGGGCATCGACGAGAGCCAGGTCCTGGGGGGTCGAGACGATGACGGCGCCCTTGAGCGGCACCTGCTGCGCCATGGTGAGCTGCGCATCGCCGGTTCCGGGCGGCATGTCCACGACCATGACATCGAGAGTCCCCCACTCGACCTCGCGCAACATCTGAGTCAGCGCCGAGATCACCATGGGACCACGCCAGATCATCGGTGTCTCTTCATCGATGAGAAAACCAATGGACATCACGGCAAGGCCGTACCGCATGATCGGCTTGAGCCGCGTGCCGCCAACGGTTTGCGGCCGTTCCCGGATGGCCAGCAGCTTTGGCAACGACGGCCCGTAGATGTCGGCATCGAGGATGCCGGTCTTGAGACCAAGCGAGCTGAGCCCGAGCGCAAGATTGACCGCCGTGGTCGACTTTCCGACACCGCCTTTTCCGGAGGCAACTGCGATGATTGCCTCGACCCCAGGTATGCCCTGCATCGATTCTCCGCGACCGGGCGCGCGTACGCCGGCAGGCGGCGGCGATCGCGGACGTGATGGAGAAGGCGCGCCGGCTTTGCGCTCGGCCGTTAATGCGACCAAAGCGGAGCTTACCCCCCGGAGCGCCCGCACGGACTGCTCGGCGCGCTCACGCACTGGTTCCCAGGCTTTGACCACCGCCGCATCAACAGTGATGGAGAAGAAAACCTTGCCCTCCCCTGCGACGACTTCGGAGAGCGTGCCGGTTTTCGGGAGCGGGATGCCCTCCGGCGACTTTACGGCTTCGAGGGCGGCAAGCACCTCCTCTTTGGAGACCGCCATGTCCTCACCTCAGCAATATCGCAAGCCAGGCAGGTAGAGCGCCCGCATGCAGTTGACGTTCATGTCCAGCCATCGCAATCACTCCCGGCATATAGGGATGCACGCGCAGTTGCGGCAGTGCGCCGCCCAAAATGAGCGATGGAAGCGCGAGCTTACCGAAATGGGCAACCGCCCGATGTTCTATGGAGACAGGCATGGCGAAGGTGGCGTTTCTCGGTCTCGGCGTGATGGGCTATCCCATGGCAGGACATCTCAAGAACAAGGGTGGACACGATGTCACCGTCTATAATCGCACCGCCGCGAAATCTGAGAAATGGGTGGGACAGTATGGGGGACGCATGGCGGCCACGCCTAAAGCCGCCGCCGAGGGGCAGGATTTCGTTTTCTGCTGCGTGGGCAACGACAATGACCTGCGCCAGGTGACTCTTGGACCGGACGGCGCGTATCACGGCGTGAAAAAAGGCGCAGCATTCATCGACCATACTACGGCGTCGGCCGAGATCGCGCGCGAGCTGCATGCCGAGGGACAAAAGCGGGGCTTCGATTTCGTCGATGCCCCGGTCTCCGGCGGTCAGGCCGGCGCCGAGAATGGCGTTCTTACCGTCATGTGCGGGGGTGATGCAGAGCCCTATGCGCGTGCCGAGAAGGTGATTTCGGCATATGCCCGCATGTGCAAGCTGCTCGGCGGACCTGGCGCCGGGCAGCTCACGAAGATGGTCAATCAGATCTGCATTGCCGGGGTGGTCGAGGGTCTCGCCGAAGGCATCCATTTCGCAAAGAAGGCAGGCCTCGACGTCAACGCTGTGATCGAGACAATCTCCAAAGGCGCGGCGCAGTCCTGGCAGATGGAGAACCGCTACAAGACCATGTTAGCCGGGAAATTCGATTTCGGCTTCGCAGTGGATTGGATGCGCAAGGATCTCGCCATTTGCCTTGGCGAAGCGCGCAGGAATGGCGCCAACCTGCCGGTGACCGCATTGGTCGATCAGCTCTATGCCGAGGTGCAGAAGATGGGTGGCAGGCGCTGGGATACGTCGAGCCTGCTTGCGCGCCTGGAACGCTGACTTACGCGGTCTTGTAGCCCGCATGAGCGCAGCGACATGCGGGTTTGCTCGCGGATCACCCGGATTTCGCTACGCTCATCCGGGCTACGCAATCGGTCAGTAGTTTGTCGCCCGCATTGAGTGAAACGAAATGCGGGATCCCGGATGCGCCCGCATCCGGGCTACAGGTTTCGACGCAACCGCATTAGAGCTTGATCACCGCACCATCCTTGGCCACCAGAACGCCGGCAGCCTGCACCTCATCGAGTCGCTCCAGCATCGTCGGATTCATGTGTGTCACCATGATCCGGCGTGCGCCCAGGTCATTGAGCCGCTGTCGGAGAATCTGCCACGTGAGGTGCCCGCTTGGGTGTCCGGAATATTTGTAGCATTCAACAATAAAGAGATCGGCTTCGTTCGCGATGGGAAGAAGCGTATCGACCCATTCGGTGTCACCGGAATAGGCAAATACCTTCTCTCCGTCGGAAATGCGGAGCGCGGTCGATGGCGCGCCCGAGAAATGCACAACCTCAGCGGTTGTGACCTTGTGCCCGAGAAATTCGCTGGCACTTCCAACTTCAAGCTCTACCACGTGCCAGGAGAATCGCCATTTGTTTAGAGTGGAGAGAGGGAAAAACACCTCGAGCAATTGATCTACCCGCGTGCGCGTGCCGGGCGGACCCGCAATCAGAAGTGGCCGCTCCCGATGGGTGAGGAACTGGGCATCGAGCAGCAGGAATGGCAGGCCGCCGAAGTGGTCACCATGCAAATGCGAAAGCACAATGCCGTCGATGCGACCTGGGTCTATACCATGCGCTCTCAGGGCGATCAGCGACGAGGCACCAAAATCGACAAGCAACACACCCTTCGCCGTCTCCAGCAGAAAGCAGGTGTTGAATCGTCCTCCCGAACCGAAGGCGTCCCCTGATCCGACAATGGTCAGCCGCATGATGATCAGGCCGATGCGCTCGGCCGGCCCGAGAGCTCGGCGTGCCAACGCTTGAGATGCTTAAGGTCGTCCGGCACAACAAGCTTTGCCGGTTTCATGAAGTCAATGGCAATGAGCCCGGTGATATCGGCAACCGTGAACGCATCTCCAGCGATGAAGGGACGACTCTTCAGCTCAGCGTCTGCGAAGGTGATGAATTCGAGTATGCAGGGCTTGTTCGCTTCCGCCCAGGCGGGCACCTGCGGCACCTCCATCGCCTTCATTGCCGGATGCGTGTGGCGAAAGACATGCGAGACCGGAAAGAGAAGATTGAGCTCAAGACGCCGGTTCCACATTTCGACGCGCGCGATGTCGAGCGCGCCGCGCCCAAACAGGGCAGGTTCCGGCTGCAGCGCCTCAAAATAACGGCAGATGGCGATTGATTCGGTAATGACCGTTCCGTCGTCGAGAACGAGCGCGGGGACCCGCTTGATCGGGTTGATCGCTGCATATTTGGCCGACATGTGCTCCATGGCGGCAAGATCGATCTGCTCCACCGGCAGCTTGATGCCCTTCTCGGCAAGAAAGACCCGCGTGCGGCGGGGATTGGGCGCGCGGCCTCCATCGTAGAGCTTCATGCGTGTCCCTCTTGCGCCCCACAACCCTGCTAAATCAGCAGTCCGCAGGTCACTATTCTCGCAAGGCCATCATGGCCAATGCTCCCGGTCAAGACGGGGTCGCTTGCTCGAAAGAACTGACAGCTGGGCGCAACGAAGGCTCGATCGCAATGCATAAACGTTAACCGGGGCGTTAGCCGGTCTTTAAGCGCCCCCTTAAGCTTTTTGGGGGAACTTGGCACGGTCCGTCCATCGGCAACAAGCGTGGCGAATGACCATCGCTGGCGACCAAAGCGAAAAGACAGCGGAGGTGGATTCGTTCTCGGCGAAGCGTAGACGCGTGGCCGCCCGGCATGTGCGCGAAGCCCGCAATCGTCTGACCACCTCAAACGGCATGCGGCCGGCGTTCGACTATGAACTGCTGCGCCTTTTCGCGCAGAACAGGCTCTCGGCCTCGCTGGTCATCTTGTTGCTCGTCGGCACAGTCGGTTTTCTGTCGAGCCTGTGGACGGGAGCGATGAAGGCCGGGACCTGGACGAGCGCGGTGCTGATGATCCATGCCGTCATCGTCAGCAAGTGCCGCCAATTCGTTAGCGAGCCCGCGAGCGGGGTCAGTCTGCGAGGCTGGCGGCTGCGCTTCATTGTGCTCGACTTGTTCTTCGGCCTTTCCTGGATGTTCATTCTCATTCATGCCGTCGGCGTCGAGGAAGGCTCCGGCACTTTTATGCTTTTCGTGATGCTGCTGGTGGTGGCGATGTCGAGCATGTTGGCCTCGAGCGTCCCAATGGCCGTATTCGCCTCCACGGTGCCGGTCTCCGCGGCAGTGGCGCTCGATTTCGCCATGCACGGCAACTTGCGCGACTACATCCTCGCCATCATGGCCATCACGACCCAGGGTTATTTTTCCCTGCTTGCGCATCGTCTATATTCCTCGACGCTGGCAACGCTTGAAGCAAGGGCCGAAAAAGACGCCTTGATCGGCGAGCTTGAAGCTTCCAAAGCGATTTCTGACGAAGCGCGTCATCGCGCCGAGGCGGCCAACATTGCCAAATCGCGTTTTCTTGCGCAGATGAGCCACGAGCTGCGCACGCCGCTTAATGCCATCCTCGGATTTTCCGAGGTGATGAAAGGCGAGATTTTCGGGCCGCATGACGTCCCGGCGTACAAAGAATATGCGGCTGACATCCATAGCTCCGGAGTGCACCTTCTTGGGCTGATCAACGAGATCCTCGATCTCTCGCGCATTGAGGCGGGGCGGTACGAGCTCCACGAAGAGCGGATATCGCTTGCGCAAGTGGTGAACGAATGCGGTCATCTCCTCGCGCTTCGCGCGCGCAGCCGCGGCCTGACGATTTACGAGCTGTTCGAGGAGGATATGCCGCGGCTGTGGGCCGACATGCGGGCGGTGCGCCAGATTTGTCTCAATCTTTTGGGCAATGCCATCAAGTTCACGCCGCGGGGCGGCGAGATTTGGCTCAAGGCGGGCTGGACCGCCTCAGGCGGCCAATATGTGAGCGTCAAGGACACCGGGACCGGCATTCCGGAGGAAGAAATACCCATCGTTCTCGCCTCATTCGGCCAAGGGTCGAATTCCATCAAATCGGCCGAACAGGGAGCCGGCCTCGGCCTGCCCATTGCTAAGAGCCTGGTTGAGCTCCATGGCGGCACCTTCGCGCTGAAATCAAAGCTGCGTATTGGCACCGAGGTCATCGTTACATTCCCGCCGAAGCGCGTGATGTCTGATGTTGTGCGACTCGCAGAGCCGGCGCCTTCGATCCAACCTGCACAGACGCAACCTGAGCCAGCCCGAGAGGCCTTTCAGAAGAAGCCAGGCAAGCTGCGCCGAATGCTCTTCAAGCAGCGCTGAAACCGCTCCCTTGCCTTCCGCACGGCCGTGCTTATACCACCCGTGACATGCGCACGCCTTGGATTCGGCTCCGCCGAATTATTTGTACGTAACTTGCATTCACTTTTCCGCAAAATGATTGCACGGGGTACGATTTGCGCCGCCTGACGACAATTCTTCTTGTAGCGCTTGTCATTGGCTTATGCCTCCTTTTGTTGCGGCAGGACGACGCGGCGTGGGCTGAGCTCACGCAGTGGGATGCCGGGTCCATTGACACGAAAATCATGGCGCTCGCGCTCGCCGCCATGGTGGTGTTCATGCTGTTTCGGCAGCGCTTCACCAACGTGCTGGAGTTCGCCTTCGGCTGGGCGCTGATTGCCCTCGTTTTGGTGCTTGGCTACGCCTATCGCTTGGAACTGCGTGATGTGACCGACCGGGTGCTCGCACAATTCCTGCCCGGGCACGCGGCAACAAAGGGACGCACCGTCGAGATCGCGCGCGGGGCAGCAGGCGGATTTTCCGTCGTGACGCAGGTAAATGGCGTACGCATCGCCATGGTGCTCGACACCGGCGCAAGCGCCGTCGTGCTGAGCCAGGAAGCAGCAAAGGCTGCCGGGCTTCCGCTCGAGGTCCTCAACTATTCCGTTCCTGTGGATACCGCCAATGGCCGGGCACGCGCCGCGCCGGTAACGCTTGACCGGGTGTCGGTCGGAGGCATTACCGAGCGCTCAGTGCCCGCCTTGATCGCGCAGTCGGGACAGCTGCGCACCAATCTCCTCGGTATGAGCTTTCTCAACCGGCTGGAGAGTTGGGAGGTCCGCGGCGACAGGCTTCTGCTGCGTGGATATCCGTGAATGAGACGGGCGTGACGACTTATCCATGATGACCGCGCCGCGATCGCGGTGGGACGGAATGAGACCATGTTCGTGGGCACGATGACCGCAATCGACGTCCCGACGCACACTTCATCGGCGACGCCGAACGCTCCGCGATAACGGTCAATGACGCGAGCAGCAGAAGCTCGCCCTGTGGCACGCGCCCAAGATCATGTGCTCTAGCTCCATCCCTCCCCCGCTTGCGGGGGAGGGTGGTCGAGCGAAGCGAGACCGGGTGGGGGCTCCCACATCTCGTTTACAAGGATCAGTACGCCATTGAGATTGCGATGCGCAGGCCGCGAGCGAGTTGGTTCGCCACGATCCCCCGCAAGCGGGGGAGAGATTTGCTGTTTGACGGGCGGAGCTCAACTGCCACAAGCGACAATGCCCAAACAATATAAATCACTGTGCAGCGCTGTCAGCTCATTCCGCGGCGATTCGATTGAGGCGCTCCGTGCTGTTTATCATGTCCAGCGCCGCTCGATACGTGCCGATGCCCGCACCGGGCTTGACGGCCTCCGTCGCAAGGTGGCGGCGAAAGCTGCGCGCGCCTGGCACGCCCCGGAAGAGGCCAAGGATGTGTCTCGTCATGGCACTCAGGCGCGTGCCGCGGCCGAGCTCTTGCTCGATGTAAGGGATCAAGGCGTGCGCGGCGGCCTGCGCCGAAGCAGGCGCCGTTGGCTCGGAAAACAGCGCATGGTCCACCTCCAAAAGGCGCCAGGGCTCTTGATAGGCCGCTCGGCCCATCATGACGCCGTCGATGCGAAGGAGGTGCGCGGCAGCGTCTTCCAGATCGATGATGCCCCCATTGAGGACGATGACCAGCTCGGGGTGCCTGGCTTTGAGGCGATAAACACGCTCATAGTCGAGCGGCGGCACTGTGCGGTTCTGGCGCGGCGAGAGCCCGGCGAGCCAGGCCTTGCGGGCATGCACGATCAGCGCGGCCACACGAGCTTCTTCAAGCGCGCAGGTGAGCGTTTCCAGGGCGTCTCTCCTCGGATCCTGATCGTCAATCCCGATCCGGCACTTGACCGTGACCGGCACATTCACCTTGGCACGCATGGCAGCGACGCAATCACCGACCAGGAGCGGCTCAGCCATAAGGCAGGCGCCGAAGCGTCCTTCCTGCACACGCTCGGAGGGGCAGCCGACATTCAGATTGATCTCGTCATACCCGAGGTCGGCGGCGATCTGCGCGCATTGCGCGAGCTGCCGCGGATCCGATCCGCCGAGCTGAAGCGCGACGGGATGCTCGGCGGGATGCAACGCCAGCAGGCGCGCGCGATCCCCATGAAGAACAGCCGCCGTCGTCACCATCTCAGTATAGATGCGCGCGCGGGCGGTGAGCAGACGATGGAAGAACCGGCAATGCCGGTCGGTCCATTCCATCATCGGGGCAATCGCAAAACGTCGGTCCAACATATTATTTTTACTTAGCTTTAGAGAACGCATCGGCATCGACCGTTCTTGGAACGACAAATCGTCAGAGCGATAGAGCCAAAGCATTTTCCTTTCTTTTCAAACATTTGAGATCGCCCGTCTTGGTGACCGTTCAAGTTTCTTGACCTGGCACAACATTGAAGTACCGAGCATGATCAGGCTGTACCTACTCGTCCAGACTAGCGCCGCGCTTCACGCGCGCCTAGGCGCGTCAGGCTTCGATCGTAGATTCCGGCCTCGTCGCAGGAAAAGGTTGCACCGTCGTATTCCTCCATCGGCTCGCCTGGTCGTCGCTGGCTGGATTCGGCTTGCCCGCGGTGAATTCGCCGGACGACCGTTGAATGTTGTCATCGAAATGGACGAGTCCACAGGTCGCCGCCCCCCAGTCGGCATTCGTTACCGAACGGGTCCACCTTGTTTTTTCTTTCCCTTATTGGAGGTTCGGCTTGAAACTAGATTGAGAGATGCGGTGACGTCTCGCTGAACGTTCTCCAAAATCTCGTTCGAAAGTGCCGGCGCAGCCTGCGCGACAGACCGTGACAGGACCAGCGCACCCACCATTTCGCAATGTAAGCTGATTGCCCGTTCGCGTAACGTCCTACGCTCGCCTGCCGCGGCCAGCGATCCACTCTCGGCGAGCAGCCCAGCCAGGATCGTTATCTGATCGTCCAATCCGCCGGCGAAATGCGACTGTGCTGCGGCGCCCAGGCGGGGAGCATCGCCCGCAAATCCGGCGACAGGGCAGCCGTGATCGATATTGTCGCGATGGGCTTGCGACAGATAACTGCTTATGTAACGCCGAAGTGCGGTAGTTGATTCGTCGACGGGCGCCCTTGCGCTCTTGGCGAGTTCAGCAGTTCTTCTCAGCCATCGCCGATGCAAACACCTCGGCAACCAGGGCGGCCTTCGACTCAAAATGGTTGTAGAAGCCGCCTTGCGTAAAGCCGGCATGCTTCATCAGTTCGTTCAGCCCAACGGCGTCCACTCCGCGTTCTCTGAATAGCTGCGTCGCCGCGGCAACAATCGCGCGACGGTTTTCCGCGGCCTGTTCTCTCGACACGCCCAAAGCTTGCTCCTCGAATTCGACGCCGCCAATGGCTTGGGGCTGGCTTGAGGCTATCACATCACGATTACGTGTGCAATCGATTGTCGCGGTTGATCTAGGCTCTCGGCAAAGGTCGAGACGGCAATCGGAGCAAGGGCTTTGCTAGGAGGAGGCGCTGAGCGATAACCTGGGTTGCGTTACACTGCGCAGACACAGGACTTGACAGCCCGCCAAAAGAAGTTGACAAATGACAATTATGATCGACATTGTGTTTAGCGGTTAGTCAGTATCGACCAACCGGCAAGGCGGTGCCTAAAGCGCGCCTTTTCTCAGCCTGGAGACACACATGATCAAGTCCCCGACGATCCTAACCCGTCGCAGTGTATTTCGTGCCGGCACCGGGCTGGCTGTTGCTGCAACGGCAACGCCGTTGCTCACCCCCGCCTCGGCCCAGGCGGAGGACGCCCGTCAAGCCGGCGCGGAACCCCTAAACGGCAATGGCTTCTATCGCTTCAAGATCGGCGACTTCCAGGCGACCGTGATCTCGGATGGCTATGGGCAGATTCCGATCCGGCCGATCTTCGCTATGAACGTCTCTGAAGCTGAACTCGCTCCGGTGTTGAAGGCAAACTTCATGCAGCCGGTGATCCAAATCACGAACAACATGTTGGTGGTCGACACGGGACGGGAGCGTATCCTTGTCGATACCGGCTTTGGTGAGAAACTCGGCCCATCCTTCGGCAGCTTTCCCGGGCTCGAGGCGAACCTGCGCCGGGCCGGAATCACGCCAGAGAGCATAGATCTGGTCGTGACGTCGCACGGTCACCTGGACCATATCGGCGGCTTGGTGACGAAATCGGGCGCGCTGGCGTTTCCGAAGGCTCAGTTCGTCTTTGTCGATACGGAGTGGAACTACTGGACCGGCAGCCGTTACGAAAGCGAGGTCAACAGTTCGCCGATGCCCGACCCGTTCAAGAAGGCCACGATTGCCGCGGCTCGAGAGAACTTGCCACCGGTCGCCGACCGATCCCGGTTCGTGAAGCAGGGCGGCGAAATCACAAGCGGCGTGCACTATGTTGCGGCGCCGGGACATTCGCCGTCCCATGCCTCAATCTTGTTCACCTCGGGCAAGGAGCAGTTCATGCATATGGGTGACATCGCCCATAATCCGGTGACGAGCTTGCAGCACCCCGACTGGACGCCGGTCTTCGACTACGAGCCCGCGCAGGCGATCAAGTCGCGCAAGGCCATTCTGGACCGCGTCGCGACCGATCGGGTCATGGTGATGGGCTATCATTTTCCGTTCCCAGCTATTGGACATGTCGTCCGACGCGACACGGCATACCACTGGGAAGCCGCCCAGTGGGCCTGGTAGCGAGCGGATGACATCTCTCCGGAGGCACGCGATGTCTTCCAAGCAGGAGCGCTTCAGAATCGCCGTCCTGGACGACTACCAGGACGTCGCTCTTTCGCTCGCGGACTGGTCGGTGCTGGATGCGCGGGCGACCGTCACCGTATTTAACGACCATCTCGCGGACTCCGACGCCGTCGTCGAGCGCCTGCAGCCATTCGACATCGTCTGCGTGATGCGGGAGCGCACGCCGATGACGCGTACCATCATCGAGCGCTTGCCCAAGCTCCGCATGATCGCCTCGACGGGGACCCGGAATGCCTCGATCGATCTCAAGGCCGCAGAAGAGCGGAGCGTGCAGGTCGTTCATACGGGCTACACCTCGGCGCCGACGATCGAACTGACCTGGGCACTTATTCTGGGCAGTGCCCGCAATCTCGTCGCCGAGAACACGTCGCTGCGCAGCGGCGGATGGCAGCAGTCGGTCGGTGATGACATGGCCGGGCGGACGCTCGGTGTCCTGGGTCTCGGCAACGTCGGCGGTGCGGTGGCACAGATCGGCAACGCCTTCGGTATGAAGGTGATCGCCTGGAGCCAGAATCTCACGACCGAGCGCGCGGCTGAAGTGGGCGCCACACTCGTCTCGAAGGACAAGCTGTTCCAAGAGGCGGATGTCGTCACCGTCCATCTGGTGCTCAGCGGCAGGACGCGCGGCCTCGTCGGTGCGGCGGAATTAGCACTCATGAAGCCGACGGCGCGCCTGGTAAACACGTCGCGCGGACCGATCGTCGTCGAGGCCGATCTCGTTGCGGCGCTTAAAGACAAGAAGATCGCCGGCGCAGCCATCGATGTCTTCGACCAGGAGCCGCTGCCGCTCGACCATCCGCTCCGCGCGCTGCCAAACCTGCTGGCAACGCCGCATATCGGCTACGTCTCCCGCGGCCTCTACGCTCGCTTCTACCAGGATACGGTCGCCAATATCTGCCGGTGGCTCGATGGCCAAGCAGCCGAGGCCGTCGGAGTTTAGACAAGGAAGAAGAGAAATGCTGTCGAGTAATTCCGGTGCTCAGCGCTTGTCGCAAGCCGCTCTGTCCCGTTCACGGTTTCTCCAACTCGCTGCGGGCTCGCTGCTCCCATTCGTCGGCTTGCGTCTGTCGGCTGCCGGCGCCCCGAACCCTGAACTGGCGCAAAACAGTGGCGCGTCCGGGACCAAGGATGCAGCGGCGCCGGGCCGCATGGGGGCCATCCTCGTAAGCCAGTTCGGACCCGTAAAAATTCATTCCTACCTCAGCCCTGCCGACGGCCTTCAGGTCAACACGCAGATGATCGAGGGGCCAAATGCGGTCGTGATCTTCGATGGTCAGCTCCTGCTGACGTATGCCGACGAAGTTGCGTCATACGTGCAGACGCTCGGCAAGCCCGTCGATCGGATCATTCTCTCGCATGCGCATACCGATCACTGGGGCGGTCTTCAGATTCTGACCGAGCGTTTCCCCGACGCCCGCGTGTTTGCTCTTGACGGGATCGCTGACCAGGTCCGCGCCAGAGGCCCAGCGCGGCTCGATGGCCTCCGCCGCACTTACGGCGACAAGGCCGCGACGAAGGTCACCGTCCCAACGGAGACAATCACCGAAGGTCCGCAACGGATTGACGGCGTCACCTATGACTTCAAGCGGTTCGTCGACGCCGAATCGGATTTGCAGCTCGCCGCTCTGCTGCCCGAGCAAAAAGTGTTGATGGCGTTCGATCTGGTGTTTTCACCGAACCAACACGCCTTCACCGGTGCGAATCATTTCGATCACTGGATGATCGTTCTCGAGTCGCTCAAGGCGCTTCAAGGCTACGACACGATCACCATCGGGCATGACACGCCGGTCGACCGCTCCGCCATTGACAGCACGATGACCTACGTCAAGCGCGCCAAGGCGATCCATGCGGTTTCCGCCGACGCGAAAACCTACAGCGAGAACCTAAAAGCCGCTTTCCCCGATCTGCAGCAGGCCGGCTTTGTCGATTTATCCGCCAGTTACCTTTACGCCGCGCCACGTTGAACGGCGCGAGCCGGTGAGGCGGCGGCCTGGGCAGAGGAGACGATCCGAAAATGACGCGGTCTCTGAAACTCGCGTCGGACACTTTACGCAAATAGTCACGGAGGAGACCACGATCACTGCAACTGAAATCGCTGACGGCGGCTTGAGCTGGGATGTGCTCACAATAAGGCGCCCTGGTCTTACTCGTGATCTGCCAGCCGGCAAGGAAGAGCTGATGTGGGTGGCAAATTCGTCGACGCTCATCCACAGCGAACGAGACGCTGTCCTCGTGGACACTTTTCTCACGATCGAGCAATCGCGGATTTTGCTGAGCTGGGTCGTCGCAAGCGGCAAGAACCTCACCGCAATTTACGTCACCCACGCACATGGCGATCATTTTTTCGGCCTCGCACCACTGCTGGAGCGTTTCCCGCATGCCAGGGCAGTCGCGACACCCGAGGTCGTGAAGGCCATGCATGAGCAACTATCGCCGGCGTCCGTCGATAATTTCTGGCGCAGGCTTTTCCCCGGCCAAATTCCTGACCGCCTTCTCGTTGCAGAGCCGCTGGAGGATCGTGAACTGGAGCTCGAAGGACATAAGCTTGTCGCGGTGAATGTCGGGCGAACCGACACGGCTCATTCAACCTGCCTCCACGTCCCGTCGATCGGGCTGATCGTTGGTGGCGATGCTGTCTATAATGGAATCCATCCCTATCTTGGCGAGACCGACAGGCAGAGCCGGCTTGAATGGATTTCAACGCTCGACAAGCTCGAGGCCCTGAATCCGCTGGCAGTGATCGCCGGGCACAAAATACCAGAGAACCCGGATGATCCCCGCATCATCGCCGAGACGCGGCAATATATCCGGGATTTCATTGCCCTGGACGAGGCGACGACGACTGCGCGCCAACTCTACGACGCGATGCTCGAACTCTATCCCGATCGTGTCAATCCGGGCTCGCTTTGGGGTGCCGCAAACACCGCGAAGAAGCAGACTTAAGGCTAACTACGAGCCGGACTTCGCGACGGAAGGCGGAATCCGTTACGCATACAGGCGCTTCGGCTCGGAAAGTGGAACGCCGCTCGTCTTCCTTCAACACTTCCGCGGCGGCCTTGACGACTGGGATCCACTTATGACGGACGGGCTTGCGCGAGGGCGTCCCGTAATCCTCTTCAATAATGCAGGTGTCGCCAGTTCGAGCGGAGAAACGCCGAACACCATCGACGCGATGGGCGATCACGTCGCTTCATTCGTCAATGCCCTGGGATTACCTCAGGTCGATGTGCTCGGCTTCTCCATCGGAGGCTACGTTGCGCAGAGTTTCGTGCTTCGCCACCCCCATCTCGTGAGGCGCCTCGTGCTCGCCGGGACCGGACCGCGTAACGGCGAACCGAGGAAGAAACCGCTTGTTTCGGAAGTTGCCGGCAATCCCGTGCCGGTCTGCGAGGATTTTCTGTTTCTCTTCTTCTCGCCTTCGGAAGCAAGTCAGGCCGCCGGAAGAGCATTTTGGGAGCGGCGTCATCAGCGCAAGGATGCTGATCCGGCTTCGTCGATTCAGACAATGAAGGCGCAGCAAGCGGCTATTATGGAATGGGCGGAGCCACGAGGCGAACGCTATGCCGATCTGAAGAGGATCAAACGGCCGACGCTGGTGGCGAACGGAAATGACGACATTATGGTGCCCACAATCAACTCGTTCATGCTTTCGCAGCACATTCCAAATGCACAACTGATTGTGTATCCGGACGCCGGTCATGGCGCGCTGTTCCAGTATCCCGAGCTCTTCGTGGCCCACACGAAGTTATTCTTAGATGCCTGAAGCTGCGATGAAGTGCTGAGTTTGGTAAGGACGCAGACCATCGCCAGCAAACGGTTGAAACGCCTGTCGCCAGGGACGAACGCTCCGTTCCTAGCTTTCGAATATCAGAGGTTCGCCGTGTTTTCGCTTTGGGGGCCCACCTGGCCCACATGCCTGCGATTTGTAGGTCTATAGGGATGACGGCAGGCCGTAGGCGATCGACGACGCGAGGCGGGGATAGTGCCGTGCACGTTGACGATCGCCTGCCGCTGAAAGCCGCTAATTGTCGGCACTTGCTAGACAACGCAGGCTATTCGCCAGCAGAAGAGTGGAATGGCGTAGACTGGCGTAGTACGCTGCGATGCGCGGCAATCGCCAAACGAAGGTGGGAACGCGAGATCGTTCGCCCGCCTACGCTCCGAGAGAGTGGGTCGGCACAGCGGTTGGTATAGCGCGGCTTGTTGAGCTCGCCTTAAGTGCTGATGGCGCTTTGCTTTTCCGCTCGGTCGGTCCGTTCCATCATCGGGGCGATGCAAAAGCGGTAATCTCTGTGCCCAGGTTGCCATTTCCTGCGGTTATCTGCATGTTGAGCGTATGGCACGGTTAGCTCAACCACCGTTCGTTTGCATGAAGAAGATGTCCGCGCCTTGAGGCGAGCCCGCGCGGCCGGGCACTCCGATTCTGACCTCGTTCGGAAAGGCTTACGTGTGGTCGCCTCGCGGTATTATAAAGATCGACGCCCCCCGTCGACACGCCTTTTCGAGTTGACGGATAACAAACTCGGAGACGAGTCCGAGCTGTTCCGAAATCTTGACCGTTGATCGGCCCTATTGTCGTCGATACGGGCGGTCTTCTTCGAGCACTCGCGCGAACCGCGGTAGGACGGCCCAGCTTCCCTGAGTACGAGAGAGCTCTGACCTCGGCAAGCCTCGTAGTCGTGCCAGGACTGATGCTCGCTGAAGTCGACATCGCGATATGGAGCAACGCATCTCGATTGAAAAGATCGATACGCTTGTAGTCGGCGGTGGACAGGCCGGCTTGGCTATGAGCGAACATCTTGGCGCAAACGGCGTGCCTCATCTGGTTCTGGAGCGGTGCCGGATTGCCGAACGCTGGCGCTCGGAAAGATGGAACTCGTTGGTTGCGAACGGTCCGGCTTGGCACGATCGCTTTCCAGGTCTTGAGTTCAGCGATGTCGACCAGAGCGTGGGTCCAGACGACTTTCCGCCCAAGGAAATTGTTGCAGACTATTTCGTCGCCTATGCAAAGAAGATTTCGGCTCCCATCCGTTGCGGTGTCGAGGTGCTGAGTGTCGAGAGGAAGATTGGCCGTCCCGGTTTCCGTCTAGAAACTTCCGCAGGCGTAATTGAGGCCAACAGCGTAGTCGCCGCGACCGGCGCGTTCCAGCGCCCCATCATGCCTGAAATGGTTCCCTCCGACACGGGTGTACTGCAGATGCACTCCGCAGGTTACCGCAACCCCGGCCAGCTGTCAGAAGGCGCAGTGTTGATTGTGGGATCGGGTTCATCGGGCACCCAGGTCGCAGAGGAACTCCTAGAATCGGGACGCCGCGTCTACCTTTCGGTGGGGCCGCATGACCGTCCACCGCGGGCCTATCGCGGGCGCGACTACTGCTGGTGGTTGGGTGTTCTCGGCAAGTGGGACGCCGCAGCCCGGGAAGCTGGAAAGGAGCATGTGACGATTGCCGTGAGCGGTGCACATGGAGGTCATACGATCGACTTTCGCCTCCTTGCCGCAAAAGGAATGATCCTCGTCGGCCGTACGGAAGCTTATGAGAGCGGCGTGATCAGCTTTGCACCGGATCTGGTCGAGAATCTTGCGAAGGGTGATGCGAACCTCCTGTCCGTGTTGGACGAAGCCGACGCCTATGTTGCGCGAAATGGCCTCAACCTGCCGGAAGATCCCGATGCGCGTGCAACCGTGCCGGATTCAGACTGTGTGAAGAATCCTATTCTTTCGCTTGATCTGGCACAGTCCGGAATCGCAACGATCATCTGGGCGACAGGTTTTGCTTCAGATTTCAGCTGGCTGAAGGTCGACGCCTTTGACGAAAATGGCCGGCCAAAGCATCAGCGCGGCGTCTCGGCCGAGTCAGGCATATATTTCCTAGGCCTACCCTGGCAGTCGCGGCGAGGCTCCAGCTTCATTTGGGGCGTATGGCATGATGCGAAGTATCTCGCAGACCAAATCACAATCCAGCGCAATTACATGGCGTATCACAACGCTTCGCAGTGAGAGGCGCGATAGTTGCTCGCCAGAATGCAAGCGTCTCGACTGTGCGACAGACGCAGCAGCCGTCGACTACGGCATCGGCCATAAGAAAAGCGAATGCGCTCGGGACAAAACCGATACAAGCTCGACAAATTTCAGCATCCCTGCGCCAATGCGGGCCGAGAGGCCGACAGCCTCGAAGCCTGATCCGATGGGGCCCAAATGGAACACCAGCGTATCCGTAAGTTCAATACGAAGGACACCTACCCCGAACAAAAGCTCGACAACGACCTTTGCCAGGTGGTTGTCGCGAAGGGAACGATGGTTTTCGTCCGCGGACAGATCGGCCAGGACCTCAAGACTTCGAACAGCATCGGCGTCGGCGATGTGGCGGCTCAGACCGAGCAGGCCATGAACAACATCGAGATGCTGCTCAAGGAGGCGGGCTCGTCGCTCCAACACATTTGCAAGATCACGATCTACATCGTCGACCCGCGCTACCGGGAGGCTGTCTATCGTGTGGTCGGTTGACGCCTCAAAGGTGTTTTTCCGGTCTCGACCGGGATAGTCGTCTCTGCCCTGGCCCGGCCAGAATGGCTGGTAGAAGTGGATGCGATAGCCGTCATTCCAGATTGAGGCGTGCATGACATTTTCCATCGCCGCGCGATGCGCACGGACCGGCATGCTGGGCATTGCCGTCTCATCTTCCTCACCCGCGGTCGCCGCACGCTGCGTCTATGCACGCGGCCACGTTGGCGCCGTCGGAAGCCAGAACATTACTGACCCCACGCTCGGGCCAAGGCTTCTCGACCTGATGTCACTCGGGGCGTCAGCTTCAGAGGCGGTGCGCATCGTGGTTGGGACGGCGGCCCACATCACATTTCGCCAGCTCCTCGCCGTCGATGCAGCCGGACGCACGGGCGTGTTCTCCGGCGGCAAGACCCTGGGGACGTACGCTGCAGCAGAAGGAGAGGGCGCCGCCGCGGCCGGGAACATGCTCAGGAGCAAGGTCGTACCGGAGCGCATGCTTTCTGCCTTCGTTGACTCGACTGGAGCTCTCGGCGGCCGACTACTCGGCGCAATGCGCGCAGGTCTCGCTGCCGGAGGCGAGGAAGGGCCCGTCCATTCATCTGGCCTTCTTATCGTGCGGGACGTGTCCTGGCCCGTCGCCAACCTGCGGGTGGACTGGTCAGACGCAGACCCGATCGCCGATCTTGAGCACCTGTGGGCATTGTACGAGCCACAACTCGAGGCCTACGTCACGCGGGCTATCGATCCCTCTGCCGCTGCGAGCTTCGGTGTCCCGGGGGACGAGTAAGCTGCAACTCGCCGTCCGCCCGCGGACTCGGAGGTCAGGTACTTCGATGGCCAAGTGAAATGCGTCTCTTTTCGGATTCTTTGATTTCCGATAGGGTGGGAGCACGTTTCCAGCGAATGCAGAGACATGAAGGTAGAGCAGCAGCATGGATCGTTTCGACCTAGGCGTGCACACTCGGTCGGTATCCACGTCGTCGCCGGAAGCGCAGCGCTGGTTCGATCTTGGCCTTAATTGGTGCTACGGCTTCAATAAGGAAGAGGGTCTCAAATGCTTCCTCGAAGCGCTAATACACGATCCTGACTGTGTGATGGGTCACTGGGGGGTCGCCTACGCTTCGGGCCCCTTTTACAACTTCACCTGGCGCGAGCATGGGGAGAAGGAAGCGGAGGCTGCCACCAAGCGTGCCAACGAATATATCGGTAGGGCGCGCGCCCTTTCTCGCCACGCAACAGATATCGAGAATCAGCTGATCGAAGCGCAGGCCCGCCGCTTCCAAAAGCCTCACGCTGTCCAGCCAGATGATTACGACCGCCGGGATGACGACTACGCGGCCGAGATGCGGCGCGTCTATCACAATTACCCCGACGATCACGACGTCATGGCGCTCTTTGTCGAGGCTCTAATCACGCGCACCCCGAGGCGCCTTTGGAACGTCAAAACTGGGGCTCCCGCGAAGAGGTCGGACGTCGTCGAAGCGGTAGCGGTATGCGAACGCTCAATCCGGATGGCGGACGAGCGTGGTACGCCGCAGCACCCCGCCATTGTGCATTTGCATATTCATGCCATGGAAATGTCGAATACGCCGCAATCCGCCATGGGCTCGGCCGACGCACTGGCGACTCTGGCCGCGGACGCGGGACACCTCAATCATATGCCTGGGCACATCTACGTGCTGTGCGGTGACTACGAGAGGGCGCGGATCGCGAGTCACAAGGCGATTAGGGCCAATGACATGTTTCTCGCCTATGCAGGTCCTTTTACGTTTTACACGGTCGCCTGCTGCCATGACCTGCATCTGATGATGCACACCTCGATGTTGCTGGGCCGCTATGGCGATGCCATAGGGGCAGCGAGCAAGATGTGCGACCTGTTGACCAAGCAGGTGCTCAGCGAACAGGGCCGTCCGAAGTTCGCGATGAGCCTCGAAGGCTATTACTCCACGAAGTCGCACGTTTGGGTGCGTTTTGGGCGCTGGCAGGACATCATCAGTGCCCCCATGCCCGACGAGCCTGACCTATACCTCGTCACAACCGCCATGTTGCACTACGCCAAGGGCGTGGCTCACGCCGCGCTCAAAAACTTCCGGGCAGCTGAGGAGCAGCGCCAGCTTTTTCACGAAGAATCTCCTGCGTATTCCTCGCAGCCGACGGTTCTTCAACAACATGGCGCATGACGTTCTGGCTGTCGGCGAGAAGATGCTGGACGGCGAGCTCCAGTACCACCTTGGCAACCACGCGGCGGCTTATGAGCATTTGAGGGAGAGCGTCCGGTTGGACGACAATCTTGAATACATCGAACCGTGGGCCTGGATGCATCCCCCTCGCCATGCCCTCGCGGCCTTACTGCTCGAGCAGGGACACTACGGCGAGGCCGAGCAGATCTATCGCGATGATTTGGGCCTGAGCGGCAAGATCCAGCGATGCGCGCAGCATCCCGACAACGTCTGGGCTTTACATGGGCTCGTGGAATGCCTCCAGGCGCGAGCAGACACGAGAGAGCTTCCTTCTCTGCAAAGAAAGCTGGCTTATGCCCTGCGAATGACCGATGTGTCGATTACTTCCTCTTGCATGTGCCGCACCACAACCTCCGCGCAGAGCGGTTGCTGCGTGTGAGTCATTGCGCTCGAGGAGACCGGCCTGAACGAGGTGTGTGCGACACGTGCTTCTTAGGCCCGGCGCTGAGCAGCTGTATCGTCTGGGGACCTGAGCCGTGGCACCGATGCCATGAGCGTTCGCCCGTATTCGCTTTGCGGAGCGGCCAACACCTCGTTGGTCCGGCCAACCTCGACCATCTGACCGTTGCGCAGGATGATAACGCGCTCACACATCAGCCGAACGACTTCAATGTCGTGGCTGATCAGCAGATAGGAAAGGCCGAGATCTCTCCGCAACCCATGCAGCAGCTTCAAAATCGCCGCCTGGACCGAGACATCAAGGGCAGCCGTGGGCTCGTCGAGGATCAGCAAGCTCGGTTGCGAGGCAATTCCCCGCGCGATACCAACGCGCGCCTTCTGACCACCGGACAGTTGATGCGGATAGCGCTCCAGTAGTTGATGGCTAAGCGATACGCTGTCGGCAAGCTCCCGTACCCTTTCGCCCACATTCATGAAGCCCGCTAGCCGTCGTAGCGGGTCTGCGATGGCAGCGAACGCAGTCATGTGCGGCGTGAGATTCTCCGCGGCATCCTGAAAGATGTGCTGGATGCGGCGGCGCTGCGGCTGGTCGACAAACGCGGCAGGACTGATGGCGCCGATATCAATGCCCTCAAACAAAATCTGCCCCGATGTGGGGTCGATCAGGCGTGAGACGAGACGTCCGAGGGTACTCTTGCCTGATCCGCTTTCACCAACGACGCCAAGACTTTCGCCCTTGCCTAGCTCAAAATTGATGTTGTCCAGCGCGACAACCGGAGCGGTGCGCCATCCCCGCCCCTTGAATACCTTCCGAAGCGACGAGACCGTCAACATAGGGGGTGCCTGCATGCGACGAGGTGGTTTGCAGCAACCGGTGTGAGCGGAGGCGGAAATAGGTCGCAATCTGGTTGATGCTTCTGGCATCGCTTTGCGAACCGGCACGGCGGAAGTTGCGCCGCGAGATCAGGAAGCTGCCCACGTATGACGTGAAGATTCTCAGGCTTGTCCGCATGCTGCGGTATGGCCGCCAGCAATTCGCTCGAATAGGGATGCCGCGCCGCACGTGTGAGTGTCGCGACCGATGCGCTCTCCACGATCTGACCAGCATGCATGACGACGATGCGATGGCAATGTGCCGTGGCAAGCGGCAGATTGTGCGTCACGAGCAAGGTAGCCATACCGCGCGCACGCGACAGCTCGGTGATCAACCTCATGACCGTCGCCTCTGTTGTGACGTCGAGGCCGGTGGTCGGCTCGTCGGCGACGAGCAGTTCAGGTTCGCAGGCGAGGGCCAGAGCGATTCCGGCACGCTGGCATTGACCTCCCGACAGCTCAAACGGGTAATTGTGTGCCTTGCTTGCATCAAGGTGCACACTATCGAGCAAAGATGCGACTCGACTTTTGCCCGCCACATCCTTTAGTTGACGACCGACGGTGCGGATCGGATTGAGGCTTGCTCTCGGGTTCTGAAATATCTGAACGACAGCGGCGTGTGTCCTGCGATGCTCGCGTATGGGCGCGATCGGCGTGCCGCGCCAGCGGAGTTCGCCGCCAACGACACGAGCGCCTGGGTCGAGCAGGCCGGTGATCGCATACGACAGCACAGACTTGCCGGACCCGCTTTCACCAACCAAACCGACGATTTCTCCCGTCTCGACGGTGAGGTTAACGCGATCAAGAGCCTGGACGACGCCACGACGTGTGGGGAAGTGAACGGATAGGCTGTCGACGACCAGCACGTCAGCGCCGCTCCCGGGCATCTATCATGTCGCGCAGGCCGTCGCCGAGCAGATTGAGCGACAAGACGACCAGTACGAGCGCCAGACCGGGGAACAGTGAGACCCACCATTCACCGGTGATGATGAACCCTGCGCCCTCAGCCACCATGATGCCCCATTCCGGTGTGGGGGGACGGATGCCCAAGCCGATGTATGACAGCGCCGCCGCATTGAGCATCGCCCACCCCATGGTCAGCGTCATTTGCACAGCCAACTGCGGAATGGTGGTCGGAAACAGGTGATAGGCGAGGATCCGGAACTGGCCGTTTCCGCTGACACGTGCGGCTTCGACGAAACCCGCCTCGCGGCGCTGATTGATTTCTGCCCGCACCGTGCGGGCATAAAAGGGAACATTGACGATGGCCGTCGCGTAGATAATGTTTTCAACGCTGCTGCCCAGGGCCGCCACAATGCCCATTGCCAGCACGAAAAGTGGAAACGCCATGATGGTGTCAACGGCCCACATGGCCAGGCGATCGACCCAGCCGCCGAAGAATCCCGCCAAGCTACCGAGCACGCTCCCGACCACAATGGCGAGCGCCACTGCGCTCGTGGCAATGAACAGGTCCAAACGGGTCGCATAGATGATGCGTGTGCAAATGTCGCGTCCAACCTGATCGGTGCCGCACGGGGCGTGCCAACTTGGCGGCCGCAGCGCATGTGTTGGGTCGGTGGCCAGCGGATCATGCGCGGCGAGCCAAGGCCCAACGACCGCAAGTACACACACCGCTGCGAAAAATCCAGCGGTGACCGCGGTCAAGGGATCGCGCCGAAATCCGTCTTGCAGGGCCGCGGCAATGGCCATCACTCATCCCTCGAGGCGCACCCGCACATCGACGATCCCGTAGAGAATGTCGATGGCGATGTTGATCAGAACATAGAGGGCGGCGACCGCCAGCACGAAGCCCTGAACCGCGGCATAGTCGGATGCGACCAACGCTTCGAGCGCGTACGAACCGATGCCTGGCCACGAAAAGACCTTCTCGATTACGACATTGGCGCTGATGAGAAATGAGAACACGACGCCCGCGGTCGTTAGAACCGGAAGCATGGCGTTCCTGAGGGCGTAAGTGTAAACCAGCTTCCGGCGCGGTATGTCGTATCCCCGCGCCGCGCGAATGAAATCGCTCGATAGCACGCCGAGCATTGCGCCGCGCGTCACACGCGTCAAAGGTCCCACAGCGGCGATCGCTAACGCGAGTGCTGGCAGGATGAGATGCGCTGCGGCGTCGCGGCAAACAGGCCAGTCGCGCGCGAGAATAGCGTCGATGATCATAAATCCGGTACGCTCTGGCGGTGGAAATGCCATTGGCGGCAGACGTCCAAGGGGTGCAGGAGCAATGCCCAGGACGTAATAAAATATGAAGACGAGCAACAGCCCGGTGAAGAAGGACGGCATCGAAAGGGCGGACGTCGAAACAATGCGGCAGATGTGATCAGTGCCGCCACCCTTACGCATGGCGCCCGCAACACCCAACGGCACTGCGATGATAAGCGCCAAGGCGAGAGCGGTTACGGTCAGCTCCAGTGTGGCTGGGAGCCGTGCCGCCAGGTCTTTTAGCACCGGCTGCCCGGTCACCAGAGAGCGACCAAGGTCGCCGTGCGTGAGGTCGGCCAGATACGCCGCAAATTGCTGCGTTATCGGACGATCCAGGAGCAAGGTCTTGCGCAGGTCGGCAATGGCCTCGGGTGTAGGGGCGGCCCCGGCAAAATACACGGCTGGATCGCCCGGAAGCAGCCTGGTCAAAGCGAAGGAAACGATGACCACGCCCAACAGTGCGGGCAACCCGAGGACAAGGCGCCGAAGGATGGTCCAAACCAGGGATGTCACTATCTCGCCGGCTCCGTGCTAACCCCGGTGCAGTGTGGTGGCGTCAACCTGCCGGTGGAACATGTAGACGTAACCTTTGATGTCCGGTTGCAACACAACTTCAAGATTTGGTTGATAGAGCGGGATTACCGGCACATCAATCATTGCGAGCTTGATAAATTGCTTAGCCAGCGCGGCATAGGCGGCGCTGTCACGCTCCTGCCGGGCTGCGTCGAGCAACTTGTCCATTTCCGGGTTCTTGTAGCTCGCCAAATTCCAAACGGTGTTTTGGCTGTGCCATATCCATCGAAAGAAGAAGTCCGGGTCGTCGAACCAGGCACCGAAGACGTCGATTGCCATCGGCCAGCTCTTTTGATTGCGCCGCGCGGGGAAATCCGGAAGCTTTTCAATCGATATCCGAATCCCAACCTTGCCGAGCTCATCTTGGATGACGATCGCGGCCGGCTCGTCAACCGTCGCCACTTGCGCGTCGAAGAACAGTTTGGTTTCAAAGCCCGATGCGAGACCGGCGTCGCGCAAGAGCGCCTTCGCCTTGTCAGGATCGTGCTTATAGGGAAAGCGCTGAGGCCATGAACCATCACTAGGCTCAGCGGTTGGTGCCCCGAACATCGGTAAGGCGCGTCCGAACACCGAGCTGTCGATCACCTTCTGGTAGGGAATGGCATGAGCAATCGCCTGACGCACTCGCACGTCGTCGAACGGCTTCGTGATCGTGGAAAGCGCCAGGTATTTCAGCGTGTTTGCCATGGGCGCAGTGTCAACCTTGAGCTTCTTCGCCGCGATAATATCGACAATCTCGCGCGGCGGCAGAATCCGGCGATACGTCCGCGTCACCCCGTTCCAACAGGGCTCGCCGCGTTCCGGCGGCGCCCACGTTCCGGAACATCGCGCGTTGCAATTTGGGTAGCTCTCCCCCCTTCCAGCCATCGAAGCGTGCGAGAACGATCTGCTCGCTCGACTTGAACGACTCCACCTTGAACGCGCCAGAGCCGGCACAGTTGATCTTGGTCCATTCGAGCGCCCAAGGATCGGAGGCGGTCGCATTCTTCTTGCACAGCTCGCTGTTGTAAACACTGGGCACGACGATGGCGAGCGACGGCATCGTGAGCTTGTCCGCGCGCAGGAATTTCACCCTGAAGGTGTAGTCATCGACAACCTCGAACTGCTCGATGGAGGTAAGCGATCCCTGCTCCATCTGCCGCTGAGGAAAGCCGCCGACTTTCACGAACCGGTCGAACGACCACTTCACGTCCTGGGCTTTCACGGGCGTGCCGTCATGAAAGCTTGCATCGCGCCTCAACTTGAAGGTTACGGATGAATTGTCGGGCGCGAACTCCCAGCTCGTGGCTAGCTGCGGCTTGAGATTAAAGTAATCGTAGCTCTTGACGCCGTTCTGCAGGGTTTTTGTTCCGAACGTGATGAGCCTATCGTAAGTCATCCACACAACCCCATAAGCAGCACGGTTTGCGCCCACCGTGTGAGTATCGAGGCTGTTGGCAGTCAACTCGGAGACGATCAGCAGGCGATCGGCTTGTGCCTGCGCCAACGCATGCCAGCTGAAAACGGGTGTCGTCGCCGCGATCCCCGCAATCGTCACGAATTCGCGTCGATCCATGGTGTGTTCTCCATTGGTCATTGCTCAAAAAGCCGCTTTCAGGTTTTGCTGAAAAGCCTATTCCCATGCAGCTTGAGGATGAGGCGCTCAACCGTCAAGCTGCACGATTGGATTTTTGGCGGCGGATTGACCTGAAGCTGAGTGCCTTATCTTCGCAGCGCAACCGATCGTCGTGCGCTACGCATGATGCGTACGTGGGCACTCAAAAATTGCGGCGACTGTTGGCATGCTAATGCCAACCTAGTACCCGGAATCAGAGTTGGGTGATACGGCGATTTTTGAACCGCCGCTGGTAGACCTTCTTTTTGGTCCAGGCGAATGGCTCCGCTGTCTCGTTGTATGCTGTGATGAAAGCATCGATGTGCTCCTGCAACTGCTCGACGGTCGTGAAGGAAGCCCCGTCTAATGACTGGCCCTGGAGGATGGAAAACCAAGTCTCGATTTGATTGAGCCAAGACGAGCGCGTTGGGGTGAAATGGAAATGGACGTTTGGGTGCTTCTTGAGCCAGCGCTCATTCTTCTTATGGGTGTTTAGATTGTCGAGAATGACGTGGAGCTTGCGATCCGGGAAGGCGGCAACGACACTGTTCATGAAGCCGAGGAACTCAACCCGGCGGCGCCGCTTGGAATGCGCGGAAATGATCCTTCCGGTAGCGACTTCGAGCGCTGCGAACAACGTCGTGGTGCCGTGGCGTTTGTAGTCATGGCTCTGCCCGGTCAAGGCGCGTCCGCTCGGCAGCTTCAAATACCCTTGCGCCCGCTCCAATGCCTGGATCGAAGGCTTCTCATCGACACAGAGAACAATCGCCTTGGCGGGTGGATTGACGTAGAGACCGACGACATCGGCGGCTTTCGCCGCGAACTTGGGATCGTTGCTCTCGCACCAGGACTTGCGGGCCGCAAGGTCGATATTGTGCTCGCGAAGGAAGCGCCAGACATACTGAACGTCAACGTCGCCCAACGCCTCGGCGAGCAACGGACCCGTCCATCGCGCATAGCCCTGAGGCGGCGGCTTCTCCAAAAGCGCCAGAATGCGCTTGTTCGTCCCTTTGCCGTAGAGCGGCGTCTTGCCCGCCCGTGGGCGGTCTGTGAGGCCGCCAAGCCCGTGATCGGCAAAGCGCCGTCGCCAATTGCTGACGATGCGCGGCTGAACACCCACTTCCGCGGCAATCGAACGCGTGCTGCGGCCCTCAGCCGCCAGCAACACTATCCGCGCCCGCCTCACGTCACGCTGCGGCGTCGTCGGTGCCCTGCAAAGCGCCTCAAGCACCTTGCGTATCTTCGGCTTGAGCCGAACTTCTCTTGCTTCGGGAATCATCCCGATCTTAAATCATGACTCACCTGCGAAGAAAAGTGGGTACTAGCGCAGCTCTGGATAGCCCAGCGAAGCAGCCTCGCGTTCATACTGCAGCTGGCTCGCGTAGCTTGCCATGTCGGCGGTGGCTATATCCTGCAGCATTAGACCGGCGCGCGCATCCGACCATTCAGGGGCGCAGGCGACCCGCTGCAATGCGTTGCGCAAGCAGACTTTCAACTCGTCTGGCGTGGCTGCCGAGGTCACATAAGGAATGGAGGGCGTGCTGCATGTGACCGCAAGAACCCGGGTGAGCGATCCCAAGTGCGGCCGATGCCGGCAATAAAAAGCATAGGTGACGCAGTCCACGCAGGTAGCGTCTGCTTCCCGGCGCGCAATCCGTTCGATATTGCCGGGCTGGCTGTGGGTCTCGGCAATCGAGCCGAAGAAGGGCGCATCACCATGCACCAGATCGGCAAGCGTGCGCCGGGGCAAATTCATGCCGGAGTTCGAATGACGGCTGTTGAAAACAAACCGGCAGCCTCTGAGATCGGCCAATTGCTGGAAACTCAATTCGCGGTGGACGATAAAGATGCCCGCATGCCTGGGCCCGTCACAATGGTCCACGGCGTATATCGGCGCTCCCAAGATAGTGGCTTGGCCACGATAAATGGTCTGCAGCGGATATCCGCACACCTGAGTGAAGAGCGTATCGCGCTCGATTGCAGCAGGCACCGGAAGACGCTCGAAGTCGAGCGTGGCCGGCACATCGTCAACGCCCTGCCGCTTGAGCTCCGCGCCGATCGCGTCCCAAAGGGCAGCGTTCACCTGGCGCGTCTCGGGGAGATTGTACATCGGAAGGCTTGCGCGCCACCGTGCGGCAAGCTGGGCAGCAGTCATTGGCAGTTACCTCATCAGCCAGCTGTATGTCGCGCGCGATATCGAGTTGTTCGAGAAATACTGAAGGCGCAGGCAAACGATCCATACTACGCTGCCGGCGCTGAAACAACTAAATCGGCATAGATCGTTCCTAGGCGTGCGTTTCCAAAGTTCGAATCCTATCAAGCGGCTTTTTCGAGCCTGTAGGACCAGTGTGGACGACGGGACTTTAATTGAAGTGATCCATGGCAGCCATGATGAATTCGCGGCTGCGGTGGCGGTCCTTGACCAGGGCGTGGACTTTGCCAGTGACGAGATCAATCCCGGCCAGCAAGCTGATTGTGCCGTGTGCGACCTTTTTTCATTTCACCTGACCCGACGTTGAGCGGACGGCTCAGCGAGGGCCATGCCCGGTCGCGATGGCCGCGACTTCGTCGGCGTCCTCGGGAGGTTGGTTGCCGCGCCACACGATGTGCAAGTCGGGCCGCAGCAAGAGGAAGTCAAACCCATAGACATCGCGCACGACTCTGTCGCGGATCTCCAGAACCTTGACTGGCGCGCCGCGGGCGCTGATCGCCGCCGCGAGATGGCCGGCGTTTGCGTTTGTGCGGCCCAGTTGCAGAATGGTGAAGCCATCCGGGATGCGATCCTGAATTGCCGTTCCATCGTCCAGCCAGATATGCGGCAGTCTCGCGCCAGGCCAGGTGGTTGGCGCGTATTCGCGAAACAAATGCTCCGGGCCACCCGGAACATCACAAATGACGGGCGAATCGACATAACGGTAACCAAGTTCCGCACCTAACATCTCGTTCGACTTGCGCTGCTCGAGATCGGCGACTTGCGCGAGCGTATCGCGAACATGCTTGCCTTGTGTCGTATCGTCACGGATGCCCGGCTTCCACATGCTGCGCCACTTCCGCCGGCCGATGGTCGCATGACGCGACGCACCAACGTTGCGATCGCCAATCTGCCGCCGCTCGACTTCATACGACGCGAGGAGCTTGGGTCCGCCCCAGCCTTGCAGCGTGGCGGCAAGCTTCCAGGAAAGGTCGATCGCGTCCCCGACACCCGAATTCATTCCCAGACCGCCTGTGGGAATCACGAGATGGACGGCGTCACCGGCAAGGAAAACGCGTCCTTGCTGATATTTGTCGGCAAGAAGCAAGTTCTGCCGCCACGGAGCGCACGAGAGCATCTCGTATTTGACTGGAACGGCGACTGTCCTCTGAAATTGGGTATTCATCTCTTCGTCGCTGTCGACGCTCGAATGAAGCGTCCAATGCTTCGTTGAATCCTGCATGATGAGGAAGGTCCCCTTCTCATCAGCGACGTGATAGTGGCGTCCCTTGCCTGGACCATTGCCGATTGGAATCCTGTCGAACAGCTCGTCGCAGCGGTAGAGCGCCTGGCGCAGCTGCATGAGGTTGCCCTCCCCGCGCAACGCGATGCCAAGCCCCCCGCGCACCCGGCTGGTTCCGCCATCGCAGCCAACGAGATAGGCGCAGCGGACCGTTCTGGTCGATCCATCCGGATTCTTGACTTGCGCCGTTACGCCTTGCGCGTCCTGCTTGAGCGAGAGGAATTCGCACCCAAAGCGGACGTGCACGCCGGAAGTCCCTTCGGCCACGGACTTAAGGAGCGGCTCCAGGGTATATTGCGAGATAAGCTGATATGCTTCCGCCGGAGCCGTGCCGTCGGTCGTTGCCCGAATGTCGGCCGTCGCCTGCGCGACCGATGGATACGGCAGGCGCAGCAGCGGCGGCTCGTTCATCGCGAGCACGATGTACACATCCATCGGGCAATCCGCACGCAACCCCGCGGCACGGATCTTTGCGGCGAGCCCCATGCGCCGGTAGATTTCCATGGTGCGCGCATTGACGCGCTCCATCTTTGGCAAAAACGCCGGCTCTTCCTTCTGCTCGATGAGCTCACAACGCACGCCGCGTTGGCCCAAGGCAATCGCCAGTGTCAATCCCACCGGACCCCCGCCCACAATCAGAACTTCGGTGTCAATCATCGCTTTCTCAGGCCCTGGATGTCGTCCTTTGACCCAAACATTTATTGCGCGTTCAAGTCGAGCACTTCAACCGTTGCCGCCATGACAGCGGTATAGTGTCTGCGCCTCCGCAAGGATGAAAACTGCATAATGGACCTCTCAAAGCTGAGAATTGGCCTGACCGGTTCTGCCGAGTTGCTGGTGACGGCCGAGCACACGGCGCCACGCGTCGGCAGCGGGCTTGTGGGCGTCTTGGCCACTCCGGTGATGATCAACCTCATGGAGGCTGCAGCCCTCGTGGCGGTCGAGCACCTGCTGCCGAGCGGGCACCAGAGCCTCGGAATCCACCTCGACATCCGTCATTTCGCGGCAACGCCCGTCGGCATGCGCATAGTGGCAAGTTGCGCACTCACGGCCATCGAGGGCCGCACGCTTTTGTTCGATGTCCAGGCTTGCGATGAGAAGGAGCCGATCGGCGGCGGCTCGCACAAGCGCGTCATCGTCAACGTCGCGCGGTTTGACCAGCGCGTGCAAAGAAAGCTGGACAGGCTTTCCTGAGCTGCCTACTTCCTACGCATCGAGGCTCGCAATCTGCCGCCTCGTTGCCCCCGCGCAGCCAGGCGCAGCATGCAAGACGTGAAGGAAAGGGCGGCGCTTACTTCCATCGCCGCCTCGGCGGGTCTGACTCTGGCCAAAGGCGCGGTCGGATTTGCCACCGGCTCGCTCGCGATCCTCTCGGAGGCGGCGCACTCGCTCCTTGATCTCGTGGCCACCGTGATGACGTACTTTGCGGTGCGCATCTCGGGCAAGCCGGCTGACGCGGAGCACCACTACGGCCACGGCAAGGTTGAAAGCGTGTCGGCGCTGGCGGAGACGGCGCTCCTGTTCCTCCTCTCCGGGGTTGTGATCTGGGAAGCCGTGCAACGCCTGTTCGGCTCGCATGGCCACGCCGTCGAAGCGACTGTTTGGTCGTTCGCCGTCATGGCGGCCTCGATTGTCATCGACTTCTTTCGCGCGCGGGTGCTTTACAGAATAGCCGCGAAAACATCGAGTGAAGCGCTGGAAGCCGATGCGCTGCACTTCGGCTCGGATATGTGGTCATCCGCGGCAGTGCTGGCCGGGCTGGCAGCCGTCTGGTTCGGTTTTGCGCTGGCGGATTCGATTGCCGCCATCGTCGTTGCGGTCTTCATCTGTGTCGCCGGATGGCGGCTCGGCCGGCGCACGCTCGACACCCTCACTGACACGGCGCCAGCGGGGGCCGCGCGAAGAATTTCAAAAGAGGTAGCGGGAATTCCCGGCGTTGTCGGCGTCGAGCGGCTGCGCGCGCGCCAATCTGGCGGAGTGCTGTTCGTCGACCTCGTCGTTGCGGTGAGCCGCACCCTGCCGCTCGAGCGCGTTGCCGCCATGAAGGACCGCATCGTCCAGAAGGTGCGCGAGGATAGCCCGGCGGCCGAAGTGACCGTGACCACCGAGCCGCGTGCGCTGGATGATGAGACCGTGCTCGAACGGGTCATGGTGATCGCGCGCAATCGTGGAGTTGGCGTGCATCATGTCACCGCGCATGCAATCGAGTCCCGGCTTGCCCTTTCTTTGGACCTGGAGGTCGATGGCATGCTGACGCTCGGCGCAGCCCATGAGATTGCAAGCGGATTGGAAAAGGCAATAGGGGATGAGCTGGGGCCGCAAGTCGAGGTGGAGACGCATATCGAACCGATGCAGCCGGTTGGCGAGGATGGCCGCGACGCAAGGCCCGCGCGCGTTCTCGCCGTCGGCAAAGCGCTCAACGAAATCGCGGCGCAGGTGGATCTCGTAGGCGAAATCCATGACGTGCGCGTTCGAGAAGCTTCCGGGGGCGAGATCGTCAATTTTCATTGCATGATGGGCGCGGCGGTCAAGGTCGCGGACGCGCATGAGAAGGTTGACGAGGTCGAGCGAGCCTTGCGGCTGCGCTTCCCGTCGATCGTGCGAGCAATCGGTCATGCCGAGCCGAGTGAGCCGTAGGTTGGGTCGAGCGTTCTTGCGAGACCCAACAACGTGTGATTGGACGTTGGGTCTCGTGATAGCCCGCGAAGACGGGCGTAAACGCCCTTTTGGAGAACTCGACCCAACCTACGAACCTACGAGACGCCCGGCAGTAAGACCGCCGCGCCTTGTAACCGGCCTTCGCGGAGATCGGCCAGTGCCTCGTTGGCGCGCGCCAGCGGATACGACACGACGTGCGTCTTCAGTCCGGCCTGCGAGGCGACGGGGAGGAATTCGCCGGCATCCGCCCGCGTGAGATTTGCGACCGAGACCAGATGCCGCTCCTGCCAGAGCAGGGCATAAGGAAAGCTCGGAATATCCGACATGTGAATGCCGCCGCAAACCACCCTGCCCCCTTTCCTGACGGCCGCGAGTGCGGCCGGGACGAGCGCCCCGACCGGCGCAAAAATGATCGCAGCGTCGAGCGGCTCCGGCGGCAATTCACCCGAGCCGCCTGCCCATGCCGCGCCAAGAGATTTTGCGAAGGCTTGCGCGGGGCGATCGTCGCCGGGGGTGAACGCATAAACGCGGCAGCCCTGCCAAGCGGCCACCTGGCAGAGAATGTGCGCAGCCGCGCCGAAGCCGTAGAGCCCGAGCGCCCGCAGCGCGATGCCGTCCCGCGCCATGCGATAACTGCGCCAGCCGATCAGGCCCGCACACAGGAGCGGCGCCGTATGCGCATCATCCATTGCTCCCGGCAGGGGGAAGCAGCACCGGGGGTCCGCAATGGCATGCGTCGCGTAGCCTCCATCGCGCGTGTACCCCGTAAAGAGAGGGTGATCGCACAGGTTCTCCCGGCCATCGCGGCAATACGGACACGCGCCACAGGTGAACCCGAGCCACGGCACGCCGATGCGCTCGCCGATCGACAATCCAACGACGTCACGGCCAATCGCCTCGACGCGGCCGACGATCTCGTGACCCGGAACAATCGGAAGCTTCAGGTTCGGCAACTCGCCATCTACAACATGCAGGTCCGTGCGACAGACGCCGCATGCTGCAATGGCAATGAGGACTTCTCCGACGCCTGGAGCGGGCTTCCGGCGCTCACGCATGATAAGCGGTGTGCGCGGCGCTTCCAGAACCATTGCTCGCATGGTCAGCGTCTTCACGTAGCTTGGGTTGAGCCGGCGGCAAAACCCGGGATTACAAAATAAGTGTCGTAGGTTGGGTCGAGTTTCTTCACGCGACCCAACATGGGTAGCGCCCAAGCGTTGGGTCTCGCACAGCCCGCGAAGACGGGCGTAAACGCCCTGACGCTGCTCGACCCAACCTACGACTGCTGTTGATCAGTTGGTGATTTCTTTGAACACCTCGGTGAGGTGCGCGGTCTCGTCGCGGATGACCTTATCGAACTGTTCGGGCGTGTCGGAGGCGCTCACGAGGAACTGCGCGGCAAGCTTCGCCTTCACCTCCGGGGTCTGCAGGATTGCAACCACATCCTGGTTGATCTTGCTGATAATTTCACGTGGCACGGCAGCTTGAGTCATCAAGCCGAACCAGGAATCGTAAACAAAATCCAGCCCGGCCTCGCGAAACGTCGGCACATCCGGTATCTCGGGAAGCCGCGTTGGTGTCGGAGCCGCAATCGCCCGCACCCTGCCGCCTTCCACCATTTCTTTTGAGAGATTGACCGGCGCAAAATACAATTGCGCATCACCTCGGACGACCGCGGTTACCGCATCCGGCGCGCTCTTGAATGGAACGTGGACGATATTGATTCCCGCCGCCTTGCGAAACAAGGCGCCGGCGATGAAGGTCGTGCTGGCAAGCCCCGGCGAGGAGAAATTGAGAGTTCCGGGCTTCGCTTTCGCCAGCTCGAGGACTTCCTTCAGATTTTTCGCCGGAAGCTCGGGGTTGGCGATCAGACAGAGCGGTGCCGAGCTCACGCGCGTAATTCCGGCGAAATCCTTTACCGGATCGAACGGAAGATTCTTGTTCACGAGACCCAACACCGTATGACCGTTCGATGTGACCATGAGCGTGTACCCGTCGGGAGGTGACTTTGCGACGCTCGAGGTACCGGCAATGCCAGGCCGATTCTCTACAATCACCTGCTGGCCCCAGCGCCTGGAGGCTTCATCGGCCACGATGCGGGCCATGATGTCGGTCACGCTTCCGGCGCCGAAAGGCACGACGATGGTCACCCGCTGGGTCGGGAAATTCGGCGCGGCATGCAAGCCCGATACAGCGATTGCCGCCGCTGCGATAATGGCAGCCGCGAAGGTGCGAAGAATTGACATGAAGTCCTCCCAGTAAGTTTTTTGGCGCATGGAGTGGCTACCCGCAATATCAGCATGCAGGGCCGAGTAGTAGTACCGCTAAATGCCGCACGGGCAGGTTCCGCGGAAGGAAGCTCGTGCGCGATGGCTTGGCGTGCCATAGAGATGCACTCGTTCGTCCAGGAATGGTGTGATGCGAACTGAAGAACCCCGCCCGGTCCGCCTTGTGGATTACCGCACGCCCGACTGGCTTGTTGACACGGTGGAGCTCGATATTGCCCTCGATCCGCATGCAACCCGGGTTCGGGCGACGCTGTCGGTGCGGCCGGGCGGGAACACCGGCGTAGCAGCGCCCCTGGCGTTCGACGGCGACTCGCTGACGCTTCGTTCGGTCGCCATCGATGGATCTATGCTCCCGGCGGAGCAGTATGTTGCCTCGGCCGATCGCCTGACTATAGCCCAACCGCCGCAGCGATCGTTCCGGCTCGAGATCGAGACCGTGGTGGACCCTTGCGCCAACACCCAGCTGCTCGGACTTTATCGTTCCGGATCGATCTACTGCACCCAATGCGAGGCCGAGGGGTTCCGTCGCATTACGTATTTCCCCGATCGCCCTGATGTCATGGCGATCTACACCACCCGCATCGAGGCCGAGAAAGCCGCCGCGCCGGTGCTGCTCGCCAACGGCAACCTGATTGCCGCGGGCGACCTGCAAGGCGGAAGGCGCCATTTTGTCATCTGGCACGACCCATTCCCCAAGCCGTCCTATCTGTTCGCCGTGGTGGGCGGAAATCTTGCCTGCGTGGAGGATCGCTTCCGTACCATGTCGGGGCGGGATGTGACGCTTCGGATTTACGTGGAGCCCGGAAAGGAGTCGCGGTGCGAGCACGCGATGGCGTCGCTCAAGCGCGCCATGCGTTGGGATGAGACGGCGTTCGGCCGCGAGTACGACCTCGACATCTTCATGATCGTCGCGGTTTCAGACTTCAACATGGGTGCGATGGAGAACAAGGGTCTTAACATCTTCAACGACAAGTACGTGCTTGCATCGCAGGAGACCGCCGCTGACGATGACTTCGACCGCATCGAGGCCATTGTCGCGCATGAGTATTTTCACAATTGGACCGGCAATCGCATCACCTGCCGCGATTGGTTCCAGCTCTGCCTGAAGGAAGGGCTCACGGTTTTCCGTGACCAGGAATTCAGCGCTGATACCCGCTCGCGCGCCGTCGAACGCATAAATGACGTGCGTGGGTTGCGCGCGCATCAGTTCGACGAAGATGCCGGACCGCTGGCTCACCCGGTCCGTCCGGAGAAATATTTGGAGATCAATAATTTCTATACGGCGACGGTTTACGAGAAAGGCGCCGAAATCGTTCGCATGCTGAGGACCATGCTCGGGCCGCAGAAATTCCGCGAAGGCATGGATCTTTATTTTGCCCGCCACGACGGGCAAGCGGCGACAGTAGAGCAGTTCGTGCAATGTTTCGCCGACGTATCGGCGGAGGATCTTGCGCAATTCATGCTGTGGTATTCGCAGGCGGGCACGCCGCAGATCGTGGCCAACGGCAGCCATGATGCGTCCACGAGAATCTACCGGCTCGATCTGGCGCAGAGCGTGCCAGCAACGCCGGGTCAATTGACCAAGCAGCCGATGGTGATCCCGCTTGCGGTCGGCCTGGTTGGGCGCAACGGACACGATCTTCCACTCAAGCTGACCGGTGGAGGCGCGCTTGCCCGTGGCGTGCTGACCTTGACCAAGCCCGCCGAGACTTTGCTTTTTACCGGTGTTTCCGAGGCGCCCGTTCTTTCTCTTAACCGCGGATTCTCGGCGCCTGTGAAGCTCACCTCAAATCTTTCAACCGGCGACCTGCAATTTCTTGCCGCGCAAGACAGTGATCCTTTCAATCGATGGCAAGCCTTCCAGACCCTTGCCACCCGATTTCTGGTCGACCAATCGTCCGCTCTGCGCGCGGGCCACCGCAGCCGACTGGACCATGACCGTGAAGCTCTTGTGCTCACAGATGCTCTCGGAACGCTCCTCTCCAACGCCACTATCGATCCAGCCTTTGCCGCGCTCATGCTGACGGTTCCCGGCGAATCCGAGATTGCTCGCGAGATCGGGCATGACGTCGACCCCACTGCCATTTTTACTGCGCGAACGACGCTGCGCGGCCTGATCGGAAGCAGCCTGCATTCGGTGCTGCTCGACCACTATCGGCGCCTGTCCGAGAACGGCCCATACCGGGTCGATGCGGTCAGCACCGGCCGGCGTGCGCTGCGCAACACGTGTCTGGCCTTGCTGGTCGCGACCCAAAGGCGCGATGCGATCGCGCTCGCCGCGCGACAATATGAGTGTGCAAACAACATGACGGACCGTATGGCGGCGCTCTCGTCGCTGTCCCTCCACGATTTGCCCGAGCGAGCCGCGGCGCTGGAGGATTTCTACGCCCGTTATCGTGACGATCCCTTGATCGTTGACAAATGGTTCGGCGTGCAGGCCACGATTCCGGAGCCGGCAACGCTTGATCGCGTGAAGGCGCTTACAGCGCATCCGGCATTTTCATTCGCTAATCCCAATCGCGTGCGCGCCCTGGTCCATGCATTCGCGTTGGGTAATCAGAAGGAGCTCAATCGGCCCGACGGCGCCGGGTATGCATTTGTCGTTGACACTGTCTTGGCGCTCGATTCAAAGAACCCACAGCTCGCCGCGAGGTTGCTCTCCGCCCTCAGGAGTTGGCGCGTGCTGGAGCCGCAACGGCGAGCGCTCGCGCAGGCAGCGCTTGCGCGGGTGCTGGCTGCACCCTCCCTCTCTCCCGATGTCAGCGACATCGCGCAGCGTGCGCTGGCAGAAGTCTGAGCGTCACGCATGCGGTGGGCTCCCCTCCCCCTTGTGGTCCCCTTGTGGGGAGGGGTTGGGGGTGGGGTTCTGAGATAGCGGGATTAGCGTTGCGTTTCGCGCCACCCCCCTCCCCAGCCCTCCCCCACATCCGAACTCGGGTCTACCCGAGTTCGGCACTATAGAGTGGCCGAAGTCGGATACATCCGACTTCGGCTGGGGGAGGGAGCAGACGGAGTATGCTGCTCGGTCTGGCTCCGCTTCAACGAGAACCGCAGCTAATGCACCCGGCGATAGGGTCGATAGACCGGCGCCCATATCTTGGCTCTTACGGCCGCCTCAAGCATGTCTCGGCTCATCGTTCCGGCAAGCCCCTCCGCTTGCGCTTGCAGCGCCACGGCCATAGCCACATGATATGAGACCTCGCGCAACTCGGTGACCGGCGGCAAAAGATTGGCTTTGGGATCGAGCTTGCTGGGGGAGGCTGCCGCGAGCGCGCGAGCCGCCGCCATCAGCATTCCATCGGTGATGCGGTGTGCTTGCACCGCAATGCTGCCAAGCCCAATGCCGGGAAAGACGTAGGCATTATTGGTTTGATCGACGCGGAACCGGACGCCGTCCTTGACCACCGGGGGAAAGGGGCTGCCGGTGCCGATCACCGCGCGCCCACGCGTCCAGGCAAAGATGTCGGACGGCGTGGCTTCGCAACGCGACGTTGGATTGGAAAGCGGAAAGATGATGGGCTGTTGCGTGAAATCGGCCATCGCGCGCACGACATCCTCCGGAAATCCGCCGGGCTGTCCTGAAACTCCGATGAGCACGGTCGGTCGCGCGTTGCGCGCCACGTCCATCAGGCCGATCTGCCCTGGCTTGTCGAGATGCCATTGCGCCACCGTGGCACGGGGCTGAGCGAATGGCGCTTGGAAGTCCAGGAGCCCGGACATTGCCTCGACCAGAAGGCCGTCTCGATCGACAACGTAGAAACGCGCTCGCGCTTCGCTTGCGGGAAGGCCCTCGGCGAGCATCGCCTTGAGCAGAAGCGAGCTGATGCCAATTCCCGCCGAGCCGCCGCCCAACACGACGATGCGATGGTGGCTCAGCGGAATCCCGGTCACGTTGACGGCAGCGAGCAGCGTCCCTGTGGCCACCACCGCTGTGCCTTGGATGTCATCATTGAAGGTGCAGAGGCGATCACGATAGCAGTCCAGCAGCCTGGTTGCATTGTCGCGGGCAAAGTCTTCCCACTGCAGAAGGATGTGCGGCCACCGCTCGCTCACGGCGCGTACGAAGGCGGCGACGAAATCGTCATATGTGTTGCCGCGCACGCGCTCGTGCCGCCAGCCGACATAGAGCGGATTCTGCAAGGCATTGGGAATTGTTGGTGCCGGCGTCGAGCATGATGGGAAGCGTCGATGACGGATGTAAACCGCCACAGGCCGTATAGAGGGCAAGCTTGCCGATCGGGATGCCCATCCCGCCCGCGCCCTGATCGCCGAGCCCGAGGATGCGTTCGCCGTCGGTGACCACAATGGCTTCGACGCCGTCGAAACGGGGATTGGAAAGGATGCGGCTCATGCGCGCCATATGCGGCACACTGAGAAAAAGGCCACGTGGCTTGCGGAAGCTTTGGCTGAATTGCTGACAGCCCAGCCCTACGGTGGGCGTGTAGACGACAGGAAGCATTTCCGCGAGATCGCTTGCCAAAACAGCGTAGAAGAGCACCTCGTTGGAGTCCTGGAGTCCGCGCAAGAAGACGTAGCGGGCGAGATCGCTCGGCAGCTGCCGGAAGGCCTGTATGCGCCGGTTGACCTGCTCCTCAAGATTTGCCACGTTGGGCGGCAGCAGTCCGTGCAGCTCGAAAGAATCGCGCTCGTCCTCGGTGAACGCCGTACCTTTATTGAGCAGCGGATCGTTGAGAAGCTCATAGCCGAACAGGCGGGTTTCGACGCACGACTGCCCGGCCATGCATTGCCCCGGGCCTAGCATCGCGGTGGATGTCTCGATTTGGGTCGGCATTTCCAATGTCCTGCGGCCCAGCAAGGACGCGCCCGCTGAGGATCATGCGCCTCCTGTGGTCCAGTCAAGAGTGGCGCACGGCCGAAAGGGCGCCATGCGACGCGCAAGCATCACCGAATGGCGCTCACTCACGCCTTCATTCCAGTCCTGGTCTGCCACTGACGCCGGTAACACTTCGGCCAAATTCATGACGGTTACCCCACCCTTGCTTCCGGCACCGATAAACATGTCCGCCTACATCACCGTACAGCCGCGCAAAAAGCTTTGCGATTCAGGATGAAGGCAAGAACCAGAAGGTTTTTGCGCTCGATCGATTTCGCTCTCGACAAATTGCCATCTTTCGATTCCAATCAAAGTGATTCGGAGAGATGCGGCACATCCTTCCGATGAAGGTGCAAGGGAATCCGAACGGAGGCGACGAATGGCGCGCGCCGAGGTCGCGAGCGCGTCGGCAAGTCCTGATTCAATCAAGGGACTAGCTCAGTCCATCGCAAAACCGGCCTATTTGCGGCTGCTCACGGCCGAGCCGGCCTTGCGACGTGCTGTGCCTGCCCTGATCATTGCCTTCCTGCTCACGATTTGCGTCGGCGCCGTCGTGCAGGTGCTCGATCACCGGCGCCAAGCTGTCGCCGATGTCATCAATCAGATCGACGCCACGGCCGATTTCCTGGCGGACCGGCTCGACCGCGTCCAGCGCTCGAAGGAGGACAGAACCGGCGTCGATCGGCGTTTTCAAAGCGAGCTTGAGCGGCTCGTTCCAGGATGGGCGCGGGCAACCGGGCGACAGGTGCTGGTCACCAATGGAGACGGCATTGTCGTCGCCGCCGTCCGTCACACCGCCGTTAACAGTCCGGAAGGCGTTAGCATCGCCACCGTACCGCTTGAAGCCGGCGTCATCGGACGCCGGCTGATCGACGTGCTTGGACCAGCTCAGCCTTTGACCACCTTCGCAGCCGCGGCGGGCGTTCTCGAAATCCCTCTTGCCGACGGCAGCATGGCGTTCGCCAGCGTGCGCAGCCTTTACGCCAACAACGGCGAGCTCGCGGTGCTGCATGGCCGCCGCGAGGCGCTCACTCCCTGGCTGTCCGACACCGCCTTGACCGTGACGCTGTCGGCCACCACCGGGTTCGTTGTGCTCATCCTGGGCTTTGCATTCCATTGGCAGGCGACCCGCGCGCGGGAGGCCGACAGCATCTATGAGATGGTGCGCGGGCGCATCGATACCGCGCTCAACCGGGGGCGCTGCGGGCTCTGGGACTGGGACATCGCGCGCGGACGGGTGTTCTGGTCGCATTCAATGTTCGCGATACTGGGGCTTCGAGCCCGCAACGCGTTGATGAGCTTCGGTGAAGTGAATGCGCTCGTCCATCCGGAAGACATCAATCTTTACGAGCTTGCCACCCAGCTGGCGGATGCCAAGGCGACGCAGGTTGACCATGCATTTCGCATGCGCCACGCGAACGGCAACTGGGTCTGGTTGCGCGCCCGCTGCGAGGTCGTTCAGCAATCCGGCGACAGCGGACCGCACCTGATCGGGATAGCGGTGGATATTACCGAGCAAAAGACCCTCGTCGAGAAAACGGTCGAGGCCGATCTGCGCTTGCGTGACGCCATCGAGACAATCCCGGAAGCGTTCGTCGTGTGGGACGCACAGAACAGGCTCGTCCTTTGCAACTCGAATTTCCAGGAGCTTCATAATCTCCCGGATGAATCGATCGTGGCAGGCGCGTCTTATGAGGCCGTATTCGCGGCAGGCCGCAAACAGATGGTGCGTTCAAAGGTCACCAGCGAAGGCCAGACCCCGGGCGCCCGTACGTTCGAGGCACAGCTCGACGATGGTCGCTGGCTGCACATCAGCGAACGGCGCACCAAGGATGGCGGCTACGTTTCGGTAGGCACCGACATCACCAATATCAAGCTGCACGAAGAAAAGCTGATGGAAAGCGAGAAGCGCCTGATGGCGACTGTCGCCGACTTGCGCAACTCACAGCAAAAGCTGGAGCGCCAGGCGGAGGAAGTGGCTGATCTGGCGGAAAAATATGCCGAGGAAAAAACCCGCGCCGAGGACGCCAATCAAGCAAAATCAAAGTTTCTCGCCAACATGAGCCACGAGCTGCGCACGCCGCTCAACGCCATCATCGGATTCTCCGAGATCATGGAATCGGGGATGTTTGGCCCGCTCGGGACCGAGAAATATCGCGAGTACTGCAGCGACATCCATCAGAGCGGGCAGTATCTGCTGGAGGTCATCAACGATATCCTTGACATGTCGAAGATCGAGGCCGGGCGCATACGCCTCGATCCGCAGCAGGTCGAGCTGGAGCCCTTCCTCAACGACGCAATGCGCGTGGTTTCGGCGCGCGCGAATGACAAGCGGCTTACGCTGACCGCTCGAATTGTCGGGGGCATCAGCGTCATGGCCGATCACCGGCTCCTGAAGCAGATCGTGTTGAATCTCCTCTCCAATGCAGTGAAGTTCACCCCCGAAGGGGGCCGCATCACCATTCGCGCCCGGGCGACGCGCAAAGGGGTTGGCATTGCCATTGCCGATAGCGGCATAGGCATCCCGAAAGATGCGCTGGCCCGGCTTGGCCGGCCGTTCGAGCAGGTCGAGAGCCAATTGACCAAGAGCCATCAGGGCTCCGGTCTGGGGCTGGCGATTGCAAAATCCTTGACCGAGCTCCACCAGGGCACGATGCGCATCCGCTCAACGCTGGGTCGAGGCACCATGGTCCTGTTGCGCATTCCGAAAAAGGGGACCTCGGCGCCGGCGCAGGAAATGACAAAGGCGGCCTAGGCGGCGCGGAATTTTAATGCCATGTGATGATGCACGGCGAACGCCGCAAGCGTAGCCCGGATTGAGCGCCAGCGAAATCCGGGTCGCCGGTGCTGATGATCGCCGCTCCAACGCGCTGCCCCCTCTCCAATGAACGACAAAAGGTGCCCAGCACGCCGGGTATGCATTGCGCGGATCAGAGGCGTCGTTGATGTCGGCGAGCATGGCGCGACGCAGTGTCTCGGCGCGACCGAGCGATGGATCGGATTTCATGATTGAAATCCGGTCAGTCTCTTTTCTCGATGGAATATGGCATAAGCGGCATGGATTGAGCATTCTGTTCGATATTTGCGTAGAGAAGCACTCACAAGTCTGAGGAGGCATTTCATGGAGTTTTTATCCCGGCGCAATCTGCTCACAGCCACCGCTGCCGGTACAGCAGCAACCGCGGCCGCGGCGGCGAGCGCTCAGACTTTCGGCAACCCGGACCAGCCGCCACAGGGCGTTATCAACACGACCGGCAATCCGGCAAGCGCGACCGATCCGGGTCCGCAGAACCCCACATTGACATCGCAGTTCCCCGGCGCCTTCTCGCCGCCGGCGACCAACGTCGGCGATATGCCGATGTTCTGGTCATCCTTCAACAACGCTCCTCGACGCATTCAGAATGGTGGATGGGCACGACAGGTCACCCAGGCTGATTTCGCAATCTCGGAAGAAATCTCCGGCGTCAACATGCGTCTCACGCGCGGCGGTATCCGCGAGCTGCACTGGCATCAGGCCGCAGAATGGGCGTTCGTCACCAAGGGTGCTGCCCGCATCACCACCATCGATTCCGAGGGACGCGCGAATGTCGAAGACGTCGGTGAAGGCGGACTGTGGTATTTCCCATCGGGCATGCCGCACTCATTGCAGGGAATTGGCGAGGACGGCACTGAGTTCATTCTTTGCTTCGATGACGGCAAAGCTACCGAATATAATACCCTGCTTCTCACCGAATGGTTTGCGCATACACCGCCAGACATACTGGCATTGAATTTCGGCCTCCCGGCTGAGACCTTTGCGAAGATCCCGCTGCACGCCCTTTACATTTTCCAGGGACAGATGCCGGATGCCCTGAATGCCGCTCAAGCTCAGGCCGCCGGCGCGGCCGGCAAAATGCCGAACCCATCGTCCTTCGCGCTGAGCAGCATGGCGCCCACGCGCAAGACCGCCGGTGGCGAAGTGCGCATTGCCGACAGCCGCAATTTCAAGGCGGCGCAGAACATCGCCGCCGCGCTTGTGACCGTGCACCCGGGCGGTCTGCGCGAAATGCATTGGCATCCCAATGCCGATGAATGGCAATATTATATCTCAGGTCAAGCCGAGATGACTGTCTTCAACACAGGCCCTAAAGCCGTCACCCAGAATTTCCACCCCGGAGACATCGGGTATGTCAAAAGAAATCTCGGCCACTATGTACGCAACACCGGCAACACGGACTTGACGTTCCTGGAGGTTTTCAGGAGCAATCATTTCGAAGACGTTTCTCTGTCAGATTGGTTGTCGCACACCCCTCGCTCGATGGTTGCTCAACACCTCAACGTCGACCCGGCTATCGTGGCGCGCTTTCCAAGCAACAAACCCGAGATCATGCCGCAATAGGCGTACTGTCATGGCGCGCATCGCTAATGCGGCAACCTCCAGAGCGCTTGCCACCACGCGTGCGGCAGTTGTCGCTTTCGGGCTCCTCCTCCTCCTCGCGCCGCCTGTTTCCAATGCCATCGACACGATCACCAACGCGGTAACGTCGCTCGTCCCGGCATACGTCGGCGATCTCAGCTTCATTTCCCCGGCACAGGGTCAGCCGGCCGCACCCATGAAATCACAGTCGGATGCGCTCAATGCGTACAACAAAGCAGTAACCGAATTTAAGTCGATCTTGAGCCAGCGGCGCGCACAGATCACTTCAAACCAACAGTTGCCGAACTTGCCGGGACAAGCGCTCTATCTTGCTCGCAACAACATGATAAGCGCGTATAAGGATCTCACTGACGCGCTTCCGTCTAAAATTGGCAGATCAAATAAATTTGGAATTCCACCGGCGTACTTCGATGCCGCCAATGAGCCGCTTCTCGATGAGTATACAAATCTCTTCAAGATCATGCAGGCGCCACCCGTCAATGCACAAAACTCAGTTACTCCGTTTGCTGATGTTGTTGACCTGGGAGGCAATATCGCACGAGCTAAGGGCCTCGATGAGGCAAATTCCGAGCTGGCGGGTCGCATCAGCTTGGGCCTGTTCTTTGCCGAGACAAATGGCAATCAAAACATCGGGAATGCGCGCTCGAATAAGTACAAGGGAAGTCTGCAAACAGGCGTATCTGAAGATCACAATGGTCAGAAGAAATGGGCAGCAATCAAGAGCTCGATCACAGCCTTTGATCCCGCGCTGAGCGCTCGCGACGACAAGGAAGAGGCGCGGACTGGCAATTTAGATCATCGATTCAATCACTGGACCGCCGTGCGAGACGGCCTTATGAACGCCCACGCTGACCTTTTCCGGCAAATACCGGCGATCGCGAAAGCATTGCCAAATCCAATTGATCAAATGAAGCTTTTTGAGCTCATCCAGATTATTCCCAGTCCAACCAAGTCCGCTCTCAATTCGGGCAACCTGGCCAGCTACCGGATTTCCGACCCGACGATAATGGGGTATCTGCGCAACAACAGCATCTTCACCTTCGGCCAGGTCGATAGGGCAAAGACATCTGCAACCTACCGCGAAATTCTTGATGCGATGTGGCTCTTCAATGACAAATTTGAAAGGGCACTGGTAAAATTCAACGAGATCAAGGCGCAGAAAAAGGGGTGAGAGCTGCTGGGGTCGCTTCTGAGCAAACCGAGAGAAATGTTGACCGATCAATTGACTGAGTAATCGTCAGTGGCCAGCGGGCAATCAGCTTCCATGCAAGCGAGCCCCCTCGCCTTCCATGAAATGCCAAAGCAAGAAGACCCTCCACATACATCCGAAACCCTATGAAGCGATACCTCCACAGATGGTGCCAGTAGCCCATAGCATCGCGCGTCCGTCCTTTTTCCTGTAATTGAAGAACCATATACCAAACCAGCCCGATACAGGCATTTCGCAACTTAAGATCATCTTTAAGAAGCGGAGTGCGTTTGATCAACCGCAAAACATAATCAGCTTTGGGCTTGACATGATCGAGAGTTGCGGCCCTGCGACTGATTTTGTCCTCTCCATGAATCTGGCAAAAACAATCGGGGCTTGCGTTGGTCCTGACGTATGTCAAGCCTGCCAACAACGCAACGACATGCAGCTGCCAATCTTGCCAACCAGGAAGGGACTCATCAAAGCCACCCATCTTTAACAAGGCAGATCTCTTCCATATCGGTCCGGTGATCGACCACGGCGCGTCCAGCCTCATGAACCTCAACAAGTCAGATTCCGGTTTCACAATGTTCCAGACGATGGATGTGTCCCCGGGACTATCGTTAAAAGCGCCTGTTTGAAACACGATGAAGTCGTAGCTCGGATACTGAGAAAAATAATCAACTCGTGTGGCAACACAGGTCTCCGTCAGGAGATCATCTGAGTCCAGAAAGATGAGATACTTGCCTTTGGCCCGTTCGACGCCCTCGTTGCGGCAGGCGGCCGCCCCTTTAAGGGGCCTGCTTCTGGAAAACACCTTGAAACGCGCATCCCTCGCCGCAAAGGCGCTTGCCGCCAAAACACTTGCATCTGTTGATCCATCGTCTACGACAAGACATTCCCAGTCCGCAAGTGTTTGCCGTTCAATCGAGCCCAGGCACCGGGCCAGCAGTGCAGATCGATTGTATACAGGGACTATAATCGAAACCATCGCCATCAATTAAATGCCTGTCATTCAATGCCCATCCCGGATTCGCAAGTTGCTCGATCCGGACTACAACCTGTGGCAGGCGTCACTCGCCTATGATCCGCCTGAAGCTGGCTCGCACCTTGGTCTGCGTTTCACGGACAAAAGCTTCAAGCGTAGCAAAGTCCGGCACGTCGGCGGCGCGCGCCAACAGCGCTGCGAGGCCTGGCGTAACGTTATCCGGATCAAGAGGCCCCGGTAAACACAGGCGCAAGACCTGCGTGAGATCGTGATAGAGGCGCACGGCCGGCCGGAGCACCTCCGCATCAGGCGCTTCGATCAATCCGAGCCGAGTTGCCTTGTCGAGCACGCGAGCCGTGGAGGTGTCGAGGACCTCCGGCATCCGCCAGGCGTGCACAAGTTGCAGATACTGGGCGATGAACTCGATGTCGATCAGCCCGCCGGCGACGTGCTTGAGATCCCACATATTGTCGTCGCCTTTGTCGATCGCGATCGCCTTGCGCATCTCGCTGACATCGGCGGCGATGATTGCCGGATCACGACGGTGGCACAGCACGTCGCGGATCACGTTCTGGACGCGATCGGCAAATTGCGGCGAAGCCGACACGACGCGCGCGCGCGTGAGCGCCATGTGCTCCCAGGTCCACGCCTCCTGTTCTTGGTAACCTGCAAAGCCGCCGATCTGGGTGGCAAGCGGACCAGAACGACCCGAAGGCCGCAAGCGCATGTCAACGCGGTACAGCACGCCATAATTGGTCTGCGCCGTAAGTGCGCTGATCAAGCGTTGCGTAAGGCGCGAAAAATACTGCGCGCCATAAAGCGGACGCTTCCCGGTCGATTCGGGACGCTGGGGATCGAAATCATAGACCACGATGAGGTCGAGGTCGGAAGTGGAGGTCATCTCGCGGCCGCCAAGCTTGCCGAGCGCCAAAATCGCAAATTGCTGGTCCGCAACGCGACCGTGCTGCTGCGAGAATGCATCCTCCGTCGCGCGATGGAGCGACTGGACCAACACGTCGGCCAGACGGGCGAATGCTTCCCCCGCCTGGTCCGCCGAGGCCGTGCCGGACAGAATGCGGATTCCAATCAGGAACATCTGTTCCTGCGCAAAGATTCTGACGCGGTCTAGAAACTCCTCATCGGATGGGGCTTGCGCGAGCGAGCGATGCAGGGCCGCGCTCAATTGCGCTTGTTCGGGGAGCGCCCCGAAGAAGCTCGGATCGATCACTGCGTCCATCACTTGCGGAAACTGAGCGAGGCTGTCGGCAAGCCGTGGGGCATTGCCCAGCACCAGGGCAATCAGCGCAATGAGGTCGGGATGCTGCCGCAGCAGCGAAAATAGCCGACTGCCGCCATGCAGCACGGAAAGAAAGCGGTCGAAGGCCAGAACGGCGTCATCAGGCTTGGCTGAATCGGCGAAGTGGCGCAGAAGCGTTGGCACGATGTCGGCAAGCTGCTCGCGCGCGAACGAGCCCCGCAGGGAATCATGAGCTGGCGTGCTCCATCGCCGCACCACAGCGGATATCTCCAGCGGCTGGCGAAAACCCAGGACACTGAGCTGGTCGAGCGTGGCGCGATCGTCGCTATCCGGAGGAAACAACAGGCGAGGACGCTCAGCACTCTCGGCGGCTGCGTGCTCGAAGAGGCTTGCGTAGTGTCGCTGCACATTGCGCAGGTGCACGAGCAAGGCTTCGGCGAGCTCGTCGCGGCCGCCAAAGCCCGCGAACCGCGCAAACTGCTCCATGCTTGCCGGATCGGCGGGCAAGGTATGGGTTTGCTCATCCGCAACCATCTGCAATCGGTTCTCTATCCCTCGCAGGAAGCGATAAGCAGAACCGAGATCGCTGTGCGCCTGGGCGTCAATCCAGCCGCCATGATGCAGCGCATCGAGCGTCACCAGGGTTGCCTTTGTGCGCAGCTCAGGATGCCGTCCGCCGGCAATAAGCTGCTGCGTCTGAACGAAGAACTCGATCTCACGGATGCCGCCACGGCCCAATTTGATGTTGTGTCCTTCGACAGCGATTTCGTCGTGACCGCGATAAGCGTGAATCTGCCGCTTCATCGCATGAACATCGGCCACCGACGCGAAGTCCAGGTATTTGCGCCAGATGAAAGGCGACAGATCGGCGAGCAGTTTTTCGCCCGCGGCGAGATCGCCGGCACAAGGCCGCGCCTTGATAAGCGCCGCGCGCTCCCAGTTTTGTCCGCGGCTTTCGTAATAGTCGAGCGCGGCGGCGGTCGATATGGCTATCTGGGTGGACGCGGGATCGGGTCGCAGGCGCAGGTCGATGCGGAACACATAACCCCTGTCGGTCCGCTCCGAAAGCAGCTTCACAAGGCTTCGCGTCAGCCGCACATAAAAAGATGCCGGCTCTACACCGGGCTGCGACAGCGGCGGGATCATAAAAAACGATAAGGTCTATGTCGCTTGAATAGTTGAGCTCGTTCGAGCCCATCTTCCCCATGGCGAGCACGAGGTAGCCGCTTCCCGGCGAGGACTCCGTCTGTTCCGGTTGCCTGAGCTTGCCCCGACGCCGCGCATCCGCAAGCAGATAGCTGGCAGCCAGCGCGACAGCCGCATCGGCGAGCTTCGTCTGAAGCTCGATCAATTGCGTAATGGGCCACACGCCCCCCAGGTCGCACAGCCCAAGCAGCAGGGCTGCGTCCGCTTTCATTTGGCGCAATGCGCGCATGACCTCGGCGTCATCACCCGCTTGCGAGATGTCTCGTTTGGCTTCGAAGAGCATGCGATCGAAGCAGTATTCCGGCACTTGGTGAAGGAAGCTGACAAGGCGAGCCGGCGAGCCGCGCAACAAGTCCCAGAGAAACGGGAATCCATCCGCGATTGCTTCGATGACCCTGTGCAGCATGGGATTATCGGCGCAGAGGCGTGCGATCGCGGTTCCTGATGCCGCCGTTTCCATCTCGGTCAGCCAGTCGCGCACTCGAGCAATTGCTGTCTGCCGACAAGCAGGCTGCGGTGCGCAAACGATCCGGCGCGACAATGCTTTTGCAGCTTCGCTTTCCTGATCGGCTATGGCTGACGCCGGCTCGCGCAAAGAATTCTCCGTTTTTGAAGGCGTAACGCCGCGGAACGCAGATCGTGCCGGAGACACCCGCTCCGCAGTTGAGAGTCAGCGCAGGATGTTAGCGAATCACCGCTGGTTGCCGGCTATCGGGAACGAGATCACGGTCCTCAGTCCAGGATGATTGTCCTCAAGCCTGAGCTCGCCCGCATGCAGCCGTGCCACGGCGGAAGCTAAGCTTAATCCAAGCCCCGAGCCAGGCTGGGAACGACTCTGCTCCAGGCGGACGAACCGCTCAACCGCCCGCGCGCGATCTCCCTCCGGAATGCCGTGCCCCGCGTCTGCGACCGTGAGCAGAATGCGCTCGCCATCCGGGACTGCCCGGATGACGATTTCCGGCTTCGCATCGTTCGAATCGCAGCCTACGGGCGCCCCATACTTTATGGCGTTGTCCACCAGATTGGCCAGCGCCTGGCTGATGAGCTCGCGGTTGCCGTGGATTGGCGCGGGGAACGGCGCGTCAACACGAAGCTCGATGCCTTTCTCGTCAGCGACAGGTTCATACAGCTCGCCTACTCCGCGAGCAATCTCGGCAGCATCCACATCGCGCATTCCATCGCGAGCTTGTCCCGATTCCGCACGCGCAATCATGAGCAGCGCGTTGAAAGTGCGAATGAGGACGTCGGATTCCTCGATCGTTGTTTCGAGCGCCAGACGATACTGGGATTCGTTCGCCGCCAGGCGCAAGGCCGCTTCGCAACGATTACGCAGGCGGGTCAAAGGTGTTTTCAGGTCATGCGCAATGTTGTCGGACACCTCCTTCAATCCATGCATCAGCGCTTCGATGCGCTCGAGCATGTCGTTGAGATTGCTGGCGAGACGATCGAGCTCGTCCCCGGTGCCGGCGATCGGAAGGCGTCCGGTGAGGTCTCCTTCCATGATCTTGCGAGTGGTATCCGTCATTGCGTCCACTCGCTTGAGGACACGCCGCGTGACAAACAAGCCTCCGGCCACTCCAAGGATGACGACAATCGCCAGCGACCAGCGCCCCGCGGCCATCACGATCTCGCGCAGACGCTGCCGCTCCTCAAGGTCGCGTCCGACCAGCAAACGAAAGCCGCCCGGCAGCGCAAACACGCGAACGAGCGCACGGTGCTCGCTGCCATCAGGATCATCGAGGCGACGATACGCCGTCTCAACCCAGCCGGACGAGCTGAGGGTGCCCGTTGACAACGAACCGACATTGCCAGCGAGACCCTCTCCGGCTGGTGCCGTCACGAGATAGAGACTTGACCCGGGCCGCCGTGATCTTGCGTCAACAATGAAAACCAGCCGTCGAATGCCTCCCTGCCGATACTGCTCGGCAAGTCCGGTGATCTCCGCGTCGACCGTCTGGGTGATCTGCTCGGTGATGAGCCGGCGCGTATTCCAGGCGAAATATGCGAGCAGGAAAGCGGCAAACAGGGCAAAAATTGTCAAATAGACCAGCGTCAGCTTGAACGCGGTCGTGCGCAGAAGCTTTCCGAGCGACGTCATCAGACCCACGCTGTGGCTCACCCCGCGTGCGGGACGAGAGTCATTTGCTGTCGCGGATCACATATCCGGCGCCGCGCACCGTGTGCAGCAAGGGCTGGGCAAAGCCTTTATCGATTTTCGAGCGCAACCGCGAGATATGCACGTCGATGACGTTGGTCTGCGGGTCGAAGTGATAGTCCCACACGTTCTCCAGCAGCATGGTGCGCGTCACCACCTGGCCGGCATGCTTCATCAGATATTCCAGCAGCCGGAATTCGCGCGGCTGCAGGCTGATTTCCGTCGCATTGCGCGTCACTTGGTGAGACAACCGGTCCAGCGCAAGATCGCCGACGCGGTACACCGTTTCCTCGCGGCCGCCGCGACGGCGCGCCAGCACCTCCGTGCGTGCCAGCAATTCAGAAAAGGAATAGGGCTTCGGCAGGTAATCGTCTCCACCGGCCCGCAAGCCCTTAACGCGATCATCGACCTGGCCGAGCGCCGACAGGATCAGCGCGGGGGTCTCAACGCCTTTGCTGCGCAGAGCGCCGATGACGGACAGGCCATCGAGCTTCGGCAGCATCCGATCCACGATCAGAACGTCGTATTCGCCATGCAGCGCTTGGGCGAGACCTTCCTCACCATCGGCGGCCAGCTCGGCGATATGACCCACTTCGCGGAAAGCCTTCGCGAGATAGTCGGCGGCGTCGCGATCGTCCTCAATGATCAGGAGACGCATGACGAAACTGGCATCCCTTCGATCGGCGGTGGATGTCGCCAAACCGGCGTGATTGGCTGAGTTGATCATAGCGGTCATCTCGTCAACGTCTCAACTGCATCGCCCTCGGAAAATTTCTGGCCTCCACAAAGGGGCGGCGGTTTAACCCGCCGCCCCTCAGCCACTCTGTGCCGGCGGGGGCGACGGATGCCGACACAAAGATGGACACTTGCGAGAGCGGCTTGGGGCCGCCCTCTGGTGCGGACTGTCGGCGAAAGCAACGCATGGCTGACGATCCGCCCGATCGCATTCAGGCTCGCCCGAGCCGAAGAGCGACGAGCTTGACCGCCTCGCCAGATTTCACGCGCATCAGCACCGAGCGCTTGCCGCCTTTCTGCGCCTCGGCGACAGCACTGCGCACGTCTGCCGGGTTGGCGACCTTCCTGCCGCCGACTTCAAGAATCACGTCGCCGGTCTGAAAGCCTTCCTCCGATGCGATGCCGTTGGGATCAACTTTGGTAACCACCACTCCCTCGGAACCGCTGCCCGTGATTTGAGCCGCCGGAGCGAGGGTGAGCCCAAGCTTCGGAACATCGCCACCATGCGGCGTTGCGTTGTCCGGAGTTGTCGTCGCGCGTGCCTCGCGTTGATTGGGCAGCTCGCCCAGCGCGACGGAAATGCTTTTCTCCTCGCCCTTGCGCCACACTGTGATCTTCGTCGAAGTGCCAGGCGCAATCGAGCCGATCCGTTTGGCCAGATCTCTCGCGTCCTTGATCGGAGCACCATCGACGGCCGTGACCACGTCACCGGCCTGGATACCGGCCTTCGCCGCCGGTCCGTTTGGCTGCGGGTCGGCAACGATCGCGCCCTCCGCCTTGCTCAGACCGATGCTTTCCGCGATCTCGGAAGTAACCGGCTGGATCTGAACGCCGATCCAGCCGCGCGTCACGCTGCCCTTATCCTTGAGTTGGGCAACCACCGATTTCACTGTTGCGGCAGGAATGGCGAATGCGATGCCGACTGATCCGCCCGATGGGGAGAAGATCGCCGTATTGACGCCGATGACGTTGCCATCGACATCGAAGGTCGGACCGCCCGAATTGCCCTTGTTGACCGGAGCATCAATCTGGATGAAGTCGTCGTAGGGACCCGCGCCGATGTCGCGACCCCGCGCCGATACAATGCCCGCGGTGACGGTTCCCCCAAGCCCGAATGGATTGCCGACCGCAAGCACCCAATCGCCAATTCGCGGGGCCTGGTCGCCGAACGCGACATAGGGGAAGTCAGCTCGGCCCTCGACTTTGATCAGGGCGACATCGGTACGAGAATCCGTCCCTATCACTTTCGCGCTGTAGGTCTTGCCTTCGTCGGTCGTGATCTCGACGGTGTCGGCCTTGTCGACGACGTGATTGTTGGTCACCGCGTAACCGTCGGCGCTGATGAAGAACCCGGAGCCTTGACCGGTCACGAGACGATTGCGTGGCGCGCGTGGCTCATCAGGGTTGAGCCCGTCTGGCAGTCCGAACCGCCGGAAGAAGCGCTCCAGCTGAGAGTTTGGCGGGAATGGCGAGTTTCCCTCAAAGCCCATATTCCTGGCGCCCGCGTCAAGCTTTACGCGGACCGAAATGACGGCCGGTTTCACTTTTTCGACAATGTCTGCAAAACCAACAGGGCGCTGAACGTTCTGGGCAAAGGCGAGGCCTGACGCGCCGTGGCCAGTCGCATTCGGAACAAAATTGGCCGCGCCGAATACTAAGCTTGCGCTCAAACCGGCAGCACCGGCGAGCAGAGCGAGACGGCGCGCCGAGAGGATGCGCGACTTCTGCATCATGATTGCGACTCCATGTTTGGCATTACGATTTGGCATTACGATCTGGTTTTACGCTGGCGTTCGGACTCTGCTTTTTGCCTGAGAGGTATGCCGCAAGGCGGTACCGCCCGTGCGACGCAAGATGGGGGGATGTGCATTACCGCGGGCTGGCCGCAAAATTAAACTTTAGTAATCCGCCGATCGCGAAAGAATGCCGCCGGCACTCAGCTTTGGCCGCTGCGGAGTATTTCCGCCAGGCGTGCTTCCTCCTCGGGGGTAAGACCGGTCTCGGCAGGCGAGCGCCGCCTTGATACCGCCATGAATCCCAGTGCTCCGAGCACAAGGACGGCAACCGGCGTGAGCCACAATATGGCCGTCCGGGAGGAAAATCGAGGTTGTAGCAGCACAAATTCCCCGTACCGCGCTGTAAGGAAATCGAGCACCTGTTGATCGGTATCGCCGGCCGCCAGACGCTCGCGCACGAGCACGCGCAAATCACGGGCGAGCGGCGCGTCCGAGTCATCGATCGATTGATTCTGGCAGACCATGCATCGCAGCTCTTTCGATAGCGTGCGCGCCCGCTGCTCCAATGCACGATCCGCAAGCATTTCGTCGGGTTGAACCGACAGAGCAGCCTGCGGCTGCGCGAGAGCCGGAATAAGTATCAGCAACAAAAACAGATACCGCTGCATGCGCATCACTCTGCCGGCGCGAGCGCGACCTTGCTGCGGGCCGGCTTGGGTGCACCGACGCGCAACCGCCGATCCGAAAACGACAGCGCGCCTCCGGTCGCCATGACGATAGGGCCAAGCCAGATAAGAAGCACCAACGGTTTGTAATATAGCCGCACGGTAAGGGCACCGTCCGTTCTTCGTTTCCCCGAGTGACAGATATATCTGGGAGAACCCCCTGGTCATCAGGGCCGTCTCAGTGGTCGCACTTCCGCGCGCGGGAAAATTGCGCTTGGAAGGCTCCATGGCGCCGATGACCTCGCCGCGATGGCGAACGATGAAATGCGCGACAAGCTCACGGTAATTCGGTCCTTGGCGCGCCGTGGTCCCATCAAAGCGCAGCTCATAGCCGCGCAAGGCGACCGATTGCCCAGGCTTGAGCTCAGCAATGCGCTCGCTGCTCCATTGGCTCTCGCCGACAATGCCCAGAAGGGTGATGCCTAGTGCGAAATGCGCCAGCGCTGCTCCCCACGTCGAGCGGGGGAGCCCTCTTGCTCGGGCGAACGCGGTCGCCAAGGGTAATTTCAGCAGTCCCGTGCGCTCGGCGATGTCAGTCACAGCGCCTGCCATCACGAATGCACCAAGCCCGATCGCAAACGGCGCCAGGATGGGCCCGCCTCCCTCGATTGCGAAAACCACCGCGACCGTGACGGCCGCGACAGCGGCGGCGTAGGTCAGGCGTTGGGCGACACCGAGGAGATCACCGCGTTTCCAGGCGAGCAACGGACCGAATGGGACCGCGAGCAACAACGGCAGAAAGAGCGGGGCAAAGGTGGCGTTGAAGAAGGGCGCCCCTACGGAAATCTTCTCTCCGGTGAGCGCTTCGAGCGCTAACGGAAACAGCGTTCCCACGAAAACGGTCCCGCAGGCGCTCACAAGGAATAGATTGTTAAGAACCAGCGCTCCTTCGCGCGATATTGGCGCGAAAAGCCCACCTTGTTTGAGGAGCGGCGCACGCCATGCGAACAGCGTGAGACTGCCGCCAATGAAAAAAACGAGAATCGCAAGGATGAAAACGCCGCGCGTCGGATCGTTGGCGAACGCATGCACCGATGTGAGCACGCCTGAGCGCACCAGGAATGTGCCAACGAGCGAGAGGGAGAAGGCAAGAATAGCCAGCAGGACGGTCCACACCTTGAGCGCGGCGCGCTTTTCCATCACCAGAGCGGAATGCAGCAGGGCCGTGGCGGCGAGCCAAGGCATGAACGAGGCGTTCTCGACCGGATCCCAGAACCACCAGCCACCCCAGCCGAGCGTGTAATAGGCCCAATAGGAGCCCATGGCTATTCCCAGCGTCAGGAATATCCATGCCAGAAGCGTCCAGGGTCGCACCCAGCGCGCCCAGGCCGCATCGATACGGCCATCAATCAAGGCTGCAATGGCAAATGAGAAGGAAATGGAGAGGCCGACATAGCCGGCGTAGAGCAGTGGCGGATGAATCGCCAGACCGGGATCCTGGAGGATGGGATTGAGATCTCGGCCTTCAAGGGGAGCGTCCAGGATACGCAGAAACGGGTTCGACGTGATGAGAATAAACAAATCGAACGCGACCGCAATGAATGCCTGCACGCTCAAGACAGCCGCCTTCAGGCGAAGCGGCAGGTTGCGTCCAAACAAAGCCACCAATGCACCGAACAGGGCCAGAATCAGCACCCACAGCAGCATCGAACCTTCGTGGTTTCCCCAGACCCCGGTGATCTTGTAGATGAGCGGCTTCGCAGAGTGGGAGTTCTCGAAGACATTGGCGACGGAAAAGTCCGAGTGCAGATAACAAGCCACCAGCGCTGCAAAGGAGATCGCCGTGAATCCCAGTTGCGCCACGGCAGTCGGGCTTGCGACGGCCATGAGAGCCGGATCGTCCTTGCGCACGCCCAGCATCGGCACGCAGAATTGAGCAATCGCCAAAACCAGCGCGAGCACCAGGGCATAATGACCTAGCTCGGCAATCACTGTGTCCTGCCCTGCGGAGCTGCGCCGAGCTTGCGCTTTTGATCCTCCTTCCAGTGACCCTGTTTCTTCAATGCATCGGCCACTTCTTTCGGCATGTAGGTCTCGTCGTGCTTCGCAAGAACGCTATCAGCGCGGAATGCACCGGTGCCATCGAGCGCCCCCTCGGCGACAATCCCCTGACCTTCGCGGAACAGAATCCGGCAAGAGGCCCTGGTAAGTGACAGGGACGGTGCTCCTCCCATCGGTAACCTCGAAGCGGACCGCCAGCTGATCACCGCGCGTGAGGCTGCCTTCCTTCACCAAACCACCGATGCGCATCCGCTGCCCCGGCTTCACATGCTTCTCGACCAGATCGGTGGGCGAATTGAAGAAGACGATGGAATCTTGCAGAGCGACGAGCATCAGACCAACCGAAAACGCAATCACCGAGAGCGCACTGCCGATCAGGACGAGACGTCGTTGCTTGCGGGTCATCGTTCGCATCTCTTCGGGGATCAGCCTTCCAGACCCAGCGCTTTGACGTGGTTCTCAAAGTCTCGTAACTTAATCGAGTCGCCTGCCAGCGCGCGCCGGGCATCGTTGACGGCAGCGCGCGCCTTGTCGGGCTCGCCGAGAACCATATAGGAGCGCACGAGACGCAGCCAACTCTCGGCATCGGAGCCGTCTCGCCGCAGCCGCTCGGACAACCGCTCCACCATTCCCTGGATCATGGCGCTGCGCTGGTCGTCGCTTAACTCGGCTGACGACGTAACCTGCTCCGCAGTTGGACCGCTCGCATGCGTATCGGTTCCCGGTTCAACCCGTGCGAGTGCTCGTCGCACGAATTCCGCCCAGGGCGCGTCAGGCGGGGCACTCGCCAGTAGCGCCTGCCATATCTCGGCGGCTCCTGTTGCATTGCCATCCTGCTCGGCGGCCAATCCGAGAAAATAACGCGCTTGCAGATGCCCGGACTCGAGCACGAGCGCTCTTTCAAAGGCCGCCTTCGCCTCTGCCGTCACTACTCCGTTCTCAGCGAATACAAGTGCCTCGCCGAGTGCTGCTTGCCGCTCTGCGCTCTCGCTGTTGAGACGAAGCGCGTTGCGCCTTGCCCTGACCGCATCATCGAACCGACCAAGCCGCATATAGACAGGTGCGATCACCTCCCATCCGCGACCATCGTTCGGCCGGCGTTCAAGTTGCGCTTCCACTTGCACGATGAGGCTGTCCATCGACTGACCGCGGCCCGAAGCGGCGAGCCGCTTGGCCAGCGGTTGGTCGGGCAGCGTTGGCGAGCCGACGCCGAGATACATGCCTGCCGCCGCAATGGGAAGCAAAGCAAGCACCGCGACGACGATCAGCCGGCGACGAAAGATCGCCGCGGACGAATCCGGGTCGGCTGCATCAATTCTGCTGGCGTCAGCCGCGGCAATGAGGCGGCGCGAGACTTCGCGCTCCGCGGCCGTGGCTTCGGCGTCTCCGATCAGACCGGCCGCATGGTCGCGGCGAACTTCTTCGAGCTGGTCGCGATAGATCGCGATTTCGCTCGGCAAACTTGATGCCTTGGGTTGGCGCGCGAGCGGCCATAGCACGGCAAAAACGGCCGCGGCGGTCATGAGCGAAAGCACGAACCAAAGCGCCATGGATCAACCGACTGAGCAATCCAGCATCCACGATTAACTGCTGGTCGGCCGACCAAGCTCACCGCGCCTGGTGGGATTACTGGATGCCCCGCCTTCTCGCGGGGCATGACACCCGAAACCGTGGCTTCAGGACAGAGGCCAAACCGATATGAGGCAGTCTTATGCTCGGACCCGATTCAACGTCAAGCCAGTAGCCCGGATTGGCGGACAGCGAATTGTTCGTAGCCCGCATGAGCGTAGCGACATGCGGGGGGACCCGGATGTCGCGCGCAAGCGCGCTCATCCGGGCTACAACTCAGGCCACCGCCGTCCAGGTTCCATCAGGGTTGCGGCAAGCATTTCCACGCGCCACCTGTGGCCGTCCATCGATGTAGATCGTGTGAGTGTAGGGACGGCATTGCAGCCCATTGGATTCGTACGCTTTTCCTGGGACGATCGAGCCGTACCGGCCGGAGTCCGGATTTTTCCAGGCAACCGTCGCTCCAGTGCGCCCGTTCTCCAGGGCCTGCACTTGCGCCGCATAGGCGCGCCGCTTGTCTTCATCGTCCATTGCGGCCCCTATCCGATTGCCGATGAGCCCACCAACCGCGGCCCCCGCAAGGCCCGCCGCAACGCGCTCGCCGGTTCCGCCACCAAATTGCGAGCCGATAAGCCCTCCGGTTAATGCGCCGAAAAGCGTTCCAGTATTCTCTTTTGCTCCTTGTCCCGTCTCGGGTGTGGCGCTGCAGCCGCCCAGTGATACGGCGATCAGCGCAGCCGTGCTCCAACGAACGATATGCATTGTCAAAGCCCCCCATCCTGATGGACCGGCGGAAGAGAGGCCCAGGGGCGCTCGCCCTCTGCCGGACATCAAAGCTAATGCCGTAAATTGGGGCAAAACTCTGTCCCCCAGGGCAGCCCGCCGTCGGTCTCTTCGATGAAAAATGCTGGTGGTGGAAAGGTAGGGGCGAGGCATGTCTCGCCCCTTGCCTCGCCACCTACGCACCCGGCAAGGCGAGCTCGGCTCGCAGACCTCCGATCGGGGCTGTGGCTAGCGTGAGGGCACCGCCGTACAGGGTGGCAAGCTCAACCACGATCGAGAGACCCAAACCGGAGCCGGGTTTCGTCTCGTCCAAGCGACGGCCACGGCGAGCCACCTGCTCGCGCTGCTTTGGCGACAAGCCGGGGCCATCGTCGTCGACGATAATGTGCACGATGAGCTGGGCGTCATGGGAATCGGGACGCTGCGAGAACACTTCGACTGCGACACGGGATTGGGCCCACTTGAAAGCATTATCGACCAGATTTCCCACCATTTCCTCGAGGTCCTGCTGCTCACCCCGAAAGCGAATGCCCTCCGGCGCGTCGATATCGACGGCGATTGCTCGCTGGTGATGGATCTTCTCCATCGTGCGGGCAAGCGCCGTCAGCACCGCGCGTACATCAGTAACATTGCCGATGACTGCGACACGCGCCGCAAGCCGTGCGCGCTCAAGATGGCGCGCCACCTGGTCGCGCATGATCTCGGTCTGCTCGCGAACCTTGAGGGCGAACGCATCACCGCCGTGACTGGTGGCTTCGTTGAGCATGACCGAGATCGGTGTTTTGAGAGCGTGCGCGAGATTGCCCACATGGGTGCGTGCGCGCGTGACGATCTCGCGGTTCGCCTCGATCAAGGCATTGGTCTCGCGCGCGAGTGGCGCAATCTCGACCGGAAAGGCGCCTTCCAGACGCTCGGCGCTGCCTTTGCGGATTCCGGCGAGGCCCTCGGAGATGCGCTTGAGCGGAGCAAGTCCAAAGCGCACCTGGAACATGGTCGTCAGCAGCAGCACGGCCGCCAAGACGCTGAAGGTGATGAGAAGAGCGCTGTCGAAGCTGCGCGTTTCCTCCTCTATTTCGGCGGCATCCCCGGCAACTGCGACGAGGTAGCGCCCTTCTTCGCCGAGATCGATTGTGCGCTCGACGAGGCGCAACTGCTGCCCCTCGGGACCTCCAGCATAGCCGCCATGGGCGATCCCCGGGATCGAAGAAGTGGAAAGGTCTGCGAGATGCGGCAGCGTTGAGTCCCATAAGGAGCGGGAAGAACGCACGTCGGGTATCGGCGCATCCAGCCTCGTCACCTGCCAATACCAGCCGGACAGCGGCAGGCCGAACAGCGGCTCCCCAATGGACTGTGGGAACTTGCCCGCATTCTCCTCGGGCGTCGCGACATCGGCCACCAAGCTGCGCAGATAAACTCCGAGCCGTCGATCAAACGCTCGTTCGACTGCGGCCCGGTAGATTGACGAGAGCACCATTCCGGTGACGAGAAGGATCACCACGGTCCAGATCGTCGCCGAGAAGAAAAGCCGAAGCGCAAGTGAATTAAGCCGCATCGCCTGGTGGGCCGAGGAGATAACCCAGCCCGCGTACGGTCTGGATCACGTCAACGCCGAGCTTCTTTCGGATTCGCCCGACGAAAACCTCGATAGTGTTGGAGTCGCGGTCAAAGTCCTGGTCGTAAAGATGCTCGACCAGCTCGCTGCGCGACACGACACGCCCGGTATGATGCATAAGGTAGGACAGCAGCCGATATTCGTGCGAGGTGAGCTTGACCGGATTGCCGTCGACGGTGACGCGACCGGTGCGGGTATCGAGCCGGACTGAGCCACAATTGAGCTCGCTTTTGGCATGGCCGGCCGAGCGGCGCAGCAGCGCCCGAATGCGCGCAAGCACCTCCTCGAGGTGAAAGGGCTTGGCCACATAATCGTCCGCCCCCGCATCAAAACCCTGGACCTTGTCGCTCCAGCGATCCCGCGCGGTCAGCATCAACACGGGCATTGCCCGCCCGGCGCGGCGCCAAGCTTCCAGCACGGAGATGCCGTCCATCTTAGGCAGGCCGATATCCAGAATCACGGCATCATACGGCTCGCTCTCGCCAAGAAAGTGCCCCTCCTCACCATCGAAAGCCCGATCCACGACGTAGCCGGCATCGGCGAGCGCGGTCGCGAGCTGTCGGTTGAGATCGGGGTCATCCTCGATGACCAGGAGGCGCAAGGCAGGGCTCCAACCGCTGGTTGCGCGCGACGGGCATAGTTATGCGCGCAGAATCGGATTCTACTACACTGTGCCACTACATAGTGGGACTGAAAAGGCGGCGAAAGAAGAGGGTTGCGGCGCCACGCCACCTGGACCAGCTCCTTCAGCAGCGGAAAGATGCCCCCGTCACTCAAAGCTGAAGTTCAGCGAGGTCCAAATGGCTCCGCCGCAAGCAAGGAGGGGCCGTCCTTTTTTCCTCTCAATCAGTTTCGGACATGCTATCACATTCTGCCTTGAACCGGGTGCGGGGTCGTGAGCGACGATTTCATTCTGCAAACCGAGGATTCTTACCAAAGAATTCGCGGGTTTCGTCGCGGTGAACGGGGTCAACTTGCGCGTTGCACGCGGCACTATTCATGCCCTCATCGGTCCTAACGGCGCCGGGAAGACAACCTGCTTCAATCTTCTCACGAAGTTCCTGCGCCCCACGCGCGGTCGCATTCTCTACAAAGGCCGCGACATCACCGCCGTGGCCCCGGCCGACGTAGCAAGACTTGGCCTTGTGCGGTCATTCCAGAATCTCTGCTGTTTTTCCGCACTTGACGGTGCTGGAGAATGTGCGGGTCGCACTCCAGCGGAAACGCGGAGCATCATTCGATTTCTGGCGGTCGAAGCGGGTTCTTGAGGAATTCAACGCGCAAGCCCTGGCCCTCATTGCCGATGTCGGCTTGTCGTCGTTCGCTCATGCGACAGCGGTGGAGCTCCCGTACGGGCGCAAGCGTGCGCTTGAGATTGCCACTACTCTGGCACTCGACCCTGAAATGCTTCTCCTCGACGAGCCGATGGCAGGCATGGGGCACGAAGATATCAACCGCATCAGCGCACTGATAAAGTCGGTTGCCGTCAGCCGCACGGTGCTCATGGTGGAGCACAATCTCAGCGTTGTCGCCGATCTTTCCAACCGCATCACTGTCCTCACGCGCGGCCGTGTGCTCGCGGAAGGCGATTATAAGACCGTTTCGAGCAATCCGACCGTGCGCGAAGCCTACCTTGGGGTTGGCCATGCTTAGCCCGACGGCAGTTCCCCTGCTGGCCGTGGAGGAGCTGCAAGCCTGGTACGGCGAATCCCACATCCTGCACGGCGCGAGCTTCACGGTCTCTCCGGGAGAAGTCGTAACGCTCCTTGGCCGCAACGGCGCCGGCAAGACAACAACCCTGAAGTCGATCATGGGCATTGTCAGCCAGCGCACCGGGTCTGTGCGCTATGAGGCAAGAGAGCTCATAAGGTTAACCAGCGACCGGATCGCGCGCCTGGGGATCGCTCTCTGCCCCGAGGAGCGCGGAATATTCTCCAGCCTCAACGTCGAGGAAAATCTCCTGCTGCCGCCCAAGGTGCGCACGGGAGGGCTCGATCTCACTCACATTTTTGAGCTTTTTCCCAACCTGAAGGAGCGTCTGTCCAGCCAGGGCACCAAACTTTCGGGCGGCGAGCAGCAGATGCTCGCCATCGGCCGCATTCTGCGGACCGGAGCTCGCTTCCTCCTGCTCGACGAACCCACCGAAGGGTTGGCGCCCGTCATCATTCAGCAAATCGGCAAAACCATCGGCCTGCTCAAGCAGCAGGGCTTCACCATTCTGCTGGTCGAGCAAAATTTTCGTTTCGCCTCGACGGTTGCGGATCGCTATTACGTCATGGAGCATGGTCGCATCATCGATCAGTTCGCCAATGCGGAGCTCGAGGCGAATCTCGGCAAACTTCATGAGTATCTTGGTGTATGACGCAACGCGCGATACGCGCTGCTCAACAAGAAGACGCCAAACCAAACGCTAACAAGGAGAAGCACACATGAAAGGTTTGCTCGCCCTGATGGCGCTCGCCGCCGGTCTCGGCTGCGGCGCTGCGCAGGCGCAATTCACGGACGGGATTATCAAGATCGGCGTCATGAATGACATGTCGGGGACCTACAAGGACCTCAGCGGTCAAGGTTCGGTTGTCGCCGCGCGCATGGCAGTCGAGGATTTCGGCGCGGCAGCCAAGGGCATGAAGGTGGAGATCGTCGGCGCCGATCACCAGAACAAGCCGGACGTCGGCTCCAATGTGGTGCGCACCTGGATTGACACGGACCAGGTCAACGTCATCGTCAACGTTCCGACGTCGTCCGTGGCGCTCGCCGTCAACGAGATTGTGCGCGACAAGAACAAGGTGTTCCTTGTGTCCGGCGCGGCGGCGTCCGACCTGACCGGGCCGAAATGCACACCCAACACCATTCACTGGACCTACGACACCTGGGCGCTGGCCAATGGCACCGGGCAGGCCATCGTGAAAACCGGAGGCGACACCTGGTTTTTCATCACCGCCAACTATGCGTTCGGATTGGCGCTCGAGCGCGACACCGCAGCTGTCGTCGTCAAGAACGGCGGCAAGGTGCTGGGCCAGGTGCGCCACCCCTTCCCGGCCACCGACTTCTCATCGTTCCTGCTGCAGGCGCAGGCGTCGAAAGCCAAGGTCATTGGACTCGCCAATGCCGGCGCCGACACGATCAACTCGATCAAGCAGGCATCCGAGTTCGGCATTGTGCAGGGCGGGCAAACCCTTGCCGGTCTCCTGGTGTTCCTTACCGACGTCAAATCGCTCGGATTGCAGATTGCCCAGGGCCTTGTTCTCACTGAAGCGTGGTACTGGGATCAGAACGACACGAACCGCGAATTTGCGAAGAAATTTGCCGAGCAGAACCACGGCATTTATCCGACCATGGTCCATGCCGGCGTTTATTCGTCGGTGATCCACTATCTCAAGGCGGTCGATGCGCTCAAGAGCGACGCTGACGGCGCAGCGGTAGTCGCCAAGATGAAGGCGATGCCCACCGACGATAAGCTCTTCGGGAAGGGGACAGTGCGCGCCGATGGTCGCAAGATCCACCCGATGTATCTGTTCGAAGTGAAAAAGCCCTCTGAATCGAAAGGTCCGTGGGACTTGTACAAGCTGCGCGCCACCATCCCCGCGGACGAAGCTTTCCGGCCTCTCGCGGAAGGCGGCTGCCCGCTGGTGAAGAGCTGAGCTCTTCCGTCATTGCCAGGCTTGACCAGACGGGCGCCAAGGTAAAATGGCTTTCAGTTGTCATCGTCCGCGCATGCGGACGATCCAGTAACCAGCCGGCCGGAGCAGTTGCACTCCTTTTCGCTACTCGCGCATGCTTTGGTTACTGGATGCCCCGCAGGCGCGGGGCATGACGCCGAGAGATCCCTGCTTATCTTGGCGCGTATGATCACCCGAGGGTAACGCGATCGGTTGAACACCATGTTTGAAATATTCGGCATCAGCTCCCAGGCCCTGTTCGGGCAGCTGCTTATTGGGCTGATCAACGGCTCGTTCTACGCGCTGCTCAGCCTTGGCCTCGCCGTCATCTTTGGCATGCTCAACATTATCAATTTCACGCATGGCGCCCAGTACATGCTGGGCGCCTTCGCCGCGTTCTTTCTGCTGCAATATGCGCATCTGGGCTACTGGTGGGCGCTGATACTTGCTCCCGTGCTGGTCGGGATCACGGGGATCATCGTCGAACGCCTTTTTTTGCAATGGCTCTATAAGCTCGATCATCTCTATGGTTTGCTGCTGACATTCGGCTTGGCGCTGATCATTGAAGGCACGTTTCGAAATTTCTTCGGCTCATCCGGCCTGCCCTATTCCGTGCCTGCGGAGCTGCAAGGCGGACAGAATCTCGGCTTCATGTTCTTGCCGAACTACCGCGGTTGGGTGGTGATCTTCTCGCTTGTGGTCTGCCTGACCACCTGGTTCGTGATCGAGCGCACGAAGCTTGGCGCGTATCTACGCGCCGCAACCGAAAATCCGACGCTGGTACGCGCGTTCGGCATCAACGTGCCGCGCATGATCACCCTCACCTATGGCTTCGGCGTTGCACTCGCCGCGCTTGCCGGCGTGATGGCGGCCCCGATCTACAATGTCAGTCCGCAAATGGGATCGAGCCTCATCATTGTCGTGTTTGCCGTGGTCGTGATCGGCGGCATGGGCTCTATCATGGGAGCCATTGTGACAGGATTCGGCCTGGGCCTCATCGAGGGGCTCACCAAGGTGTTCTTCCCCGAGGCGTCGAACACGGTCATTTTCATCGTCATGGCCGTTGTGCTGCTGATCAGACCGGCGGGCCTGTTCGGAAGGGCGGCCTGAAATGCAACGCGTTGCCAAGGCGGCCGCAACCCCGGACCTGCATTCGCATAGCGAGATGATCGCTTTTGCGCTCATGGCCGCTCTTCTGGTGATTGCGCCTGCCGTCGCCTACCCCGTGTTCCTGATGAAGGCGCTCTGCTTTGCGCTTTTTGCCTGCGCATTCAACCTGCTCATCGGTTATGTCGGCCTTCTTTCCTTTGGCCATGCGTTGTTCTTTGGTTGGGCAAGCTATGTCAGCGCGCATGCGGCAAAGGTCTGGGGCGTCTCGCCCGAGATCGCAATTTTGGCTGGGGCCGCTGCTGCGGCTGCGCTGGGATTGATTGTTGGTGCCCTGGCGATCCGGCGGCAAGGCATCTATTTCGCCATGATCACGCTGGCGCTGGCGCAGATGATGTTCTTCTTCGCCGTGCAGGCGCCGTTCACCCATGGCGAGGACGGCATCCAGGCGGTGCCGCGCGGAAAACTGTTCGGGCTGATCAACCTCGCCGATCAGACGAATATGTACGTCACCGTGCTGCTGATCTTCCTTGGCTGCTTTCTGCTGATCTATCGCATCATCAATTCGCCATTCGGCGAGGTGCTCAAGGCGATCCGCGAGAATGAAGCGCGCGCAATCTCGCTCGGCTACAAGACCGAGCGCTACAAGCTTGTTGCCTTCGTGCTCTCAGCAATGTTTGCGGGCGTTGCCGGAGCAACCAAGGCGCTGGTGTTTCAACTCGCCTCGTTGACCGATGTTGACTGGCCGATGTCGGGCGAGGTCATCCTCATGACGCTGGTCGGCGGACTGGGCACATTGTTCGGACCGGTCGCAGGCGCCTTCTTCGTGATCTCGCTGGAGAATTATCTCACCACCCGGATCGGGCAATGGGTATTCGTCGTCCAGGGCCTGATCTTCGTGATCTGCGTCCTGGTGCTGCGCCGCGGCATCATCGGCGAGATTGCACGCCTGCTGCGCATCAAGCTGTAGGGTGGGTTAAGCGCGGCTGCCCTCACCAGAGCGCCGGCAGGCGCGTCGCGAAGGGAATGTCGCCGATCTGCTCGATGTCAGGCCGCGGCGCGCCTGAGGAGCGCCCGCAGGGCGCGTCTCGAAGGGTAAGGAGCGCCTGCACAAGTCGGGAGCGTGGGGCCACCTCATCCTTCGAGACGGGCGCACGGCGATGGAGCATGTTTGTCGATCGCGTCTGTTCGTGCGCCCTCCTCAGGACGAGGCGGGACAACTGCGTATTGTCGCAAATCTGTTCGCTCAGGAACGCCGACGGTACGCATTACTTGAAAATCTCCGGACGCGGATCAGGAATGAAGCCATCGCGATTGGGCATGATGACTCGCGGCAGGCTCTGCGCGTCGAGAACCATCGACCGATCGATGATTTTTGCCTCCGCCAGAATGTAGGCACACACGGCGTAGACTTCATCGGGGCTGAGCGATCCCGGCGCGGTGAACGGCATGGAGCGGTGCACGTAGTCGAACAGCGTCGTCGCATAGGGCCAAAAGCTCTCGACTGTGAGCACCGGGGCCTTTGTCGTCAATGTGCCACGTCCCCCGATCAGCCGCACCTGTGCGCCATTCGGCATGTCCGGCAGTCCCGCTACTCCCATAAGGTCCGCCCCATGGCACGCGGCGCATGCGGTTTCGTAGATTGCCTTCCCATTTGCATGATCGCCTCTTCCGGGCGGCAGCCCCTTGCCGTCGGGCGCAACCGCAATCGCAACTGCTGCGATCTCCTCTGGCGTCGCAGTCGCGCCGAATTCGAACTTGCTGGGGTAGCCCTGGGAGCGGCCATCACCGGAAAACGACACCGCCGTCAGCAACACCGCAGAAGCCACGGCAGCTCGAAGCGCAATGCCCGCGGCCGACATTTCAACCGGATGGATGCACATTTTTCACACTCCCGTCCGCAGCAATCGCCCAGCTCTGAATGGCATTCATGTGATAGAATAATGAGCCGGATTCCAGCGGGCCGCGCGCGTCCACGAGCTGTTGGTGAGTCGGTTGCGAATAGCCGGTCTCATCAGTCGCGCGGCTTTGGATGACGGCGGGCGTTCCGTCCCAGATCCATGGAAAGCGAAAACGCGTCTGGCAGATCGGCAGAACAGGGTCTTGCAGCGCTGCCAGGCTCCAAATCTTTCCGCCGTCGGTGGAGATCTCGACGCGGGCGATCTTGCCCCGCCCCGACCAGGCCAAGCCCGTGATCTCGTAGAATCCCGCCCCGGGAAGCTTCATCTCGCCCGCGGGAAAGGTGATCACCGATTTTGCCTCCATGGTGAAGGTGAACGCGCGCGCTTTGCCCGTGGTGGTGATCAGGTCGGTGTATTTCGATGTTTCCTCCCGCGTGTAGAAGGGCTGATCGCTGACCTCAAGGCGGCGCAGCCACTTGATCGAGATGTTTCCTTCCCATCCCGGGAGAAACAGCCGCATGGGATAGCCCTGCTCAGGGCGCATGGCTTCGCCGTTCTGTGCGAATACGATGAGCGCGTCGGAGAGGCATTTATCGATCGGCACACTGCGGGTCATAACGGCAGCGTCGGCGCCTTCGGCGAGCACCCAAGCGGCGCCCGGCTTTAGCCCCGTTTGCCGCAGCAAGGTGGAGAGCGGCACGCCCGTCCATTCCGACGTGGAGACCAGGCCGTGGGTGCGCTGGACGGTCGGCTCGCGCGCCTTCATGATCTCGCTCCCGCTCGATCCCGAGCATTCCATGAAATACGTGCGCGAAACCGTTGGAAACCGCTTGAGATCCGCAAGCGAGTATTTGATCGGCCTCTCAACCGATCCGTGAATAATCAGCGAATGGCGGGCGGGATCTATGTTGGGTATGCCGCCATGGTGGCGTTCGTAATGCAGGCCCGATGGGGTGATGATCCCATAGCCGCTCTGCATCGGCGTGAAAGATGCGGTGCGCGTCGGGTTCGCCCAACGCACCTCGCTCTCGAATTGCGAACGCGAACCATAGCCGCCGTCAACGCCCATGACCCGGCCCTGCTCCTTCGTCGGATCGGCCGGGATCGGATATTCAATCGCCCCCGGCGGAGCCTTGGCCTGCGCATTGCGCGGGAAAACCGACGTCATTCCGACCGTCGCGATGAGACCGGCTCCGCCAAGCATTCGACGGCGCGTCGCGGCGAGCGCGAACATGCCCTCCTTGCAATCGCACTCTTCGACAACTGCGAGCTTGCGCGCTTGCGCCTCGCTGATGCGCGCGCCGATTCGGCCCAGCGCCTCTTCCAATGCATGGACCTTCAATGCATCGGCCCTGGCGGTCATCCGGTCGGAACTGGCCATGACATGTCTCCTTGCTGCGCTGCTGCAATCATTCTACCCGGGGGGTCAGCGCATCGAAAGGCGCTTCGTGATCTGCGCGATGCGCTCGAACAGGGTTTGCGCATCCGCCTCGGACCGGAATCGGCCTTGCTGACTGTCAACGCTGCTGAGGCGAAGATCAGTCCGATCTTCGCAAGAACGAGGCTCTTGGGTGCGCCAAAAACGGCGGGGCCTCCTTGCCGTGGCCTCTGCGCCACACGCCCACCGTTCCACGCTCGCGCTGCCAAAATTCCGGATTTGCGCCACAAGTCGTGTGCTACAGTTTGCAATGAGCGGTCCGCAATAGCGCAAATGTAGTGGAGTGAGTGGAGATGAGTGCTCATCCTGAAAAGCCTGCTACAATCGTGCCGTTTGCACCAGTTTCCAAAGGCCCCCCGGACGCCAATATCGTCGCCGATGATTCCGGGCGTACGATTGTTGCGCTCCTTCAGAAGGCTGCGGAGATGGCAAAGGATGATTGTGCGCGGGCCATGGATTTGGCGCACAAATTATCGTTTCAGCTGCGCACCGCGGAAGAAAGGGCTAGAGAGCTCGAGGCCGAAGCCACCCATTTTCGAGATCGCGCCGCGCGCGCAGAGGCATGGCTGCTCCGTATCCATAATGAAGTCGAGCACACGTTCTTCCAGAAGAAAGAGCGCGATCCGCGGCAGGCGCCGCGGCAGTGAGCTTGCCCCCACATCGAGCCTCGCCGCAGCCATAAACGGGAAGCGCATTCCTCGGATTCGTCAGTTAGCAGCGATGCGATCTGCATTCGCGCAGTTGGCAATTTCGCGATGCATCGTCGCTGCTCTTTCAACCATTGCGTTCTCTTCGTCGTTTGCAGGTGCCATGGTGGGGGGCGCGAGCCTCCCGGATCAGGTCATCGCCCGACAGGTGGTGCTCATCGTGAGCGCCGGCAGCCTGTGCAGCGGAGTGGCCATCGCGCCCGATCTCGTGCTGACCGCCGCCCATTGTGTTCTTGGCAAAGGAAAATATCGGCTGGTGACGTACGAAGGGGGCCGTTCCTCCGTGAAGGAGGCTGCGCGTGTGGTGCCGCATCCGCAGTTTGCGCCCCGCGCCGATGCTCCCGACCTCGCCCTGGTCAAGCTTGCAACTCCCTTATCTTCGACCCTGATTCCGGCGGCGTTCAGCGAGCGGCGTACCCCGCCTTCGGTGGGCGAGCGGTTTGTCGTTGCAGGCTTCGGCGTCGCGACTGCGGGCCAGCGCCGGACCGCAGGGACGCTGCGTGCCGCCACCTTGGTCGTGACCGACCGCCCAAGCTCACAACAGATCAGCCTGGTCGATCCGAAAAACCTTGGTGAAGCCCCTGGCCTCGGCGTATGCAACGGCGATTCCGGCGGACCGGTCTTCGATGAGCGCGATCGAGCCTTGGTGGCCATCGTGAGCTGGACGGGCAGCGCCGATGGAGAGCCGGCCTGTGGTTTCGTGAGCGGCGTTATCCCGCTTGCGCGATACCGCTTCTGGATTCTCGAGACTGCTGAGAAGCTCGGCTCGCCCTTGAAGCCGTGACAAGGGCTGTCCGATTACCGCACGCGCAATCCTGGGATCGGGTGGCTCGCTTACATCTCCGGATGAGCATCCGCAGGAATCGGGATGCCATTATCCCGCCGATAGCTCAAAATCGCCCCGATTGCCTCTTCGGCGTTTGCGAGCGCTTCTTCCTCGGTATCACCCTCGGTAACAACTTCCGGCAGCGCCGGCACCAGCACGCTGAACCCACCCTGCTCTTGGGGCTCCAGAATCACTGAGAAGCTATATGTGCGCGCCACGACATCACTCTCGTTCAGGCGACCGTCATTTCTTTCCTATCCAGCGTAACAAACGTGCTGGAATAGTCCAACGAATCGCGGCCTGCCCTATGAGGCGGAGCACTATCCGATGGACCCGCCCGATCCCATCGAAGCAATCAAATTCCGGATGGAGCAGCAAGGACTCACCCGGCGTGATGTGCCACAAGGAGACGACCCAGCTAATAACATTCATAGGCAGTATCACGGCGGCGCGGGCATTTTGTCGAATTTTGGGATCGAGTTGAGGTTGTTGACCCACGCGTGTTGCGAGCGAGCAAATGCCTGCCGGCGTGGCAGCAATTCATTTCGTTGGCGCAGCGCCCCGACCCGCACGTTGTAGGCTTTTGGCGCATCGTCAATTGATGTCGAATAGAGCGCCGTCCCGCACTGAGGGCAAAAACCTTGCGGACGGACGTTCCCGCTATCGGCGGTCTTTCGATATTCGGTCGGCTTGCCGGACAGAAGTACGAATGTGCCTGGACGAGTGACAATGATCGCTCGCAGTGGAGCGCCGCTCATTGTTTGGCAGTCTGTGCAGTTACAAATGGTCGTCGTTTCGGGATCGGCTTCGGCCTCGAACGTCACGTAGCCGCAGTGACAGCGTCCATCAATTTTCATGACCGTTTCCCCGGAATTCCGCAAACAGGGATGGATGATAGTTGTTCTCCGGCTGGGCTGATAGTCCGCTCGGGGTCATTCGCTGCGGACCGGCCACGTGCCCGGCAAGTCCGCCTCACCTGCAATCGCTACATTTCCGGCGCTTGCTGATCGCCGACTCCTCGGCCTGATGAACCTGACCGCCGACACCAACATGGTGCGGTTCGCGAGGATAACGCGCAGCGGCTTTGCGGCACACCTTCGGGCCGCTGGACATCTATCTTGTGGCCGGCGAACCATCAAATCTGACTGCGGGCGCAATCGTCGTGTCCAGTTGAGTTTGCAGCGACCTGTTCCGCTTTGTTCGCCGGCTTCATTGCTACTATGGCGGGGCCCGACTTCTCGTGCCCGTGCATCATCGGCTTCGGCTCCTCGCCTTCCCGACGCGGACCGTCCCTCTCACGCAATTCCTGACGGCCAGACCTGAGACCCGAGACCTCCCAGCTTCCGGTGCGATCCCTTCGCACGTGATGTGGGCTTCGAGCCCGGCAGGGCGACAGCATCTCGCATAACGATGCCGCACATGTTGCCTTCGAGCGAATAAAAACTCTCGGCCCCTGCGATATCTGACCTTTCGTGGCTCAATCCCACACCCCATGCAATCGCGGTGTACGCTTCGCAGTCGCCAGTGGCCCACGCAACACGTGCTACCAAGGGGACGCTGCTCCCTACTTGGGCCGGACTTGCACCAGCAGGATCGCACCAGCTTGCGGCTGGCGCCCTTACTCGATCACCTCGTCGGCAATGGCGAGCACCCCCGGCGGAATGGCCAGGCCGAGTGCGTTGGCGGTCTTGAGGTTGATGACCAGCTCGAACTTGGTCGGTTGCACGACCGGCAGGTCGGCGGGCTTCTCGCCCTTGAGAACCCGGCCGGTGTAGATGCCGTCGAGGCGATAGGCATCGGTAAGGCTCGCGCCGTAGCTGATCAGACCACCGGCCACCGCGAAATCCCGAAGCTGGTAGATCGCAGGCACCCGCTGTCGCGCTGCCAATGCCGCGAGGTGTTGCGGCCGGTTAAAGAAGAGATCGCCAGTGCCGACTATAAGCGCGTCTGCTCGGAGTTGGACCAAACCCGCGAACGCTGTGTCGATCTCACGTTCGGTGCTGGCATTCAGGATATGGATTTGCAGCCCGAGCGAGTGCGCCGCTTCCTGCATGTCTCTTGTTTGGGTCTCAGCTCTCGGATCGGTCGGGTTCACAAGTAAGCCGATAATTGTGGCTGTGGGTATCAAATCGTGCAGCAGCCCCAGTCGTTTCGACACCAACTCGGAATTCAACACGGTCACGCCGGTGAGGTTGCGACCGGGCCGATTCAAGCTGGCAACGAGGCCAAGCTTGACCGGGTCACCGGCCGTATCGAAGACGATCGGAATGGTAGCGGTCGCAGCTTTGGCTGCGACCGCTGCGGGTGTGCCAGTCGCGGCAATCACGGTCACCTGTCGGTGCACCAGATCGGCCGCCATCCCCGGCAGCCGGTCGTAATGACTTTCCGCCCACCGGTACTCTATCTTGACGTTATGGTCTTCGATGTAACCAGTTTCGCTTAATCCTTGTCGAAATGCAGCCAATAGGTGCGGCACGGGCGAACCACCATTCATGAATCCGATCACCGGCATCGCCGGCTGCTGCGCGCGCGCCGCAAGCGGCCACGCGGCTGCCGCACCGCCGACAAGGGTAATGAAATCGCGCCGTATTTCTGTGATCGCAATTTTGTCCTGTCTTCCTCCTCGCCATCGGTGCTGACGATTATCCGTCGCGGCATTAAGCTCATGGTGGAGCCTCGCCGGCGGCACCACCGACACATGGCGCGGGGATCGCGCGCCGCTCGCTTCGTCCCTCGGGCGGCCCGTGCTGGTCGAGAACCGCCCCGGTGCCGGTGGCAACCTTGCGGCGGATGCGGTCGCCAAGTCGGCGCCGACGGCTATACCCTGCTAATCAGCTTCACCAGCCATACGATCAACGCGACCCTCTATCCCAAGCTGCCGTTCGATCCGGTGACGGACTTCAAGCCGATCAGCATGATCGCGACGGTGCCGAGCCTGCTGGTCGGCAATCCCGCCCTTCCCGCGCAGGACCTTGCTGCGCTGATCGCGCTCGCCAAGGCCAAGCCGGATACCTTGAGCATCGCCATCGGCGGCATAGGCATCGCTGCGTTCGGGCGAGCCCAACTGACCACTACATCTTACCCTGGGTGTATGGGAGTGTCAGATCACCCCCGACGCGATGCCAAATGTTTTCTGCCTCGGCCCTAATGTCTCTTGCGGGTCATTCGCTACGGACCGACCACGTGCCCGACGAGTCTCGCTTCACCTCCAATTACTACGCGGCAGCCTACCCGCGCAGAGGCCGCTCCTTGAGCGCCAGAATGGCAACAAGCGCGATCGCCAAGCCCAGAATAGCAACCGCAAACACGAGGCCGAAGGCTTCGGCGCCGGCAACGGGAAGCGCGGCGCCGACTGGCATGCCGCGCATCACCGGCGCCCCCGCAAGCACGATCGCGCCGAACACCGCCACGATGAAAGTGGCCCCGAGCGCGCGAAAGAAATTCATTGTGCCCGTGGCGATGCCCAGCTGATGCATTGCCACCGCGTTCTGCACCACTACCACAGTGAACGGAAACGTGGGGCCCAGACCACAACCGACGAGAGCGATGAGCGCCAGGGCTGCTGCAGGTGAAAAGCCCGACGGCGCCATTGCGAGCGGGATCAGACCTGCAATGGAGATGAGAAGCCCGACCATCGGCACGCGCTTGTACCGAGTGAAGCGGACCAGCAATCGGCCGCCGACGATCGATGTCAATGTCGCTCCACCTTGAAGCCCGACGATGGCCCATGCGGAAGCGCTTACGGAGAGGCCGAGAGCCAGTTGAGCGTAGAGCGGCAGAATGATGGTGAGCGCGATCATCGTGCCGATGGCAAAGAAGGCGGTCGTGGTGCCCATGCGCATGGCGGCATCGCGCAACACGGTAAGCGGGATGAATGGATCGCCGGCCGTCATGACGCGCCAGGCGAACACCGCCCAGAGCGCGGCCGACCCGATCAAAAGCGCAACCAATTGCGGCGATGTCCACGCGTAGCGCCGGCCTCCCCAGGCCAGCGCCACCATCAGTGGGATCGCGGCACTCAGCATCAGGACGGCGCCGGGCAGATCGAGCGCATGCGGCCTCTCGTGACGGGGAAGCTGCCGCAACACGGTATGCGTGAACACGTAGGCGAGCGCACACAGCGGCAGGTTGATCCAGAAGATCCAGGACCAGTGGAAGTGTTGGGCGATGAAGCCGCCGAGGAGCGGTCCGCCGACGGTCGAGACTATGAAAGTAGACGAGATGTAGGCCTGGTAGCGTGGCCGGTCCCGCGGCGAAGCAACATCGCCGACGATGGTCTGTGCCAACGGCATGAGCCCCCCTCCGCCCAGCCCCTGCAAAGCGCGCCCAAGAATCAGGGCAAGCATCGTCGGAGCGAGCGCGCACGCGAGCGAGCCAGCGGCATAGACGCCGATGGCGATCAGCATCATGGTCCGCCGGCCGTGAATATCGGAAAGCTTGCCGTAGAGCGGGGTCACCGCGGTGGCGCAGAGGAGATTTGCGGTAATGACCCAGGACAGGCTCTCGATGTCGCCAAGGCTAGCGCCGATGGTGGGGAGCGCGGTCGCCACCATCACCTGATCGAGCGCGGCGAGCAGCATGGTGAGGAGAATTCCAATCACGATGCGGCGCGCAGCGGCGTGATGCAGAAAGTCCACCGAGGAGGGCCGCCGGGATGGATCACGCATTGATGGCCTCGCGCTCCGACCCAAGCGGAAGGCGCGAGGGAGGTTATACGGGACGCCACCTCACGCAGCTATGCGCCGGCCGAAGGCATGACCGGCGCTGGTGGAGCGCCCCATTTGTGCGGCGCGATAGCACAATGTTGCACTGCTCCAACAAGAAGCAGTTGCCCCTGCCGGGAGCGCGTGCCACTTTGTGGGCATCGGCTTGCACCCGCAAGCACCTACACCCACAAGCATCTGCACTCGCAGAGCTCGTCCCCGAAACAGTTTGTCAGCGCGATAGACCGAGCTTAAGGCAGGGCGCGGCTCAACCTGGAAAACCAGCGATGTGGAATCAAGTTTACAACCCCTTCAACAACTCGGTGTTGTCGACCGTTTGCGCCGCTTTGCCCGTGGTCACCTTGCTGGTTCTCATCGCCTCCAACAAGGTCAAGGCGCATATCGCTGCGCTGGCGGCGCTGATTGTCGCCAACCTGATAGCAATCTACATCTTTACAATGCCGGCCGGGATGTCGCTGCGAGCGACGGTGCTCGGCGCGGTGACTGGTTTTTTCCCGATAGGCTGGATCGTTCTGAACGTTATTTTCCTCTACAGGCTGACCGTCGAGAAAGGTGTATTCGAAACCTTGCAGACGACGATCGGGGGCGTTACCGCCGATCGCCGGCTTCAGCTTCTCCTGATCGCGTTCTCATTCGGTGCATTCTTCGAGGGCGCATCCGGCTTCGGCACGCCAGTGGCTGTGACGGGCGCCATCCTGATCGGGCTCGGTTTCTCGCCATTGGCGGCTTCGGGTCTTTCCCTCATCGCCAATACCGCGCCGGTCGCCTACGGCGCCCTTGGCACTCCGATCGCGGGGCTCGCCAGTGTCACCGGGTTCGATCCATACGTGCTCGGGGCCATGGTCGGACGGCAGCTGCCCTTCTTTTCCCTGATCGTTCCCTTCTGGCTCATCTGGGCATTCGCGGGATGGCGAGGAATGATGGCCATCTGGCCGGCGATCCTGGTCTGCGGCGTATCCTTTGCCGTCCCGCAATTCCTGATATCGAACTTCATCAATCCGTGGATCGTCGACATCGGCGCCTCGCTTATTTCAATGGCGTGCCTGGTCGGCTTCCTGAAGGTCTGGCAGCCCAAGGTGCTGTGGACCTCACCGGCTCTGCGCAGTCACGACGACTCGGCGGCCACGATGAAGCCGGCGGCGGCGCCTGTAAAAAAGCCGAGCAGAGCCGAGGTCTGGGCGTCTCTCATTCCCTGGATCATCGTCTGCGCCGTGTTGCTGGTCTGGGGCACCGGCTGGTTCAAAGCTCTCGTCAATCCTTTCGCCACATGGAATTTCCCCGTTCCTGAGCTCCACAACCTCATCAACAAAGTTCCTCCCGTGGTCTCCAAACCCGCGCCGGAAGGAGCCGTGTTCTCCTTCACCTGGCTCTCCTACACCGGATCCGGGATGTTGATCGCGGCGATCATCTCCGGGCTGCTGATGGGCTTCTCGCCCGTTGCGCTCGTTGGGGCATATGGCCGAACCATCAAAGTTTGCGCCTATTCGCTGATCACGATCTCCGCCATGTTGGCAATCGGCACGCTCACCCGGTTGTCAGGCATCGACGCAACTCTCGGCCTGGCTTTTGCCGGCGCCGGGGTGCTCTATCCGTTCTTCGGGACTCTGCTCGGCTGGTTGGGGGTTGCGCTCACCGGTTCCGACACTGCGTCCAACATCCTGTTCGGCAATCTGCAGAGGATTACGTCGGAGCAACTCGGCATCTCGCCTATTCTGATGAGCGCCGCCAACTCCTCCGGCGGCGTCATGGGCAAGATGATCGATGCGCAATCGATTGTCGTCGCATCCACCGCGACGAACTGGTTCGGCCACGAAGGAACAATCCTGCGCTTCGTGTTCTGGCACTCCATCACGCTGGCCTGCCTGGTCGGCGGCCTCGTGATGCTGCAAGCCTACGTCGCGCCATTCACCAGGATGGTGTACTGAGCAACAGTGTAAAGGGCCCCTTAAGACAAGGTTAAGGCGCGGGCGCCGCTGCTGCGCCGGCGGGCGATGGGGCCGGCCATGGCGAGGGAAGCTGTGGCACATCGGAATGCTGAAGCACGACCACACCCGGAATCGGCTTGAGCTCGCGGCGAAGCAAACGCGCAGATTCGAGGGCGCCCGACTTTTCAGACGGCGACAGCATATCATCCAGAGTCTTCAACCGTCCCTCTGCGTTGGTCGACCCGAGCTGTCGGGCCAGCTCGTAGTGCGTATAAGCCTTCACCACATCCTTCGGCGTCGCATAACCAAAGTGGAACGCCGTGGCATAGCCAAACTGAGCTTGCAAATCGGCGAAAGCCACAGCCTGGGTGAACAGCTCCAGCGATTTCGAGCGATCGCTCCATTTTGAGCCCCGGCCTTCGTACCCATAAAAGAGCGCCGTTCGAGTCAATGCCGTGATCGAGAACCCCTGCTGATAGGCGCTTTCCAGCCAGCGCACCCCTTCGCTGGGGTCACCGGTCACCCCGGCCTTGTAGCGCTCAAGTATCCAACGGCCGAGCGTCTCCTGCGCAACCGTGAGCCCGGCGCCAGCCGCGCGCTCGACCAGGTCCTCCGCTGCCGCCTCATCCCTCTCGACACCCGCGCCGGTGAACAGCATGTGGGCGTAGTGCATCATCGCCGGAAGGTCGCCGCCCGCAACCGCGCTCTTGAAGTATCCCGCTGCCCTGCCCGGATTAAGAACGCCGAATTCGCCGTCCAGATACCCGATGCCGGCGGCGCGTTGCGCCATGCTATCGCCTTTCGCGGCGGCAGCCTCGATCAGTCGCTTGCCCGCTTCGATGTCCTTGTTCACCCCTTGCGGTCCCGATACGAGCAGCACCCCGAGAAGCGTGCTCGCTTGCACGTGCCCGGCGCCTGCGGCCACCCGCAATCGATCCGCGGCGCGCGAATAACGATCGCTATCATTCTGATGCAGCGCAGCTACCCCCTGCATGAAGGCGACGTTCGGATCATCGAGCCTGAGGCCCGCGAGATCATCCAGCATTTGAGAATAGCGCAACGCCCGATGCGCCTGCGCCGCCTTGCTGAGCTGCTGCCTTTCCTGCGGCCCGGAGCTGTGAAACGCATTCTCGTCAACATCCACGAGAAAACGAAACAGCAGGCGAGGATGCCCTATCTCGGCGAGTGCGGGCATGGGGACACGCCCTGAAGGCGACCCGGACGGCGCTGGCGCAGTGGTGGGGGGCGCCGGTGACCGCGCGCCAGGAACCGTTGGCGCCTGGGTTGGCGCGGTCGTTACGGTCGTGGGCGTCGGGGGCGGCTTTGCCGGTGTTGGTTGGACGGATGTCTGCTGCTGCGCCTGCTTCGGCGCGGATGCCGCATCCGGCTTCGTCCGTCCGCGGAACCACTCGCTTGACGGAGGGTGCATGAAGAGCAGCACAACGGCGCCGATGAGAGCAAAATCCGCGATCCCCCTGAACACCTGATCGCTGGAATAAAGGTGCAGCACGTAACGAAAGAAAGGCGGCCGACGGCCTCCTGAAAGAAAGCCACTGCTGGGGGCCGGGTCGCTCATTTGCCGTTAATCAGCCAGCGGCGGCATGCGGCGCACCGGCTTCCGGCGCCTTCGGCTGGTCCAACTCAGGAATGACCTTGATCTTCTCGTTCTCCGTCTCAAGCCGCACGCGTTTCGCTCCCGCCGCGCGAGCATCGATCAGACCGTCTGTGATCTGCTTCTCGATGGCGCGGGCGATGTCACGTACCCCGCCCGACTGCTTCGAAAGCACCTCAATCGAATCCAGAAGAATGCGCGGGTCAATGCCGCCTTCGGCAATCTCCAGCTCGAACTGCTTCGTCAGGTTCTCAATCTCGAGCGCGACGATGCGCGCAACGTCGAGTCCTGCCATTTGCCGGAACGCAAACACTTCGTCGATGCGCGAAAGGACTTCCGGCGCAAACTGAGCATCCGCCAGCGCTGACTTCACCATGCGGTCCAAATCGTCCAGGCTGCCGGTATGCTGCATTGCCATCTCGCCGATGCGGCGGGCGGCCGCGTTTGTCGTCAGGACAAAGATGGCCTCATTGGTCGGAATCTTGGCGCCGTCGCTGACCTCCGTCACGAACCCGTCGTTCCAAGCCGTCAAGAAGCGCTTGTGGACGTCCGGATGGGCCTTCTCGAATTCGTCGAGCAGCACGACCGCATTGGGCACATCTCGCAGCGCCGCTGTCAGCGCGCCGTAGCTTGTCGAGCCTATATAGCCTTTGGGCGAACCGAATAGAGAGTTGGCACCCATCGGCTGCGCCGCCTGCCCCATATCAAAGAAATGCAAATGGTTTTTGTTGGCATAGAGCGTTTCCGCCAACACCTTGGCCAGATGCGTCTTGCCGACGCCCGGCGGGCCTGCCAGGCAGAAAACCGCAATCGGCTTGTCCTTGCGCCGGCCGGCAAGGCGGCGGCGAAGCTGGACGGCAATCCGATCGATCACAACATTCTGACCAATGACCCGCGCCTTGAGCTTCTCGGCGAGCTCCTCCGCATTGATTGCGGTCAGCTGGCGATGCTTCGCCTCGTAGGCTTTTTGCAATGATTCCTTGTTGGAGAGACGATCAAGAACATCCATGATGAACCTCGGCAGGTAGCCGCCTTTGTAGATCGGAAACAGAACGCCCGTGATCCCGGCGAACGCAACAAGAAAAACGGCCAGCGGCGTCGATGCCTGCTGAACGATTATAAGGACAATCAGAATGCCGAGTTGACCCGCCCAGACATTCCCCATCATGGGGCCGGTACCTGCACGCTCGTCCCGATCTGCATAGGCGCCAGCGGGAAAGTGCTCCCGTTGACATGGACCGCAACCGTGATCCCTTTGCCATCGCCGTCGATCTTGCCGGTCACCACCACGGGAGTGCCCGGAGCATAGGCGACGGCGAGGGTTGTTGGCTTGTGGTAGAGCCGAACGTCCTGCGATAGGCCGACCGCTGACACCGTCACCCAATCGCCGTCCTCGGCCTCGGAATCTGACACGCTCAGCCACCCGATCCGCGTCATGCCGGACGCCAGCTCAGTGCGCAGGTGGCCCTTTTCGCCATCCGAAATAAGCATTCCATCGATCGCCTGTTGCAACTCGCTGGCGAGGACTGGTCGAATGAGACCAGGCCCTGCGTCCGGCTGGGTCAACGGCTGCTCAATCGCGACCGGGACCGGCGCCGTGGATTGTGAAGGTCCGAAGCCGGGCATTGGCAGCAAACCCACCGCGACTCCACCCAACGCCAGAAGCGCAATGGCAGCAATCGTCGTTCTGCCAAATCCCGATCCAACTGAGGAAATTCCAGGGTTAGTTCCCGATGAGGAATCAGTTCCCTGCGGAAGGGGCTGGGGCTGCATCATGCCCTGAAGAGCTTCGCCTTCGATCGCTGCAAGAGCGGCCTCGTTCATGACATTCTCCCGACGGCTTGCGTGGCTGGTGGAGAAGGTACCGTGCGCGCACCGTCGCAGGTGTGATCGCCATCACTATATTTCGCTTTTCGAAACGACGGAAGAATGCAGCGGGAACAAAGCTCGCGTACCCCCAACCGCGCAGGCATCTAGACGCTTGCCACCGGTGAGGTCGTAATTCGGTCATTCTCAACTGAGAGGCTCTTGTCCATAGCTCCTGGAGCCCAGTGCCAGGAAATGGTCCCTGCACTTGGCCCCGCAGCGTATCGGCGGGGCTGTTTTTTGTTATCGATTCCACTGTTTATCGTCTGGCGACCGCGGCGATTCGAACCACGGGAGTGCGCTCAGGCGCGTTCAATTCCCTTCCGATACCGAGACTTATTCTTGAACTTCGGCACATCTCACTGGTACGTTTACCGGTCGCGACTTTGTGAGCGTGCCGCCAAAGTCCTTCCACAGTATGCTGCGGTGATCCGAGCGTCATTCCGGGGCTGAGCTGGGTCGTGTGGAAGCTGGAGAGTGCTCTCAACCTCCAAACTGGGAGTCATGCGATGCCAATGTTCGATCCTCAACTCATCCAGGTGATGCGAAATGCGCTTGAGGAGGTGATGACCAGAGTGCCCCTGGAATATTCAACCCCGGCAACAAAAGCATATCTTGCTGAATGCATATTGAAGGCCGCGGCTAACGGGCAGACAAGCTTTGACGCCCTGGTATCCGAGGCTGCCGGCCAGATACAGTTTGTATTGTCACTGTTCACCTGAGGCGACATCCGCAAGCATTTTGCGAGCTTCGGAATTGTGACACCGGGCAGGCATTTCCACCCCGCTGATCGGATATTCCTTGCGTGCGCCAAGCACGTTCCGGTGCAATTGACAGAGCTGTAGGGTGCGCAAAGGGCGCGCAATTCCGACCCGCGGCTCAAGGCGCGTCATTTGTAGCGCGCCGTGCGCACGCCGGCAGGGCCGGCGCTACTTCCTCGGGGCGCGTGGGCACGGCGCCGCAAAACGGCATTTGTTGAACGCCGACCTATGTTCGGCGCCTTTGCCGCCCCCTACGGCCGATCCCAATTGGCCGGAACGCGCTTGACAATGGCTTTTGGCTGGGCGAGCGCGCTTGCTAGATTGATCGCATCTCCCAGGCGGGGATTCACCCTTCCGGGATAAGTACCAGCGCATCGGTCCTGGATTGCGCTAAGGTGTGGGCTTACAGCAACCGATACGTAGACCGCGATGATTGAGAGGATATGCCAACCACTGATGCTTTGACGAGCAGGGGCGACACCGAGGCGGCGTTCCAGCATCGGCTCGGCCAAATCGCGCATGAAACGCAAACCCTGCTCGACCGCATGTTGACCTCCACAACAATTGCCGGCGAGCGGGCAAGACCCGTGCGCCTGCTCGAGGCAATGCGCTATGCAAGCCTGGGCGGGGGCAAGCGCTTGCGGCCATTTCTCGTGGTTGAATCTGCCTCGCTGTTCGCAGTGCCGCGGCAGAATTCTTTGATGGCGGGCGCAGCACTGGAATGCGTGCATTGTTACTCGCTCGCCCATGACGATCTGCCGGCAATGGACAATGATGACCTCAGGCGGGGCCGACCCACCGCGCACAAGGCTTTCGACGAGGCCACCGCCATCCTGACCGGCGACGGCCTGTTGACGTTCGCCTTCGACATCCTCTCGCGGCCTGAGACTCATCCGGAATCCGATGTGCGGCTGGCGCTGATCGCGGCCTTGGCCCGTGCGGCTGGTCTGGGCGGAATGGTGGGCGGGCAGATGCTCGATCTCTCCGCCGAGGGTCGTTTTGCGGCGAGGCCGCCATCCCTGGACGAAGACGAAGTCAGGATGCTGCAGGCGATGAAGACCGGCGCACTACTGCGATACGGCTGCCTCGCAGGCGCGATTTTGGGTAAGGCTGATCAATCGCAGCGCAATGCGCTTGACCGTTTCGGATCGGCGCTGGGCGAAGCGTTTCAGATCGCCGACGATCTCCTCGACCTTGAAGGAGATCCGGTCACAGTGGGGAAGGCGACCCGAAAGGACGCAGCCGCCCACAAGGCGACGCTGGTCGCTGTCCTCGGCCCGGCGGCGGCAAGGCGCCGCCTGGACGGCCTCGTGGCCCAGGCGCAGTCGGCGCTGGGGCCGTTCGGCAGCAAAGCGCACATCCTGCAAGCGGCAGCACGCTTCGTCGCCACCCGCAGCGCCTGACACTTTTGGCGGGGCGGCGATCTCTATCGCCTTCTCGCGCTCGACACCTTGCACCTGAACGGTGCGCTCGGCCTCGATGCGCGCCTGCGCCGTCTCGCGGTCCCGCAACCCCCAGGCCGGGTCCCTGCCAGCCGCTCGGCTTGGCCCGTGTGCTCTGTGGCAGGTCTCTGGGTGCTTGCTTCGCCGGTTCTTTGCGAATTATCCGTTGTTGCGGTAAATGAGACTGGGAAGGCAGCAGAGGGGGGTGTACCGGCAGAGGGGATGACGCCGGGCCGCCCCCTCAATATATCATTAAAAAGGAATCGCCCAAGCCATGCTTGGCGTCTAGCATCTTTGGGAGATGAACCATGGCTATACGCAAATCAACGCTAAGGCCGGCGCCTAACCGACCAGAGTTGGAGCGCCTCTTGCAAGAGGCCCGAACCTCACCTGTTACCGACGAACTGCTCCTGGAGCAGCGCGCAAGTTTTGCTTACGGCAACGCTCCAGAAGGGTCGCGAATCACCAAGGCGTCGGCGATGAAAGCATCCCGGACGATCCGCATAAGGACCTAAAGGAGAAACGAAGAGGCCTGGTGCGTGGTGCTTGACCTCTCTTTTTCCCATGATTGTATCAGAGGGAGATGATCGCGAACTTTTTGATCGGGTGCAGGAACGGAACCTCATCCGCCAATATGATTTCCTGGCAAATTGCATTGAGATTGGGCTTGAGCAAGGCCATACGGCGCTCGACAAATACACCCTTTGGGCCCTCAATCACGTAGCTGTCGCAAATATTTCTCAGTTTGGCGGCCGCTTTCGTGAGGAACCGATCTATGTGGGCAGTCATCTGCCGCCACATTTCAAAGAAGTCCCGGAGCTGATGGATCGTTTCATTTCGACTATCCACGAGAATTGGTTCAATTGGACTGCTACTGAGTTGGCAGCTTATGGGCTCTGGCGTTTAAACTGGATTCATCCCTTCATTGAAGGCAACGGCAGGACTGCCAGGGCTACCTGCTACTATCTCCTCTGCGTCAAATCTGGTGGCCTGCTACCGGGAAAGCGGATTGTGCCAGAACGCATCAGGGATGATCGTAACGGCTATGTTGCGGGGCTGATATCCGCCGATCGCGCGTGGCATGAAGGAAACCTCGATTTCTCACTATTAGAAGCATACTTGGCTCGTTTGCTGGAAGCTCAATTGCGCGATGCCGACTAACTCGATCGGCCTTCAGGAGCGCAACCTCGAGGGGGGGTACAACATTGTTATAGAGCCACACGTGGGTTGCATTGTTCCCGGCCAGGAGCTGCACATCTGCATGCCTTGGCGTAATCGCAAATTCTGCGGCGGTGAGCCCGCGTTCCAGGATAACAAAATTCATTCAGCAAAGATCAGCACTCCTTTTCGACACGCACGCTCTGTGAAAAGCGCGGCACGTAGCCTCCGGCACTCGCGCGGTCCCACACGCTTACCAACACGGACGGTATCCCCATCTCGAGAGCGTATCGACTTGGTAATCGTCTCGGAATGGTCCTCAGTACGAACACGTAAACTCATACCATCCCAGTGCTGGGGTTTGGGGCACTGCCCGCGCTCTAGTCTTCGTCGAAATAGGTCCTGCAGATGATTTTGTAGAATGCGTCCAGGGGCACGAACCGCGCTTCGCACCTTTCCGTATAGGCGATAGCAAACATCGGCGAGCACCGTCGCGAGGAACTCGGCCACAATCGTCGGAATCCGCAGTTTACTCGCAAACTCTTCTGAATACGGCGCGTCAGCTAAGCGGAAGGCAACTTCGGGCTAAACGAAAGACCGCGTGACACTCTGAAATACGAAACCCCAGCACCGAGAGTTAACACCTTTGCATCGACCCGTTGAACCGGCCGGAACAGAGTGGACTTCACCGTTTGGGCTTTGGCCGAGATTCCCTTTGGCGCTGGACGGGAGCGCCTCTTGTGTTTTCTTGTCCGGGCTTGGCCTGGTGACACCGGAGTCAACTCTTTTCCTTTTCCGAGTTCTCGTCTTTTTGCTGCGCTGAGGCACTCCATCGGCAGTGACAGCAATTTTTTCCAATATCCGGTCTACTAACGCTTTCGCCGCCACGCGATTTGTCGAACAGTCGTAGATTAGATCGATCATTTGCCCGTACATGGCACGCTTGTGTGGCGCCAGCAGATCGAGTGGCGAGTTGCGGACCGCTCCGCTCGCCGCGCGGACCTGCTCCTTACGTTTCGCAACCCGTGAAAGAAGTTTGTCTTTCTCGCCTTCGAGTTCTTGGGCGTTGGCGAGGCGGGTCATCCTATTCAGCACATTGTCCATGTGCGTGGCTTGTACCTTCCGAGCTTCTCGTCTAATGCCCCCTTGCGCCAGGATCTGGAGCCTTTCCTTAATGCTTTGCTCTTGTAGTTCGAAGTCTCGCAGCAACTGACGTCGCTTCGAACTCGTTCGACAACGCTTCGATACCGCGCGCGCGATCGGGCTGAGTTGATTGAGGAGGTTGCTGTAGTGCGCGTTCTGCTCGAAGTCGTCGCGCCTGGCGTTCGGCACGATCCGTCTATCGAGGATATGCACTTCTCCGATCGACCATGAATTGAACCTGGGCTCGGTAAATAGCTCTTCCAGAAGAGCGTTACCTCCGATCTGGACATTGCCGAGGCGGAACCTGAGGCCTTTGAAGCCCGTCCCAGTCGGCACGGCTCCGTCATACTCGTGATGTAGAAGCCAGCCTGTTGCGGCAAGTCCTCCGTCAACGTCCGGAATGGTGAACACCTCAACATCCTGGAATGCACCCTTCCTCTTTTCGTCGCTGAAACCGCGGCGGTGCGGGCGGTAGACCAGCTCTTCGAGACCCGAAATATGTAGTTCAAGAGTGTCGAGCTGGACCCCCGGTTCGAGCGCTTTGCGGATGTGTTCGGCGAACGGAAAATCCGGCGCGAAAGGTACGGGAGCGACCTGGCCCAGATATTCTCCGATGGCCGTCGGGCTCATGAGCTTGTCGCTACGCAGCCTTACTATGCCGTCCAGTTCGACCTCGAAGAAGCGGGAGGGAAAGCCCTCGCCCGGGACTCGCGACAGTGTGACGGCGCTGCGGATTAGGTCTTCCACGCCGGCATCTCTTTCCGCTGACCGCAGGGCCGACCTCAACAGCCGGCAGTCCCAACCCAGTTCGGATATAAGAGCTTCGCCGACCACCCGCGACCGGAACGTAAGACGCTGGGCGTAGCCCAATCCTGCGAGACGGCCAACTCCTCTGAAGCCGCGGGCGGTACCTCCGCGTTTTGCGCTGGCGCCGAGCGCCGTTAGCCGTCGGCCGAAGTCCGCCCACCGGAGTCCGATCCCATTGTCCCGAATCCTGACGCGCCGTTGGGTCGGGGCAATTTCTATGCTGACCCGTCCATTTTCACCTTTGCGCAAGAGTCCGGCCGCTTGGGCTTCGTCAATGGAGTCCGCCGCGTTCTGTACATATTCCCGGTAGATCGTGAGTGGATCTACGTACATCGCACTGGAGACCAATTCGAGGACGTCCTTTCCGATGACAATTCGATCAATCGGAATAGGCCCGGGACCGGTAAGCTCCGGTTGGCGGGCGAGGTTGCGTTCGTTCATTGGGCTTCCGCTCGTTGGTAACGCGCCTTTGGCTTAGGCGCGGCGACCGGGGGTAAAAGCGCGTTCGCTTCCAGCCCGGCATCTTCCACGATCTCTTCCTCCGTCAATCCGACCTGGAACTGTTTGTTGCCCGCGGTAAGCAGCTTTTGCTTGGCCCAAATCTTCGCAAGTCGGTCTTTCGGCACCGGGACGTAGAACTCCAGGGCTCCTTTCAACCGCGCATCGGCGCAACGTCGTGCTAGCGAGGCGAACTCGCGGGGATCGCACGAGGACAGCAAAGCCATGAGTTCAATACCCTGCCCAGGCGTCAGGCGGGCGTATGCTGCGCGAAAATCTTCCAGCTCGGCTTTTCCCTCGAAGCGTTCGAACCAATCGCGATTGAAGATGAAGTCGTGCGGCATGGTCAGGATGTCCTCGAAATCCCTCTGCGTATCGCCAAACGCGCGCTTGAAAAATTCTGGCTCGCCGCTGACAACTCCATGGGTCGCCTGCAAGACGATCTGAAGCGAACGCAGCTGATATCTTGTCCATTTTTCGCCGACGTGACCGCGGTCGGGGCGATCAGTGGGTTGGTAGCGCATCGGAAAGGACCAGAATCCGCACCCCCAATTCCTCGTTCAATGTCACGTTCAGCCGCATCCTCTCGAAGAGATCGGCAGGCCCATCATGGAAATTGTACAGCATGTAGTTGGAAAGCTCGGTCAGCCCGAACTCGTGGGCATAGCGGATCGCCTGCTCGTAGGGCTTCTTAACGCCGAGGTGGTCGAATGCGATGCGGAGTGGTTTCAGGCAGATGCGCGCGAGTTCGCGCAGAAACATCCGATCCTTGCATAGGATCCGGGCGTCGACCCCTTGATTGAAGTCGACGCGCCTTTGAACCGGCGCGCGCATGCCTTCTCGCTTGAGCTTCGCTCCGGGCGTGAAACCCAAGTCACGGATTTCGGCGATGATTTCCTTAAATCTTGGAGATGCGACAACGTTGTTGTCCATCAGCATGAGATCTTTTTTCTCACCGTAAAGACGGTCGATCTCCCGCACGAGTCCGGTTAGCGACTCCGTGTCGCGTTGCGCCCCCTCAAGTTTGGGCACGCCGCAGAAGTGGCATTTCCTTATGCAACCGCGCGACGTGTAGGCGAAATAGGCGTCGCTCACCGGATATTTGTAGTCGATCTGGGACAGGATGCCGTAGTCAGGAACGAGATTTTCGATAGGTCAACCTGTGCGGTCGTCGGCATATAGTTCTTCGGAAAACTCATCGAGATGGAGCGCTGCGGCAGGCGGAGCGGTGAGCAGTCCCTTGATGAAGCGGATTCCATGCCAACGTGGTTCGGAAAGGAATTTTTCGTGCATCAGAGATGCGGCGATGCCTCCGACGAATACCTTGTCCGCCTGGCCGCTCGCAGCGTCCAGGGCAAAGTCGATCGTCTGCGCGATCTTGACGAACTCGAACGAGAAGAGTGTCGTCACATAAACCCGGTCCCATGCTGTCGCGAATACACTTCGGTCTTCCCCTTTGATGAAACGGACTTTGTCCTTCTTCCCCTGGGCCCCATGGTATTGCGCGATCTTCATTAGTCCGAGAGGCGGATACTTGTTCTTGTAACCGGGCTCGACGAGCAGAATGTTCTTACCGGCCATGACTTCCTGCCCTCTCCACCGCGACGGCGGCATTTCTTACCTTTAGAAGAATACGAAGCGCCTCCTTAGCTCCAGCTTCTCCGCCCAAGCCTTTGAAGGTGCCTTGCCCGCTCCAGTCAACCTCGGGTGCAGTGGTCGCGAGTTCGGCGCGGAATGCGCGACGGCTGCACAGGGAGACAGAGCCTTTCTCTTGGTAGATTCTGGCCCATGAGTCCTGTCAGCGCGTAAACGCCGACCCCTTTGGTGATCAGATGCGCCCGCGGGTCGCTCCAGGGACCAGGCAGGACGTCCGTCACTGCCTGCCAGAACTCGACTACCATCGCCGCCGTCAATTCCACAGCTTCCGATTGGAGTATCCCCGTAGGCACCAGGAAATAGTCGCGCACCGCCTTCTGCATCGTTCTGAGAGATGCACGGCGTGTAAGACCCGATGTTCTTCTCGCCGCCGAGGTCGAGCTGACGGCGCCAGGGCGATTCCGCGTTTAGGTTCAATTGCAGCGCTATGAAGAGCTTCCGGGCGCTCCGAAGCCAGGTCAACGGCGAGCTGGGCGTCGTGGTAGTCGAGAAGGCTGGTGCTGAGACCCTTTGCCTTGCTGTTGATGATGCGGAACGCCTCCATCTCGTCGCGCGCGCTTAGGCCAATGAAACAAAGGAAAGGTAGAGACACGTCCAGATCATGCAGATGCCCCAGCCGATGCTGGCAGTCAACCTGCGCGAGAACGCGAGGACCGTCTGCATCGACTTCAAGCCGTGCCCGGGCACCCTTTCCGATCAGGTGCCAGTGCTCCCCCGCGGGAGGTCGGACATTGAACGTCAAAGGAATCGTCATCGCCCCGTCGGTCTGGACGTAGCGGCGGAAATCGAGGCTGTGTTGGGGATTGAGCCGCCGCTGGTAGCCAGTGCCGGAGTCCTCATTGAGAACGTCCGCGAAGCTCAGGCGGTGCAGGAGGTTGGCTGGTGCGAATCCGATGAGCGCTGGCTGGCTGACGGCCAAACCCAGGTGTCCTACTAGCGCTACCTTTTTGTACGTCATCGGCCGCCCTGCAGATATTGCAGTCTCAGGCTGCAGGTATTGCACCCTGTCTGGCGGCTTTCAAGAGAGGCGACCGAGACGCGGCCCAGAGACAGTCTCGAGGCGGAGATATCCCCGCAAAAATGCGTCCTCCCGCCTTTTTCCGGCTTTCCTGTAGTCAACGAACGAGTCTTGGGATTAATTTGGTATTGCCAGTCCAATCAGTATTGTTATATTATTACAGTATCGACATTTTTAGATGATACTGAACGGAGCGGATCATGGCGGCGGCGAAGGATTCTAAGGTTTTGCTCACCATCGCCGGAGCGAAAGTGCCTGTTGCTCACGAAGCAGTGCCCATCGGGTCGCTTCGGTTAAATCCGAACAATCCGCGCATCCGGTTTCTGTTGCAGCACCGTGGAGGATCAAAGTCACAGGACAGCCTGGCAGCACTCATCAAAGAGCAGCCCGGATAAGACAGCCTCCAGAAGGCGATCAGAAAGGCCGGAGGGCTGCACGATCCTGTCATCATCAGCCACGACGGGCTCGTCATCGAAGGCAACACCCGCACGACCGCGGTCCTTACGCTGCACGAAGGTTCAAAAACGGACCCCCGATGGCAGACGCTTCCGGTCATGCGCTTGCCCAAAGGCGTTCCCGAACGCGCTATGGCGATGATGATGGCATCGTACCACGTCGCCGGGAAAACGAAGTGGCGCGCGTACGCCAAGGCTGACCAGATTCACGAGCTGAAGAAGGTGCACCGCTGGTCTCCAGAGCAGATCGCGGATGAAATGCGCGTGACCCCACGCGACGTGCAAGAAAATCTCGACGCCTACGACTACCTCGTCAAGGAGGTACTCCCGCACGCGAAGAACAACACCGGCACCGACATCCTGGAATCTAAATTCAGTCACGCACTCGAATTCATCAAAAACAAGAAGCTGGCTTCCCTGCGCGACAAGCCAGTTTTCCGCAAGGATTTTGCGAAACTGCTAGTTAACAATCACATTAAGGGAGCCGAAGTTCGAGAGCTGCACAAAGTATACGGCAATCGCCGGGCCGCCGCTGAACTCAAGAAGTCTGGCTTCAAGGCGGCCAAAAAGGTCCTAGGCGATTCGGACCCGCTCTCGGGTTCAAAAACGCTGAAGCAGGTCGAGGCGATCACGAAAGCCCTGTCGAAAATGAATCAGGACGAAATAGCGCTTCTTAAGAAGTCGGCGAAAGCCAGAAGCATTGTCGTCAAGCTCCAAGAAGCCGTCGAAAGCGTGCTTGCGATCGTGGAAGGCACCAAGGGCAGCAAAAATGGCAAAGCATAGCGTGGCCCGCGCGGGCGCCGCGAATATCGTGGTCGAACAGGTAGACGAAATCACTCTGGATAAGGTCAAAGTTCAGGTGCGGGGGCAGGACCTTCCTCTCGACGACGTCATGCTCGACCCGACGAACCCGCGCGTAGCCAACACGATCGCCACTGGCTCCGCTGGCGGCAGTGAAGCCGTACAACGTGCACTGAATGACATCCTATGGTCGGACTCTGATGTCCATGACCTGTACCGCTCGGTCCAGGCGAACCGGGGGCTAATCGAACGCATCATCGTCCGCAACAACAGGGTTGTGGCAGAGGGCAATTGCCGGACCGTCGTCTACCGCAAGCTAAGGGAGAATTTCCCCGACGATCCTATTTGGTGGACGATCCCTGCTCGCGTCCTGCCCCCCGACATTACCGATCGCCAAGTGGCGATATTGCTCGGAGAGCTTCACGTCGGGGGCAAGAACAAATGGTCGGCGTTCGAGAAGGCGGGCCACATCCATCAACTCTTCAGCCAGTTCGGGATGGTGCAGGAGGAGATTGCAAAGATCCTGAAGACCTCGAAAACCGCAGTGAATCACAACATCCGCGCTTTCGATGTCATGAAGAACAAATATTTGGTGGCGTTTCCCGGGCCCAGCGCTGTGCGAAAGTTTAGCTATTTTCAAGAGTTATTCAAAAAACCCGAATTGCGGGAGTGGGTCGTTCGATCTCCGGAAGCTCTGGACGATTTCGTGCGATGGGTCGGCACCAACAAGATCGCTCAGGGCCAGCACGTGCGGGAGCTTTGCGACATAGTCTCTAATCCAGGTGCGCTCGCTGCGTTCAGCAAGCAAGGCAGAGACGCGGCGCTGAAAATACTCAATCAAGACCGTCCAGAGCTTAGTTCGCCGCTATTCAAGCTCATGATCGAGATGACGGATGCACTTGCCGATGCGCGGCTCGATGATATCCAGCGCGTCCGCAAGGATCAGACTGGCGGCGCCAAATCGATCGTCCGCAATCTCAATGCGGCTTTGGAGCGGTTTGTCGATCTGTGCGACGGGTTAAAGTGAGAAAGGAAACGGCGATGGTAGTGTACGTACGCAATGTCCAAGGCGTCCGCGTCGAGCTCACCATGGCCGAAGTGGATCCGGATGAAGTGAGGCTCGATCCTTCGAATCCAAGGGTCGGCTTTTCGATGCGGCAACTGGAAGAAGACGCTCGCGGCGATGCCGCGTGCACGCTAATTCTCGTTAGCCAAGAAGACACCGAAGGGCTAAAGCGGTCAATCATCCTTTCCAGAGGCATACAGGAGCCAATCTATCTGCGACATGACTACACGGTCGCCGAAGGCAACCGTCGAGTCGTGGCGATGAGGGCGGCCAAGGAGGAGCACCCTAACAATTCCGCCTTCCGGACCATGCCGGCGTGGATCATCCCCGATGGTACGCCGGAGCACACAGTTCAGGACTTGTTGAACGAGATTCACCTTGGTTCGGTGCGCGGCTGGGCACCGTATGAAAAGGCGCTGCAGATGCGGGCGCTCGTCAAAAGCGGCCTCATCGAGGCAGAAGTCGCCGAGCGCTATCGCATGACGGCGAATGACGTTCGTCAGCACATCGAAGCGGCCAACATGATGGATCGTCTATACTTTCCAATCACGAACGACCCGACTGATGCAGAGCATCGCAGCAAATTTTCTTATTTTCTGGAATTCTCGCGGAATACCCGCATCCAGCAGCACCGCGAAGGCATGTCAGACCTTCCAGAGCGCTTCGCGCGCTGGGTGCGGGACGGTCAGGTCGACACTGGTATGAAGGTTCGCAAACTTCCGAGGATCCTCGATGCCAATGAGGCCGTGCGTCTTCTGGAGGTCGACGGATTCGATGCGGCGGAGGCATATCTCTCCGAAAACAATCCCCGCGAACAGGAGCTGTATCTGTTGGTCGAAAGAACGCGAGCGCGTCTCGCAAAAATGTCGATCAGTGATCTGGTGGAAGCGCGGCAATGTCCCGAGCGCCTGGAAATTCTTGCTTCACTCGGGGAGACGCTCGCGGAAGTCATGGACAATGTCGATCGCGTCGCAGCGCCGAAGTCGGCCAAGAGCCACGCCCGCAGCTGGCCTAAACGTCAATGAGCGCTCCTGGCTTGGCGCATCAGACGCTGCTGCTCTGGGCCGCGCGGCGCATGTATGCGGACGGGTTCGTCGTCGCTGGCTTCGACGCGACCGCAGGGCAAGCGGGATTCTGGAACGGTCTGCCGACGCCCTTTCAGCTGAAAGGCCGTCGACCGGACGCATGGGGCGCGCCCCGACCGAACGCTTCTCGCCTTTGCCGAAGCGAAAACGGCGAACGACATAAATACGCGACACACGGTGGCCCAGCTCCGAATCTTCGGCACCGTCCGAATGAAAGGCGGGGCAGCTCATTGTCCGCTGTACATCGCGGTTTCAAGGACAGAAGCCGCGCGTCTGGACAAAGTCCTGATCGAAACGGGCCTCCTAGGTTCTCCACATATCGTCCGGCTTCACGTGCCGGAAATCCTTCTCGGTGAGGTAAGTCATGCCGCGTAACAAGATTTCCTTGATGCCGCATCAGACGGAAGGGACGGAGTTCCTGCGGCAAAACGAGCGCGCCGCGCTATTCGACGAACAAGGCCTGGGCAAGAGCAAGCAGCTCATAGACGCCATCGCCGGCGAGGTCGAACGGGGCACTTTGAGCGGCGCTGTCATCGTCTGTCCCAATGGGCTGAAGACGACCTGGGCGGATGAAATTCAAAAGTTCTCCGTGCTGCCCGCCGCGGTATTCGGCTCGGGACGCAATGCTCGCCGAACCTCCTTTGCGAAGCTTCGGGCGGCCTTCTACGTCATCAACTATGAAGCGGTCGGTGCGGAATTGGCGGCGCTCAAGGCTTTGCTGCGCTTCAAGCCGATGGCGCTCGTACTCGACGAAAGCCACCGGATCAAGACCCCCGAGGCGCGCGTAACAGAAGCGGTCCTGCAGCTACGTGCGAGCGCAGCACGCCGGTACATTCTTTCGGGCACTCCCGTAGCAAACAAGCCGGAAGACCTTTGGAGCCAATTCTATTTCCTTGACGATGGAGATTCTCTGGGACAGACGCTCACCGAATTTCGCGCACGGTACCGGAGCGCGGGTGGCGCTTACTTTTCGCTCGACGACCTGCGCCACAACGTTGCTAGGCTGTCGAAGCGGCGGCTGAAAGATCACGCCGTCAGACTTCCGAACAAACTCACGCGCAGATTGCGGGTGACGCTGCCTCCCCGTCAGAAAGCGATGTACGACCAGATGCGGAACGAACTGGCCCTCTGGGTGAAATCGCTCGACGGCGATCAGGTTCTGCAGCAAGCTGAAGCCATCCTGGCCAGACTTGTACGTCTTGCCCAACTTGCATCGAACCCGGGGATGCTGGACGCCGGCTATGCGGAAGAGCCCAGTAAGTTCACCGCGCTCGACGCTGTGCTAACCGAAGCGCTGACCGACGGGTCGCCTCGAAAGGTCATCGTGTGGAGCTCATTCGTCGCCAACATCCACACGCTACAAAGGCGCTATTCTGCCTATCGGCCAGTGACGCTACACGGTTCTCTCTCAAGCGCGGAGCGCGATGCAGCCGTGCGTGCATTCAAGAAGGATGCCGAAGTGAGGCTGATGATCGCCAATCCCGCGGCGGCGCGCGAAGGTCTGACGCTCACCGAAGCGAACTTGGCTATATACGTTGACCGCACCTTCAATCTCGTCGACTTCATCCAGTCGCAGGACCGGATCCATCGCATCTCACAGACGCGGGAGTGCGAAATCCTCCTTCTGCTGGCGGAAAATACCGTGGATGAGTTCATCGACTTCAGCCTGGAACAGAAGTTAAGGATCGCGAAGTACGTCCAACAGGACGTCGATGGCGTCGACCCGCAAGACCTAGCCTTGACAAAACCCGAAGTCCTTCGGGCCCTCCTGTGGCCGGAAGAGGAGGACACCTCGACGGATCAGGTTAGGACATGATCCCGCGGAGTTCCTAAGCTTGGTGCTCTTTTTGTCGAAACTTGCTTTGACTGCTCTGCGGGCGCAGTTCGAGGCTGCCCCTACCGCTACTGGTGATTCTCCCCCTCCCCCTTCGCCGCCGGCAAAGAGGGCGCAATCTCCTCGGGCGTGGCGGACTGGGTGAGGCCCTTGAGGCTTCCCCCGGACATCCCGAGCTCTTTGAGCAGCCCGTCGATGATGGGTGACTGCGCGCGATAGGCGAGCGCGGCCGCAACCGCCTGCTCGGCCAGGCTTGCGTTTCCGCCGGCAGCTCCAGGTGAGCCGCCGTTCGCCTGATATGGCCGCGTGAGCCCATCGACCTGAAATATCTTGATGCCGTCTATCTGCTTCATCGGCTCGACCGACTTCTCGATGATCGCGGGCAGCGACTGGATGAGCGCGAGCTTGATCTGCAGAGAAATCTGCTCCGATGAGAGCACATTGATGGCGTCGTTGATCAGCCGCTTGCCCGTGGCCTCGACCTCGAAGGCGACGCGGTCGGCGTCGGCCTTGATCTTGACCGCAGCGGCGCGATTGCTTGCCGCTTCTTTCTCGGCTTCCGCCGCGACCTTGACGGCAATGGCCTTTTGCTCGGCTTCGCGGCTGGCGCTGATGAGCGCAATCTGCTTGTCGCGGTCGGCCGAGGCGGTAGCGCGCGTTGTCTCGACCGCCTGCTCGGCTTTCACGGCATTCGCCAGAGCTTCATTAGCCTTCGCCTGGGCATGCGACTGCTCTTCCGACTTGGCGGCCACGGCGATCGCCTTGTCCTGGGTCGCGATCTCGATCGCCTTCTCGCGCTCGACGCCTTGCACCTGAACGGTGCGCTCCGCCTCGATCGATTTCTGCTTCACCTGCCGATCGCGATCAATCTCGGCCTCCTTGACCTGGCGCTCCGCATCGATGCGCGCCTGCGAGGCTTCGCGGTCCTTTTCTGCCTGGCGCGCCGCAACCAGCGCCGATTGCTCGGCGGCGCGGAACTTGACCTGCTGCTCCTGGTCGAGCCGCAAAAACTGCTCCTGGCGTTGGATCTCCAGCTTCTGCTTCTCCGCATCAAGGTTCTTCTGCCGCACCGCCACCTCGGTATCCTGCTCGATCTCGTTCCTCTGGCGACGGCGATTCTCCGTCTCCTGGGTGAGACGGGTGAGGCCCTCGGCGTCAAACGCGTTGTTGGCGTTGAAGAACTCCTTCGTGGTCTGGTCGAGGCTGGTGAGCGAGACGCTTTCCAGCTCCAGCCCGTTCTTGGTGAGATCGTCGCTCACCGCATTTTGCACGCCCTGCACGAATTCCGGCCTCTGGTCCTGGAGCTGCTGCATCGTCATGGTCGCCGCCGTCGAGCGCAGCGCATCGACGAACTTGTCCTCCACAAGCTCCTTGAGGGCATCGGGATGCAGCGTGCGCTGGCCCAGGGTCTGCGCCGCATTGGCGATCCCTTCCTGGCTCGGGATCACGCGGACGAAGAATGCCGCGACGATGTCCACCCGCATGCGATCCTTGGTGATGAGGCTCTCTGCCTTGTTGCGCATGACTTCGAGCTTCAACGTGTTCATGTTCACCGGGATCGCTTCGTGGAACACCGGGAGCACAATGGCCCCCCCATCCTTGACCACCTTCTGACCGCCCAGCCCGGTGCGCACGAATGCCCGCTCTTTCGACGCGCGATGATAGAGGCGCGCGAAGATGAGGCCGATGGTGAACAGTCCAATGAGAACAACGCCGCCCAGCAGCAGGATCGACATGATATCCGCGCCCTGAATTTGCATCAGACCCTCCCGTGATGTGACGAGCTAGAGTTCGCCGCTTTGCGGCGCCCCGGAATGACGGACTGAGTTAGTTGAACGATGCACCGATCCATCCGAGTGGTTTCATGGAATCGATCCACTACAGAAGCCCCGGCTTTGGATTGTGAATGGCGTGGAAGCGCCTGCCATTGAGGTGGCGGACAAGCAGCACGCTTGACCCGGATTCGAAGGCTTCGTTGGGACCTTCCGGTTCCACCATGATGTAATGCGGGGTGCCGTGCTCGTCGTGAATGCGCGCCTCGGCCGGCCGGCCGGCGCGCGCCACTCCGATCACTATGGTGCCCACCCGGCCGACGAGGCTGGCGTCCGCCACGGCGCTGGTCTCATCCTTCGGGACCATCCTGCCCAGCCCCGCCCCCAAAATCCGCACAGCCAGCACGCCAACAATGCAGGCGATGGCTGATGCGATGAGCGGCGCCAGGAAGTGGCCCAGAGCGCTCTTGATTGCGAACTGGGCGACGAAGCCGGTCACAGCAAAGGTGGTCAGGAAGATCACCAGGATGGCGAGGATCGGAACCTTGCCGATGTGCAGCCAGCCGAGCGCTGCGCTCACCGGGCCGTCGGCATCGGGGGCATCGCCGGGGTGCGCCCCCGCTCCGTCAAGCCAATGAAAGATGCTGGCGCCCAGGATGAGCGCCAAGGCCTCCATGACGGCGACGGCGAGCAGGAGGCCCGTGGCCAGCGCAAACGGCCAAAGCTCGGGCGAAAGGAGAGAGCTCAAGATGCATCACCCTCGATGGGCGCGTCCCGCCTTGATCGCCGCAAGGCGCTCGTCGATGCGGTGCGTGCGGGCAAGCTCCTGCAATTCGTGCAACTTCGCGGCGTTGGGATCAAGCGGCGACGTGACGCCGGCAATGCCGGTCTCGCGGGCAAGCACGCGGTCGAAGGCTGACCCCGCGCGCTCGGCCTTGGCCTGGGTCGCGCTGTTTAGGGTCGCGCTGCCTGCGGCCGCGGCGCCGCCCACAGCCGGCGCAGAGGCTGCTGCGCGCGCGGCAACGAAATCTGCCAGCGCCGACTCCATCTCGCGCTTCTTGGCCGCAAGCGCGGCTATGTAGCCTTCGAGCTTCCCTGCTGCGATCCATGGCATCATGCAGCGAGCGCTGCAGCACGGGGATCTGATCTTCGATGTCCACTTGCCTGGCGATTCCCGCCCGCGCGAGCGCCTCGTCGCCCTTCGCCATGGCAATCTCGATCTGCCCCGCCAAACCTTCGTTCTGACTGTTGAGCTTGTTGAGACTCGAAGTCGCAAGATGCTTGACCGCCTCCACCCGGCCGAGCTCGGCGCGCACCTCGTCGAGCGCCTGGTCGATCTCGCGGATGGCTTGGCTCATGGCGCTCTCGGGCGCCGCATTCTCCACCGCGTCGAGGAGGGCGTGGACGCTGCCACCGATGACGCGCGTTACGCGAGAAGCAATGGTGTCAGTCATGTTTATCCTCCCTCAGCCTGCGCCTTTGCGCCACGATGTTGCAAATCTCGAGAATGCCAGCCACGTGCTTGTCGAGCACTGCCGGGCTGTAGCAGGCGGCATCGCGCGTTACTGCAAGCCGCATGATCGATGTCAGCAGTTGAAAGCAGCGTTGCACAATGATCTCTTCGATCTCGATGGCGCTTTGCCTGGCGTCCTTGGGCAGCCCCCGCTCCGATAAGATGCTCGCCATGACCTGCGGCAGCCATTCCGCGATCAGGGTCAGCGCTTCTGAATGCATACGATTGTGGTGCTCGATTGCGCGTATCCCCGTGACGAACGGGGAGACGAGGTCGCGCAGCCAGATCAAGCTGCGCTCGTAATCGAGCGTGCCCTCCTGCTGCCGCCGCATCTGCGCAATGAGCGCGCGCAGCTTGTCGCTCGGGCTCACCGCGCCCTGCATATCAAGGCTGGCGAGCCACTCCATGTCCTCGCTCGGGATCCGGGCCGACAGGGTCTGCATCGTCATGCGGGGTTTCCCGTTCGCCTGCGAACATTTGCAATTGTATGCATTTGCATACATGCATTCGGTTCAGGCGTCAAGGGCGAAGTGGTTCCGGTATTTGCCGCCTTCGAACCCGTTACCGCTGCATCTGCATCATCTGATGCATGGGCATCATGTTGTGGTTCAGGTGGTCCATGATCCACAACGAACCGCCGATCACCAGCGCCACAATCAATACGCCGAACGCCAGCGCCAGCGCGTTGTTGGTGTTGTCCGGAGCAGTCGTGAGGTGCAGAAAGAAAACGAGGTGCACGCCGATCTGCGCGATGGCGAGGACGACGAGCGCAACCGGGATTCCCGGCGCCCAGATCAGCTCCGTGTGCGCCACGTAGAACGAAGCCGCCGTCAGCAGCGACCGCCAGGGCAAGCCCGATCAGATAACCTTGGATGCCCTCGCCGGACAGTATGCCGCGCCGCCTCCATGAATCCGGGCCCGACGTCCCCAGCATCGCGGTCGGCCTCGTGACTCATCGGCCTAGTCCTATCAGATAGACGATCGTGAACAGCGCGACCCAGATGATGTCGAGCGCGTGCCAGAACAGATTAAAGCAAACCAGCCGGCGCAGGATGTTGGCGCGGAACCCCTTGACGAGAACTTGCGCCATCATCGTTCCCAGCCACAGCAACCCGGCGCTGACATGCAGCCCGTGACAGCCGACCACTGTGAAAAACGAGGACAGGAAAGCGCTGCGCTGCGGCCCTGCGCCTTGGGCCACCATGGTTGCGAAATCCCGCGCCTCCAAGATGAGGAAGCAAAGTCCGAGAAGGCCCGTGATTACCAGGCAGACTTGCGTCCAGAGCTGGCTGCGGGCCCCAGTCGCGACTGCTGATAATCCGCAGGTGAAGCTCGAGGCGAGCAGGCACGCGGTTTCGACCGCAATGCTCCAGGGATTAAATAGCTCACGCCCGGACGGACCACCGGCCGTCGCCGTTTGCAGCACCGCATGCGCCGCGAAAAAGACCGAGAACATCACGATGTCGCTGAGGAGAAAGAGCCAGAAGCCGAAGCCCACGATCACGCGCTTGGACGCGGGGCCGCCCTCGCCGTGCCCGCGCGCGGGATTGTAGCCGCCGCCACCACCGCTGCGGCCGTCGCGCGCGCCACTGCGCCCGATCTTGTACGGGTCCATGTCCCGCGCATGCGGGAGCGGCAAGGCATCGGTCGCGCTCATGCCGGCTCACCGAGCGGTCGCGTGTGCCGCGAGCCATTCCTCGCGGGCTCGCCGCCGCGCCCGATCAACGCGGGCGACCTCCTCCGCTGGAACGACTTGCTCCGCAACGTCGCGCCACGCGAACCAGACAAACACCGCGTAGGCAGCAACCAGCCCCAGACCCACCATCCACCAGATGTGCCAGATCATCCCGAATCCCATGATGGTGGAGAAGAACGCGGTGATGAATCCGGTCGGGCTGTTTCTTGGCATCTCAATCGGCTGGTACTGGGGTTCTGCCGTCAGCTGCTGGCTTTCGATCGCGCGCCGCTTGATCCCCAAATACGGCTCCTCGCCGTATACGCTGGGCAGCACCGCGAAATTGAAAGCGGGCGGCGGCGACGCCGTCGCCCATTCGAGCGACCGGCCGTCCCAGGGATCACCCGTTTCGTCCCGCAATTCGTTGCGGCGGCGAATGCTTATGACGAGCTGGACCACCTGACAGGCGAGCGCGCACACCATGACCACGATCCCGAGCCCCGCAATCAGGATCCATGGGCGCCATGCCGCCACCTCATAATGCTGCAAGCGCCGCGTCATGCCCAACAGACCCGCAATATAGAGCGGCACGAACGTGACGTAGAAGCCAAGAAACGAAAACCAGAAGGCGGCCTTGCCCCAACCTTCATGCAGCCTGAAGCCGAACGCTTTCGGGAACCAGTAGGTGAGGCCGGCAAAACCGGCAAAGAGCACGCCGCCGATAATGACGTTATGGAAATGGGCGACCAGAAACAGGCTGTTATGCAGCTGAAAATCGGCCGGCGGCACGGCAAGCAGCACGCCCGTCATGCCGCCGAGCACGAACGTCACGATGAACCCGATCGACCACAGCATTGGCGTCGCGAACCGGATGCGGCCGCCATACATCGTGAACATCCAGTTGTAGACCTTCACGCCGGTGCCGACGGCGATGATGCTGGTGGCGATGCCAAAGAAGGCATTGACGTCGGCGCCCGCGCCCATGGTGAAGAAGTGGTGCAGCCAGACGGTGAATGAGACAAGGCAGATGAACAAGGTCGCCGCCACCATCGACCGGTAACCGAACAACGGCTTGCTGGAAAACGTGGAGATCACCTCGGAGAAGATACCGAACGCCGGCAGCACCAGGATGTAGACTTCCGGATGCCCCCAGGCCCATATCAGATTAATGAACATCATCATGTTGCCGCCGGCTTCGTTGGTGAAGAAATGGAAGTCGAAATAACGGTCGAGGGCCAGCATGACGAGCGTGGCAGTCAGGATCGGGAACGCCGCCACGATCAGGAGGTTGGCGGCGAGCGCGGTCCAGCAGAACATCGTCATCCTCATGTAGCTCATGCCGGGCGCGCGTATCTTGAGGATGGTGGTGACGAAGTTGATGCCGGTCATCAGCGTGCCTACGCCGGAGATCAACAGTGCCCACACGTAGTAGTCGACGCCGACGCCGGGAGAGTAGGTCAGCTCCGACAGTGGCGGATAAGCCAGCCACCCCGTTCGCGCGAACTCGCCGACGACCAGGGATATGTTCACCAGCAGCGCACCGGTGGCGGTGAGCCAGAAGCTGGTCGAGTTCCAGGTCGGGAAAGCGACGTCGCGCACGCCGAGCTGCAAGGGCACGACGAAATTCATGAGGCCGATCATCAACGGCATGGCGGCAAAGAAGATCATGATCGTGCCGTGCGCCGAGAATATCTGATCGTAATGCTCGGGCGGAAGGTAACCGGCCGCGCGAAAGGCGAGCGCCTGCTGCGATCGCATCATGATCGCATCAATGAAACCGCGCAGCAGCATCACCAGGCCAAGCAGCACGTACATGACGCCAATCCGCTTGTGGTCCACGCTGGTGATCCACTCGCGCCACAGATATGGCAGGTGGCCTGCGAGCACGAGCCAAGCGAGCACCGCAAGGACAACGAGCACCACCACCGAGCCGGCAATGAGCGGGATCGGCTGGTCGAAGGGGATCGCGTCCCAAGTCAGCTTGCCGAACACGTCAGCGCTCCGTGACGGGAGAAACGGCCGGCCCCCCGCGCCCGGCCTGCGGACCAGGACCCGGCGGCAGCTGCTGGGTCACGACGGCTTGGAACAAGGTTGGATCGACGGTCCGATAAGTGAAAGGGCGTACGTTGCGGCTTTGCTTCGAAAGCGCGACGTAGCCCGCGCGATCCAGCGCGGGTCCTGACCCTCGCACCGTTGCAAGCCACTGATCAAACGCGCCGGCAGGCACGGCACGCACGACGAACTGCATGCCGGAAAATCCGTCGCCGCTGAATTGGGTGGATTGGCCGTAAAATTCTCCCGATTGATCGGCCTGGAGGTGGAGTTGCGTGACCATTCCGTTCATCGTCGCGATCATGCTGCCGAGCTGGGGCACGAAGAATGAGTTCATCACGGATGCCGAGGTCAGCGAGAAGTGCACCGGAGCTGCCACAGGCACGACGAGCTCATTGACGCTCGCGATACCCTGATCAGGGTAGATAAACAGCCATTTCCAATCGAGCGACACGACCTGCACTTCGGTCGCCTTGGCTTGCGAGGCGATCGGCTTGTAGGGATCGAGATCATGTGACCCGATCCAGATCACGCCGCCGAGGAACAGGATGACCAGGAGCGGGATCGACCAGACTATGATCTCGATCCTGCCTGAATATACCCAATCGGGCCGGTAGCTCGCCCTCGCGTTGGACGCCCGAAACCACCACGCGAAGAACAGCGCCGCGACGATTGTGGGAACCACAATCATCAGCATGATCTCCAGCGCGTTTAGCAGGATTTTGCCGTTCGCAGCGCCAATCGGGCCTTGTGGGTCGAGCACGCCTCCCGAGCATCCAGCAAACGGCAGAGGCAGGAGCGCGGCAGCTGCTATCCTGGCAACTAGTGGCGCTGCATAGTGATTGTTTGAGCGGGGTGCTTCGCTTAATCCCTCCCCCGCTTGCGGGGGAGGGTGGTCGAGCGTAGCGAGACCGGGTGGGGGCTCACGCACCTTCTTTTGCCGGAAAAACGACTGTCGCGCAGCGCGTCGCGGGACCGGCCAACGATTTGGTTCGCCACGAGTCCCCCACCCGGCCGCCTTCGGCGGCCACCCTCCCCCGCAAGCGGGGGAGGGATTGGATCCGGTTGGCCAAGCCGACATCGATCTGCCACCAGTGACAACGTCCAAGCAATCAAAACCACTGTGCAGTGCTAATGGTTTGCAACGCCGAGCGCGCAGGAATGACGACCACCAAAGGAACGGCCATTTCAGCTGCATTGAGGCGACACTTCCCAGCCCCGGTGGATAGCTCTCGACTCAATGAAAGAACATAAGGAACTAATTTAAATGGTACAGCTGGGTGGACTCGAACCACCGACCTCTTGGTCCACAGCCAAGCGCTCTAACCAACTGAGCTACAGCTGCACATCACGGCGCAAGCCGAGGCCTGTTGCCTGCACTTGCGCAACCGCTTTCGCGTGAACGGCTATAGGAGCATGTTGCCGCTTTGACAACCCCGCGATCCGGCACGCGGATGCCCGCACCCATAAGGATTGTATCGAGGAAAACAAAGGCCCGGACCATCAGGTCCGGGCCTTTTCATAAAGCCTGTGGTGTGAAGGTCAGGCCACCTTGAACATCTTGCCGAAGCTCTCCTTGACCGGCTCGGAAGCCGCCGCCGCGGTCTTCTGCGCGATGGCCGCCAACTCCTTGGTTTGCGCCGTCACCGCCTCATACTGTTTGCGGCCGTGCACCGTCGAAAGCTCGACAACCTCGGACAGCGACTTCACTGTCATCAGCTGACTGGCAAAATCAAAAGCCGAATTGGTGTTCGCCCGGGCGGCCTCAATCACCTTGAGACCATAATCGGACACTCCCTTGGCGGCCGTGGTGTAGGTATCCTCAAGCATGTCGGTGGCCTCCTCGGCCGCCGCTTTCATTTTCTCGTAGGTTTCCTTAGCCTGAGCGACGCTTCTCTCTGCCATTTCCCGAAATGCAGCCGGGATTTCCATTTTCGGCATCTCGAAATTCGGCAGCTCCGAGTTTGAAGGGGCAGTAATCGCAGGAGCAGGCTTGTACCTGGGTCGTGACGTAGTCGGGGTAGCGCTTTCGGCCTCAGACATTTTTGTTTCCTTATGGGGACAGATGATGCAATCGCACGGAGCTGCGTCCATCCAGTCCGTGCCGAGCCGGCAAGCGCGGCCACCTCATTGGGCGCACTCACACCGCTGCCGGCACAACGAACATAGGAACGACCTTGCTGCAATGCAACCCAAATATTGCAATGCACAATATCCTTCGAAACAGCAGTGGCTGCGTTCTCAGGATTTCGGGGGCACTACATCTTTGGCTGCTTGCCGGGCGCTTTCGCCCAGCTCTTTGGCCTGCTCTGCGAGCACCTGCATCTGATTGCGCACGAAGTCTGCCTGCAGCTTAAGTACCTCCTGCACATCTTTGGCTTTCACCAGCTGCTGCGCGAACTCGAACGACGTCGTTACGTTACGCTCGGCGAAGCCGATCGCCTTCTCAGCGACACTCTTGGCGCCCTTTCGAGCTGTCTCGGCTTGGCCTTCGAACGTGTTGACGGCCTGATGAGCGGCCGACATGAAGCCATCGAAGGCCTGCTTCGCCTGCGCGACGCTCTTTTCAGCGAACGCGCGCATGTCCTGGGGAATCTCGAAATGGTCTTGAGCGGCCATGACTAACCTCCTGCTGTGGCGCCGAATTGAGTTCCTGCGGCTAGAATTGAGTCCTGCGGCTAAAGCTGTGCGAGTTATTGCAGCTCTCAACGCCTGACCCGGCGGGCGGGTTCGGGTTTGCGGACCAAAATCTCGGTCCGCCCACAGCGCACTCTATCAGATTTTCCAAGGAATAGATGCCAATGCGAATAATCGACGTTCGGGAATGTGCGGTTGCAATCAAGTCCAGCATTCGCAACTCGAGCTTCGATTTTTCCGAGATGACGACGTCGGTGGTGGCCGTGCGCACCGACGTCTTGCGGGAGGGAAAGCCGGTAACCGGTTTCGCGTTCAATTCGACGGGGCGCTATGCGTGCGGAGCAGCGATGCGAGCGCGCTTCATCCCGCGCATTCTGGCCGCTGATCCGTGCTCGCTACTCGATGAAAGCGAAGAGAATTTCGATCCCGAAAAGATATTTTTTGTCATGATGCAGCGTGAGAAATCCGGCGGACACAGTGAACGCTCGATCGCCATCGGAACAATCGAAGTTGCGGTCTGGGATGCTGTGGCCAAGATCGCGCGCAAGCCCCTCTACCGGGTGCTGGCTGAGCGCTATCGCGCCGGCAAGGTCGCCGACCGGGTTTTCTGCTATGTTGGCGCGGGCTGGTATTTCCCCGGACAGACCGTCAGGGATTTGCAAGACGAGATGCGCCGCCATCTCGACGCCGGCTACTCCATGTTGAAGATGAAGGTCGGCGGTCTTTCCCTCGAGGAGGATTTGCGCCGCGTCGAAGCGGTTTGCGCAATACTGCCTGCCAATGCGCAGCTCGCGGTCAACGCCAACGCCAAGTTCGACCGCGATGCGGCGCTCGCCTATGCCAAGGCGCTGGCGCCGTTTCGGCTCCGATGGTTCGAGGAGCCCTGCGACCCGCTCGATTTCGCTTTGCTCGCGGAGATCGCCGACAGCTATGAGCCTCCTCTCGCGACGGGAGAAAATCTATTCTCCACGCAAGACGTGCAAAACCTGATTCGCTACGGCGGTTTGCGGCCCGAGCGCAACGACGTGATTCAAGTGGACCCGCCGCAGGCCTACGGGATCGCGCGGTATGCCCGCACGCTCGCCCTGATCGAGGCGCAGGGATGGCCCGCGCGTGCAATGTTTCCACACGGCGGAAATCAGATGTCGCTTGCGGTGGCTGCCGGGCTCGGGGTGGGCGGGGCTGAATCGTATCCCGGCGTCTTTGGCCCCTTCGGGGGATTTGCCGACGACGCCCAGTTGGATAACGGGTATCTGAGACTCTCGGACCGGCCTGGCATAGGGTTCGAAGGGCAGTCGGCGCTCTATTCCATCATGCGCGAGCTCGATGCTTGAGAGGTTTCGACCTGCACGATCATAGGGTTGACGCCGTTTCCGCTTTAGACAAAAGCTCAGCCGGTCAAAATGGACGCGGTTCGGCGCTGGCGTTAACAATCCTGCGATGCGGCCGGCGGCCGCCGCTGGAAGGGGCGTGACTACGCAAATGAGCGCCTCCGGTTTTGACCGACACCATCCGTTGCGCTTCGCTTGGCAATTGGACGAGCAAGGCCACTTTACCCTCGATTCGGACGAATTCATCGGCCTTGTCGGAGCCCGCACAGGAAACATGCTGGGCCGCCTGTGGGTGGACGTCGCATCCGAGCTTAGTCTCGATCCTGATAGTCAGATCGCGCGCGCCGTAGCAACACATGATACCTTCAGCGGCCTCGCCGTGGCCTGGCCTGTCGAGGGACAGTCGGAAACGTTGCCCGTCGAGTTGTCCGGACTTCCGGTATTCGATCGCGACCGGGTCATTCGTGGCTATCGTGGGTTTGGGGTCTGCCGAGACATCGCGCGGCTGACCGCGTTCGCTCTCGCCCGCCAAGCCAGAATGAGCGGCTCCCGTCCAGCGGTCGCGCAAGCAGCTGCCGCGGTGGGGGCGCAGGCTGGTGCCCTCCCCGCGACCGACATGGTGGCGCAGAAAAATCTTCCCCTCGCCTCGGATGTCGCGGGCATCGTTGCGCCTGCATTGAATCCGCTGGAGCTCCTGGCCTTCCATGAACTTTCCCGCAAGCTCGCCCAAGGACTGACCGGGGACATCCAGACCGAAACAAACGCAACGCTCCCCGACGCGGCAGACCAGCCGCATGCGCACACGTATTCTGTCCCAAACGTCACCGATGCATTGCTGCTGCTCGATACGATTCCGGTTCGCCTGGTGGCGGCAATCCTCGATTCCGGCAGCGAGGGGGCTGTGCTGATTGATTCTCGCGGGAGCATCCTCGCAATGAGCACAGGCGCCGAAGCACTGCTCGGCTATGGGTCGCAGGAGCTCGCAGGACGGCCCTTCACCGAGTTGCTCGCCCCCGAATATTCCACCCTCGCCCAGGAACACGTCCGCGAGGTTCTCGACGGCGCGCGAGCCGGCAAGCGCATCTCCGAGGTGTTTGGCCGATCGCGCGAGCGAGCCCCGCTTGCGCTGGCCATGTCCATAGCCGCCATCGCCGGCAGCAAAGAAAGGCTATGCATCGCGTTCCGCGATATCACCGTTTGGAAGGAAACCGAACGAAAGCTGGTCGGAGCCAAGCAGCAGGCGGAAGCATCTTCCAGCGCCAAGTCCGACTTTCTCGCCAAGATCAGCCACGAGATTCGCACTCCCCTCAACTCCATCATCGGCTTCTCCGAAGTCATGCTGACGGAGCAGTTCGGGGGCATCGGCAATGAGCGTTATCGGGGATATCTGCGCGACATCCACGCATGCGGCGGGCATTTGCTCTCGTTAATAAACGATCTGCTCGACCTGTCGAAAATAGAGGCGGGCAAGCTTGAGCTCACATTGCGCGGACTGGCGCTTAACGATCTCATTGCCCAATGCGTCGCCTCCATGCAGCCGCAGGCCAGCCGAGGCCGCATCGTCATTCGCACCGCCTTCACTCCGGCGCTGCCGCTGGTGCTCGCTGATGCGCGTTCGGTGCGCCAGATCGTGCTCAACCTTTTGTCCAACTCTCTGAAATCCACGCCCGCCGGCGGCCAGATTATTGTCTCGACCGCATTGAACGGGGCGGGGGAAATCGCTTTACGGGTGCGCGATACCGGGGTGGGGATGAGCGAGAACGAAATTGCGGCGGCGCTGGAGCCATTTCGCCAGCTTTCCACTTCGCCACGGGGAGGCACCGGCCTCGGCCTGCCCCTGACCAAGGCCATGGCAGAGGCGAACCGGGCAAGATTTCGCGTTACCAGTGCACCGAAAGAAGGCACACTTATCGAGATTGTGTTTTCGGCAAGCAATCCTCAACCGGCGTAACGATCCGCGCGCGGCAGGCGAGAGTGATAGCGGACCCGGGAAAAACCGCGCCGCGTTCGCCCGCGAACAGAGAATGAGCTATGCTTAAGCGAGGAGGACGATGAAGAAGACGTCACCTCGCCATCGATGGACCTGGAGATCAGGAATGGCCGGAGCCATTCGGTTGGTGCTGGCGCTCGCGACCGCCCTTCTCGCCGCGCCCCTCTTTGCAGCAGCGGCCGAGCAGGCCGATCTGCTGCTGGTCCTGGCCTCGGATGTCTCGCGCAGCGTCGATCATCCGAAATTCCTGCTCCAGCGCGAGGGTTACGCGGCCGCAATATCCGATCCGCAGGTGCTCGAGGCCGTCAAGTCGGGCCCGAAATCAGCGCATTGCAGTGTGCTTCGTCGAATGGTCCGGCTTCGGCGCGCAGAAGCTGGTGATCGACTGGGGTCTGATTGATGGCGCCGGGGCAGCGCGCAAGTTCGGTGACCAGCTGCTGGAGCTGCCGCGCTCCTTCGCCGATCGCACTTCCATCAGCGGCGGCATCGAGTTTGCCGCCGCGCAGCTCGACCATGCGCCCTACCAGGCGTCCCGGCGCGCCATCGATGTCTCGGGCGACGGGACCAACAATGCCGGTCGCGACGTGAAGCTCGCCCGCGACGAGGCGCTCGCCAAGGGAATCGTGATCAACGGACTGGTCATTCTCAGCGATCGACCGGTGCCATGGAATGCGGAGCACACCAATCCGGCGGGCGGTCTCGAAAAGTATTATCAGGAGAACGTCATAGGCGGGTCCGGCGCATTTGTTCTGGTGGCGGAGAATTTCAACTCCTTCGGCCGCGCCATCATAAAGAAGTTGATCGCCGAGATCGCCTGGCTGCCGCCAGCACACAAGGTGCGCTGATTCGTATTGTCATTGATGATGCTGGATGGTCGTCGTCCGCCAACGGGTCCGGCCTATGGCCGGCCGATGACAAGCTCCGGCGGACGATCCAGTAACCCGCCGCGAGCCGAATTATTCCAGATGGAGATTTACTGGATACCCGCTTTCGCGGGTATGACAAAGGAAGTTGTGGCAACCCGTACAGGTTGTGCGCGGCTTTATTTGTCGAGATGCGCGATCGAGGCTATCTCGACCAGGAACTCGGGCTTCACGAGATCGGCGCGAATGCAATACCGCGCGGGCGGATCGACCGGGAAATACTCGCGATAGACTTCGTTCATTGCGGCGTAAAAGCTCATGTCCGCGAGGAAAATGTGATTGAACGTCACATCCTTGAGCGATCCTCCGGCAGCCTCCAGCACCGCCTTGATGGATTCGAGGACTTGCCGCGTCTGCGCCTTTGCATCTCCTTTTCCCACCAGCTTGCCGCTGCTGTCCAAGGCCAGCGTGCCGGAGACGTAAACGGCATTGCCTGCTTTGGCGCCGGGCGAATAGGGCGCGAGCGGCGGCGCAGAACCCTTGGGCACGACGACCTTGTACGACATTCCTGAAGCTCCCTTTGTGCGTTGATTGCGTGAAAATCGACAAACGCCGGTGATTTGCTTCACCAGCCCTCGATCACCGACAGCTTGCCGCCCTTCCACATCGCGTAGCCGAAAGTCTTCGGTCCACCGTGATATGACGCGCTCCAGTCAAGTGGCGGAACGAGCCCAGTCTCGAAGTGGCCAAGCGATTCGAGTGCAGGTATCAGCTTGGCTCGCGTAAGCTCCTTTCCCGCGCGGCTCATCGCCTCCACCGCGATGACTGCTCCGGCCATTCCCAGATAAGGATAGTAGCCAGGCTTGGTCTGTGGATAATACCTCGCGAGGATCTCGTTTGCCTTCTTCACCGCGGGCTTGTCCATGCTGTCCACGGCGGTCATGAGGTTGACGTAGACGCCTTCCAACGCCTCCGCTCCGGCAAGGTCCAAGACGACCGGATCGGCCACCGTATTGTGGCCCACGACTTTGGCTTTCCACCCCAGCCGCTGCATCTCCTTGACGAACAGCGCGCCGTGCTTGGGAATGACGCCGAGGATGACGGCGTCAGGGTCTGCCTGCCGCAGCGCAATCACTTGTGCGCTGATATCCACGTCGCTCGGAACATAACTGGCTTCTCCCGCGGGCTGGCTGCCCTTGCTCTTCAAGTATTCCGCCGCGCCGTCGCGTTGATCCTTTCCGAACTGATCGTTCTGAAAGAAAACCGCTACACGCTTGGCGCCAAGCTTTGTAACCGCGAAGTCGGTCATCGACTCGCCGATCTCCGAGCTCAGCGGAAGGATGCCGAAGACGTTCTTGTCCTTGGGCTTGTTCAGGAGGAGATGCCCGCCGGCGGGGTTGATGATGGGCACTTCGCGCTGGGCCAGGAACGGCAGGACGGCCAGATTTGTCACGGTTCCGAGCGTCGAGACAAGTGCAAAGACCCCATCGCGATCGACCAGCTTTTTGACCACCGCGGCGGTCTGCTGCGGGTTGTAGGAGTCGTTTTCGACGATCCATTCGATTTTGCGCCCATTCACTCCGCCGGAATCGTTGACGTATTTGAAATAGGCGTCGGTACCCTCCTTCATCTGCGCCGCGCCCGCGGCAAGCCCGCTCTGCAATGGCAGAAACGAGCCGAGCACGATCTTATTGTCTGAAATCCCCGGCTCCGCCGCGCCGGCGACCGTCGCAAGCAGCGTCGCCACACAGCTCATCAGAAATGAAGCGAACCGCCTTGCAACGCATTGCATAAGTTTTTCTCCTTCCTCTGCCGATCACCCTACACGTGGCATTCCTCTTCTCCAAGATAGGCTGCCACCACATGCGGATCATTCATCAGAATCCCTCGCCGATCCGCTTAGGGCAACCCGTCCCTTCTCCAGGACGTACCCCCTGCTGGCAATGGCGAGCGCCTGGCGCGCATTCTGCTCCACGAGCAAAACCGTAACGCCCTGGGAATTGATTTCCCGGATCAGCGCAAAAGTGTCTTTGACCAGCGCGGGGGCGAGGCCAAGCGATGGCTCGTCGAGAAGAAGGAGCTTCGGACGAGCCATGAGCGCCCGGCCGATTGCGACCATCTGCTGCTCGCCTCCCGATAGGGTTGCCGCGGCTTGTCGCCGGCGCTCAAGCAGCGTTGGAAATAACCTGTAAGCCAGCTGCAAGTCCGACCGCCAGTTTCGGCCGCGCTCGCAACCATAGGCGCCCATTCGAAGGTTCTCCTCCACCGTAAGCTCGGCAAAAAGTTGCCGTCCCTCGGGAACAAGGACGACGCCGCGAGCGATGATGGCATTCGTTGGAAGCGCCAGAATGTCGTCGCCTTCAAGGCTGATGGAGCCGGACATGCGGCAGGATGCGCTGTGCGTGATGCATCCGAGCAGCGTCGTCTTTCCCGCGCCGTTCGCTCCCAAGAGCGAGACGATCTCGCCGCCAGCGATCGACATCGACACATCGTTAAGCGCGCGAATGGGCCCGTAGCTGGCGAAGAGGCCGGAAATCTCAAGCATACCGTGGCTAATCTCCAAGATAAGCCTTGATCACCGCGGGCGCTTGCCTGATCTCCGCCGGCGAGCCTTCCGCGATCTTCTCGCCGTGATCGAGCACCACAACCCGGTCGCATAGCGTCATGATCACGCGCATGTCATGCTCGATGAGAAGCACGGCCACGCCTGAGCGATCGCGCAGCCGGCGCAACGTTTCGCCGACGCGGCGGCTTTCCTCCGGATTCATCCCGGCGGTGGGTTCATCGAGCAGCAGGAGCATCGGACGTCCGGCGAGAGCGCGCGCAAGCTCGACCGACTTCTGCGTACCGTAGGGCAGCGCGGACACCAGCACATCAGAGACTTCGCCCAGCCCGCAGTCCACGAGGAGCTCATTGGCTTCCGCCAGCGCCGCCTGGCGGTTGGTTCGGCACGATGGAGCATCCAACAGCTCGCTCCACAAGGAGGATCGGTACCGATATGCCATTCCCAGCGTGATGTTTTCCCGCACGCTTGCCTCGGTGAACAGCTCCAGATTCTGGAAGGTGCGTCGCAACCCCATCGACGCTACCTCATGTGAGCGCCGGTTGAGGAGGTCTTCTTTCAGGAAATGGATCGTGCCGGCGTCGGGCCGATAAAGCCGGCAAATGCAATTAAGCAGCGTGGACTTTCCAGCCCCATTCGGGCCGATCAGCCCGACAATTTCTCCTTCGGCAATCGTGAAGGAGACGCCGGCAAGCGCGCGCAACCCCGAGAACGACAGCGAGACATTGTTGATCTCAAGCAGCGGCATTGAAGGTTCGCCGCACAGCGCTATCGATGCGCTCGACGAGGCTGATCAAGCCGCCGGGAAGGAACTGCACGCAAAGAATGAGCGTAATGCCATAGATCACCATCTGCGCATCCTTGAGCTCGCGCAGAATTTCCGGAGCCAGCGCGAGATATGCTCCGCCAAGGAGTGCGCCGGCACGCGAGTGCAGACCACCAATCACCGCCATTGTCAAAAAAGAAAGTGAGAGCGCAAGCGAGAACGTCTCGGTGCTCAAATGCCCGAGGAGATGGCCGTAGAGAGCGCCGGATATGCCGGTGTAGAAGGCGCTGATTGCGAAGGCAATGATGATGTGTTTCGGCCGAGGTATCCCGCAGCATTCCGCCGCCACCGGGCTCATTCGCAAAGCCATAAGAGAGCGCCCGGTAAGCGATCTGGCGAAATTGCCCGTGATCCAGGCCATCGACAGAAAAATGGCGAGCAACAAATAGAAATAACCAAAGTCGCTTTCGAGCTCCATGCCGAGCAGCGAGGGCCGCGGCACGAACAGGCCCTGCCTGCCGCCGGTAAGCGATTCCCACTCGAACAGACCCTGCTGGACGAATAACGCAAATCCGAGCGTCGCAATGGCGAGATAATGACCCTGAACGCGCAACGCAGGCAGCGCAACGAGCACACCGAACGCGGCGGCGACAATTCCGCCCGCGACGACCCCCATCAGGAAAGGCAGACCAAGCTTGCCGACCATCAATGCCGAGACGTAGGCGCCCACTGCCCAGAATGCCGCATGTCCGATCGAGATCTGGCCGCCCATGCCAAGCAGGACGTTGAAGCCGAGAGCCACCAGCGCATAAATAATGACGATGGCGAGAAGATAGTGCCCGTAGTTGCCGAGCGCGAAAGGCACCCCGAGCAGAAAGATCAGAATGCCTGCCGCGCCGAGCGTGCGGGACTGGTGGATCATAATTTCTTTCCGGCCGTGCGCGTGAACAGACCCTGGGGCCGGAACATCAGGACCAGCACAATAACTGCGAACGCAAACGAATCCTTGAATGCGGTCGAAAGATACGCGGCAAACAGGTTCTCGATCACACCTATCGTCAGGCAGCCCACGACCGCTCCCGGAAAACTGTTGAAGCCGCCAAGAATCGCGCCGGCGAAGGCTTTCAACAGCACCGCGAACATCATCTCGAAATCGAGGAAGGTCAACGGCGCGATCAGAAGGCCCGACACGACGCTGATCGCTGTCGCCAACGCCCATGCCAGCATCGCGACCCTATCGACTTTGACCCCCATGAGCCGGGCGGCGTGCCTGTTCATGCTCGCAGCCCGCATCGCTATTCCCGTCCGGGTGCGCTCGAAAAACAGGTAGAGCAAAATCATTACAAGGAACGATACGCCGATGGTGCCAATGCTGTTGGCCGCGATTCGTGCTCCGAGCACATCCACCGGATGAGAAGAAAAAAGCGACGGAAACCGCACGGGATCGTAGCCCCAGAATCCAGCCGGCGCCATGATGAAAAACCATCCATAGGCCAATCGTTGCGATCAGGGCGTTGATTTGCGGCGCGGACCCAAGCGGGCGCATGGCGATCCGTTCTGTCGCAATGCCGAGGAATGCCCCGATCGGCGCAGCCAGCATCAGAACGAAGAGGAGCGGAGCCTGCGCCTTCATCAAGACGGCGTAACAAATGAATGTGCCGAACATCGCCATCTCGCCCTGAGCGAAATTGACCACGTCAGTCGCTTTGTTGATGAGAACGAGCGAAAGCGCGAGCAAGGCATAGATGCTGCCGATCGCCAATCCAGAAACGACGAGTTGTCCAACCATTACGGATGGCGCGTGATGAAGCTCAACACGGCGGCGTTGAAGGCTTCGACGTTGGTCTCCGATGCACAATGGCCGCCCTTCTCAATGAGCGCCAGCTCGGCGCCCGGTACCAACCGCGCCAGCTCGCGCGAAAAATATGGCGGAGTGAGGAAGTCGTCCTTCGCACAAACAACCAGGGTCGGTGCTCTGATCCTCGGCAAGTCCACGGTCCGATCAAAATCGAGGATTGCGTCGATGCGGCTGGCCGCTATTTCGGGCGCGGGAAACGCGGCGATGGCGACCTTCTCGCGCTGCTCCAGCAAATTCAGATTCTCGTTCACCCACCAGTCCGGATAGAGAAATACGGCAGTCGAACGCACGTACGCGGCGGCGCCCGAGGTGGTGAGCAAGGTCCGGCGCGCTTCGAAGACGCGGCGAAAGAAAGCATCCGCCTTCGTCCAACTTGCGTAGATGACCAGGCTCTTCAATCGCTCAGGATTGGTGACCGCGAGCGTTTGGCCGATCGCCCCTCCGGTCGAGTGACCGACAAAATGCGCCTGGCTGATTTCGAGATGGTCCAGCAGGCGCACGAGGTCGCCGCACATCTGATCGACGGAATAGCGGATAATCGATCGGCTGCTCTGACCAGTCCCGCGATGATCGTGAGTGATCACGCGGTATTGTGACGAAAACGCCGGAATGTTCGGGGCCCAGTAACTTCCGACGCCGCCCAGGCCCGGAACCAAAAGAACCGGCGTGCCGGTGCCATGCGACTCGTAGAAGATTTCGATTTCGCCCAGCGTCGCCTTAGGCATGGTCTGTCTCACCAAACGCTGGTGCTTAATCCCTCCCCCGCTTGCGGTCAGGGGCTATCGCACATGGCAGCAGCAAGCTCGGTGTACCTCCCCTTTCAGGGGAGGTTGACCGACGGAGCGAAGCGACGGCGGTCGGGTGGGTTGCTTTGACGCCCGAGATTGTTGGAGCCGACCCCACCCGGCTCGCTTTGCTCGCCGACCTCCCCTTTCAGGGGAGGTATTATCAGAGCTTGCTGCGCGTGCAGCGCCACTTAGCTGCCTACTCGTCGAAGATGGCCACGGCACGGATCGGCGAGCCGGTCCCGCCGCGCCATTTGAGCGGCAGGCCAACGAAGCGAAACTCCCCTTCGCCGATGAGCGCCTCCAGATTGCACAAGCTTTCGATGTGCGTGATGTCAAGCTCAAGACACGCCTTGTGAACGAGCGAGTTGACCACGCCCATCGGGCCTGGCCGCATGGAATCGATGCCGAAATGCACTATTCCCTGGCGCGCCAGCCATTGCGTCGCCGCGACATTGACGCCCGGATTGTCAGTTGAATAAGCGGCAGTGGGGAACGTGCGCTCGTGATGGCCCGTGCACAGGAGAACCGTGCCGCCTTTCGGGATCGCGCTGCCGCACTTCGCAACAGCCGATTGCAGATCGCCGGACGTGATCTCGGCCTTCGGCGGGATGTGGCGCAGATCGAGGCAGATACCTTTCACGTAGCAGTGTTCCAAGGGGTACTCGTCGATGGGAGTTGCGTCTTTTCCGAAATGACGAGGCGCGTCGATGTGCGTCCCCCCATGATCCGGCATGGAGATGAACATGACGCTGTTGCCTTGAACGTTTCCGGACTCGACAAAGGCCTCCTCGTGAGTTTTCCAGACGCCGTGAATGATGGGCGGCTGTCCCGGATAGGTCGGGGTTCGATGATAGAGTTCCCGGCTCAGATCGACGATTCGCATTGTTCTGCCTCGCCTGCTTCGCGCCTGCACTTCAGCCGCAAATCGGTGACCGCCCGGATCACTCCTTGTCCGGCCGGATGAACCGCTGTTGTGCCTGGATCATTTCGACATTGGCCGGACGTTCGAAGGGTGGCGGCAACGGTTCCCCGGCCCGGCGCGGACGACCGATGGCGCGAAACCAATCCTCAAGGCCCGCGGGCGCAATGAACCAAAGCAGACGCATCTGCTCGGTTCCCGTGTTCGTCACCTTGTGCTGGAGCCCACGGCCGATGAGGATCATGCTCTCGGCGCGAATGTCAAAGTGCTGGCCATCGATGTCGGCGCGACCGGTTCCCCGGTAGCAGAACAGCAGCTCATGACTGCGCTCGTGGGCATGACGCCGGATATGCGCTCCTGGTTCAAGCACCTGCAGGCCGACGGAGAACGCGTCATAGGGCGAATTGTACGGATTGATCTTGTTGATGACATAGCCGGTCGAGGGCAGCGGTTGCCACAGCGACTCGCCCTCCTCCGGTCCGAGCGCAATCACCACTCCCTTGGCGAAGTCACTCACGCTCGTCTCCGCGTTCCCTCATCTCATTGTTTGAGGAATTCCAGCACGATCTGATTGAATTTTTCCGGGTGCTCCAGGAAAGGAAAATGTCCTGCGCCCTCGATCAGCGCTTTGCGAGAGCCCTTGATGACGGCGTGCAATTTCTCGGCGTTGGCAACGGGCGATAGCGGGTCGTTGATTCCCCAGACCAACAGAGTCGGAGCCTTGATTCCGCGCACCTCCTCCTCCGTGACACCGCCGAGACCTCTGCTGTTGGCGGTCTGCATGCTTTCGATCGTGTAGGCAGACCGCAGGCGCAAAATGAGATTTTGCTCGACAAGCTGATCGGTGACGAGGCTGCGGTTGAAATAGATCTTTTCCAGATATGCGCGGCTCTCTTCGAGCGTTCCAGCATTTGCCATCTGGCGGTCACGCCAATTGGGCGGTGGTGGCGGCGGATCAGAGGCCGTCCGAAAACCAACGCCATTGACCAGCACCAGCCGTTCGACCATTTCAGGATGATGGACGGCCAAATGAAGAGCGACACCGGCGCCCATTGATTGGCCGATCACCGTCGCTCTCGGCACGGCGATGGCTTTCATGAAGCCGGCAAGAAATCCGCCGAAGACGCCGGTATGATAAGTCGTCAGTGGCTTGTCGGATTGCCCGAACCCTATCTGATCGGGTGAGATGATGCGGAAATCCGACGCCAGGCCTTTGATCGTCGGCATCCACCGGGCGCCCTCGCCGCCCATTCCATGCAGCAGAACAACCGGCTCGCCGCGCCCGGCTTCGAGGTAATGTATCCGAAAACCAAGAACGGTTGCGTTCTTCGCCGCCGGCTCGATCTGTTTCTCAGCGCGCACGGCAGCACCAGACAGTGGCGCAGAGGCCATTCCGAAAAGCGGCGCTTGTGTCATGACAACACCGTTCGATTAAACCAAAAGGGGTTTCGGTCGAATTGACGCACAAATCTCTGTTCTGTGTCATCGCCCGCTTCAGGCGGGCGATCCAGTAACCACCGCTCATTGTGCAGGATGCACCAGCTGGTGGATCGGCGAGATTCAACCAAGCAGCCGAGGCTACTGGATGCCCCGCATGCGCGGGGCATGACGGCCGGAGGATAGTCATCGAAACCCAAGCTAGTGCGGCCATCCATGCTGCGAAAGATCGATCGGGTTTCCATCGGGATCATAAACGCGGTATTCCGCCTCCCGATTGGGTGGCCGCTTTTCAACCTCTGTCGAGGCGCCCCATTCCCTGCAGACAGGAACCATGGCGTCAACGCTTTCCACTTCGAAACCGAAATGATTGATTCCTTCCTTGAGCTGATTACCCTCGATTTGCCGCTCCGGACCGATGGGGATGATCGCCAGGTTGATATGGCCGTCCGTGAGATATGTGGCAGTCCCCACGCCTTTGACGGTCTTGAGACCGAACGAATTCATGTAGAACTGCACCAGCTTTTCCACGTTTTCCGTGAGAATGGCGAGGTGGCGAATGCGAGCCATGAAATCCTCCGTTTGAGCTTTCGGTACGGCGCGGCCAAAGACAATCTAGCATATCTCGCCACGATTCCGAGATCACTGGACAGCGCGCGGGCAGGCGCGACCGTTGAGCTGATTGCCGGGCACCTCTTGGGTGAGGCATCATCACAACGACGCGATAGAACCTGGAGGGTACAAAATGGCGCGGACGATCCTGGTCATCGCCCTGGCAGTGCTTGCCGCCGCCGGATCGCTGCCGGCGCAGGTTTCGGCGCAAGATGTCATCAAGGTTGCCACTGGCCAGCGTGGCAACTGGAACGCCGCCATCGGAGAGCTCGGGCAACGCGCGGGAATTTTCAAGAAGCACGGTCTCGCGCTTGATATTCTGTACACCTCGGGCAGCGGTGAAACCCAGCAAGCCGTGATTTCCGGCGCCGTCGATGTCGGCACCGCGGTCGGCACCATGGGTGCGATGAGCGCCTTCAGCAAGGGTGCGCCGATACGGATCATCGGCGCCGAGACGACCGGCGGCGCCGACTACTGGTACGTGACGGCGGCGTCCCCGATCAAAACGATGAAGGACACCGACGGAAAGACGATTGCCTATTCAACCAACGGCGCCTCGACCCACGGTGTCGTGCTGGCGTTCATCAAGGAGCTGGATACTCAAGGCAAAGCCGGTAGCGACCGGCAGCCCGGCATCGACGTTAACCCAGGTCATGAGCGGACAGGTGGATGTCGGCTGGGCATCGCCGCCTTTCGGCATCAAGGAGATGGACGAGAACAAGATTCGCGTGCTTGCACTGGCGACCGATCTGCCGGTGATGCGCGGACAAAGCATCCGGGTTCTCGCCACAAATGCGGAGGCACTGGCAAGGCGCCGAGACGCGCTCACGCGCTATGTCGATGCGTATCGCGACACGCTTGACTACATGTATGGCGACAATCCGCAAGTCATCAGGGACTACGCCGAGCACGCGGGCTTGTCGCTTGAGATCGCCCGCCGCACGCGCGACCAATTCTTCCCCAAAGCCCTGCTCAATCCAGACGACATCAAGGGGCTCGACATCCTCACAGCCGAAGCGATCAAGCTGAAGTTCGTCGCTGCTCCGCTGACGGACGATCAGCTCAGGGAATTGATTCAAATTCCACCGCGGCGGAAATAGCCGTCGACTGGCTGCCTCAGTGTCCCGATTCCGAAGCTCGCCGGTGCTTGCGAACTTCAAATCCACCGCACTAAATTAGCAGCTGTTGGGCGCGCTCGGGCTCACGCAATTGCCTCCCCCGATGCCCGGAATGAAAACGGGGGTCGTGGGAGCGATGTCGGAGGCCATATCCTGCCCGGCAACGTCAAGAAACGCCGTGCGGGTCAGGAAATCAGCGTCAACAATGGCCTGGCGCAGCGCGGCCTCCGCCGCCCGGCACGTCTCAGTCGGCACGCCCCCGCAAACTGCGAAGAAACGCGCCGCATCGGCAATCCCGTATCCGATCGCCTGCTTCTGCGCCGGCGTCGCGCTCTGCGCAGCGAGCACCACGGCATCGGCCAGCCGCGGGTCCGATTCAAGCAGCACGGCAATCGCGGCCCGCAAACCCGGTCCGCCACCGGGAAACTGCGCCAGCACCGATCCACCCGCGCATCCACACCGTATTGCGCCTGGGCGTCCAAGCCACCAACGCCGGTGAGCGGCACAAGCCCAACCAGCCCGATGGCGGTGCAGATGATGAGCAGAAGCTGTCGCATGCCGTCCCCCAACCCGTGCTTCCACGGAATCTTCGACGCCTACTAGTACCGGTACAAGGCCCCCAGCATCACCACGCTGCGATAGTAGCTGTTGAGCGGCACGTTCGAATTCAACCTTGTGTACTGATAGTCGAGCGAAACGCCCAGTCCCTGCCAGATGTTCTTGTCCAGCCGTATTCCGGCATACCACGCGTCGTCCACACGGGTGCTGTTGAGATAATCGGCGTGGTCGTAACCGAACCGGCCGGATACCGAGACCGCGCGCCACAGGCCCCAATCCGTCTCAAGCGCGGTGTGGGTCACCTGCATCGGAGTCCCGAGCGCGGGCACCGCAACACCCCCGACGATGATCACCGGGACGCCGCCGAAGGCAAAGGCGGCCCCGGGCGCGATGGCTGAAACCGAGATCGTGCGATCGACGATTGCCTTTATCGTCCAGTAGCGGGTCGGGAAATAGGCCAGCTTTCCACCATAGACGGCCCCGCCATAAGTGCCGAACACGGCGTTGTCGTAGCGCTCCTCCTGGTAACCGCCATACACCTCGCCCTGGAACAGGCCCACCTGCGGCGACGCAAAGCCGCCCACCGCGCGATAGCCATGAGAATCAAATGGATCGAAGGCATAACGGCGCCAATCAACCGAGCCCTGCACATACGCGTTCACCCAGGGCGTTATCCATATCCCGCCGCGCCCGGTCGTTGTGTAGATCGTGCCGTTGCGCGCGCTTTGCAGCCCACTGTCGTAGTTGGTCTGATTTACGGTTTCACCCAGCACGACGAAAGCGCGGTTGAAATCCTTCTGCACGGACGCGGTGCCCTGGAGATTGTTGACATTGTTGTTGCTGACGATGGGAGACCCGTTGGCTGTCACGATTCCAGCCGTGAACGGGTCGGCCTGGCGCAGATAATCTCCCGGAACCGGAAGATCAGATCGCGTTGCGCCTCGTAGATATGGGCAAACCCAGCCTTTGCGTCGACGGCGTCGCCCTGCCGGTTCTCGGAGTAGAACCGGGCGTCGGCCGTCCCGTAGACGGTGGTGCGGTGAATCCCGTCGTTGAACTCCCCCGTGAAGCTCGGGATGATCCGCGTGCCCCAGTCATGCACCCGGTTGGTCTGCGAGCGGTAAACGTTGTCGTCGTAGACCGCGCCCAGGATCACGCTGGGATAGAATATCCAACCGCCCCAACCTACTATCCCGGTTTGGGGAGCGCGAGAGACCGGCACATCGATGTCCGTCGCGTGGGCAACGCCTGCGAGCAAGACCGCCGCCACTGCCGCGGCAAAGCCGCAGCGCAGCGCGGTCGCGCGCTCGTTCGGTGCCCCCGCCCCCAACATTAGGTCCCCCCTCGGCAAAGCCGGACATGCGTCAACTCGCCATTGACCTTACGCTACCCATTGCTTCTAAACGATTACTCGCCCCGCAGGCAATCCCAAGCGGAACGCTTTCGCGATCATGTGGCCTTCACGCCACACGATTGCACCACTTTTGAGCAGCGCCTAAAAATATCGCTCCGGGACGCGGATAAGGTCGCCTGGCAAGATCATGACCGAGGAAGAAAGCGGGTACTCCCGCATTCCGCTCTCGCCAACTCGCTGGATGTAAACGTTGGACCGGCTGCCTCGATACGTGGCGCCTCCGGCGAGCGCCAGGGCTGTCAGGACATTGAGCCCGCTCTTGTAGGGGTATTCACCAGGTTTCTCGACTTCTCCGACAATGTAAAATGGCCGCAGCGACACCAGGGTGACCGTGACTTTGGGGTTGCGGAGATACTCCGAGCGGAATTTCTTCGCCAATTCCTGCTCGAGCTCGGGCTGGGTGAAGCCCGCGGCCTTGATGGTCCCGGCCAACGGCAGGGAGACAAACCCGCTCTGGTCGATCTCGTAGTCGCCGCTGAGCGAGGACTCTCCAAACACGTTGATCCGGATTTTCTCGCCCGGCTGCAAATGAGGCGTGGTGGTTGCTGCCTGCGCCCGCGCCTGCTGGTCCTCAAAACTCGCCGGTCCAAGGCTCCCGCCTACCCCACAGCTTGCAAGGACGAGCGCGGCAGCAAGCACCGCGTTGCAGATGACAAGTCTCGCCATTGCTGATCCTATCTGAGCGGCTTTCCGCGGCACCCAGGTCGACACCCAGGTCAACTGACCACGTGATAAGTAAATGACTCAAAATTCGTCAATATCTAGTCCGGCGAAAGGGTATCAGCAGCGGTTCCAAGAGCCAAGTTGAGCCAAGTTGAGCCAAGTTGGCCAACCGCTATCCCTCAAACGCCACTGACGCAAAACCATGGTATGCAAATAGAACGCACTGGCCGACCGCTGGGCGCTCTTATGTCTGCTGCCTGTTTGCGCTTCTCTACCAGCTTCGTCCTTGCGGTCTGCTAATGACGGGGCTTGCAGAGGTCACTGCCATTCGTGTCCCCAACAAACAGCAGGTTGATTGGCGATGACTACCATACTGGTCACCGGTGGCGCCGGCTTCATCGGCAGTCATACCTGCAAGGTGTTGGCCGCGCAGGGTTACCAGCCTGTCGCCTTCGACAACATGTCGAAAGGGCAGACGGAATTCGTGCGTTGGGGACCGTTGGAGCGGGGCGACATTCTCGATCCCGCCCATCTCGATGCCGCCTTTGCGCGCCATCGGCCGAGCGCCGTCATCCATTTCGCCGCATTGGCCTATGTGGGTGAATCCGTCGCCGCGCCGCTTGCCTACTATCGCGTCAACATCGAAGGTCTCGTCAATGTGCTCGCGGCCATGCTCCGGCACGGGACGCGCACCATCGTGTTCTCAAGCTCGTGCGCAACCTACGGCGTTCCTGCCGTGCTGCCCATCGCCGAGAACGCGCCGCAACGCCCGATCAATCCGTACGGTCGCACGAAGCTCTTCGGCGAGCAAATCCTTGCCGATGCAGCAGCGGCGGAGAATCTGCGCGTCGCAGTGCTGCGCTATTTCAACGCCGCCGGCGCCGACCCGGAAGGAGAACTGGCCGAACGTCACGACCCTGAGACGCACTTGATCCCCCTCGTGATTGACGCCGCCACGGGAAAAGGCCCCTCAGTGCGGGTGTTTGGGACCGACTATTCCACCGCCGACGGCACATGCGAGCGCGACTTCATCCATGTTACCGATCTTGCATCAGCGCACGTCGCGGCGCTTTCGCAACTAGGCGCCGGGACCCGCTCACTCACGCTAAATCTCGGGACGGGCTGCGCCTATTCCGTGCGCGCCGTCATCACCGCCGTGGAACGCGTCACCGGTCGAACCGTGCCGTTCCAGGCAACAGTGCGACGGCCCGGCGATCCTCCCGTGCTGGTCGCCGATCCGTCGCTTGCGCACAGGACAATCGGGTTTGCGCCGCGCTTCTCCGACCTTGACACGATCGTGCAGACCGCATGGCGGACGCGCGCCTGATTTGGTCGAACAGGAATTGGCGGCCGCCGGCGGCCACATCCTGACCAAAATTGCGAATGCAAAAAGCTGATATTGCACACTTATTTGTCCCTTGACCCTTCGCTTGGCCGCCCCGATCATGATCCTTAAGAGGTCGTTAAGAACCATCCGAGGGGCACGGGGGGAATGGGGTTGGTCCGGCCACTGATTTTCCTTCGCGCCAGCGCGGGCATGCTCGCGGCTTGGGTTGCAGCTTGGCTTGCGGGCTGCGCTGCCTTCGAGGTTCACAAAGAACCTGTGAACCAGCCGCTCGCCGGCAATGTCGCGGCCACCCTTGCCGCAGGTCGCAACAACACGTCGGGTTCCGACGACCTGATGGTCGGGCTGGCGTTCTCCGGTGGCGGTACGCGCGCGGCGGCTTTCTCCTTTGGCGTCCTCTCCGAGATCGAGCGCACGCAATTGCCCGGCCGCGCGGGAGCGCATTCGCTGCTTGATCGCGTGAACTTCGTCTCCGGGGTTTCCGGCGGGTCGGTCCTCACCGCCTACTACGGCCTGAAGAAGCGCGCTGCGCTTGCCGACTTCCGGGAACGCTTCCTGCTGCGCAACGCCGAGGAACCGCTGACCACGGAGGTCAGTCCGCTCAGCGTCGTCCGGGCGGTTGCCGGCGGTGTCAACGATTCGAGTAAATTCGCCCGCTGGCTCGATGACAACCTGTTCGAGGGTGCGACCTTCGGCGATATGAGCCGCACGCGGGGACCCGGCATCTGGATAAACGCCTCCGACATCTACAACCGGACGACCTTCATCTTCGGATCCGCGGCATTTACCGCGCTCTGCAGCGATCTGGCCTCTTATCCACTTGCTGACGCGGTTGCAGCGTCGGCGGCGGTGCCGGTCGTGTTCGCTCCGGTCGTCATCAAGTCCTATCCTCAGAGATGCACGGACAAGCCCCCGGAATGGATCGAGCGCGCGCAGCGCAACCCGAACGCGGCGCCAATGCTGAAAGCCTTCGCCGATGCGCTTCATCGTTATCACAACGGCTCGATGAGTTACGTCAAGCTGCTCGACGGCGGATTGGTCGACAACTTCGGTCTTTCCGGCTTCACCATCGTACGCCTGCTGTCCGACACGCCCTACGGTCCCCTGACGCGGCAGGAGGCGGTCAAGCTGCGCCGCGCCATCATCATCATCGTTGACGCCGGACGCGGACCGTCGGGCGATTGGGCACAGACCATCGAAGGGCCGGGCGGCACTGAGCTCATGATGGCGGCGGCCGACACCGCGATCGACGCCAGCGTGCGCGCGAGCTTCACCGCCTTCAAGAGCGTCATGGCGGAATGGGAGCACGCGTTGGTGCGCTGGCGCTGCGCGCTGCCGGAGGCGGAGCGCGCGAAATTAGGCGCGCCGCCGGACTGGAATTGTCGCGACATTCGGTTCTATGTGGGCCGCGTCGGATTCGACCAGCTCGGCCCGGAGCGTGCCGCGGCACTCAATGCAGTGCCATCGCGCTTCGCGCTGCCGGCGGAGCAGGTCGATGCGCTGATCACGGCCGGCGGCGATGCGCTGCGCAGCAACGCCCTGTTTCGCGAATTTCTGGTAGGCATCCGCGAACGATCGCCGCAGCGACCGCCGGTGCCCGAGCGGGTTGCCGATGCTGCCCTGGCCGCCGCGCCATAATGGTGCACGGCAAGCAGGGGGGCCGCGCATCACTAAGCGTCTGCGTCCTGTTGCTTTCCGTGGGAGAACGCATCGCCTTGCCGGGGCAGGATATCGGTGCCCCGGCCGAGTCTCATTCGCCAAGGTTTAGTCCACCAGAAGCTCGCTCGCTGGCAGATGCGCCCCGAGTTCGTGTCTCTGTCAGGCTCGTCAACCAGTGGGATGCATCGGTAGAAGACGCCTTGAGCACCGAGAGCAACTCTTCTGAACGAACCCTCAAATCATGCCAACGGGGCTCCGATTGATCGCGAACATAATAGCGATCTTGTGCCGGCGTAAACCTCGACAGGTTGTGATTACATTCAATGTACGTATTCTCGCCAGGCAGGAAGCGCGAGATGATTTCCAGACGGTCGGCCAGCGAATAGCTTGGAAATTTAATCGGAGTGTTCAGGAATTCCTGCTTTTGGATTTGTTTGAAGGCCGTCTCCGAGCTTTCACATACTGCGATACGGCCAGCATCGATCCATTCAAATAGAAGGCTGAATGGCGCCACCCATTCGTGGCAATACACCGCCCTGGATCGCCCGGATGCATCTCTCCGCGACAAATATATGGCTGCATTCGTCAGGCTGATCCACGGATGTTTGTGGTGGTCTAACCAAGGAAAAGGGTTGCCGCGTTCGAACATGGCATGCTCCCAGGGTCAGGACTTGTTTGGAATCTGCCTCCAAACATGAGAGACCATCAAACAATAGAGTGGCGTCGCAATTGCGGCATGCCAAGAAAATCTACAAGACCTCTAACCTACCCACCTACCATCGTTCCGTACTGTGGCACCTAAATTGTGAAAGTTGCCAAGCCCTCACTCGTCATCGTCCGCGAAAGGCGGACGATCCAGTAACCGCCGAACGCAGGAAGTTGCACTGCTTTCCCGCAACCACAGATGCAGTGCTTACTGGATGCCCCGCAATTCGCGGGGCATGACGCCGGAGAGGACTGGGCATTCCGGGCACAGCAGACAAACCACAATTTGTGACGGCCATCACAGTAAATTGGCCGCGGACGTGTGATCAATCGGTCGGGTGGTGGGAAGCAACAGCCGGCGTTCTTGCGATAGGCAGGATTTTGCTTGCCGCCGGTCACGCTGATCTGCGGGAAACAGGGCGCATGCACAGGTCCATCTGGTACGGCATAATAATCCGCGCGCTGGCCGTCTGCGCTTTTTCGAGCATACCGCTTGCTTCCTTGCTGGCGGCAGAGACGCAGCACCAACGGCTCTCGTTCGGTGGCTTGGAGCGCGAATACATCGTGTCGGCGCCGGCACCACAGCGCCCGCGCCCAACGGTTCTGGTCCTCCACGGCTCATTGCTCAATGCGCAGGTCACAGTCCAAGGCATGGGCTTTGAGCCGCTCGTGGATCGCGAAAGCCTGGTGGCTGTCTATCCCAACGCAGTCTCGGGACAGTGGAACGATGGACGCCCGATGGCCGCCGCATGGACCGGCGGGCGGGTCGATGATGTCGCGTTCATTCGCAAGCTGGTCGGACATCTCGTGGCCACCGGCGTTTCCGATCCAACACGCGTCTACGTGGCCGGGTATTCCAACGGCGGCATGATGGGGCTTCGGCTCATCTGCGAGGCGCCCGAGCTTATTGCTGCTGTGGCGGGGATTGGCACCACCTTTCCGGTGGAGCTTGCGAAGACTTGCAAAGCGCCAAGACCTACTCCGATGCTGGTCATGAACGGGACGGAAGACCCGCTTGTCCCCTACGATGGCGGCCAGCTGGGGTTCGGGGGAGGACGTGTGCTCTCCACCGATGCGACGCTGAGCTTTCTACGCAAGGTGAACGGCTGCACCGAACCGGCCAAGCTCAATCGGCTGCCGGATATCAACCGCAACGACGGCACGAACGTCGTCACTTCGACCTGGAGCAACTGCTCCTCGGCAGCTCCGGTGGTGTTGTATCGGATCGAAGGCGGGGGTCACCGCATCCCAACCCGGGGCGCGGGTGTGCCCTTCGCGGAGGTCCTGCTGGGGAAATTGAACCACGATTTTGAGGCCGCCGACGCGATGTGGAGCTTCTTCAAGGACAAGAACCGGTAGGACTTCGGTGGGTAGGGGTGGGCAAAGGCGCCGAACACAGGTCGGAGCATTGTTCGCGGCGCCGTGCCCACGCGTGCCGACGGAGTGGCGGTAAGCGTTACCGCGTGCGCACGGCGTGCGCCCAAATGACACGCATTGAGGCGCCGGTGGGGTTGCGCGCCTTTGCGCGCCCTACCGCTGTCGATTCCGCTCGAATCAAGCCCGCTTTGTTGCGCCGGGGGTCGCCGGAGCCGGAAACCCGCCCCACTTTTTTCAGCCACTTTACGCTTGAATTTTCCGGCGTTCCGCCCCATTTTCGCCGCGGGAGGCCGGCGCCGCCGAGCCGAAAGGCGGGCGTCTGCGCCGAGCGCGGGACTTCCCCCTTTCCGAGCGGCGCCCCATAAGGCGGCTCCGAGCCCGGAGCCAGGGCAACCTGCTTGATGTCGCCGGCATTCGCGCATCGTCGGGCGCGTTGGGGCGCAGTTTCGGCGCACATGTGGCGCTGACAGAGGATCGTCGATGGCGCATGATATGGATCGGCTGCAAGAGCGGGGAGCACCCGCCCTGCAACATGATCAGTCTCTGGTCGAGCTACTGGACCTGGAGGCGCCGGATATTGCCTTGAGCGGCGGTCCGGCGCTCGACGGCGCCGAGGACGAGCATGACAAGCTCGCCCCGGGAGACCAACAAGGAGACCAACAAGGCGACCAAGAGGAGTTGCCGGGGGTCGGCAGTAAGCTCCAAACCGGCAGCAAGCAGGCTTTGCGCCGCGAGACGAATTTCTCGCGCGACCTGATAGACACGTATTTCCGGCAAATGGGCCATGCAGAGCTCCTCTCGCGCGAGCAGGAGATCGCGCTCGCCAAGCGGATCGAGGCGGCGCAACTCCAGCTTCAGAACAGCCTCTGTCGCATTCCGATGCTGATCGCGCGCATCGAGGCGTGGGGCCGCGAGATGCGCGTGGGCAGCCGCCGCCTCGGCAATTTCGTCGATGTTTCCATGCATTTCGCGCAAGCCGCGCAGAGTGCGGGGACGAGAAGCACGGGCCAGGCGGTTTCCGGAGCAGCGCTCGCGCCTGAGCCGGTCTCGTTCGGCGAGGCCGAGGCTGACAGCGCGGCTGAGCAGGAAGCTTCCTTGCGCGCCGAGGTCGAAGTGCGCCTGCGGAAGATGACGGCGCTCGCCAATGAAATCGCGACGTTGAGCCGCAAGCGTCTGGGCAACGCGATGCGCGGCCGCAAGCTTACGAAGCGGGACGGTGCGAGGCTCGACCACCTCGTGGTCCGCTTTGCGGGGGAAGCGGAAAGCCTGTGGCTGCATCCCGAACGCATCGCCGATCTGGTCGACGCGTTGCAGCAGGAACAGGGCATGGTGCGAGAGTTGGATCGCGAGGTGCTCCAACTTGCAGCGAGCTGCGGCATCTCGCGGCGTGATCTGCTCGACCGCTATTTCGGGCACGAGCACGAACCGCATCCTCCGTGGCAGGACACGGCGGGATCGGCGCGGGGGTGGCGCCAGTTCGCGAAGCGACACGCGCAAAGGCTGGAGCAGTTGCGCCAGGAGCTTGCCGCCGTGGCACAGCGCACCGGGCTGCCTGTTGCCGACCTGCGAGCGGCGAGCGCGCAGGTCGACCGCGCGCGCCGAGCGCTTGCCGCAAGGCGCGAGGAAATGGTCAAGGCGCATCTGCGCCTCGTCGTCGCGATCGCGAAGAAGTATCGCCGCAACAGCTCGCTTGACCTCCTCGACCTGATCCAGGAAGGCAACATGGGCCTGATGCACGCGGTCGAGAAGTTCAATCATCGGCGCGGCGTGAAGGTATCCACCTATGCCGTGTGGTGGATCCGCCAGTCGATTGCGCGAGCGATTGCCGACCAGGGCCGCACGATCCGCATCCCCGTTCACATGACAGAGATGGCGGGGAAGGTTTTGCGCGAGCGGCGCAGGTTCCGGCAGCAGCTGGGACGCGAGGCTGCCGCGTCGGACATTGCGTCGCGCACCGGAATTCCGGTGGGGCGCGTCGAGCAGGTCCTCTCTCTGGTGCAGGAACCAACCTCGCTCGATCTTCCTATCGGCGAGGATGGCGACGCCACGCTGGGTGATCTGATCGAGGCGAGGGACGCAATCAGTCCGCAAGCCGCCGCCGAGGCAAGCGCACTGGCGGTCTCAGTCAGCGAGGCGCTCGCCGGACTGACCCCGCGCGAGCAGCGCATCCTGCGCATGCGCTTCGGCATCGACGGCGCCGGCGACCACACGCTGGAAGAGGTCGGTCAGGTCTTCGGCGTGACCCGCGAGCGCATTCGTCAGATCGAGGCAAAGGCGCTGGAGAAGCTGCGCGACCCGGCGCTGTCGCGCAAGCTGATCACGTTCGCCGAGTAGCGTTCGACCGCAACGCAATGCCGCGTAGCGAGTAGCCGCGGATTGAGCGCAAGCGAAATCCGGATATATCTGCATCTCGCGCGAAATCCGACGATCCTCCCGCAATTCCAACGATCGGGGATGCCTCAAGCCCAACCCGGATTTCGCTTGCGGTCAATCCGCGCTACGAGGTATCTCGAGGAAAGATAGACCGTCATGCCGACACCCGCCATTGGCCCGCGCGACGTTCTGCTGGTGGTGGACGCGCAGAACGATTTCTGTCCCGGCGGAAAACTCGCCGTTCCGCGCGGCGACGAGGTGATACCGAAAATCAATCGATTGGCTGCGCGCTTCGAGCATGTGGTGCTCACCCAGGACTGGCATCCGGCGGGGCATCTTTCGTTTGCTTCCAGCCACCGGCAGGAAACCGTATCCGGCAGGAAACCGTATGAAGCGGTCGATCTCGCCTACGGGGCTCAGATCCTGTGGCCCGATCATTGCGTCCAAGGCACGCCGGGGGCGCAGCTGCACGAGGACCTGCGGATCGCGCATGCCGCGCTCGTTTTGCGCAAAGGCCATCATTACGACATCGATTCTTATTCGGCGTTTTACGAGAACGACCGCGAGACCCGCACCGGGCTCGCCGGATACCTGCGCGAACGCGGCTTCACGCGAGTTTTTGTTGTCGGCCTGGCATTTGATTTCTGCGTGCGGTTTTCTGCCGTGGACGCAAAGCACGAGGGGTTCGACGTCGCGGTCTTCGAGGACGGCTGCCGCGGCATCGACCTGGCGGGGTCGGTACTCGCGACGCGGCAGGCCTTGGCGGCGCTGGAGATCTCCATGCATTGCGGGCACGGAATGATGCCAGGCCAGACGAGTCATGGCGGCATCTTAATGGTCTCGACGAACGGAAAGGTTTGCCGATGGCGACGACAATCGGCGGACAGATCGGCCGTTCGCTGCCTCGGCTGGAAGGGCGCGAGAAGGTGACCGGCCGCGCCGAATATACCCATACCATGCGCTTGCCGGGCATGCTGGCCGGAAAGATCTTCCGCAGCACCGTGGCGCACGGCCGCATCAAGTCGATCGACACAACGGCGGCCGCGGCATTTCCCGGCGTGCACCGCGTCGTGACCGCCGAGGACATCCGCACAGTCATTTCCGACCCGTATTACGGGCCGGCATTCCACGACCAGCCGATACTCGCGCTCGACAAGGTGCGCTTCGTCGGCGAACCGGTCGCCGTCGTGCTCGCGCGCGACCCCCATGTCGCGGAGGCGGCGGCGCAGGAGATCGTCGCCGAATACGAGGAGCTTCCCGCCGTCTATGACGAGGTGGAGGCGATGACGTCGGCGGTGTGCGTCCATGACGAGCTAAAGCCGGCGCTGAGCTTTGCCGACCTCAAGCACCTCAAGGGACGCAAAGGCACCAACCTCGCGCTCGATGCGAGGCTGCGCCGCGGGGATGTGGACGCAGCTTTCGCATCCGCTGCCCACGTGTTCGAGCATACCTTCCGTACGCAGAAGTGCCTCCACCTCGCCTTCGAGCCGTTCGCCTCCATTGCCGATGCAAGCGACAGCGGCGTGACCATCCACACCAGCTCGCAGGGACCGTCGTTTCTGCGCAGCGAGATCGCCCGCCTGCTCGGCTGGCCGGAGAACCGCGTGCGCATCAAGGTGCCGTTCGTCGGCGGCGGCTACGGCTCCAAGCTCTACGTCAAGCTCGAAGCACTGGTGGCGGCGCTCTCGTTGCTGGTGCGCCGGCCGGTGAAGATCGCGCTCACCATGGAGGAGCAGTTCTATCAGATCACCAAGCACCCGAGCACGCTTCGCATCAAGAGCGGCGTGGACGAGACCGGCCGCATCACCGCGCGCAAATGCGAGGTGTTCTGGAACGGCGGCGCCTATGCCGACGTCGGCCCGCGCGTCACCCAGAAATCCGGATTCGTCGCCGCCGGGCCCTACGACATCGAGAACGTCTGCATCGATTCCTACGCGATCTACACCAATATGACACCGGCCGGAGCGCTGCGCGGCTTTGGCCTGCCGCAACTCGCCTTCGCTCACGAGAGCCATACCGACATGATCGCGCGCGCGCTTGATCTCGATCCCCTCGATCTCCGGCGCAGGAATCTCCTGCACGACGGGCGGCCGCAGGCGAGCGGCACCATCGTGCGGGATGCCCCGCTCGAGGCGGTCCTGGACCATGTCTGTGCGCGCATGCGCTGGCAGGCGAGCTTCGAGCGCGGCACCGGCGTTCGGCGCCGCGGCCGCGGACTTGCCGTCGCGCTCAAAGCCGCGATCTCGCCGACGACTTCCGTCGCGGTGCTCAACGTGGCGGGCGACGGCAGCGTCACGCTCTATTGCGGCACGGTCGACATGGGCCAGGGGTCCGATACCGGGATGGCGCAGCTCGTGGGCGAGCTGCTCAACGTTCCGGCCGAGACAGTCAGGGTGGTTCCGCGCGATACCGATGTCACTCCCTACGACATGGGGACGCTGGGCTCGCGTTCCCTTTTCCACATGGGCCATGCCGTGCAGATCGCGGCCGAGGAGGTGCGCCGCAAGCTTGCCGCGCTCGCCCGCGAGGTGGGCGAACCCGAGGGAAGCAACATCTCCATTGCCGACCTGTTCAAGAAGAAATACGGGATGCAGGCCGGCAATATCATCGGCAGCGGCGCCTACAAGCCGGACTACGTGCCGGGTGCGCCCGGCAACGGGCTCACGCCGAACGTCACGCCGTTCTGGATGGTGGGCGGCGCCGGCGTCGAGATCGAGGTCGATACCGAGACCGGACATGTGCGGATCGACAAGATGGTCAACGTCATCGACTGCGGCACGCAGATCAACCCGCGCATCGTGGAGACGCAGATTTCCGGTGCGGCGCTGATGCAGCTCGGCTTCACCATGTTCGAGAAGATGCACCTCGACGGCGGCCAGGTGACGAACGCCTCGCTCGCCGACTACAAGATACCGGGAATGCTGGACGTGCCGGCGGTGATGATCAATGAAGCGATCGATGCCTATGCGCACAATGGCCCATTCGGCGCCAAGGGCGCCGGCGAGTCCGCGACGCTTTCGCTCTCGCCCGCCATCGCCAACGCCATCGATGATGCGATTGGTGTGCGCCTGATGGAATTGCCGCTCACACCCGAGGCGGTGTTGCGCGCGCTGCGGGAAAAACAGGGCAAGCCGTTGCCGTCATGAACTGAACGCTGGCCGCATTCGGTGTCCAGCGACACGAACCAACAGAGGAGAGAGAAGTGTTGCGGTGTTTTCTTGCCTATGCAGGGCTGCTTCCTCTGCTCTTTGGCGCCGCGTCCGCCCAGGAATGGCCGGCAAGACCAATCCATGCCATCGTTCCGCAGAGCGCGGGAAGCTCTCTCGACATCGTCCCTCGCGCGGTGTTCGAGCAGGTCTCGGCGTGCGCTTGGTCAGCCGATTGTCGTCGAGAACCGGGTCGGTGCCGGTAACACCATCGCCATGGCGGCAGTCGCGCGCGCGGAGCCCGACGGCTACACCGTCCTGATCAATTCTTCGACCCACACGCTCGTGCCGGTCACCTATGCCAATCTGCCGTTCGACCCCCTGCGCGACCTTGCTCCGGTCATCCCGCTCGGCAACATGCCGCTCGTTTTCGTGGTGTCCGCCTCGAAGGGCTACAGGGATCTTGCCGAATTCGTGGCGGCTGCGAAAGCGAAGCGTGGCGAAATGAACTATGTGTCGGGCGGCACCGGCAGCATCACGCATCTGTCCGTTGAAGCGTTTCGGCTCGCCGCCGGTTTCGAGGCGGTGCACATCCCGCAGAAGGGAGCCCCGGAATCGCTCACGGAAGTCCTGAGCGAGCGCGCGGACTTCTATTTCTCTCCGCTCACTCCGGCGCTTGCCTTGCTCACGGAAGGCAAACTGCAGGCCCTGGCGGTGAGCGGCTCACAGCGGGCGACGGCATTGCCGGCAACGCCCACCATGCGAGAGGCCGGCTATCCCGAGGCGGAATACAATTTCTGGATCGCCATGTTTGCGCCGGCGCGAACACCGATGTCCATTCGCCACAAGCTCCATCACGCAACGGCAAAGGCACTCGCAGATGCATCATTGCAAGAAAGGCTAGGCAGGCTCGGCGTCGATCCCATGCCGCTCGACCTGCCGGCATTCGAAAAACTGATGCAGTCGGAGGTCGCGCGCAATGCCAGGGTCGCCAACGCGATCGGCCTGAAGAGCAATTGACCACAGTTGCCGGCGGGGCGCGCCGGAGATCCGATTGAAGAGCGTGGCGCAGATGACGCCTGCAATCGTCATTATCGGTGCCGGTATTGCAGGACTCGCCGCCGCGGCCACGCTGCGCAAGCTTGGCCTTCGGCCGATTATCTACGAGCAGGCCGAGGCATTTGCCCGCATCGGCGCCGGCATCCAGATGAATCCAAACGCGATGAAGGTCCTGCGCGGATTGGGCCTGGAGGAGCGCATTCGCGCCGTCGGGTTCGCGCCCGAGGTCGGCTACAATCGCGTGTGGGACTCGGGCGAGGTCACATATCTGCACCCGATGGGAACAGCGATCGAGCAGCGGTTCGGCGCGCCGGACATTTCCTTGCACCGGGCCGAGTTGCATGCCGCTCTTCTGTCGCTCGGTGATCCCGAAGTCATCGCGTACAACAAGAAGCTGGTGGGCCTTGATCGGATCACCGATGGACTGCGCCTTACGTTCGCCGATGGGAGCGCGGTTGACGCCGACGCAGTGATCGGCGCGGACGGTGTGCACTCCACGGTGCTTGAAATCCTGTTCGGCAGCGGGCAGCCGCGTTTCACCGGTCAGGTCGCCTATCGGGCGATATATCGTACCGAGCGCCTCGCCATGCCGATCGACGATCGGGTGAAGTGGTGGGGCCCGGACCGTCACATCGTGAGCTACAAAGTCGATCCGCGGCGGGATGAGCTCTATTTCATTGCCAGCACGCCTGAGCCTGATTTCAAGATCGAGTCATGGTCGGCGCATGGTGACCTCGCGCAATTGCGCGCCGCTTTCACCGGTTTTCATCCGCACGCGCGAATCATCTTGGACTCCTGTCCGCAGGTTCGCAAATGGGCGCTCGTCGAACGCGATCCCTTGCCGCGGTGGAGCGAGGACGCCATCGTGCTCGTCGGCGATGCCTGTCACCCAATGCTGCCGTATATGGCGCAAGGCGCGGGTTCATCCATGGAGGACGCCGTTGTTCTGGCGCGCTGTCTGGCGGCAAGCGAGCTCGATTTCGGCGACGCGTTCCGCCGATTCGAGCGCAACCGGAAGGAACGGACCTCACGCATTCAGCTTGGCGCGCGCCAGAACGTCTGGATGCGCACCGCGCCCGATACAGCATGGCTATACGATTATGACGCCTGGACCGTACCGCTGGTATGATATGCGAACGGGCAGCCCGATCGCCCGCAATACGCTGCGCTATGCGCCCTACTCAATGAACGGCGCTTACCTTAGCACCACGACCGGAGTGCCCACCTTCACGCGTTGATAGAGATCCAGGACGTCTTGATTGTGCATGCGGATGCAGCCGAAGGAGACGAAGCCGCCGATCGAGTCCGGCCTGTTGGTGCCGTGGATCGCGTATTGATCGACGCTGAGCGTCATAGCCGCGGCGCCCATCGGATTCTGCGCGCTGCCGCCGGGAATGACATCGGGCAGGCTCGGCTTTTCACGGCGCACGTCATCGGGAGGCGACCACGCCGGCCGGAGAAACTTGCCGTTGATGTAACCCACGCCCGTCCATGCCCTGCCGGCCTTGCCCACCCCGACCGGGTAGCTGATGGTCTCGCCGTTTCCCAGAACGAGATAGAGCCGCCGTTCGCTGGTTTTCACCACGACCGTGCCGGGCTCATAGCCGGATACCGTCGTGCCCCGCGCCAGGGCCGGCGCATCCATCGCCAGCGCCATCGGCAGGACTGCGGCAAGCACGACGAGCGAACGCAATATGGTACGCATGAGCGAACTCCCAAGCTGCGGCCGGCAGGAGCAAGGTCCTGCATGTTGCGGATGGCGGCGCGCGGCAAATGCCCCAATGGATCGCTGACCGGCAGGCGCTCCGACCAGCATCGACGCTTGTTTGTCGCCGATCCAAGCCTTTTGGTTCACGGCCTTTAGCGTCGTGCACGGCAGGCACAATTTATTGATGGAAAAGATGACCAACTGGTTGACGTGGTATCCGGATCGTCGGCGAGACGGCAGTCCGGATTCGCTGGGCTGAGCGGCACAGGTTTGGATATGCTCACGGTATACCGAGACCAGAACGGTTCGTTTCGCAACTTATCAGAGCGATTGCCGGGGCAAATTATCTGGATTGATTTGCTGAACCCGACAGATGCCGAGAAGCAGCTTGTCGCGGAGCGCGCAGGCGTCCGTGTCCCGTCACCTGAAGCGTTGAGCGAGATCGAGTCGTCAAGTTAACTGGTTGTGGATCACGGCGTTCTCTATCTGAGCACACCGGTTGTCGCTCAGGCTGATACCGCGGATGTTTCCCTGTCGCCGGTCGGTTTTATTCTCACAAAAAACGTGCTCGTCACTGTTCGTTTTGTGGACCTGAAGGCCTTTGCCGTGGTTGCTGATTTGATTTCACGCGATCAAACGGTAAGCAGCAGCGCCGGCGTGTTCACTGCTTTGCTGGAAGCGATAGTTGACCGCGGCGCGGACGTGCTGGAACGCCTGGCTGCCGATCTTGACAGGATTTCGCGAGCGATCTTCCGAGGAGATCCGGCTAAGAGGCAGCATACGGTCCGCTCGAATGCGGCGTTGCGGCGCATCCTCTTTGTGGTTGGTTCTACGGGCGATCGATTGTCGCTTGCTCGTGACGTGCTGCTGGGAATTGCGCGCATTGCGCCCTTTGTATTGAGCATCCGTCAGGATTGGATCATTCCCCAATTCGAGGCTCGGCTTGGAGCCGTCGTCAAGGACGTGGCATCATTGAATGACTACGAGGGTCAGCTTTCCAACAAAGTGCAGTTTCTGCTGGATGCTGTTCTGGGATTCATCAGCATCGAACAGAATGACTTGTTCAAGGTGCTGACGATCGTATCCGTCGTCGGAATACCTCCCACCATAGTAGCGGGGATCTTTGGCATGAATTTCAAATTTATGCCGGAGTTGAATTGGGCATGGGGCTATCCATTTGGGCTTGCCCTCATCGCCCTGAGTGCCTTGATCCCCCTCATATGGTTCAAATGGCGGCGCTGGTTTTAGTCAGGGGGAGGGAGCCGGTCCGTCTGGCCGGCACTCGGCCCATTCGCGGTGAGCAACGATGCATCCACCGCCAGCAGAGGCGGCGCAGCGGCAGCGCCGGCATAAAGCGGGCTTGCATAATACTGCTGCATGGCAAAGCGCATGAGGACGCCGATGGCGGCTGCAAGCGGAACCGCGATCAACAGCCCGACAAAGCCGAACAGATAGCCAAACGCGAACAACGCAAACATCACCCATACCGGGCTCAGGCGGATGCGCCGGCCGACGAAATACGGCGACAAGACATAATCCGCCAACGACTGCCCGACGAAGAAGATGCGCCGGCACCACCAGGATAGATGCCCAGCTCGGCCAGAATTGCGCGATCGCGATGCAGGTTGCGATGACGAGGCCGCTCAGTGACCCAAGGTACGGGATGAAGCTGAGCAGCCCCGCGGCAAAGCCGATCAACGCGCCGTGTTTGAGCCCGAGCAGCCAAAGCGCCGTGGCGTAGTAGATGGCAAGGACAAGGCAAAGCGCGCTCTGGCCGCGCACGAAGCCGCCGATGGTGTCATCGATCTCGCGCGCCAGCGCCCGAACCGTATCGCGCCGCGCCGGCGGGACCCAGTTGTCCGCCGCGGCAAGCATCCGGTTCCAGTCGTAGAGGAGATAACAGGCGACGATCGGGGTCACGATCGCAAGCGAAAAGACTGAGATCAGGGCCCGGCCGCCTGACCAGATGGAGCGGACAAAAGCGCCGAGCCAGTTGGTCGCGATTGTGGTGAGCTCGCCCAGCGAGCGCTCCGCTTGCGCCAGGCCTTCGCCAACAATGTTGCTGAGCCAGGGGTGACCCGGGTCAACGGCCAGAGCATGCAGCCGGCGCACGTAAAGCGGGAAGCTTTCGATGAAATATGCAACCTCCCGCACGAGGATCGGTACCGTTAATAGCATCAGGCCGGCGACGGTGATGACCACGACGGCCATGATGACCAGCGTCGCCAGCATCCGATTCATCCCAAGCCGCTCCATGCGGCTGGCAAGAGGATCGAGCAGATAGGCGAGCACCATGCCGGCAACAAACGGCAGCAGAACTTCGCGCAGCAGGACGACCACCGCCAGGAGGGCGGCCAGCATGGCAATCCAGAATGTGACGGGGCGTGCGAAGCTCATGTTGTCTCAGGTCGGGTTTTCCAGGCTGAAGGTCTGCGATTGGTCGTCATAGGCGAAGGCTTCGGCAAACCGCGCCCAGCCGACCACTCCCCGCAGCGTCTGCTCCGCCGCCTCCGCATCCATGTGATCTTCGAGCTCATCGAGGAAGCGGCTTTTCGGCGCCGCGTGGCTCGATCGTTCCTGCAGCACGCGACGGATATGGGCGGCAAGCGGGACATGCGTCAGCAGCAATCGTTGAAAAAGCTGCTTGCGGTCGTCCATGGTTGCGTCGGCGAACTGTCGGCCGACATCGGTCAGCTGGATGTCGCCTCCTTCGACGTCCGCCAGCCGCAGCATCTGCAGGCTCTCCGCGACCGGAAACAGGTCGTCCACTTCCATGTGCAGCGAGCTGGCAATGACGGGAAGGTCCGCCCTGCCGTTGTATGGCGCACCGGCTACGGTCTCGATCAGACCCGAGAGCAGATTGGCCGACACGCGCGGCAGCACCGCATCCATTCCGAGCGGGCGAAGCTTCTCCGCAACAGGAGAAGCCGGCGCCGCCAGGAGGCGCGCCGTCATGGCCACGTAAATGCGCTCAACGAGATCGCGAAATTTTGGATCAAGCCGTTTGCGCGGTTGCGGCAACTCGACCTTGATCTCATTGATGATGTGCCCCGGATTGGTCGAGAACACCAGGATGCGGTCGCACATGAGCACGGCTTCCTCGATGTTGTGCGTCACCAGGATCACTCCCTTGATGGGAAGCCGACCCTCGCTCCAGAGCTCGAGGAAATCCGTGCGCAATGTCTCGGCGGTGAGAACATCGAGTGCCGAGAATGGCTCGTCCATCAAAAGGATATTGGGGTGGACAACGAGGGCGCGCGCGAATCCGACACGCTGACGCATGCCGCCGGAAAGCTCGCGCGGATATGCGGATTCGTAGCCATCGAGTCCGATGAGATCGATGGCCGCAAGGGCACGCTGGCGGAATCTCGGCAGCAGGCAGCCCAAGCGCCTCAAGCCCAAGCTGAACGTTTTCCAAGACGGTCATCCAGGGAAAGAGCGCGAAGCTCTGAAACACCATCGCAATGCCGGGAGCCGGAGCGACGACCGGCTTGCCGAGGTAAGTGATGGTTCCCGCGCTTGGCCGCGCCAGCCCGGCGATGAGCCGCAGCAGCGTCGATTTCCCCGAGCCGGACCGCCCGAGCAGGCCAACGATCTGGCCCTGGACGAGATCCAGATTGAGATCTTCGAGCACCAGGAGCTGGCTGCCGTCGGGCTTTGGAAACGCCTGTCGGATGCAACGGACTTCCAGCAATGGTGCCGTGCTCGCGCTCATTTCAAGTTCATCCCAGCCGAAAATTCCGCTCGGCATACGCGTAGAGCGGGCGCCACAGCGACCTGTTGATGACGATTACGAACACGCTCATCACGGCAATTCCAAGCACGATGCGATGGAAATCGCCTGCCTGGGTCGCAAGCGCAATGTATGCGCCAAGACCATAGGCCTCCAGGTGCCGGTCGCCCCAGGAGGCGACTTCCGCCACGATGCTCGCGTTCCACGATCCGCCCGAGGCAGTAATTGCTCCGGTCACGTAATACGGAAACACGGCGGGCAAGGCGGTCGTTCGCCACCACAGCCAGCCGCGCACCTGCAGATTGGTGGCGCAGTCGCGCAGCTCTGAAGGAATGGCCGCGGCGCCGGCAATGACGTTGAAGACGATGTACCATTGCGTGCCCAGAATCATGAGGGGGCTGAGCCAAATGTCAGGATCGAGCCCGAAGGCAACGATCCCCGAGACGGCGACAGGGAATAGAAGGTTGGCCGGAAACGCCGCGAGAAACTGGGCTATGGGTTGGACAACACGGGTCGCTCGCGGACGTATCCCGACCCGAGACTCCGACAGGCACCCAGATCAGGCTGGCAATTGCGATGAGAATGGCGATCCGCGTCAGCGTGGCAAAACCCATGGCGAAAGCCTGGCCGATATCCGCGGGCGCCAGCCCGGCGCTGACAAAACGTCCGACCTTCCACAGTATCCCGGCAGTCACCAAGGCGAGCGTGACGATCCATATGCCATCGGCGACGCGTCCCGAGCTTCGCGAATACGCTGGAGCCGCTTCGCGGGCGCTTGCCTGCGACAGTTGCAATGAGCGCCGCCAGATTGACACCCCCGGTTTCGTAAGGATGGCGATAATGCCGGAGCGCCGGAACACGCTCAGCACCCATGATCGGGAAGGTGCAACCCCCGCATCCTGCTCGAACCGGAAGCGGTCTGCCCATGCCACCAGCGGCCGGAAGAGCACCAGGTCGTAGATCAGAATGACCACGAGCATGGTGGCGATCGCCCAACCAACTGCGGGCAGGCTCTTCTCTTGAATAGCTACGGCGATGTAGGAGCCCATGCCGGGAAGCAGCACCGTGGTCTTCCCAACACTGATCGCCTCCGACGCAACCACGAAAAACCAGCTCCCCGACATGGACATCATCATGTTCCAGATGAGTTGGGGCATCCCGAAGGGAGCCTCGACCCGCCAGAATTGCATCCACGCGGACAGCCGAAACACGCGTGCCGCTTCAACGAGCTCCGTCGGCACGGTGCGCAACGATTGATAGAAGCTGAATGCCATGTTCCAGGCCTGGCTTGTGAAGATGGCAAAGACTGCGGCGAATTCCGCGCCAAGCACTCGGCCGGGAGCAAGCGACATGAAGAAGACAATGGTGACGGAGACGAAGCCGAGGATGGGGACCGATTGCAGGATATCGAGAAGCGGCACGAGTAGGAGCTCGGCACGTTTGCTTTTGGCGGCAAGCGTTGCGTAAATGAACGTGAACAGCAGTGAGAAACCCAAAGCCACGAGCATGCGCAGCGTCGTGCGCGCGGCATATTCCGGCAGGCGGGAGGGCGCAAGCGACAGCGGGGTTGCCTGCAGCTGGGCCAATGGCGCGAGCACATCCCTGCTCGCTTCAGCCAGAAAAGCGAGGAGGCCAAGAGCGAGCAGGACCGCGAACGCGTCCCAGCGAGAGAACGCAGGGGTGAAACGCTCGACGGAAATTGGCAGGATGCGGCGCATAGATGATTGTATCGCGTTATACCAGCCGTCGTTTTATTCCATCGTCATGCGCGGGCTTGACCCGCGCATCCATCGAAAAAGTGTTTTATTAGTCAAAGCGACGGATTGCATCGGACCTCGGGCTTGCCCCGGGTCCGCACTTACTAAGTGCCTCAACTCGGGTATACCCGAGTTGAGGTGTCAAGCCCGGCAATGACGAAAAGTGAGTCACCCTCGTTGCTCGAATGACTCGTTCACGCGGATGAATTGGCCCGACGATGAGCCGCTTCACACCTGTCCGGAAAGCGCTCCAGCATTGGCTCGCGCATCATCACCCCCAGTTGCGCTTGTGCTCGCGGGTCACCGCGTCAGCGGTTCTGGGCCTGGCGGTGGCGCACTTGTTGAATCTGCCGCTCGCGCTTTGGACTGTGCTGACGGCTGTGTTGTTGACGCAGATCAGCGTCGGCCGATCGCTCAAGGCCACTGGCGACTATCTGGCCAGCACGCTGGGCGGCGCCATCTATGCCGGCGCGATCGGAACGCTGGTTCCTCATTCGAGTGAGCTTGCCCTTTTGGCAGCGCTGGCGATCGCAATCGCTCCGCCCGCGCTCCTGGCTGCGACAAATCCACGTTTCAACGCCGCGCCGTTCACGGCGGTGATGGTGTTCTTTGGTCCCAGCATCACGCATGCCGGACCGATCGCCTCGGCAATCGAGCGGGTGATCGAGGTTGGCGTGGGAGCCATCGTGGGGCTCCTGGTGTCTTTGGTGATCCTGCCCGCGCGCGCCCACGAGCTCGTGGTCGATGCCGCCGGTCGGATGCTTGCCCTGATCGCGCGGTCGCTGCCGCAGTTGTTTGCCGGATTTTTCGCAGGCCTCGACCAGGCGACGATCCGACGCATTCAGGACCCGCTTGGCGAGGCGCTGGCACGGCTCAACAGCATCGCTCCCGAGGTGCGCCACGAGCAGATCACCCCGTTCGCGGCAGCCCCCGACCCTGCACCCCTGTTGCGTACGCTGCTGCGGCTGCGGCACGATCTCGTGATGCTGGGAAGGTCGGCTGTCCTGCCACTGCCCGAAACACTCGCGCCACGGCTGAAGGCGCCGATCGCGCGTGTGGCCGAGGCCGCCGCGGAATATTTGCGCAACGCCAGCGCGGCGTTGGTGTCGCGCGAGGCCTGCCCGCCCATCGACAGCTTTGAATCGGCCTTCGACAGCTATTCCGGCGAGGTCGCCGCCATTCGCCGCGAGGGCGGCACACGAGGCCTAAGCAACGAGGAAGTGGAGCGGCTCTTTGCGCTCGGCTTTTCGCTCGAGCAAATGCATCGAAATTTTGGAGATCTCGCTCGTTGCATCGCGGATTTTGCCCGCGACGGTACGGCCTGAGCTTACGCATGCCCGCGCGGTCGAAACGAAAGGCGCGCTCTCGCCCAGCTGGGACGCGTCGGCCCCTGCTGGTCATCGATGGCGATTCCTTCGCGCACAGGGCCTACCATGGCGTGCCAAAAACCGTGCTGAGGAAGGACCGTCGGCCCGCGGGCGCAATCGTTGGCTTCGCGAATTTTCTGTTGCGGCTCTACGAGAACGAGAGACCGCGAGCCGTGCTGGTCGGCTGGGATACGCTGGATGCGCCGACCTATCGGCACCAGGCGTTTGCCGCATATCAGAGCGGGCGCCGCTTCGATGACGCGCTCATCGAGCAGCTGGACTTGCTGCCGCGCTTCGTGAGCGCGTGCGGATTCGCGAATGCGAAGGCGGCGGGATACGAGGCCGATGACTTTCTCGCCGCCGCGGTCGCGGCGGAAGAGCGTAAAGGCGGAACGATCATCCTCGCCAGCGGAGACCGCGATACTTTCCAGCTTGCGTCGCAATCCACAACCATCCTCCAGCCGCTGCGGGCTGGCGAGATGGCACGCATCGGGCCTGCCGAAGTTCGCGCCCGCTATGGCGTGGATCCGCGCCAAGTGCCGGATTTCATCGCGTTGCGCGGCGATCCCTCAGACAAACTGCCGGGGGCGAGAGGTGTGGGACCAGCGGGCGCCGCGGCGCTCTTGAGGAAATACGCCACGCTGGAGAGCGCGATTGCAGCGGGACGATTCGCGGAGCAGGCGGATACGCTTCGGCTCTATCGCCGGATCGCCACCATGGATGCCTCCGCACCGCTTCCATCTCTGCGCAACCAGACACCGAGTTGGGCCATCGCGGCCGCTCTCGCCCGCAACTGGGAGCTCAACCGCCTGGCGGATCGTCTGGACGAGCTTGCCAAGACCGCGACTTAGCCATGTAGCCCGGATTGAGCGCACAGCGAAATCCGGGGTCACGGCTGCAACGCTAAACCCGGATGTCGCTTCCGCTCCATCCGAGCTACGACTGCTCGCCGATATTTGTGTCTTGACAACGTAACGCGACTCGGTGACAAAACATGATCATCAGAAATTGTGAATTGAGCAACGCGCTGCGGCACTGCCGTGACGCGAGGTAACCCAACGAGCCTTCGCGGATTACGCTACGCTAATCCGCCCTACTCTACGCATCGATGCCGTTGCGCAGCAGAAGGAGTTCGGCGCTGTCGTTCCAGACATCCATCTGAACGATCTTGCCATCGCGAACGACGAACCTGTTGACGTAGCGGTTGCCATCGAATGGCGTTCCGTCCGGCCATTCGCCGTAGAGCGTGCCGAGATTGTAGACAATGGTCTCCCGCGCACCAGGGACGACGTCGGAACGCTCCATCTTCTTGCGCACCCACTTGTACCGCTTGGCATTGAAGGCGGCGCTCTCGCGGGGATGGCGCATCTTGCGGCCGCCGGTGAAGGTAAGCTTGAGGTCGGCCGAGACATAGCCCGCAGCAGTCGCCGGATCCGGCACCATGGAAGCTGCGAGAAATTTTTCGACGATCTCGGCCGCATCCGCGCTTTCCGGCGGGGGCACGACGGCGATTGCTGGCTTGGCTGACATTGCGGATCGCTCCTTGGCGGGCCGTTCTGGGTTGCGCTGGGGTTCCGATGGCCCGCCTCGCATTCACATACTTGCCATCGCAATTGAGCATTGCAATGGACCAGTGGGGGTTCCTTACGCCCTCTTGTTGGCTGCCCATAAAATAGGCAACAGTAAGGATTTTAATGGACAATTGCGCCGCTAGCGCGCTGGCATGCGCCTTGCGAGGATAATTCAACCATCAGGGAGAGGTCTGCAAATGCACAATCATCTTGCCTTGCAACGTCATCTTGCCTTGCTCTGCCGCTTCGTTGCCGTAGGCGTGACGGTGATGCTTGCAAGCTTTGCGCCGCCCGCGGCCGCACAAGACAGCCTCAAGCTGGGGCTCGTCGCCGCGATGTCAGGTCAGTCAGCAAAGTCCGGGGAAGCCATCGTGCGGGGCATCTCCGTCGCCCTCGACGAGATCAATGCCAGGGGCGGCGTCCTGGGCAAGAAACTGGAGCTTCTCGTACGCGACGACGAAAGCAATCCCGCCAAGGGCGTGGTGGCGGCGCGCGAGCTTGTTCAGCGCGAGAAGGTCGCGGCCCTTTTTGGCGGATTAGACACGCCGGTATCGCTTGCCATCGTTCCCTTCGTCAACCAGGCCAAGGCGCCATTCATGGGCGTGTGGGCGGCGGGCACGGGGATCACGCAAAACGGCGCAGCGGACAACTACGTGTTTCGCGTTTCCGCAGTCGATCACCTCGTCAACGTCGCGCTCGTCGATTACGCCGCGAAGAAATATAGCGCCAAGAAACCGGGCATGATCCTTATCAATAATCCTTGGGGCGAATCGAATGAAAAAGGGCTCAAGGCCGCGCTTGAAGCAAAAAAGATCGGCTTTGCCGGGATAGAGAAGTTCGAGACCAATGACATCGATGTCGTGCCGCAGCTCACCCGTCTCAAGCAAGCCGGCGCCGACGTGCTTTTCCTCGTGGCCAACGTGGCGCCGTCCTCGCAAGTCGTGAAATCGCTTGACCGGATGGGATGGGACGTGCCGATCGTTTCTCACTGGGGTCCGGCAGGGGGGCGTTTCACCGAGCTCGCCGGACCGAGCGCTGCCAAGGTGCATTTCATCCAGACCTTCAGCTTCTCCGGTAATTCCAGTCCGAAGGCGGCGGAGGTTTTTGCCGCGCTCAAGAAGAAATACCCCGAGATCAAGTCGCTCGCCGACGTGACCCCGGCGGTCGGAATCGCCAATGCTTATGATGCAACGCATCTTGTCGCCCTGGCGATCGCGAAGGCGGGCTCGACCGACGGCACCAAGATCCGAGACGGGCTCTACGGCATCGACAGCTATGCCGGTCTCATCAAGACCTACGCGCACCCGTTCGCGGAGAAGAAACACGATGCACTTTCGTCGGACGATTACATTTTCACCTATTTCAAGGGAGACGAGATTCTGCCGCTGACGAACTGAAGATTGGTCGAGCTTCGCTGTCGCCGCTTGCGGGAGAGGGTTGGGTCATCGGTATTATGGCAGAAGGAGCTTGAGAACCCTCTCAGTTGTCATCGTCCGCGAAGGCGGACGATCCAGTAGCCATCGAACCGGAGTTGTACTGCTTTTTTCTCAATCACGCGGGATTGCTTACTGGATGCCCGGCCTTCGCGGGGCATGACGCCGGAGAGGATTCGACGTTGGATATGAAGCACCGTTAGGGTAATCCGCCGCACATGCTGCTGAACTCGGCGATCGTGACTGGAATTGCGCTCGGCAGCATGTACGGTCTGATCGCACTCGGCTATCACGTCACCTACGTCGTCTCGAATACGGTGAATTTTTCCCAGGGCTCCGCAATGATGCTGGGGGCGGTGCTGGGCTACGCATTCGCCGTGCGACTTGGCTGGCCAGGCGCATTGGCCGCTGCAATGGCCATCGCGCTGTGCGCGGCGTTCGGTCTGTTGGTTGAACGCACTCTGGTGCGCCCCTTTGCGGAGCGCGGATCGAACGCCTGGCTTATGGCGACGGTCGCCGGCGGCATCGTGCTCGACAATGCGGTGCTGTTCACCTTCGGCAAGGAGCCGCGCAGCTTTCCTTCGCTGCTCGCGCAAAAGCCGGTCGAGGTTTTTGGGACCGGCGTCTATCCTCTGCAACTCGTAATCCCGGCGGTTGCCCTTGGCATCACCCTGGCGCTGCATATGGCATTGCGCCGAACAGTCCTTGGGAAGGCGCTGCTCGCGGTTGTGCAGAACAGGGATGCCGCGCGTCTGATGGGCATCGACGTGCGGTTCGCAATCGCTTTTTCGTACGCCTTGTCCACTGCACTGGCGGGATTGGCGGGGCTTCTGATCGCTCCATTGTACAGCGTGCATTCCGATATGGGGACGCTGTTCGGAATCAAGGCATTTGCGGTCGCGATCCTTGGCGGGCTTAGCTCAGCCTTCGGGGTCATACTGGCGGGCCTTCTCTATGGTCTGATCGAGGCGCTGGTCACCGCCTTTTTCGGCTCGAGCTATACCCAGATCGTCGTATTCACCGCAGTGATCGTTGCCCTTGCCGCACTGCCGAACGGACTGTTCGGCCGAGCGGCAATCAACAAGGTCTGAACATCTGCATGCTGCGCGCCGGCACATCAGCGCCGATGACGCTCGCAATCCTCGCCCTCATTGCAGCCGGCATCGCCGTTGCGCTCAATTCGGAAGGTTACACGCATTTCGTTCTGGCCCTGGTCGCTCTGACGACGACGGTGGGGGTTGGCCTCAATGTGCTGCTCGGCCTCGCCGGCCAGGTGTCCTTGGGACACGTCGGCTTCTACGCGATCGGCGCCTATGCCACCGCCATATTGACGCTCGACGGCACGAGTTTCTGGATTGCATGGCCGCTCGCCGGGGCAATCGCCGGAGCAGTCGGCGCCGTGCTGGCGCTGCCTGCGTTGCGGATGAGTGGACCTTATCTTGCGATGGTCAGCATCGCGTTCGCGTTCATCGTCCAGCATGCCACGATCGAGTGGCGCACGCTTACCGGCGGACAAAACGGACTGATGGGAATTGTGCCTCCGCGGCTCGGGACAGTGCCGCTTGGGGAAAAGGAGATGGCCCTGCTCGCGACCTTGTTGGCGGGTCTCTCGCTGCTCCTTTTTCATCGACTGGCGCGAAGCGCGTGGGGAAAAGCAATGGTGGCGGTGCGCGACTCCGAGACCGCCGCACGCTCCATTGGCCTGAACCCGGTCTCGATCAAAACGACGGCGTTTGCGCTCTCAGCAATTTTCACAGGACTTGCAGGCGGGGTGTTTGCGCCGTTGATGATGTTCGTGGCGCCCGATTCATTCCCGTTCTCGCAGTCGATTCTTTTCCTGCTTGCGGTGATCGTGGGCGGCGCTGGATGGGTGCTCGGGCCGGTGGTGGGCGCTGTTGTTACCGTCGTGCTGCCGGAGCTGCTGTCCGCCCTTGCTGAGTACCGGTTGCTGTTCTTCGGCGCATTGCTGCTGCTTGTGCTGTGGGTTGCTCCCGAAGGCGCCATCGGCAGCCTCGCCCGGGGACTGCGCCGTACCGACACCCGCAACTCGAACGCAGACGGCTTCGATATTCCCCAGCTTCTCAGGGCGGCGGGCGCGCGCGACCCCCTGACTCTCACCGACGTGGGCATCAGCTTCGGCGGCATCAAGGCGGCGTCGCATGTGAGCTTTCGCGCCGAGCCGGCAAAGATCACCAGCCTGATCGGCCCGAACGGAGCCGGCAAGACCACAGTGCTCAACATGATCGGCGGCTTCTACCGGCCGGATACCGGTAGCGTCCGGCTCGGCAGCAAGGAGCTCGCCGGGGCGCCAGCCTGGCGCGTTGCACGCGCAGGAGTTGCTCGCACCTATCAGACGACACAACTCTTCGGCAGCATGAGCGTGATTGACAATGTCCTCGCTGCTCTGTGGCGAGGACAGCTCGGCGTGCCGCTCCTGAAGACCGCGGCGGCAAAGGACCGCAGTGCAGCTGCGACCCTCCTTGCATTCGTCGGGTACTGCGGCCCGCTCACTGCTCAAGCCGACGCATTGGCCCATGTCGATCGACGGTTGGTCGAAATTGCGCGCGCCCTCGCCTCACGGCCGCAGCTTCTGCTGCTCGACGAGCCGGCCGCGGGCCTGGGACACGCAGACCGGGCTGAGCTGCGCGGGCTCCTCCGCCGGATCGCCGATCTGGGCATCGCTGTCATCCTCGTCGAGCACGATATGGCACTGGTGATGGACATCTCGGATCACGTGGTTGTCCTCGACGCTGGGACCATCATTGCCGCCGGCTCCGCCGCACAAGTGCGGCACGATCCTCGCGTGCTGAAGGCCTATCTTGGTGCGGCCGAGATGCGAGCGCGCCCACGGGCAAAGGCATGGAGCGGCTCCGACGAGCCGATCCTGATCTGCCGCAATCTGACCGTCGGCTATGGCGCGGTCCCCGTGCTCGGCGACGTGAACTTTGAGGTCAAGACCGGAGAGCTGGTTGCGCTGCTTGGTGCGAACGGCGCTGGCAAGTCCACGGCCATGCGCGCGGTGAGCGGACTGTTGCGCCCGGTAACCGGCGCCATCGAGCTCGCAGGCAATGCCGTCCAAGACGCGGCCGCACACAAGATTGCCGCCGCCGGCCTCGTCCTGGTTCCGGAAGGACGGCAGGTTTTCCCCGAGCTCTCGGTACGCGACAATCTCGTGCTCGGCGCTTTTGCACGCCGCAAAGCCGATCATGGTGCGCGCATGCAGGCTCTGCTCCAGCGCTTTCCTCGCTTGCGCGAGCGCCTTTCGAGTCGCGCCGGGCTTCTCTCGGGTGGCGAGCAGCAGATGCTGGCGATCGCGCGCGGGCTCATGGCCAGCCCACGGGTTCTCATGCTCGACGAGCCATCGCTCGGGCTTGCGCCGGCGATGACCAACGAACTGTTCGACATCCTGGCCGACCTGCGCGATGACGGCGTAACCATTCTGCTTGTCAACCAGATGGCGGTGCTTGCGTTGACGATTGCCGACCGCGGCTATGTGCTGGAGTCGGGAAAAATCGTCCGCGACGGCAATGCCGCTGCGCTTGCCAAGGACCCGGCGCTCGAAGCCGCCTACCTCGGCCGGGCAGCAGCCGTGGAGTAGCCTCTTCCATGGCTTTCGATCTCATCCTGCGCGACGCGCGCGTTGCCGGACATAATGAAACACTGGACATCGGGATTGCCGATGGGCGCATCATGGCGCTGGCGCGAAATCTTCTCGGCGAATCGCCCGAGCAGCAGCAACTCGCAGCGCGTTTCGTGCTCGGTGGCTTCGTCGAGAGTCACATCCATCTCGACAAGTCCTGCATCCTCGAGCGCTGCCGATCGGAGCAAGGCACGCTGAATGAAGCCATCGGCGAAGTGGCCGCGGCCAAGCGCGCCTTCAGCGAGGAAAACATCTATTCACGCGCGCGCCGCACGCTGGAAAAGGCGATCTCGCACGGGACGATGCGCATGCGCACGCATGTCGAAGTCGATCCGCGCGTGGGGCTGCAAGGATTCAACGCCATTCGCCGCCTCAAGCGAGATTACGCCTGGGCGATCGATATCGAGATCTGCGTCTTTCCGCAGGAGGGTTTGCTCAACGATCCCGGCACTGAGGAGCTTCTGATCGCGGCTTGCGAAGCGGGCGCCGATCTCATTGGCGGCTGTCCTTATACCGACAGCGATCCCCACGGACATATCGCGCGCATTTTCGCGCTCGCGTTGCGCTTTGGGCTCGACATCGATTTTCATCTCGATTTCGATCTCGATGCCTCATGGATGAATATCGATGAGGTCTGCCGGCAGACGGCTGTGCACCGCTACGCCGATCGCGTGACAGTCGGGCACGTCACCAAGCTCTCGGCGCTCGCGCCGGAGCACCTTGAACAAGTTGCGCGGCGTCTGGCCGACGCCGGCGTTGGCGTCACGGTCCTGCCGGCTACCGATTTGTTTCTCATGGGGCGTGAGCATCCTCATAGCGTCCCGCGCGGCGTTGCACCGGCGCACCGGCTGCTCGACCACGACGTGACTTGCTCGCTCGCCACCAACAACGTGCTCAATCCATTCACGCCATTCGGCGACTGCTCGCTCATCCGCATGGCAAACCTTTATGCCAATGTCGCCCACATCGGACGGGCGAAGGAGCTTGCGGCTTGCTTCGACATGATCACCAGGCGCCCGGCAAAGCTGATGCGGCTGAAAGACTACGGCGTTGCTGTCGGCAATCCGGCGGACCTGGTCGTGCTCGACTGCGCAGATGCTGCGAGCGCCGTGGCGGAGCTGGCCACACCCCTGTTCGGCCTCAAGCGAGGGCGTCGCAGCTTTGCCCGCCCCGCACCTGCGCTCTATCCGCCGGGTTGAGCCCACGCTCACACGACTGTTCCAAACAAGGCCCCGACGCCTGCGGTCAGCCCCATGGCCAGTGCACCTCAAAACGTGACGCGTATTGCGCCCACCGTCAAAACCGCGCCGCGCGCGCCCGCCGCCAACGCACCCAAAAGCGCAAGGAACAGCAGTGAAGCTCCCGGGACAAGTATAATCAGAACTCGCCTCCTGGGCTAAGGCCGTCACCGCTCCAACAGCGAATCTGGCAGCCGCCGCAACCGCAGCTTGAATCGGACGCGCACTGAGAGTCTCAGAGATGCCTCGGGCTCTGACGCCGTTCCATCCCCCCCACAGAGTGGTCCTGAGCCTCGTGGGAAATGCCAAAATTACCAGACCGAAGAATTATCCACAGAGTGAGCAATTCTATACAGACGCGCTTTCTGTTTTAGCGCTCAGTGCGGTCTTCGCACCGCGGCACGGAGAGCGAAAATGACCCATGTCAGTGAACAGTCCACGACATTCAACCCCGAAACCCTCCATATTCTCGGCAGCGCGCTAGATGATGCTTGGCAGCGTCTAGAGGTACGGGGACACTTGAATGGTAGTGGCGATGCCATCCGCACGATACTTGCTAAGCACATTATCGCCATGGCTGAACAAGGCGAGCGCGACCGTCAGCATCTAATCGAAGGTGCGTTGACTCGGCTGAAGCTCTGAGTGGCGCGCCGACTTACTTAGCCAGCCGCCAAGCGAACAGCAGCAGCAGCAGCCGTAATGACGGACATCACCAGCCCGCCGCCGATCATTTCGGCTTGACGATGCCGCCGAGCAGCAAACCTCCTTCAATCAATCATAGCTCGGCAGTCCGGCGAGCACATGCTCGCCAGCGGTGGCGCCGATGTGCCAGGCGATGTGGCGCTCGCATTCGGTTTTCGGTACGCCGACCTGATCGAGTGCGTGCGGGGTGGAATTGTCGCGTGATCGGCGACAATCAGGAACGGCGAGCACCGCGGGGCGACCTATCGAGGAGGCGTGGTCTCTTTTCGGACAGGGTCCGAAGGGTTGGCCGCTGGTGAAGGCGATCTGCGACCATGTCCACGATCGCATCACCTTCGGCTACGCCCATGCCAGCCCGACCAAGACGGCGTTTGACGTCTATACGGAGAAGCGGGGCGTGTGCCGGGACTTCGCCCACCTCGCGGTCACGCTGTGCCGCTGCATGAACATTCCGGCGCGTTATTGCACCGGTTATCTCGGCGACATCGGCGTACCGCTCGACAATTCACCGATGGATCAGCGCCGGTTCGAAGCCTATCTCGGCGGCCGCTGGTACACGTTCGATGCACGACACAACAAGCCGCGGATTGGCCGCATCCTAATGGATACGCGGCGCGATGCACCACTCGCTTGCTGCCGTCCTTCGAGACGCCCGCTCGCAGGCTTCAAGGTGATCACCGACGAGGTCAAGTCGGCCGCGCCGGCGAATAGGTGACGCAAGCGCAGCTTGAGGAGACATCTCGCGGAGCAGTTAGCATTCATCACCTCCACAACGTGCACTGCGGAATTGACAACATTTTATGCCTCCTAAAATATAACGGGGATATTGTTGAAAAAGCTGATCAACTCTTACGCATAGCCTCCAGCTACATCACCGGTCACGATCTGATCTCGTCGAAGGTTAGTGACGGGAATATCAGCGAGGATGCTGATCGCCTGCGCGCTGCCCATGAGGCGCTTGCTGGTTTTTGCTTTGCGGTTGAGCACGGTCAGCCGAATTCTAGGGTCGGCACTCTCGGACTGGCGTGAAATCACTTCTGGAATGCGCCTCCATGCCGGCCAGTGTCCACATCCCGCAATCATATAGGTTGCGACGCTGGTGTCGCGGCCACAATGCGACATCCGCATAGCGCTTCAACAGGGATGCGGCTGAAAGCCGAAATAACGCGCGGATAATGATAAAACGAGCTTCTAAGCGCCAACTCGCGCGGCGTACATTCAAGTAGGTCGTCTCGCGCTCCAAGATAGACCGCCGCTTGAGCAGCGAATGGTAGACCGCAACATAATCCGCGGCCATGCGCGCGGACGAAAATCGTTGCTCGAACCGGCGCCGAACGGCGTGGCGATCGAGCTCCATCACCCGCGGCAGCATCATCACCGCCTCATCCATCGTATCGACGATGGCGCCCGTGACGCCCTGCTCGATGATCTCCGCAACGGAACCATGGCGAAAAGCAAGGACAGGTGTGCCGCACGCCATTGCCTCGATCATCACCATGCCGAACGGCTCCGGCCAATCGATCGGGAACAAGAGCGCCTGCGCCTCGCCCAGGAATTTGGTCTTGCTGCGCTCATTGATCTCGCCGATGAACTCGACCCCCGGATCGCTCAACAGCGGTGCGATCCTTTCGCGGAAATAGGCTTCATCGGCCCTGTTGACCTTGGCGGCGATCTTCAGGGGAATGCCAAGCGTTCGCGCTATTCGAATGGCGCGATCAGGCCGCTTCTCGGGCGAAATTCGGCCGAGAAACGCGACATAGCCGCCGCGCGGATTGTAAATGGGCGTGTGCAGGTTCGTTGGAATACCGTGATGCACGGTCGCGACGAAGTTGGCCTTGGCGATCGGCTGCCGCTGATCACTGGAGATCGAGACCAGCGGCATTTCGCTAAAGCCGATATAGAGTGGCTTGAGATCTGGAAGATCTTGCCGGCCGTGAAGGGTTGTCAGCGTGCGATCGGCCGTCTGGGCAAAAAGCGGAAAGTGAAACTGGTCGATGTGGAAATGCAAAATGTCGAATCCTTTCGCGAGCCTTCGTACCCTGTCGAGCATCAGCATGTAATACGGGATTGGGTCGCGAACATTGCTGTCGAGACGCAATGCCATGGCCGCGCAACCCACCAGCTCGGCAGCGGTAATGGAGTCTGCGCTCGCGAACAAGGTCACCTCGTGACCAAGTCGCACCAATTCATCCGTAAGATAGGAAACAATTCGTTCGGTGCCGCCATAAAGCCGCGGCGGCACGCTCTCCATAAGCGGTGCGATTTGCGCAATTTTCATGTTTTTTCCAAGCCCAAGCGGCCACGGCGATAACATAGGCGCGAGGACTAAGCGGCGTCTGTATAAAATTGCTCAGTAATGCTCGTCGCGTCGGATAGTTGAAATTGCAATGAAATGAGGGGATGTTCGAGTATGCTCGGCGAATAGAGCGCAATTGCGCGCTTGCAATTTCAACGCCGATTTCTAGCCCAAACGTTGAACTGGTGTTGCATTTTCTAAGGATCGTCAAGATTCCGGTTGCGCGCATATAAGGCAGGCCGAAGTTTTTGCTCAGGGCACCCAAAAATAGCATTAGAAGCGCCGCTCAACGAGCTTTAAGTTGGGGAGGTGGTCAATATTGTACAAACTCGATTGGTCAACGGGCCTAGGCTTCGCCAGGATCATCGGTCTCGATCTAGCGCTATTCGCTGGACATTCTTACGCGTGAGGTTCCTCACGGCTCTTCCACTCCGTGGTCTTGGCCGTCGAAGTGAGCAATTTGCACAGACGCCGGTCAGTCAGTGTGCTTAGCGTTTCCCTACTGTGGGGCGTCGGTTCAACCGTCGCGTTGGCCGTAGTGTTTTTCGTTTTAATCTTTGTCCTTTACTCGCGATCTCCCCCAAGTCTGCCGGGACCACCGCCGAAGGGGGAGGTCCTCTCCAATCGTTCCTTCAGCATCTGGATGACGGAGTTCGCCGGTAGCGGTGACTATCAAAATAGCGCCTATACCGGCGAGAAGATCAACCCAACCCAAATTGGTTTTTCTTTGCCATTTAAGTTCGACCAGCCGTTGCCATTTGTCCGTGTGTTTTACAACGGAAAGACTGTCGAAGGACCGTTGTTCGACGTGGGACCAGGCCGTACCATTAACCCATTCTGGAACGATAAGGATGGGAGTTCGCAGATTGGAGGAAAGGGGAACGGTGCTGGTCTCGACGCCACGCCAGCCGCCTGGGATGCGATCGGTATCGGTAAGGGCTATCCAGCGCGCGGCAAGGTAAAGGTGGACTTCGAGCTGATAAGGCCGCCTTAATAATTGTCAGACGAGCGCGGGCTTTTGACAAATCGCAACGCGCGGAGGTCGATGCGTTCGAGTTGCCGTAAGTGCTTGGTGTGTCATTGGCGATCAGCGCGGGGACATTCCATTCTTTGGGCGAGAAAACAATGGCGAGAAATATGACCGACAGGCTCAGCTTCGTTCTGGCTCGTACAAGCGTCGCCGTGGCTGCCTCACTCGCAGCATTGTGTTGCAGCGCGCCGGTGGCCGCAGAGACGGTCGATCAGCTTTATGCCATGGCCAAGGCAGAGAAGACCCTCGTCGTGTGGGCAGCGGCTTCAACTCCGGGTTCCGAGAGCGCCGCTCGTGCCTTCGAGCAGCGATTTCCTGGCGTCACCGTCTCACTCATGAGCGGGTTAAGTAACGTCCTGAACGCTAAGATCGAGGAACAGGTCAGGACGAAGAAGGGCGAGATCGATCTGGTGATCTTCCAGACCGTTCAGAATTTTGTCGCCTGGAACAGGCGTGGACTGCTGCTGCACTTCAAGCCGGAGAGTTTCGACAAGATCGACGCCGGGTATAAAGACAAGGACGGTGCTTGGATCGCGGTGAACATAGATCCAATTTTTTATGGCTACAATACTGAAAATTTCAGGCTGGAAGACGTGCCAAAATCGGCCCCCGATTTCTTGAATTCACGGTTCAAGAGCCGGCTCATCAGTGCCTATCCGGCAGATGATGACGCCACTCTCTACGTCTTCGGCGGCATCGTTCGGCAATATGGCTGGGGCTATATGGACCAGTACATGAAACAGCAGCCAAAATTCGTCCAGGGGCATCTTGACGTGGCACGCAGCCTCGGCTCAGGCGAAAGCCTCGTAAGCTTCGACACTGCTCTGAGCAGCACTCTCGACGTTGAGCGGGAGGGCGGAAAGGTTGCATTGGCAGGGCCGACAGATGATTTTCTGCCGGTATTCTTCACAGCGGAAGCCATACTCAAGGATGCACCGCATCCCAATGCTGCGAAGCTCTACGTCACCTGGTTCCTGTCGAAGGAATGGCAGAGCCGCACCGGGGTTTATTCACCGCGCCGAGATATCCCAGCACCTGCCGGACTACTGCCGCTCTCGAACTATCGCCTGATGGACCGCTACCTGGAATTCGTAAGTGACGAAAATCAACTCACTGCTCTTCGCAAGCGCTTCGAAAGCTACACTGGATCCGTGACGAATACCAGCGGCGGCTTGAAGTGAAAGGTATGATTAACCTGTTTGCCCGCCCTGCGTGAGTCGAACACGCGTGGCTGTGGTCACCGCCCAATTTTCCGACCGCACAACCGCGTCTCGATTTGGATATCACCTGCGAGTGCGACTCGCAGGAACAACCATCCCGCCAATCACAATACAGGGGCGGCTGTCAGTCCTCAAGAGGCAGCCGTATCGCTGCAACCGCCCCGTAAGCTCGTTGCGCTTGCCTTTGAGGACTTCGATCTCCTCGTTGGCGAGCCTATACGTGCAGGCCCAAAAAACCTGCGACAACTACTATCACGACCACCACACCGATTATGTAAAAGATGTTCATTGCCATGCTCCTGTTGAGAGATGCCATGCCTTGAGGATGGCAAATCTGCGATTATCGCACCCAGGCTGGTCTTGCCATGGGTGTCAAAACGCTATTGAACGAACCTTGCGCTCATCGACCAACGTAAGTCTGTATAAAATTGCTCACAACAACGGCCGAACGCATTTAAGACTCTCCACTCCTCCAGGAAGCGCACACAAGCTTTGTGATCAGCCGACGGGCTGCGTACTAATTAGAATGGGCGATGCGACCTTCCGATAAGCCAGCCGAAACCCAAGGCGATAGCAGCACTCGTGTATGGATTCCGTTCGATGTAGTGACGTATCGTGTCATCGAGGGAAGCAGGCATCTTCCGTACCGCGTCGATGGTGTCATCGGCCGCGTCTACGGCTTGGCCATACAAGTCTTGAATGCTCCCTTCGGCTTGCTTCATTTGGCCTTGGACCTTGGTCTTTGCATCGCCGGTGACACGTCCAAAGGTTTCTTCTACTTTTCCTCCGAGATTCTTGGCAGCTCCAATTGTGCGATTTTCGTCCATAGGGTCTCCCGGTCGGCAGGTTGATGACCTACCAACTTTCGAATTGAGCGTTGGTTCAAAAACCAGCGAGTAAGAGTCATTGTCGGTTGGAACCGTCTCAATGTCTTGGCGTTTCTACTAGCCTCCGTCGCACGCGGGCAGCGTTGGCTCAATGACGCGCGCCATAGGAGTCGGTCCCTCCACATGGATTTTCTCGATCAAATTTGCCCCCGGAAGGATACCTTCCATGTTTCATCATCGTCCATCTGCATTCGCGACCAACATCTCCGCCATCGAGGGCCGCTTACGCGCTCTTGAAAACGAGCTTGAACGAATTGGGCGAGCGGCCGGCGGGCACACCTCAGCCGGCGTGTCCAAGGCCAGCGATCGCGTCGGCGATGCCGTCGCCTCGGCAGTGGCCGACATCGTTGATCGCTTTCGCAGCGGCCGGCGCTTGGCCGGCGACGAGGCGGCGCGTTTCGGCAACAAGGCTGCTGATTTCGGCGCCAGGTTCGGAAACGACTCTCTGCACCGGATGGCTAGCGCGGTCGAGCACCGCCCGTTGATCACTCTCGCTGTCGCCGTAGGCGTAGGAATCCTGATTGGGATGGCTGGCGGGATAGCTGGACGCCGGCATTAGCGCTGTTCGCCGGATCGCTGATCCGCTCAGCTCGCGACCTTGTCACGAGGTGCAATTCAAGCAGTTGCCCGCACGCGCAGCTCTACGCGCCTTCGTGGCGCACTGCCACGACCCGACATCTGCGGGTCGGTCGTCGCACTGCGAATTCGATAACAGACCCCCTGCCACAATTTACCAATTGAGCAGGATGCGGTGCGGTGCTCCTCAGGGCGAGGTAACGTAGATATGAGGTTATCCCTGAGCGTTTCCACGTCCCGTTCGATCGGTTGCGAGAACATTCCGAATATGACTCCCCACATCGCCGCAAACATCATGATGGGCATGGTGTGCATTCCGATTTACATTCGGAGCATCAACTCTCACGTGAGCCGCGCAGTTCCATTCAACTCGGTTCATCGACCAACGCAAGTCTGTATAAAATTGCTCACTGCAATCCTTTGCGATCTGAGCATTGTTTCTCTTATTCAAAATATCACAATACCGAACCAGTAATTGGCATGTATCAGGCATATTTCACGAATGATGTTTTGGCGACTGATTAAGGTGCGGACACATCGCACAGCCCCGAATGGCCCGCATCGGTTCCGAAGACACCGAGTTAGGTGAGAGAGGGCCGAGAGCTATCGACCCATCCAAACCCCTCCTCTCTGCGTGCCAAAGGGAGAGGGAGCAGGCCGGCGCCTGCCGATACATGGCGAGTCTGCTCCGGTGAAAGCGAGCCCTAGACAGCAGCCGTCAGTTTGCCGCCGCGAGGGACGGTTCCGAAATCACCGGCAATTCCGGAGCCGCCGGCATATCTGCTGACCCTTCCAACGGCGGCCCTTTCAGCAGCACCTTTTTCAGACGATGGACGAAGCGCATGAGGGGTGCTCCGTCAATAATGTCGTGATCCACGCCGAGGTTCAAATGAATGACATCCCGTTCGATGGGTTGTCCGTCCTGCAGAACGAGCTTTTTCTCGATTGAGCCGATGGACAGGGTAAGCGTCATCGGCGTGATCGGAATGACGACGGCGCTCCCCGACGTATGCATGCCCATCGATGTGACGCAGGCGGTCCCGGCCATATCCTTGAACCAGTAGGGGTCGTGCCGGACGTAATACCACAACGGCTTGCGCAGGAAGGACGGGAGGTGGAAGAACAACATCTCAAGCGCGCTCATAGGCCCCCCAGACCCAAGCGGCGTGTCCCTGGCTGCTTGAAGCTCCTGATTGATCTCATGCGCCGTCTTCTGATCGGCAGACCGTACAATGTAGAATACCGGAAGCGTCTGACCCTCCCATTCGCGTTCGACCAGGAATGCAAGATCAACCTCATTGAAGACGATGATCTGCGACCGGCCCAACCGGTACGATTGCATCCGCTTGTCCTCGGCAATGGCCGCGACAAAGCATTTTGCAACGTAGCTCGTGATGGTGACCGGCTCGTTTGTGCGAAGCCGGTGCTCCGCCAACCTGTCCTTCAACCCGCCGATATCCGCCTCGAAAAGAACCTGGATGATATTTTTTCGCCTGCCCTCGGCCAGCACATCAAGGACGAAATTACGCAGTCTGGGATAGGGAAGCTTCTGACCCTCGGCATTTGGCGTTTTCAGCCGAGTTATCAGCTGTGATAATGCAAGACGCTGACCATCACGCGCCGAGTCCATCTTCGGCTTCGGCTCGGAACCATTCTGATCACGCGGAGGATAGGAAGGCGTCATGGGCCCTACTCTCTGGTTTTGGCGCGGGCGCGCGTTGGCCCACAGCGGACTACGCTGTTCCGTCACGCGATGAATGTGTGCGAGAGTATGATACCCGCCGAGGACACTTTAAGTGTCCGTTCCTCCAATCGGCGTTTCGGCACATGCCCTTTTCAGAGCCAGCTTACTCGCTTCACGATGGCAAAGGAAGTCGAAGTGAAGCGCGCCTCAAAAGGAGTTCCGCCCGCTACATGATCGATAGACCGCCGTCCACTACCAGCGTGCTTCCGGTGATGAAAGATGCCTCATCGCTCGACAACCATAAGATAGGCCAGGCAATCTCCTTCGGCATGGCCCAGCGGGCCAACAGCGAGGTCTCGTTCCGCTCCTGCTTGAGCAACTCCAAATCATCGCCGGCGGCGGTGGCTTTCGCGATGTGGAAGTCGGTGAGGGTAGAACCGGGGCAAACGGCGTTCGCGCGCACGCCATGGCTGCTCTCCTCGAAAGCCAGCGTGCGGGTCAAGGCGAGCAGCGCGGCCTTGGTCGCATCGTAGAGCCCCATCCCTTTTCTTCCGGTGAGGGCGTAGCACGAGGATACGTTCACGATGCTCGCGCGACCGCTGCGACGCAGGGCCGGGAGTGCCGCCCTGGCGTAATTGGCGGCCCCCATGAGATTCACGCCGAGGACGGCCTGCCACTCAGCCGGCGTGGCGTCCGCGACCGCGCTGTAGTTGCGCATGGCGGCGTTATTGACGAGCAAATCGAGGCAAGCGAACGCATCGAGCGTGCGCGCCACCACCTGCGCAGCCTGCGGCGCGTCGGCGATGTCGGCGATGGACGTTTCCACGCGCGCCCCCGTGACATCGCGCGCGATTTCGAGCGCGGTTCGTGCGAGCGCGTCTGGATTGAGATCGACCAGCATGACGGCTGCCCCTTCGGCACAGAAAAGCCGCGCGGTCGCGGCCCCGATGCCGCCGCCGCCGCCGGTGATCAGCGCAACCTTGCCGTCCAGCCGTTTCAAATCGAATAGACCGGCTGGTTCAGTGCGTCGGCGAGATGATCTTTCGCCCATTCCTGCGGCTTCGCACCGCGGTCGAGCAGCACGCCGGCGGCGCGGACGCGCTGCCTGTTGCTGTCGAGCGCCGGCGGTTCGATCCCGCTTTCCATCGCGGTTGCCGCCTCGTACAGCATGCGACGCGCCATCATGATCGCCCGGTCGGTCGGCAGGAGCTTTTCCCTCGCGTAATCCTGAATAACACCCATGCTTTCCTGCAGCGAGGCGTCCTGCATGGAAAAGCCGAATACGCCGCTATAGGCCCTCTTCTCCTTCTGCGCACGGCGGTCGATGAGGTAGTCATTGTCTTTGTTCGCCTTCGGCCGGAAGCTGCCGGGCTCATACTCGCAATGGATTCCCTTCCCCTGCTCCATGTGGCGGCGCTCGGCTTCCGAGAGCGCCTTATGCGGATGGAAGTTGATGCTCCATGCCCAGCAACTCTGATCGTCGATGGGAACCCAGACGTGCCCGCCGAGTGCGTGCTCCCCGAAGGGCGGGATCAGCGTGAACCATGGAAACAGCCACTGCGTCACGCGCCAATAGTACGAGTCCGGCTCGCCGTTGCGCCGGCCATACAGCGTCAGGCCGAAGTCTGTCTTCTCGATCTCAAAAGTGACGTTGCCGTCGGCTTTGATGTATTCGTTGGCCTTGGTGCCCTGGTGCATGGGATCTTCGTTGACCTCATAGCGATGCACATACGAGACGTGGCTGGTATCGATGCCACCTTCCATGGCCTGCAAATAGTTGCACTCCTGCAAACGCTTGGAAACGAACAGTTGGCTCAGCGGCAGGCTGCACCACTCCACTTCGGGGGGCACCGGTTGTTTGTCCTTCGGACCCATATAGGCCCAGACCATGCCGGCGCGCTCGATGCAGGGGTAGGCCTTGATTCCCATATGCCTGCACGCCTGCGGCGCCGAGGGCACGTTCGACGCACTCTCCCTGGCGCGTGAACTTCAGGCCGTGGTAGGAGCAGCGAATCCCGTTCTCCTCGTTGCGGCCGAAGTAAAGCGAAGCGCCTCGGTGCGAGCAGAACTCGTCGATCAGGCCGACCTTGCCCTCGGTGTCGCGGAATGCAAGCAGCTTCTCGCCGAGGATCTTTACCCGCACCTGCGGGCCGTCCGGTTCGGCAATTTCGCGTGAGAGCAAAATAGGCGCCCAGTAGCGCCGCAAAAGTTGACCCATCGCGGTGCCAGGTCCTGTGCGCACCAGCGTTTCGGCCATCTCCTTGTTCATTCGTGCACCCCTTGGGTCGTTTCGCTTGAGCGCGCTGTTCATCATAGCGCAATCGCGCCGTCGGTTGCTCGAATTTTCCCAAGGGTGCCCGGGGTTTACGGCATGGCCAGAGGAGTTGCCGATGACCTAAGACGCGGTAGGGGCGGGTTTCAAACCCGCCCCTACATCAGATCAAAGCACGTCGTGCGGTTTCTGTGGCGGTGGAATCACCACGAACTGGCGGATACGCTCTGCTTTAGAACCTGTCGCCACTCCGGCCTTGTCAGTGGTGCATGAAGATCGCCAAAAGGATGATTATCGGCAACGGAATGCCTATCAGCCAGAGAAGAATTCCACGTCCGAAGCCCATCGCTCTCTCCCTTATCTTGTTGCGTCGCCTACTGCAACGAAGAAGCAGCCATAAGTTCCCACTCGGCTGTGGAAGAGATGGAGATATCGGTGCTGAGATATGGATGGAGTAAGCAATGACGAAGAACCGGTCCGGCCCCGAGTACAGAACGCCTCGCACATCCGGAATTAAGCCCGTATACTGATAATGTCGGGAAGCCTAATAAGAGACTCTCTGTCATGCCAGCTGCTGCAACCGCGGTCACCGCTGCAATCATAATTGCAGCTCTCTATTTCGGCCGCGAAGTGTTTGTTCCGATTGCGCTCGCCATTCTGCTGAGCTTTGTCCTTGCTCCTCTGGTTCGGCTGCTGCAGCGCTGGCGCATTCCGCGCGGCATTGCGGTGATCAGCGTCGTCGTTTTGGCATTCATCGCAATCTTCGCGCTGGCGGGCGTGATTGCAACCCAGGTGGCCGAGCTCGCCCGCGAGCTCCCGCGCTACCAATTCACGATGCGACAGAAGATACAGTCGCTGCGCGGCACTGCTGCGACAAGCGGTACCCTCGAACGAGCGGCCGGCGTCCTGCAAGACCTCAGCAAAGAGCTCAAGAGCCCGGCAGCGGAGACCCCCGATAAGATGCAGCTTCCCGCACCGGGACAGGAGGCCAGGCCCATACCGGTAGAGGTGCGCCAACCTCCTCCCACGGCGCTGGAGAATGTCGCCGCGCTGATCGCGCCGCTGCTGCAACCCCTGACGACCACCGGCATCAGCGCGATATTTGTCATCTTCATTCTTTTTCAGCGGGAAGATCTGCGCAACCGATTTGTAAAGCTCGCCGGTGCGCACGACCTGCAAAGAACAACGGTTGCCCTCGACGATGCAGCAACTCGCCTGAGCCGGCTATATCTCGTTCAGCTCGCCTTGAACGCGGCGTTCGGGATAGTCATCGGCATCGGGTTGTGGGTGATCGGAGTGCCCAGCCCGGCGCTCTGGGGCATCCTGGCCGCTATTCTTCGCTTCGTGCCCTACATCGGCGCATTCATATCGGCTGTGTTTCCGCTCATCCTTGCCGCCGCGGTGGACCCGGGCTGGTCGATGCTGCTCTGGACCGTGGCACTCTTTCTGGTCGTCGAGCCCGTCGTCGGGCAAGTGATCGAGCCGCTGCTCTATGGTCACAGCACTGGTCTATCGCCGATCGCAGTCGTGGCCTCCGCCACGCTGTGGACTGCGCTTTGGGGACCTGTCGGACTCGTTCTCGCCACCCCTCTCACGGTATGTCTGGTCGTGCTTGGACGGCATGTGGAGCGTTTCAAGTTCTTCGACGTAATGCTTGGCGACCGTCCAGCGCTCTCGCCGCCCGAGCTTTTCTATCAACGAATGCTGGCCGAAGATCCGATGGAGGCTGTAGGTCAGGCCGAGGAGTTCCTCAAGGAGCGGTCGCTGTCGAGCTACTATGACGAGATTGCGCTGCCGGGTCTGCGGCTTGCTCAAATCGATGTTTCGCGAAAGGCGCTGGACCGCGCGCAGACCGAGAAAATCAAGCTCGCGGTCGCCGAAGTGATCGAGCAACTCGCGGATCAGGAGGACAGAGAGCCCGACCGAGCGAAAGCCGCGCGGGATGCCGATGCTGCGGCTGCGCCAGAAAGCGCGCGTGCCGAACCGGTTGCCGAAGTGCCGATGCTTGTAAAAGCCCAACTGGCGCCCGACTGGCAGACCGAAGTGCCGGTGCTCTGTGTTGCGGGTCGCGGGCCGCTCGATGAAGCCATCGCTTTGATGCTTGCACAGCTTCTGAACAAGCATGGCCTCGGAACGCAATCAGCAGCAGCCGACACGATCAGCGGAGCAACCCTTCTGCGAGAGGAAGCCGCAGCGGCTGCGATGGTGTGCCTGTCCTATCTCGATGCCAGCAGCCTGACGCATATGCGCTACGCGGTGCGCCGGCTTCGCCGAAAGCTTCCCGCTGCCAAGGTCATTGTCGGCTGCTGGATGCGGGAAAGCAGCGACCTCCCAACCGGTGAAACGCTCAATGCCGATGCCGTGGCGACAACGCTGCGAGAGGCGTTGCAGCTTTGCGTGCGGGCAGCTCAGGATGCGACAATCGCATCTGCTGCCGAGGCGAATGTAGTCGCCCTCGCGGCATCGGTAGACCCGGTTGCGGTCGCGCTATGACGCTTCTCATGCCGCGGCGGCCGCTTTGCCGATCGCCGCATTCACCCGCGGCATCACCTCCTCCGCCATCAGCTGCATGGACCGCTTGTTGAGCGCCGGCTCGACCCAGTCCATGCCGGCATAGACGAGCTCGCCGAACTCGCCGATCTCCTCGCGCAGCGCCAAAATCCCATCAACAACCTTGCTGACGCCGCCGTAGATGACGCAGTGCTCCATCACGTACTCGTCGGTGATCTCATCGTCGGGCTGATCCCTGTAGGATTTGAACACATAGAGCCGCTTGCCCCGCTTCATTTTCGCGCGCATCTGCTGATAATAGAATCGATAAGGACTTTTCTCGTCATAACGGGCATAGCGCGCGGCAACCCGGTCGTCGTCATGCACGAAGATGGCGCGGGCGACGCGCCAGTCCTCGACGTTCGCTTGCATGCCCACCTCCGCCTTGCCCTTCGAATAATTTTCCCAATGCGATTTAAGATGCCTGGAAAGCAGGAAATTCGCAGAAAGCGGATGAAAGTCGCGCTTGCCCATCAGCTCCACCCCAGGCGAATAGGGCGCAACAACCGTGCCCACAATCTCCGGCCGTGGCTGCTGATAGGGCTTGCCCATGTAACCGACCCCGAGCTCAAGCGCCATGGTGCGGGCGGTCAACACTTTGTAGCGGTTATCCGGAAAATCGATATCGTAAGGCGGCCCGCCCTCCCAAATGGCGAGTATCACATCGATCGCCTCGGCGAACATCTTGTTGCGATCCTGATCGAGTATGCCGAGCGCCTCGGCATCCGAGGTCAGCGCGCCGGGACTGATACCGAGGATGAAGCGGCCCTGCGCCAGATGATCGAACATCGCCGCCTGCACGGCAATCAGCACCGGATGCATGTGCGACAGGTTTGACGTGCCGGTTGCCAACTTTATCCGCTTTGTTTCCGGGATGAGAGACGCCTGGAACATCATGCTGTTGGTGATATTCTCGCACGCGTCGGTGAGATGCTCGCCCATGAACGCATCATGGAAGCCGAGCCTGTCGGCAAGAATGATGGCCTCGCGATCCTCTTGCAACGTTTCGGTCCAGCTCCGGTGCATCGGGTGAACCGGCATGGTGAAATAACCCAGCCTCATCGAATTCTCCGACCTGTCCCTTGCCGCCGCAACGTAAAGCAATTCCGTTGAAATTGACACGCCGTAGGGGTTCTTCACCCTCCCGCAGGGGTCGGATGGGCGCGCAGGCGCGCGCATTCCGGGTGAGGGGGTCTCGATCCGCTGGGGGTGGCGGTTCAATCGGATCGTGCAGCGCGATCCGACCTGTTCGCCCACAGTCGAACCGCTCGGCCAACTCGATGCCGCCCGGGTAAACCCGAAGCGGGCGAGGAGAGGCAAACGGAGTTCTGTCGCTTCGCAGCTGATCCCATTTCGATCGAGACACGCTTTAGCGTATCCCGTTCGTCTGTGCGACATGCACGGCGCACGCGTGCGCCGCCGCCAACCAAGGTCGCGCGGGACATTGTAGCCGCGCAGCAACAACTCTCGGCTTTGTGCTGCAATCGAGCGGTAAAGGCCGATTCCTATCTTGACCCATCCGCGTCATCATTGAATGCTGACGGCGTGCTGGTTTTCCGGGTCGCACCGGGAAGACAACAGGGAACACGGATCGGCATTCGTGCTGCAACCGTGGCTGCCCCCGCAACTGTAAGCGGCGAGCCTTGCGTCCGTGTCAGCCACTGGGAAACTGGGAAGGCTGGACACAAGGCGGTGACCCGCAAGCCAGGAGACCTGCCAGCGCAGTCACCCAACCGGTGGGCGGGGCGTACCACACGGAGCGGCTGTTCGCAGCGGTGACACCGATGCGAAGGCCGTGTGATTTTCTCACGACGGCGAGCGTACGTGCGGAAGAATTCGTCGGCGTCAACGCCGGCGGACACGGCTGCCGTCGTGCGCATACGTCCTTCGCCTTGGCCCGTTGATCGGGTGCGCACTTGCGCTTACGCGCGCCCACAGGCGAAGGACGCGTGATATGGGAAGACATAAGTTTTACGCGGCGCTGATTGGCTTCGTCGCGGCATCGGGTCTGACTTGCGCCGGGGCTCAGAACGCGGCAGTCGAGCTTTCGGATGTAAATGTTTCAGCCAGCCGGCTGATCGCCTCGGAGCCAAAGACGCCGGCGCCGGCGCGCGAGCGTCCGGTCTCGCGCCCTGCAACAACAACAACCTCCGCGCCGCCATCGGGAGAACGTCCATCGCGAAGACGCTCCGCCCCTGCAGCCGCAACACCGCAGCAGCCGGCAGCCTCGCAAACGCCGTCAGCGCCATCGGGCATCCTCACCGGCACCATTGTCACCGGCGCCTCCTCGACGGTGATCACCGCCGCCGAGATCGAGCGTTCGCCCGGACTGACGTTGCAGGATATCCTGTCACGTGAGCCGGGAGTGCAGGTCACCAGCCTGTTCGGTGGCGTGAACGGGGCGCGCTCCACCGTCGACCTGCGCGGGTTTGGGGCGACGGCTTCCAACAATACTCTGGTGCTCATCAATGGCCGTCGCATCAATGACCTCGACCTGGAGGCGGTCGATCTGAGCACGATACCGCGCGAAAGCATCGAACGTGTCGAGATCACGCGCGGGAACAGCGGCACGGTCCTTTATGGCGACGGCGCCGTGGGTGGTGTGATCAACATCATCACCAAGACCGGCGTAGGCGCGCAGCCCTTTGCGCGAGAACAGGTTGCAAACGGCAGTTTCGGGAGCAGGGAGGGCACGGTATCCGCCGGCGGTTCGGCCGGCGCGTTCTCCGCGACTGTGTTCGGCAGCAGCTTCAGCTCGAACGGGTATCGCGCCAACAACCGATACCGCGAGAACAGCGCTGTCGGCGATTTTCGTTACAGCACGGACATCGGCAGCTATTATCTCAACATCTCCGGAGACGTGCAGCATCTCGGCTTGCCGGGGGCTCGTCTGGTGCAGGCTTCGACCGGGATCAATCAGCTGATCACCGACCCGATGGGCGCTACGACCCCTTTCGACAATGTCGACACGCACAGGTCGGGCCTGACGACCGGCGTTACATGGAATATCGCATCCGGGGCGGAGCTGATTGTGGACGGGGGGGTGCGCCAGAAAAAGCAGCGCGCCGCTTTTTTCGGCTCGTTCTTTGATGTCAGCAGCGGCGACCCCAGGGCCTATTTCGAGGCGGCGCTGCAAACGGCGTCGTTAACACCCCGGCTGAAGATCGAACTCGGGCCTGTTCGGCCTGCCGATCCGATCCCTGGGCGGCCTTGATTACTATAATACGGGCTACGACTCCCCCCGCGGCCTGTCCCAGGAAACCCCGCCCATTCATCGCTACGATCTGCGCCAGAGCTCATTGGCTGCATACTGGCAGCAGACGGTCACATTACCCACGAGCACGGACGTGGCGGCCGGCTACCGTTGGCAGCGCACCAGCATCAAGGCGCACGACCAGTTGGACCTGACCGCACCGGGGGCTTTTCCGGTCTTTTGCGACCCGTTCTTTGGCTGCTTCGGCGACACGCAGGGAATCCCGCTCGACAAGCATGAAGACAATCGCGCGTATCATATCGGCTTCGAGCACCGTTTCAACGCGGTGCTCACCATATTCGGGCGGCATGCATCAAGCTTCCGCGTGCCCAATGTTGACGAGCGGGTGGGCATGGTGACGGCGCAAAACGGCGTGCCCACCACCTTCGATCTGCGCACGCAGAGATCCAAGGATTTCGAAGGCGGGTTGCGCGTCAAGGTCGGATCGCTCGATGCCCAATGGAGCATCTACGACATGCACCTCGTCGACGAGATTTATTTCCGTTATGCGCCCGGTTTCATCGTGAGCAACACGAACCTCGATCCGACTCGCCGCTACGGGAACGAAACCATTGTCAACCTGGCGCTCACCAATTCCATCCGCATCAAAAGCGGCTGGGCATATACGCGCTCGATCTTTACCGCGGGAATGTTCGCCGGCCATGACGTTCCGCTGGTGTCGCGGCAGACCGGGAGCTTGGGCGTTGTCTGGGACATCTGGCAGAGATACCTCACCGTGGACGGCACGGTTCGCTATATCGGCGCCCGACGAATGGACAATGACCAGTTCGGCCTCCAGCCACTCGTCCCCGAGCACACGCTCGTCGACGTGCGCATCGGCGGAACCTACCAGAACTTCTTCTGGTCATTTGCGGTGCAGAATATCTTCAATATCTTCTATTTCGACTATGCGATCGCGAGTCCTTTCCCCTTCGGGCCGGGCAGCGAGATCGGGAAATACAACGCCTATCCGCAGACGGGGCGCAGTTACCTGCTCAAGGCGGGGGCAAAGCTCTGATCGGCGCTGTGCAGGATGGCCCATCGTAATCGCAGTCGCAACCGCGGCGCGCTCCAGTGAAAGTTATCCCGAGCTCAACTGAAGGCACGCCCTTAATACGGCAGTGGTCCTCGCGGCAATGGAACCCCGAGTTGAACGAATGCAATATACGTTGCGACAACGCTTGGAACTGCAATGAGCAGCGCCTGCTTCAGGCTCATGCCGCCGAGTCCGCGCATCACGAGCAGCATCACAGCGCTTGTGGCCAACACGAAACCGACTTTGGCCAGCATAAGCGCGTAGAGAACGAACGCGCTCGCCGCGATTGGAATCTGCCAGGACTCCGAGTTGAATCGGGCAGAGCCCGAATTGCTGACATATGGATTCAGAGCGATCCCAACTCCGAACAGCAGCAGAAGAGACGCCAACGATTTTGGAAAGAATCCTGAGTCGGGTTGGCGAAGCGATCCGAACGGCAAGCCTGATGCCTCAAACAACGCGCCGATCGCCACGACCACCAGCACCGCGCCGCTGAGACGATCGGGGCGTCTGATCACAGATCGGCCTAGCCTTGTAAGTAGTCCTTCATTCATGATCATGTTATTCAGGGGCCGGTGGCTTTCTGTATACAGTCTACTATGTCAATGGGCAACGTCAACGCCGAGCACATGCCAGGGTTGGCGCTTATAGATGGATCTTTGCGCAGTGGATCAAGACACGCGGAAGCGGCTACGGCCAAAAATCAGCTCTAAGAAGTTTGAGCGAATGAGGTGGGATCCAAATCTTCGGGAACGCAAGACGATCACCGATTATTTGGCGACAGCTTTACGAACGGCAATCTACGATGGACAATTCGCAGATAACGAGGAGCTTAACCAAGTTGAGCTGGCTGAATTCTTTGGGGTGTCGCGCGTTCCGATCCGCGAAGCCCTACGTCAGCTCCAGGCCGAAGGGCTGGTGAAGAATGTTGCCCACCATCGCACCATTGTTACCGGAATGACGCTGCCGCAGATCATCGAAGCCATTGAAATGCGCTCCGTTCTGGAGGGCTACCTGTTGCGGAAAGCCGGCCAGCGTTTCGCACAGGCCGATATTGACCGGCTCACTGCGATTTGCAACGAGACCGACAAAATCAAAGACTATGGCTCGCGCTGGGTCGTGAAGAATTGGGAGTTCCATCGCGCACTTTACGGCCCCTCGGAATCGCCATTGGTCATCGAGACGGTTGAACGTATTCTATCGAACGTTGAGCGCTATGCACGCCGAACTGGCAGCATCGACCGCCTGCGACGGGCCGCAGTCGAGCACCGGGAAGTCCTTCGCGCCATCAAGAGCAATGACTTTGCCAAGGCCAGCGCGTTGCTGGAGCGGCATATCCTGCACACCCGAGACGTGATCACGCGCGGGCTCGACCGCACCAGCGCCAGCCCAGCTGCACGACCGCCGAAAAGAATGAAAAAAGAGCCGACGCCTCGAAAATAATCGATGGCGGCGGCGGCGCTTCGCCAGAATATCCTGAGAGCCATTTCAGTTCCGCGGCGAGAACCGCAGTTCTCTGTCTTGTCAAGGCGTAAGCGGCTTGAGGATAGCGGCCCGGGCGGACTGCCGCACTAAAACAGGTCGTGAGGTCAATCGCGGTGTCATGCCCCGCGCACGCATGCGGGGCATCCAGTAAGCAATGCGCATCAGCACAATGCTCGCGTTCGGTGGCTACTGGATCGTCCGCCTGCGCGGACGATGACGACCGAGACTGACTTAAACTACTCTATCCTGGCGCCCCATGGCGGAGCGCCCGGACTTGGAGAGCTAGGCGACGCGGTTGCAGACCATGTCGCCGTATTTGGCGTCCTTCGCGACAAGATCCCATGTCAGCATCCAGCTATATGCCCGTTCAAATTCGGCCTGCGAATACGGCGCCGGATCGACATAACGCAGTCGTGGCAGGTAGAAGTCCTCCGGCTTGAGCTGCTTGGCATACTGTTGCGGAATTTCATCGATCAAATAGTGGATGTATTTGCGCTTGTCGCTATTGATCAGTTTTACCGCCTTCTTCACCGCACGATTCGCCGCATCCCAGATTTTCGAATCGAGCGCCGCGCCGGCATTCTCGGTGCCCTGATAAAAGGTGCCAATGAGCTCCTTGCAGCCATTCTTGTGAGCCAATGTTACCCACGGCTCCATCAGCGTTGCTGCATCTGTTTCACCGCTCATGAGCGACTCGTAGCGCTCCCCAACGGTGCCCGAATGAACGACGTTGATCTCCTCGCGTGGCATAAAACCTTCCATCATCGCCAGCGTGGCGTAGTGCGAGCCTTGATGAAACTGCACACCGACCTTCTTTCCGGCAAGATTGATCGGCGCGTCCACGGGGGAATCTCCGCGAACAAAAATGGATTGATAGACCATGGCAGGACGGCGGGCGACGATCGGTCCTTTTGGGTTGTCGACCGTCCGCCGAATCTGGCCCCACTCGCAAGCACGATAGATGTCGGCCTTGCCCTGCTCGAACGCCTTCTGGTAGTTCGTAGAGCTGACGAGATGATGGTCCCGGCTGCGCGGATCATTCCAGTCGAATTTCGTCTTGATGCTCGGCGTGATGATCTCGAGCTCGAGACCTTCGTCCTTGGCGGTGTAGTCGCGCGCCACAAACCAGTGCAAACCAAGCACGGCTTCGGCGCTTTCGATCACAAGCTTTGTGCGATTACCGACCATTGTAGCCATTGTTTTCTCCTGTCGTAACGAAAGCCACGGACGCCGCAGGTTTTAGCAGCGCCTGGAGAAACTGTCTACAGTATTCTTTCTGCACTAGACGCGCAACGTCATAGGCATTTCAATTTGACTTACGACGGCGCAGGTGCGCCAATCCTCAGCTTTGCCGCGCCAGCAACCAGCCGACGCCCGCCCGACAACGCCGGGGAGAATAAAATGAAAGCCTGCCATTTCATTTGCATGGTCCTGAGCGGGTTCCTCGCCGTGCTCGCCGCACACACAACTGCCGCGCAACCGGATTACCCGAGCAAGGCCTTGACGATGATCGTGCCGTTTCCTGCCGGCGGGCGGAGTGATCTTATCGGTCGCATCATAGCGCAGGCCCTGACAACGAAGCTCGGGAAACCGGTCGCCGTGGTCAATAAACCCGGTGCGAGCGGTGTTCTCGGCGAGCGCGAAGTCGCTGATTCGCCGGCCAACGGCTACACGCTTGGCTTGTTTTCGTCGGCCGCCGTAACCTCGCAATACACCGTGCCAACACCGATCTCGCTGTCGGAGTTCAAGCTCGTCGCCATTGTCAACATCGATCCGGCGGCCGTGGCCGTCCAGTGGTCGGCGCCATGGAAAACACTGAAGGACGTCGTAAGTGACGCCCGCAATCAACCCGGCAAGCTGCGACTCGGCATGATTCCCGGCGCCTCTGCGCAAATCTTCGCCGCCGGCCTGACAAATAGCGCCGGGATCAGCATGATCATGGTTCCCTTCAAGGGTGATTCCGATGGCGCGATCGCTCTGGCCGGAGGCCACATCGACGTTCACGTCGCTGTGCCGGTTTCGTACAGGGGCCTGGAAGATGCCAAGAAGGTGCGCCTGCTGGCCGTTGCCGATAGCGCGCGTTCGCCGCTCTACGGCAATGTTCCAACATTTCAGGAGAACGGCGTCAACCTCGTGATCGGCGCCTTCCACGGCGTGTACGTGCCCAAGGAGACGCCGCAAACAGCCATCGACAAGCTTGCCGACGCGTTCGGATTGGCAATGCATACGACCGAGGTCCAGGCGAACCTTAACAAAGCCGGCGCCGGCTGGGCCTTCCTGCGGGGTGCGGCCGCGGAAGACTATCTCAAAAAGCAGGATGCGATCTATCGCGACATCATCGATAAGTTGGGTCTGCGCGTCGACGCCGCGAGATGATCACTGATGCTGAGGCGACCGGCTTCACTGCCGGGCCGGGCCGTGCCGCTCACCCGTCGGCCCCGAATTCCACGGATCGAGCTGGGCATAGTGTCCCCACACGTGGCTGTAGAATTCTTCCTTGCGTGCGCCGGTGAGCACGCTGCGCACTTCGCCCGTGGAAATTTTTTGCACCGGTCCGATTTGCGCCGCAATCCACTGTAACCGGGCAGTTTCCTCCAGGGCGAACGCCGCGATAGTGGCATTCTCGATTGAATCGCCGCACACGGCGACGCCGTGATTCTTGAGAATCAATGCCAGGCCGTCACCAATGGCATCGCGGCACATGCGGCCGCGCTCGGGCGTATCGATCTGCCTGTCAAAATCGAGGATCGGCACCTGCGGCGCGAAGATCGCACCTCAATTCCCAACCGGAAGAATATTGACGCCGGCAATTCCAAAAGCCGTCGCGTACGTCGGATGAGCGTGAACAACCGAGGTCACATCCGGCCTCGCTTTCATGATTTCGAGGTGCAGGAACCGCTCATCGACCGGCTCAATCCGGCCTTCCAGCCAATTGCCGTCGATGTCCACCGTCACGATGTCGTCAACGTCGGTGTCGATCAATGAACGGCCCTCGGAATGGATATGCCCCAGGATCAACACCTTGTCCGTACCAGGAATGCGTGCGCTGACATGTCCCTTTGTAATCGGCCAGATCTCGCCGGCGGTGAGAATGCGGTGCGCCCTGGCAAGCCGTCGCCGCAAACTCAAAATTTCCGTTTCCAGCGTCGTCTTCGCGTCGGCGTAGGTGGGGCGGTGGAAGGTCATTTGTTCGTCTCCAGGAAAAGCTAGTCTATTGCCGCGATTTCGGAGTTGAAACCAGTAATCCAAGTTTGCGGATCAGCTCGAAATTGACTTTATCCGTTTCGGCAAAGAAGGCGCGAGCCTCAGCCGTGTCGAGATACCTCACGCCAAGCTGTAAGTCATGCATGCGCGCCCGAAACCCCGGATTTGCGGCGACGCGTCCAAGCGCCGCACTGATCTTGGCGACGATCTGCGGTGAGGTTCCCTTTGGCGCAAAGATTCCATGCCACGACGAAATCGACAGGTCGACGTTGCCCTCCTTCATGGTTGGAATCTCCGGATAGTCTTGCGCGCGAACGTCGGCTGCAACACCCAACACCGCAACCTTTTTGGCCTCGCGCATCGCTTTAAGCGGCGCCATGATATCGAAGTCGGCATCGATATGTCCGCCCGCGAGGGCCACAGTGCGGTCGCCGCCGCCGCGGAATGGCACGTAGATCACGTCGAGTCCTGCTGCTTGCACGAAGGCCACAGCAAAAATCTGCGCTGAGCTTCCAGGATCGATGCCCACGCGCAGCTTACCGGGATTGTCGCGGGCGTATTTGAGGAGCTCCGCCTGCGTGGTCCAACCTCGGCTCGTCGGCACCGCAACTACCGCCGGATCCATGTTGATGAGCGAAATCATTTCGTACTCGGCAGCGTCGGTCGGCGTCGGCACCGTATATTGCGCGGTCTGGAAGCCGGTCGAGAAGATGCCGAGTGTGTACCCATCATTGGCCGCGGCGGCGACCTCCTTCGCTCCCAGCACGCCCCCTGCCCCGGGCTTGTTGACTACGACGACAAGTCGCCCAAGCTCGGCCTTCAGGTACTCCGCAACGATCCGCCCGCATAGATCGGTCCGCCCCCCCGCCGGATACGGCACAATCATGCTCACCGATTTTGTCGGGTAGTCCTGCGCATGGGCGGGCGTCGCCGGCGCGGAAAGCGCGAGCACGACTAATACCGGCACGAGGATCAGGGCGCCTCGCGATCGTCCGGCGACCTTTTGCGACATCCGTTGCCGTGCAAACGAAATCAGATCGCGCACAACCGGAGCGCCGACGACAAGAACAAGCAGTGACATGAGAACCCCCGCGACTGGACTACTCCAAAACACCAGGAAATCACCGCCAGAAATGATCAGCGATTGCCGCAACGCGGTCTCCATTATCGGCCCGAGCACAAAGGCGAGGACCAGCGGCGCATGCGGATAGCCGAATTTCGTCATGAGGTAGCCGAGCACTCCGAACGCAGTCATGGTGATAATGTCGATTGGATTGTTGTTCACGCCGTAGGCCCCGGCGAGACAGGCGAGAACAATCACTGCAACCAGGATGTTGTTGGGAATCAGCGTGATCTTCGAGAGCACGCCGATCATTGGCAGCATGGTGACTATGAGGAGGCAATTGCCGATGAACATGCTGGTCACGATCGCCCAGAAGATCTCCGGGTGCTGCATCATCAGCGTCGGCCCCGGGGTCACCCCATGCAACAAAAAAGCACCCAGGATCAATGCCATCACGACGTTGTCCGGCAAACCGAGGGTCAGAAGCGGGATGAAACCGCTGCAGGTCGCGGCGTTGGCCGCGGCTTCCGGCGCCGCAACACCAGCGATGGCGCCTGTGCCGAAATTCTGGTTCTGCTTGCGCCAACGCTTTGCTACCGCGTACGCGACGTAGGAGGAGATGGTCGCCCCGCCGCCTGGGAGAAGTCCGACAAAGAAGCCGACCAGGCTGCCTTGCGCAATCGCGCGCCGCGCGTCGCGCCAGTCCTGCCGGGTCGGCAGCACCGCCAACAATCCTTTCGGCGGCTGGATGCGAGGGGCTCCCGTGATTCTCGATTCCAGCAAGATGAATACTTCGGAAATCCCGAACAGGCCCATGACCATGGGCACCAGATCGATGCCGGTTTGGAGGCTCAAGGTGCCGAACGTGAAACGCGCCGAGCTGCGCACCGGGTCGAGGCCGACCGTGCCGAGCAGCAATCCAAGTAAGGTGACCGCGATCGCCTTCCCCATTGAATCGGTCGCCAGATAGCTGACGAGCGTCAGCCCCAGCAACGTAAGCGCAAAATATTCCGGCGGCCCGAAGTCGAGGGCGAATTCCGCCAGCGTCGGCGCGACAAGCCCGAGGCCCAGCAGACCGAGCATTCCGGCGATGAATGCGCTGAACATCGACATGCCGAGTGCAGCTCCGGCCCGGCCCTGTTTGGTCAACTCGTAGCCGTCGATCGCAACCATGACGGATGCGGATTCACCGGGCACGCGGAGAAGGATGGAGGTGATCGAGCCGCCATACATGGAACCGTACCAGATTCCGGCCAGCATGATCACCGCGGATGTCGTGTCGAGAAAATAGGTGATGGGCAACAGCAGAGCAATTGTTGCGGCCGACCCCAAGCCGGGAAGAATGCCGATGATAACGCCGAGAGCGACGCCGACCAAACATAGCAACAAATTCACCGGCTGGAGCGAAAGCGAGAACCCAAGGGACAGATTAGAAACAACATCCATACGCACGATTCCCCAGGCGCCGGAGTGCGGGAAGCTTCGAGCTCGTCGTCGCGACTTGCCCGGCGGCAGTCTGCTCGCGTCGCTGCGAAGTCGCAGCTGCGTCCCTGGACGAGAAGCATTCTGTATTCAGAATACAGACCGGACCCCGACTGTCAACCTGGGGAGCGAGTACCTTATCCTGAGGAGGCGCGCAGCGGCCGTCTCGAAGGATGGAAACTGCCGCGATCTCGCATGTGGCCGTCCTTCGAGACGCCCGCAACGCAGTCAAGCTTGCGCAGACTGCGTAAACTTGTCTGCGCTGCGGGCTCCTCAGGACGAGGCTGGCGGTATCGATGTGATTAAAATCGGGTGCTGGATGGCTTAAGCGTGACGTCACGCTGGCGCGATCGGCTTACGCCATCGAGGCGCCTTCCTCGTACAGCTCAATCTTGTTGCCGTCGGGATCGGCGACGTAGATCGTAAGACCGTAAATTCCATTGTGCAGATCCTGGTAGAACCTCACATTGGACTTTCTTAGCCGCTCGGCGATCGCACGGACATTATCGGCTTTGAATGCGATATGGTCGATCTGCTGCGGCTCTCCTGGCCCGCCATTGGTCAGCGCGAGTCCTTGCTTGAAAGGGACAAATGGCCGCCCGTCCGGCAGTGGACTTGCCTTGCGAACCTCGAAGCCCAGCAGATCGATGTAGAATCGCTCGGACCGGTTGATGTCCGAGACTTTCAACAGCATGTGCGCGAATTCCCTCGGGCGCGCGGCAGTTTCATTGGGCATGTGAGCCATTCCTCCTTGGCAGAATCTAGCGTGCCGTGGTGACTGATCCCACCTTGTCCACGATGTCATTAGTGTAATAGAGATCCGCCGCCCTCGCAGTTTCGATCTGCCCGGCGATCTTGAGCTCTCTGAGGCCTTCGCTGATGACGTCGGGGCTGATGTAGCCGACAGGCTTGCCCGGATAATGAGCGGCTGCGCCGGTCAGGCCTTTGATCTGCTCAGCCACGATCTCGGGCGAGAGCGAGGCATGCCATTGCTTGAGCATGAGCCTGGCGGCCGCGAGCGGCTCCTTCGCGCAGAATTCAAAGCCAAGATTGGCGGCGCGCACGAATTTCACGAGAATGTCCGAGTGTTGTGCAATGTAACCGTCCGTGGCAACCAGCGCGCTGCCGGGAGCAACCAGACCCCATTTTGTCTCGTCGAACTCGACGAAAACATCGCCGTATTTGCCCTTCATGATCGGCAAGTCATTCGAACGGTAGACCGGAACTGCGTCAACCTGATGTGCGATGAAGCTCGGAACGGTTGCACCCGAGGCCATGTGAATGAATTGAATTTTGCTGCAATCGATCCGATTCTTCTCGCACAGTATCGGCATGAAGACGGCGCCGGTCTCGCCTGCGGACATCGCGATCTTTTTGCCCATCAGATCCGCAGGCGTGCGAATGGGCTTTTCAGGCCAGGAGACGATCACCAACGGCGCCGAGTTGTTATAGAGCGCGATGATCTTCAACGGCATGCCCTGGGAGCTTGCCTGCATGCTGTAGATCCCGGGCATCCAGGAGACCTGGTCGGACCCCTTGATCAGTGAGGCGAAAGCGGCGGTCGGGCCGGCGCCTTCGCTGAGAGCAACATCGAGTCCCTGCTCGGCGAAATAGCCCTTTTCGCGGGCAACGAAAAGCGGCGCATATTCACCTTTGAGCTTCCAGCTGAAGCGCAGGTTCACTGTGTCGCCGGCCCGCGCCGCGGTCGCCAAAAGAACGCCCAGCGCCAAAATCGCGCCCGTTGACCGCACAAATTTGCTCAGGCGCGAATGCATCTGCAAACCTTAATAAGACTTGCCTTTCAGGTCCTCCCGATCGGCACCGAGCACGCCGGAACGCGCCCAATTTTCCTTGCTGTACTCCTGAATGGCAACGTGCAGCGCATCTGGCTTGGCGCCGGCATGCTCGATCATGGCATCCGTGATGGCGCGCACGAGCTTGCGTTTCTGCTCCGTCGTCCGACCCTCGAACATCTGCACGATGACAACGGGCATAGGTCCCTCCTCCTCTTTTTATTGAGCAAGCCTGCAAGCTAGCATCCGTGAATTGCGATCACAATTCAATTGTGATCTATAGTGAGTGCGGCACTCCGGAAACGAGCGCGGTTGATTGCGGAAATGATGCCGGCAAGCGGAGAGGTCGTGCAACTGAAACCTACGGACATGACCTTGCAGCCAGCCGTGGACGCGCAGCTCGCTGGCCCTCCGATCGAAATGAAAGACCGCAAGAAAAGGCGCAGGCGCGGCAATGCACGCGCCCTAATCGAGAACATCAGCCCATTTCTGATTTCCGCGCTGCTGCTCGTCGTGTGGCAGCTGATCGTCCCGGTGGCGAAGATACCGCAGCTCATCCTGCCGACACCGCTCGAAATCCTCGCCAAAATTGGCAAGAGCTATCCGCTCTTGCTCGCGGACACGCAAGTCACCCTGCTCGAAGTGCTTTACGGGTTCCTTGCGGCTGTCGCCGCCGGGATTCCGATCGCGCTCTGCATTTTCTATTCTCGCATGTTCGCAAAATCGGTCTATCCGATCCTGGTCGGCCTGCAGACGATCCCAAAGGTAGCCCTCGCGCCGCTCCTGGTGATGTGGTTCGGCTTCGGCATCTTGCCCAAGGTGGTCATCAGCTTTCTTATTGCCTTCTTCCCGATCGTAATCACGACGGTAGTGGGTCTCTCGGGTCTCGACCGTCAAATGGTGTATCTGGTGCAGTCGATGGGGGCGAGCGAGTTTCAGACCTTTATCAAGATCCGATTGCCGACGGCGTTACCGAGCATCTTCGGCGGCTTCAAGGTTGCAATTTCGCTCTCCGTGGTCGGCGCGGTGATCGGCGAGTACATCGCCGCCGAAAGCGGGCTGGGATATCGACAGCTGACCGCGAACATCCAGTTCGATTCTGCGCTGAATTTCGCGGCCCTGATTTTCATCGCGTTATGCGGCGTGGCGACCTTCGTGGCGATCTCGTCGTTGGAACGGCTGTTCGTTCGTCGTCGATGAGCGCGACACCGATAATGGCTCTGCCGTCGCACGCGCCGCCGAGGACGGACGACACGCGCTCGCCGCGGGCAGTGTCGATTGCGCTCGAAGGAGTCACAAAGATTTACGAGACCGAGGCGGGAGAAGACATCTGGGCGGTTGCCCCTATCGACGTCGCAGTCGAGGCAGGTCAATTCGTCTCGGTTGTCGGACCGAGCGGGTGCGGCAAAAGCACTTTGCTGATGATGATCGCCGGGTTAATTCCGGCGACCTCCGGCGCAATTCGCCTCAACGGCGAGATCGTCAGTCGTCCACACCCGGAAATCGCCGTCGTTTTCCAGCAGGACCTGTTGTTGTACTGGCGCCGCATCTTGGACAACATCCTGTTGCCGATCGAGATCAAAGGATGGGGACGCGTCAAATTCGCGAAACGGGCGGAGCAGCTCCTGGAGCAGGTCGGGCTTGCGGGGTTCTCGAACAAATACCCGGACGAGCTTTCCGGCGGCATGCGCCAGCGCGTTGCGATCTGTCGCGCGCTGGTTCAGCACCCCGGTCTCCTGATCATGGATGAGCCGTTTGGCGCGCTCGATGCACTCACGCGTGAGCAGATGAACATCGACCTGCAAAAGCTGTGGCTCACTGTTGCCAACACGGTGGTTTTCATTACGCACAGCATCGAGGAAGCTGTTTTCCTGTCGGACCGGGTTCTGGTTATGTCGCCGCGCCCGGGCCGGGTCGAGCTCGACCTGAAAGTCGAGCTGCCTCGGCCGCGAAAATTGAGCATCAGATCCGAGATGCGCTTCGTTGGCTGCGTCGATAGGATCCGCCGGGTATTCGAGCAAAGCGGCATTTTGAGGGGTGAATGAAGTCCGCCGTCAGCAGTACGAACCAATCGTCCATCGAGCTGCGCGGTTACACCGTCGCAATCGTGGGCGGCGATCGGCGCGAGCAGGAGATCGCGCGGTGCGCGGCTCGCGCCAATGCCAGGGTCAAGGCTTACGCCTTTCCATGGCCTGACGGCGGCATCCCCGATGTGGAGCACGTCGGCAGCGCTGCCGCCGCCCTCGAAGGCGCTCACTTCGGTCTGTTCCCAATTCCCGCAAGCGCGAGCGACGGCGCGTTGTTTGCCCCCGCCGTGCCGGAAAAGATCGTTCCAGACGAGGCACTGCTGCGCCGGATGGCGCAGCGCGCGCACATTTTTCTCGGAATAGCGCGTCCCGAGCTCAAGGCCGCCGCCAGTGCGCTCGCAATCACTTTGCACGAATACGAATACGACGTTGCGCTCATGTATCTGCGCGGTCCCGCCATCGTTGAAGGCGCGCTCAAGGCGATTATCGAAAATACCGATATCACGATTCATCGGGCGCAAATCGGCGTCGTTGGCCAGGGCACGATCGGCGCGCTGCTGACACGAGCACTGGTGCTGCTCGGCGGCTACGTCCACGTGGCGGCACGCAATCCGGTCCAGCGCGCCGCCGCACAGGCAATCGGCGCTAAGGCTCTCCCCCTTGAGCGCCTGCCCGAGCTGATGCCGCAACTCGACATCCTCATTTCAAGCGTGCCGGTCCAGATTGTCCGCGCCGAATGGCTGGCCAGGCTGCCTTCCCATGCTCTCGTCGTTGACGTGGCAGCGCCGCCGGGCGGCATTGATCTTGCCGCAGCAAAGGCCCGAGGCTTGCGCCAGGTCTGGGCGCGCGGCCTCGGCAATCGCGCCCCGGTAACGGTCGGGGCGAGCCAATGGAGCGGCATCAGCGAACGGATCAGCTCGCTTATGGCAGCTGGCAAAGCGCCCAAGCCTGATATTAGAGCCTGAGATACGAGCCTGAAATTGCCCGAAACTGACAATCACCGAATAACACGAGCGGGGGAATCGAACGCATGATCCGGCGCATTGCAGTCCTCGGGGCTGGACATGGCGGCTCCGCCGCGGCGGCCGACCTTACACGGCTCGGATTCGAAGTCAGGCTGCAATCGCGCAATCAAGCCAAGCTAGCTGCGATCCGCGAACGCGGCGGCATTGAGATGCACGGCCTGCACGAGGGATTCGTGCCGCTGACGCGCCTGACGCACAGCGTAGCCGATGCCGTTGCCGGCGCCGATCTCATCATGCTGGTTGTGCCGTCCATGGCGGTGGGTGACTACGCGAAGGAACTTGCGCCGCTGCTCACTCCGGAGAGGCCGGTGCTGATCAACCCGGGGCACACCGGAGGCGGGCTGCATTTTGTCAGTGCGCTGCGCGCGGCCGGCTACAGGGCAGAGATCAAGACAGCGGAGACGGTGACGCTCACTTATATTTGCCGCTCGATGGGGCCAGCGAGCGTCAACCTTTACAGCTACACAAAAAACCTGGCTTTCGCGGCCTTCCCTGGTCGCCACGCTGAAAGTCTCTTTGCGTTGCTCAAACCGCTCTATCCGCAGATCGAGCTGGCGTCGAGCGTGCTTGAAACCGCGCTGACCAACATCAACGCCACCTTTCATCCGCCAGGCATGTTGATGAATGCCGGCTGGATTGAGCACAGCCATGGCAATTTCCTGTTCTATCACGAAGGCATCACGGAGAGCGTCGCCCGCGTGACCGCCGCGGTCGATGCTGAGCGCATGGCCATCGGCAAGACGCTTGGCATCCCCACGCGAAGCTTCCTCGAGGCGTTTTACCGCGCCGGGCTCACCACGCGCGAAGCGATGGAGAGCGGCGATATCGTGCGAGCGTGCCGGGAGAGCGCGCCGAACCGGGCAGTGAAATCGCCACCGGCCTTGCAGCATCGCTACATCTATGAGGACATTGGCTACGGGCTTGTGCCAATGACCGGACTTGCGCGGCTCGCGGGAATAGCGACGCCCGCCATGGACGTGCTCATCGATCTCGCCAACATTGCGCTCGGGGTCGACCTGCGCCAGAGCGGGCTTACGCTCGCAGAAATGGGCTTGGCAGGCAAAGCGCCAGGCGATCTCTCCCGCTTCCTCTTCGAGGGCAAATAGACGACCAAGTCCATGAAACTTGTCATTCCGGGGCGCGGCGAAGCCGCGAGCCCGGAAACCAGTAAGCTCCGCCGGTGATTACTGGATTCCGGGCTCTCGGCCCTTCGGGCCTCGACCCGGAATGACACGGCATATGATTCGAATTTCGAAGTCGATGAACCAGCCAACGGGCGGGTGCCGTCTATCGAGACAACAGAAGAGAGGGCACATGCCTGCAAGTCCAATCGACAAGATCGAGCTGTTTCACGTCGCTCTGCCGCCGCGGCGCGAGCACAAATGGACGGGCCAGACCGAGCCGATCGGCGGCTATATTCTTGTCAAGCTCACCGATGCTGGCGGCGTCAGCGGCTGGGGCGAATCGACCGCCCTGAAGGATTGGGCCGGTGAGTTTGGCCGATATTTCGGGGAGAGCCCGGGAACCACCCGTTTGATCATCGAGCGCTATCTCGCGGCCGCGGTCCGCGGTGTGCTGCCGGCAAACGTGGTGGAGCTCCACGCGCGCATGGACCGCGCCGTCAAGGGCTATCCCTACGCCAAAGCCGCCGTCGAGATCGCAGCCTACGATCTGGCAGGCCATCAGCTCGGCATACCCGCCCACATGCTGCTTGGCGGCGCTTTGCGCAGCCGCATTCCCATCAGCCATTCACTGGGCTTGATGCCGTACGAGGAAGGCGAGCGCGAAGCGGCGAAGGCAGTCGAGGAGGGCATCCGCACAATCAAGATAAAGGTCGGCGTCGATGCCGACCGCGACGTGGAGATGGTGCGGCGCATCCGCGACACCTGCGGCCCGGGCATCGCCATATGCATCGATGCGAACGAAGGCTACGCAACGCCTGGCGAGGCGATCCAGATGTACCGGCGGATCGAGTCCTGCGGCATAAAATATTTCGAGCAGCCGGTCGAAGGCATCGCGCGCATGGCGCAAGTCGCCCGCGCCATCGACAGCCCGGTGATGGCCGACGAGAGCGCGTGGAATGCGCACGACGTCATCGAGATCATCGAGCGCCGCGCCGCGCAGATGGTGTCGATCTACACAACCAAGCCTGGCGGCCTCTACCGCGCGATGCAGGTTGCGGCGGTGTGCAAGGCAAGCGGCATTGTCTGCAACGTCAACGGCTCGATCGAGACCGGCATCGGCAATCTCGCCAACCTGCACCTGGCTTGCGCGGCGGAGCCGGTCACCGTCTCCTGCGTCTTTCCCGTGTCCACGCCCGCGCAGGCACAGCACGGCAGACTGGCCGGCATCTATTACAAGGACGATCTCATCGTTGAGCCGATGAAATTTGCCGACGGCTGCATCGAAGTGCCGACCCGGCCCGGCATGGGGATCGCCCCCGACCTCGCCAAGATCCGCCGATACACCGTTGCAAGCTGACAACCTGACACCAGGGAGCCCTTCATGCGGCGCGAGATCATCGAGCGGCAGGCCCATGCCATGCGGCAGGCGGGCCTCGATGCCATCGTTTCGAGCTCGCCGGAGAATTTTGCCTATGTCACGGGCTATCCCTCCCCCACCCAGGCACTCATGCGCTGGCGGCATGCGATGGCATTGGTCACGGCGGACGCGGAGGCTTCTCTGCTCGTCGTGGATATGGAAGCGACAACGATCCGGGCAAAAGCGCCGGACGCCGACATGGCGGTGTGGACCGAGTTCGCGTTCGACGCCATGAAAGTGCTCGCTGATCTGCTCAAACGCCGCGGCCTCGCCGCCTCGCGCATCGGGCTGGAGCTCGATCACCTGCCGGCAGCGGATTTTACCGAGCTTGCAGCGCTCCTGCCCTCCGCCCGCTTCGCACCGGCGCAGGCGTTGCTGGCGAGGCTGCGTCAGATCAAGACCGGTGAAGAGCTGGAGATGCTGCGCAAGCTGTCGAGAATAGCAGATCGCTCCATCACCGAAGCCTACGGCTCAGTGTCAGCCGGTGATTCGGAAATGGACCTGGCCGCGGCGCTCACCCGGGGCGTCTATGCGCACGGTGCGGAATATTTCAAGCTGATGATCATCGCGACCGGCGAGCGCAGCATCTTTCCCAATGTGGGTCCGACAACGCGCAAGCTTAAGCGGGGCGACGTCTGTCGCGTCGAGATTTTCCCGATGATCAACGGCTATCATGCCGGAGTTTGCCGGACCGCAGCCGTCGGGGAGCCGCCACCTCACGCGGAGCGCATCTGGGCGAACCTCACGGCGTGCAAGCACATGCTGCTGAGCACGCTCAAGCCGGGCATCGGCAGCCGCCGCGTCTACGAGCTTTATCTCGACAAGCTGCGTGAGCTGGAGATGAAGCCGATTTCCTTTATCGGGCACGGCATCGGCCTGCATCTGCATGAAGACCCTTATCTCGGTCCCATGCCTGACCAGCCGCTGGAGGCCGGCATGGTCCTCGGCGTCGAGCCGCTGGTGATGGATACGGGGTACGGCTTCGGCATGCAGAACAAGGACATGGTGGCCATCACCGCGGCGGGATGCGAGTTGCTTTCCGACTGCACCGACACGGACAGCTTGATCATCGTCAAATGACACCAGCGCGGGTGAAAGAGCAGAAGGGGACGTCACAGACGCCGTATTCTGCTCTTTCACCACGGCGTGGATATCAAATGCACGGCGTCGCGCTTGCGGCCTTGACCAGGCACTTGGCTACAATCACGTCCTTCTGGACGCCGAACTTCGCAAGCTTGGCGGCTCCTTTTGCGCCTGCCTTGAGAATATCCACGTCCACCTTGGCGTTGGCGACGCCCAGCTTGGCGACGTTCCTCACGAAGCCGGCATGAGCAGCGCTCCCGGAAACCGTGAGCGCGACAACGACGCTGAGTGCAGAGAGAGTTCGAAACAGCATTGTAGTTCTCCTTGGTTGGGTTTGCAGATCGACCTGCGCGGTTGCGCCGGTCAACTCGGAGCGATCATGCTCCGATACAAAGGGGATTACAGAAGTCGCGCGGGGCGTGCCGTGACGGTGGTCACGAAATAGGCGATTGGATGCGGGGGCAGACTACTATTCGGATCTTTAGAATGTAGCCGTCGTACCCTCCGCGAGCTTCTGGGTCTTTGCCGTCCAACCCTTCCTGGTTTTCGCCGCCACATGGGCGCCGGCGCTGACGGGCTCGTATTTGGCGGGATGATCGGCGTCCATGCACGTCGGCAGGCAGGAGATCACCGCATCCTCGTTGGGCTGCTGGAAAAACACGATCGACATGCGCGGCTGCCCGGCCAGACTTCTCTCCGGATTCACCACACGGTGCAGAGTGGAGGTCCATCTGTCATTCGTCCACTGCGCCATCAGGTCTCCGAGATTGATGACAAAAGTATTGGCGAGTTGCGGGACCTCTTCCCAGGCTCCATCGCGGTTGCAGACCTGGAGGCCGCCGGGCGAAACGGACGGCGTCAGGATTGTCAGGCTGCCGTAATCAGTGTGGGCGCCGGCGCGGAGCTGGCCCGGCTTCGGGTCTTGCTGTTGCGCGGGGTAGAAATTGGTCACCAGCGTTGAAAAGTGCTTGTCGAAGTAGGGCGCGAAATGCGTTTCAGGCAGATCCAGCGCCCGGGCCAGAAGCCGCATGAGATCAGACGCAAGCCGCTCCATCTCACGGTAATACCGGCGCGTTGTCCGCTCAACTTCTGGAGCGACATCCGGCCATCGGTTGTCCTGAAAGTGTGTTTGCCGGCGGCTGTTATGGTAGTCGTCATCAGGGATATCGAATTGTCCGATGGTGAAGCGTTCCATCAGGTCGGGCGGACTATCGTGCCCCCTCGACTTCGCCAAGGCCATGGCGTTCATGCCGCGATAGCCGCGAACGTTATCCGGCGTGGCGGCCCAGCGTTGCTTCACTTCCGCGGGAAGCGAGAAAAAGCTCATCATTGCCCTTTCCACTTCGCTGCGCAGTTCGGCAGAAACACCATGGCCGGCGATGAGCAGAAAGCCAACGTCGCGACACGCCCGGTTGACGGCGCGCGCCACCTCATCTTTTTCGTTCTCCGATCCGTGCAGAAACGGCGCAATATCGATCAGGGGGACACGGCTCATTTCCAATGCTCCATCGCGTCAACGCCGTTCAAATTGCTTCCCGCTGCGGAAGCGCTGTATGCTCGTCTCCCCCGGATTGTACCGTCGCAATCGCCCACGGTGAACCGTCCGATTCGGCAGCTGCGGTCGCGAGCCCCCAAGCGGCAGCGCGAGCTATGATCCGCCTTATTCGGGCGTGGGGCAGCATGGGAGAGATCAGATGCACAAGCTAGCAGTGGGCATCATCGCCATGGCCGCCATGGCGTGGATGAGCCACGCGAACGCCGCCGAGAAGCTCCGATTCGCCTATCTCGTTCAGGTGCATCAGGCGCACATGATGGTTCTTGATGAATACGCCCGTAAGCACGGCATCGAGCTCGAAGTCGTTCCCATGCGCCGCTATGCGGACACGCAACTGGCTTTGATGACGAACCAGCTTGACGCGGCGGTGATGGGTTACATCAATGTCGGTCTGATGGAGGAAAAAAGCTTTCGGGACTATCGCGTCATCGCGGGTTCATTCACCGGAGGCTTTGGCATCACGCTCGCGAACGGAGTCAAGGCCGGCAAATGGAGCGACCTGGAGGGGTTGAAACTAGGGTCGGCACCCAACAGCCTCGCAGAATTGGTGTTCAAGTCCACCGCGAGCCTTGGTGGGGCGGATCTCGCAAAAATTCAGCTGGTGAGCTTCACTGCGGGGGGCCCGCCCATGCTCGCGGCATTGAAGTCGCGAGAGATCGACGGCTTCATCTTGTGGGAGCCCAACAACGCCGAGGCGGCGCTCGGTAAATATGGCTATTACAGCTCATTGGACATCACCGCACCGACTCGGGGCATCAACGGCCTCATTGCCGTTAATTCGGCCTACCTGCAATCAAAACGGCCGGCCTTGGTCAGCTTCACGCGTGCAGTCATCGACGCGACCAACGCTCTCAACTCGGATTTCGAGCGCTATGTGGATGTCGCCGCTCGCGGCACCGGCTCCACGCGCGACGTTGTCCGCGAATCAATTCCTCACGGCAGGCTCGATTACCGGCTCTATGCGAAAGAGGCCAAGGACCTTTTGAGAATTCTTCACCAGGCAAAAATTACCGGCATCGATACCTCGCCCGCGGTGGACAAGCAGTTCGACTATTCGATGCTCACGGAGGTCACCGGGCAGCCGAAAACAGGACTGGGCGGGCTATAAAAACAGCCTGGCCGGTGAACGGCTGATTTCGCCCGCGATGTCCGTCTCCGCGTGGTTTAGCGAACGGGTCATGGAAAATCTGCGTTTGCGCATGATATAGTGATTTATGAGTTCAGCGGTGAACACCATTCTTGAACGCGTGGCGGCTTGGCCCGAGAAGGATCAGGAGGAACTCGCGGAGGTGGCGCGCGAGATTGAAGCACGGCGCACCGGAATCTATGAGTTGACGCCAGACGAAGAGGCGGCAATCCACGAGGGGATTGCCAACCTCGACAACGGAAAATGGGTGAGCGAAGAACGAGATGCGAGCTCTCTGGAAACGCTGCGGCGTTCTATGAAGCTTACATCGTTTACACCTTTCTGGCAGAAGGGCTGATTTCGCCCGCGATGTCCGTCTGCATGATCGATCTCACGTCGCCGCCCTGCTTGAGCGCCCACATCAGCTTCACCAGCGCCGCCTCGCTGCTCATGTCGCGCACGGGAATGACGTTGGCCGTAGCGAGAATATCGCGGTCAACATCGTACGACCCGAGGCGTTCCCCGCCGTAGATGGTTTGCGTGGTGACGACCGCGGGCTTGTTGAAACGGGCGACCGCGCTGAGCAGATCGGCCCTGATGTGACCGATGCCGGTGCCTTCAAGCACCACTCCCGAAGCGCCTTTCAGGCATCGATCCAGCCATTCCGGCAGCATGTTGGGCGTGACCTTTACGAGCACGACGTTGGTGTCGAGGCCGGTGGCGAGCTCGAGCTTTGCAGGCGTTCGCGGCCGCACCTCAAGGGTGCTGCGCGTTATTGTTGCTCCCTCGATGGTGCCGATCGGCGGCGCGTTGATGCTGACGAACGCATCAATGGCATGGGAATGCACCTTCCTGGCGCGACAGCCGCGGATGATCACACCCTTGGTTCGCTCCGCATCGGCGGAAAACACGACGCAGACCTCGGCGAAGTCTGCCTGCGCCGCGACAACAACGGCGTCGCGCAAATTTGCAGGGCCGTCACTGCCGCCGTCGCCCCCCGGGAGCATGGACCCGGTCATGACCACGGGCATGCTCAGATTGCGAAGCATGAACGCGAGCGCCGAGGCGGTGTAGTGCATGGTGTCGGTGCCGTGCAGAATGACCACGCCGCGCGGCTTCTTCATCATGGCTTCGGCGACCGCGGCGGCGATCGATTGCCAGTCCTCCGGCGCGATGCTCATGCTGCCTTTGCGGAAGAGCTCTTTGGTCTCGATTTCAAGATCCGAAAGTCCGATGCCGGAAATCAGCCGCTTCGGATCAAAATCCAGGACCGCGACGCCGTCCTCCCGGGAACGATGCCCGATGGTGCCGCCGGTGGTCAGGACGATCACCTTCGGACTCACGGCGCCATCCTCAGCTCCAGAAGGGGCGAGGTCAGTTCCTCGCACCCCTGCTCGGTTACCATCACCGTGCTGGCGCAGGTGAGCAGAACGGGATCGTTCAGCACCGTCTGGATGAGCAGCGCCGTGCCGGGAGCGAGAATGTCGTTGCGGCCCTTGACCAGGTCGATGGTGAAAACAGTAAGCCCCATCGAGCCGCCGCAGCGGCGATAGTAGTCGGTGCCCCTCGCTCGGCGATAAACCGCATTCGCAGCGCTGAATACGGCGGCGGCAGTAACGCCGGCTTTTACCACCTTCGCGGCTTCCTGATGCATCTGAACATTAAGATTGTACGCGTCAACGACTGCTGCCGGCGCGCTCCTGCCGATGTAGACGCTGCCCTGCGCGCCCGCCTTGTAGTGGTTATCAACGCCCCACACCTCGATGGTGGCGAGATCACCGCTTTTGATCTTCTCCGTGGTGGACGTATCATGCATCCGCCCACCCTGGGGGCCTGACCACACGCAGACCAGCGACATATCGAAATCGCGCTGCCCGGCCTGATACATCGCCTGGTGGATTTTTCCGATAATCTCGTAGGGATATGCGCCCTCGCGCAACGCGCCGATTCCGGTCTGAAAGCCGATCTCCGTGATCCGCGCTGCTCGCCGCATGCAGGCGGATTCCGCCGGTGAAGGATCGGCGGCGACGCTCTCCACCAGTCCGGAAGCATCGGTGAATTGCGCCGCCGGCAGATGCCGCTGGATGCTCTTGAGCTGGCTGACCTTGAGAAAGCGCTCTTCGATCCCGATGCGCTTTTCGCTGTTGCCGCTCTCCCGCAGGATCCTGACGAGAAGCTCATAAGGATTCTCATGATCCATATAGAGCTGCGGAAAGCCGGTCCATTGCAGCTTCGCGATCTCCCGTTCGAGTGCCCGCGTCATCAGGCGTGGCTCGCCGATTGCCGGAATGACCAGCGCATGCAGCTCGGACAGCCAGCTGGCAAAGTGCGAGGCGCGAAAGCCGCTGGCATAGAAAATGTTCTCGCCGCGCGTTACGATCAGCGCATCGAGCGCCGCGGGCTGCATCCTGGCGCGGATCCTGGCGAGGCGTCCTTCAAATTCGGCGGCGGGGAATGCGAGGTCGTTCAATAGCGCGCTCTTGCCAGCGTGCGCCGGTTTGCTCCCACCAGTCGAGCGCCGATGGGAACACGGCACATGGAGATAGAGGTAGCCCAGCTCAGGATGAGCGTACCGGTGAATACAATCGCGGCCTTTGCAATAGCGAACAACGCGACACCAAGCAGGAAGTATTGCAGCCAGGTTATGAACAGATAATGGACCAGATATATGCCATAGGCATTCTCTGACAGGCTGTTGATGATCGGCCGGCGCGTCGCAGTGAAGCGCAAGAATACCGCCGCCCAACCCAAACATGCGGCCGCGCAGCACAACACCAGACCAAGATCGGCAACGATTTCAAGGCCGAGCACGGTCGTAACCTGTCCCTTCACGGTCAGCGCAGTGGGAATGATCCACAGCAGGAACGCCGCGAGCGCGCCCCCAAGCCAAACCGGCCAGCGCCGTGCCAGCATTCCGTCCGAACTGAGCAGGCCTTGCTCAAGCTCATATGCCCCGACACCGACACCGGCGAAGAAATAGACGACGTAAACCAACGCAAAGCTGGGCTGAAAAGCAAACGGGCCGAATTGGACCCAGTCCCAAGGTTTAAAGACGGCGGCCGAGGGGATATAGGCCAGCGCGGAGGCACTCACCAGAGCGATGAAATACCGGCCGGGATAGGCGCCGGCTTTGGCCGATATCGTGCCAAGAAACTCACTCAAGCGCGGGGAAAGCCAGTAGAGCAAAGCAGCCGCGCTGTTGAGCGCCAACAAGTACCACAAGAACCACAGCGGTCCGCTTGGCCAGAAGGGCAGCGCAATCCAGTGCGCCCAGAATGCGGACCAGCTCGGATCAACGGCCGTGAATCGGTAGACCGGGTAAAGCGCCACTGGAACCAGCAGAACGACCCCTAATAAAAACGGCACACCGAGACGCAAAAAGCGATCATAAAGAAATATCTTTCCTCCCTTACGCAGGAGACTCGGCATGACGAACAGACCGGAAAGAAAGAACATTAATTGCATCATGTAGACGTATGTGAACGCACAGAACAGGTCGAAGCCGAACCAGCGCTCGCTATCGATGATTGGGATCGCTCTCCACCAATAAGGGGGGCTATCGAAGGATGGCGGCGAGGCGGGTTGCGAACCCAGATAAGCAAGAACCGAGTGAAACGCCACGACGAGCAGGATGACGAACGCCCTCAGATTACTCAGTGCCAGGCTAGACTTGGTCATGTTTGAAAGGGAGATCGCCACTGTTGGACAGAACCAAGCGAAGCCTGAGCCATAGTATGGGCCGGTGCCTCAACAGTGGCCGGTGCTTGGTAACTGCATCGCGACTGCGGACCCGACGGCTTTGTTCCAATCTGCTGAGAGGGGGTAAGTGTGCGACCCGAGACATAGGTGACACTTCGTACCGGACACATGGGTAACACTTTTTGCCTTTTGGCGGGAGGTGTTGATGCCGTGGAAAGCGAGTTCGGTGATGGAGGAACGCCTGCGTTTTGTCGCCCGCCTGCTCGATGGCGAGACGATGTCCGAGCTATGCCGGGAGTTCGGCATATCCCGCAAGACCGGCTACAAGGTCTTCGATCGATACAAGGAACACGGGCTTGAAGCTCTCAGCGACCGCTGCCGGCGCCCGGTGCGCTACGCCAATCAGCTGCCCCAGCAGGTCGAGAGCCTCATTGTCCGCCTCAAGACAGAAAAGGCGCACTGGGGCGCACGCAAAATCCGCGAACTCCTGATCCGCAGGCTCTCAGGCGATATCCGCGTGCCGGCCAAAAGCACCATCCATGCCGTCCTCGATCGCCACGGCTTGGTCAAGCGCAGCGGCGGGCCGCGCCATCGGGCGCGCGGCACGCCGCTGTCCGAAGGCTCGGTCCCCAACGATCTCTGGTGCGTCGACTTCAAGGGCGAGTTCAAGCTCGGTAATGGTCGCTATTGCTATCCGCTGACTGCCAGCGACCACGCCTCGCGCTTCCTGCTGCTCTGTGAGGCGCTCGAATCGGTTCGCGAGGAGACCGCTTTTACCGCGTTCGAACGATTGTTTCGCGAGCGCGGCCTGCCGCTGGCGATCCGCTCCGACAACGGCGTTCCCTTCGCCAGTCCAAACGCCCTGTTCAATCTGTCCAAGCTCTCAGTGTGGTGGCTGCGCCTCGGCATCGCCATCGAACGCATCAAGCCTGGCCGGCCGCAACAAAACGGCCGCCATGAGCGCATGCACCTCACTTTGAAGAAGGAAGCCACACGCCCGGCAGGCTTCAACAGTCTGCAGCAGCAGGCGCGTTTCGACGACTTCATGCGCGAGTTTAATGTCGAACGGCCACACGAGGCACTCGCCATGAAGTGCCCCGCTGAACTCTACGCTGCCTCAGCGCGCCGCTATGACGGCCTGCCCGAGCTGAGCTATCCGTTCCATGATCGGGACGTCATCGTCACCGCCTGCGGCCGCATCTGCCTGCATCGAAAGAAAATCAACATTTCGACCGTGCTTGCCGGCCAGCGCCTCGGCATCAAGGAAATCGACGACGGCATTTGGCTCGTCAGCTTCAGCCACTACGATCTCGGATACTTCGATCTGGAACAGAAAACCTTGCAACCTCTCGACAACCCGTTCGGCCCGAGGTTGTCACCCATGTCTTAGGTACGTTCTGTTACCCATGTCCCCGGGCTGGACATAAGTGTCTTTTTGAATGCCTGGTGGGCGCACAAGGACTCGAACCTTGGACCGCTGATTAAGAGACACGTATCCGCGCATTCCGCTTGCCGGACGATCTTTTCTGATTGTGCACAGAAGCCACAGAAGTGCAGATTTGACGGCCTTCCTTTCATTTCCAATTGCTTCTTAACTTTTCCAGGCGTATACCATCAAAATGCTTACCCGTCGCTTACCGGCCGCCCACGAAAGTTTTCAAAAGTGGCGCTCGCCGCGGGGTAAGCCCGGTAGCACGCTGCCGAAAGGGGCTTTCGATGCGCGCCAAGCTCACGCCGGCTTTCTGCCAAAAGGCCACCGCGGAGGGCGGTGCAGAGCGTTCGGTCTATTGGGACGTTGACCTGCCCGGGTTCGGGCTGGTGGTCACTAGCAGTGGGCACCGTTCATTCGTGGTGCAGTACCGCTCGAATGGGCGCAGCCGCCGTATGAAGATTGCCGGCGTTCTCGGCCTCAGCGGTGCCCGCAAGCGCGCGAAGATGCTTCTCGGCCAAGTCGCCCACGATCGCGACCCGCTGCAGGAACGCCGGAAAGCAGCGGCGCGCACCGAAAACACATTTCAGAAGATCGCCGAGAATTACCTCGCTCGAGAGGGCAAGGGGCTGCGCACGGTGGATCAACGACGGGTGATGCTCGACCGGCTCGTTCATAAGCGCCTTGGCGATCGGCACATTGATGACATTCGCCGAAGCGACATCGTGAAGCTACTCGACGAAATCGAGGACGAAAACGGGCCAGTGATGGCTGACCGCACCTTAGCGACAATTCGCAAAATCATGAACTGGCACGCCAGTCGCTCGGATGAATTCCGTTCCCCGATCGTGCGGGGCATGGCGCGGACCAAGAGCAAGGAACGGGCGCGGGCCCGCATTCTCACAGATGACGAGCTACGCACCATCTGGAAGGCCGCCGATGCCATGCCGGGCCCGTTCGGCGCCTTAGTGCAATTCCTACTGCTCACGGCCGCTCGGCGGGCAGAGGCAGCCGAAATGACGCACGCGGAGATCGAGGGCACGGATTGGACGCTGCCCGAGGCGCGCAATAAGGTGAAGGTCGATCTTGTGCGCCCGCTATCGCGCGCGGCTCAGGACGTCCTGGCCAAGCTGCCGCGCATCGGCAAGACCGGCTTCGTCTTCACCACCGGCGGCAGGAGTGGCCTCGGTGGCTTCTCCAAGTTCAAGCACAAGCTCGACGAGGCGGCCGGCGTGACCGGCTGGACGTTGCACGACCTACGCCGAACCGCGCGCTCGCTCATGAGCCGCGCCGCCATTCCGAGCGATCATGCCGAGCGGTGTCTCGGGCATGTGATCGGCGGAGTGCGCGGCGTGTACGACCGCCACGAATTCCATCCGGAGAAGAAGCGAGCCTATGAGGCGCTCGCGGCGCAGATCGACCGGATCGTTAATCCGAAGGACAATGTGGTGCCGTTGCGCGATGCACGCTTATCGCCTGCTGATCGCTCCGAATCGGATACGGCTAAGACGCAAGCTGAACACAACAATTCGGCAGCGGCCACGTGAAAGAGTATCACGAGCTTCCGGCAAAAGCCGGGAGAATGCAGCCCGACGCGAGCGGTTGTCGCCGCCGCGCCGGGCCTAACCCGCAACATGAGGTCAATTCATGTCACAGGCTGAAACTACGAATAACGCGACGCGACGCAGATTTCTCCAGGCTAGCGCCTGCGTCCCGGTTGCTGGCGAAGCCATTGCATTTCGCTGCGTTTGGCGACGCGTTAATAGGGGCCCTGGAGCAGCAGTTTGGTGCTGCATTCTGGTGTGATCTCGATCTCGGGTTGCGCTCGCGATAAAGCGCGAGCGAATGCGGGCCAAGAAAGCGGCCAAGGAGAAGCGAGCGGCCGAGCGTGCGGCCAAGCAGGATTCAACGTAGGTCTTCCGGAGCCGGTCGGCGCGAAGCCTTCGCCGGGCGGCGCCGCAATAGTCCTAATGTCTGCTGATCGAGGACAAGCAGACGACCATTTTGCAATGCGGTAATGGCGGGAATTGACCCCGTTGCAGACCTGGGATGTGCAGTGCAACCGACCATCCGGTTGCAGAATGGCCGGCGTACCGCTGACTGATCGTTGTGAATTGATTATCCTGCTATCCTGCCCAGTCTAGCGGTGCCCCGAATGCATTCCGATCAACTGAAACGGCGCGAGTTCATCACGCTGCTCGGCGGTGCGGCGACGATGCCGCTCGCGGCGCGCGCTCAGCAGGCAAGGCTACCGACCATTGGGGAACTCGCGCGCTCGTTTGGTGGAGAGAAGCTGAACGGGGATTTCCCGAAGGTCCTCGTGCTAGAATGTGAGGGCCGGTTCGCCGCGCGCACGGCGCTTGTCATGCGCATACCATGGATAGGCGAAGCGTTATACTAGGCACGACTGGAGGATGACCGTGGCTGGCAACCCCCCGAGAGAAATCCAGACCCTTATCGACAATCACATCAACGGTTTCAACACCCAGAATATCGAGCTTTTCCTCGGCGTTTTTGGGGACACCGCCATCATCATTGATGGCATCGCACCTTATCGCTGGTTGAACCCGAATGCTCCGGCCAATTGGCTTGCTGACGTAGAAAAGTGGCGTGAGGACCTTGGGGTCTCGTACGAGCACCTGTCGTACGAAATGGGGTTCTGGAACGTGGAGGGCTCCGATGCGTACGCCGTCATAGCGGGGACGCTCACGGTAACCATTAAGGGCCAAACCGTCGCTCGGACCGGCACCCTCGCATATACGTTTTCAAAGCATGGCGAGGAGTGGAAGATCGACGCACAGGCGTGGGGGCGCACGTCGTAAAGCCTCATCTTCCTTTTGTGGCTAGTGTTTCTATTGCTGCTGCGACTGCGCGAAAAATCTGTGCAGCATTTTGTTTGGTTGAGAGCGCTGCACGAGCGGCGCTGTAGTGGTTTGATTCGCGTATTGTGATCAATGGAGGCAAATCATGACGCGTCGGCTGAGATTTCTGCTCGAAGCGGAATTGGAGCGGCGGCGGGAGGCATTGCTGCTCGAACTCGCAAGGAAAGCCTCCAGTTCCGCGAGCTTGCCAAGGCCTAGCAATTTTGTTGCAGTGCGTGAGTCCGGTCCTGGCACTAACCGGCGGTTCGCCACGGTGCATCAAGTCGGCGGCTATTGGAGGTGAACCGGACACATCAATTCACCTCCGCCGCTCCTTCTCCCACGACCACGAACGGTGCCCAGTACGCCGGTCATCGAAGGCGCTGCAAATGAGCTTCCGGCATGAGCCGGGAGAATGCAGCCCGGCACGACGGGGGGCTACCCTTCGCGCCGGACCGTTGCCGAAAGAAACGCGAAGGTCCCCGAGGCAGAGGTCGCACAAGACGCAGCTCACGAGGCACTCAATGAAGCCCTCGCGAAGTTATGCGCTATGTCGCCGTTCACTCACGAAGGACAGAAAGCAATCGAAACTCGGACGGTCACTGATCGAAAACCTGGCGGGCGTTCCGCATTTGCAAGATTTGCAAGAAGACTGAACGTGCCGATAACTGCTTTTCTCGGCGAGCTGCCCCCGGGATAAAGTTTGGGTCGGCCGGGTCCTAAGCCCGTGCTAATATAATTGCCAGCGCGGGGCCGGTTCTTCGAAGGCCGTTGCATTCGTCCACACCGCCGAATGCTTGCCCCGCGCTTCCCTGCTCGCGGTGCAGCGGTGTGTCATGAATTCTCAAGCTACAAAGCCATGGGCGGCCCAGCGGAAAGAGGGAAACCTCCTACACTCGCGGGGAATCGAGATAGTAGAGGGAGCGCCTGTCTATACCGAGAACTCACGGGCTTAATGAGACAAAGTTCTCTTTCGCAGAGTCCGATTTAGCCACGGCTGCGGGAAAGCGCGTAGTCAGTCTGAAAGCGAAACTGAAGGATATGCAGTTTAAGGCGCTGGGCCTTTTGAAGGATGCCGGTATACCCGCATTAGACATATTATCTCTGGAGGCTTTCCGAGAGTATCGATTACACAATTCGTCCCTTTTCCCTCCTGGCTATTTGTTGGATGACTTCCAAGAGCGCTACGGCTCCCTCACCCCGGCTGAGCGCTTGATGGCCTTTACCGTGGAATTAGCAGCTAGGCACGGCATGCACTCCCCAGTTACTCTCGCAATGCAGTTTCTTGGCTCTGTAAAGACCCTCAGGGATTGTTTGGATGATTCCCAATTTCTCCACGCCATCGCAATGGCTGAGGTATGGAGAGCGTTTCATTTCGAAATCTTCGGCGAGCACAAGCTCGCCGTCTCAGGCCATAAAGTAAGGGAGGGAGCAAAGCGTGGCGGACGACAAAATTCCAGTCGCGACGTTATTATGGCGCGGAAGTTTCAGCAGCGCCGCAACAAATCGGAATTGTCAGATACGGCACTCAAGGTAAAGATCGGTGCCGAGCACCGCTTGACCAGAAGCGCGGGCATTAACGCGATAAACCGCGGGCTTAAAAAAATCGTCCTCTAACCGGCGAACAGGACACTCCAAACCTGTTATCTGCATTCCGAAAGTTGCCGCATGTGGCAACTCACTTTCGGAAAACGCAGCATGTCGAAAGCCTACCTGACGCGAGCCGAGCTTCGCAGAGTTTCTCAGTGAGAACGGCTATCCAATCTCGGTAAGCACCCTCGCCAAGCTAGGAATGCCTTCCCGTAATGAAGGTCCGCCATATGCGGGCTTCTGGGGCAACCGGGCGCTCTATGATCCCGAAAAGGCGCTGACGTGGGCTCAGCGACGATTTCGAACCAATTGGAGATCGGCGGCAGAGCCCGTGACGGACCGTCCCATGGCCTAAAATGCAGAACCCCGTCGGCTTGGCCAACGGGGTTCCGGAATTAAAAGCGTTACGTGGCAGTGACGCGGAACATTCTGGTCCCCTGTGCCGAAAATATCAAGGGATTAGCGCCGGAATTAATTCCGGGAGAGGCGCGTTATGACTCGGGCGCCTCCCGAATTGGCGAATGGCGCCAAGCCCCACGCGTATTCGCCATTTGGCCGGAATGCTTCATGAGCTTGGGCCACGTCCCATAGCCGAGCTCCTTTTGGAGGTCGCGGCCGGCGCTGACTTATGGAGGCGCCTGGAACGCTTTTGCCTCCTTGACCCCAATATTGTCCGCGCCCTTGGCGCTGATCGAATGCCGCCACGAGTAATGCTCGTTTTCAGCCGAGACCACAATGATGGACATTAGAGCGCTCGCGCGTGTCATGGGCGGCAACGTGCAGGGTCAGGCGGCCATTGTCCCCGGACCAGGACACGCGCCGCAAGATAGATCGCTGCGAGTCTTCGCCGATCCAGATGCTCCGGATGGTTTTCGCGTCCATTCGTTTGCCGACGATGATCCAATCCAATGCCGCGATTACGTTCGGGAAAAAATGGGCCTGCCGCCGTGGCAGCCGAGCAAGCAACACCACAGCAATAGATTTAATGGGAATTCCAAGACGAACGGCACGCGTCCGGATAACGGCGCCCAGACGGCACAACAGGCCGGCCCCGTCGTGCAAGAGATGCAACAGCCGTGCGACCTGGCACTGCCGAACCGTACGCCACCGGATGCCGCGGGCAAGCCGAAATTCCATCTCTGGGGCGATGATGGTCCGCCGCGGCTTGGCAATGAAGCCCGGCGACATGTCTATCGCCGTGATGGCGCTCCCGTTCGGATCAAGGTCAAGAATGCCCCCAATAGTGGTGGTCCGGCGTTCGTCAACTGGTATCGCGTTCGCAATGGTGACGCGACCGGATGGCAGGCGAAAAAGCCGGACACTTTTCGAGACGTTCCCTACTTCTGGTCAATCAATCCATTTGATCGCGAGCTGGCGGGTGATTTACTCTTTTGGCCAGAGGGCGAAAAGGACTGCGACACTCTCGGCAACAAAAACATTCCCGCTTTCACTTTTGGCGGCTGCGGTGATGGCCTGCCGAATACAGCAGCCGAATTTCTTTCTGGCCGTCACATTATAATCTTGGCCGACAATGATGCCCCAGGCCGCGTTCATGCCGAGAAAAAGGCGGCGCTTGCGCATAATGCTGGGGCGGCTTCCGTTCGCGTTGTGCATTTCCTCGAGCTGCCAGGGCACCACGATGTGACCGACTTTTTCCAGGCCGGCGGCACGGTGGAGGAATTGACGCAACGCGCCGAGGCAGCGCCGATTTGGTGTCCGTCGAGTACCACATCTGAGGCTGCAGATGCATGGGACGATCCAGACTGGTCATTGCTAGACGAGCGGCGTGGCACTTTACCGGAATTTTTAATCAAAGCATTCGATAAGCCGTGGCAGGAATGGGTGGAACTTGCTGCGCATGGCGCGGGGGTGACTCCCGGTCATGTGGCTGTTCCGTTGATCGCGATTGCATCTAGCCTCATTGGGTCCGCTCGTCGGGTTCAAGCATCGCGATCATGGACCGAGCCGATGACTCTATGGGCCGCAGTGGTGGGATTTTCAGGCACCGGCAAGACGCCAGGAATTGACGTTACAAAACGAGCGCTTGCTCGTATCGAGCGTATACGAAAGGACAAGCTGGCCGAGCTCCAAAGGCAGCATGAGACGCGCGCCGAGGCTGCAAAGGCCGCACACAAAAAGTGGAAAAAGGACGTCGAGGAGGCAATAGCAGCCGGGATGCCGGCGCCGCCACGCCCGGCAGATGGCGCGAACATCAGCGAATTCGTGGCGCCGCGGCTTTACATCTCAGATGCGACGATCGAACGCATTGCAGCGCTGTTACAAGCGCAGCCGCGCGGGATGTTGGTCATCTGTGATGAACTTGCCGGGTTGTTTCTCAATATGGGCCGCTACTCGAACGGATCGGATCGAGAGTTTTGGTTAGAGGCATGGAACGGGAAACACTTTGTGGTCGAAAGAATGGGCCGCCCGGCTATTACTCTGGACAATCTGCTTGTCGGTATCACCGGCGGTCTGCAGCCCGATAAGCTTGCGCGATCTTTCGAAGGTGATGCAGATGGAATGTATGCACGCGTTTGTTTCGCGTGGCCCCAGGAACCGTCTTACAAGCCGCTCACAAACGACGTAGCGGAAATCGAGCCGGAGATCATAAACGCTCTGTGCCGCCTCATTGACTTGGAAGCAGGCAACGCGGACGAATTCGCTCCCCGCAATATTCCGCTATCACCTGAGGCGCTGGCAACCTTTGAACAGTTTCGGCAGTTCCTGCACGCCCGCAAAGGAGCGCTAGACGGCCGCGAGCGCGAGTGGTGGGCCAAAGGCCCAAGCCATGTGCTGCGGCTCTCGGGTACGCTCGCCTACCTGGCATGGTCGATTGTGGGGGGCCCTGAACCGGAGCGAGTTGACCATAAATCCATGGAGGCCGCCGTCGATCTGTGGTGTGAATTTTTCTGGCCTCACAGCCGAGCCGCCTTGCGGCAGATCGGATTGAGCGAGCGCCATACCAACGCCCGGCGAGTATTGCGATGGGTCAAGGGCCACGCAAAGAAAGAAATAGGGGTGAAAGAGGTTCGGCGCGAAGCTCTGAGCCAATCTCTTGACGCAAATCAGACCGGGCAACTGCTCGATGGCTTGGCGCAATCCGGATGGCTGCGAAAGCATACGGGGAGAACCGGGGGGAGGCCCGTTCATCGTTGGGCAGTGAATCCGGCACTGTTTGGGGGTGCAGAAAGTGCAGGAAGTGCAGAAAGGTCGTCCATCACCCCAAGCGAGGCCTCAGCTGGGTGGCTTTCTGCACTTCCTGCACTTTCTGCACGTCAAGACGGGCATAACCCTGCGGGCGAGCCATGAGGGCTCCGCCCACCCCCGCGTTCATCGAACCGGGACACCAGGGCGGCCCTTGGTTAAGCCGGGAAGGGGGCCGGGCATGTCTAGGCGGTCCTTATTCCTGCCTTTGGTGCCGATAAGTACAATTCTCGGTAGTAAAGCTCCGAACGGGGATTGCCGTGTTTTGGTGCCCTTCGACAAGCGGGAGGGGATGACGCTGGCCCAAGCTGCCGACAAGGCCGGCAAGTCGGAGAGCACGCTTCGGAACTGGTGCGTGGATTACGCGATCGGCCGTCGCGTCGGCGGGGGTGTCTGGACGGTAAGTCGGGTTGCCCTCGCCATGCACCTCGACGGCGATCGCAGCGCGCTCGCGGCTTACCTGAATGGTGACCGGTCAGGAGATTCGGTCACGGCCTATTTCCTCCGTTTCCACCTGGGCGCACTGATCAAGGAATTTCAGCTCAGCTAGAGCTTGCGTGCTGCACCGCGACCGGTTTGATGTTGCGACGTTTTCTACATACTCGGCACTGAATAGGGCGTAGACTCCCTTCCATCATCGGCAGTGGCATTGAGCCAGGCGCCGGTGGCTGAGAGACCGATTGCGCTCCCGCCTGAAGGGATGGGAGTGGTCAAATGCGCGAGTTTCTCAACGCTCACTCGGGGCTGTTTGGCCCCGATCAGGTCCGAGCTCTGGTCGCTGCGTTCGACACAGCATGGGAGTCCGTTCAGACCAGCGCGGTCATATTTGATGCGGACGATAGGACTGAGACCGCATGGCTGATACTCGCCAAGCATATGATTGAGGCCGCCAAGCAAGGCGAGCATGACGAAGGTCGGCTATGCGACGGCGCTCTTGCGGCCTTCAACTCGATGAAAGATTTCCAGTGATCCGTGCAACCTAAAAAGAACCCGAACGCGCCAGCAGTGAAGCAGTGAAGCGTGAAAGCTGAGGAAGACTGCGGGGAGGCTTGGCGCAAGCACCTTGCGTATTCGAAACTCTTCCTGCAGTGGAGGTGGAATGAACAGGTTGTCCCCGAGCGTACAAAGATTGTTGATGATCTCTCTATCGCAATAAGCGTTCGCAAAGCGGTGGCAGTGGTACCCACCCGATGTTCGACGCCCATCGCATTTATGGAGCCAACTCTGCAAGCTCCTTCCACTGCAACGCATCAAGGTAGCAATCAGTGGAAGCGATCACTTCAAGGATCGCACTCGAGTCGGCCTCGAACCCCAGCTTTTGCTTGAGGCGAGTCCAATAGTGGCTCAATGCTGGACTTTTGATGCCACTAGGTAGTTTCGCATAAACCACACCTTTGAAAACGAAGAAAAGTCGGCCGTCTGCACCCACTGGATTGATGCGGTCGCGGTTATACCCTTGAGGGACCAACTCCCTGATCTCCAAGCGACAATCCGCTGAACTTGCAACAATCGGTCGGACCTGCATCGAATCGGGCCTGCCATTAAGTTCAAATCCATGCGGGGTCAGAAAAGCGATGACCGAGTTCTGTAGAGCAGGATGGTCGTGCGCCTTTGCAGTGTCGTGAACCATTGCCTTGGCAGACAAAGTCAACATGAGCATCAGAGTAAACAATATCTTAGGCACGAGCGAAAATCTCACGTCGAACTCCTAGCAGGCAGATTCCTATGATAAGACTTAACGACACCAAATCTGCGACGGTCGAGCCGATCGAGCCATGGATGGTGTCAAAGTGTTCCCTAAAAAGCCCGATCAAGGCCAGTCTGGTTACATTCGCCCCAAGGACGGAAAAGCCAGCGAGCAGACACCAACCAGTATCTTTTGGGGACCACTTAGGTTTGAGGTACTGGCTAATCGCCATCCATGCAAGAAAGGCGACCGACATGTTATGAAAAGAGGAACAGGCTGGAAAAATCTGGAAGGTGGCAGTTCCATCGGCGAACTTGACAACATTCCCGATGCGTTCCGTTCCGATGAGGTTTGACACGAATACGGCATCTGTCCACATGAAGGGTTGGGCGAATGCGTGCAGCACCAGCGGGCCCCAGCACATCGGGATCGTGAGGGTAAAAAAGATGAGTCCGCCTCGTCTCATTCCGGAACCCGACGGCGACACCCAGATCACGTAAACGGCTGCTACATCTAGGCCGAGCCAGTTCAATTCCTTCAGCGGAACGGCGACAAGCAACAAGACGATAGAGCCGAGTAAAATATCAGCAGCCCTGACTTCCTCCTTCTCAGTTGTTCGCAACACCAAGGAAAGCGCTGCGGCGCAGGCGAACCAGACGACAGCACTCACACTGACAAAGGTGGTCACCGCTGCCGCTAAAATCCCGAGAATGGTCAAGTTCTCAAGTACTCGAGTAGCTAAGCAATTCAGCAGAGCTAGACTGAACAGGGCCGAGAAAAATTGATTGCGGCTCACCGAGCTCTGTACTGCCCAGAGGACGCTCGCAGTGCCATCAAATTCTCGGGCTGGTACAGCGTGATCGTTGGTTTCGATGCACGTCATAGCTCGTTCCGGCAGGCCATCATGCTTGCACCGGCACTGCGTGCTATCAATCGGTCACGCTTTGATTACGCAACTTGCGCGATAGCCAAACCGCTCCACAGACCGCGCCCAGAACTATGAGACCGGGCAGTCCCGCGCCTAGCATAGTGAATGGCACAGCAAAATTCATGTTAGACACTCCCCATTTTGGCTCTCTCCTGGAGCGCAGAGCGGATCAACAATTACTAACTACGCCAGAAACTCGTATACACAAGAATTAATCGTAATCGGTGCAATTTTAGATAGCTGATGTTACAGAATTGCCACGCAGCACACGACACAAAGACGGCGGGTGGGACGGCAACCGGAACGAGCAGATTGTACGCGACTCCTGTCCGCGGCCCTCCCAACGTTATTCTATGTAGACTGGTGCTCGGGCAAAGGCTTGCGACCGCGTGTTGATCGAAAGAATTGGCCCAAAGGACTCGGGAAAGCGCCTTCCGCCAAGGACTGTCATGCCGCGTCATCTGGCATGAGCACGCGCCGCCACATGTCGGACCTGATGGCGCATTCAAGCTTGCGGCATTCGCGTTCTATCAGGTCGCGCGAGATTCCCTTCCGGGTCATTGCCGCTGCTTGCTGGCGTAAGGCCGCAGCGGTCACGGCCTATTTCCTCCGTTTCCACCTGGGCGCACTGATCAAGGAATTTCAGCTCAGCTAGAGCGCTGATTCGACTCTGCTTTCGCCAGACTTTATTAGCCTGCCTTATGTTGCGCCCGCGTACCCTGCCGGCCGGGTTTATTGCGCCGTGCCTGCCCTCATCCGCCCCTAAGCCGCCCCGGGTCGAGCTGTGGCTGCACGAGATCAAGCATGACGGGTTCCCGATCATCGGCCGCAAGAGCGGTGCACGGGTGAGGCTCTATAGCCGGCCCGGCAATGACCTGACGAAGCGCTTCCCGCAATCGTCGAGGCACTGGTACGGCTTCGGCCCCGCTCATGCACCATCGATGGCGAAGCGGTCGCCTGCGGTTCTGACGGGATTGCCTGTTTCGAGCTGATCCGGCGCTGGGACACAGACGAAAGCGTGTTCATGTGGGCCTTCGACCTGATCGAGCTGAACGGCGACGACTTGCGGCGGGACCCGTTGGAGGTCCGCAAGGAAACGCTCGCCCTGATGCTCTCGCGCGCCGGGCCCGGAATCCGCTTGAACGAGCACCTGGCGCACGAAGATGGCCCGCTTGTTTTCCATCACGCCTGCAAGCTCGGGCTGGAAGGCATCGTGTCGAAGCGCAAGGACTTCGCGCTACAGTTCCGGCCGCTCGCCACACTGGATCAAGAGCAAGAACCCAAACGCACCTGCCGTAAAGCGGGAAGCCGAAGAGGATTGGGGCCGGTGGCCGTCCGCAAGGTCGAGACATTCGAGCCGGTGACCATGGGCCACATCCGCGGCCATGGCTGCCGCGACTTGCTCGTCTACTGCAGCTCGATCAGTTGCAGCCATAGCGCCACGATGAATGCCGATCACCTATCGGATGATACGCCGATCCGGCCTCTCGGATTGGGCATGGTCTGCACGAAGTGCGGGCATGTCGGCGCCGATGTCAGGCCAGATTGGAGACCGCATGTCAACAAGCGGCATGTCAGAAGGCGTTGACGGCGGGATGGAAAGGACTCGCTGGCATCAATGACGAGGCCGCCAAATTAGGACACCTTCAGATTCAAATTAGGACAGAATACTCGGAATTAGGATAGTACCCCGTCGTAATTCACCGAACCGCCATATACGGACCCGTACGTACGGTGGTGTGGGAGGGGCGGCGTCGTGAGGCGCCCCCTATCCCGATTTCCGAGGCTTCTGTCCTAATTATAATTTGATTTGCGAAGTGTCCCCTCATTGGGCAGCTACTAATTTAGAGCAACCGGACGGATTCCCCCTCCATTTCGATCCGATAATCTGGAGCGCTTTCGTCATCGTGGCGCGTCGGCATTGACTCAACCTCTGGTGTCCTATAGTCGCTTAAAGGAGAGCTGCCCATAAATACGGGACGTGTTGAGGGTCGCCGTTGCCTGCGCTGGCTGTTTGCAGCGCTGACGCCATTGGACAGCAATCAACCTGCCTAAAATGCGCGGTAAACACCGCGCGGATACGCCCATTGAGGACAGTGTCTCCTTCATTTCTGCTGCGGGGTTACGCCATGACATGCCGGTATGCGGCCATCGGTGTAGCCGTAGCGAGTTTACTCGCGTCGTCGGCTTTTGCAGGCGGCCCTTACGGCTCAATTAGCGCGGGAAACTGGAAGGGCGGTGCGTACACGAATGACAAAACAGGCGCATTCTCTCACTGCGGGGCCTCAAGCGGCTACGCTAATGGCGTGATTCTCTTAGTCACACAGAACGTCGGCGGCTTTTGGTCGCTGGGGTTTGGAAGTCAAGCATTTCAGTTGTCACTTGGGGAAACCTTCCCAATCGACATTACCTTTGACGGTCAGGGGCAGTTCCGGTTTTTCGGAACTGCTCTCTCGTCTGAATTGGTATTTTCCGTGCTGCCGGGCAGTGCCGCTTTAGAACAGTTTCGGAAAGCACGTCTCATGGTTGCCGTAGCAAAGGGGGACACATTTCATTTTAACTTGGATTCTACAGGCAAAGTTTTGCCGATGATCGCCAATTGTTTAACAAAAGTAAAAGCCGGTGGTCTAGCCGCTGCAGGGGATTTTTCGATTCCAGTTCCAAAGCCAGTTGTAAAACCGGTAGTACAAACGGCCCCTGTGGCGGCATCGCCTGCCCCTGCACCAGCCCCAAAAACTGCCGAGATCAACGGAACAGGTTTTTTGGTCAGCACTAACGGTCATGTTGTGACCAATGATCATGTGATCAGCAGGTGTATCGGCGATGTCCGCGGAAATCTTACAGGCCAAGCCACAACGACTTTACGGATTGTCTCCAAAGACGAAACAAATGATCTCGCGTTGCTTCAAACGCCTGCGCATTCCAAAGACGTGGCATCGATTCGAGCGACGGCTATTCGCTCAGGGGATGGAGTCATCGCCATAGGTTATCCATACCATGGGTTGCTCACTTCGGATTTTACCGTGACCACTGGAATTGTCAGCTCATTAAGTGGCATTCTTAATGACACTAGGTATTTGCAAATCAGCGCAGCCGTTCAACCTGGAAATAGTGGCGGCCCGCTTCTAGATACAAGCGGCAATGTCGTTGGAGTCGTATCTGAGAAACTAAATGCCTTAAAGTTCGCGAAGGTTACGGGGGAAATACCAGAGAATATTAACTTTGCGATCAAGACAGGTGCAGTACGCGACTTTCTAGATAACGGTGTTGTCTCATACCAAACTGCGGACTTTAAGGCTGAGCTAAAGACCGCAGAGATCGCAGGTGCCGCGAGAGCATACACGATGCTAATCTCTTGTACCGGAAAGGCAGACTGATCTCCCGTCCGGAGCGTTTCAACCGGATGATTCGAGGTTGAACTCCCGGAGCGCGCATTGATCCAATTGACTATCAACAATAGGCTGCTGGCCTAATTTTCCTCTGCCTGCGTCCTAATTCGGACAATACAATCTCCGCATTTCTCCACAATCTTCGCAGCATCCGCAGCCTTGACGTAGCGCGCGGGCTACAGATCGCCGATCATGCGTCCATGGACGCAGGCATTCATTCTTTGGACGATCGGCAAAGATTCCGACAAGTGGTGCGCGCTCGTGCTCCCGAAGCTTTTTATGAGCGGGTGAAAGAGGCGGCACATACCGAGGGCGTGGCAATTTCGGAATTTGTCAGACGCGCGTTGCAACAGCGCATTGCGGCGGTTGGCGATGTCTTGAGCCAACGCAGATCATTTTAGCGACGGCAGCCAGGCAACAAGGAAATGAACACATCGACCAAAAATCATGTTTTTGCCAACTGGCGGGAGGCAGCAGCAAACGCGAAGAAGCTTCTTGATGAGGGCGAGATCGATCATGACGAGTATGCCAAGATATTGGCTCGTGCCAAGAGGGAAGCCGCATCCGTGAGAAAAAAGCCAGCGGGGCTGGCATCATGAATCATCATCGGGCTTTCGTCTCAAGAATTTTTCGAGGATATCAATTAGTCCGGTCGCACATTCCTCGTTTATCCCAAATGTCTGTGCCCCTTCGACCGTATGGAGGGTTAGGTCCGCAAGTAACATTTCCTCTGAGACAACCTTCAGCTCCGTCGCAATCACTAAATTCTCCACGGCGCTACTCCCATTTTCCCAAATGGACAAAGAAGCAGCTTGAAACATTGAGGCGGCGTGAACAAGCGGGGGCGGGGGCATCATGACGGGCCTCGTCAACCACGGAATGGACAACGTCCTGTCGCCCGCCGCTGTGCCTCCCTTTGTTCAGTCTGGGAGCGCTCCGCTTGATCAAAATTCATTTCTCAATTTGGCAGGATATCTTGCGGACGGCTCTGCACTGCGCCGCTCGCACAACCGCCTTTTTTATCGCGACAACGTGGAGTCGTCGGTACTTACCACCTTTGCAAGCCAATACATCAAATACCCGATTATCGCGCCGTTTCTCCACCTCGGTGTTTTCAACACGGATTACAGCCGATTTGGGCTTCTGATCCTTCACAACTTTTCCGGCGCGGGCGACGCCGAATTGCTTGCCTACAGCTCGCGTGGCTTGTGTTGGTCTCGACCAGCCATTCGGGGCATCGCTTCCTGGATTTTCGAGAAACACGATCTGCGGCGCGTCACATTGCGGCCGCCGTTACGGCCAATTTCGTACTTTTCGTACCAAATGCAGGTCGCAACAAATATCGCGATCTGAAACGCATACCACGGCCATTGGCGGAACTGACGCATTGGCCCAACACTAGCAAAACAAGAGGCCGCGCGGCCAGATGTCGTTTCATTGAGAACAGAGGCGAACAATGCCGTTTAAGAAAGGCCAGTCCGGCAATCCCGGTGGACGCCCAAAAATTGTCGGGGACGTTCAAGAGCTCGCGCGAGAGCACAGCACTGAGGCCATCGGGACGTTGGCCGCCATTATGCGGGACAAAAAAGCGCCTTCGGCAGCTCGCGCCATGGCCTCCAATTCCATCCTCGACAGGGCCTATGGCAAGCCACCGCAGACGCTTAACGCCAACGTGGCCAACCGGCCAACCCATGACATGACGGATGCGGAATTGTTGGCGATCGCAGCCAGCGAGCCAAGCGAGCCGGCGACCGAGCACTAAGGCCTGAGAACAGGAAGGATCAGGCAATGCCGGTATCGCGGTCGTCGGCGGCCAAAGTAGTCTTGCGGCGTCGCGCGATCCGTCGAAGTTTAATCGAGTGGGGACGTCATAAAGGATTTGAGCCCGCACCTCATCATCGGCTGATTTGCGATCAGATTGAAGAGTTTCTGTCCAGCGACGACGAAGTGTTGCTGCTGTTTTCCCCACCGGGTTCGGCCAAGAGCACATGGCTGTCGGTTTTGTTTCCGGCCTATTACCTCTCCCGCTTCCCGCGCAACAGCATCTTGGCCGCAACGCACTCGGTTGAGTTTGCCCAGCGCTGGGGACGACGAGTGCGCAACGACATTGTGCTTGAATCCAATGTGCTCGGCATCGGGCTGGCTGCGGACAGCCAGGCATCCGATCGGTGGGCGCTGACCAGCGGCGGGGAATACTATGGCGTCGGGGCCGGCGTCGGCATCTCGGGGTTTCGCGCTGATCTTGGCCTCGGCGACGACTTTTTCGGTAGCCGCGAAGACGCCTACAGCGAGACCGTGCGCAAGAAGCGGTGGGATTGGTACATTGACGATTTCGGGGCCCGCCTGAAACCCAATGCCAAGCGCATCCTGATGAATACCCGCTGGCATGAAGAAGATGTAGCGGGGCGCGTGTCGGAGCAGATCGCCAAGGGCATTGTGCGAGGTCGGATAATATCCATCCCGGCAATCGCCGAGGAGAACGACGTGCTTGGCCGCAAGCCCGGCGAGTATCTGTGGGATGAACCTAACGGATACGACTACGGCTCGTTTCTACGCGCTCGGCAGAAAGAAACATCGCCGATGATGTGGTCGGCGCTGTACCAGCAACGGCCCGCTCCGGAGGAAGGTGATTATTTCAAAGCAGCCTGGCTCAAGTCATATGAAACCGTGCCAGCCAAGGAGACGCTCGCTATTTATGGGGCGAGTGACTACGCGGTAACCGCAGACGGTGGCGATTACACTGTGCATGTCGTGGTTGGTGTTGATCCTGACGGGCATATGTATCTGCTCGATCTCTGGCGAAAGCAGACGGCATCCGATGAATGGGTCGAAGCATTCTGCAGCCTTGTCAAGGAATGGAAACCACGCGAGTGGGCGGAAGAACAGGGGCAAATCCGCGCCGGTATCGGGCCGTTCCTCGAGCGGACGCAGCGTGACCGGCAAGCTTGGGTTTACCGCCGTGACTTTCCAACACGTCACGATAAAGCCTGGCGGGCCCAATCAATTCGGGGCCGGATGGCAGTGGACGGGCTCTATGTACCGCAAGCCGCAAGCTGGCTGCCCGATCTACGATCGGAGCTGCTGTCGTTCCCGGCTGGAAAATTTGATGATCAGGTAGACGCGTTAGGTCTCATTGGCCAATTACTTGATACGATCATGCCAGGGAACAAGCCGGAACCGCCGGAAAAGAAAAAACAGGAGAGCGGCTATCGCGCGTATGATTTTGGCGAGGGCACGAACGATTGGATGACCAACTAGCCCACCCTATGCGAAGAGGTAGATTGATGGCCCGCAATTAGAGACTCGACGTCGATATTGCGGGCCAGGGGGTCGCGCTTAGACCTGTACAACGGGGAGAACAATCGGGATGACACTCAGGGTTCTCTCGCTGGCATTCGCGCTGATGGGCACGTGTGGCTATGCACACTCGGAGCCAATTCCGCTGGCTTGCAGCGGCAAAATGACGGCCGCTATCAGACACATCACTGAGGATTACACTCTCGCGATCACCGTCGATCTGCGCGCAAAAACCGTCACCGTTGACAGCTTTGGAACGGTCCCAATCGTTGGTGATACGGACGGGGACACCGTCGTGTTCATGGTTGATAAGAAATCTACCTCCCAAGTATCAACAGGGACGCTGAACCGGATAACCGGCGTAGCGAGCGTACATATAATCACTCTGACGGACGGACTGTACTTGTTTTACGGGACCTGCAAGCCTGCGCAGAAACTGTTTTAACGGGCTTTCGTGTTCCTTTCCGAAACGGATCATCTCGACAGCCCTGCGGGTGGTGGCCGAAAAGGATCAGAGCTATGCCGCTAACCGCAGTTGCCGTCTTTCGAATACTAATTTGTGCACTCGCAGTCTTCAGTATCAGCGCTGGGACTGCATTCACCGGTCTTGCGGGTCTCAATTGGGATTCCGACGAAAATTACGTGAGAGTGAACGGCAAAACCCAGATTTTGAACCAGAGCCAATTTTGCACCAGATTAACCGGCAAGGTTGAATGCAAAATCACTAAACCCGCGAGGCCGGATTATTTTCTCATAGAATGCGACCGCAATCGCCGTATTTGCGATGGAGCAATGGCGGTTATTTTGCCTAATGGCGAGCCATGGCTGACGAAAATAGAATATCAGATTACGAAATGGACTACTGAGCGTGTTTCCGCGGTACCCAGCAGTGTGCATCGCTGTCTGGTGACAGCCCTGCAAATCGACTTAGGCAGCAAAGAGGTGATTTTTACGGAAACCTACACGAAAGCCTTAGAAAATGACCCGATCTGCATACCGGAAAATATTGGACACACAACTACGTACAAACTGGAAAATTACTGATTGAGCCGATAACGGATATTCTCGGCATGATTGCTGAACGTTTAAACGCTATGCCCGGCAAGCACTGCGCGTGATGGTTGCTGGCCGTATCATTCGAGGGTTCCGACGCTTGGGGGCCGTTGTAACGATCCCACTGCTACTAATATCGGTCTTTTGCATCGTATGGGCGGGGGCTAACTGGGCTAATTCACCTGCTGCGGGACCTTGGGACAATTATCCGGCGGCCAAACCAAATATCTACAACTGCTTCGATGCCGGTCGCCAACCGAGCGAAGAAGAATGCAAGCGAGAATATGAGGCTCAACAAACCGTTTATGAAGCGCATGAAAAATCGCGTTCAATGAGGCAGTTTCGCACGGAAATTTTGTTGTTTGCCCTGTTTTTCTTTTGTGGGGCGGTTCTCTGGTACTTTGCTTGTTGGGCGGTCGGCTGGGTTCTCGCCGGGTTCGCTTCCGACTAAGATTTCAAGTCGGCTTTGCTATCTATGGTAAGCACTCGCAGAAATCGACCACGAGTCGCAATAGACGAGCAGCGGCCCCGTCGTGCCACGCCAAGGCTGTGACCGGCATGGCAATCGCGGTTTTGACCGTCTCGCATTGCTCGATGTCCTCGCAGTACGCGGCGGGCTACACCATGGCGGCCAAGGTCAGCATCCTCGCCCTGGCCATCGCCGCCAATAATCTCGGATGCCTTGCCCGCGGGAACGTCAACTCCGCCTCGAGCTTCCAACGCATACCCATTGCGCCCCGCACCCAAGGTCAAAGCTGAAAAGCCCAAGGGCAAAGCTGGAAATCAGCATTCATCTCCCGCTGTTCTCCAAGGACATCACGCTTTCTTCCCGCCTTCGACTACCGCGAACTTTACGGACCGTTCGAGGCGCTCGGCTGCCTCTCGCCAGCGTCGAGCAAGGTCCCGATAGAATTCTCGTTGATTGGTGTACTGGCTCTTCAGTGCCAACTCGGCGCATTCCGCAGCCTTGGCGCGACACTGCTCGGCGTTGATCATTCTTCCGCGCTGCTCAAACCACACGACGCGGCGACATGACATTTTCCTGTTACTGCTTACCGGCTGCTTACCAAGACCAAATCTTCCCCAGATTTTAGCCCGGCGTGTGCGCCGAATTCCCCTTTGATTTCAACTGGTGGGCGCACAAGGACTCGAACCTTGGACCCGCTGATTAAGAGTCAGCTGCTCTACCAACTGAGCTATGCGCCCTCGCCACGCGAGAGCGCCAGACATAGGACATTGCAGCAGGGTTTCCAAGACGCGTGCAAGGTTGGGCGCGTGCAAGGTTATCTAGCTATAGTCACACCGCCAGATGAGCGGAAGGAGCCCCACGGTGGCGAATTAGTCTGCTCACCGCAGTGATGCCGGACGCGTTTGGCGGGCCGGGTACTCAACAAGGACCGGCGCTGACCCCCGAATGCGGTATTGAGGTCCCCGAGCTATGCGCCCTCGCCACCGCGAGAGCGCCACACATAGGACATCGCAGAAGGGTTTCCAAGGCGCGTGCAAGGTTTCCAGCCACGCCGCCCGATGAGCGGACGGAGCCGGGGGCTGGCGAATTCACTCCACTCGCCGCAGTGATGTCGGGCGCGTTTGGCGGGCAGCTCAGCAACCCAAGGGCTGGCGCTCGCGCCGAACCCGTGCTGGGCGCCGAAAAAGGGAAAGCCGCCGGGTGGGGACCCGGCGGCTCCCGTACGTCGGCGATCGTGTCGGGGGGCTGGGAGTGCGACCGCCGGCGTTAGCCCCAATATGGTGGTTACAGGCGGTCCCCGCCAGAGTGCTCCATATCTCTAGACCCTTCGGTGCGCCTCGGACCACGGCGGAACTCTGAATCGTCCCCGTCCCGTCCGAAACGTTCACGCAACCGGCGGCCCCAACCATGTTCCCGGTCGTTGTCCCGGCTGCGATCCCAGCCAGGCTCGCGATTCGGCTCAACGACCCGATTGAGCACGGCAAACCGCCGCTTTTGGCTCTCGTCCAGGCTCTTATACAACGGATTCTGTGGCGTCCGCCAATTTCTTCAAGGCCGCCCCGGTATCAGAAAGCGTCGCGGCGCGCTGACGCAGCCTCTCGACTGGATCCTCGGTGGGCGCGGCGTTGCGCATCGCGCTCCGGCGATCGGACCGAAGCTTGCCGAGTTCCCGAGCTGCTTGCTCGAAGGTAGGCCAATTCTTCTCCTGGTCCGCAGTCAAGGCAAGGCCAGCCTTGAGCGCAGCCAGGCGCGCCTCACCAAATGCCCGGAAATCCTCCGTGCTGGGTTGCCACCGCTGCCGCCCCTCTTCCAGGCGCCCACGTTGGGCATAAACCAACGAGGTGCCGGCAATAGCAAGTGCCGCCGTTCCAGCAACAATGGCCTTCCACATCGTGCTCCCTCCTGAACAACCAAGCGTGGACGACACTAAAAATCGAAATTCGTCAGGCAGCAAGTTAAAGTTATGTTAGGCCACGACTTCGTGAGGAACATTACAGGCCAGTCATGTAGCTGTATATCTGTTCATCGACCTGATTGCTGCTCATTCGCCCAAATGCTTAACGCAGTTTGCGCCGCAGGAGGGGATCGCGCTCCAAACCGTCAGAGCATTCCGAGCAGCCGCGGAAGCCAAAGTGACATTTCCGGGATGTAGGTGACGAGGACGAGGAACACCAGCATGGTCACGAGCCAGGGCCACGTCGCAATGGTGAGCTCAGTGATCCCCATGCGGGCGATGCCGGACGCCACATAAAGGTTCAGGCCGACCGGCGGGTGACAAAGCCCGACCTCCATGTTCACCGTCATCAGAATACCGAGGTGGACCGGATTGATGCCCAGACCCGTCGCGACGGGAAAAAGAATCGGGGCGGTGATCAGCACGATGGATGACGGCTCCATCACGTTGCCGGCGAGCAGCAGGAGCAGATTGACGAACAGAAGGAACTCGATCCATCCGATGCCGCTGCCGGTGACCCACCGGGTCATCGCCTGCGGAATTTGCTCGCTGGTCATCAGGAACGAGAACAGCACTGCGTTGGTGATGATGTAGAGGATCATCGCGCTCATATTTGCCGAAGCGAGCAGCACCTTCGGCACGTCCGAGAGCTTCATGTCGCGATAGATGAATACTGCCGTGACGAACGCATAGACGGCGCTCACCGCGGCGGCTTCGGTCGGGGTGAACAAACCGCCATAGATGCCGCCCAGCACGATGACGATGAGCAGAAGGCCCCAGATGGATTGCCGGAACGCGTGCAGGCGCTCGCCCCAGCTCGCCCGCGGCATGCGCGGATAACCGTTCCTCCATGCGCGGTAGAACGTCGTCATGCCCAGCATGGTCGCGAGTATCAGGCCCGGCACGACCCCGGCGATGAACAACTGACCGACGGAGGCGGACAGGACGCGGTTGCCCGCCGGGTCGAGCGCCACGCTGCCTCCGGTAGCCACGGCAAACAGCACCATCACGATGGATGGCGGAATGAGAATTCCGAGCGCGCCCGAGGTGGCGATGACGCCCGCCCCGAAGCGCTTGGGAAAACCGTGCTGCACCATCGCCGGAAGGATAATGGAGCCGATGGCAACCACGGTCGCGGGCGAAGAGCCCGAGACCGCCGCGAACAGCGCGCAGGCCATGACCCCGGCGAGCCCGAGGCCGCCATGCCAGTGTCCCACCATGGAGCCGGCGAAGCGGATCATGCGCTGTGCGACACCGCCGTGGGTAAGAAAATTGCCTGCCAGGATGAAGAACGGCACCGCCATGATCTCGAAGCTCTCGATGCCGGTGAAGAGCTTGAGCGCAACCGCCTCGATCGGCACCTGCGTCATCAGGAACAGGAAGGTAAGGACAGTCAGCCCGAGCGCGATCGAGATCGGCATCCCGGTCAGCATGAGCGCAATCAGCAGGCCGAAGATGATGACGCTGTTCACGGCGTCACCTCTTTGGTCACGCCCTTGGCCGCCTCTTTGGCCATTTCCTTCGCTTCCTGCGGGCTCTCGATCACGCCCTCGACGTGTCCGGGATCATGATGCGGCAGTTCCCCGGTGCGCCAGAAGGCCCAGGCGACCTGGAGGAAGCGGAAGCACATCAGGTAGGAGCCAAGCGGCACGCACAGGAATACGATCCAGCGCGGCAACTCCAGGTCGGGGGATACCTGATCCGTCGCGCTGAGATGGTAGACAAAGACCGCGCCCATCGTTCCGACGACGGCTGTGAACAACATGCCGCAGAAGAGCCCGAACAGGATCACGTAACGGCGCGTCTCCGGACGCAGCGCATTGACGAGCACATCGACCCCGACGTGGATGCCGGTTCGCACGCCATAGGCGGCTCCGAACTTCGCCATCCACACGAACATGTAGATGCAAAGCTCCTGTGCCCAGGACAGGTTGATGTCGTAGAAAATGGGATAAAGCAGCGGGATGCCGACCGCGTAGCGCTGAACGACCGCGGCGAAGATCAGGAGCGTCGCGCCTGCGATCAGGCTCGCGATCAAAATCTCCTCGAACCGATCAAGAATGCGAAGAAACACCCCTGCCCCCCTCTGACCGGTGTTGACGGCTTCTGAGACACGTCATTCCGGGCGCCGCGAAGCGGCGAGCCCGGAATCCATACCCCACGGACCGGGGTTATGGATTCCGGGCTCTCGGCCTTCGGCCTCGACCCGGAATGACGGCGCAATGATGCCGTCTATTGCATTGCTGGTTCGATGATCTCTGTCTCACGGTAGATGCGTCTACGAGCATATCCTGAGTTGCCAAGCCTTACGCGGGCATGACGCTCAGGCACATCAGTTGGTGGCGCCGTGCGTCTCCTTGACAAACTCGTCGATGACGCTCTTGCCGACGCGAACCGCCATGTCCTTGTAGAGCGGCTCCATTGCCTTGTGCATGGCCTCGTTCTCTTCGGCGGTGGGAACGATGAAGGTGGTCTTGCCCGACTTCTTCATATCTTCCAGGGCTTCGGAATTCTCCTGCTCGGAGATGTTGTTGGCATATTTTGTCGCCTCCGCCATCGCCTTCTCGAGCTGGCCGCGCACATCAGCCGGCAATCCGTCCCAGAATTTCTTGTTCACGACGACGACGTAGCCGATATAGCCGTGATTGGTGAGCGTGGTGAATTTCTGGACTTCATGCATTTTCTGCGTGTACATGTTTGAGGGGGTGTTCTCCTGGCCGTCGACGACGCCGGTCTGCAGCGCCTGATAGACTTCTGAAAACGCCATGACCTGAGGAATGGCGCCGAGGGCGCGGAATTGCGCTTCCAGCACCTTCGATGATTGAATACGGAACTTGAGACCCTTGTAGTCAGCCGGCATGCGCAGAGGCCTGTTCGCGCTCATGAGCTTGAAGCCGTTGTCCCAGTAGGCAAGTCCGACCATCCCTTTCGCTTCGAACAACTTGAGGAGCTTCTTGCCGAGCGGACCATCCGTCACTTTGCGCAGCGCCGCCAAGTTCGGCAGGATATAGGGCAGGTCGAATACCTCGAACTCCCTGATTCCGATCGGCCCGAATTTCGAGTTCGAGGGCGCCAGCATCTGCACGGCGCCGAGCTGCATCGCCTCGAGCTCCTCCTTGTCCTTATAAAGCGTCGAGTTTTGATAGACCTCGACCTTGACCTTGCCTTCTGTGTACTTTTCCGCGAGCTCCTTGAACTTCTCGGCCCCCTTCCCTTTCGGCGTATCCGGCGCAACGACGTGGCTGAACTTCAGCACGATCGGCTGTTGCGCCGGCGCCGCGGCCGGCCATGCAACGGCTGCGGCAGAGATGACCGCGATGATCCAGTTTCGCATGAGCGTAACCTCCATGATTTATTTGTTCTGTTCTCGTCAGACCGGTTGATGGCACCTATCGCTATGCTCGCATCGTCATGCGCGGGCTTGACCCGCGCATCCATCGAAAAAGCGCTTTGTTCGTGAAAGCGGTAGATTGCCGGGTCAACCCCGGCAATGACGGAATTGTGTCAGTCTAGACCTTGTTGGCATAATTGGCTCCCGCTTCGAGGAAACCAGCACGACGGCGAGACAATTTGTCCTACCGCCAAGCGGCGCCAGCGAGCTGCAAAAAGTCCCTCACCCCGCGTCCGTCGAATGAATGCGGCGACCGGAAATCAGAGCGTCCGGTCTGTCTGCGTCCGGTCTGTCCTTCTGCCGGCGCACCATGAGCTTGTTGAGGGCGCCAAGATAAGCCTTGGCGGAGGCGACAAGCGTGTCGGGATCGGCGCCTTTTGCCGTCACCGCCCTGCCGTTCTCGGCGAGACGAACCGAAACCTCGGCCTGGGCGTCGGTGCCTTCCGTAACCGCGTGCACCTGATAGAGCTCCAGCACCGCCTCATGCGGGATCAGCGCCTTGATCGCGTTGAAAGTCGCATCCACCGGACCGTTTCCGGTGGCCTGCACGGTGTGGTGCCGGCCCTCTATGTCAAGGGTTGCCGTTGCCGACTGTGGCCCCATCGTGCCGGCAATGACCGTGAGGCTGACCAGCTTGACCCGGTTCTGAGCGTGCGCGATCTCCTCATCGACAAGCGCCTCGATGTCCTCGTCGTAGATGTGCTTCTTTCTGTCGGCGAGCGCCTTGAAGCGGATGAAGGCATCCTCGCTTTGATTTCCCGCCAAATGGTAACCAAGCTGTTCGAGCTTGTGGGTGAAGGCGTGGCGGCCGGAATGCTTTCCCATGACCAGCGAGCTCTGCTTCACCCCCACGCTTTCCGGGGTCATGATCTCGTAGGTCTGCGTGTGCTTGAGCATGCCGTCCTGGTGAATCCCGGACTCGTGCGCGAACGCATTGCGTCCGACGATTGCCTTGTTGTACTGCACCGGAAAGGAGGTGGCGGCGGCGACGAGCTTCGATGCCCGCGTCAGCATTGTGCTGTCCACACTTGTCCAGTACGGCAGAACGTCGTTGCGCACCTTCATTGCCATCACGACTTCTTCGAGCGCGGCGTTCCCTGCGCGCTCGCCGATGCCATTGATCGTGCACTCGATCTGGCGAATTCCGGCCTGCACGCCGGCAAGGGAATTGGCAACCGCCATGCCGAGATCGTCGTGACAGTGCGCCGAGAAACGCGCCTTTCCGGCGTTCGGCACCCGCTCGCGCAGCATCTTGATCAGCGCGAAATATTCCTCCGGCACGCTATAGCCGACAGTATCGGGAATGTTGATGGTGGTGGCGCCGGCATTGATGGCAGCTTCGACGCAGCGGCAGAGAAAGTCATGCTCGCTGCGCGTGCCGTCCTCGCTCGACCACTCGACATCGTCGGTGTGCTTGCGCGCACGGGTCACCTGCGAAATGACCATCTCGTAGACCTCGTGCGGCTCCTTCTGCAGCTTGTATTTCATGTGCACCGGCGAGGTGGACAGAAAGGTGTGAATGCGGCTGCGCTTTGCCGGCCTGATCGCCTCGGCGCAGCGATCGATGTCGTTGAAAGCGGCGCGCGACAATCCGCAAATCACCGCGTTCTTGCTGCGCTTGGCGATCTCATGCACCGCGGCGAAGTCGCCCTCGGAGGCGATAGGAAAGCCGGCCTCAATGATATCGACTCCCATCTGGTCGAGGAGGTCGGCGACCTCGAGCTTCTCCTCGTGGGTCATGGTCGCGCCGGGGCACTGCTCGCCGTCGCGCAAGGTGGTGTCAAAGATGAGAACGCGGTCTTTCTCGGAATTTGCTGCTGTCGGCATCTTGGGGGTCCTTGGTGGTCGTTGCCGCCCTCATGTCGGGCGCCGGCGGGGTTCCTTGCGGTTTCCCCTGAGCGCCCGGGCGCAAACGCCCAGCCGGCCCTCAGGGGACCATAAGGAGCAGCGGCCCGCCAATAATGAGAGCGGCAAGGGGCAAAGGGGCCAAAGGAGCAAAGCCTTCCCACCCCCGGCTGATCGCGCACAGCTTGCGGCGCGCCTGCATCACAACGCCCTCGTCATTGACTCATCTCAAGGATGGCAGGGGGCGCACAGCGCAATTCCACCGAGGCGCATCCCGAGTCGGCACCTTCTAGCGGAAACCCCTTCATTTCCGCAAGACGTAATCTGATATCCCGCTCGCAGTCTTGGGAGATGCTCATGCTGCACTTCGCTCCCGCTCCCAGACATACCTGAGAAAGGCGGTGACATAAGACGGCATCATCGGGTCGAGATCGGCGGGGCTGCGAACGACCCGCACGCCGGTGAGCTCCGGCTGCGCCTGCCGCCGCATATGAGCGAGGATTCGTTCGCGCAACGAGGAAGCCGTCTCCGCCGAACGAAGAATCTTTATTTGCGCAATGCGTGCGCCAGCCAGCACCGTCGTCCAGGCCTGCTCCGCCTTGTAGTCGGACGCGGCAAGCCCGGTTTCTTCGTTCATCTCGCGCGCAAGATTTTTTCCGAAATCGATGTGGCTGCCATCGACGTCACTAAAATCCGGAACACCGGCGGGAAAGTAAATCCAGCCCGCATTCGCGGTATGCTCCGCCATGACGCCAAGCACAAAGGCTCCGTCGCTTGCGCGCAAAGCTCCCATGGCAAAGCAGTTTTTGACTTGCCTGTCGGGAAAGTCCCAGTGGCGCCACGCCAACATGCTGGCGAAGTCGGTCGCGAAATAAGCTCCGTGGAACGTACCACCCGTGATCCTGTATTCGTGCAGCATCAGCACCCGCCCGTTCCACAGCGCCGGGTTGTCGCGACGCAGCGCGGCGAAACAGGCGTCGATCTCCGCGCGCCTTTGACTGGCAAATTCCCAAACCCTCGGCGTAAGGGCAAGCTCGAGTCGTTCAACTGGAACGATCGTTGTTTTGATTGTCTGGTCGGGAACTGCTGGAGCAGCCGGATTCATGCGAGTTTCAAAAAATTTTATGGGCTCTTATCGGTCTTGCTGTTGTCGGCATCCAACGCAAATTAATGGAATAATTCGATGCGATGATGTAGGGTGGATTTGAAACCCGCCGCTACCGCAACACGCCTTAACCGTGACGCGCTTACATCTACCGGCCGGCGGCCTTGCGGACGAAGCGACCGTCGAAAGTCTTCGCCAGGTCGATCTTGCTGCCCTTTAGCTCATCGTCGAAAGCCAGCAGCATGTCCGCGGCCGATTTCATGCCGCCTTCAGGAATCATGCCCGTAACGGAATAGGCTTCCTTGTTCGCCTTGACCGCGGCAACATAGAGCGCCTTGTCGCCGAGGTAATATTCCTGCGGCACAGTTGCGGCGACCTCCTCCGGGCTCGCTTTCTCCAGCCATTTGAGAGTCCTGTAAAAGGCGTTGACGAGAGCCTGGACTGTGTTCGGATTCCGCTCGGCAAAGTCGTGCTTGAGATACAGGACGGCCGCGGGGTTCGAGCCGCCGAATATGGCGCGGGTTCCGGCTTCAGTCCGGCTGTCCGCGACAACCTTGATGTCGCCGTCCTGCTCCAGCTTGGTGATCACGGGGTCGAGATTTGAGATCGCGTCAATGTCCCCCTTTTTCACGGCGGCCACCGCCGAAGGGCCGATTCCCACGCCGATATAGGCGGCATCGGTCGGCTTGAGGCCAGCCTTGACCATCATGTACATGACGAAGAAGTTGGTTGACGAGCCCGGAGCGCTCACGCCGATCTTGGTTCCTTTGAGATCGGCGGCAGACTTGTACGTGTCCGCTCTATCCTTGCGCAATCCGACCACGATGCCGGGATAACGTCCAAGCTCGATGACGGCCCTGATGTCCTGACCCTTGGCCTGCATGCGAATCGTATGCTCGTAGGCGCCAGTGACGACATCGACCGAACCGCCGACCAGCGCCTGCAACGATTGCGCCCCGCCGCGAAAATCGTTGATGGTGACGGCGAGGCCCTGCTCAGCAAAATACCCGAGCCGCTCGCAAAGGGTCAGCGGCAGATAATAGAGTGCAGTCTTGCCGCCCACGGCAAGCGTGACCTGCTTCTTCTCGAGAGCCTGGCCATTTGCAGCGCCCGCCGAAAATGCGAGCGCAAGCACGAGCACTGCGAGCCTGCGACCCTTCATCTCATCTTCCTTTCAGGGGAAACTCAAAATCGTCAGCCTCACGTGCGCGTCTCCGCGACCACCGGCCGCCACACCAGCAGCCGCCGTTCCGCCAGCGTCACCAGCCAATCGATCAAGATCACGAACGCGGTGAGCACCACCATGCCGGCGAACACGCCCGCCACGTCGAACACCCCCTCGGCCTGCTGGATGACGTAACCCAGGCCGGCGGCGGAGCCGAGATACTCACCGACAACCGCGCCGACGACCGCAAAGCCAACGGACGTATGCAGCGAGGAAAACATCCAGGAGAGCGCCGAGGGCCAATAAACGTGCCACATGAGCTGACGCTCATCCATGCCCAGCATGCGCGCATTTGCCAGAACCGTGGGGCTCACCTCCTTCACCCCCTGGTAAACGTTGAAGAACACGATGGGAAATACCAGCGTAAAGCCGAGCGCCACCTTCGACCAGATGCCCAGCCCGAGCCAAAGCGCAAAAATCGGCGCCAGCACGATCCGGGGCAGCGCGTTGAACATTTTCACATAGGGGTCGAACACTGCCGCCAGCATCGGCTGACGCGCGAACCAAAACCCGATCAGGATTCCGGCAACCGAACCGGTGGCAAAAGCCAGAAGGGCTTCGAGCAGCGTAATCCACAAGTGATGCCAGATCGTGCCCTCGACGACCCATTTGATGATGCGAACGGCAACATCGTATGGCGTGGAGAAGAAGAAGGGCGGCAGAACCTGCACGCCCGCGATCGGAACGGTGGTCAACAGCTGCCAGAGAACAACGGCCACGAGGGCGACGAGAAACTGCAGCCAATGCAGGGTTGCGCGGGACACGCGACGATCAGACCCATGGCCCGCCATGGCGGCGCTTCCGCTTGCCCGGCCGCGAAACAGCTTATGGCTTCGAGAACGTGCCGATGATTCCAGTCGCGCCCTTGGCATGGCCGTCAAGAGCCTTCATCACCTCGTCGCGCGTCATGCCGGCTTGCAAGGCCTTTGGCTCCAGGTCGGTCGCGATCAAGGTGAACGTATAATGGTGCGGAGCGCCAGGGGGCGTGCAGGGACCGAAATAGTGCGCGAGGCTCATGGTGCTCTTGCCGCCGACATACTTGTCGGTCTGCTGGCTCGTCTCACCCTCGGCAAAGCCGCTGACCGAAGCCGGAATGCCGTAAGCCACCCAATGCACCACCCCGAGCCCGTTACGGCCTTCGGGATCGTACATGATAAGCGCGTAGCTCTTGGTGCCGGCCGGCGGGTTTGACCACGATAACGCCGGTGAAACATTCTCACCAACGCAGTTCGGGTTCTGCTTGTTGTTGCCGGCCATCTTCGTCGCCAACCGCTCGCCGTCCTTGAACGAGGAAGAGGTGACGGTGAACACGCCCTGCGCATGGGCACTATGTGCGCACCAGGCGAAGGCCAGCACCGCGGCACCGGCAAAAGCGAGATATCGCATCGCAATCATGAGGTTTCTCCATCGGTGGCTCGATCGGATATTGATCGGATCTTGATCCTGTCTTGCCGTGAAAGTGTATGCGCCCTCGGCACGTCAAGGCAATCGTTCCACGCTGTCGCCGCCGCCACGCTGGGCATAGGCCTTGAGCACTTCGTTCTTCAAGACAGCCCAGACCTCGCGGTGCAGATCCTGAAAAGCACGCTCGGTCTTGATCTCCGCGATATCGCGCGGGCGCGCCAGCGCCACCTTCCACTCGTCAATCACATAGGCGGCCGGACCTGCCGACATGATCACCACGCGATCGGAGAGGGCGATCGCTTCTTCCAGGTCGTGAGTCACAAAGAGCACCGCCTTGCGATCGGCACTCCAGAGGTCGAGCAGAAGGTTGCCCATGATCTGGCGGGTCTGCGCGTCCAGCGGACCGAATGGCTCGTCCATCAACAGGATTTTCGGATGCCGAATGAGCACCTGCGCAAGCCCCACCCGCTTTCTCTGACCGCCCGAGAGCATATGTGGGTAGCGGTCGCGAAACTCGCCCAGCCCCACGCGATCGAGCCAATCCTGCGCGCGCGCCCGCGCTTGCCCGCTTGCAATACCGGCGGTTTCCAGACCCACCGCAACGTTCTCCAGCGCGCTCTTCCAAGGAAACAGCGCTTCCGCCTGGAAGAGATAGCCCGCCTGCCTGTTAAGGCCGGCAAGGCGTGTGCCGAAGATGTCAACGTGACCGGCCGAAGGCGCAATGAGTCCTGCCGCTATATTGAGCAAGGTCGATTTGCCGCAACCGGTAGGACCAACGATGGCGACAAACTCACCGTCCGCCACCGAAATCGACGTGCTCTTAACTGCGGGGTAACCGGCGCCGTCAACGAGGCGGAAGGTAACCGCGACTTCGCGAAGCGCAATTGCCTGCCCGTCTGCGCCGGGGCTGGCGGCGGAGCCAATCGCTTTATCTGTGGTGCGCGCCACTCTTTGTCCCTCGGCGCCAGGGCGCCGTCCGCTAATTTCGACTGCGGTCCACCAGTGCCCGCTGCTTGATCCAGGGCATCATCGCCCGCAGCTTGGCGCCCACCTCCTCGATGGGATGCGCGGCCATCTTCGCGCGCATGGCTTTGAACGAGGTTTGATTGACTCGATTCTCCAGCATCCAGTTACGGGTGAAAATGCCGCTCTGGATATCGGCGAGAATGCGTTTCATCTCGGCGCGGGCAGCCTCGTTCACCACCCGGGGGCCGGAGACATATTCCCCATACTCAGCCGTGTTGGAGACCGAGTAATTCATGTTGGCGATGCCGCCCTCGTAGATGAGGTCGACAATCAGCTTCACCTCGTGAACGCATTCGAAATAGGCCATCTCCGGCGCGTAGCCGGCCTCCACCAGCGTCTCGTATCCCGCCTTCATCAACTCGACCAATCCGCCGCAAAGCACTGATTGCTCTCCGAACAAATCGGTCTCGCATTCCTCCCGGAAGGTCGTCTCAATGATGCCGGCGCGCCCGCCGCCGATTGCGGCCCCATAAGAGAGCGTCAGATCATGGGCGTTGCCCGAGACATCCTTGTGCACCGCCATCAACACCGGAACCCCGGCTCCGCGCTGATACTCCGCGCGCACGGTATGACCGGGACCCTTGGGCGCGATCATCATGACGTCGAGGTCGGCGCGCGGCTCAATCAGGTTGAAATGAATGTTGAGCCCGTGGGCAAACATCAGAGCGGCGCCATTCTTCATGTTGCCGGCGAGATGATCGCGATAGATGTCAGCCTGCAATTCGTCGGGCGTGAGCATCATCAGCACGTCCGCCCATTTCGCGGCTTCGGCCACCTCCATGACCTTAAGCTTCTCGGCCTGCGCCTTCTGCACGCCTTGCGAGCCTTTGCGCAGCGCGACCGCCACATCCTTGACGCCGGAATCGCGCAGATTGAGCGCATGGGCATGGCCCTGGCTGCCGTAGCCGATGATGCCGACTTTCTTGCCTTTGATCAGATTGATGTCCGCATCGCTATCGTAATAAACGCGCATGGCTTACCCTTTGGCTTATGCAATGATTATGCGGCCTTGGCGACGTAACGCTTCACCTTGATCTGGCCAGCGCGTTTATGAATCTGAGCTACCTCATATGCAACCTGCATCCGCAGGAGATGATCGACATCAGGACCAAACGCCTTGTGAATACGCAACGCCATCTCTGCCGTTAACTCCGATTTGCCGTTGATCAGGTCCGACAACGTCGCGCGCCTCACACCTAGGATGTCCGCAGCCTTGGTGATTGATAGGCCGAGCGGCTCAAGAATCGCGTAATAGATTACCCGACCAACGTGAGGAGGATTTTTCATCGCCATCGTTACTTCCTGTGATAATCCTCGAGATCAACATCCACGACGTCCTCCCCAACCACCCGAAAAGTCAACCTAAAGTTACCACTCACCCAAACGCTCCATTCTCTGCGCCGCGCTCCTTTGAGTTGATGCAATCGCCAGCCCGGGAATAATCCTACTTGGTTTACATTTCGCGCCTGCTCAATGGCGTGAAGAATGCCTTCCACTTTCGATACGAGATCACCGCGAACCCCGCGCGCATCGCCAGTGTCATAGAGACGCTTAAGCCCCTTATGCCGGAAGCTTCTTATCCGCATGGACGCTTGTACGGCCTAACCGTACGAGAGTCAAATCCATCACATCCCCTCCGGTCCTCGCCCGATCGCCACAATGCCGGTGCGCGAGACTTCGACCAGGCCAAGCGGAAGCATCAGCGCGACGAAGCTCTCGATCTTTTCGCTGGCGCCGGTGATCTCGAAGACGAAGCTCTCCGTCGATGCATCGATGACGCGGGCGCGAAAGGCATCGGCGAGCCGCAAGGCCTCCATGCGATGCTCACCCTTGCCGCGCACCTTGACCATCGCAAGCTCGCGCTCGATATGCGGTCCGGCAACCGTCATGTCGATCACGCGGTGCACCGGCACGAGCCGATCGAGCTGGTTCTTGATCTGCTCGATGACCATCGGCGTTCCGCGAGTGACAATGGTGATGCGCGACAAATGCCGCTCGTGCTCGGTCTCCGAGACGGTGAGCAATTCGATGTTGTAGCCGCGTCCGGAGAACAGCCCAATGACCCGGGCCAGAACCCCCGGCTCGTTGTCGACCAGAACGGACAGAGTATGCGTCTCGGCCTGCTGCGTCAGGGTCGCAGCAGGATAATGGGAGGTGCTTGCCACGTTCACACCATCACCTTGCCCTCTTCGGTCACGGCATCCTCGGCGCTCAGCGCGGAATCCCCGAGCAGCATCTCGTTATGCGCGCGCCCGGAAGGGATCATGGGGAAGCAGTTCTCGGCCGGGTCAACGACGCAATCGAAGATCACCGCCTTGTCCACGTCGATCATCTCCTTGATGGCGGCATCGAGATCCCCCGGCCGTTCGCATCGAATGCCGACGGCGTGATAGGCTTCCGCAAGCTTCACGAAGTCCGGCAGCGCGTCCATGTAGCTCTCGGCATACCGGCCGCCGTGGAGGAGCTCCTGCCACTGACGCACCATGCCCATATACTTGTTGTTGAGAATAAAAATCTTGATTGGCAGCCGATACTGCGCCGCCGTCAACATCTCCTGCATGGTCATCAGCACCGAAGCCTCGCCGGCGATGTCGATGACCAGTGAGTCGGGGTGTGCAAGCTGCACCCCTACCGCGGCCGGCAGCCCATATCCCATGGTGCCGAGGCCGCCGGACGTCATCCACCGGTTGGGCTCCTCGAAACGATAGAATTGCGCGGCCCACATCTGATGCTGACCCACTTCCGTCGTGATGTAGGTGTCGCGGTGCCTGGTCAACTCGTACAAGCGCTGGATGGCATATTGCGGTTTGATCATCTCGTTCGAGTTTCTATAGGCGAGCGACTTGCGCGCACGCCATTGATCGATCTGTTTCCACCACGCATTGAGAGACTGTTTGGCCGGCTGTTTTGCGCTCGAGCGCCAAAGGCGGATCATGTCGTCAAGCACGTGGCCGCAATCGCCGATGATCGGGATATCGACCTTGACGTTCTTGTTGATCGAGGCGGGATCGATATCGACGTGGATCTTGCTTGAGGCCGGCGAAAACGCATCGAGCCGGCCGGTGATGCGGTCATCGAAGCGGGCTCCGATACAGATCATCACATCGCAACCGTGCATCGCCAGATTGGCCTCCAGGGTGCCGTGCATGCCCAGCATCCCCAGCCATTGCGGATCGGATGCGGCATAGGCGCCCAGACCCATCAAGGTTGACGTAATGGGAAATCCGGTGAGCTTCACCAGCTCGCGCAGCATCTCGCACGCCCCGACGCCGGAATTGATGACGCCACCTCCGGTGTAGAAGAGAGGGCGCCTCGCTCGCTGCATCAGGTCGACGGCAGCCTGGATGCGGTCGAGGTCGCCCTTGACCTTCGGCCGGTAGCCCTTGTGCGGGAAATCATTGGGCTTCGAATAGACGCCGGTGGCGAACTGTATGTCCTTCGGAACATCGACCACCACCGGACCTGGGCGCCCGCTCCTCGCGATGTGGAATGCCTCGTGCAGAACCCGCGGCAGATCTGCGATGTTCTTCACGAGGTAATTGTGCTTGGTGCAGGGTCTGGTGATGCCCACCGTATCGCATTCCTGAAAAGCGTCGTTGCCGATCAGATGCGTCGGCACCTGTCCCGTCACACAGACCAGCGGGATGGAATCCATGAGGGCGTCAGTGAGTCCGGTGACGGCGTTGGTAGCGCCCGGCCCGGAGGTGACGAGAACGCACCCCACCTTCCCCGACGAGCGCGCATAACCCTCGGCCGCGTGAACCGCGCCCTGCTCATGCCGCACCAGGATGTGCTTGACCTTCTGCTGGTGGAACAGGGCGTCGTAGATGGGCAGCACCGCGCCGCCGGGATAGCCGAAGAGGTGCTCGACACCTTGGTCGGCAAGTGCCCTGATCACCATCTCGGCGCCCGTCATCTCTGTAGTCATTGTCGATCCTTTGGCCTCGGGGTTGTTGCACCCAAAATAAAAAAGGGCCGCTCGGCCCTAAATGCGCACCGCCTCCGTAGCCGATGGGTTCAACCATCGGCGGCGGTGCGCCTAAGTACGATTACAAGAGTTTTTATAATAAAATTGCGCATGATGAGGCGGTTTCGATGTTTCGTTGCGCTAAGATATAGTGCAGATGACAAACCGTCAAGCAATCTTGCTTAAGCAGCCCTTGGCTAAATAGGCGCGGAACTCGAAAACGAAAACGACGTACGGATCGACAATGGCTTTCGTCATCGACGAGGCGGCAGCCGGTGAGGAATGCAAGCTACCTGTTCACCTTGACCCATTCCCACTCGCTGGCGCGGACGGCACAAGCCGCCCGCGTGCCGCTCTTCAGATCTTGATACGAACGAAGGCGAGGCCACTCGGCATTTGATTGGGCGTGATCGAGGATACCTATATGTTGGCACGTCACCTGGAGCGAAATCGCGCATGCCCTTTCTTCGTGAGCAATCCGGACGCTGGTCGCCAGTCAAAATCGCCGCATTCGCGGCAGCCTTGCTGCCGGGATTGTGGGTTCTTTTCCAGGCTGCAACGGATGATCTCGGGGCGCGCCCCGTCACCGAGGCCATTCACCAGGTCGGGGATTGGACCCTGCGGCTGCTCCTGATCACGCTTGCAATCACGCCGGCGCAACGCATCCTGCATTATCCGCGCATCATTCTGGCGCGACGCACGCTCGGCGTTGCCACCGCCGTCTACGCCAGCCTGCATCTTTGCTTGTACGTTCTCGACCAGCATTTCGATCTGATCAAGGTCGGCAGCGAGATCGTGCTGCGCATCTACCTCCTGATCGGCGCCCTGGCATTGGCCGGCCTTATCGCGCTTGCCGTCACCTCGACTGATGCCGCCATCCGGCGCCTTGGGTCACAGCGCTGGAACCTGCTCCATCGGCTTGTCTACGCCATAGCCCTGCTGGCGGCCGTGCATTTCTTCATCCAATCAAAGCTCAACATTTATGAGCCGGTGCTGATGGCAGGATTTTTGCTGTGGCTCCTGGCATTCCGCGCCCTCTTCTGGCGAAATGGAGAAGTGACACCAGCTCATCTGTTTCTACTGGCCGTTGCCGTGGCGGCGGCAACCGCCGCAGGGGAAGCGCTGATCTACATGTTCACCAGCGGAGTGGATGGGCGCCGCGTGCTGCTCGCCCATTTCGATTTCGACATGGAAGTGCGGCCCGCCTGGTGGGTGCTTGCCAGCGGCCTTGCTGTCGCAGGGGTCGCAACCTGGCGCTACAAACCTAAGCAGACCCGGCGCCGCCGGATCGTACCGCAGGTGATGCGGGGTGCCGCCCAGGCGCAAACGGCAGCCGAATAACGCGGGCACCGGTCGTCGCGGACAATCATCATGTTAGTGGCGACGGTGATCTCAAGCTCCGCGTCACCGGTACTGGACGGACCGGCGATTGCACGCGTGCACAGCGCACTATGCTCACAGCAGCCGCCGTATTGGCTGGACCGCGGCATCGCCGCCGATATTTTCTTCAGCTCACCGGAGCCCGACCTTCGCGCGCTTGCAGACCGCGCGCGCGACGCCGTCGTGGGTGCACCCGTGGACGTGGTGATGCAACTAGCCCAGGGCCGGCGCAAGAAGCTCCTGCTCGCCGACATGGATTCCACGATGATCGGCCAGGAGTGCCTCGACGAGCTCGCCGACCACGTCGGCATGAAACGGCACGTTTCTGCCATCACTGAGCGGGCGATGCGCGGCGAGATCGAGTTCGAGCCGGCCTTGCGGGAAAGAGTGGCATTGCTGAAAGGACTGCCCGCGAGGACCGTCGACGAGGTCATAAGGGAGCGCATTCGCCTCAATCCGGGGGCGCGCGCGCTGGTTGCGACCATGCGCCGGCTCGGGGCATATACCTGCCTGGTGACCGGCGGCTTCACGCTGTTCACCGACCGCATTGCGGCAATGATCGGCTTCAACGAGAGCCGCGCCAACAGGCTGCTGGTAGACGCAGACGGCCGGCTCACCGGCGAAGTCGCCGAGCCGATCTTCGGGCGCGCGGCAAAGCTTGCAACTCTGCGTGAGCTCACGAGGCGGCACGATCTGACCGCCGATGAAACGCTCGTGACCGGCGACGGAGCCAACGATATCGCGATGATCGAGGCCGCCGGCCTCGGGGTCGCCTATCACGCAAAACCGAAGGTCGCGGCGGCTGCCGCGGCCCGCATCGACCATGGCGACCTCCGCGCGCTGCTCTATGTGCAGGGCTACCGGCGTGAGGAGATCGTGGATCCAGGTGACGGATGACGGATAGGACGCTTCCTTATCCGTCCTCTGTCGTCAGTCCCGTGTCGTCGGTCTACTGCAAGCTCAGCGCGACAAAACGCAATTCGCCATCGGCGCCGGCAACCAGAAGGAGAGCCGACTTGCGCCCATCTCTTTTGAGCTTATCAACTTTCGCCTGAAAATCGTCAGTGCCGGCGACGGCTTCCTGGGCAATTTCGACAATCACATCGCCCGGGGACAAACGTTTGTCCGCGGCCGGTGAGCTTGAATCGATGCCCGTTATGACCACGCCTTTTACCGTGTCCTTGATCTTGTAGCGCTTGCGCAACTCGTCGGACATGTTGGCAAGCTCAATTCCAAGCGCTTTCTTAACCACGGTTGTGTCGGGTGAACCGTCAGGCTTGCTGTCGAGCGCGGCCAGCTTCTCACCATCTTCCAGGCGGCCGAGCGTGACCGTCTTGGTTTCCTCCCTGCCTTTGCGGATGACCACCACCGGGGTTTTCTTGCCGACCGGAGTATCCGCTACGACGCGCGGCAGGTCGCGCATTTCCTTGATCTCCTTACCGTCAAACTTGACGATCACGTCGCCAGGCTCAATGCCTGCCGGTTTTGCCGGTCCCTTGTCATCGACCCCGGCTACGAGTGCGCCGCGCGCGGGCTTGATGTTGAGGCTCTCGGCAATCTCATCGGTCACCTGCTGGATGCGGACGCCAAGCCATCCCCGGCGCGTCTCCCCAAACTGCTTCAATTGATCGATCACCGGCACGGCGGTCTTCGATGGAACTGCGAAGCCGATGCCAATCGAGCCGCCGGAGGGAGAGATAATTGCAGTATTGATGCCGACGACCTCGCCCTCGAGGTTGAACAACGGACCACCGGAATTGCCGCGGTTGATCGCTGCGTCGGTCTGAATGTAATTGTCGTACGGACCCGAATTGATATCGCGGTTGCGTGCCGACACGATCCCGGCGGTCACCGTGCCGCCGAGGCTGAATGGATTGCCGATGGCAACGACCCATTCTCCAAGCCGCAGCCTATCCGAATCGCCAAATTTCACCGCTTTGAGAGGCTTGTCGGGCTTCACGCGAAGCAGCGCGATATCGGTCTTCTGATCCTTACCGATGATCTCGGCCTTGAGCCGTGAACCGTCATTGAGAATTACGGTCACCTCGTCAGCCTCCGAGATCACGTGATTGTTGGTCACGACGATACCGGAAGGATCGATGATAAAACCCGAGCCAAGCGAATTGACGCGGCGGGGGCCGCGTTCGCGATTCTGCGGATCGGACTGACCGCGGCGGTTGAAAAAGTCGCGGAACAACTCGTCCAGCTGCGGATCGTTGGGCAACTGCGGCATCGGCGCGTTGCGCGTTTCGACCTTCTGAGAGGTTGAGATGTTGACCACCGCGTCGATCACCTTTTCGGCAATGTCGGCTATGTTGTCAGGACCGCGCGCTGCACTGGGAGCGGAGAGCGCCGGCAAAACCAGCGCGGCGACTGTCATCGAGGCCAAAGCAGGCCGGCGGACCTGCAAACAAAAACGCGCGAAATTGCCGAGCATTCAGTCAGCTCCTGATGGAATGACAAGACACTGCGCCCGTCCACCCACGGACGCAAGCGCGATCTCAGTCTGCGAAGCTACGCCTGCGATTGGGGCGGAATCGGGACCCCAAGAGTCACCTCAACAGAGTTACGCCAAGACGCTTTCCTGGCCAATCAATTCCTGTTCACTTTCCCTGATGAGATAACCGAACCTATCCCCTGATCAACCAGATAATCACGATCCCGATCACCGCGGACAAGATCCCGGCCACGCGCAGAGAAGTCTCCGGGCTCTCGATTGCGCTCGCAGCCAGCCGCTTCGCGGCGGCGGGAAAAGCCGCGAACAGCAGCCCTTCGATGACCAGCACCAGACCGATCGCAACGAGAAACTCGCCCATATCAGCGACACCGCCGCCCTGACGCTGAAGGTCCGACGCTTACCTCACTGCTGAGCCCGCGGAAGCCGGCGCTCCCGGCGCCGCGGCAGCGCCGGCGGGAGCCGACTCGCGCGGCTTGCCTGATGGATCGCTGAAGTACCGGAAGAAATCTGAATCAGGCTTGAGTAGCATGCGCGTGTCGTTCGAGCGCAGGCCGGCTTCATAGGCCTGCATTGAACGGTAGAACGAGAAGAACTCCGGGTCGCGCCCAAAGGCTTCCGCGAATATGCGGTTGCGCTCGGAATCGCCTTCGCCGCGGGTCTGCTCGCCCTTCGATTGCGCCTCGGCGAGAAGCACCGTCACATCACGATCCGCCCTTGCCCGGATTTCCTGCCCGCGCTGCAAGCCCTGCGAGCGGAATTCCTGCGCTTCGCGCTGACGCTCGGTCTGCATGCGCTGATACACCGCCTGGCTGTTCTGCTCCGGCAGATCGGCGCGACGAATTCTGACATCGACTATGGAGATGCCGAAAGCCTGCGCCTCGTTGTCGAGTTGCTCGCGCACGCGCGCCATGAGATGCTCGCGTTGGTCACGCACCACCTGCGTCAGTGTTGCCTCGCCGAGCACGCGGCGCAACGCGGAGTTAAGCAGAGTGGAAAGGCGTGAATTGGCGCCTTCCACGCTGCCGACCGATTGGTAGAATTTCAGCGGCTCCTTGATCCGATACCGCGCGAAAGCGTCGACCACGAGGCGCTTTTGATCGGAGGCGATAACTTCCTGCGACGGATTTTCCAGATCGAGGATGCGGTTATCGATAGCAATCACGGTGTCGATCAACGGGATTTTGTAATTCAACCCCGGCTCGGTGACGATGCGTATCGGTTGACCCAACCGGACCACCAGCGCCTGCCGGGTCTGATAGACCGTGAACAGAGCGCCGTAGGCGACGATGAGCGCCACGATGATGAGCGCAGCCACCATGCCGCCGAATACGCCGAGCTTCATCGCCCGCCTCCCGTCTGCGGCGCCGCCTGCGGGCGGCGCATGAGCTGGTCGAGCGGCAGATATGGGACGACGCCGCTCGAAGCCCCGGAATCCATGATGATCTTGTCGGTGCCTCCGAAGAGTCGTTCCATGGTTTCCAGATACATGCGCTGCCGCGTGACCTCCGGCGCCTTCTTGTACTCCTCGTAAACCTTCAGAAACCGCGATGTTGCCCCCTTAGCCTCGGCGACCGTCTGCTCGCGATAGGCCTCAGCGTTCTGGATGGTTTGGGCGGCGCGGCCGCGCGCCTCCGGAACGACCTTGTTGGCGTAGGTCTGAGCCTCGTTTTGCGATCGCTCGAGATCGGCGCGAGCGGCCTGCACGTCGCGAAACGAATCGATCACCTGCGAGGGCGGATCGACCTTTTGCAACTGCACCTGCGTTACCTGAATGCCGGCACCATATTTATCGAGCGTTGACTGCATGAGCTCGTGCACGCCGGTTTCGATATTCTGTCTTGCGCCGGTCAGGATCGGTTGGATGTTGGAGCGGCCAACAATTTCACGCATAGCGCTTTCCGCAACCGCCTTCACCGTACCTTCGGGCTGCTGAATGTTGAACAGATACTCGCCTGCCCCGTCGGGCTTGACCAGCCAGAACACCGAGAAATCGACGTCCACGATGTTCTCGTCTCCAGTGAGCATCAAACTTTCCTCCGGCACGTCTCTTACGGTCGTGCCTCGGCGCAAATCCTCAACGAGTCGCATGCCAATATCAATACGGTTGACGCGCGTGACTTTTGGCGTGAGCACCGACTCGATCGGGTATGGCAGGTGGTAGTTGAGGCCCGGCTTGGCATCGCGCACATATTTGCCAAAGCGGAGCACCACGCCGAGCTCATCCGGGTTGACGCGAAAGAACCCCGACAATCCCCAGATGGCGATTGCCGCAAGCACGATCAGGCTCAGTCCTTTGCCTCCCAGATTGCCGCCCGGCAGGATATTGCGCAGCTTGTCCTGGCTGCGCCGAAGAAATTCCTCGAGGTCGGGTGGCGTAGACCCCGATTGTTGCGGTCCGCTACCCCACGGACCCTTGCCCCCTCCCCCTCCTGATCCCCAGGGACCCCCCCCCTGATTGCTCCACGGCATCAACTGTCTCCTCGCTGCGCCCGCACAAGAGGGGTGGCGCTGTCGAGCGGGGTTATAGGTGAGGCGTCACCCGGTTACAACGCGACAGGCGGCCATGCGGCACGGCAACGCATGCATCCACGAGGGTCGTTTCGCTCTCCTCGGGTAGGGCTTTTGCTGAAACTCACACCGCAACCTTCGCCTTGATGTGCGGGTGCGGCTGATATCCTTCGAGCGTGAAATCCGCGTAGCGGAACGCGAGCAACTCCGTCACCGAGGAGCTCAGGATCATCTTGGGAAGCGGGAGCAGCGGGCGGGTGAGCTGCATGCGAGCCTGCTCCAGATGATCGACGTAAAGGTGTGCATCGCCCAGGGTGTGGACGAACTCGCCTGGTTGCAGTCCCGTCACCTGCGCCACCATCAGAGTGAGCAACGCGTATGAGGCGATGTTGAATGGCACGCCGAGGAAAACATCGGCGGAGCGCTGATAGAGTTGGCACGACAGCCTTCCATCGGCGACATAGAACTGGAACAGGCAGTGACACGGGGGTAGCGCCATCTTGCCGACATCCGCCGGATTCCAAGCCGTAACGATCAGCCGGCGCGAATCGGGATTGCGGCGGATCTCGCTCACGACGTTCGCGATCTGATCGATAGTGCGGCCATCCGACGCCGGCCACGAGCGCCATTGCCGCCCGTACACCGGACCAAGCTCGCCATTGCCGTCCGCCCACTCGTCCCAGATGGTGACCCCGTGCTCGTTAAGAAATCGCACATTGGTGTCGCCGGCGAGAAACCATAGGAGCTCATAAATGATCGACTTGAGATGCAGCCTCTTGGTCGTCGTGAGCGGGAAGCCGGCCTTGAGATCGAAACGCATCTGATGGCCGAAGATCGAGCGCGTACCGGTACCGGTGCGGTCGTGCTTGGCCGTGCCGCCGGCCAAGATCCGTTGCATGAGATCGTGGTATTGCTGCATAGGTCCGGGTTCAAAGCACAGTTCGAAGCGACAAGGGCCGGCGCGGCGGCAATCGCCCGTCGCTCTTAGGAGGTGATACCGACCCTACTCGACAAAGACCTCGTCGCGCCGGCGGCGCACCTTGGGCATCGCTGCGACGAGGAGCAGAATTATTGCAGTGGTGAGCAACACGGCGGATATCGGCCGTGTGAAGAACACCGACGCATCGCCGCGGGCGATCAGCATGGCGCGGCGCAGGTTCTCCTCCATCAGCGGCCCGAGCACAAAGCCGAGCAGCAAAGGGGCCGGCTCGAAGTCGTGCTTGACCAGCCAAAATCCGATGATGCCAAAGATCGCCGCGATCGTCACGTCGGTTGGAGAGTTGTTGATGGAATAAATGCCAATGCAACAGAACACGATGATGGAGGGATACAGCAGACGGTATGGTACCCGCAGCAGACTGACCCAGACGCCGACGAGCGGCAGGTTGATGACGACCAGCATCAAGTTGCCAATCCACATGGATGCAATCATGCCCCAGAACAGCTCGGGCTGCTTGGTCATGACTTGCGGGCCCGGCACGATGCCGTGAATGGTCATGGCCCCCACCATGAGGGCCATCACCGCGTTCGGTGGAATGCCAAGGGTGAGCAGCGGGATGAACGAAGTTTGCGCCGCGGCGTTGTTGGCGCTTTCCGGCGCGGCAACCCCCTCGATGGCGCCACGTCCGAAGCGCGACGGGTCCTTGGCCATCTTCTTCTCGAACGTGTAGGCGGCAAACGACGCGATCACCGCGCCGCCGCCCGGCAGAATTCCCAGGAGAGAACCCAGAAATGTTCCGCGCACGATCGCCCCCGACGAATCGATCAGATCCTTGCGCGTGGGCATCAATCCCGTGATCTTCGCCTGCACGATGTCACGGCTCTCGGCAGGCAGCTCGAGATTGCGGATGATCTCGGCAAAACCAAACACGCCCATGGCAATATTGGCGAACCCGATGCCGTCCGCGAGCTCGGCAATATCGAAGGTCATGCGACCGGCGCCGGTTTCGAGGTCCGAGCCGATCATCGAAAGAAGCAGCCCCGTGAGGACCATCGCAATTGCCTTGAGCACCGAGCCCTTGGCCAGCACGACCGCGAAGATCAAGCCGAGCACCATCAGGGAGAAATACTCGGCAGGCCCGAACAACAAGGCGAGGCCGGTGAGCGGGGCTCCGAGCGCCGCGACGAGCACCGTGGCCACGCATCCCGCGAAGAAGGAGCCGATTGCCGCAATCGAGAGCGCGGGTCCCGCCCGGCCCTGCCGAGCCATCTGATGACCGTCCAGGCAGGTGATGACCGATGTGGCTTCTCCGGGGATATTGACCAGCACCGACGTGGTCGACCCGCCGTACTGCGCGCCGTAATAAATGCCGGCGAGCATGATGAGTGCGCCGACCGGTGGCAGCCCGAAGGTGATGGGCAGAAGCATCGCTATGGTCGCGACTGTTCCGATCCCCGGGAGCACGCCCACCAAGGTCCCCACCAGCGCGCCGAGAAGACAGAAAAGGACATTGTACGGATTGGAAGCGACGTGAAAGCCCATCCACAGGTTCGAGAGAAGTTCCGACATCAGTCACTCCACCCGGAATCAGAAGTGAGGCCAGAGCTGGAACGGCAGATTGAGCAGATAAACGAACAGGAGAACGCAGAACAGCGTCATCGCCGCTGCTGCCAGGAGACTTTCTATCCAGCGCATCTCAGTCGATCCCAGGATCGAGATCATGAATGCGAGAAAGGTTGCGGGCACCAAACCGAGCTGCGGCACGACGATGTGAATGCCGAAAAACGTCGCTGAGACGCCGCGAATAGTGGCAGCGAAGGCGAGAATGGCGATAATGACCATCGCAGGACCGCGGATCTTATACTTCTCTATCGCCGGCCCCTCGGAAAAAATCCCACCAACGGCAACAATGGCTCCAATCGCTGCGAGCACAAAAGAGAAGAGCCTCGGCGCGGTTCCCGGGCCGAAAGCAAAACCGCGTTGACCAGGCAAATCAGCGGAAGCGATCAAGGCTAGTGTCGCCAAGGCAACCAGCGCCAATCCACCATAGAAATCCCGCGGGTTGGGGACGGGCAGCAACCCGACCGCTACGGCAACTCCGACAAGGCCGGTAGCACCCCCCAGGAACCTCGGGATGGTGGTGCTCGGCACCTCAAAAGCATACACCAACAGCAGAAGGCCAATGACGGCAATAACCGCTCCGCCGACCAGATTGTGCGTACGGATTTGGAATCCCGTCCCCTTGGGAGACGGCGTCACGCCTTCGGACATGTTCCCTCCTGGACGCGCCCCGCACAATTGTGCCCTGAACCTGCCGTTCAGTTTGCACAACGCTCATTCGTAGCACAGTTGGCGGCCTGACGGGAAGCAAAGCCGGCGCGTTCCGGGACAACGAAAATGAGGCGCCGGCATTTCAAATCGGCGAGCCGCGCTGCGGCATAAATCCGCAGGCGTCAAGAGTTTGGCACCGCCGTTTGAACGGCAAGTCCTGTCGGCAGGTCCTTTCATCCTCTTTGCGTTACGCCTATATTGGGAGGGCCGGTGAAAGCCGGCTATGGCAATAAATGGCCGTCGGAATAAACCTATCGGACCCGGGGGCAGTACCCGGCGCCTCCACCATCAGGGGATCAGGAATCAGTAATCAGTAATCAGAAGCGGTCGAAATTCTGATTACTGATCACTGACTACTGATACCTGATACGGGGGCGAAACAGGATCGACGAGGGCGTAAAGGGCGCGCTTTTGCTCGGCATGGTTCCGCCGTTATCGGGCCAAACTCATAGTTGCAAACGACAACTATGCTCCGGTTGCCCAGGCTGCGTAACGCGGTTTGGAATGCCGAATCTAAAGTCCTGAGGTCTTAGCAGCTTCAGGCGGGGTCCGGAGGCGCCTGGCAACAGAAGCCTCCACTTGATTTCTTCTGGACGCGCAAGAGAGCGCTGGTCGCGCTAGTAGCGCCAAGAGTGCTGAGCGGTGTAATATTTGCATGTTGAGTCCATAGCTGTTTGCAGGCGAACAGAACAACGGACGCTCTCATGCCCATCGACCACATCCGATACGATTTGCTCGCCCAGGAGGCATTGCGTGGGGTTGTGCGCACCGTGCTGGGCGATGTCGCCAGGAACGGCCTGCCCGGCGACCACCATCTCTACATCTCATTCGATACGCACGCGGAGGGGGTGCGCCTGTCGCCGCGAATGCTCGCGCAGTACCCAAAGGAGATGACGGTGGTGCTGCAGCATCAGTTCTGGGACCTTGTCGTCAACGAGGACGGCTTTGAGGTCGGATTGTCTTTCGGCGGCATCCCCGAACGGCTCTCGGTCCCCTTCGCGTCCATCACAAGTTTTTTCGATCCATCGGTACAGTTCGGTTTGCGCTTCGAGCAAAGCGACGGCGTCGTCGATGAGGAGGAACACAAGGGCGGCGACACGACTTCCGCCAACGATCGCGCCGGCAAGCGGCCGGCGGCAGAACGTCGGTCACGCACGCCGGCTAAGATCACCACTCCTGCACCTGCCAATCCTGCACCTGCCAATCCGGCGCCGGCTCCCAAAACGACCAGTTCCGAACCAACTGTGCCGGACGGCGCCAGCAAACCCGAGACTGGCGCCGAGGTCGTACGGCTGGATCGCTTCCGCAAGAAGTAGGCCAGCTGCGGGACCGGCTGCAGAGCAATCGAGGACGGTTGAGCACTCGGGTGCGCACGGTTCCACGTACCTCCAATTCCTCGCGTCTTAGGCGTTGAGCATGGGCACGCACAACGAAAGCTCACGTACCGCAAGCACCCGGACGGAGAGCGACAGTTTTGGTCCGATCGAGGTGCCTGCCGATCGGCTTTGGGGCGCGCAGACGCAGCGCTCCTTGCAGAATTTTCGGATCGGCGAAGAGCGGATGCCGCAGTCGATCATTCGTGGCCTGGGACTGATCAAACAGGCGGCGGCTGAGGTCAACCATCGCCTCGGGCTCCATCGACAAGACGCGCGCGGAGGTGATCGCGCGGGCGGCAGACGAGGTGGCCAATGGCGAGCTCGCTGATCATTTTCCGTTGCTGGTATGGCAAACCGGCTCGGGTACCCAGACCAATATGAACGTCAACGAGGTGATTGCAGCGCGCGCAAACGAAATGCTGGGGGGCAAACGCGGCGACAAGGCCCCCGTGCATCCCAACGACCACGTCAATATGAGCCAATCCTCAAACGATAGCTTTCCTACGGCGATGCATGTCGCGGCCGTCGAGGAAATGACGTATCGGCTTCTTCCGGCGCTCGCGCATTTGCAACAAGCGCTGGAAGAAAAGGCCAACGCGTTTACGCATATCGTCAAGATCGGCCGCACCCATACACAGGATGCAACCCCCCTCACCCTCGGCCAGGAGTTCTCAGGCTATGCCGCGGCGGTCAAGCATGGGCGCGCTCGGCTCGACGCCGCCATAAGAGAGCTCTATCCGCTTGCCCAAGGCGGCACGGCCGTGGGAACCGGGCTCAATGCCAAGCCGGAATTTGCGAAGCTCATGGCCGAGCGCATCGCCGAGCTTACGCAGCTTCCTTTCGTGACAGCACCCAACAAGTTCGAGGCGCTTGCTTCGCATGATGCGATTGTGTTCGCGCAGGGGGCGCTCGCCTCCGTTGCAACCGGCTTGTTCAAGATTGCAAATGATATTCGCCTTCTCGGCTCCGGCCCGCGATCCGGGCTGGGCGAATTGTTGCTGCCAGAGAATGAGCCGGGCTCCTCGATCATGCCGGGGAAAGTCAATCCCACGCAGTGCGAGGCGCTCACCATGGTTTGCTGCCAGGTTTTCGGCCAGCAGACCACGGTGACGATCGCCGCCAGTCAGGGCCATTTCGAACTCAACGTCTACAAGCCGGTCATCGCCTACGCCATCCTGTCGTCGATCAGGCTTCTCGCCGACGCCGCGGCATCGTTTACGGATAAATGCGTGAGCGGCATCCGCGCCAACGAGGCGCGCATCAACGAATTGACGCAGAAATCGCTGATGCTGGTAACCGCCCTCGCCCCCACAATCGGCTATGACCGCGCCGCCGCGGTTGCCAAAGCCGCGCACGCTAATGGAACCACATTGCGCGACGAAGCGGTTCGGCTCGGCTATGTCTCTGCGGAGGATTTTGATAGGCTCGTGCAGCCAGATCAAATGGTGCGGCCGCGGTGATCTGTCCGAACCATGGACCGGATCAAGGCGACGCAGACGGTCGCGCCGGCGGGGTCAACGTCGAGCCCAGGCATCCAGGATGCCGCCGCTGCCAATGCGATGACGCTCGCCGCCTCCGAATAGATGCGCTGCTCAGGAGCTTGAGCCGAATCCCTTGAAGTCGCCCATCTTGAAATCGCCGATCTTGAAGTCGCCCATCTTGGGTAGAAGCTTCTGAGCCATCTCCGCCAGCTGCTTCGCCTGGGCTGTGAGTATCTCGGTTTGCTCGCGCATGTGGGTGGTGGTGAGCTCGACCACTTCCGAGGGGGACTTGGCGCCCTGCAGCTTGCGGAAATATTCAAACGCGGCGTGGGTATTGGTCGCGGCAAATTCCATGATCTTGGCGTTGTAATCTCCGCTGGCCTGCATGGCAGTCCTCATCAGGTCAGTTGCGGCTTTATCCGGCATGACGCTCACCCTCCACCTCTGGTCCACTCCCGCGATACCGACATGCGGCACCATTTACGAATGGTTGCACACCGGGCGACGTTGGTCGAGCCCATGGCAAAACGGCCGCGAGTTGCCGGTGGGGCAGGCCGCCCGCGGGGGCCGGACTGCGATCTCGTTAGCGAGATACCCGAAAGCCACACCCGGACAATCTTGTTGCTTGCGCTCACAAGCGACGAGCACGGCTCTGGAATTCTGCTAATCTGGCTGCTGCGGGGTTGATCGATCGGGGGATCGTGTCATGTGGCTTGTTTTTTACGTTGCGACCATTGCGTCGCTGAGCGCCTTGAGCCTTCTGCCGACGCTGGCGCCTTTGGCGCCCATCACGACTGACGAGGACCGCAGCTCCAATATTGAACTCTGAATGCCCGGCAGAGGCCGGGCACTAAGCGCGGTGAATTTCAAGTCCTACACTGCTAGTCGCGCAGTTCGTGCGTTTTCTTACGCTTGCTGGATTGCCGACAGCAGCCAATGACCACCGCGGCGGCGCATGAACGTCCAGGCTTCCGTTGCCTGGTCCGCGCCGCCTTCGATCACGCGCCCGCTTTCCCGATCGACGGTCTGATCATTGAGTGAATAGCGCATCGCAACAGTTGCGTACTCGGCATCACCCTCACGCCAAGCCTCAGACAGGTCGCCCTGCAGCAGTTTCACATCAGAGATGCGGTTGACCACGCCTTTGCTCGCATTCCCGGCCAACTCCTCGGAGAAATAGGACACCATCTCGGGCGACGCGAGGGAGCGCAGGCGTCCGAGGTCCTCCGCGCCGTAAGCGCCCTGCGCCTCCCCGAGGACCCGCTCGAAGGTGTTGAAGTCTTCCGGCGTCAGCCCAACTTCATCGGTACCCGACGCACGGGCGGAAGGCGCAACACCGCTACCACCCCCGCCAAGGCCAAAGCCCATGTATGGGTGGGTGGACGAACCAGAAGCAGACTCGCGCAAGGCGGGGCCGCTCGCAAGCGCCGGCTGACTGCGGCGCTGCCACCATGCCCACAACAGGCGCGCGACAATGACGACGAGGGCGACCTGAAGAATGAGGCCGAGGATTGAGGCGAAACCGCCAAGTCCACCCATGAGGCCATGGCCGAACAGCATCCCGAACAAGCCAGCGCCGAGGAAACCGGCGAACAATCCGCCCATGAATCCGGGGCGGCCAAAGAACCCGCCGCCGAACGGCGACGTTGAGGGCTGCCGCTGCGCCAGCCCACCGGGCTGACCCGGTTGGGCCATGCTGCGCTCGATCGGGCGAGCGCCCGGCGACGTCGCCGTCGAGGGCGGCGCGGAGAAGGTTTGACTGCCGCGACTGCCGAAACTGCCGCCGCGACCGGCGCGCGCATTGGCGTCGCTCACAGCAAGCGCCAACGTCGCCGCAATGGCGCACACGACGAACAGGGGACGGTTGCTCAGGCGAAACATCTTTACCTCCCAAATGGAACCCGCCTCTTCTCGCCCTACCATATTGGGACGCGGTGGGCTCATTTTAAGTGGTGCGCATGGTGTCGCGGGGCCCGCGACCATGCCAACCCTTTGGGGCTCCTGGCCTATTCTACTTCTTAGTCAGTCCTCTCCGTCCTCGCCGGGTTGGGCCAGGGGCAGAGCGCGGTCGGGAAGCCCGCTCTCCCGGCGATCCGTGTGCGCGAAACGGCGCGGCGTGAGCGCTCCGGTCGCCGAAGGCTCGTTGCTGCGACGGGCAGCAAATTTCCCGCCAGCGCGCGCCGCGACTTCCTCGCCCGACATCGCGTGCGGACTGCATGTCCGGTACCCGCTGGCGTGCCGCATCAAATCCACGTGGATGTGGTCGTAATGGTAGGCGTTCGAACCCGGCGCAAGCACAGTGGTGAACGCATCGCAGGCAGCCGCCTGCACGTCGCGGAGAAAACCCTGCTCCTCCGGTAAGCCGTGCCAGCCGTTCTTCACTGTCACGGTTCGGCCATCGGCGAGGGTGAATGCCGCCATGTCGAGCGCATTGCCGAAAGCGTGCTCGGATATGCGCGCATTTGGATTGCCGTTCATGCCGCGACAGGAATACGCGGATATCTGCTTGATCTCGGCAACGGGCGAGCCGAACCAGCGCATGGCCGCCGGTTGCACCGCCCCTGTGATCCAGCGGTCGAGCTCGGAGACAATCGGACAGGCAAGCGTCGCCGGCGGATTGACGGCAACGGGCATTGGAGTCCCAGAGGGCGCGGCAGGGCGCGAAGCCCCGGACGGCGAGAGGGGTGGCACGTACGGACGGCGCAGGGGTTCATCTGCCCAATCTTCTTGTGCAGGGGCTCGCCGTCGGTCGGCCACTGAGCGCTCGCGTGGAGCTCGCAGCGCACCCGAATTCGCACCATCTGTGTTGACCAGGTGTCGGCGCTCATAAGGCTCCGGGGAAAGATCGTCGCGCGGCGAAGTTGCCGTTCGCCCAAGCTCATGCTTCGTCACCGCGCCATGCTTGGTCGCCGCGCCCTCCCCGTACGGGGCCCGATAATCGTAGTTCTCCGGGCCAGGCACCTCCCGCGCGCCTGGCGGGTTGAGCGATATCGGCTGGTCGGCGCTTTCGTACCGGGGGCGGGAGCGCGCGGGTAAAGGCGCTGGCGCATCTTGCAGCGGGCGCGCAGGCTCGGATCTGACCACTGGCCAGTTCGGCAGGCCGGACGGGATAGCTCCGGGAGGACGCGGATCATCGGCGAAGGCGACGGGCACGGCCTCGTCGAACGCTGAGACCTTCAGCGGGAAGTCCATTCCACACATGCCCGGGCCGCGAATAGCACTGAGGCGAACCACGGTGCTCCCTTCCGACACCAGGCCGGAATTAATGCACTGCACTTCCGCCTCATGCCGCCACGGCTCGCGCTCCGCGAAAAAGAAGCCGCCGCTGCAGGCAGAGAGAACCGCGACCCCGCCGAGAACGGCTGAGCCGAGGAAACAAAAACGAGCTTCCCGACACCATGGGTCGCGAGAATGCGGCGCACTTTGTTAACGTCTCTTCAAAGATTACGCCGCTGCGCGGGAGCACAGGATGCACCTTGGCGTATGGTTAAGATGCGATATGCCTGTGACACGCAGGCGAGGAGACACAACCAGCAGACAGCGGTTGCTCGTGCAGGTGCGCTTGTTCGTCGTGCGGTTTGTTTGCTGATGCGCAGCGCTTATCGCGTCACATCACCGGGTCTGCGCGAAATCTGTAATCCTCAATCTCGGCTCAGCCGACTGCGCAATCATGGCGCCTCGGGCAATTCGAGCCCAATGAATCTGCATCGCTTTGAATCATCGAGGCTTTTTCCGAAGAACGCGAGAAGCCGACGACGCCTGCGAAAGCCCAAAGGTTAACAGCATAAGCTCTAACTCTATGTTCTGCCGCGTGTTTATTGCGTCAATTGCGGCGCGCAGGCGCGTGGAACATACCTATCCGGCGCTTGCCGGCAAGGCTTTTGCCAAAGGACAATGTTGCAGTTGCAAACACCGCGTTTCGCAGAACTTGTCTCGAACTATCAGGATCTTGGGGGTGCGTTATAAACATTGAGGAGAGATTGCTGGCAGCCATTGCGCAGTGCAAAACAGTTCCGGCTTCGTCCTGATCCAAAGTCTTGCTAGAATTGCAGCGTCACAATGAGGAGCATGTGATTTGGACCTTGCTGTGAGGCTTGATCTACTGGCGATATGTGCCGTCTTTGCGTTCGTCGGCGCTATTCTGCTGGGCGCCTTCTGAGTTCGAGTACCAAGGACGACACCAAATCTCGCGCAATTCGAAACACCGGTGAGCGGCCGCTTGCCGGTGTTTGCATTTTTCAGCAGCCCCAATCCAGATGTCGCTCACTCTACACCCCGGCACGCTCGTTGCCGCGTCGGCCTATCCTGATCCCCCCTTCAATCTGATGGAGAACGGGGCGGCGACAGGTTTCGACATCGAGTTGATGCGGGCGGTATGCGAGCAGCTCGATCTTGTGCTGCGTCCGGTGGCCTATTCGGGCGACGATTTCAACGGCATCTTTGCGGGTCTTGCGAAACGGACCTGGGACGCTGTGATCTCGGGCACGACGATCACGCCGGAACGCTCCGCCATGGTGCTATTCTCACAGCCCTATCTTGAATTCAACCAGGGTGTGGCGGTGAACAGGCGTATCACCCCGCACGTCGCTTCGACAGCTGACCTTCGCAGCCTCACCGCGGGCATCCAGTCGGGGAACACGTCCGACATAGTGGCCAGGCAGTTGCTGGCGCAGGGACACATCGCTGACATTCGTTACTATCCGTATCATGGGATCGCGCAGGCGCTCGACGATCTTGAGTCCGGACGTATCGGGGTCATTATCAAGCTTCTCCCAGTGATCTCCTGGCTGGTCAAGGACCGACCGCAACTGGCCGTCGCGATGCAGGTGCCGACCCATGAGAAGCTCGGAATCGCCTTCGCAAAGGACCGTGCGGATCTTTGCACCGCCGTCAATGCGGCGATTCAAAACCTGCGCGACGACGGAACATTCGCCCGGCTGCACGCACGCTGGATCCCGACAGCCGCTCACCCATGAGCCCGTCATGCTGCATGCCTTCAAGCTCTACAGCGGGCCGGACAATGCTTCGCATGTCGCAGAAGGAACGGTGGCACTGGGCGAGCGCACCGATGTCGTCGCCGTGCATTTCGCGCAATCGCCGCCGCACTCCTCCTTGGATTGGCACGACGCTCCGGAGTCACAATACGTCATCACGCTCTCGGGCACTCTGGAGTTCACCACGCGCGACGGCGAGTTGTTTGTCCTGCGTCCGGGCGACGTTCTCGTGGCAACGGACGACGCCGGAAGTGGGCACCGCTGGCGGCTGATCGATGAACAGCCCTGGCGCCGTTGCTATGTCGTGCTGAGACCTGGCAGTCCCGACCTGTTCGTGCCGAAATCTTAGCTTGCGTTTCGGAGAAACGACGCAAGCTTCTGTCTTGCGGGAATGTCGAGCAAGCGCGAATACTCTCCTCGATTGTGAGATACATTCCGGTTCAAGGGAGCAGCACATGGACCGCCGTCGTTTCGTCATTGGCGCTGCCGCGACCACCCTTGCATCCGGACCGGCGTTCGCGCAGGACGCTTACCCTTCACATGCAATCACCATCATCAATGCGTTTCCGCCGGGTGGCATCAACGACATCGTGACCCGGCCGCTGGCGGCGGCCATGGAGCCGATCCTCAAGCAGCCGGTGGTGGTTGAGACCAAGGCCGGGGCCGCAGGACAGGTAGGCGCGCAAGTGGCTGCCTCTGCCAAGCCGGATGGATACACATTGCTGTCGCACAACACGGGGATTTCCGGCTATGCCGAGGTGGACAAACTGTTTGGCCGTCCGGTCAAGGTCACCCGCGCAAGCTTCATTCCTCTTGCACGCCTTATTGCTGATCCGGTTCTGCTCCTCGTCAATGAGCAACAGCCCTATCAGACGCTGAAGGACTTTATCGACAGCGTCAGGGCGCATCCCGGCACTCTCGTTTTCAGCTCAGGAGGGCTCTATGGTGCGACCCACCTGCCGCTGGCGTATCTGGAAAATGCGACGGGCCCTTTGAAGCTGCGTCATCTCCCGACCGCCGGCGGCGGCCCCGCCATCATGGCCATTCTTGGCAACAACGCTCAGGTCACAACGCAATCCGTATCGGCCACCCTGCCGCACATCAAATCGGGCAAGCTGCGCCCGCTGGCGATTTTCGCCGCAAGGCGCTCCAAGCTGTTGCCCGATGTGCCGACCCTCCAGGAGCTCGGCTATGACGTCGAATATTATCTGTGGGTGGGAATATTCGCGCCAAAAGGCACGGATCTGGCGATCGTTGCGACGTTGCGTTCGGCCATCAGCAAGGCTGTGCAATCAGACCAGTTCAAGACCACCCTCGTCAATGTCGGCCAAGAGCTCGATTACCTCGATGGACCGGACTTCCAGAAGTTTTGGGATGTCGATGGCAGGCGCACCGATGAGGCAGTCATCGCGATCGGCCGACAGGGTTAGTTCAGTCTGAGCTCAGTCGATCTTCAGATCGAGGGCTTTGACGACCGGCCGCCAGTTTGCGATGTCCCCCTCCAGCGTGCGCCGGAAGCTCTCAGAAGTTGAGTTAATGTCGGGCTCGAAGCCCAATTCGATCAGCTTTTGCTGGAACTCCGGATCAGCCATGGCCGTTCTTGTGGCTTGCGCGACCTGATCGATGTTCGGCTTCGGCGTGCCTGCCGGTGCGAGCAGTCCGAGGGAGTTTTTCACGATCAGGCCCGTCACCCCCGCTTCGGCCGCCGTCGGAAACTCCGGGGCGGCGGCGAGGCGATGTGAATTTGTCATCGCGAGCACCCGCAGCTTGCCGGACCGGTGAAGCTCGATCACCTGACCGGTCACCGCGACCACCGCCATCGGAATATGTCCGCTGATCAGATCGGAGATCGCGGGTCCGGCACCCCGATAAGGCACCTGGATGATCTCGGGAGTGCCGGTGAGCGATTTGAACAACTCGCCGGCCAAGTGATTGGTGGAGCCTATTCCAACGTGGCCATACGACAGCTTGCCCGGATTGTTTTTCGCGTAATCGACGAGCTCTTTCAGATTGTGGACCGGCAGCGAAGGATGGATGGCAATCGCGACGCAATTGACCGCCACATTTACAATCGGCTCCAAGTCCTTGAGCGGATCGTAAAGGGGGCGGCTTTTCAGCAAAGCTTCGTTGACGTGAGGGAGGGTGCCGCCAAGAAGAATCGTATAGCCGTCCGGCGCGGCGTGGGCCACGGCGGAAGCCCCCAGCGAGCTGCCCCCGCCCCCGATGTTCTCGATCACAATCGTGCCGAGCAGGGGCTTGAGCTTTTCCGCCAAGGGGCGGCCAAGCGTGTCGAATGCACCACCCGGTGGAAACGGAACCACCAGTCGGATCGGCCGCGATGGATAGCTCTGGGCGACGGCGTGGCGCGAGGCGACGGAGGCTGCGATAATTGCCGCTCCGAAAAGCAGGAATTGACGTCGGTAAATCTTCATTGTTTCCCTGTCGCAATGGCGGCCGTGTCAGGTTGAAGCTATCAGTTTCCGGAAGCTGTCGGAATAGTGATAGGAACCTCCCAGCCACGGCACCAGCACATCTGAACTGATGGCCCCTGACACGTGACGTCACAGGCAAAACCGCCGTTCCGCGCCGAGCACATCGGCAGCCTCCTGCGCCCGAGCGCGTTGCTCGCACAGCGCGCCAAGTTTGCCCGTGGCGAGATCGATCGGGCCACGCTGGTCAAGACGGAGGAGCAGGCCATCAGAGACGCGCTGGCGCTGCAGGAGCGCATGGGCTTCAAGTTCGCAACAGATGGCGAGTTCCGCCGCCGCTCCTATCACAGCTTTTTCTATAGCAAGCTCGGCAAGATCAGCATCGACACCGTCGGCGGAGAGGAAGCCCGCGCCGGCACGCCCGGGCAACGCGCCGCGCAGCCGATGGCGCTGATCAACAGCCGGCTGCGCTGGATCGAGCCGATCAACGTGCCGGACTTTGCGTTCATCAAGGCCAACACGGGACTTGTGCCGAAGATCACCATTCCGGGACCGTGCGCGCTGCATTTCCGCGGTGGCGACGCCGCGGTCCTCGCCAGCGCCTATCGCGATGTCGACGAGTTCTGGGACGATACGGTTGAGGCGTTCAACAAAGAGCTCGACGCGCTCGCTCGGGCCGGCTGCGGCTACGTCCAGATCGACGAGACCGCCTTCGCCAAGTTCGGCGATCCCGATGTGCAGGCGCAACTCAAGGCGCGCGGCGATGATTGGAGCATGCTCATAGACAAGTACATTGCCGTCACCAACCGGATCCTCAAGCATGCGCCGGTGGACATGCGGGTCGGCATGCACCTGTGCCGCGGCAACCGTGGCGGCCAGTGGCACGCGGAGGGCAGCTACGACGAAGTGGGCGAGCGACTATTCAACGCGCTGAATATCCCGTTCTATTTCCTGGAATACGATACGCCGCGGGCCGGCACGTTCGCGCCGTTGCGTTTCGTGCCGCCGCACAAGATCGTCGTGCTGGGCCTCGTCTCGACCAAGACAGCCGCTCTGGAAAGCAAGACCGAGCTGAGGCGGCGCATCGACGATGCCGCCCGCCATGTCGCACTCGACCACCTTGCGGTAAGCCCGCAATGCGGTTTTGCAAGCCTCGACACCGGCAATCCGATCACTCACGAGGTGCAGGAGCAGAAACTGCGGCTGGTGGTCGAGCTGGCGCGCGACGTATGGGGCGAAGCCTAGATGAGCATGCTGCTCAATGCGGCAATCCTTGCGACAGCGATCGCGATTCTTGCTTCGCCCGCGCCGGCGCAGGAGTATCCCGCGCACCCGGTGCGGCTCATCGCGCCCTCCGGCCCCGGCGGCAATCCGGATGTGTTGGCGCGGCTCCTGGCGGAGAAATTCTCTGCGAGCTTCGGCAAGCCGTTCATCGTAGAGAACGTGCCGGGAGCGGGCGGCATCGTCGCGGCGAGCATGGTCGCCCGTGCCCCGCCAGACGGGCATGTGCTGATGTTCGGCGATTCCGGCGCGCTGGCAATCAACCCGGCTCTCAACCCGAGCCTTGGTTACGATCCTGTCAAGGACTTCGCGCCGATCACGGCTTTGGTCAGCCTGCCGACCATCATGGTAGCCAATCCGTTGGTCCCGGCCGCGACGCTCGACGAATTCATCGCGCTGGCCAGGAAACGGCCGGGAAAAATGAGCTTCGGCTCGGCGGGCGCCGGCTCAATCCACCATCTCACCATGGCGATCTTCGCCGAACGCGCCGGCATCGACCTTCTGCACGTTCCTTATCGCGGCGGCTCCGCGATGGTGAACGGACTGCTCACCGGCGAAATTGAGGTCGGTTGGTCCGGCATTCCCAATGTCATGGAGCTGATCGCCAGCGGAAAGCTCGTCGGCTACTGCATCAGCGTGTTGCAACGCTCGCCTTCAACTCCGGCCATCGCTACCTGCGACGAGCTCGGGCAGAAAGGATTCGACGTCGCGACCGTCATGGGAATGCAGGCGCCGTCCGGTACCCCTGCGCAGATCGTCAGCCGCTTGCAGGCGCAAGCCGCTGCCGCGATGCGCGAGCCGGCAATGGCGGGGCGCATGAAGCAGCTTGGTATGGTGATGGAGGAGGACGGCACCGCCAGCTACGTCCAGTTCATTGCACGCGATATGGACCGTTACGCGCAAGCGGTGCAGAAATTGAACCTCCAGATCAAATGAGCATCAGCTCGATCGGGTTCGATGGAACACCAATCTTGAGACAGCCGGCAAAAGCATTGAAGAAAATCGCACAGATCGCCATCGCGGTGGTGTTGCCATCGTTAGCGCTATCGCCAACCGGTCTAGCGCAACCTCAAAATTACCCGACGGCGCCGGTGCGCATCATCAGCGGGTTTCCTCCCGGGTCCACTGCCGACATCACCGCGCGTGTCGTGGGCGCCAGGATGGGACAGATCCTCGGCCAGCCGTTCGTGGTCGAGAATCGGACTGGCGCTGCGTCCAGCATCGCAGCCGCGATGGTCGCTCGCGCTCCGAAGGACGGCTACACGCTGTATGTCGCCAACGCCGGCAACATGACCAACGCGGCAATGAACCCCGGTCTGAATTTCGACATCATCAAGGACTTCGCCCCGATCACGCTCCTGACCTCAACGCCTACGGTGCTGGTGGTGACCCCACAGCTCGACGTAAAGCGCGTCAAGGAGTTGGTCGCCCTCGCCAAGGCAAAGCCTGATGCCATCGCCTTCGGATCGTCGGGCGTTGCGAGCTCCACGCACCTTGCCATCGAGTTGCTCAAGTTTTTGGCGCAGGTGAGGATTGCTCACATTTCGTATGCCGGCAGTCCTCAGGTCATCACCGACCTGCTCGCCGGGCGTATCGACGGCTACTTCTCGCCTGCGCCGGCGGCCATGGAGCATGTGCGCGCCGGCAAGCTCGTCGCGCTCGCCGTTACTGATGCGCGGCGCAGCATGTTCATGCCGGACCTTCCCACCATGATCGAGGCCGGGGTTCCGGGCTTCGAATCAGTCCTGTGGTTCGGGCTGGCTGCGCCGGTCGATACGCCGCAGCCGATCATCGACAAGCTCGCGAGCGCCGCCAATGAGGCGCTCAAATCAGATGCGGTCACCAGATCGCTGCAGGCGCAGACAATCGCACAGATCGGCGGCAGCCCTGACGAATTCCGCCGCTACATGGAGACCGAGCACAAGCGATGGGCCGCCGTCGTCGCAGGCAACCACCTGGAGAAGTAACGTCGTTGTCTTCGCACCCGCCAAAGCTCGACCAGGGGGTATCCGTTGTTGACACCGTCCTGAAGCAGCAAGCGTTTGCGGCATCGCTATTCGACGCGCTGCGGCAAGGGACCACAAAGGGCAACGGGATATTCCGCGATGCCTATGGCCAAGGAGAGAGCTTCGCCCACGATTTGATGGCGAAGACCGCCCGCGATCTCGGTTTCGATGTCGCTCATGACGCGGCCGCCAACACTTACCTCACCATGGCTGGCAGCGATCGCAGGCGGCCCCGCGTCATCATCGGCTCGCATCTCGATTCGGTGGCGGACGGCGGTAATTTTGACGGCGCGGCGGGTGTGATCGCCGGGCTGATCGCGATCAATGCGCTCAAGGAGAGTGGATGCCGGTCGCTCCGTGACATCACGGTGATGGGAATTCGGGCCGAGGAAAGCGTCTGGTTCTCCACGACCTTCTTTGGCAGCCAGGCGGCGCTTGGCAAGATCGCTCCGGATGTCTGCGAGAAGCAGAAACGTGCCGATACCGGCAAAACCCTTGCCGAGCACGTGCGCGCCTGCGGCGGCGATCCCGACCGGTTGCGAACCGGCAAGCCATATCTGAGCCCATCGAACGTCGCGGCGTTTCTGGAAGTGCACATCGAGCAGGGACCCGTCCTGGAAGCGGAGCAGCTGCCGGTTGGTATCGTTACCGGAATCCGCGGAAATTACCGGCTTCCGTCGGCCCGGATCCTCGGCGAGTACAGTCACTGCGGCGGCGTGCCGCGATCATATCGGCGCGACAGCGTCGTTGCTGGCGCTGATTTCATCCACGCCCTGGATGCGCTCTGGCGGGAATGGAATTCCGAGGGCAAGGACATGGCGTTCACGGTCGGCAAGTTTTTCACTGACCCGCAGCGGCACGCTCTGACTAAGATTCCCGGCGAGGTCTCGTTCAGCCTCGATGCGCGCAGCGTAGACCCCGAATTGTTGTCCGAACTGGAAAAACGCGTCGATGTGATCGCCGAAGAGATCGCCTCGCGCCGGCGCGTGCAGTTCGACCTCGGCGTGCCAGCACGCGCGGCCGCCGGTACGGTAGCCCCCTCGATTCTCGCGGAATTCCAGGCCGGGGCTGCGGAGCTGCGAATTCCCACCCGGCTCATGGCCAGCGGCGCCTCTCATGACGCCGCAGCGTTCGCCCACGCCGGCATACCGATGGGCATGCTCTTTGTTCGCAACGCGAACGGGAGCCACAATCCATCTGAGGACATGGACATAGCGGATTTGCTGCAGGCGACACGGCTGCTGACTTGGTGGTTGGTGAAAAACTGCTGCGAATGAAAGTTACTGCCGGTTGCCCGGGCACATTCTCAGGCAGGCGGATCGGAGGAGAGCATGGCTGAGCTGGACGTCCTTATTCGCAATGGAACGGTCGCCACCGCGGCTGATGTTTCGCAATGTGATGTCGCCATCAAGGATGGCAAGGTGGTGGCGCTCGGTCACCAGCTTGGCGATGGCAGGCGCGTCATCGATGCGTCAGGAATGTTGGTGCTGCCCGGAGGCGTCGAAGGCCATTGCCACATCGAGCAAATGGGCTCGTTGGGGGTCATGACCGCCGATGACTTTTACACCGGAACGGTTGCCGCGGTTTTCGGCGGCACGACTTCGGTCCTTCCCTTCGCCGCGCAGCATCGTGGCCAGTCGCTGCGCAAGACTGTCGACGACTATATGGCGCGCGCCGTTCCGAAGGCTGTCATCGATTATGGCTTCCACCTGATCATTTCCGATCCCACCCCGCAGGTGCTGGGGCAGGAACTGCCGGCGCTCATCAAGGACGGGTTTTCCTCGTTCAAGATCTACATGACCTACGACAAGCTGGCGCTGGCCGATATTCAATTCCTCGAGGTGCTTTCGGTCGCGCGCGAGCATGGTGCATTTGTTCTGGTGCACGCCGAGAACCACGACATGATCCGGTGGCTGCGGGCGCGGCTGATCGCGCGCGGTCACGTCGAGCCGCGATATCATGCCGTGAGCCATCCCAGGGTCGGTGAAGGCGAGGCGACAAATCGCGCCATCGCCCTGTCCCGGCTGGTTGATGTCCCGATCCTGATCGTTCACGTCTCGACCGAGAACGCGATGCAGGAGATTCGTGAGGCGCAAACAGCCGGTTTCAAGATCTTTGCCGAGACATGCCCACAATATCTGCTGCTGACTGCAAACGACCTGGATCGGGAAAACATGGAGGGCGCAAAATTCTGCTGCAGTCCGCCGCTGCGGGATAAGCAGTCACAGCAGGCCATGTGGCGCGGGATTCGCAACGGCACCTTCCAGATCTTTTCGTCGGACCATGCGCCCTACAGCATGGACGAGAGGGGCAAATTGAGCGCGGGTCCCAAGCCGACGTTCATCCAGATCGCCAACGGCATGCCGGGAATCGAGTTGCGGCTCCCTCTGCTGTTCTCCGAAGGGGTCAGCAAAGGCCGAATCGATATCAATCAATTCGTCGCATTGACGGCGACCAATCCTGCGAAACTCTATGGGATGCATCCGCGCAAGGGCACTATCACGGTCGGGGGTGATGCCGACATCGCGATCTGGGATCCGCACAAGGAAGTGACGATCACCTACGACATGCTGCATGACGCAAGCGGCTACACTCCCTATGAAGGCATGAAGGTGAAGGGCTGGCCGGTGATGGTGCTCAGTCGTGGCCGTATCTCCGTAGAGAATGGCGAGTTGAAGATCGAACGCGGCAGCGGCCGCTTTCTCGCGCGCCAACTCTCGGATGCCGCGCGGCCGCTCGGGGCGCTCGAACCGGAAGTTGATCCGCAGAGAAATTTTGGTTCCGACCTCCTTCCCGGCCGGCTGGATGCATAGCGGCGGCTAATTAGTGGAGGAGCGCATGGGGATGGAGCGGAAGACGGCGAGTGATGGGAAGCCGATCCGGTTTGGAGTGAACTTTCTGCCAAATCACGCAATGGAAGCGTTGGATTGGGTCCGGGTGGCTGAAGAGTGCGGGTTCGAGATCGCCGGGATCGCCGACTCGCAGTCATTGTATCGAGACGTCTACGTGGTCGAGGGCTTGGTGGCGGCAAATACCCGGACAATCCGTTTCGGCTCGCGCGTGATCAACCCCATGACCAGGCACCCTGCCGTGGCCGCGAGCGCCGCTGCCACCATCGAGGAGCTCGCGCCGGGGCGGACAATGATCGGCATCGGCACCGGCGACAGCTCGGTGGACAACATCGGCGTCCGGCCGGCAAAGCACGCTGAGCTTGGCGCCTACGTCAAAACCATCCGCGATCTTCTGCAAACAGGCAACTCGATCTACAACGGCGCGCCCTGCAAGTTGACGTGGTTCCGCGGCCGCATCCCGATCTATCTCGCAGCCTCGGGACCGAAGTACGCTGCAACTCGCTGGCGAAATCGCCGATGGCGTCGTCATCAATACGGGTCTCATGCCGGAAATCGTTCGCGATTCGATCGAGCAGCTAAAGATCGGCTGTGCCCGTGCAGGCCGAAGCATCGATGATGTGGACATGTGGTGGCTGCCGCTCACCAATGTCGGCAGCGACCGGGCAAAAGCAGTAGACGAGATCGCGATGACGCTGGCTTCGGCCGGCAGCCATCTGTCCCGCTTCACCGTGGCGGGCAAGCACATTCCCGAGCACCTTATGGACAAGGTCAAGATGCTGGGCGAGCGCTACAATTCCGCGCAGCACGACAAGCCGGACAGCACCAACCGCGAGCTCATCAAAGAGCTCGGTCTGCTTGACTATCTTGCGGAGCGATTCTCGATTGCCGGCACGCCGAAGGACTGCATCAGGAAGCTCGAAGCCGCAATCAGCGCCGGGGCGCGCCAGTTCTGGATGAGCATCCATTTCGATGACAAGGCGCGATTCATGCGAGAGTGGGCGCGGGAGATCATACCCGCGTTCCGATATTAACGGAGAGCCAGATGAGGATGCGACTTCTGTTCGCCCTGACGATTGCTTACCTCGTGACAGCACAGTCCGCATCGGCCCAGGAAGCGCCGCTGCGCAGCGGCATCGACGCCACCTTCGCACCGCACGCGATGCCTAACCTGAGCGGCGGCGTCGAGGGCTTCAATGTGGACCTTGCATATGACATTGCCAAACGGCTCGGGCGCAAGCTCGACCTCGACGCCGCGCAATTTTCCGGCTTGGTACCGGCGCTGCAAGCGGGCACATACGATTTCCTTGCCGCCGCCGTCACCGTGACCAAGGAGAGAGCGGAGAACATGTTGTTCACCGAGGGTTACCTCGATACGGATTACCAGTTCATCGTGAAAAAGGAGACGGCCGGGATCAACTCTCTGGAGGAGCTCAAGGGCAAAACGATCTCCGTCAACAAAGGCTCCATCTACGATCAATGGGCCCGCGGTCTTGCCGACAAGGTCGGATGGTCGATTGAATCCTACGGCACCACGACAGATGCGGTGCAGGCCCTCCTGTCGGGACGGGCGCACGCAACCATTCTCGGCAATACGGCCGCGGCCTGGGCGGTGAAGAACAACCCCGCGCTCAAGCTGTCACTGCTGCATCCGACCGGGCTCGTTTTTGCCATTCCGGTCCGCAAGGACAACGCCGCGCTACGCGACAAGATCGAGGTTGCCATTGAATGCATGAAAAAGGATGGCGCCCTCTCCAAGCTCCATGAAAAATGGTTTGCCATCAAACCGGCCTCCAATTCGGCCGCGGTGCGGATCTATCCCGGCTATGGCGTTCCCGACATGCCCGGATACGATCCCAAAGAGCATGCGTTGACTTGCGGTTGATCTCAGCCGGTGTGAGGGCAAACGCACTCACGCTGGGCGGGCGTTCCGTCTCTATTCCTTGCGCAACTCTCCCGCGGCGCGCGCCAGAATCTCTACGATCTGGGTCTCCGATCTGGGATCGTCCTGCAATCGTTTGGCGACAACGTCGCAAAGATTATCGAGCGCAGCCTTCACGAGGGGTGGGGAACGGCGCCAATCGCGTTCCTCGTCCAAGTGCCGGCGCATGTGCTCTGCTTTTTTGCCGATGTAGTCGAGCCGGCTCATTACGGCGTCAACAATATCCCGGTGGTCTTCGAGGTAGGCGCGGCCTTCACCGGTGATGGTGTAGAGTCTCTTGGCGGCGTCGGCTCGTGACGTCAGATGACCCGCCTCTTCCAGATAGGTCAGCGTGGGGTAGACGATGCCGGGGCTTGGTGAGTACCAGCCGGCTGTCTTTTCCTCGAGTTGCTTGATGATGTCGTAGCCGTGACGTGGTTGCTCCGCGATCAGGGCAAGCACGATGACGCGAAGGTCGCCCTGCGCCAGCATGCGGCCGGCTCGCATAAAATCTCCCCCGCCCTTGCCGTGCCGCCCGCCCGAACCATGTCCGGAGCGCCAACGGCCACGGCCGTGGCGGCCAGAGGCCCACAAACCTTCATGGTCGCCTGCCAAGTGTCTCATCCTCAACATATAAATCTCCGTTTGGGTTTAAGATATGTCTAAAGATACCATTTAGTCAGATGTAACGCAAGATATATCTTAAGTAATTACGAGAGTTGGTAATTTATTTTTTATCCGGGTAAAATGTATGCGAAGGGAGCTCATGGTGATCCGGACGTGCACGGCCTTTTGCGCAAGCTGCCGCATGGCGGCGGGCACATATCTGGAAGTCGCTCTTGCGATCAAAGCGTTGCAGCACAAGCGGCCGGAAAGAATGGTGCTGGTCTTTGATGACGCAACCGGGGAGCAAATCGATTTCGACCTCCGCGGCACCGAACAGGACGTAGCCAGCCGACTGGACGCGCCCACCACGGCTAACGATGCTGCCTCATCTCGCGGTGCTTCATCTCATGGTCCCGGGCGGCCCAAACTCGGCGTAGTCGCGCGCGAGGTAACCCTGTTGCCCCGGCATTGGGAATGGCTGAATGGTCAGCCCGGTGGTGCTTCGGGTGCGCTGCGCAGGCTGGTCGATGCCGCACGCACGGAGAAATCGCATTTAGATCGCGTGCAGAAGGCGCAAGCAGCCGCCGATCGTTTCATGATGGCGATGGCAGGCAACCTGCCTCACTATGAGGATGCCGCTCGAGCCCTCTACGCCGGGCATAAGAAGCATTTTGACGAATGCACGCAAACCTGGCCCGCCGATGTTCGTGCCCATTCGCGTTGGCTTGCTTCAGACGCGTTTGCCGAGTTCGGATCGCAGGAGCAAGCGTGAACGAGAGCCCATGCGCTGCTTGGCGCACAGCTATCTATAAGCCGGCCTCAAGCAGATCGATAGCATGCTTCGCGTGGCTGTTGCTCAGGGTGGAAGGAAATTGGCGATGAGTGACATGTTTCAGGCTTTGCTTGATTCGGGCGCGCTCTACCTCGCGGTTGGCGCGGTCATATGCATTGTGCTCGGGATAGGCGCGGTCCGGCGCCTGTTCCGAGAGGCAAACAAAATCAAGGCTACTCAGTCACAAAAGGATTGAGACGGTCCGACGTTGGCGCAACGAATGGCCTACGACCTGCCGCCGCTCCCTTACACTTACAATGCGACCTCCTCACCACACCACGGGCGCAATCGCGGCCTACTGTTTTGTGCAACAGAGCGGACGCCCATCCGTCTTGCTGACACGCGCCAAGAGAATGATACCTTGACGATGGCGGAACAGAAATCTGCTGGCAGACTGGTCGCCGCGGTGGTCGCCGTGCTCATGATCATGGCAGAGTGCGCCCGCGCACGGTCGGATGAGCTGCGGCTCTCGCCAAGTCTACCTGATCCAGCGTTTAGCTCACCCAAGCTATCCGAGAAATCGTCCACGACCATGGGCGGTGCTATCGAGAGTGCTGCGACTGAGAGTGCCGCCCCCCGCAACGACATGAGAAGCTTGCAGGCTGCGCCATCCTCGGGCGGATTTCCCAGTCGAAATGACCAGCTTCGCATTGGCGAGAGTTATATCGGCATTCAAACGAATAAGAATCTGCAGGTGATCGATCCTTTGAAACGAAGTGACTGCTCAAATGACGATGAGTGTGCGGACTATTCAGGTCTGCCGAAGTCCGAGCCGGCGAGGCGAAATCTGAAGAGTCTGAGAAAGCCATTCATCGGGCTGTCCATCTCCACGCCGCTGCAATGGTGAAAACTTCAGCGCGCAGGGTGACGCGGGAGCATGAGCCAACCGCGCGACAAGGGGGCGGGCCACTGCGTGGCGAAGCTTGATCAGAGGGTCCTTCTCGTAGTCTGATGCGCGGGTTCTTGCGTCATCGGAGCGGCAGACAAATATGGTGATGAGGCGAGCCGCGGCCAGCCGCCTTCTCCAGGAGCCTTTGACGGCCTGCATTCTTTGCCCGCTGGCCCTTCATGCATTCCTCCAGGCAGTCAATGGGAGCACTTGCCAGGCTTGATGCCAGGTTGCTGCGCTTGCTTTGCATGGTGGCTTGCACCGTGCTGCTGGCCGCCTCGGCATCATCGCAGCAACAACCCGCGCGCGTGGCGCTCGTCATCGGCAACGCCAGCTATCCCGATGCCACCTTGCCTCTCTCGACAACCATCAGCGACGTTCGCGCGCTCACGGCGGAGTTGCTCCGTCATGAGTTTACGGTCAACGTCAAGGAGAATGTCGGCAAGCAGGAGATGCAGGACGCCATCGATGCCTTTCTTGGAAAGATTAGCAACGGCACGACTGCGCTGCTCTATTTCAGCGGTTACGGCATCCAGGTTGAGCGGCAGACGTTTCTCATTCCAATCAACGCGGAGATCTGGCGCGAGGCCGACGTGCGGAGAGAAGGAGTAAGCGTCGATAGTCTGCTCGCCGCGATGAACCGCAGAGGCGCTAAGGTGAAGATCGTGATCATTGACGCCGCCCGTCGTAATCCGTTCGAGCCACGCTTTCGCACCGCCGCCGCGGGTCTCCACGCGATTGACACCCCGGAAGGGACCCTGGCGATGTACTCCACTACGCCCGGCAAGCTGATCAGTGACGGCGGCGAAACGAACAGCGTTTTCATCAGCGAGCTGATCAAGCAGATGCGCGTCCCGGATTTGACCGCCGAGCAGGTTTTCAACCGCGTACGCGTTGCCGTGTCCCGCACCACCAACAACGAGCAGGTTCCCTCGGTGTCCTCCTCCCTGGTCAACGAGTTCCGGTTTGGCGAGGGCCTGGCAGCAGCCCCTGATTCCAAACCGGTCGTTCCTTCGGCAAGCTCGCCAGCTGCACGCTCAGCCGATCCGTGTGCTGGCGCCGCTGATCATTGGCGAAGCGCAGAGGCGATCGGTAACCTTCCGGCGATCGAGGACCATCTTGCGCGGTTTCCCGATTGCGCGTCCGCGGGGCTTGCCCGCGCGCGGATCGAGGAACTCAAGAGCAGGGATGTGGCGGCCGCTGTTCCTCCCGTGCAGCCGGCTGCGCCGCCGCTCCCCGTGACGCCGGCGGTGGGCCTTCCGCCGGAGGGCGCGAGGCCTTTGTCAACAGAGGCGGAGCGCGCGCTGGCGCCGAAAGCCATATTCAAGGAATGCGATACCTGCCCCGAGATGGTCGTGGTGCCAGCGGGCAACTTCATGATGGGCTCGCGCGCCAGTGAAACAGGCCGTTCTGATAATGAAGGACCGCAGCATCCGGTGAAAATCGCCAATGCGTTCGCCGTCGGAAAGTTTCACGTGACGGTCGATCAGTTTGCAGCCTTTGTGGCGGAGACCGGCTATGACGCAGAAGGCAAGTGCTTTGTTTTCGAAGCGGGCAAGATGGAGGAAAAACAGGGACGCTCCTGGCGAAGCCCAGGTTTTGCACAAACCGGCGCCCATCCGGCAGTTTGTCTGAGCTGGAATGATGCGAAGGCGTACGTGGCGTGGCTGTCGCGCAAGACGGGCAAGAGCTACCGTCTGTTGACCGAGGCGGAATGGGAATATGCCGCGCGCGGCGGCGGCACGACCCGGTACTTCTTCGGCGATGACGAGAAGGCATTGTGCCGATACGCAAACGGTGCAGATCAAACCGCAAAGAGCACCGTCCCCGGAGCACAGAGCTGGACGATTGTGCCATGCAGCGACGGGTATCCGTACACGGCGCCGGTCGGAAGCTTCCTGCCAAATGCCTTTGCATTGCACGACATGCACGGCAATGCATGGCAATGGGTGGAGGACTGCTGGCACGACAATTACACCGGCGCGCCCGCGAACGGCTCCGCGCGCCTATCCGACGCTTGCAAAGTTCATGTGGTTCGCGGCGGCGCCTGGTGGGCCGGTCCAAGCGGCCTGCGATCGGCGACCCGCGGCCACAATCCTGCGGACAACCGGCATAACTACGTCGGTTTTCGTCTCGGCAGAACCCTGAACCCCTGATTGCTAAGGAGACGCCAAGTGGCAAACGAGATCGGAACGTCGCGACGCGCCTTCATTGCGGCGAGTGCAGGCGCCGCGGCGGCAGGTTCGGTTCTTCCTGCGTTGGAAAGCGCGGCCCAGAGCACCGCACCCCTGAAGATTGTCGACTTTCACAATCACTACATCGGAACGTCATGGACGTTGAAGAGTCTGGCCGGCATGCCCGCCCAGGCACGGGCGACGTGGGAAAGAATTTACGGCAATCTGCAGAGCCACGCTTCGCTGCTGGATTCAGTGGAATCGGCCGGCATCGCGGCGCGCGTGATCAATACGCCAACCGCGTTCATTGAAGATGTGGACGGCAACATCCCGCCCGACGCCGAGCAGCGTATCAATGACCAGATGGCCGCGCTCGTCGGGCAAGCTGTACGGACTCGCCACCGTCGATGCCTTTTCAGGTGATGCAGGCGCCCGTGAGGTTACGCGAGCCGTGCGTGAATTGGGCCTGCGAGGCGTGTTTCTCGAGAGCGCCAAGCGCGACCTTCTGCTCGGCGCCAAGCAAACGCTGCCGACACTCGCGGCCGCGGCGTCGCTCGGGGTGCCTGTGTTTGTGCATCCGCAGACCGATCCACAATTGCACAAGCGCTTCTCCCAGAGCGGACGGATTGGCGTGCGCCTTGCGCGGGCAACCATAAATAGCGCCGCTCTCATCTCGATGATCGAGGGTGGTACTTTCGACGAATTGCCGAAACTCTGCGTGGTTGTCACCACCCTCGCAATAGGTGGCGTGCTGCTGGCGGGCGGCTTCGGTGACGGCGAGCGAATTCGGCGCGATGCGCCGGCGCTGGCGCGGCGCCACATTTATATCGACACGATGGGCATTCATCCTGCCGTCATCCGCTGCGCGGTCGACATGCTGGGTTCCGATCATGTCCTTGTCGGCACCGATTGGCCGATCGCAGTCGAAAAGTCCGTCCCGGAGCGGCTGGCGACTGCATTCGCACATTGCGGGCTGAGCCCGGCCGAGCAACAGATGATCGCAAGCGGCAACACGCTTCGGCTCTTGGGCATTGGTTAGAATCAATCAGCGCTCACGCCGCTGGCCGCAATCGGGCCCGCCCACTTCGCGAGCTCGCGCGGCACGAACGAAGCGAGGTATTCGGGACTTCGGCGTTCCGGCGCGGGGACAGTCACGCCTATGCTTGCGAACCGCTCGCGCACGAACGGCATATCGACCGCTTCGCTCGTCGCCTGCGCGAGGCGGCGCACGATTGCTTCCGGCGTTCCCTTGGGAAACACAAATGCGCTCCACGAGCTGCAATCAAGATCGGCCAGGCCCTGCTCCTGTGCGGTCGGCAGATCGGGCAGCACGGGTGGCCGCGCCGGACCGAGCGTCGCGATGGCTTTCACTACGCCGGCTTGGATGTGGGGAAAGGCGGTGGAAATCTGGTCGCACATGAAATCGATGCGCCCCGCCATCAGATCTTGCAGCGCCAGCGCGCTGCCGCGATAGGGCACATGGGTGATGTTGGTGCCCATCAAGGTGTTGAGCAGCACGGCGCAGACATGCAGCCCGGAACCGGCGCCGGCTGAGCCGAACTTCATGCTCGCCTGGTTGGATTGTGCGTAGGCGATGAAATCCTTGAGGCTGTCGACTGGCAGGTCCTTGCGCGCGATCAGGATGCGCGCGGAATCTGCAAACAGGGAAACCGGCGCAAAATCGGTGACGGCGTTATAAAGCGGCCTCTTGTACAGGTTGGGAATCTGGCCGAGCACCGCGAGGCCACCCAGCAACAAAGTGTAGCCATCGGGTGCAGCCTTGGCCGCGCGGCTCGATCCGGTCATGCCGCCGGCGCCACCGATATTCTCGATCACCATCTGCTGGTGCAGAATCTCGCTCAGGCCCACCGCCAAGATACGGCCAAGCGTGTCGACCGGGCCGCCAGCCGCATAGGGCACGACCATGGTGATCGGGCGGGTAGGCCAGTCTTGCGCCGGCGCGAGGTCGCAGAAGAGAAAGACGAGCCCGAGCGCGCCTGCAAGAGCGCTGCAGCTCTGGCCGATCATGCCGCAAATCATTCCTGCATCACCCTGCTGTATGTTGCCTTGCTGCATCTTGCCCTGCTTGGCTCACGCTCGGATAGCCGGGAGGACGCCATCCCAGCGAGAGCAGCACCGCTCGCAAATGGTCAAAACCAGCATTATTCCAATGCATCAGATTTCACCACACTCAGCGTTCAATTCGGATGCGTCCAGACGCGCCTGATCCCTGTTCCGGCGGCGCGGAGGCCTATCGCGTGCGCACCGCGATCAAATCACGGCATAAGACATCGGGCACATCTCTTCGGCCGTGCGGCCGAGCGTGTCCCAGCTCTGCCAGTTTCTCCAGGTCCGCTCTCCGACCCGCTGCGCGGCCGCGAGCAAATGCGCATCGTCGATGCCTTCGATGACCCGGTCGCGCATGCATACCTTTCCGCCCGCGATCACGGTCCGGACATCGTCGCCGATGCCGCACTCGACCAGGCTGTGAATGGGATCGCGCACTGGCCCGTGGCGGATGCTGCGCTGATCGATGAGGATGATGTCGGCCTTGGCTCCAGGCAAGAGACGGCCGAGATCGCCGCGATTTAGAGACCGTGCCCCCGCCACTGTCGCCGCATCGAAAACCTCGGCGGCAGTGGCGGCGCTCAGGTCATGTTCAAGGACCTTGGCGAAATAGGACGCGGTCCGCATCTGCATGATCATGTCGCGCGGGTATGTATCACTGCCGAGCGCGACATTGACGCCGGCCTTGCGGTACCTGCTCCAGGTATCCAGAAACCGCGCGCGTCGTGCCAGATTGCAGGGGCAATGCGAGATCGTCGCGCCGTGCGTCCCGATCAACTCGATGTCGTGGCCGCCGCTGTAGGCCAGTCGCCGGTGCTCGGCGACGAAGTTGCCATGCCCGATATTGAGAATCGCGCCAAGCGCAAGCAGGCCCACATGGTCCAGGAGCTCGATCGAGGTCTTCTGGTGCTCGCGCAGGATGTCATAGAACTCGTGCACGCTGTAGGCGGCATGGATGCAAACCGGGAACTTGTTGGCTCGCGCTATCTCCGCGGTCTTCTGTAGCTGGGCTACCGAGCACGTTTCCACGCGCTTGGGCGCCAGGATCGCCCGCAGCCGTCCGCTCGACGCGCCGTCGACGCGCTCCGAGAATGCGATTGAATCGGCAAACACCTTCTCGCCTTGCGCCTCGTCGATCACCCGGGTCAGCCGGCCGCCCGGACCACCCACCCAGCCGCCGAGATCATATCCGGCGCCGAGATAGGCCCGGATGCCGATGCGATCCACCGCGGTGGCGAGCGCTTCCTGCATGTGAACCGGCGCGCCCATTTCAACGAACGTGGTGACGCCGTTTCGGATCAGCTCGACCGCGGTGAACAATGCCCACGGGTCGTCCGCGTGGAGCTTCTTGTCATGGTCCGAGAAGAAACGCGGATCCCCGCCGACCGTGGCACCTTGGCGCGCGACGTCGAACTCCAGAAACGGCTGCCCAAAATAATCCGGTCTGCCGACATCCGTGATCATGCGCTTCTGCGCCTGATAGCCGGCGTGCACGTGTGTATCGATGAACCCAGGGGCAACCAGCATGCCACCCCCGTCGATCTCATCATTCACCTCACCGGGAAACTCACGACCGACAAAGATGATGGTATCGTTCTCGTACACCACCTCGCCGTTGCGTATGAGCGTGTGTTTAACGTCGTCGTGGCCAACGACCCACCCCCCTTTGACGCGTGTTCTCATTGCGACATCAGTTGGCTTTTATTCCGGCTGACTTGACAAGTTCCTTGTTGATCCGGACTTCGTCAGCCAAAAGCCTGTCGAACTCCGCGGATGTCATCGGCATCGGGTCGGCGCCAAGGGACTTCATCTTCGCCTTCACCTCAGGGAGGCCAAGCGCCTTCTCGGTCTCGCGGGAGAGCGTCTCGATGATGGACCGCGGTGTGCCACGCGGCACCATCACGCCGGCCCAGAAATTGTAGTCGGAGTTGGGGTAACCAGCCTCCGTCGTCGTGGGCACATCCGGCAAGGCGGTGGCGCGCGCAATGCTGCTGACGGCAAGCGCCTTTACCGAGCCCTGCTCCAGCATCGACATCGCTGGAAGGAGCGCGCTGAAGGAAAAATCGATGCGTCCGGCCATCACTTCCGTCAGCGCCTCCGGTGAACCCTTGAACGGGACGTGCACAGCGTGAAATCCGGCGCTTCTCATGAAGCGCTCGGCATTAAGATGGGTGGCATTGCCGACGCCGCCCGAGCCGTAGTTGAAGGAATTGGCCTTGGCCGCTGCGACGAATTCGCCGACATTCTTGTAGCCCTTGGCAGCGGACACGAAGAGCACGGTTGGCAGGTTTGCCAGCGCAGTGACCCCGCTGAAGTCGCCCACCGCGTCATAGGACAGGCTTGCAAACAATGCCGGCGCGACGGTGTGCGAGGAGGAATTGACCAGGATGGTGTACCCGTCCGGATCTGCCTTCGCGACTGCCGCGGAGCCGATCGTTCCCCCCGCACCAAGTCTGTTTTCAATGACGAATGGCTGGCTGACTTGCGCCGACACTTTGTCGAACACCGTGCGGGCGAGCACGTCGACCGCGCCTCCGGCTGGAAACGGGACAATGATCCGTACCGGCCGGTTGGGCCAGCTTTGCGAACATGCGATGCCGTGCGACAGCATCAGCACAGCTAAAACGGCAAGCAAGAAGCGTGATGACATGTGGAGCCTACCCTATGCTGGGCGATGAAGCGTGGACACTCCAAGCTGCATGCCTGCAGTGGCCACCACGCGGTGCACCCTACTTCTCCGGCGGAAGGATTTCCTGGGGACAGACCTGATCGATGAGGTGGTCACGACGAAGGTCGATCAAATGGGCTCTCTTCTCGTCGTTGGTCAAGTTTGCACCGATGCCGTTGACCATTACCATGATCAGACTGCGATCATCCATGTCCAGCCAATACGACCGGCGGATGAGCTTGTCCTGGCCGTCCCGAACGAATGGACTGTCGAAGTCAACGGTTAAATCGGGTTGATAGAAGCGCGGCATCGGTTGCCTCAGTGTTGCGGGTTGACGTCAGGACGCGCATGCTTGCGTTTGGTCAATGTCCGACGTGCCGGGCTCGCCGGCAAGAGCAGATGCGATTGCATGAGAAGGGAATGATCGTTGTGCTGTCGGCACGCATATTCGCGGCCGCGGTCTTTGCGCCGGGCGTTACCGGCTCAGCATGTGCCAAAGATGGCCTACCCGAGCGCGTGACTTTTCCGAGTGCCGACAGCAAGACCACTCTGGTGGGGTATGTGTTCGGGCCGGCTCATCCAGGGGCAACGCAAGTGCCCGCCGTGGTGATGATGCATGGGCGGGCAGGCGCCTATTCCTCGGCGGCGAACGGCCGCTATGACGCCTCGACCCTGTCGCAGCGGCATCAGATGTGGGGGCGCCTGTGGGCCGAGCGCGGCTATATCGCGATCCTTGTCGATGGCTTCGGGCCACGTGGATATCCCCACGGTTTCCCTCGTTTCAGCTATGACGCCCGCCCGGAAGAGCTCAACGAAGTAACGGTGCGACCGCTCGACGCCTATGGCGCGCTGGCCTATCTGAGCTCGCGTCGCGATGTCATGCCCGACCGCGTCGGCCTGCAGGGATGGTCGAACGGTGGAAGCGCGGCGCTCGCGACCATGGCAATCCCGGCGTCGCGCGCCGCCGGCCATGCACCTGCCCTGCGGTTCCGTGCGGCGCTCGCATTCTACCCGGCGTGCGGCCTGAAGGGGCAGTTCGAGGACGGCATAAGCCCCTATGCGCCGGTGCGCGTGCTGCAAGGGGATGCTGACGAAGAAGTATCGCCACGCCGCTGCGCCGCGTTTGTTGATCGCAGCAAAGCTCAGGGAGGCGATATCGACATCGTTCTTTATCCCGGCGCCACCCACGACTTCGATGATCCCGGGCGGTCGCGCCAAGCCTTAACCGCGAACGCGAGAGCAAAGGACGACGCCATGGCGCGGGCGCAACAATTATTCTGTCAATATCTCGGTGGGTGTCCGTAATGAAACCGTAGCTCGAATTGGGCGGTGCCCCGGCTAGTCTATCCTCAGCTCGCTCGGCTTACGCGCTCGTCCAGGAGAGAGGAACTCATGACTTCAAGATCGTTATCACTCAACCGGCGCAACCTACTTGGCACCACGACAGCCGTGGCCCGCGTCCAGCCTCATTCCCGGGAATGTGAGTGCAGTGACCGAAGACACCACGATCCGGCCCTTCCGCATCAACGTTCCGGAAGAGGTGCTCGTTGATCTACGGCAGCGCAGTGGGCGACAGATTACGACTGGCGCAAGGTCGAGGCGAGACTGAATGCGCTGCCGCAATTCATCACAGAGATCGACGGGCTGGACATTCATTTCCTCCACGTGCGTTCGAAACATGAAAATGCCTTGGCGCTCATCGTCACGCACACGTGCACGGGAGGCAAAGCCGAAACAACTGCCCGCGATGAAGCCTGGGACAAATACGTCATTCGGGTCGCTGAAACAGATCAATGCCGGCCCACTCAGCGTTGGATACGCTGATATGGGCCCGGCCGATGGCGCGCCCGTCATTCTTCTGCACGGCTGGCCGTACGACATTCACAGTTTGTGGACGTCGCCCCGTTGCTGGCGCAGGCCTTTCCAGCGACACGCCACGCAATGGGCAGCAGTCGGTGGTCGCCGTTGACGTCATCGATTTGATCGATGCTCTGAAAATCCCAAAGGCGGCGATCGCCGGCTTTGATTGGGGGGCGCGCTCGGCCAACATCGTCGCGGCGCTCTGGCCGGAGCGCTGCAAAGCGCTGGGCTCGGTGAGCGGTTATTTGATCGGCAGTCAGCAAGCAGGCCAATTCCGTTGCCGCCCGAGGCGGAGCTGCAATGGTGGTACCAATATTACTTCGCCACTGAACGCGGCCGAGCCGGGTACGAGAAATACCGGCGCGAGTTTTCGAAGCTCATCTGGCGGCTGGCTTCGCCGAACTGGAAGTTCGACGATGCCACCTTCAATCGCAGCGCCGCCTCTTTCGACAACCCGGATCACGTCAGCATCGTGATCCACAATTACCGGTGGCGGCTGGCTTGGCCCAAGGCGAGGCGAAATATGATGATCTGGAAAAACGGCTCGCCGCCGCCCCGGTGATCACGGTTCCGAC
>CAWJCB010000035.1:0-327972 GCA_963841105.1 uncultured Alphaproteobacteria bacterium
GGTGAATCTCGTGTTGGGGCTTTGGACTCATGACCCAGCCTGTTCTTTGAACGCTTCGGTTTGCGAATGTTGCAGAAGTTTTTTCAGGTTCACTTGTATGTCGCGCGGATCGGCGCCCGTAGCCTCTTGCGCCGCTCGCCTGCTCATTCCGCCGCGCTGAAGATTTTTGAGCACTTGCTTCCGGGTGCCATCAGTTGCTCGCCGCAGTTTGCGGCTCACCGTGGCCTCGTGCACGCAGAGCACGCGGGCGATCTGCAACAAGGTCTGCTCGTCAAGATAATAAGCCGCCAGCAGGAAGCGTTCCTCCGCATCCCGCTCCAGCAGCGCTTTTTCGATGGCGCGCTCCAACTGCGAAAGCTCGGCGCCGGAAGTCTGAGGAAGCGCATCTGTCGCCGGCGGATCGATCTCTTCGAGCGGCTGGTCGCGACGGCTGCGGCGATGATGATCCACATGGCGCTGAGCCAGAGTGGTTCGCAGCCAGCCCATCAACGATCCACGACCGCGATACGAAAGCAGCGGGCAGCGCCGTTCGCCTTCGCGCATGTTCAACCCATACAACTCCGCGTAGAGCTGATCGGCCAGGTCGCGTCCCAGCGTCTCGCTTCCGGTGATGGCGATGGCCGCACGAATCAGCGGCTGACGGTGCTGAGCGATGAAATGCTCCCACGCGCGCTCATTCCCGGCCGCACAGGCACGCGCGAGGATGAGATCATCCAGACGCAGCCCATGGAACGAATTCCGCTTGCTGCCGGCGCGTTGCTGCGACGCCCGCTTCCAAACCGAAATTCTGAATCGTGCGGCTTCCGAAGCAATCCGGTCAAACTCGTCGCGCTCCAGGCCCCACTCGGCCGCAGCACTCGAGCGCCAGATGCTCATCGAGCAAACGGCGGTCTATCGCTCCCCCAGTGTTCGGGAAGCGCCGTTTCGTACACGGTGACCGTCTCGGGCACGCCGGCCACGGACTCCGTTGACGCCATGCTCATTGCCTCACGATGGCCTTAGTGACTTGGACGTATTGAGCAACTCTTTAGCCTCCATGCCCTGGGTCTGCCGACCGGACGTCGCCGATTGACATGCGGACGAAAAAAGTTCTGCAAGTTTTGGGCCGGCCGCCGTTCTTCACTCGAGGGCCGGTTCGGTAATGCCACAAGCCGGCGGAGGAGATCTATGAAGAAGTGGGGCAGATTTGGGGTAGCTGCGTTGCTCATCGTCGCGCTCGCTTCATCGATTCTGGGAAGCGGGTGAAAGCAGGCGGGGGTCCGGACCGGGGCGAAGGCGGCCCCTACCGCGTGCTTGCCCCAGTAGAGCGGCAATCTGTTGTTGTTTCCCGTGGTGCGTGCCGACGAAGAATTCACGGGCGAGACCCCGTTCATCACTCTCGACGAGGGCCTGAAGAACGGCGAGGTTGAAGTGACCGAGGCCGGCCGGGCGCGGGGGCTGGTGCGGCCTAGAGGATCCGGGAGTCACGACGATTTCGATCGCGGCGACGAGGTGAACACACTGGTTCTCGTCAACCATTCCAAGCGGCCGTTGTTGCTGCTTGCGGGCGAGATCGTGACGGGCGGCAAGCAGGACCGCATTGTCGCCAAGGACCGCATTGTTCCAGCCGACGCCGAGCCCATCGATCTTGGAGTGTTCTGTATCGAGCCGGGCCGCTGGACTGAGAGCTCATCCACTTTTGGTCCGCCGGCAAGTCGGCCGCGAAGAGCTTTATGGTCCAACCTGAAGTGCGCGAGAGAGCGATGGTCGACCAGGACCAGCAACAGGTCTGGGATTCGGTGCGCGGCGCAATCTCGCAAATGGAAGCCGCGGCGCCGCCGGCCAGTGGAGGCACTCCGCAACGCGGAGGCATGTATCACCGCTCTCTCGGCACCAGCAGCTACGCCAAGGCCCTTCAGGACAAGGCCGTTAGTGAGAAAGTCGATGAGGCCGCCGCGCCCTTAATGAATGCTCGCGAGCAGTTGCTCGCCCAGTTTCGCGATGAGCATGCTGTTGGCGTCGTGGTGGCCGTTCGCGGGGAGATCATTTGGGCCGACTTGTTCGCGAATACTGATTTGCTCTCCCGCGACTGGACCAAGCTGGTTCGCTCCTACGCGGCGGAAAGCTTGACTGAAGATGAAGACCATCCCGTTTCCACACTGGCTGATGCTCAGCGCTTTCTCGATGCGCCTTCAGGCAGCACGGAAAACAGCGAAGGCGAAGTCGGCATCTAGCTATCGCGAGCTCAAGAGCGAAGCGGCGGAGACCTTCATTCTCGAATCGCTATTGCTCCTGTACCGGCTACGATGTGCATCAGAGCAAGATGAAGCTGCGCGGAGATGAGAGCCGGAACGTCGAGCCGCGGCCAACTGGCCGACCGGTGCATCGGCCCGACGTCTATCGTCCCGGGGTCATTGAATAACTTGCGCTACGTACGTTGCTTCTGCCCGCCTGGGCCCAACACGTCGCGCTGTACCCGAAGCGCATTGAATACGAGACAGCTATTTGCCGAGCGCGGTCTGCGTGGCTCGTGCCAGGCGGGGCGCCGCAATCAAGGTAAGAGCGACCATGGAGATTGATGCGGCAATGTAGATCAGGTGGCCGTGGCGCAAGTCTTCGGCAACAAGTTTGATTGCGACCAGAACCACCGTCGCGTACCCAAGCCGGGTTAACTCAACCCGTCGCCAGCGTGCTCCGGCAAACACCATGCCCAGGGCCACGGTGCAAAGCGTCAGCGTGCGTATGAATGCGAGGTGATGCGCGCCGGGCTGAATGCGGATCGAGGCCAGACCCATGAGCCCTTCTACCAGCAATGCCGCGACAGCGGCGGCCGCAAGAGCGGCAAAATCGGGCCAAACAATGTCCCCACGCCACCGATGATCGGCCCCAGAATGATCTCGATCGAGCGCGAGATATGAAAGACCTGCTCGGGAAACAGATTATTATAATAGAAGGCGAAGAGCACTCCGCCAATGGCGGTCATGCCTGCTGAGACGACAACGGCAAGCATCTTGCAACGGAAAGTATTGATGCCGACTGCGCGCGCCGCCTGCTCGTCCTCGCGTATGGCCTGCCAGTAATAGCCGATCCTGCTCTTGAGCATCAGTTGGCAGCCGACAAGGGCGGCAACCGTAAGCGCCAGCATGATATAATAGAACATCGTGGGACTGCCGCGCAGATTCCAGATATCGTTGCGGGCATAATTGGCAACCGGGAGGAAATATCCCGCGGAGCCGCCGATCAAGGTGAGATGATCAAAGCCGATGCGGGCGAACTCGGCAAAGGCAATGGTGAGAATCGCAAAATAGACGCCCCCCACACCGAAGCGAAATGCAAGAAATCCGATCAGCGCCCCGCACGCCGCTGCAACCGATATCGCGCCAAGCATGCCAATCCACGGCGCGACGCCAAACCTCACGAACAGAAGGGCGGCTGTATAGCCTCCAAGCCCCACATAGATTGCGTGTCCGAGCGACAGCTGCCCGGCAAAGCCCATCATCACGTTCCACGCCTGGCCGACATAAGCGAAATACAGGATCGTGATGAGCACCGTGAGCAGGTAGTCGTTGGCAAGCCACGGAGCCGTGCACAGGCCGGCGAGCAGCACAGCCAGCAACACCAGGCCGCCGCGTGGAGCGTCTTGGAACGCCTCGCGCAACATCACGCCGTTCGGCCCAGAAGGCCCTGCGGCCGGAACAGGAGCACCAGCACAAGCAGCCCGAACGAGAACATGCTCTTGGCCGATGGCGTGAAGAGCAATCCCGCGAGCGCCTCGGTGAGGCCGATGAGCACGCCGCCCACGAGAGCGCCAGGCATCGAGCCGAGACCTCCGGTGATCACGATGATGAAGGCGAGCAGCGTATAGGCTGGGCCCAGCGCCGGGGTGACGTCAACGAGAAGAACCAGCATCGATCCGGCCGCGCCGACGCAGGCGGCGCCCAGCCCGAAGGTCAGCGCGTAGAACCGCTTGACGTCGAGCCCAACAACCAAGGCGCCGGTATAGTTATCGGCGCAGGCGCGGATCGCCTTGCCCATGTCCGCGAAGCGAAAGAATGCGAAGAGCGCAGCGGCGATGACGATCGTTGCGCAGGCGGCATAGACTTTGCTGGCGTCCACGATCAACGCCCCGATGGCGAAGCTGTCGTATGCATAGGACGTCTGAACATTGCGGGCATCAGGGCCGAACGCAATCAGCAGCATGTTGACGATGATGAGAGCGATCGCAACCAGCAGGATGAACTGACTGTGCTCCGGGCGATTGATGAATGAATTAATGATGCCGGCCTGGAGAGCATATCCCAGGGCGAACAGAACGCCCGCGAGTGGAACCGCCATCACGAGCGGATCAAGGCCAAGCTCATTGAACAGGACGACGGCGAGGTACATGGCGATGGTCATCATCTCGCCATGGGCGAAATTCACCACCCGCACGACGCCGAAGATTACCGACAGCCCGAGCGCCATCAGCCCGTATACAAGGCCAGTCAACACGCCGTTGACCGCGACATTGAGATATATTTCTGCGCCCACCGCTCGGTCCTGCGAAGGAGGCCGCGGCGGTTGCAGCGGCCATCTTGATCGGCGCAAGCGAGAGTTCTCAGGCCGATAGTTCTTCACCGTCATGGCCGTGCTTGTCACGGCCATCCACGTCTTTCTGGTCAGAAAGACCAGACGTGGATGCCCGGAACAAGTCCGGGCATGACGGCGTATGGGCTGCCTCGATCATCTGAAATCTGCTCCATTTCACACCCGCTTGTCGTAGGCTGTCATCGGCAATTCGGCCTGGGCGTTCGCCGCCGCTTTCGGCGCGACCGTCACAAGCTTGCCGCCGCGGTTCTGGATCGCCGCGCTCTTGAGCTTGTCGTTCTGCCCCTTTTCGTTGAACTGGATGCCGGGACCGATGCTGACATTGTCTGTGATGTTGGTTGCGCGGACAGCCTCGGCGAGCGTCTTGGGATCAGCGGAGCTGGCGCGCCGAAACGCGTCAGCGGCGACCAGCAGGGCTTCGAACGTGAAAACGTGGTTGGTGTTAAGGTTGACGCCTGGATAAGCCTTCGCAAGCGCGGCTTCGAGTCTCTGGGTCATCTTCTTGTGCGGATCGCCCCACGGCACGAAGCTCAGCGGACCATCGGAGAGCTTGCCCAAGGTCTTGAGGTATTGATCTTCGTACCAGCCTGGCCCCATGCTGAGCACCGCCGTGGGCGACCAGCGCTGCTTGACCATCTCGCGGGTGAGAAGAATGGCGTCATTGAGCCGGCTGACCATGAGGAGCGCCTCGGCGCCCGTTCCTTTTGCCTTCGCCACCTCGACCGAGAGGTCGCGCGCGGTCGGATCATAAGCAATCTGCTCGACGATCTTGTAGGGCATGTCGAACTTCGGAAGCACGGAGCTGATGCCCTGTTGCATGGACGTCCCGAACGTGTCGTTGACATGCAGGAATACCACCGATTTCGGCGCCACACCGGCAGCTGCGAATATCTCCTTTTGATTGGCAAAGGCATCCGAGAGCAGCATCGGCGCAGTCGGGAAGTTGCGGAACACGAACTTGTAACCCTGCTCGGTGATCGCGGGCGCCGCCGCGATGTTGATGACGAATGGGACGCCTTTCTGCTCGGCCACCTGCGCGATGGCGGCGCTCTGCCCGGAATCGAACGCTCCGACAAGAAGCTGCGCCCCGTCATTGATCAGCTTTTCCGCGCGCGCGCGCGCAGCCTCCACATTGGTCTCGGTGTCGGCATTCATGATGGTGAGATCGGGCAAGCCGATCTCCTTGAAAATCCCTGGCGCGATCTCGACACCACGCGCACAGTCCTGCCCTATGCTGGCCTGCGCGCCGGAGCGTGGCAGCAGGACCCCGACCCGCAGCGCGCCGCTCTGAGCGTGCGCACTTCGCAACGGCGCGGCGCCGGCGAGAAAACCGGCCGCAGCGCCGGCACTAAAGCCGCGGCGAGAAATTTCTGCGCGCGAGCGAGTAGGCGAGTTATGAACCATTCGAGTCCTCCCGAAACGAGACTTTCTCTCAGCGGTTTGGCTATTTCTCTTACGCTTGCGGCCGATATGCAATGGGCCACGAGGGCGCACGTGGGGCGATGACGTCGCCGGAGACGAGAGGTTTTCATGGAACACGAAACTGTTCTGATCGAGCGTGCCCAAGGCTACAGAGTTCTGACGCTCAATCGGCCGCGGCGGCTCAATGCCTTTTCCGAGATCATGCACGAGGAGCTCAAGCGCGCGCTCGACGAGGCCGAGGCCGATCCGCAGTGCCGGGCGGTCATTCTCACGGGCGCCGGCAGTGCGTTCTGCACCGGGCAGGACCTCAATGAGCGCGCGTCCGCGCCGGGCGAGCCAGTCGTGCTGGGGAGCGCGCTTGAGACGCATTACAATCCGCTCATCCGCAAGCTGCGCGCCCTGCCCTTTCCCGTGGTCGCGGCGGTCAACGGCGTCGCCGCCGGCGCGGGCGCCAATATCGCTCTCGCTTGCGACATGGTGCTGGCGGCGCGCTCGGCAAGCTTCGTGCAGTCGTTTGCGCGGATTGGCCTGGTGCCCGATTGCGGCGGCACCTGGATTCTGCCGCGGCTCGTCGGTCCGGCTCGCGCCCGGGGCCTGGCTCTCACGGCCGAGCCCCTGCCGGCGGAAAAGGCGGAAGCCTGGGGCCTGATCTGGAAGATGGTTGACGATGCTGCTTTGATGGAGGAAGCGCGCGGGCTGTGCCGTCAGTTTGCCACCGCGCCCGCGGCCGGACTTGCCCTGATCAAACGCGTGCTCGAGGAATCCTGGAGCAATGATCTCGATGCTCAGCTCGATCTCGAGCGCGAGACGCAACGCGAGGCAAGCCTTACACCCAACTATGCCGAAGGCGTGCGCGCCTTCCTTGAGAAGCGCCCGCCGATGTTCGCCACCCGCAGAGATATCTAGGGCCTGTGTTCAGTTACGGGGTCCTTTTGACGGGAACGGATCAGAATCAAACGCGGAACGCCGTTCTATAGTGCGGCAGGATCCTACGGCAGGGATTCCCAAATCAGTTGTCGAGTGATTCATGGGCAGTCGGCTTCGAGGAGGGCCGACCCATGGAGCGCTTTGGATTACGAGACGACCAATGGGAGCGGATCAAGGATTTTTTGCCCGGCCGTGAAGGCCATGTTGGCGGCAATGCGGCGGACAACCGGCTGTTCGTCAATGCAGTTCTTTACAGATATCGAACAGGGGTTCCCTGGCGTGACCTGCCAGCGCGTTTCGGCGACTGGAAGATTGTGCACCAGCGCTTCAGCCGGTGGGCGAAAAGCGGCGTTTTCGAGCGCATTTTCAAGCTGTTGGCAAGCGATCACGACAACGAATATATGATGATCGACGCCACCATCGTGCGCGCTCATCAGCACGGCGCTGGCGCGCGAAAAAAAACGGCCCGCAAGCCATCGGCCGATCGCGCGGCGGACTAACTACCAAAATACACGCGCTCGTCGACGCTTTGGGCAATCCCGTCGAGTTGATGCTCACGCCTGGCCAAGCTCATGACCTTGCTTGCGCGGAGCCGCTGATCGACAACGTCGATCCAGATGCGTTGATTGGTGACAAGGCGTACGATGCCGACCCGTTCGTTGAAACCCTCACCCAGCGGGGAATCACTCCGGTCATCCCGCCCAAGGCCAACCGCAAGACCAAGCGGGCGTGCGATTTCGCGCTCTACTGCGAACGCAATCTCGTCGAACGCTTCTTCAATATGCTCAAGCACTTCCGTGCAATCGCCACACGTTATGACAAGCTCGCCAGAAACTTTCTCGCAGGTGCGCAGTTGGCCGCAGCTATGATCCTGCTCAACTGAACACAGGCCCTAGTACCGCTAAGCGATAATGTCCAAACATTCAAAATCGCTGTGCAGCGCTACTATAGTGTCGGGAATTACAGTTCGCTGATACATGCAGTTGCGAGACTCGATCGCAGCCAAATTCGCGGCCCACTCCCTCTCCCCGCGCTTCTGCGGGGAGAGGGTCGGGGTGAGGGGCGAACACATCGGACGAACCGTGCCCCTCACCCCATCCCTCTCCCCGTAAACGGGGTCCCCGCGACGCAGGCGTCGCGGGGTGCCCGAACGGGGAGAGGGAGCAGGCCGGCGCCTACCGATACATGCGAGTCATTCTTCAAATGAAAGTGGGCACTGGATTGAGTTGAGCACTTCCCAACCTCCTCATGATGGAGAATGCGTCATGAACCCTGTCGTCGCTGTCATTGCGCCGGGCATGATGGGCGCTGCCGTGGGCAAGCGCCTCGCCGACCACGGTCTCAAGGTGATCACGTTGCTGGACGGACGCAGCGCCGAATCGGCGGCACGCGCCAAGGCTGCGGGAATGCTCTCGCGCAGCGGCGAGGAGATCGCGGCGAGCGACTTCATTCTGTCCATTCTGCCGCCGGGAGAAGCTGTCACCTTCGCGCAACGGTTTGCGCCGACGCTCGCCGCCAGCAGCAGCAAGCCCATCTTTGTCGAATGCAACGCGGTAAGCCCGCGAACGGTCGATCGGATTGCCGCGGTCATCGCTCCGACCGGCTCTGCGTTTGTCGATGCCGGCATCATCGGGCCGCCGCCCAAATCAAACGACGCCGGCCCTCGCTTCTATGCGTCCGGCGAACAGGCGCCGCGCTTTGCGCAGCTGCGCGCATTCGGGCTCGACGTGCGCGTGCTCGCCGGCCCGGCGAGCGCGGCATCGGCGCTGAAGATGTCCTATGCCGGCATCACCAAAGGCACGCAGGCGCTTGGCGCTGCCATGCTGCTCGCCGCCACGCGCGGCGGCACGGCGGACGCTCTCTTCGCCGAGTTGCAAGGAAGTCAGCCGCAGATGCTGGCCTGGCTCCAGCGCAACTTGGCGCTGATGCCGCCGAAGGCCTACCGGTGGGTGGCGGAAATGCACGAGATCGCCGATTTCGTTGGGGACGATCCCTCCGCGCACGAGCTTTATGCGGGGGCAGCGCATTTCTACGAGCAGATCGCGTCCGATTTTGCCGGGGATCGCAGCCAAGTCTCCGCGCTCGCCGAGTTTCTGCGAAAAGGCGAAAGCAGCAGCCCATAGCCTGGGATGAGCGGCAGCGAAACCCAGCGTTGCCCCTGCTGCTCCTCGATTGCGACCTGTTCCGCCGCAACGGCTCTTCGCCATGTTGGTAATCATTTTCGTAATTGCAATGCAATAATCGAACAGTCACACCACGGCGCACGAAGAACGGCGAGCTACGCTCGCGCGAATACCTGACCGCGCTTGAGGTAGAGACCCTGATCGCCGTAGCTCGGCAGAACCGGGAACCGATTTAGGCTCTACTGGAATATTGGCACTCTATCAGGATATTGGCATACTGATCGGAATTAACAGCGGAAGTGGGTTTTTATGAGCGACCTTTCGGCCTGGCTCGATAATCTCGGGCTCGGGAAATATGCGACTATCTTTGCCGAGAACGCCGTCAACCTCGACGTTTTACCGGACTTGAACGAGACCGATCTAGAGCGATTGGGCGTGGCGCTCGGCCACCGCAAGCGCATTCTCAAAGCGGCGGCTGCTCTGTCGGCCTCATTGAGAGACAATTCAACAACTCCTGTGGCTTCCGCTGAGGAGGGGGCTGCGGGGGAAAGGCGCCATCTCACAGTGCTGTTTTGCGATATGGTGGGTTCGACAGAGCTGGCAGTGCAACTTGATCCTGAGGAGCTGAGCGGCATCGTTCGGCGCTTCCAAGCAACCTGCACGTCCATCATCACCCAAAATGGCGGCTATATTGCGAGGTTCATGGGCGACGGGTTGCTTGCTTATTTCGGCTATCCTCGCGCGCACGAGGATGATGCCGAACGGGCGGTTCGTGCCGGGCTGGATTTGGTAGCGAAGATTGGTCAGCGGCTGCTTCCATCGGGCGCGCCGCTGCAGGTGCGGGTCGGCATAGCTACCGGATTGGTCGTTGTTGATGCTGTCGGCAGCGAAACAGCGCAGGAACAGGCAGTGGTCGGAGAAGCGCCCAATTTGGCGGCTCGATTGCAGAGCCTGGCGGCCCCCAATTCAGTAATGGTCGCGGAAAGCACAAAAGACCTTCTTGGTGCCGGCTTTGTCAGCAAGCAGGCCGGTCCCTTTGATGTGAGAGGATTCTCGCGGCCGATAACCGCTATTATCGCCGCGGTGAATGGTCTTGGATCGAAGTTAAGGCGACATTTGGCAGCGTATCGACGGCCATGAAGTGAACGGCCGCTCATTCGCTCGCGACGAGCGTGACTACGAAAGGCCGGGCGTGTGTCCGGCCTTTTGCTTATTTAGGTCGGCCGCACTCCGCAAGAATCTTTTTGCGCAGCAGCAATTTCATCTTCTGAATGTCTGGAAGGGGTCATTCACCCAGCGAAATCGTCCCTGACCTGCCGCTACGCGCGCGCATAGCGACCGCGTGCGAAAAAACGATCCTTGTCGTCGTCGGAGGCGGTTTCGCGCGTCAACTTGACGGCGGCAACCTTGGCAAGCGCTGCCTTCACCGCGGGGCGCTCGCTGATTGCAGCGAACCAGCGCGCCAGATTGGGATTGTCATCCCATTTCACTCCTTGCGCATCGTGATTGCGCGTCCACGGGAACGTCGCGATGTCGGCGACGGAATATTCCTGGCCGCCAAGGAAAGACGCCTGGCCAAGCCGATTTTCCAACAGCTCGTAGAGCCGCTTCACTTCGGTAGCGTAGCGCGTCATGGAATAATCCGTGCCTTTCGGCGCGAACAACTTGAAGTGGTTCCACTGCCCGAACATCGGACCGACGCTGGTGAGCTGGATCATGAGCCACTGCAGGACTTCATACTTCTTGGCCATGTCCTTCGGCAGAAATTTTCCGGTCTTCTCGGCGAGATAAAGCAGAATAGCCCCTGAACTCGATCACGGTGAAGGGCCTGCCCCCGGGCCCTTCCCGATCGACGATGACAGGGATCCTTCCGTTCGGGTTGAGCTTGAGAAACTCCGGATTGAACTGGTCGCCCTTCCACACGTCAACGAAATGCTCCTGGTAAGGAAGGCCGCACTCTTCCAGCATGATGTAGATCTTCTGCACGTTCGGGCTGGTCAGCGCGTAGAAATCGATCATGATGATTTGCCTTTCCATGGTGGGACAAGCGCGCAACGTTAACGAGCAAGACTGCGCGGAGCAACCGCATCCACTCGGACTGTCATGCCCCGCGCATCACCAATCCTCCGGGACCAAACACGATGCGGGGCATCCAGTAACCCCGGCCAACCCTTTGAACGACCGGGCGCCTATTCCGGGGCTGATGATTACTGGATCGTCCGCCTGCGCGGACGATGACAGGCTATATCTGCTCCGGCTTGAAATTCATCACCACCCCGTTGATGCAGTAACGCAGATGCGTTGGCGGCGGGCCATCCTCGAATACGTGGCCCAGGTGACCGCCACAGCGGCTGCAGTGCACCTCGGTCCGTACCATTCCATACGCGCGGTCACTCGAAGTTTCGATTGCGCCTGCGATCGGGTCGTTGAAGCTCGGCCAGCCGGTGCCGCTCTCGAACTTCCTCTTCGAGACGAATAGAGGCTGGCCGCATCCCGCACAGGAGAACGTGCCGTGACGCTTCTCGTGATTGAGGGCGCAACTGCCGGGAGCCTCGGTGCCGTGCCGCCGCAAGACATTGTACTGCTCCGGAGTGAGCAAGCGGCGCCACTCCTCGTCAGTGTGGGTGACCTCGAAACTTTTTTCCTGCATGCCGTTTCCTTTCAATTTCTCCACACCTGGACTTCAGCCCGCATGAGCCACCGGGTCCGCGCGAACCCGCGCCGATGACAGGCTGCGCAAAATGCTGGGGTATCCCCGGAGGGCGAACCCGGATATGGCTTCACTCATCAGGCGATACGTAAGCAGGGAACAAGCAAACCTCCAGGTGGGAATGATTGGCGTGGTGCAGGCTCTTCGAGCGACTTTCATCGTTGATCATCGGGCTGACGAGTCTTTCCGCGCCCAATCGGAGCTCGGCGCAAGCTCCGGAAGAATTCTATAAGGGCAAGACGATCGACTTCATCATCGGCTATCCGCCCGGCGGCAGCAACGACGTGTGGGGCCGTCTGGTGGGCCACCATATTGGCGATCACATTCCCGGCAGGCCAACCATCGTGCCGAAGAACATGCCGGGGGCCGGCAGCTTCCTGGCCGCCAATCAAATCTTCAATGCGCTGCCGAAAGACGGCACGGTCATCGGGATTGCTGCCCCGACCATTCCGCTTGACGAAAAGCTTGGAACGCCGGGCGTGCGCTTCAAGACCGCCGAGCTCAACTGGATCGGTCGCGTCGATTCCCTGGTGAACATGGTCTTCATGTGGAAGACCTCGCCAGTGCAGACCTTGACGGACGCCATGAAGATTCAATCGACGCTGTCGGCCACCGGCATCGGATCCACGGTTTCGATCTATCCGACCGTCATGAACAACGTGCTTGGAACCAAGTTCAAGCTGGTGATGGGCTATCGGGGGTCGAACGAAGCCATGCTCGCAGTCGAGCGCGGCGAGGTCGAGGGTCATTCAACGTCATGGACGGCGCTGAAGGTCGCGCATCCCGATTGGCTTCGGGAGAAGAAGGTAACGATCCTGGCGCAATTCTCGCTTCAGCGGCACGCCGACCTGCCGGATATTCCGACCGCGGTTGATCTTGCTCGTAACGACGAGGAGCGGGAGCTCCTCGCGACCGTGATGAATGCGGCCGAGGTCGGCAGCGCCTTCTTCACGACACCGGGGGTCCCGGCGGATCGCCTCGACGCGTTGCGCCGTGCATTCGACGCGACCATGAAGGACCCGCAATTCCTGGCCGACGTGGCAAAGACCAACCTGACAATATCGCCGCTGACCGGCGAAGAGCTCCAGACCGTCGTTGCTCAGGTGAGCAACATATCCCCGAGCTTGCTGGAGAAAGTCCGCGCCGCCTACAGCATGCCGCGATAGCTTAATGGATGCGGGGTCAAGCCCGCGCATAACGAGGACGAGGGCGCCGGAGCCCTCATGCTGAGGAGCATCGCACCAATGGGTGCGATGCGTCTCGAAGCATCTGGTCCTTCGAGACGCGCTCACCGCAAGTCGACTATAGCCGACTTGCGCACTTAAAGTGTCCGATCACGGGTAAACCCGAGATCGGCGCGCTCCTCAGGACGAGGGCGCTGGAGATCAGGAAACAGTTCGGTCCAGCAGCTCGATGGACACCCCCTGCGGGGCGCGCAGGAAGGCGACGCGCACTCCCGGCCGCACGGTGGTCGGTTCCCTCGTGAATTCCGCGCCCTTCGCCTTGAGCTCGGCCACGACGGCATCGATGCCGGTGACGGTCAGGCCGAAATGATCGAGACCCTGATACGGCGCCGTCGGCGGCGGATTTACGCCGTCGCCAGGCGCGACTGGAGCAATGAAGATATTCACCCCGCCGAGCTTGAGATCAATGCGCGGCTTGCCCTGTTGTGTGGTGCGCAACACCTCGGCGCCGAACATGCGTTCATAGTACTGCGCCGTTGCTTCCGGATCAGGGCTGCGCAGGTGAATATGGTCATAGGTAAATTTGGCCATGACAATTTTTCCCATTCCTGACTTTGTTCAGATGAAGCCGCCGGTTGCTGTCGCTTATGTCGCGCTCTTCGCCGCCGGCGCGACAACCGTTGCGATCTTGGTTGCTGTTTGCATATGCCCGTCCCAGCGCTTGGCGAAAGGCGCAGCTATGTCGAACTGGTCGAGCACGCGGGACACGATGTGATTGACGATGTCGTCGACCGTCTGTGGATGGTTGTAGAAGGCAGGCATCGGCGGCACGATGGATGCACCCATGCGCGCGAGCTTGAGCATGTTCTCGAGGTGCACTTCGGAGAGCGGCGTCTCGCGCACCACCAGGACCAGCCGGCGGCGCTCCTTGAGCACCACGTCGGCAGCACGATGGACGAGATGCTCCCCGTAACCGTTGGCGATGCAGCCAAGGGTGCGCACCGAGCAGGGGATGACCACCATACCTTCTGTTTTGAACGATCCAGATGAGATCGACGCGCCCATGTCGCCCTGACTGTGCACGACCTTGGCGAGGCCCCTCACCTGCTCCACCGTATAGCGGGTCTCATGCTCCAGGGTACGCTGTGCCCATTTGCTGATGATCAGGTGGCTCTCGATCTCGCATGTCTTGAGCGCCTCCAGCATACGCACGCCGAAGATGGCTCCGGTCGATCCGGTCATGCCGATGATGAGGCGCCGCATTCGGAGATTCTCCGCCATCACGAGACTACAGGAAGCGCACGAAATCCGTTTTCTGGCAAGTATTAACAGCTCAAAACCTTAAGCCCTCCGGCCTGCGCGTTGATGCACGTTCAATCGAACACGCCGCATTGGCGGTAGGTTTCGTACTCCTCTTCGGAGAGGCCGATGAGATCGCGAAACACGAAGTCGTTGTCGGCGCCCACGCACGGGGCAGGTCCGACGATGTCGCCGGGCGCGTCGGCGAGATCAAAGCCGGGAAAGCAATAGGCGTGGTCCCCCATTTCGGGATGCCGGCGCACGCGGAACTGGCGGCGGGCGGAGAGCTGCGGGTCGGAAAACAAGCCGGACATGGTCACGACTGGATAGGCTGCAACTCCAGCGGCCTGAATGATCCCGGCGACCGCGCCGGCACTGTGCTGCGCCGTCCAATCCGCAAGCAGAGCATCGAGTGCTTCCTTATTGGCGCGCCGCGCCGCAGGCGAGGTAAAGCGCACATCAGTCGCAAGCTCCGCATTCCCAATCGCTTGCGACAGCGCGGCGAAATCCCCGTCCGACCAGCACGACAGGGCGACCCATTCGCCGCCGGCACAGGGATATGCGCCATGGGGAACGGCAACGGGATCATCATTCCCGCACCGCGCGGCCAACCGGCCGGTGGCGAAGAACTCGTGCATGGCTGCGCCCATGAACATCAGGCCGCATTCGTACTGGGAGAGATCAATGAGCGCGCCTTTGCCGCTTCTGCGGCTGCGGATCACTCCAGCGATAGCGGCCGATGCGCCCAGCAGCGAAGCGATGTAGTCGATGTACGGCCCGTAGAGCAGCATAGGCGGCCCCTCCGCCACACCGGTCATTCCGCACAAGCCGGCGAGCGCGGAGAGTTGCGAGCCAAAACCAGGCTGGTCGGCGCGCGGACCGGTCTGTCCCATATTGCAGGTCGACAGCATGACCAGCCGCGGATTGATCTCAGCGAGCTTGGCGTAACCTAACCCGAGGCGCTCCATCACGCCCGGCCGCATGTTCTCGATGATGAGATCGCACCATCGCGCCATGCGCTGCGCAAGCGCTGTGCCTTGGGGTTTCTTCAGATCAACCGTGACGCTGTATTTCGAGTCGTTGAAAAGGGCGAAGCAGCCGCTGCGGTTGTAGCCTGGCCTGTCATTCTTGAAAGGCGGATACTGAATGCGAAAACCGTCAGGCCGGTCGCGCGATTCGACGTGCACGGTGCTGGCGCCAAAATTCGCCAGCAACTTCCCGATATGCGGTCCCGCGGCATAGCCGCCGAACTCAAGAACCTTCAGGCCGGCAGCGGCCTGCGGGACAGCCGTCATCTTCCGTTCCGTCCCCGCGTTGCAGGAGCAAGGCATGCCTCGCCCCGAAGCGGGGGAATAGCAAACGCTTCGCCCGGTGCATGGCGTAGCGGCGGGCGCGCGCCGTCGATCACCGCAAAACTGCCGCAGAAGCGTTCCCGCGAGCCGGCAGGACTCTGGAAGAACTCACGCGCCTCAAGCTGCGGGTCGGCTGCGATATCGCCAACGGTGGCGACGGGATAGCCCAGCATCTCGCGCCGGTGCCCTTGCGTGAGAAATTCCCGCTTGCTGATGCCGGCGAAGAATTTCAGGACCGGTGTCTCAATCGCATCGACTTCGGCTTGATCGGCCGACGTCGGGTCCCAATTCTTCCAGTCAATCGCGGCAAGCGCGCCGAGGTCAGCGCCGCTATCGCGCATCCACGAAACGAGCTGCTCGTTGGTGCGCCGTCCCGCCGTTCCGCCGTAGAAGATGAAATTGATATGGCCGTCGCGGCAGGGCCAGAACACCCGATAGCGGGCGCCTTTGATGGAACGGCCGGTGATGAAGGCGCCGGCGCGCGTCGGCTCAACGCCGTTAAGATCGACAAAAGCAGGCGCGTGCGAGAGCGCGGTCACGACGCAGGCTTGGGCGGAGACTTCGACAAGATCGCCGCGGCCGGTCGCGTCGCGTCTGTAGAGGGCAAAGAGCGCCCCGCATGCTGCCTGTGCGCCCGCCCAGCCCCGCGATTGCGGCTCGCTGATGCGCACCGGCATGCCGTCGGGCTCGCCGGCGAGCGACATGGCGCCTCCGGCCGCCATGATTTCCAGGTCGCTTCCCCTCCAGTGGCGGCGCGGCCCCTCGGCGCCAAACGGCCGTATGACCACCACGACGAGCCGCGGATGCTTCGTCCGCAGCACATCGGGTTCGAGAGCGGCGCCCCATTCCACTGTGGCCGGTGTAAGCAGGCAAATATCCGCGCTGCCAAGCAGGACAGCAAGTCGATCCTGGTCGGCCGGCTGCGTCTGATCGAGCTGACAAAGACGCTTGTTGACGTTGAAGGCGCGCCATTGCGAACGGCTGCAATCGCAACCCGGCGGCTCGACCTTGATGACGTCGGCGCCCAGATCGGCCAAAATGCGGCCCGCCAGCCAGCCCAGCTCATCTGTTACATCGACGATCGAGACGCCAGAGAGCATCGATGGTCAGCGGCCGCTGCGCGCGAGCGAGTGCACCCATCCCGTCATGCGCGAGCGCGCGTTCTCGATATCCTTCTTGCTGAAGAAGTTCTCCGGCTTGACCCTGTCGATGGGATAGACCGGCCGCAGGAAGTCGCTCTCGTAGCCGAACGGCACGGTTGCATCGATCCCCATGCCGCCCTCGAACTGCGTGTTCGAGGCGGTCCATTGCTTGTCGCCCGCGGTCATGCGCTCGGCAGGCATGAAGGTCTGGCCGCGGCCACCTGGAATCGGGTTGAGAATATCGGTGCGCGGGTTCACGCGCGTCGTAAGGCACCACATGATGTCGTCCATGGAATATGGATCGACATCCTCGCTGACTGCGATCGCAAGCCGCATGCCTTGCGAGCAGGACAGGGCCGCCCCCATGAAGTTGCGTTGCCAGCCTTCGTCGATCTGATGGCGCTTCTTGACCTGAATGATGCAGCCACCCCAATCCGTCATGCAGTATGGTATGACCACGTTCTGGACGATGCCGGGCTGGAGCCGCTCGCAAAGCTCGTAGAGGGCAGCCTCGCGGACCGTCGTATCGATGTTGTGATCATCGAGAGTGTGCACACCTAGCGCGAAGATGATCGGCTTGCTCTTGGGATCACGCATCGTGATGCCGGTGACGTGGAAGGTGGGCGCCTTGTAGGCCTTGCCCATGTAGCCCGCCCACTCTGGATGAAAGTGAAACCGGCCCTGCACTCCGGCGTCCTCCGATTCCTTGGTCTCGAAGCGCCGGTCGCGCGGATTGACGTAACCTTCAAGGACGAGCTCGCAATCCGCCAGCGCCATGGCATTCACAGTGCGCGCCTTCACCAGACGGATCGGCGCGCCTTGCACGGCGCCTGCGATGCCGATCTCGTCGCAGCCCATGGGCAGGACCGCATAGTCGAAGCCCGCGCCGGCAAGGAGCGTGCACGCGGGCGGCACGCCGAAGCACATGGTGATAGGAACCGGCTCCTCCGACTTGTAGTATTTGTTGACGACCTGCCACATGTGGGAGCCGGGCGATATCTGAAACGTGCCGACATTGCCCCAGCGGAAATTCATCCGGTTGTAGCCGAGGTCGGAGCCGCCATCGAATTCCGGGCCGGTCACGCAGCGGATGCCTGAGCCGACGGTGAGCTCGGGTTCGTAGGTGGTGTGCCGGATTGCCACCACATGCTCGTTCACATCTTTCGGCGCTTTAATGATGTGCTCCTGGCAGGGCGCTTCGCCCTGCCCGATCTCCACCGGCTTAAGCGGATGCCGGAGCGCGTAGGCAAGCTTCTTGACGCGTTCGGCATCATCCCTCCAGCCGAACATCTTGTTGATCACCTTCATGTCGCCGAACAGGTTCGTAAGCATCCGGTGATTGGGCTTGCCCTTCACGTTGTTGAACAGGATAGGGCAGCCGCCGTCCATGTGCTTTTGCAAGCCCGTGACTTCGAGGTCGGGGTCGACGGGTTTTTCAGTCTCGATCAGGTCGCCCTGCCCACGCAGCCAGTCCAGCACGCTGCGCAGGTCGAAGGCGCGATGCTCTTCGGCCGGAGTGAGCTTTTCCTTGCGCATTGGCTTTTGCATTGTCGTCGACCTCGTTATCTTTATTCACTTCGATCTTGAGCGGACCCGCTCGATTTGCAGTCGGGTCAGTCGGGGCGCCACAGTGGAAGGCCGGAAACCATACACCACAATTCTCGCAATGAATGCCGGGCCGGCGTGACGGTTTTCACGCTCAATTCCGCGGCGGTATTCGGATCAGGTCCGCGAGCTGTTCCTTCGTTATTGGCGCAGCTATGAATTTCAGATTGACTGCGTCGGGAACGATGAGGTCAAGCCCCGTGATCACGTCGGGCGACACAGATGCCTTGGGAAAGAAACCATCGCGAATCCGCAGCGCCCTTGCCTCCGATACGCCCACAAAGTCGGCATAGGTTTTCAGCGCGGCAGGATCCGAATACATCCAATCCACTGTCTCGCGGTATGCCTTGATGTAGCGGTCTATCGCGTCCTTGCGGCCCGACAACGTTTGCGTATTGGTGATCAGGAGCCGGACGGTTTGTCCCTTGAACACCGTGTCGTTGCCGGTGGCAATCTGGCGGATCTCGTTGCGGTCGAGCTGATCCAGAGCGAAGGGCGGTGCAGACCAACCGACATCGACCTGTCCGGACATGACGGCCGTGAGCGTCGAGGGCGGCCCGCCGGTTGGCGTCGGCTTTGCGGCCGGCGCGTATTCCTTGACGAAGGCCGTCACGACTCCATGGGTCGAAGAGCCGTTCGTAGAATAGGCGACAGTCTTGCCGTTGAAATCGGCAAGCGACTTGACCGGGGAGTCGGCTCTTACATACCAGAACAGATCGCCGGCACCCGTCATCTCGGCGCCAATAATGCGAACTGGCGCGCCCTTGGAATAGGCGCTCAGGGCCCCCATGATGCCGACTCCGGTTCCAATCTCGACACTGCCGGCGATCACTGCCTGCTGGGTTTCGCCGGAGCCTTGCGTCCAAAGGATTTCGAGCGTGAGCCCGTGCTTCTTGAATATCCCGCCACGCTGCCCCAGCTCCGAAATCGATGTATCCCACAATCCGCGCTGACCAACTGCGACGCGGAGCAGGTCCTGCGCCGGCGCCCCGCTAGTCATCGCAGTTGTGGCAATGATTGCAACGACTAAGCGCCTGCTCATAGTCATCATTAAAGGTCCTATGGTGATTTTTATCATATCTACACCAGGTTGACGATTGACGTGAAGAATTGCGACCACGCCTCGTGTGACACGCCGTCGCCGCTAAGGCTTTCGGCTCTGCGCGTTCCAGTAACGCTCGAGATTGGAGATCAAGGCTGGGCTGAAGTGACAATAGGCCTGTTCGCGTGCGTAGACCGCAAAGTACGAGCGGAAGGCGTCAAATGGTTCCTGCGTCACGCGGAAGGCGCGGCGGTTGCCCGCCGCGCTCACGGCGCCTGAACTGGTGAGGCCCATCACCACGCGCTCGACTGCTGCGTCCATGTCACGCGGCTCGATGATCTCGTCGCAAATGAGCCTGCCTTCCGGACTGTCGCATTCGAGGCGACGCTCGTACTGAATGGCCTGCCGTGCAATGCGGTCGCCCGTGAACCGCGGCAGCCGCATGTTCGCCGCACCGGGGATAATGCCTTCCTTGCGCGCGGGCAGCGTCAGGAACGCGTCGCGCTCGGCAAGCACATAATCCATCACCAACAACGCCTGACAGTGCCCGCCGATCGCGAAACCTTCCACCGCGGCGATCCATGGTTTCTCGATCGTCTCGCCACCAAATTCGTCAGGCGGCGCATCATCCGGAAACGCCAGCCCGCGATAGATCTTGTTGACATAGCCAAGGTCGCGTTGGAGATACCAGACGAAAGGAATGCGGCCATGATAGAGGTGCGTGAGATTGATCCCCGCCCCGAACACGCGGCGTCCGTTGTATTTGGGATGCATGACCGGCGCGCCACGCATGACCGCAACCTCTGACTTGCGATCGAGCAGTGCAATATCGACGCAGATCTCGGCTCCATCGAGCGTGGTCTGATCTTCCGCATTGAGAAAGCGCGGATTGGTCTGGGTTACGATTGCCGCCTTGCCGATCCGCCGCACCGAGGCGCCGTCGCGCTCGACGACGCCGTCGCGCTCGAGCTGAGGCAGCAGTGCCTCCGCTTCCGGCCGGGGCAACAGCATCGCATGACAGAGGTGACGTCCGGATTGCGGACTATTTAGAACTGCGGATAGAAACAACCCCTGATCGATTTCGAGGCCGTCCTTGTCGCGTTGCAGGATGCCCTCCTCGGCCGCAACCTCCTGCGCAGTCGGCACCAAGCCCGGCACAACATCAGCCGCTTGCAACACCAGGTCCTCGACACGCACAAAACGCGATCGCATCGCCGTCAATGCATCATAGACGGCATCACCATGCCGCCGCAGAAACTGCCCCCGCGCGGCGCGCGCGCCGGCATGGAGCAGGCCCGCGGCCGTCTGCTCCCGCTCAGAGCGATGCGGCTTGTGCGGCAGCCTTCCCAACAACCGTGTCGATCTCCCCCAGTAATTCGCGAAGGTTTGCCGGTCAGCGGAAAAGTCGGCGCACGCGCCCGGCTTTGCCGCAATCCAACCGCCCACCTCATCGCGCGGCAATCCAGCAGCGACAAGACATTCGGCGGTTGGCTCGATGTTGCGCGCGGTCATTCGAAGCTCCTGTCACTCTCGAGCATGCTGGTGCTCTTGGCACGTACCCCACTGTCATGCGGCGCGAATGCGCGGACCTGCTCTTTGTCAAAGCGATTAATCCGGCTATACGGCGGGCTGGAGAGATATCATGAAGCCGAGCCTTCGTCCGGGCATATCCCGAACCAACCGCATCGCGGTCGGACGCGAGCGCACCATTGGGTTCATGGGCGAGGAAGCGCGCACTTACGCCACGCCGTCCATGATTCTGGACATCGAGCACACCTGCCGCGAGCTTATCCTGGAGCATGCCGACGCGGGCGAGGACTCGGTCGGAATGGAAGTGGCGATCAGGCATCTGGCGCCCACCCTCATGGGCATGACGGTCGAGATCGCCGTGCGCGCCAAGTCGGTCGAGGGACGCAAGGTCGTCTTTGAAGCCACGGTGCGGGACGAGCTCGACAATGTCGGCGCGGGCAGCCACACGCGCTTCGTGGTTGATAAGGCCAAGACACTCGATCGCCTCAAGGCCAAGGCCGCCCGTTTCGCTGAGCAGAAGAAGTAACAACGCCATGGCGAGCGGCGGCACCGCCGGTAGGGCGGCCTATGCGGCGGAAGAACAACTGATCCTGGTGGACGAAGATAATCGCGCGATCGGATCGGCTGGAAAGATCGCCGTTCACCGTTCCAGCCTCCTGCATCGCGCCTTCTCCATTTTCATCGTGGACCAACGTGGACGCATCGTCCTCCAAAGGCGCAATCCAAAGAAATATCACTCCGGCGGCTTATGGGCGAATTCCTGCTGTGGACATCCGCGTCCAGGCGAGCGCACCATCTCGGCGGCGCGGCGGCGGCTCGAGGAAGAGTTGGGGGTGAATACGCCACTGTGGTTCGGCTTTTTCGCGCGCTACCGGACCGAGCTTGACAACGGCATGCACGAGAACGAGTTAGTCTACGTCTTTTTTGGACGGATTTCGTGTGAGACGCGCCCCAATCCTGACGAGGTTTCCGAGGTCACCCTGCTTTCCTGTGACGACATCAGGCGGCGCATCCGTCGGGAACCGGGCAAGTTCGCATTCTGGTTCAGGCACTATTTCCACGACCACGCAGACGAGATCAAACGACTGGCCTGGCGGGCAGCGCGTGCGGGATAGACCCCGCAGCCAGTGGCTCAGTAGAATTGTGTCGGCTCAGTAGAATTGTAGCGTTACCGTGCAGAGACGGGCATCGATCTTTCGGCAGCGTTCTTGCCCGCGGTGCGCGGAGGGTTCTCGCGCGCTTGCTGATCGACCTCAAGGAGCGCGCGGGTCGGATCGACCAGACCCCAACCAAAGCGATCGTCGCGACCGCCAGGAGCAAGCGGCTTGGCACTCGAGGTCAGAATTTCATGAACCGCGTCGGGATCAAGCGCGGGATTGCGCTCGATCATCAACGCGGCGATGCCGCTCACATGCGCGGCTGCAACCGATGTGCCGGTGGTGACTTGGTACCCCGCATTGGGAGCGGGCTCCAGGATATCGACGCCCGGAGCGGCGACGGCAATGTGCGGACCTTGGTTCGCACTCGCAAACAGGTGGTCACCCTGGTCGACTGCCGTCACGGCGATCACATTCGGATCCGCCGCCGGATAAAGCGGCGGGGACTTTGGACCCAGATTTCCCGCGGCCGCGATCAGCACGACACCTTTGTCATGCGCATTTTTCATCGCCAGCTGCAGCATGGGATCGTAGGGGCCGGCAAAGCTCATATTGATGACGCGCGCGCCTTTGCTGATCGCCCATTCGAGCCCGGCAAGAATATGCTGGGTGGTGGCCTGCGGCGATTCCGCGGCCTCGGGGCTGAACGCGTGCACGGCAAGAATTTTCGCCGCCGGAGCGATGCCTCTGAGCTGGCGGTGCGCCACGATCGCACCGGTCATTCCGGTTCCGTGGGAGTGCGGCTTGTCCGGACGGCCGACGGCATCGAAGCGCTCGACGAAGGCGCCGGCGAGATCGGGATGGCTCAAGTCGATCTCAGAATCGATCACCGCGACGAGAACGTTGCTTCCCGTCGCAACGCGATGCACTTCGCCCAGTCGCAATTTGTTGACGACGTATTGACCAAGGTCGCCGTTCTTGCTCCGCGCCGCTAATGTGGGGTCCTGCTGGAGCTTGTAGACATAGTTCGGTTGCGCAATTCCAACTTTCTCCGCCTCGAGAGCGCGCACGGCATCGGCGACCCCTCGCCCGTCGGCCACCCGGAAGCGAAACAGCGTGCCGCCAGTCAGAGCGACATTATGGGAGGCGATCGCGCTGAGCCCTAATCGGCGCGCGGTCTCATCTACCTTCTGCCGGGACACATTGGGTGGGACGTGAAACACCAGCTCGTTGGTGAGAAAGCGAGTCTCCCCGGCCGGTGGGACGCCGGTAAAGCCGCGTTGGCCAGGCATCGGCCGCGGCGGCAAGCGGCCGCGCGCCGCCAAAATGGCGCTTCGATGCTCTGCTCGCCGCATGGCGTAATCCTGCGGTAGCCCTCTGCCCGCGAGCGGCTGATGCGACCGGGCTTGGCCGAAACCGGGCGCATGATTTGGAGCCGTTACGGGCCGCCTGAGCGCCGCCGCCTTGACCCCTTTCTTTGCGTTCCACGCGCCGCGCGCCGCCGGACCGCGTAAAACGCCTTCCCTTGCGAGGGAATCGCGCGCCGATGCGTCGCCCACGAGAGAAGCCGCGAGCGCGAGCGCCGCGAGCCCCGCTAGAAAACGTCTCCCGGCCGAAGGTTTTCCCCTGAGCAAATTCGCCATATTCCCCGATCCCCGGCGAGATAGTCAGCCGGTCCAGGGTCACCCATCATTGTGTCGGAGTATTGAACAAGTTGCGGCAATGCCCGATGGGAATCCGGACCCTAAAAGCCTATTCCGATGGAATTGACGCAGCCGCTCTTCACCTCTCCCCTCCGGGGTCCCCAGAGGGGAGAGGTGACATCGCTGCTCCCAATTTCATCGAAACGCGGCTTTAGGCTCAATCGTCGTCATCGTTATCTTCACGCGCCCAGATGCCGGCGCGTTGCGAGCGGGCCTGTTGCTCCGCCGCCTTCAATTCCGGCGAGGCGTCCGGGGTCGCTCTGCCGCCGCCGTTGTATAGAACCACGCGGGAAAGATCCTGATCCGCCACGTTGCATCGGTAGTCGTTGCCGCTGTCGGCCGGGGCACAGGTTACGTCGCGGCCGGCGAGGTAGCGCCTGAAATCCCGCGCCGGGCGACCGCGCACACCTTGCACTCCGAAGAGACGAACAACTCGACCCTCGATCTCGATCACCCCGGTCGAGCGGATGTTTGCCGCGCCACGAATTTCGGCAGCAGCGTTGACGTCCGGCGGCGCTGCCTTGGGGCTGTACCCACTGGTTGTAAGCGCCGTTGGCGCCGGCGGCTGCCGAGCGAGCTTCGCTCGGACCGTGCTGGATTGAGTGATGAACTCGCTCCAGATGCGAGCCGGCAGGTCGCCTCCGGTCACTTTCCTGGTCGGACTGTTGTCATCGTTGCCCACCCACACTCCAACGATGATGTCGCGGGTAAATCCAACGAACCAGGCGTCTCTGTGCTCCTGCGAAGTTCCCGTTTTGCCGCCGAGAGTACCGTCAAGCCTTGCAGCCTTGCCGGTTCCCTCGCGAACAACGCCGGCGAGGAGTTGGCGCATGGCCGCTCGCGCCGCCTGATCGCGCGCAAGCTGAAGCGCGGGTTGCTGGCGTGCAAACACAACTCGATCGCCCTTGGCGATGGCGCGGATCGAAAAAGGCTCGACGGCCTCCGCATTGGCCGCGATGGCGGCAAACGCTCCCGTCATCTCCATCAGCGTCACTTCCGCCGATCCCAATGCAAGGCTCGGGACTGCGGGCAATGGGGATTGAATGCCGAGCCGGCGTGCCGTCTCGATCACTGCGGGAATTCCCATCTGTTCCGCGAGCTGAACCGCAACCGAGTTGATGGAGTTTGCAAAGGCCGTGCGCAGTGACACCGAACCCCGAAAACGGCCACCGTAGTTCTCCGGCTCCCATTCTCCGACGGTCACCGGACGATCGACCATTGTCGTATCGGGGCTCAGCCCCTTCTGAAGTGCAGTGAGGTACACGAACAGCTTGAACAGCGAGCCCGGTTGGCGCTTTGCCTGCGTGGCGCGATTGAACTGGCTCGCGTTATAATCGAGGCCTCCGACCATCGCCAAGATCGCCCCGTCCGGCGCCATGGCGACGAGCGCAGCCTGGCTCACTTTCTTTGCGCGACCCTCGGCCTTCAGCCGCCGCGCAATGACGTTCTCGCCTATGCTCTGCAACTCAAGATCAAGGGTCGTGTGCAATCTCAAATCGGCGCTGACGGCGCCAACGAGATGTTTCACCTCGCCGCCCAGCGTATCCACGAAGTAGTTCGTGCCGAGCGGGTTATCCGGGGGCACGCGCAAGTTCGCCGGATCGCGGCGCGCGGCCTCCGCCTCCTGTGGCGAGATTGCGCCCGTGTCCACCATGGCGTCGAGAACGAAACCGGCTCGTTGTCGCGCACCATCCAGGTTGCGCGTTGGCGCAAGCGCGGAGGGGGCACGCACGAGCCCGGCGAGCATCGCCGCTTCGGCAAGGGAAAGCTCTTTCGCCGTCTTGCCGAAATAACGTTTGGCCGCCGCATCCGCTCCATAAACGCCGGCGCCGAAATAGGCGGTGTTCAGATAGCGCGTAAGAATCTCCTGCTTGCCAAGCTTCTGCTCGAGCCAGAGCGTAAGGACCGCCTCCTGGACCTTGCGCTTGATCGTTCGCTCCTGCGACAGATACATCATCCGCGCGAGCTGCTGCGTGATGGTGCTGCCGCCCTCGCGCGCGCCTCCCGCCGCCAGGTTGCGCAACGCAGCCCGCAGCAGCGAGGGAAGATAGAACCCGCCGTGCTCAAAAAAATGACGGTCCTCGATGGCGACGATCGCACGGGATAGATTCGCCGGGACATCCTGCGGCTCGAGCTTCTCGCCCTTGAATACGCCGCGCGTGGCGAACACCTGCCCGCCTTGCGCCGCTACCACGAGCGCGCTTGGGGTTGGTTCGACCTGCATCCCCGCGGAGAACGGCAAAGTTGCGATGCAATAGATCAGATACCCAAACGGCAGGAGGATGAAACAGGCCAGCACCGCTGCCCAGGGGTGGGCTGGGAGCCGAAGGAGACGCGGCGAAAGCCGTTGCGGCGAGATACCGCCGAATCAATTCGCCGCCGCCTTTTCCAGTGCCCTCCTGCAATGCCTGGCACGATGACCGCACGATTCACGCACAGCGGCGGCAGCGCAGAGAATGCCGACGCGAGCGCGGCGCGCCACGCCCCGGCAGCGATTTCGAATCGCATCGGTCAGCCCGCTCGCTCTCCCACGCCAGGGCATGCGCTCCGATTGCTGCTGTGCTGTCCGTCCAGGCGTTTCATCTTCACTCCGCGATGCGGCGCCAGCGGTTTTCACCAACAGCCAATCCCGTCCGGCCAGCGAAGTCGGGGGCGGCGACGCGCTCATCTTGAGGATTGAAGCGGCGGTGGATCGACCCATCCCCGCCGACGCCGCGAACCCGGTCGCGTAAAGTCGGGGGGCGCGACGTGGGTCGTTGTGGCAGAGCCGTTGGTATCGGCGGCATCAGCGCTGTCGGAACGCCGGTCAACCCAGAAATAATTCGTCGCGTCGCGGTCGGAGCGCCATCGCACGCTTAGCGTCTCCCCCCGCGACGAGACCGCAGATCGAACCGGACCGAAGGCAAAGGCGGCCGCACCAGGGCCGGGCGCCAGCAACAATAAGACAGCAACAACCAGCCGGTGCAGGCGCATAGGACATTCCTGGCGGACTCGGTCACACAGAAGCCCTATCAGGAACGCAAGTGCGGTGCCGATGTTCCCGACCGCACTTTGAGATCATTTACCGTCACCCCCCAGCCGCCCCTCTCGTGTTTCCTCTGACAGCCGGCGGCGTCCCATCATATAAGCGCGCGCATTGTTGACCGCGTTAACGGCAATCAGCCGACCGGCGCAGCGATACTCCACCGAGAATAGCGCCGCGGCGGGGTCGCCCTTCACTTCGGCGCTGTCGTGGCCATCCATGATGCCAGCGATCTGAAGCTTTACATCGTATTGATCGGACCAGAACCAGGGGACAGGATCGTATGGTTCGGCTTCGCCGCGGATCGCATCTGCCGCGGCTTTCGCCTGGTCAATTGCATTCTGCACGCATTCGAGCCGCACCCGGCGGCCGTACCGCCGGCTGGGAAAGCGCGCGCAATCGCCGATGGCGTAAACGTCAGGCGCTGCGGTGCGCGCAAATTCATCGACGAGCACGCCGTCGTCACAGGCGAGCCCGGCCGATGCCGCGAGCTCGTCGTTGGCGCGCGCCCCGGTCGCGATGAGCACAGCGTCTGCGGGGCAGTTCTGGACGGGCAGCGTGTGGACCATCACTCCGCTCCCCTTCGTCTCAATTGCGACAAGTCGCTGATTAAGTCGGATATCGAACTCCACGCCGCCGGTGAAGCTGGTCAAAGAACCCGGAAACCTCGGCCCCGGTGACACGCTGCATGAGCCGCGACTGCGCTTCCAGCACTGTAACCTCGCGCCCTTCCGCGCGCATGGCGGCAGCCACTTCGAGACCGATATAGCCGCCGCCGATCACGACGACCCGGCCGGCATGATCGAGCGCGGAACGCAACCGCAACACGTCGTCGATTTTTCTCAGGGAGAAAACCGCGGCATGGTCTATTCCCGGCAGCGGCAAGGTGCGCGCCCGCGTGCCGGTTGCGAATACCAGTGTCGCGTAGGCGATCTCACGACCATCGGCCAGGGAAACCCGGCGTTGGCGCAAATCTGCTTTGGCCGCCGCCATTCCCAAAATGAGCCGCACGTCGTGATCGCGCCAGAAGCTCGCGCCCCGCAGGAGCAGCGAATCCGGCAGCCCTCGCTCGCTCAGGAATTTCTTGGATAAGGGCGGACGCTGGTAGGGAGGATAGGATTCATTCCCCACCATTGATATGCGGCCGGTGAATCCGGTTAGCCGCAGACTCGCCGCAAGCTGCGCTGCCGCCTGCCCCGCCCCGATGATGACAACACCCTCGTCCATGAGCCTTTGACTATCGCAGCAGAAGCTATCAACGCATGCCCGACGCGAGAAATTTTTCCAGGCTGAAAGGTCCGCCTTTCCCCTCGGGCTCGCGCGGGTCAACACCGGCAAAACGGCTTGCCTCGACGAACCACTGCTGCCGGGCCGGCAACTGCCATCGTCGCTTCATGGCGAGGCTTGCATCCCAGCGCACCGGCTCGTTCTCGATGTCCATCACCTGATAATGCGTGTTGAACAGCTCGATACGATGACCGTCCGGATCACGCATATAAACGAAAAGCGCATGGCCCGGACCGTGCCTGCCCGGGCCAAATTCAACGTTGGCGGCGAACCCCATATCGGCGGCAAGATCGCAGACGTAAAAGAAATGATACGACTCCGGAATGGCGAACGCGGCATGATGAAGCCGCGGTCCGGCGCCGCGAGCAAAGACGATATCGTGCGGATTTCCCTTGCGCTGCAAGAACACGAACAGGAGCTCCTCCGCTCCGTCGGGTGAAATGTACTCCGATAGGCGAAAGCCCATGCCCATCCAGAACTCGCATGCCTTCTGAACGTCGGGCACCAGCAACTGGAAATGATCGAGCCGTTGCGGCACGGCTCCGTGATGATGCTTGAAGTCGACTATGAGGCGCGGTCTGACCTCCATGGTCGCGCAGAGCTCGATCGGGGCGCCGCTCGCGTCGGTGACGTGCAGCGTGCGGCCTTGATACGCAGCCTCGGCCCATTTCGCCGGCAGGCCCGCCTTGTCAAAGAACATCTTGGCCTTATCGAGATCCTCCTCGGTGAAGACGCGCATGCCGACACGCTCTGCCTGCGGCTCGCCGCGCGCCCGCTTGAGCACGACGCTGTGATGGCAAGCTTCGGCAACGCCACGGAGGAAGATGGTCTCGTTGTCCTCATCGCTGACGATAAAGCCTAGAAGATCGACGTAAAAATTGCGGCTTACCGAGAGATCCCTCACCGTCACCACGCTATGGCTCGCGCGGGTCACGTTGAACGGCGGATTGTAGACCGGCTTCGGAATGCTCATGACGCGCTCTGGTGTTGTCGAGCAAGCTCCGTGCTGAGCTGTGCTAATAGGATTTCGGTAATCCAAGAACCTTTTCGGCTATGAAATTGAGGATCATATGCGGCGTCACGGGGGCGATGCGCGCGATCATGACCTCGCGCAAATACCGTTCAACGTGAAACTCCTTGGAGTACCCCATGCCGCCGTGGGTCATCACCGCGGTCTCGCAGGCGCGGAACGCAGCTTCTCCGGCAAGATACTTGGCGGCGTTGGCTTCAGCCGCGCAGTCTTCTTTTCGGTCATATAGGTTTGCCGCCTTGAGCACCATGAGATTGGCCGCTTCGAGCGACATCCAGCAATGCGCGAGCGGATGCGCGATGGCCTGGTTCTGCCCGATCGGCCGGCGGAAGACCACGCGCTCACGGGCATATGTTGCGGATTTCCGCAAGGCCGCGCGGCCGATGCCCACCGCTTCGGCTGCGATGAGAATCCGCTCCGGGTTCATGCCGTGTAAAATGGCGCGGAAACCATCTCCCTCTTCACCTATGCGGTCAGCGAGAGGAACCGGCATGCCATCGAAGAACATCTCGTTGGAGTTGACCGCATGCCGGCCCATCTTGTCGATGGCGCGAACGGCGACCCGGCTGCGATCGATCTCCGTATAGAAGAGACTAAGGCCATCGGTCTTGCGCTTGACTTCAGGAAGCGGCGTGGTGCGGGCAAGAATGAGCGCCTTGTTTGCGACCTGCGCGGTGGAAATCCAGATTTTCTGCCCCGTGAGAACGTAGTGGTCGCCGCGGCGCTCCGCTCGCACTTTGAGGGCGGTCGTGTCGAGCCCCGCGTCCGGCTCGGTGACGGCGAAACATGCCTTGTCCTTGCCGGCGATGAGGGGCGGCAGCATGCGGCGCTTCTGCTCGTGCGTTCCAAACATAACCACCGGCTGCAATCCGAAGATGTTCATGTGAACGGCCGAGGCCCCGGTCATGGCGGCCCCGGATTCGGCAATCGCCTGCATCATGATCGCAGCCTCGGTGATGCCGAGACCGCTCCCGCCATCCTCCGCGGGCATGGCAATCCCCAGCCAGCCGTCGCCAGCCAACGCGGCATGGAATTCATGCGGGAAGTCTCCGGCGCGATCCTTGGCGAGCCAGTAGGCATCATCGAATTGCGCGCAAAGCTTGAAAATGGATTCGCGTATCTGCTGCTGCTCTGCGCTTAGCGCAAAATCCATTTTCTTGCTCGCTGTAGGTCTGCCGTAGGGATACAAACGCAGACGGAGAATGTTCGTAGGGGCGGGTTTATAACCCGCCCTTCTGCAAACAACATATCGAAGCAACGTAGCCCGCATTGAGCGCCAGCGAAATGCGGGATCCCGGATGTCGCTTCGCTCCATCCGGGCTACGATGAAAGATCAGGGCGGGTTTGAAACCCGCCCCTACCGTCAGACACCGTCCACCGTGGGCGACACGATCTTCTCGATCGCTGCCGCGATGGAAAGGAGGCGCCGGTCGGCATTGTGCTCGCCGCAAAGCATCAGGCCCACCGGGGCCTCACCCGCGCCGTGACAGGGAATGGAGATGGCGCATCCATCGAGGAAATTGGCGATGGATGGGTTGCGCAGAACAAGCATGTTGGTGCGCCGGTAGGCCTCGTCAGCCTCAAGATCCGCAACCCGCGGCGGGATTATCGGCGTGGTCGGCATGACCAGCGCGTCGTAAGGAAAGGTGACCGCCCTGACTCGCCGGATGAAATCGGCGCGCGCCTTGAGCAGATCGATGTAATCGGCGGCGTCTTGTTCCCTGCCCCGCAGGATTCGCGCCAGCACGCGAGGATCGTACATCTTTCCTGCCTTGGCGATCAGAGAACGATGCACCGCGTAGCATTCAGCCGTCACGATGCCGCCTTTGGCGTTGATCGCGCGCAACTCGACAAATTCACGCAAGGGAATGTCGGTAATCCGTGCGCCTTGGTTACGTAGTCGGGTCAAAGCGCGATCGAAGGCTTGCGCCACCGCCGGTTCGACATCGTCGAGAACCGTCGTCTGCGGCACGGCTAACCGCAGCGCTTCGAGCGGAAATGGCGCAAGCTCATGCGCGGGCTCCGCGGCAAGAACGCTGTCGAGCGCCGTACAGCACGCCACCGTCGCGCCTAAAGGCCCGATCGAGTCGAGCGTGGTTGAGAGGGGAAATGCGCCCTGCGTCGGAACCCGAAATGCCGTCGGCTTGAACCCTACAACCCCGCAAAACGCTGCCGGAATGCGGCACGAGCCGCCGGTATCGCTGCCGACCGCGCCCACTGCCATGCCGTCCGAAATCGCCACGCCGGCGCCGGAGGAGGAACCACCGGGAGCACGCGCGGACTGGCGGTCGAAGGGGCTCAACGGTGTGCCGTAGTGGGGATTGATGCCGAGGCCGGAGAACGCGAACTCCGTCATGTTGGTGCGGCCGATGACGATGAACCCCGCCGCGCGCAGCCGCGCCACCGCCGGTGCGTCGCAGGTCGCAGGCGGAGCGTCGCGCAACGCCACCGAGCCTGCGGTCGTTACGTCCCCGGCGACATCAAACAGGTCCTTTACACAAACAGGAATGCCAGCGAACGGCGACAGCGGAGCGCCTTTCGCCCGCAAGCGGTCATAGAAATCCGCAGCGGCGAGCGCTTCCTCAACATGAATCTTCAGAAAGGCGCGCGCCCCCTCGCCGGACTTGTCGTTGATGCGGCCAAGGCATTCCTCGACCAGGGCGCGGCTCCTCTTGCCGGCGGCAATGCTCGCTACCGATCTGGCAATGGTGTGCATGCTTGATTCCTTCTCCCGAGCGTTGGGACGCAATTCATATGGCCAACGCCGCAAAATAGCAGCTTTGACCTTCCGTGCTCGCCTGCTACGTTCCGATCACATCTACCCTCCCGGCAAACACTGTGCCCCACACTCTCAGTCTCACCCTGCATGACCGATCGGGAGCTTCTCGCCAGGAGGTGAAGATCGAGCACGCCGTGATCGCCGGCTGGACCGGCCGCGACGCGGCTGCGGTTGAGAAGCACATCAAGGAGCTGGAAGCGCTCGGGGTAAAGCGCCCGGCCACCACGCCCATTTTTTACCGCATCGCTGCAGCGCGGATCACCACGGACGACGTGATCGAGGTCGTGGGAGAAAGCTCTGGTGGCGAGGTCGAGTTCGTGCTCGTGCAGCACGCCGGGAGCCTATGGGTCGGCGCCGGTTCCGACCATACCGACCGGGAAGTCGAAAAATATGGCGTGACGGTCTCGAAACAGCTTTGCGAGAAGCCCCTCGCTTCGGCGATGTGGTCTTATGCAGATGTTGCACCACACTGGGATCGGCTGATCCTGCGCTCGCGCGTGATCGAAGGGGGCAAGCACGCGCTCTATCAGGAAGGCCCGGTCACGGCCATGCTGGACGCGCAAGGCTTGCTTGAACGGTACCTCGCGGGCGCTCGCCTGCCCGATGGAACGCTCATGTTTTGCGGCACGCTGGCGGCGCACGGAGGGGTGCGCGCGACGAACGAATTCGCATTCGAGTTGGAGGACCCTGTGCTGGGACGCAAAATCGCACACACGTACCGGGTGCGCACGCTGCCGATACTGGGCTGACGCAATCGATCTGCGGGCGACAGACAGACCGAAAGCGCGTCACGACCTCGATACCTCACGCTGAATTTATGGTAGCTCTTGGCGGTTCTGCGGACATAGAACCGGCCCCGGCACCCGATCGCGTCCGGCGAAAATGACCCACAGCGGTCGTCCGCGGATCGCTCTTGCTGCACAGCACTCAACGCGTGGTAGGGTGTGTTCCTAGGAAAGGGACGACGCATGACGCGACGCGATTTTATCGCGCTCCTCGGCGGCGCAAGCATGTGGCCGCTGGCAGCACGCGCACAGCAGGCGAGTATTCCGGTGATCGGTTTCCTCGGTCCCGGTTCGGCGCAGTCCGACGCCTATCGTGTGACAGCGTTTCGGCAAGGCTTGAGTGAAGCGGGTTTGATCGACGGCCAGAACTTCACGATTGAGTTCCGTTGGGCTGACAGCCATTACGATCGCCTATCAGCATTGGCCACTCAGCTGGTTCATCGTCAGGTGGCAGTGATTGCGACGAGCGGCACTCCGGCGGCGCTGGCAGCGAAGGCGGCGACCAAAACCATTCCGATCGTTTTTGAAACGGCTGCCGATCCAGTCAAAATTGGACTTGTTGCAAGCCTTAACCGGCCGGGCGGCAATGTCACCGGCGTCACCCAAGCGTCCGAAGAGGTAGCACCGAAACGGCTGGAATTACTGCATGAGTTGCTTCCCAAGGCGGGCGTACTGGCCTTACTCGTCAATCCGACTGCTCCCGTGCTTGCCGAGCCGCAAAAGCGCGGAGTTCTTTCGGCGGCCCAGGCCCTTGGCATCAACCTACATGTCCTGAACGCAAGCACTGAACAGGACTTCGATCGCATCTTCGCGAAGCTGACGGAGTTAGGAGCTGGGGGGCTGGTAATTGGAGGCGACGCGTTCTTCACCAGCCATGCCAAGCAGCTCGCCGCTCTGACGGTTCAACACGCGGTTCCCGCGATCTACCAATGGCGCGAGTTCGCTGCGGCCGGGGGTTTGATGAGCTACGGGTCCAACGTCACGGAGACACATCGGCTCGTCGGAACCTATGTCGGGCGAATTCTCAAGGGTGGCAAGCCTGCCGAGCTGCCGGTGCAACAGGCGGCCAAGGTCGAAATGTTCATCAACTTGAAGACCGCCCGTACACTCGGGATCGATGTTCCACTGCCGCTGTCCGGACGTGCCGACGAGATTTTCGAGTGATGCTCTTTTGTTGCGGCGCATTCGGTCGCTCATGGCACTTCACGTCTCACCAAGCCTGGGGTTTACGTCAGCTTTCGCTGATTCCGGAAATTGGCCGGCATGTCACCGGCGCGCTGACTGAAAGCCGACGGCCAAGCGCGTCGTAGACGTTCGCCGATGTTATTTTTGAAGGCGGATGCCGGCCATCACCTTCAGACCAAGGCGGCGGCCGGCCGTCAAAAACATCTTGTCGAGAGTGTAGAGCGCGGTCGCACGGTTATTGGACGCAATTGCCAGGTGGAGGGCATCTCCGGCGCGCAGCCCGGTCTCGTATCGACGAAGAAATTCCCCTGCAAGATCGAAATCGTCGCCGTTGGTGGACTGACGGGTTATGGTGGCAGGAGGATCGACGCTTACCGCCTCGCTGGCGCCTATGCCGCGCGCATTCTCAAGGGTGAGAAGCCGGCGGATCTTCCGGTCCAGCGGGTCACGAAAGTTGAGCTGTACATCAACCTCAAGACCGCGAAGGCGCTCGGCATCACCGTCCCACTGCCCGCCGCGCAGACGAGGTGATCGAATGACGCATCCCACCAAGTCTATTTCACCAAGGCTCGGGCAAGGGCAATTACCGCTCCGAGAATAATGATGGTCTGAAATCCGATGGTGCCGAACATCCATTTAATAATTTCAGCCTTGGTCGCCTCGATCTTGGCTTCGAGGCGCAGGACGTCTTCTTTTCCGGCCACTCCGGGTACATCACCCAACGTTTCAGCGAGCGCGGCCGAAGCACCGGCTGCTTGCTCAGGGGAGAAGCCAGCGGCCTCCAGTTTGCGGGCCAGTTTCAGAGTATCGAAGGTCAGCGCGTTCATTTCGGCCCTTTTCGTCTGCGGTCGTCGCAGTCCCCAAGCGGCGTCAGTAGCACTTTCTACTCATCAGAGCAGTGCCGAGCAACGGGGCTGTCGCAAGATCGAAATTGAGAACGCCATATCGACAAGCGTACGCGACCCGTCCTTGCGAGCGGCGATCTTGCGAACGGCAATCAATCGCGACAAACTGCGCTTGCTGATGGAAGGAACGCGGCGGTGTCGCGCGACGAGTGGGACATGGAGAGGGCATTATGCCGATGAACAAGCCGCATCTTGAATTCACCCGTGTCGACATGAACGCGGGCTGGGCGACGCCGGCCGGCTATCCCACGGGGATCAAGCAGAAGATTCTCGCCAGCGACCTCGACGAGAACCGCAAGATGGGCAGCCGCACGCGGATGCTGCGCTTCGACCCCGGCGTCTACACCACCGCACCCTTTGTCCATGACCACTGGGAGGAGGTGTATCTCGTCTCGGGCGACCTCATCGTCGGCAACGACACGGAGGGCAAAGGGGGCGAGGCGTTCGATGCGCCGACCTATGCCTGCCGGCCGCCCGGAGTATCATCATGGGCCGTTCAAATCCGAGCGCGGGTGCCTGCTCTACGAGATCCATTATTATGACGAAAGCAGCAAGTAACCCACGCGATTGCGATCGAGATGATGATCATGCTGGCACCGGAAGAAACACTCAAGTTTACTAGCAAACCTTATCTCGCCTTAGCCGGGCGATTTGCCGATGGTTCCGATTCGCCTCGGAAGCTTCTTGAGCGCTGCCTTGAAGAGATATCAATATGGGAACCCGAGATCGGCGCTTTTGTGCATCTCAACGCCGATGCCGCTCGCGTTGCGGCGGATCAGTCGGATGCGCGTTGGCGCGATGGCCGGCCCCTTTCGAAGATTGACGGCATGCCGATCGGCATCAAGGACATCATCGAAACCATCGATATGCCCACCGAGAACGGTTCGCCGCTGTTTGTCGGGTTCCGCTCACAGCGTGATGCCGCGAGCGTAGCCGCGCTGCGCGAGGCTGGCGCGGTGATAATCGGAAAAACGGTGACCACCGAATTCGCCTCGACCGAGCCGCGCGGCACGCGCAATCCGCACGATCTGCGCCGCACTCCCGGCGGATCGAGCAGCGGCTCCGCGGCCGGGGTGGCAATCGGGATGATGAGCGCGGGGCTTGGCACACAAGTGATTGGCTCGACCATCCGCCCCGCCAGTTACTGCGGCTGCGTCGGCCTGAAGGTTTCGGTCGGCGCCCTCAACCGCGGCGGAAGCTACGACGGCTTGAGCCAAAGCGTGACCGGCGTCCTCGCAGCGACGCTCCAGGATGCCTGGCAGGTCGCTTACGAGATCGCTTTGCGCGCCGGTGGCGATCCGGGATATCCCGGCTTGTACGGCCCCGCGAGCGCACCGCCGGCGCGCCAGCCGAAGCGCATTGCATTTTTGCAAACGGCGGGATGGACGGCCGCTTCGGCGGACGCCAAGGAGGCGATGCGCGACGCCCTGGCACGCTGCAATCGCGCCGGCATCGAAATCTTGAGCCGCGAGTTTCATTCCAAGCTTGCGGCGGTCGAGGACGCGGTTACTGCGGCGCGGACCCTCTCCATGCGCCTCAATGCGTGGGAATGGCGCTGGCCGCTCAACACCTATCGCGAGCGCGACGCGAGCAAGCTAAGCCGCGCCATGCTCGATCGCCTTGCCGAGGCCGAGGCCATGACGCTCGATGATTACCGCCGTGATCTCGAGCAGCGCGAAAAAGACCGGGCGCTCTATGCCGCGCTGGCATCGGAATGCGAGGCCTGCATCAGTCTCTCCGCGCCATCCGCCGCGCCGATGGGCCTGCATTCGACCGGCGACCCGAATTGCACGGTGCACGCCTCATATCTCGGGATTCCGGCGATCTCTCTTCCGGTGTTGCGGGATGAGGGCCTCCCGCTCGGCCTCCAGGTTTCGGGATTCATGCACGGCGACGCGCAAGCCTGCGCCATCGCCGCTGCCATCCAGAAGCTATTCTGAGACCATTGGGCCTTTGATGGCGCCGTTGCGCGGGTGCCCCGCGCGAGGACTGTGACCGTGAAGCTTGCCATTCCCGACATGATCTCGAACTCGTATTTCCCCGCTATCGCGGCGATCGAGCTCGGCATGTTCAAGCGCGAAGGCCTCGACGTCACGCTTGAGCTGATCTATCCGGTCAACAAATCCTATGCAGCTTTGCGCGACGGAACCGTCGATTTCGTCGGCGGGTCCGCGCATTCGGCGCTCTCAGCATTCCCGCAATGGGAGGGCGCCAAGCTCCTCTGCGCGCAGGCGCAAGGCATGTACTGGTTCCTGGTCATGCACCGGGACCTCGGCGGCAAGCGCGGCGATATTGACGTCGTGAAAGGGCGCAGCATCGGCGCCGCGCCTTGGGTCGAAATGGGCTTGCGCCGTCTCCTCATTGCCGCGGGTATCGATCTTGCGCGGGACAAGGTTACGATTGCGCCGGTGCCCGGTGCGCAGGGCGCGGGCGTGAACTTTGGGGTGACCGCCGCAAGGGCCTTGGAGGACCGCAAGATCGACGGGTTCTGGGCGAACGGCATGGGGGCCGAAGTGGCGGCGCGGCGCGGCATCGGCACGGTTGTCCTGGACGTGCGCCGCGGTGATGGACCCAAGCCGTGCTTTAACTACACTATGTCCTCGATCGCGACGACGGATCGATTGATCGCGCGTTCTCCTGACGCCGCGGCCGCGGCTGTCCGCGCCGTCGTGCGCACGCATGCCGCATTGCGGGAGAATGTCGGCCTGGCAACCGACGTCGGTCGCAAGCTGTTTCCACCATCGGAGGCCGAGCTCATTGCCGAGCTCATCCGCCGCGATCTGCCTTACTATGACGCGTCGATCTCGCCGGAGTTCGTCACCGGCATGAATCAGTTCTGCCGCGACGCCGGCATCCTCACCGGCGAAGTTGCGTATGAGAACGTCGTGGCCTCGCAATTCTCGAGGTTTTGGAAATAAGTCCCAGGCGCGAGGCGCACGGACAAAGCAAGGCGACGCTTCGGACAATCGTCATAGAGAGGGGCCATGAAACTCGTGAGTTTCCTACGAGCGGGCGAGGAGCGGTTTGGGTTCCTGCGCGGGGGATCATGTCATCGATCCGCTCTCGATGTCCGGCGACCGCGCGATCTTTGACAGCACGCTCACCTTCATCAAAGCGGGGGACAAGGCGATCAGTGCCGCGCGAAGCATGGTCGGGAATCCGGTCAAGTCCTCGCTCGTTGCTCGCGAGCACGTCAGGCTGGTCGCGCCGTTGCGGCCCTCCACCATTTTGTGCAGCGGCAGCAACTATCACGACCACAACGCCGAGAAAGCGAACACGCCGATCAGCGGCAAGGAGCCGGAATTCTTCGTCAAGACCGCCGACTGCGTCGTCGGCCCCGATGATCCTATCGTGTTCGATGCGAGACTCACCAAAAAACTTGATTGCGAGGCGGAACTGGGCATCGTGATCGGCAAGGCCGGGCGCCACATCCCGGTCGAGAAGGCGCTCCAGCACGTGTTCGGTTACACCATCGTCAATGACGTTACTGCCCGCGATCGCCAGGTCCGGCGCACCCCCGAGGGCATGACCTGGTACGAGCTTGGCAGCGGCAAGGCGTTCGACTCGAGTGCGCCGCTTGGACCATGCATTGTCACCGCCGACGAAATCGGCGATCCGCAAAAGCTGCGCGTCCAGTCGCGCGTGAACGGCGAGTTGCGGCAATCGAGCAGCACTGCAAACATGATCTGGAGCTGCGCCGAGCTTATTCATTTCTTCTCGCGCAACTTCACGCTCAGGCCCGGCATGGTGATCATCACCGGCACGCCCGCCGGCACCGCCTGGTCCGCGGACAAGGAGCTCGGCGGCAAGGGCGTGACGCAACCAGGACTCATCCCCGCGACCCGTTATTTTCTGCCAGGCGATATCGTCGAATGCGAGATCGAGAATATTGGCGTGCTGCGCAATCCAGTCGCCACGGCTGAAACTGCCGAAGCTGCCGCAGACAACGTGCGGGCTGCGGAATGACGTCGGCACCCTCTGCCGCGTCGGTGACGGATCAAGATCGACGGGAAAAAACAATGCATCGCCGCCGATTCGTTCAAGTCGCGGTTGCCGCGCCAATCAGCTGTCTTCTTGGCTCCGCCTCGCGCGCGCAAGGCTGGCCGACGCGCGCTGTCACCATGATCGTTCCGTTCCCGCCCGGCGGACAGGCTGACCTGGCCGCAAGACCGGTTGCGCTGGCACTCGAACAGATACTCGGCCGCTCAGTCATAGTCGATAATCGCTCGGGCGCCGGCGGGATGCTCGGCAACGCCGCGGCGGCACGCGCGGAGCCCGATGGCCATACGCTCCTCATGGCGCTCTCCTCGATGACGTTCCTGCCGGAGGCCGAACGCCTCTACGGACGCAAGCCCTCCTACGAACATGACCAACTGGTTCCGATCGCGCGGGTGCTCGCGGATCCGGCGACACTCGCCGTTCGCAACGACTCTTCCTACAAGTCCGTCGCCGACCTGGTCGCCGATGCGAAGAAGCGTCCCGGGGAGATTTCGTTCAGCTCGTCCGGTAATTACGGCGCCGCGCACGTGCCTTTCGAGATGTTCCAGCAGGCCGCCGGGATTAAGCTCCTGCACGTCCCCTACCGCGGCGGCGGACCCGCGCTCACTGCATTTATTGGCGCGCAGGTCGATCTCACCGCGCAGGCGCCGGGGCCGATCTATCCGCATTTGCAGAGCGGCGCAGCCCGGCTGCTGGCTCATTGGGGCGGCAAACGCACGCCGGAGCTTGCCGGCGTTCCGACCATGATCGAGCTCGGCTATCGCGACGTCGAGTACTACATCTGGGCGGGCCTGTTCACACCGAAAGGCACGCCCGCTGCCGTGATCACACGGTTGCGCGACGCCGTTCGCGAGGCGATGATGACGGCGCAGGTGACTTCCGTATTTGAAAAGGCCGGCAGCCCGCCGGCTTACATGGACCAGCCGGAGTTCGAGGAATTCGTCGCGGCCGACGCGGCGCGGCTTATCCCGGTGATCCGCAAGATCGGGAGGTTGGACGAGAAGTGAAAGCCGGTGCGTGTCTCGCCCGCAAATCATTGCTGCCGGGCCATTCCAGTGCCGATCAGCTCGACCAGCTTTTGCGGCGTCACCGGTGTCTGCGCGATCTGAACGCCGAAGGGTTGTAGCGCATCCTCGATAGCGGCGATCACCGCGGCAGCCGTCGGAATGGTGCTGACCTCGCCGGCGCCTTTGGCGCCGAGTGGATTAAGCGGTGACGGCGTCTCTCTATACAGGGTTTGCATCGCCGGCACTTCGGTCGCGCCCGGCAAGAGATAATCGGCAAAGCTGGTCGTGAGTGGTTGGCCACTGTCGTCATAACCCATCCATTCCAGCAGGGCATTGCCGATGCCATGCGCCACGCCGCCGCGCACCTGCCCATCCACCATGAGGGGATTTATCAACGTTCCGGAATCCTGCAGCGCGATGTAGTTGAGCAACTTCACCCCGCCGGTCTCGACATCGACCTCCACTTCCGCGACATGGCAGGCATTGGCGTAGGCGAGCGCGTCGGTTCGCCAATTCACATTGGCGTCGAGGCCGGGCTCGATGTCGCCGGGAAATGCATAGCCGGGAGCACCCTTGAGGATATGTGCAAGCTCGCCGAGCGAGACACAGAGTTGCGGCGCCCCGACGACTTGCACTTTTCCGTTGACGATCTCGAGGTCATGCTCGGCCGCCTCCAAGACATGGCTTGCAAGCTTCTTCGCCTTTTGAGCGACGGCGCGCGCAGCCAACAGCACAGATGACCCCGCCGTCACCGTTTGCCGGCTGGCAAAGGCGCCCAGTCCGAGCAACACGCCGGCGGTGTCGCCGGGAACAACGGTGACGTCCTGCGCGGTCAGGCCAAGCTCGCCCGCGCAAATCTGCGCCAGCGCCGTGCGCAACCCCTGGCCGATTGCGGCAGCGCCGGTGAACACCGACACCCGGCCGGTATTCGAGACGCGCACCAGCCCCGACTCGAACGGGCCGCGGCCGGTCCCCTTGATGCCATGTGCCAACCCCATTCCGAGATATCGATGCTCGCGGCGCGCCGCATGTTGCCGTCGTGGAAAGTCACCCCAGCCAGCGGTTCCGAGAACCTGCGCCTGACAGGCAGGATAGTCGCCGCTGTCATATCGCATGCTCGCGCCGGACCTCGCTTTGAGTGGCTTTGTGTACGGCATCTTTTCCGCCGGGATGAGGTTGCGCCGGCGCACCTCGGCGCGGTCCAAGCCCAGCTCGCGGGCAATCCGGTCCATAAGCCGCTCCATGGCGAATGCGGCCTGCGGATATCCAGCGCCACGAACCGACGACACCGGCGTCTTGTTGGTGGCGGCGACAATGACCTCCATGGCGAGCGCGGGCAGCACGTATGGACCGCTCATCATGGACGCGGAATTGTAGGGAATGTTCACGTCCTGTAGCGCGTAGGCGCCAAGATCGTGGATGAGCCGGCCGCGAATCCCCAACAGCTTGGCGTCGGCGTCCACGGCAATTTCCAGCGACCAATATTGATCGCGCTCCTGCGCGGCATTGGTGAAATGCTCGCGCCGGTCCTCGATCCATTTGATCGAGCAACGCAACAGCTTCGCGGCCGCGACCACCGCGATATCTTCGGAGTAGACGCAGAGCTTGGGGCCAAAGCCGCCGCCGACGTCCGGCGTCGCCACGCGCAACGCGCTCTCGTCGAAACCCAGGAGGAAGGTCAGGGATTGGAAGAGGTCATGCGCCTTCTGGGTGGAAGCCCATACCGTCATGGCCTGCTCGGCCTCGCGCCAGTGCGCGACGACACCGCGGCATTCAATCGGATGCGCGCTGCCGCGATGCTGCCAAAGCTCCTCGCGGAAGATGCGGGCGGCGCCGGCGAACGCGGATGCGGCATCGCCGTAGGCGACCTGATAACGCGCCGCAACATTGGAATTGAGCTCGCGGCGGACCAGCGGCGTCCCTGCGCCTGTGGCCTTGCGGCAGTCGCCAGCCGACGCAAGCACGTCGTAGTCGAACTCTGACCAGCGCAGCTGCGTCCTCAGCGATGTAGCGATCCTGAGCCACGACAATCGCAACCGGCTCGCCCACATAAGAAACTTCACCATCGGCGAGTGCAAACGACCAGAACCGATCAAGCGGCGTTCCAGAATTGGAATGCCTCAGCATGCGTCGCCGTAACATGACCGGAGCCAGAAGGTCGAGCGTAAACACTCCGTGCACGCCGGGGAGTGCGAGCGCAGCTCTTCCATCGCATCCGCTGATTGCGGCGTGAGGATGCGGGCTGCGCACGAACGCGGCATGCAGCATGCCGGGCAGCACAATGTCATCTACGAAGCGGCCCTTTCCCGTAAGGAGCGGGCGATCTTCAAGGCGAGGAATGCGGGCGCCAATCAGGGACACGCGTCACGTCTTCGCGTCGGCAACGCCGGAATCAGGACGATCGCGGTGGGCTCCCTCTCCCCGCTCCGGGGTCCCCACGACGCCTGCGTCGTGGGGTGCCCCGCGGGGAGAGGGTTGGGGTGAAGGGCATACTTCAACACGCTCTTGGTTTGGCGAGCGCCCCGCACCCGCTCGCTTCGCTCGCGACCTCTCCCCAGCCGAAGTCGGATATATCCGACTTCGGCCAACCAATAGTGCCGAACTCGGGTAAACCCGAGTTCGGTCGGGGAGAGGCAAAGCTGCGTCGTCCCGCACACCTTATTTCGCCACCGCCTGGGCCGCTTTCTCCACCACCTGCTTCGGGGTCGCGTAAAGCTCGGCAAGCAAGGCCTCCATCTCGCGCGCGCTTAACGGCTTGACGTCCATGTTGAGCTTTTGCGCCTCCGCCAGAAACTCTGCATCCCGCATCGTGCGCTCGAATGCCTCGATCAGCGCGACCCTGCGCTCTGGCGGGATTTCCGGGGGCGCGGCAAACGGGCGCGCCATCTCCTGGGTTATAAGAAACAGTTTCAGGATCTGCATCTGCTCGGCGTTGTTGGCGAGGTCGAGCGCAAGGGGCACCTGCGGCAGCTCGGCCTCTTTCTTGAGACCCGCTTGAATGATGATGTTGATTTTCTTGTCGTTGAGCAATTGCAGGTGGCGGCTTCTCAGAGTGCTCCAGGATAGCCCGCACAGACCGTCGATTTCGCCGCGTTCCATGGCGAGCACGGTATCGGTTGTGCCGGGATACCCCGTCACCAGCCTCCATTTAGCGCCGAATATATTTTTGTACAGGAGCGTATAAACGTCGGGGTCAGCGCCCGTTCCTTCGCCGCCCATTGCGATCTGTTTTTCCAGGCTGTCCTTCCAGCTCTTGACCGCGGACGTGTGCCAGGTGACGCAGAGACTGACCTCGTTGGTGATGCTGCCGAGCCAGGTGAGCTTCGTCGCCTCGAACTGCGCAGCCGCCGGCATCAGCAACGGCGTGGTGGCGATGGTGCGGCCAAAGGTGCCGAACACGGTGCCGTCTTTCGGGGCCGCGGAATAAAGGTAGGTTGCAGCGCGAAGGCTGCCGGCGCCTGTGAGGTTCTGCGGCACGATGGTAGGCCTGCCCGGAATATATTTGCCCATGTGCCGCGCCAGCAATCGGCCGTAGAGATCATAACCGCCGCCGACGCTGTAGCCGATCACAAGCGAAAGCGTCTTTCCTTTGTAGAACTCTTCCACGCCCGCGCCGCGCGCCGGCTTCGAGACAGACAGGCCAAGCAGGGCTGTTGCGACCACCAAGTTGCTGAACACGAGGTTTCTCAGGAGACCGCAAGCCAAACGCATGACCATTCCTTAACCACCTACGCGCGCCCACGCACCTGCGGCATCACCGGTGACGTGTTACAGGAACGAGCCGCACTTGCGCAAACGCAGCGTGATGAGCATCATCGCGATACCGGGGTGCCGAGGAGAAGCTAAGATGCGAATGGCGCAGCGCTGGATTGCCGGCATCCTGACTCTTCTGACGAGCGCGCCGGCAGCCGCGCAATATCCAAGCAAGCCGATCACCGTTATTGTCCCGTTTGCCGCCGGCGGCCCGACCGACGTCGTCGCCCGTTTGGTCGGCGATCATATGTCGCGTACTCTGGGGCAGACCCTCGTCATCGAGAATATTGGCGGCGCCGGTGGAACTATCGGCATGACCCGCGCCGCTCAGGCACAGCCCGACGGGTACACCATCGCGGTCGGGAACATGGGAACACAATCAGCAGCGCCCGCCCTCTACCCCAATCTCAAATACGACCCGGCGAAAAGCTTCGCGCAGATCGGGATTACCAGCTACACGCCGCAGGCAATCGTGGCCAAGAAAGATACCGCCGCAAGAACGCTTAAAGAGTTCATTACCTATCTCAGGGCAAACTCTGCAAAGCTCAACTATGGCCATGCGGGTGTCGGCTCGATTGCCCACGTTGCCGGTCTTCTTTTCAACGCCCAGTTCGGCCTCAAGCCCAACATGGTGCCCTATCGCGGCACAGGACCGGCGCTCCAGGACCTCGTCGCAGGTCAGATCGACTACATGGTCGATCAGTCGCTCAATGTGATTCCGCAGATCAAGGCGGGTAACATAAAAGTCTACGCCGTCGCCGCACCGGAGCGGCTCGCCAGCCTGCCGGATGTGCCAACAACCGGCGAAGCGGGCGAGGACTTCATCTTCAGCGCCTGGAATGCAATGGTGGCTCCCAAGAACACGCCGAACGACATCGTCGCCAAGCTCGCCGACGCACTTGACAAGGCACTCGATGAACCGGCCGTGCAGCAGCGCTATATAGAGCTCGGAAGCTCCGCTCCGAAGGGAGCTGACCGCGGCCCCGCTGGTTTGCAGAAGCTGGTCGAGAGCGAGGTCGCGCGGATCACTCCGGTCATCAAGGCTGCGGGCGTGACGGCAAATTGAAGCTCCGCGTACCCTCAATGAAGTCAGCAACAATTGATGTTCTTATATGGCGCGGTGGCGCCCAGGGCCGTTATCAGAGCTACCAGGTGCCCCTGCGCGAGAATCAGACCGTGCTCGACGTGGTCACTTTTGTTCAGCGTTATCTCGATCCGACCCTGTCCTATCGCTTTGCCTGCCGCGTGGGCATGTGCGGCTCCTGTGCGATGACGGTGAACGGTCGCCCGCGTTGGACCTGCCGTACGCATGTGGCCAAGGTCGCGAGCGGCGGGCGGCTGCGGATCGGCCCGCTTGAGAATCTGCCAGTCATCAAGGACCTTGCCACCGACATGCGCCCCTTCTTCGAGAAGTGGCAGCAAGCGAAAGGCGCGTTGGTCCCCTCCCGAACGCGTCATGATCCGATCGAGCAGATCTTGCCGGGCAGCCCGGAACGCATTGCGGCGGATGCCGCCATCGAGTGCATCAACTGCGGCATTTGCTACGCCGCCTGCGATACGGTGCGCTGGAATCCCAGCTATCTCGGCCCCGCGGCGCTCAATCGCGCCTGGTCGCTGCTCAACGATGAGCGCGACGCCGGCAATTCCGCCCGGCTTGCAGCCGTCGCCGCATCCGGCGGTTGTCATGCATGTCATTCCCACCAGTCCTGCCAGGAGCACTGTCCACAGGCGCTCAATCCAACTGCATCCATCGCCGGCCTCAAGCGCCGCACCATGCGCGTCTATCTCAAGGGCGAGCTGGCGTCGTGAACGTGGGGCTTTATGCCTGGCAGCGGCTGACCGCGGCACTGATGGTGCCGCTGGTCGTCGTCCACGTCGCCGTTATCTTCTACGCCACCCGAAAAGGACTGAGCGCTGCCGACGTTCTTGGACGAACGCGCGGCAGCATCGCATGGGCGGCCTTCTATGGAGCATTTGTGGTCGCAGTCGCCATTCACGCTGCGATCGGTGTGCGCAATGTTCTCATCGAGTGGTCACCGTTGAACGAACGCCATGCCGGGGTATTGGGGACGCTGTTCGGCGGCCTTCTCTTGGTGCTCGGGGTGCGCGCGGTCGCGGCGGTGGTGCTTCCATGAGGACCCTGCGGCTGCGACATCGCACAAACCTGCTCTGGGTGGCGGCCCTCGTGCACCGGCTATCCGGGCTTGCTCTCGCAGTGTTTCTGCCGCTGCATTTTTTGACCCTCGGGCTGGCAATCCAAAGCGAAGCGCGGCTTGAAATGTTTCTACGCTGGAGCGATTCACCGCCGGTGAAACTTGCGGAAGGCGGCCTCGTGTTTCTGCTGATGGTGCATATGTTAGGTGGTATACGTCTGCTCGTTCTGGAAAATCTCGATTGGCGGGATGGACAGAAGGAGGTCGCGACCGTCGTGGCAGCCGTCTCGGCGGTGATCGCATTCATCTTTCTCGCGCGCGTGCTCTGATCGCGAATTTTAAAGCGATATGCCGCTCGAACGGATCAACACTGACATCCTGATTCTCGGCTCGGGCGGCGCCGGGCTGTTTGCGGCGCTGCATGCGTTCAAAGCCAATCCCGATCTCGACATCGCCATTGCGACCAAGGGATTGCTGGGCAAGTGCGGGTGCACCCGCATGGTGCAGGGCGGCTACAACGTGGCGCTCAATCCAGGCGACTCCGTCGAGCGGCATTTCATGGATACCATCGAGGGCGGCAAATGGCTGCCGCACCAGGAGCTGGCCTGGACACTGGTGTCGACCGCCGTGGAGCGGGTACGCGAGCTGGAAAACGAGATCGGCTGTTTCTTCGACCGCAATCCTGACGGCACGCTGCATGGCAAAGCCTTTGCCGGGCAGACCTTCGACCGCACCGTGCACAAGGGTGACCTCACCGGGATCGAGATCATCAATCGTCTCATGGAGCAGGTGTGGGCGCGCCCGATCCGGCGCCTGGAGGAGCATCGCGCGGTTGCGCTGATTCCCGCAACGGATGGCGAGCTCGCCGGCGTGCTGATGATTGATATCCGCGGCGGAGAATTCATTTTCGTGTCGGCGCAAGCCGTGCTGCTGGCAACCGGCGGCGGCCCGACGATGTACCGCTATCATACGCCGTCCGGCGACAAGAGCATGGATGGTCTCGCCATGGCACTGCGCGCGGGTCTGCCGCTGCGTGACATGGAAATGGTTCAGTTCCATCCCACCGGCCTTCTTGCCGGGCCGGACACCCGCATGACAGGAACCGTGCTCGAGGAAGGCTTGCGCGGCGCCGGCGGCCATCTGCTCGATGGCGGCATGCGCCGGTTCATGGCCGATTACGACGAGCAGCTCGAACGCGCCACCCGCGACGTGGTCAGTCGCGCGATGTATGCCGAGATGAGGGCGGGACGCACCTCGCCGCACGGCGGGCTGTATATAAAGATGAGCCATCTCGAACCGGCCAGGGTGACCAGGGAATTCAAAGGCATGGTGGATCGCTGCCGCGACTGCGGCTTCGATCTCGCCGGCGGCCTGGTGGAAGTGGTTCCGACGGCGCACTATTTCATGGGAGGCGTAATCTGCCGGCCGGATACCTCGACACAATGGCCGGGGCTATTCGTTGCCGGAGAGGACGCAAGCGGCATGCATGGAGCCAACCGTTTGGGTGGCAACGGGGTCGCCAACTCGACCGTGTTCGGAGGCATTGCCGGCGACGTGATGGCGCGCTGGGTTGCCGCCAATCCCGGGCGGCGGTCGCCGAAGCGACCGGATGATGACGTGCTGGAGAGGGAGCTTTGCCGCGCACTCGAGCCTTGCATACGCGAGCCAGGGAACCTGAACGAGCTGCGCGAAAGGCTGCTTGACGTAATGTGGGATGATGTCGGCGTCATGCGCGATGCAACCGGCCTCGATCGTGCTCTCGCGGCGATCGACTCCATCGAGGCTGAGTTATTGGAGACCGGCGTTGGAAGGGATTCCCGTGCCTTCAACATGACGTGGCATGACTGGCTCAATCTTTCCTCGCTATGCGAGGTCAGCCGCGTCATTGCACGCGCTGCGCGAGCGCGCCAAAATTCCCGCGGCGCGCATTTCCGATCCGACTTCCCCGAGCCGGGGGATCTGGCGGCATCCGAATTCACAGTCGCGCGGCTGATGAATGGCACGCTCGATATCGACACCCAGCCGGTCGAGTTCACGCACGTGCGGCCGGGCGAGAGCCTGATCGAGAAAAAGGCGGCGGCCGAGTAGAACGAGAAAAACATGATTGCGCTCGCATCGATCCAACGCACTGCCGAGGAGCTGATGGCCAAAGCCGCCATCGAGATCCCGGACGACTATCTCGCGGGATTGCGCAAATGCGCGGATACGGAAAAGGGCGACCTCTCCGCCTTCGTGATCAAGGCCATGCTGGAGAACTACGAAGCCGCGAAGGAGGATCGCCGCGCCATGTGCGGAGATACCGGCGTGCCGCGCTGGTACGTCAAGATCGGCAACGAAGCCAGGATCGAAGGTGGGCCTGTCGCGCTGGAAGCCGCTTTGCGGCGCGCCACTGCGCGCGCGACCAGCGCGGTGCCGCTGCGTCCCAACCGCGTGCACCCGCTCTGGCGCACGGACCACAATAACAACGTCGGCATCGGCGCCCCGGAGATCGAATATGCGTTTCATCCTGATGCCGACTGGATCGAGCTCACGACGGTGCACAAAGGCGGCCTGTTTGGCTCCGACTACCGCATGCTTTTTCCGGGCGACGGCATAGAGGGGATCAAGCGGTTCTATCTCGATACGCTGATCGGCTTCGGCAAACGCGGACTGGCGTGTCAGCCGGCCATTGTGGGCGTGGGTCTCGGTGGTTCGAAGGACATCAGCATGGTGCTGGGTAAGCAGGCTTCATGCCTGCGCGTAGTCGGGTCACGCAATCCCGATCCAAAAATCGCCGCGCTGGAGGAGGAATTCAAAGTGCTGGGCAACAGCATCGGCATGGGCGCCATGGGATTCATGGGTTCATCGATGGTCGTCGACTGCCACATCGAGGTCGGCTACTGCCACACCGGCGGCATGCCGATGTCGGTGCACATGTTCTGCCTCTCCTCGCGCCGCGCCTGCGCGCGCATTCGCGCTGATGGGAAAGCTGAGCTGCGCACCGACCCGATGTGGTTCACGGACTACATGCGCCGCTCGACGGTGGAATGGAGCGAGGCGGCGGCAGAGGCAGCGGAATAGGGCGATGGCGGAGCTGAAAACGGTTCACCTCGATCTACCGGCGAGCACGCAGGACCTGCGGAAGCTGGAGATCGGCACGGTGGTTTACCTCCGCGGTCGCGTCTTCACCGCGCGCGAAGGCGTCTACAAGCACGCCATCGAGGACGGCGCCGGGATGCCCGCGGATAAGGCCGCCCTGGGGCTCGTCAATTTTCATTGCTCCCCCGCGGCGGCGATCAATCCGGACGGCAGCTATACGGTCGGCGCCGTGACCGCGACCGCCTCCTTCCGCTTCGCCAAATGGCTCGACGGCTGGTTCAAGCTTTCCGGCTGCAACATCATCATCGGCAAGGGCGGCATGACCGCGGAGGCCTACCGCAACCATTTCGTGCCGAACGCGGCGATCTATCTCACGACCGTCGGTTATGGGACCGGCGCGCTGCTCGGCCGGGGCATCAAGCACGTGGGCGGCGTCTACTGGCTTGAGGAGCTGGGCCTCGCTCAGGCCGTCTGGGTGCTGGACGTGGAAAATTTCGGTCCGTTCCTGGTCGAGAGCGACCTTTCCGGCAACAGCCTGTTCGAGCGCGAAAATGCCAAGATCGCGCCGGGACTGGAGAGACTTTATGCCGGGACACAGCCCGCGACGCTGCGCCGCTACGGCGAGACCGACGACAAGACCAAGGAGGTTATTTGATTGCTCTCAGGCGCGGTCAACACGCGCAGCGTAACAGCCCGGCGCCGCGAAGTGGATATGCAGATACGCCGCCTTCGCATCGGCAAAAAGCCGCGCGACCGCGCCTTCGAGCTCACGCCCATCTATCAGCTCCCATCCCTGCATCATCGCGCCGGCGTCATAGGAACGAACCGCGAGCATGCGAGATCGCAACTGCTCGGGGACTTGATCGACGGCATCGTAGGTCGCATCGCCCTTGCGGACGTAGATCGCGAAGCGCATGCGATAGGGCGAATTCGACTGCGTGATGCTCGTAATTGACAAGCAGCAGTTCATCTCCGGGCGTTAAATCCGCAAGACTGACCCGGCATGGGTAACCGGGCGAGCGCGCGTCAGCGATGCGGCGAACAGCACCTTGTGAGGCGAGCTCGCCGTCCGACAGATCGAATAGATGCGCAAAGTGCTCGGCAGGCAGACCGGTGATGCGAAAATTCATTCCAATTTCTCCTGAGCCATTCTTCCGGGATACGCCGTCCATTTAATCCCGGCTCCGCCGATCCGAACTCCGGTTCTTGCTCTTGAATTCTGGAAATTCCCGCATTCCCAAGGGCCTCCAAAGCCCTTGGGTTTGCGGAAATCGGGGGGCCTTATTCGCCGCATCAGATGCGGAGAAGGAAATGTGGAGAAGGAAACTTGAACTTGCGGAGAATAGAGCGGATATTCTCCGCATGAGGTGCGGAGAATGCCTCGATACAGTCATGAGCTGCCAGAATGGCCCAAATTTCAGTGGGATCAGACCGCCCTGGCGGAAAGGTTGGCCGCTGTGCGCCACCGCCAGGGGCGGCTGATTGGCCGCATGGAAGGCCTTGGGTTCCCGCTGCGCAGCGAAGCCATCCTCCAGACCCTCACCCAGGATGTCCTCAAATCCAGCGAGATCGAAGGCGAAATTCTCGACCAGGACCAAGTCCGGTCCTCGATAGCGCGGCGCCTTGACATCGACATCGGCGGGCTTACGCCGGCGGACCGCCAGGTCGAGGGCATCGTCGAAATAACGCTCGATGCCACCCAGAAATATAAAGAGCCTTTGACCGATGAGCGGTTGTTCGCCTGGCATGCCGCGATGTTTCCAACCGGCCGCAGCGGCATGAGCAAGATAACCGTCGGCGCCTGGAGAGACGATAAATCAGGGCCGATGCAGGTCGTGTCGGGCCCTTTCGGGCGTGAGCGCGTGCATTATCAAGCGCCAGCCGCTGCACGCCTGGAAGCGGAAGTGAAGTCCTTCCTCGAATGGTTCAACGGCGAAACCGCCATTGACCCCGTGCTGAAGGCCGGGCTCGCACATTTATGGTTTGTGACCATCCATCCGTTTGATGACGGCAACGGACGCATCGCGCGAGCCATTGCGGATATGTCGCTCGCGCGTTCCGAGGCCAGCCCGCAACGGTTCTACAGCATGTCCGCGCAAATCCGCGCGGAGAGCAATGCTTACTATGAGGTCCTTGAGAAAACTCAAAAGCAGGACACTCTGGATATCACGCCCTGGCTGGAGTGGTTTCTCTCTTGTCTAAATCGCGCATTTGATGGTGCGGAGAAGGCTCTTGCCGCTGTCCTCAAGAAGGCAGAGTTCTGGAAACAACACGCGACAGCGGCTCTCAACGACCGTCAGCGCGACATCCTTAATCGCCTGCTGAATGGCTTCGAAGGCAAGCTGACCTCGTCGAAATACGCCATTATTGAGAAGACCTCGCCAGACACGGCGCTGCGCGACATCAGCGATCTGGTCGACCAAGGCATTCTTAAAAAGGATGACGCAGGCGGACGCAGCACAAGCTATTCCCTAGCAGAGAATTGACCCATTGCCAGATTCACTTTGACCGCGGCGTCGAAAACCTGGTCACGACTCGCCGAGCCGTTTGATCGTCATTGCCTGCAAACTACATAAAAACCTTCACAACAGGCGGATGAAGGGGCGCGCCGCCGTCGGATGGACCTCGACCATGGCGCCGTTCGGGATGGCCTGCGTGATGTCGAGGTCGAAGCCGGAGATCATGGTGAAGTCGGCGAATGCCGCGCCCTGCACCATGATCGGGTTGGCCGCATTGAGCACCAGCGCGGCAGGGACCACGCCCCTCGCCTTCATCTCGTGCAGCATCCAGGCGGTCGCGACGCCACCCTTCGCCGCATCGAGCACAAGCACGCGGCCGACGTAGCTTCGTCCGGCGAGCTTGTGCTCGGCGCGCGAGAAGATGCCGCGCAGGCGGTCAAGATCGTAGCGCGCGGAAAAGCCATCCTTGGCGACGAGGGCCTCGCCCCTTACCGCGCGACCCATTCCAGCGTGCGCAAAAATGATCGCCGCGCTGCTTGTTCCGGTCATGGCGCGCCGATCCTGCCGCCGTTGCACGCGGCCTCGACGCACGCTTCCATCGAGAGCAGCACCGGCTTATAGCCATAGCCGCCGATGATGTTGACAAGCTTCGCCGAGTTGGTTGCAAGACGCTGCCAACCGTTCGCCTCGGCCATCTCGCGGGCATAGCTCTGGTAGAAGCACATGCCCGAGAGAACGGTCCCGCCCGCCGCCTCAATGCGCCCGGTGAGCCCGAGCCGATCGGCGTCCGGCTGAACCTGCGGGCTTGTGACGGCGAGGAGCGGAATGCCCGCATGGCGTCCGTCGAGCAGCGCTGCCAAATCTGCCATCTCCATGAGGCTGAGTTGCGGCGCAGAGAAAACCACGAGGTCGACCGCGCTGATATCCTTGGCGTAGCTCGCTTGAAAGCCTCGGATTCTGTCCTTCTCCGATCTGGTGGGCGGGCAATGCGTCGCCATCTCGCAAGACATCGCCTTCCCGACGCGCTTCCGGGGTAATGCCGATCATATGGAAGAGGGCAACCGAGCCGTAGCTCGCGAGCGCGGCGCCGAAATGCTTCATCTCATCGGAGCTCGGGACGCGATCGAGCCCCGATAGCGCCGGGACCTGCCAGTAGTCGCCGGCAAGGCGGCCGACAATTCCGCCGAGCGCTCCCCAGGCATCGAGCTGACGCGGCGTATGCGTGAGGCGAACGACGAGCGAGGCCTGGCGCCGCTCCGCCAGGTGATAGCCATAGCGCGGCGTGCGCCCCGTGATCCCCGCGCTCAGCGCCGAGGGGCCGCCTTCGAAGTTGGAGCGCGCCCCGCACACGCTGTTGCAATAGATCACCACGCCGGTATCGCCGTAGGCCACGTGCTCACCAAATACAGGAGGCATGATGGTCTGGTAGTTGATGCAGGTATTCGTCATCAGCACGCCGAGCGCTTCCAGGGCTGCAATTGCGCGACGCTCCAGATCAATCATCCAAGGCTGCTGCTTGAGCCAGTGCGCGGCGGCAAAATCAGTGCCGCGCGGGTCGCTGATGGTTGGAACGCGAAGGCGGCCGCGATCCGCCGGCTGGCCCGCCAGGCGCTCGAGCCATTCAACGCCGGCCACTCCGAGCGATTCGGTGTCGGCCATGACATGCGCCTGCGTGACCGGAACAAAATCGTGGGCGCCGAGATAATCCCCCACCCTGATCTGATGCTCGATCGCCCACTGCGCTGCCGCGCCGAGCTCGCCCGCGCGCATCGCCTCTTCTTCTTGCGTGAGCTTCATCAATCACCCATCTCGACGTCATGGCCGGGCTTGTCCCGGCCATCCACGCCTTGATTGCGGAGCAACAGACGTGGATGCCCGGAACAAGTCCGGGCATGACGGCATATAGTTTGCCTCGACATTTCTCTAATTCACCTTGATGCTGAGCTCGCGCACCAGCCGCGCATATTTCTCGTAGTCCTCGCCAACGAGCCGCCCGAATTGATCCGCTGTCCCGCCGACCGGCTCCTGCGCCGATTGCAGGAAGCTCTCGCGGACGCCCGCGTCGGCGAGCGCCTTGTTGATCTCGGCATTGAGGCGGGCCGTGATATTGGATGGCGTGCCGGCCGGAACGAGCACGCCAAGCCACTGGTCGAGCACCAGTCCCGTAACGCCCGCTTCCTGATAGGTGGGCACATCCGGCAGGCTCGGCGAGCGCGCCTGCGTCGTTTGCGCCAGGAGCCGCAACGCTCCGGCCTTGTAATGGGGAATGAGCGGCGACGACCCCAGCGATCCGATCAGGACATGACCGGCAACCAGATCGTTGATAGCCTGTCCGCCGCCGCGATATGGCACGTGATCGAGCTTGATCTCTGCGATCCTGGCGAACCACTCCGCGGCAATATGTTGCTGCGAGCCGACGCCTGATGTGGCGTAGCTCATCCCGGGTCGTTCTTTCGCGAGCTTAGCCAACTCGGAAACCGAGCCAACACCGAGCATTGGATGCACCGCCAGCACGACCGGCTGCCGCGACAGCTGGATGACGGCAGCGAAATCCTTCAGGGGATCAAAACCTACCTTGAACACGTGGGGGGCGCTTGTGAGCTGGTCGGGCGCAATGAGCACCGTGTATCCGTCCGGCGCGCTCCTGGCCGCGGCTTCGAACCCGACATTTCCGCTGGCGCCTGACTTGTTCTCCACTACGATCTGCTGCCCGAGCACACGCGTCAACGCGTTAGCCATCACGCGGGCGCCGACGTCAGTCGAGCCTCCGGCCGGGAACGGCACAACGAAGTGTATAGGCCGGCTGGGCCAGTCGCGTGCTCCACCCGGTGCGTTGTCTTGCGCCGCTACCGGCAAAGCCGCGGTCATCAGCAGAACGAACAGCGCCACCGTGCCGCGCAATTCGACCATCATGGAAGCCCCTGTCTTCCCCCGCATCATCGACTATCGTATCGATCCTTCCCGCGCCGAGCCAGCAGAGCCTCATCTCCCTTCGAGCGTTGTCCGACATGCCGTTCTCGACCTACCTGCCCGAGCACATGGGCGCAATCGCGCTGCACCCTCCTGGGCCTTTCATCGCCGGCTCGCACGCCGAGCTGACTTTGACCTATACCGCGGGCAAGTTCGGGATCGACGATACCGGGATGCTTAAGATTTCATGGCGGACGACTTCCGACATGAGCAAGCCGCAATTCGACAAACCTGCCGCGGCGAATTTCACCACCGTCGAGGCAAGCAACGGCGCCAAGCTCGAAGTGTGGTTCGACCGGCTCAACATCCGGCCTTACGCAAACACGCTTCTCATTCGCGTCGGCCGTGGCTTTCTGCGCGCCGGCGATACGCTCACCATTCGCCTTGGCGATCGGCGGCAGGGCTCGCCCGGCTTTCGCCTGCAAACAAATGTCGAGGAGCGCGTTGAGCTGAAAACATCAGTGGATGCTTTCGCCACCTATGAGTTCGCCGAGCTGCCGGAGCAGCCCGCCTTCACCTTGGTTCCCGGACCGGCGGCGAGCTGGAAAGCAATCTGGCCATCGCTTGCGGTGGTCGGGGAACCATTTCGCCTGGCTGTTCTCGCCGAAGACATGTGGGGCAACCCCACCATCAATGCCGACCGCACCCTGACGCTCACCCCCTCACGGCCGGTGCGTGGTCTGCCCGGCAGCATCGCCATCAAGCCGGGCGAAGGCCCGCGCATCCTGGAAAATCTCATCGTGGAGGCCGCCGGCGATCTCGACCTGGTGCTCACAGCCGACGGCGAGGAGATTTGCCGCGCCAATCCGCTGCGGACCGTGCGCTCCGCGCCGCTGCGGCGCTACTGGGGCGATCTGCACGGCCAGAGCGGAGAGACCATCGGCATGGGCTCGGCGGAAAGCTATTTCCGCTATGCACGGAATATCGCCTTCATCGATTGCGTGGGGCACCAAGGCAACGACTTTCAGATCACCGATGCGTTCTGGCACGAGTTGAACCGGCTGACGGATGAATTCGATGCGCCCGGCCGTTTCGTCTGCCTGCCCGGCTATGAATGGTCCGGCAATACCGGGATGGGCGGTGACCGCAACATCTTCTTCCGCAATGAAGGCCGTCCGATCCGCCGCTCCTCCCATATTCTGGTCGAGGGACAGACGTCGAGCGCCGCGATATACACGGCCGATGAGCTGTTCCGGGCGCTGGACGGCGAGGACGCGGTTGTTATTGCTCACGTCGGCGGACGCTATGCCGACATTTCTTACGCCCATGATGGACGCCTTGAACGTGCGGTGGAGGTGCATTCCACCTGGGGAACATTCGAGTGGCTCCTCCACGATGCTTTCGCGCGTGGCTATCGGGTCGGAGTCGTCTGTCACAGCGACGATCACAAGGGTCGTCCCGGCGCCACCCGTCCGGGCGCCTCGACCTTCGGCGCGATCGGCGGGCTTACCTGCTACTTCATGCCGGAGCTCACCCGTGATGCATTGTTTGACGCGCTGCGCCGCAGGCACCATTACGGCACCACCGGTACGCGGATTTATCTGGATTTGAAGGGATATTTTGCCGCGCCTGTTACGCATTTCCCGGAAGACCCGCAGCTTGCCGGTGCGTCGCAAACGGCGACCCTGCAAGTGCGGGAGGCCTTGATGGGTGACATCATTCGACCCGGGCCGGTTCCAATGCAGCTTACGGGAGAGGTGATCGGCACCGCTCCAATCGACCGGGTGGACATCCTTCATGGCACTGCGGTTGCTCAAACCATTCGCCCTTATGGGGCTGCCGAGCTCGGCCGTCGCGTGCGCGTGCTGTGGCAAGGGGCGGAGTATCGCGGGCGTGGGCGCGAAACCATTTGGCAGGGCTCGCTCAGCCTCGAGGAAAACACGTTTACGCGTTTTGCCCAGGTGAACTTTCTCAATCCCGAACGCCACGTCCGGGAAATCGAGCCGGGGCGGGCGCTGGCGTGGACCTCCGTGACCACTGGAAATCTCGCCGGCATCGATTTGTGGCTCGCCGACGCACGACGCGGCGTGCTGCGCTTTAAGACAAATGTGATCTCAGCTGAGGTGAACCTGGAATCGCTCAACCATGAGGCCGCCATATTCGACGCCGGCGGGCTCGGCAGGCGTATCAGCATCTATCGCCTGCCAGACGAAGAGTGGACGCGGCATGTCCACGTCGAGCATACAGTGGCGTGCTCGGGCGAAGCCGATCTGCCGGTCTATTTGCGCGTGACGCAGAGTGACGGCCATCAGGCCTGGTCGTCGCCCATCTATCTGATCGCATGATCGCGCAGAAGGATCATCGCATTGCCTGATACAGGCTTCGCCACTGTCGAGTTCGACCTTGCAGCGCAGGGGCCACTCGCCGGCGTTCGCGTGCTCGATCTTTCCCGGCTGGTTGCCGGCAACATGCTTTCGCTCCAGCTTGCCGACTTTGGCGCTGACGTGATCAAGGTCGAGCCAATGGAGGGCGATCCGCTGCGTGATTGGCGCGACAACGGCAGCCAACTGCACTGGAAAACCTATGCCCGCAACAAGCGCTCGATCGCGCTCAACCTGCGCAAGGCGCAGGCGAGAGATGCGCTCTTGCGCCTGGCCGGCCACGCCGACGTGCTCATCGAAAACTACCGTCCTGGAACACTGGAACAGATGAATCTCGGGCCTGACATCTTGCTGCGCGCGAATCCTGATTTGATCGTGGTGCGCATTTCAGGGTTCGGCCAGAATGGCCCTTATGCGCCTCTGCCCGGATTCGGCACGCTTGTGGAAGCGATGAGCGGCTTTGCTGCGCGCACGGGATTCTCCGATCGCGAGCCGGTGCTTCCTCCTTTTGCGCTGGCCGACATGACGGCGGGCCTTTATGGAGCATTCGCGACCATGACCGCGCTGCGCGCGCGCGATCAGGGAAAGTCGCGGGGCCAGGTCATCGATGTCTCGCTTCTTGAAGCGATATTCTCAACGCTGGGACCGGAAGCCGCGATCTACCAGCACACCGGGAAGGTCAAGGAGCGCTGCGGCAGCAGCTCGAACACGTCATCTCCGCGCAATGTCTATAGCTGCGGCGATGGCAGCTATGTTGCCCTATCTGCATCTACCGAAAGCATGGCGAGACGGCTGTTCGCGGCGATCGGCCGACCAGAGATGGCTGAAGACCCTTGCTTTTGCACGAACAGCGCAAGGTTGACGCACCGCGCTCTCGTGGACGAGGCAGTCGGCGCCTGGTTTGCAGCCAGGTCTCGCGATGAGGCCTTGCGCGCGATGCGCGCAGCCAGCGTGACCGTCGGCCCGGTTCACACTATTGCGGACACGGCAGCAGACCCGCATTTTCGCGCCCGCGAGATTATCGTCGATGCGGCGGACGCCGAGCTTGAGCGCGTGGCCATGCACAATATCGTTCCCCGTCTGTCACAGACGCCGGGTGTATGGCGCCGACCGGCTCCGCGGCTGGGAGAACACACGGATGAGATACTGACGGAGTCAGGCCTCGACTGTGACACCATCGCGCAGCTGCGCCGACAGGGAGCAGCGGCATGATAGCTGGTGGCATGCGACAAATGTGTTCCAGTAAGTACCGATACAAGGAAAGCAACATGAGCTTTGCACGCCGGCAGTTTCTCTTCCTTGCCGCTGGCACGGTTGCCGCCCCGATGCTTCCCCAAAGCGGCTGGGCGCAAGCCTACCCGGCACACCCGGTGCGTCTGCTCGTGCCGCTCGGGGCAGGCGGCCCGACCGATGTCTTCGCGCGCCTCATGGCGCAGAAACTTTCCGAGCAACTCGGCAAGCAGTTTTACGTCGAGAACGTGCCGGGCGCGGGCGGCAATATCGGAATCGCCAGAGCAGCACAGGCGCCTGCGGACGGCTACACGCTCCTCGTGGTTGCGAGCAGCTACGTCACCAATCCGAGCCTGTACGCGACGGTCCACTATGATCCCATCAAGGACTTCGACCCGATCACCGTCGGCGCTACCAATATCGCGGCGCTGGTTGTCCATCCATCGCTGCCGGCTCATACGGTCAAAGAACTGGTCACGCTCATCAAGGCCAATCCCGGCAAGTACAGCTACGCTTCCGCCGGCGTCGGGCAGTCCGCCCATCTCGCGGGCGAGTTGTTCCGCCTGACCGCCGGCCTCGACCTGGTGCACGTCCCTTACAATGGTTCAGGCCCGGCAATCGCCGCGGTACTTGCCGGCCATACGCCAATCGCATTGGCGAGCTCGGCAACAGCGGCGCCTCAGGTGAAGGAGGGCAAGCTGCGGGCGCTGGCAGTCATGGGCAAAGCGCGCGTGCCGGTGCTGCCGGACGTGCCAACCATGGCAGAGGCCGGCTACCCTGATGTGGAGGTCGAGGACTGGCTCGCTTTTCTCGCGCCTGCTGGCACGCCGCGGGAGATCATCTCACTTCTTCATCGTGAGATCCTTGCCATCATTGCCGTGCCGGAAATGAAAGAGCGCATGGCAACGCTTGGCTTCGCGCCGGTCGGCAATACGCCTGAGGAGTTTGCGGCGCAAATCCGCGCAGAGCTCGCCAAACGCGCAAAGATCATTCGCGACGCCGGCATCAAGGCCGAGTGAGCATGCGCACCAAAATTACGGCAAGTTGGATCGTCGGCCATGACCGCGGCCGGCACACCCTTATCCGCGACGGCGTGCTCGTCTACGAGGGCAACAGGATCGTCTTCGTCGGCAATGCGTTCGAGGGGCACGCCGACAAGACGATCGATGCGGCCAGCATGCTGGTTGCTCCGGGCTTCATCGACACCCATGTCCATTCGGGACACCGCGCGTCGCATCGTTTGATCACCGATACCGGTCGGCCGACATATTACGGCCAGCCTTTTCTTGAAATTTCAGTTCCCAGGGAAGGCAAGGTCGTCAAGGGCGATCCGCGCTACCTCAAGCATGGCGCGGCCGGATCGGCGGCTGCATTCGAGCTCAATGCAACCTTCACGGTTGCCGAGCTCCTGCGCAACGGCGTCACCACCTTCATCGAGTACGGCAGCCAGCTGAGCGTTCAAGACGCGTTGCTTGCGGAGGTCACGCGGCTCGGTGCGCGCGCCTATCTCGCTCCCGGCTACGACTGCGGGCGCTGGGTTGCCGACGCGAGCGGCCGGTTGACCAGGGTTCGCGATGACGGCCTTGGTCGCGAGGGCTTCAAGACTGCGCTTGCCTGGATCGAGCAGAATAACGGTGCCGCGGACGATCGTATTCGCGGCATTCTGGTGCCGCGCGAAGTGGAGACCGCAAGCGTCGAGCTCCTCGAGCTTACCCGGCACGCCGCGGACGAGCACAAGCTGCCGATGGCGACGCATGCGGCCTATAGCGTCATCGAATTCTACGAGGTCGTCAAAGAGCACATGAAGACGCCGATCGAGCTTCTCGACGACATCGGCATGCTGCGTCCCACCCTCAATGTCGGGCACGGCAATTTCATCTCCGACAATCCCAACCTCAACTACTCCGTTCACCGCGATCTTGAGCTCATGGGCAACGCCGGAGTGAGCGTCTCACACTGCCCGATCAACATCGTTCGTCGCGCGCGCGTGCTCGACAATTGGCAGAGCTACCGCGATGCCGGCGTGAACATGTGCCTCGGATCAGATACCTATCCGCGCGACATGATCATGAACATGCGCACGGCCTCCTATCTCGGAAAGATCATGAGCCACACCTACTTTGCTGCGACGGCCGCGGACGTCTTCGGCGCGGCCACCATCGGCGGCGCCATCTCGGTCGGACGCGACGATCTCGGCCGCCTTGCCCCCGGCGCGATCGCCGATATCATCATGATCGATCTCTCAGGCCGGAACACGCTGCGCTACGGCCCCGTGCGCGATCCCGTGAAAAGCGTTGTCGAATGCGGCGTCGGCGACGACGTCAACACCGTCATCGTCAACGGGAATATCGTAATGGAGCACGGCATCATTCCGGGCGTTGATTTTGCGCGATTGCGCAACGACGCGCAGGCCGCGGCCGAGCAGATTTGGCAGACGGTGCAGGATTGGGATCCGCTCGGCCGCAGCCACGAGCAGGCCTGCCCATGGTCATATCCGATGGCAGAGTGATCTAAGGAGAGGGCCTCATGCCGCACGTCCGTCGACGATAGCGTTCGATCGGACCATCTCGTCGATCTCGGTCTGCGCATAGCCGAGCTCCGAGAGGATTTCGACGCTGTCTCCGCCCAGCAGCGGGGCAGCCGCGTAATCCTCCCTGAGCCCCGCCGAGAAGGTGTTCGGATGCGCCATATCGATCATCTTGCCTTCAACGGGGTGCTCAACCTTGCGGAAGAACCCGATTTGCGCGAGATGCTCGTCCTGCCTGAGGCTATCAAAGCTGTGCACGGGTCCAGCCGGGACGTCCGCCTTCTCCAGTATTTCCAGCCACTGCGCGGTGGTGCGTTGGCGAAATCCATCGGCTCTGATCTGAAAATACTCCCGCACATTCGCATATCGCGCCTTGACTGAGCAGAAACGAGGGTCGCTCTTGAGCTCGGGGCGTCCGATTGCGTCGAACAATGCGAAGGCCTGCGCATCGGTGTTGGCGGAGACACAGATAAACCCATCCTGGGTCGGGACCGGCTTGCCGAGCGGGCTGAGCACGCGGGGGTCGCCGCTTTCTCCCAGCGGCGGAACAAAGCTCCGGTCGCCAAGATGCTCCGCGAGCACGAAGGCCGTCATGTTCTCGAACATGGGGACCTCGATCGCCTGCGCTTCTCCGGTCCGCTCGCGATGATAAAGCGCGGCGAGAATGCATTGCGCGGCGATGATGCCCACGATGTGATCGGTGAATACCAAGGGCACGAAGCGGGGCTCCCCCATTGCCCTCTCGTTGCAGGCAGCGACCCCCGACATGCCTTGGATGATGGTGTCGTATGCAGGCCGGCCGCTGTAAGGACCATCGTGACGAAAGCCAGCGAGATTACAGACAATGAGGCGATTGTATCGCGCGCGCAGTGACTGCGTGCCAAGCCCCAGACGATCGAGCGCCGCCGGCCGGATATTCGCAATGAACACGTCCGCGGTGCGCAGCAGGCGATCGAGAGCCGCCCGCGCGTTCTCCTGCTTGAGGTCGAGCGCAAGCGAGCGCTTGTTACGGTTGAAATGCGTGAACTTGCCCGGAGAGCTGGCCGCTCCTGGAGCGCCCACCGATGGTGCGCAGCAGATCGCCACCCAGCAATTCGACCTTGATGACGTCGGCGCCGTAGTCGCTCAGATACAGCGTTGCGGCCGGACCAAAAACGACTGTCGTGAGATCGACCACACGGATTCCGGCAAGCGGGCCGCCAGTCATAGCCGCCGCTCCACCGAGACATTCACCTGATAGGTGCGAGTGCCGCTGGAACCGCACGCCCACAGCTCGGCCGCGGTCTCTCCAGACATGCGTCCATTGAACGTAATGCTCTCACCAGCATACATCGGGTGCAGCGCGCGTGCGTCGTACCCGCAAGCGCGCCCCGGCAAGTGCGAACGCGCCGTTTCCAAGAGAAGCAGCGCGGTGAGACCGCCATTCATGACCAGAGCCGGGTATCCTTCGACGTCGCGGGTATATGGCAGGTCATAATGAATACGGTGGGCGTTGAAGGTGAGCGCCGAGTAGCGAAACAAGAGGACCGGATCAGGCACGATGGTGCGTGACCAGGCAGGCTTGTCCCGATCAACGGCTGTTTGGAGGTCCGCTCGCGCGGCCCCCGTCGCGGCTCTTGCGGAGGCGTCTCGTGCAACCTGCGCGCGGTAGACGAGGTCCTGCTCCTCGGTGATCGCCACGCCCGAGTCGCCGCGCAGCTCGTGCACCACCGTGATCAAGGTGAGCGGGCCGCTGCGGCCGGTTTTCGCGTCCGCCCGGGTGACCTTGGAAATCCGCTCGATCCGCTCACCTATGTGCAGCGGTTGATGGAAGCGCACGCGACGACCCCCGAACATGCGCCGCGCATTCTGCAAGGGCGGGAGAAAATCGCCGGTCATGACGTGGCCGTCGCGGGCGAGCGTGCGCTTGCAGCGCAGTCGGACCGAACAGGATCACATACCAGCTCTCGGGCAGCTCGCCGCCGCGCCGGTAGGTGTTCGGGTTATGGTCCAACGTCGCGGCCATGCGACGCACAGCGCCGAGCGTGACCTCGTCATCCTCCCTGCGCGTCCGTCCAATCCAGCCTTTGATTGACGCTGCTTGCTCCAAGACAGCCTCCCAATTGCCCACGGGTTCATCGTCATTCCCCGCGAAAGCGGGGAATCCAGTAATCTCCGAAGCGACAAATCGAAACCCGGTCAAGCAACGACCCGGGTGACCTCTCAAGCAGACCAGTATACCAAAGCCGCTGAATACTGGATCGTCCGCCGGAGCTTGTCATCGGGCCGGCCAAAGGCCGGACCCGTTGGCGGACGATGACAACTCGGGTTATGCGAGGCACCGCAGAGGCGGGTGTAAGCAAACAATGCAGCTGATCCGTTCCCTCCTGTATGTCCCGGCAAGCTCGGAGCGGTTTATCGCCAAGGCGCATGATCGCGGCGCCGATGCGATCATTCTGGACCTCGAAGACGCGGTCGTGCCCACGGAAAAACCTTCGGCCCGGGCGCGCCTGCCCGCGGCGGTGGCGAGTGCCGGGCAGCGCGGTGCGGTTGTTTTCGTGCGCATTAACTCCCGAACCGGACCTTGTATGGCTGGATGCCGAGGCCGCCGCGCGAGCGGGCGCCTTCGGTCTGTTTGTGCCGAAGGCGCGCGATGCGGCGACGCTGCGGGAACTGGCCGCGGTTTTGGAAACCGTGGAACGCAGCATGGGACGGCCTGCCATGGCGCTCGTCCCCATGATCGAGGATCCCGGCGCGGTGCTCGATGCGAGAGCAATCGCTGGCGCTACCTCGCGCGTGCATGCACTGGTCGCCGGAGGCGAGGACCTTGCCACCTCTCTCGATGCTGAGCCAACGCCGGAAGTGCTCCATCTTCCGAAGCTGCTGGTGCACCTCGCCGCCAAAGCGGCGGGCGTGCGTTCGTATGGCCTCTTGCGCACGGTCGCAGACTACAGCGACCTGGCTGCCGTCGAGAAAAGCGCGCAGGCGGCGCGCGCGTTCGGTTTCGACGGGGCGAGTTGCGTCCATCCGAGCGTGGTGCCGATTCTCAACCGCGCCTTTGCCCCTTCACAGGAAGCGCTCGATCGAGCGCGCCGCCTGCTTGCCGCGGCCGAAATGGCGAAGGCGAAGGGAGAAGGCGCGCTCGCGTTCGAGGGCCAGATGGTCGACGAGCCCGTGATCAAGCGCGCGCGGTCGGTGCTCGCGCGCGGGGGCAAGACCTAGCCCTGCTTATCTCGCCTACAGATTTTGTTTTGCCGTATCGGTCTTGCTTTCATGCGTTGCACAGTGCGTCGGCGCGGATCACCGTCAACGAAATACGCTATGCGTTCAACGAGCGTGCGCATTAACCCGCAATATGCAAAAAGATGCTGAATCGCAGTGGAAGCAGTGGAAGGCGGAAGGCAGGAATGAAGCGCAGCAGGCTTCGTGACCTCGGCATTGTCATCGGTGAACTGCCACCAGGGCCGGACAACTGCATCACGGACGTTCCCGGCGTCCGCGTTGGCTACTCCACTTTGTGCAGCGATGCGCCGCATGTGGTGCGAACCGGCGTGACCGCGGTATGGCCGCAGGACGGCGTGTTGGAGTCCGCCGTGTTCGCGGGCATGCACTCCTTTAACGGCTATGGCGAGATGACCGGCGCGCTTTGGCTTGCGGAGCAGGGGCTGCTGGCAAGTCCCCTCGCGATCACCAACACGTGCAGCGTCGGGTTGGTGCGCGACGCCTTGTGCGCCTATGCCATCGAATCGGATGTTCACGAGCCAACGCTGTTGCCGGTGGTGTCCGAGACGGATGACTGCTGGCTAAGCGAGTCGGAGACATTCCCGGTTACCCGCGACATGGTATTCGAGGCGCTTGCCAACGCGACCCACGGACGCATAGCGGAAGGCAATGTCGGCGGCGGCACTGGCGCAATCTGCCACGAATTCAAAGGCGGCACGGGAAGCGCGTCGAGGGTCGTCAGCGCGGACGCAGCCAACTGGACCGTTGGCGTCCTCGTTCAGGCAAACTATGGGATTCGCGCGAATCTCACGGTCGCTGGCATTCCGGTAGGTCGCGAGATTGGGACGGACGAAATTGCCTCTGCTTACGGTGAACCGCTGGATACGGGCTCCATCGTGGTGCTTATTGCGACCGACGCCCCGCTGATTGCGAAGCAGTGCGAGCGGATGGCGCGCCGCGCTGGTCTTGGGCTCGCCCTCGTCGGCGCAAAAGGGGCGAACGGAAGCGGAGACATTTTCCTGTGCTTCTCCTCGCACAACCGCCTGCGGCATGGGCGCACGATTCATTCCATCGAGATGCTCGATCCGGAGTCCATGAACCCGCTTGTTCGCCGCAGCCGTTGAGGCAACCGAGGAAGCGATCCTCAACGCGCTGACCATGGCGGAGACCATGGTCGGGCGCGATGGCCGTGTCGCCCACGCCCTGCCGCTCGATCGGCTCGCCGACATCGCTGCGCGGTATCGGCGGCTGAAGTGAATGGCCATCAGCGAAGCATGAGCTACTCCCTGGCGGTGGATATCGGCGGCACTTTCACGGATGTGGTGCTGCGTCACGCGTCCGGCCGGTTGCTGGTCGAGAAGACGCTGACGACGTCCCACGATCTTATCGAAGGTTTTTTTACCGGGGTGCACGCCGTGCTTGCGGCCGCGGGCATTGCGCCGGGCGAGGTAGATGGAGTCGTCGTTCATGCCACGACCGTTGTCACCAATGCCCTGATTGAGCGCAAAGGGCCGCCAACCGCGCTGCTCGTTACAGAAGGCTTCCGGGACATTCTCTACATCAGGAACGAGCATCGCTATGAGATGTACGATCCGCAGATCGAGTTTCCCGAGCCATTGGTTCCCCGTGCGCTCACATTCACCATCGCGGAACGCATTCGCACTGACGGCACCGTGCTGGTCAGCCCGAAGCAAGCCGAGATCGACGACATCGCGGCGCAGCTACGTTCCATGCATGTGCGCTCGTTGGCGATCTGCTTTCTCAACAGCTTTGCCAACCCGGCGAACGAACGCCTGGTGGCCAAACGAATCGCCGAGCTCGTCCCTGAACTCTTCATCACCGTGTCCGCGGATGTCGCACCGCAAATCCGTGAATATCCGCGGGCATCGACTGCCGCCGTCAACGCTTATACGATGCCGATCTCGCAACCGTATTTGCGGCGCCTGCGCGACCAACTCGCCAAAGAGGGCTTTCCCAACTCGCCGCTGATCATGCTCAGCTCGGGCGGCGTGGTTGGCGCCGAAACGGCGGGGCGCAACCCGGTGCGAATGATCGAGAGCGGTCCGGCGGCGGGTGCGCTCGCAGCCTGCCACTATTGCGACGTGCTCGGCATCAACCGGCTGATGTCCTTCGACATGGGCGGCACCACCGCGAAGGCGTGTCTCATCGAGGAGCGCCAGCCGCTCATAACAGGGTTGTTCGAAGTCGATCGCAGATATCGCTTCAAGGACGGCAGTGGCCTGCCGGTGACGATCCCATCCATCGACATGATCGAGATCGGCGCCGGCGGCGGCAGCATCGCGCATGTCGACGCGCTCGGGCTCCTCAAGGTGGGGCCGCAGAGCGCCGGGTCATTACCTGGTCCCGCCTGCTATGGGCGCGGCGGCACGGAACCTACCGTCACCGACGCCGATATCGCGCTTGGCTTGCTCGATCCCGATCGCTTTCTCGGTGGCGACATGAAGCTCGATCGCGCCGCGGCGGAGGGCGCGATCCAGATGCTCGCGAGCACTCTCAACCTCTCACCGACGCTGGCGGCGCGCGGCGTGTTTCGGGTCGTGACCGAATCGATGGCGGCGGCCACACGCGCGCATGCCACCGATCGCGGGGTCGATTACCGCGGGTTGCCGCTGTTCGCATTCGGCGGCGCGGGACCGGTCCATGCCTGCGAGGTTGCAAGCCTTATTCAGAGCTCCTGCGTCATCGTGCCGCCGCAGCCCAGCGTTCTTTCGGCGTTTGGCACGCTTGTGACGTCGCTGCGGCTCGATCTGGTGCGCAGCGATATCGTGCGGGTTGGCGACTTGGATTGGGATCGCGTCAACCGGCTGCTTGGCGAGCTCGCGCGCGAGGGATCGCAGGCGCTCGTCGAATCCGGATGCAAGGAAAGCAGCATCGCGTTGGTGTTCGGCGCTGACCTGCGCTATTTCGGGCAGCAGAGCGAGCTCACCGTCACGTTCGACAGAGACCCGCGTACCGATCATGATACGGGCCGCATCGTCGGTACCTTCGAGAAGGCGTATCGCAAGCTGTACGGAGTGACCCCATCGCATGTGCCGATCGAGCTGGTGACATGGTGGGTCACGGCGCGAGGGCCAGGCATTCCTTTCAACCGTGTCGCAATTCTCCCCGACGCAGAAGGCCGCCCCAGAACGTCGCGGCTCGTTCACGCGTGGAAGGACGCAACTCCGACGCCCGTCTACGATCGCCATTCGCTTGCCGGCGGCCAGGCGATCGAGGGCCCCGCGATCATTGAGGAACGCGAGACCACGACCTGCATCCCGCCCGACTGGACAGCGACGATCGACAACCTCGGGTGCATCATCGCGCGCAAAGGATGAGCTCATGGATGGCGTTGAGCTGGAAATCCTCTGGTCGAACCTGATCGGGCTTGTCGACGAGCGGGCCAAGGCGTTGCAGCGCATCGCATTCAGCCCGGTTGTGCGCGAGGCCGGCGATCTCGCCGTCGCGCTGTTCGATCGCCGCGGACGCATGGTCGCTCAGGCCAACACCGGGACCCCCGGCCACATCAACTCGCTGGCAATCGCCGGCGGACACCTTGTTCGCGGCTTCGCCAATCGGATTGCGCCGGGAGACGTGCTCATCACCAACGACCCGTGGCTCTCCGCGGGACATTTCTTCGACATCACGGTCCTCACCCCGATGTTCGATGCCGACCGCGTCATTGCGTATATCGGCTCGACCATCCACCACACCGACATCGGCGGTTATGGCATCGGCGCCGGCGCACGTGACGTGCATGAAGAGGGACTCTGGATTCCGCCGCTCAAGCTTTACCGCGAGGGCGAGCCGTGCGAGGTCCTGCACGCGATGATACGTTCGAATGTGCGCACGCCGGACGCCGTCTTCGGCGATCTCGCCGCGCAGGTATCGAGCGGCCGAGCCGCAACTGAGCGGCTCGTCGGAATGTGCCGCCGCTACGGCCTCGTTGACATCGAAGAGCTCTCCGACGAGATCATCCTGCGCTCCGAGGAGGCGACGCGCTCGGCGATCCGCAAGCTAAAGGACGGCACCTATAATGGCGAGAGCACCTTCGATGTGCCCGGCGGGCAGACCATCACGCTCAAGGCGGCGGTGACGGTCGCGACGGATGAAGGCGAGATCGCGATCGATTTCGCCGGCAGCTCGCCGCAGGTTTCGGCCGGCATCAACGTGGTCCTCAACTACACGCACGCGTATTCGACCTTTGCCGTGCGCAGCTGCCTCAATCCCGATTTGCCGAACAACACCGGCAGCCTCGCACCCATACGGGTGAGCGCGCCGCAGGGATCGATCGTGAACTGTAACTATCCCGCACCCGTGAATGCCCGGCACGTTGTCGGGATGTACGTGCCCATGCCGATACTCAAAGCGCTCTATCATGTTATGCCGGAGCGTGTCCTGGCGGAAGGTGCCGGCGCGGTGTGGACCATGCAAATCCAGGGGCGGCGCGACGACGGCGAGCCGTTCACGTCGTCGATGTTCAACTATTCAGGCGGCATGGGGGCGCGCGCGAGCAAGCCAGGGCCAAGCGCCACGTGCTATCCCACCGGTGTCGCGGCCGTGCCGATTGAGATCCTCGAAGCGGTGATCCCGATCATTTTCGATCGCAAGGAATTGCGGTTAGGATCCGGCGGCGCGGGCGCCGCGCCGGGGGGCGAGGGTCAGATCATTCAGTTCCGGATGCTCACCAAGGACCCCTGGCTGCTCAATGCGGTGACGAGCCGCGTCAAGGAGGGGCCGGAAGGTCTTGCTGGCGGCGAGCCCGGGGCGGCGGGGCGATTTCTCATCAATGGACAACCGGTCCACCAGGCCGGCAAGCTGGAGCTCAAGCCACAGGACGTGGTGCTGCTCGAAACACCGGGAGGCGGGGGGTACGGGCCGCCCCGCAAGAGCCCAATAACTGCAAACGCAGCGATGGAGCAAGGATGATGCGTTTTACCTCGATGTCTGCGGCCGTGGCTGCGCTGCTCGTTCCAATCACCGCTTCGGCGCAAGACTATAAGATCGGCATTTCCGCTGGCCTGACCGGCTACGCCGCCACCGTCGACCGCGCTTGGCGGGATGGCGTTGAGGTGGCGGTCGCAACTCTCAATGGCAAAGGCGGTGTGCTTGGACGCAAGCTCGTCGTCGTGACCGAGGACAACCGCTCCGACCCGCAGGAGTCGGTGACGGTTTATCGGAAGATGATCAGCTCCGACCAGGTCAATGTTCTTCGTGAGCGGATGCGTGTCCGCCGGAAACTTCGCCGCCGCGCCGATCGTCGTTCGTGCACAAATCCCCATGGTGTTGTGCTCCATCCTGCCGCAGCAGCCCGAGTCGGTGAAATGGGCATTTACCACCATTCCGCCGCCTCGTTTCGAAGTCGAGAAGCGGCTCGAATATCTCAAGGAAAAGACGCAGATCAAAAAGATCGGCGTGCTGCACGATCCCACGCCCTATGCCGGCCTGCAGAAAGCGGCTGCAGAGAGGAGCGCAAATGCCTACGGTCTTGAAGTCGTCGGGATCGAGCAATATCGGCAGGACGACGCCGATCTCAGTGTCCAGATCAGCAAGATGAACGCCGCCGGCGCGCGCGCGATCATCAAGATCGGACTCGGCGGCACGACCCTGACCGCGGCGAAGAATATCAAGCAGCTCGGTCTCGACATGCTGCTGCTCACCAGCCTGGAGGATTTGGCCGTGTTCCGGCCGGTGGCAGATGTGCTGGGCGACAGGTTCTTCTTCGTCGCCTCGCCAGCGCAGGTTTACGAAGCTTTGCCGGATGGCGCTCTGAAAAAGGAGATCGCCGCATTTCTTACGCCCTGGCGGGCGAAGCATGGCGGCAGTGATCCAAACTGGGCCGGACGCGGCTGGGATGGCGTCATGCTCACGGCCGCGGCCGCCGAGAAGGCAAAGTCGTTCGAGGGACCGAAACTCCGCGACAGCCTGGAAACCATGGACGCCTTTCAGGGCACCACCGGGGTCTATCATTTCAGCCCGGATAACCACCAGGGAATCACAGTCAATCCTTTGCTCCTCGCCACGATCAGGAATGGAGAGGTCAAGGTCGTTCAGTGAGAGAGCGCGCGGTCAGCATGAGGACAAGGCAGATGCAGGCGCATAAAATCGACTGGAGCAATATCCCATGGACCACCGTGCGTCCCGGCGTCGAGCGCAAAGCGTTCTCCGGGGAAAGCGCGACTGTCGCGTTGCACCGGTTGATGCCGAAGCATGAACCACGGCCGCACAGCCATTCCTACGAGCAGATCGCCTACATCATCGCCGGGCAAATGCGCTTCCACATGAATGGGGAGAGTTATCTGCTCGGTCCAGGTAGCCTTCTGCACATTCCGCCCAATGTCGTGCATTGGGGAGAGGTGGTCGGGGACGAGCCGGTGCTCAACCTTGATGTCTTTACGCCGCTGCGAGAAGAGTATGCCCCGCCGCCCAACCGGGATTAGAGCAAGGTTTGAGCAAGTTTAGAGTGGGATTGCGGATCCAGAAGACCGAGAGCCGCCGTGCAGATGCCGCCCGCCAACAGCTCTCGACCGAGATTCACCAGCGCCGCATCCTGCAATTCCATAATGAGGATCCGCCGCCCCCTTTCCGATTGCCGTATCAATTCTGCCTGTGGGAAAGAGTTCCATCACGCGCAGCAGTCGCAACTCGCAGGTCGGCATCAGAGGATAATTAGCGGCCAGATGGAGCGCCCGGCTGGTTCAACCGTCGCACAATGGGCCACCATAGCTGCTCTTCACTGCGCATGAACTCGCGGGTTTGCTCCGGACTGAGATCACGCGAGTAAGTGCCCAGCGTCTGAAGCCGCTCGATTACCTCTGGAATGGCCACAACCTTGCGCAAATCGGAATTGACCTTCTTGACGATGTGATCGGGTATGCCGGCCGGCGCCATCAGCACCATCCACCCGCTCGAAACTACCCCGGGCACCGTTTCGTCGATTGCCGGCAGATCCGGCAAATTAGGGAGGCGCTTCTGCGACGCGACACCCAGCAGCCTCATTGCGTCGTCCTGCAGGCCGGGAGCAAGCCCCGCCAAGCCCTCGAACATGATCGGAATCCGTCCTGCAATGACATCGTTGAGTGAGACCGTCGCGCCCGCTGCGTGAACAAAGGAGATGTTCGCCTTCGCACGCTCACGGAACAGCTCGCCTGTCAGGTGTGACTGGCCGCCGCGATTGGTGGCGCCAAACAGCATCCCTCCCGGGGTCGCATTGGCAAGTGCGATGAGTTGCGCGACGTCTTTCGCGGCAACGTCCTTGTTCACTGCAACGGCGATCGGCTGCTCGCCCACCATGCCGATCGGGGCGAACGCGGTCTCCAGGTTGACCGGCAATTTGCCTGCCTGCTCGATCGGGAGAACGGTATAGGTGGAAGCCTGCGTCATATAGAGTGTGTAGCCATCTTTCTCCGCGGCCGCCGCCGCCTGCAGCGCGAGGAGACCACCGGCGCCGGGCCGGTTGATCACCACGATCTGTTGCTTCCATATTTGCGATAACCGGTCGGCAGCGACGCGCATCACCACGTCGGGGCTGTTACCGGCGGCGGCGGGGGTGATGAAAGTGACAGGCTTGGTGGGGTAGTCTTGGGCATAGCCTTGGGCGGGCGCGGCAAGACTCACGCAAGTCGCAACAGTCGCGATCCAAAATGCGCGCAATACTGCGGCAGACATCGGCATCGTTCCTCCTCCCGTGCTTTATCAGCGACTACGCACGCCGCTTTTCGTAAAACTTTGTTGCACCGGTTAACCTACGCCGCAAACTCTCGGAACGGTTCGCGGAATAGCTGGTTTGCAGCGCGGAATCTTCGCCAGACACATGCGGCAACTCGTGCTAATAGTCGCGCACGGGTATGGGCTCAAGAGGTTATAAATTACCAGGAGAATGACATGGGACTGCGCGATATCCTTATTGGAATGCAAAACGGGCCGCGTGGGCAGCGGTCGCCCAGCACCAGCACCAGCACCGGTAGCAGCGGTGGGATGTCCAAGCTGACGATGGCCCTCCTCGCACTCCTTGCTTACAAGGCCCTCAAGAGCAGAGGCGGCGGCAGCGGGCACGCCACGGCTGCCAACGAAGCCGGCAGCGCACCTCCCCTCCCCGGTGCCGGGGCTGGTGGTCCTTCCGGCGGACTTGGCGACATCCTCGGGGGCCTGTTCGGCGGTACGCGCACCGCGTCGGCGGGAGCCAAGCCCGCCGGCGGATTGGCCGATATGCTTCCCGGCGGATTGGGAGGCCTGCTCGGCGGCGCGGCCGCTGGCTCGGTGCTGACCAGTGGACTGGGCAATCTTATCAAGGATCTGCAGCAAAGCGGCCATGGGCAGGTCGCCCATTCCTGGGTGGGCTCTGGCGCCAACCAGGAGATCGCGCCTGATCAACTCGAGCAGGCGCTGGGCAGCGACACTCTCAACTCGCTGGCTCAGCACACCGGGATGTCGCCCGAAGAGCTCCTCAGAGGCCTCAGCCAGAATCTCCCCGATCTGGTCGATCAGCTCACGCCACATGGGCGTTTGCCCACCGAGCATGAAGCCGGTCAGATGGTGTAGATGAAGCCGAAGCTGGGTCTGGATACCAGCGCGCCGGCCGGGCGGGATTGATTGTGCCGACGCAGAACGGAAGGAACCCCCTCAGCGGCGCAGCGTCAGGATTTCGAGCTCAGGCGTCACCTCGCTGGAGCGTGTTTGCTGCTGCACGGATGCAAACACGCCCTTATCGGCTTCGCGCTTGTCGCCATGTCAACCGAGGTCGCCGTCTCGGCAGGTAAACCGGCGCGTCCCGTGATCAAAGTCGTCGAGGCGACCTACGGCGGCAACTGCCAGGCTCCGAAGGGGAATGTGACGCGCTTTGTCGCCACAGAATGCGATGACAAAGACATGTGCAATTACCGCGTCTATTACAAGAATCTCGGAGAAGCGCCTCCCGCCGATTGCGAGCGGAATTTTTCGGTGCGCTACACGTGCGGGAATATCTCCAGGCGACTCGTTTGCTCGGTCGAGCCGGAATCAGGCTGGGGCGGAGAAGACGGTCGCTCCAACAGGTTCTGCATGCTGTATTGTCGCTGAGAGGGGGGCCGTGCTGACTACGCCTTTGGCAGGACGTGCAACCATCTCTCACGGATCTTCGAGTTCGAGCTCCTTGCTGGATCGCGCCACAACCGGAAAGGTATGACGGCGCGACCACGGCCGACAGGCATCGATGACCACGCGTGCATTACGCGGATCGTTGCTGTCGTAGGCCATCGGATCGAGCACCGTGCTCCAGCAGCCACGCAGGATCTCGATGTCCTCGCGCGGCTCCATGCGGGTGCACATCGCCCAGACTACCGCGTCCATATCGGCGGGATCGATGTCGTCATCGACCACGACCACGATGCGGTTGGCATAAGCGCCGGCATGGCATTGGGAGGCGATCAGCCCGGCTTGCTTGGAGTGCCCGCCGTATTGCTGCTTGATTGCCACCGTGAGCCATAAGCGGCTGCCGCCGGCGGGATGCGCCCACACCCCTCTTACCTCAGGGATGCCCGCAGCCTCGAGCTGATTCCACACCGCGCCGGCGCGATAGGTGCCGCGATAGAACGAATTGTCGTCAGGCGGAACGCCCGGAATAGCGCCGAGCAGGATCGGATTGTCTCGGTGCATGAAGGTTTTGATGCGGATGGCGGGCTCTTTTTTTTTGCCGCCGGCGTAATAGCCGGTCCATTCGCCAAGCGGACCCTCATCGATCAGATCGTCGGCATGCACGAAACCTTCGAAGGCGATTTCCGCGTGCGCTGGAATGGGCAGGCCCGTTGCCGGCCCCCTGATCACCTCCACCGGCTCGCCAATGAGGCCACCGGCGACGTCGTATTCATTCTTGCCGTACGGAATCTCCAGCCCGGCTATCATGAACAGGGCCGGATGCATTCCGGCCACCACCGCAACAGGACAAGGCTCGCCGCGCTCGTGATAGCGGCGCTTGATCAGATCGCCGTGCTTACCCTTGGAGCACATCACCGTCGCCACGTCGGGACCGTGCGACTGCACGCGATAGGCGCCGTAATTGATCCAGCCCGTGTCGGGATCGCGCATGATCACCATGCAGCCGGTGCCGATGTAGTAGCCCCCGTCATGCTCGTGCCAGCGCGGCGTCGGGATTTTCTCAATATTCACGTCGGCGCCAGTGCTCACATTCTCAAGGAGCGATCCGCCTTTGACCGTCACTGGCGCAATGCTGCGCGCATCCTTCATGTATTTCCGCCAGTACGAAACCAGCTCAACGGCGGAGCTCTCAATGGGCAGTCCAAGCGTCAGATTGATACGTCGCACCGAGGTGAGAATATTCGCGAGAATGCGGTGGCCGCGGGGATAGCCGGGGATGTCGTCGAACAGCACCGCCCGGTTGCCCATCTTGCGCATGTAGAGATCGACAATGCCGCCAATCTCCTTCTCGCGCTCGGCGCCGTTGATCTCCTGCACCTCGCCCGCTGCGCGCAACGCATCGAGCCAACTGCGCAGATCCTGCTTGGATGCTTTCGGCGCGTTGGATGCGACGGTTTTCGGGCTTCTCGCCTCGGTAATAGTCATCCACGGTTCCTTACCCCCGGGCGCAGCACCACCCCCACAGCCGCATGTCGGCCGTCACAAGGTAGAGCAATTTTCGAAGAAATGCTCGGCTTTTGCGGGCGGCACCCCGGGGCAAAGCCTGGCGCAAAGCCAGGCGGTGCGTACCCCATTGAAGGCGGCTGCCTTCAGCCGCCAGATCAGTGCTGCTCCTTAGCCGACTCGCTGCTGGTCAGGTGCCGCATGATCGCAGCGAACTGGCCGAAATCCGAGGCCAAGGCTGGATTCTTGAAACAGCGCTCCTGATTGGCAGCTGTTGCGCAATTCGTCTTCGCGCACGCATTGGTCGGTGAACCTCTCTTCGCCGCACCATCGGCATATCACCCTGGTTCTTGTCCTGTGCATGCGGTAGACCTTCCCTGAAGCTCCAGAACAGACTCCTAACTGAGTTGGCACGGTTTTCGCCAATTCCGCTGCAACTTCCCCACGTATTTGTGCAGCGTAGCGACGCTCAGTCAGGACAATGCATGACAGCATCACAGGTACGTGACGACACTTAAGACAACTCTGCTCAAATTGTCCTTGTTTCCCCGGCGGTCGCAGTCTGACGGACTGAGCAATGCGCCTTAGCCGGAACCATCGGCTTCCCGGGGACTTGTCATGTAAGCAACCAAGGAGTTCTTTCGATGGTGGACAAAGATCGAGTTGAAGGCTCTGCCGACAACCTCAAGGGCAAAGTGAAAGAGGCGGTCGGCAAGGTCACCGGTGACAGCAAGCTGGAGGGCGAAGGCAAGGGCGACCAGGTGAAAGGCAAAGTGCAAAATACGATCGGCGGCATCAAGGATGCGTTGCGTGGAAAGTGAGCTGTTTGACGCAAGCTTTTGCCGATCGACCCCGATCGGCTGCACGAATACGCTCTTGCTGTAAACTTGATGGTCCCCGCTTCGGCGGGGGTAATCATGTTGACGGCGGGAGCCTCCTCAAAGCATGCGCACTTCCAAATATTTTAACCGCTACTCCGCGGCTTCTTGCAGCGGCCGCGGATAGATGGCGTCATAAAGCTCGGGGCGCTGCCATTGCGGGCCGAGCAGACCTTGCTTGACGGCGCAGTGCTCGGAAGAGCCGACCTCGTCGCGGGTCGCACGCAAATACCGCACGCGATCGAGGCTGACATCGATTATGCTCGTGCCTGCGATGGTGCTCTCGAACAAGATTTCCTCCGGCGCCGCCACCATGGCCAGGCCGCGTTCGGAATGATTGAAGAGGTTCTGCGTGGTCACCACGAGAGCCAGGTTCTCGATGGCGCGCGCCCAGATCAGAGCGCGCCACGTCGCCCAGAGCTTGCGCTTATCCTTGCCCGCCGGCATGAAAATGAGCTCGGCGCCGCGCAGCGCGAGCGCGCGGCACACTTCGGGCATGTAGACTTCGCTGCACATCGCAAGCCCTACCTTGCCGTGCACCGTGTCGAACACGGGGAAATCGTTGCCAGGAACCCACTGGAATTCCCACGCGGTCCCGCCCGTATAGATCCATGGACCATTGGGATGCGTGCGGCGGTAACGCGCGGGCGCGCGTCCGTCGGGATACGCCATGCAGATGAGATTGTGCGCGGTCGCTGCCGCCTGGTCGACGGGCGAAATGGTGCCGAAGACGACATGAGTTCCTGTGCTTTGCCGCCGCCTCGACCAGCGCCGGCGTGGGATCAAAGCTTGCCGGCATCCGCCACGGTCCGGGATAGGTCTCGGGAAAGCAGACGAACTGCGCGCCCTCGCCCGCCGCGCGCGCAACAGCCTTGACCGCATCGGAAACATTTCTCTCGTCGCTGCCCGGCGGATGACAGATCGGCTGCACCAGTGCAATGCGGAAGGTCATGGGCTCTCTCCATCGCGACTGCGTCGGCGACGCACGAGGTTCCTGCGCGGAAACGTTTGCATAAGGCGCGAGACCTGCTTCGCCAGCATTTGACTACCGACAAAGAGATTGCAGCGGCAAGCAGGTGCCGTCAAGAAAGTGCGGTGAATCCCATTTGCCCCGAAGGTTCATCCGCTGGCGTGACCGTTGTCGCTCGGCTCGTCGCCGATGCAAGCTCGGCTGCGCGACTCCAGGACATGCTTTCTGAGATGTGTGATGGCGAAACCGTTGCGATTACAATTGTACAGGAAGACGATCGGCTCTGGTCGCTGGAGCTGCATTTTCGCGATCGTCCCGACCAAGCCGCGATGCGTGCGCAGATCGCCTCGCTCGCCGGACAAGCCGTCGCCGCGCAGGTTGTGTTCGTGGAGCTTGCGCCCACGGACTGGGTTCGCAAGAGCCTGGAAGGCCTGACGCCGGTCCGGGCCGGGCGGTTCGTCGTGCACGGGGCGCACCATCAAGGCAGCGTTGCAGCTAACCGAATCAGCGTCCAGATCGAGGCAGCGCTCGCCTTCGGCACCGGCCATCACGGCAGCACCCAGGGATGTCTGCTCGCCCTCGACCGCATCGCGAAACGAGACGGCCGAAACCAGGCTTTGCCCACGCGGAAAAATCGTCGGCGCGCGATATCCTACCCCGCATCTCGCGCGCGCCGTCGGACGGCGCGCGCGGCAGTGCTTGATATTGGCACTGGCTCCGGGGTTCTTGCCATCGCCGCTGCGAAAGCGCTGCGCCGTCCGGTCCTCGCCGGCGATATCGACCGGCGGGCGGTGGCAATCGCGCGAGAAAATTCGCGCATCAATGGCGTCGCTTCCCGCGTTGAGCTCGTGCATGCGGCCGGTGTTGGCGCTCGCCGCTTTCGCCAACGCTCGCCCTTTGCTCTCGTGCTCGCCAACATCCTGCTCGAGCCTCTGCAAATGCTTGCCGCGCCCGTCGCGGCGCTCGTTGCACCGAGCGGTCGGGTGGTGTTGTCCGGGATCCTTAATGCGCAGGCCGCCGCCGCCGTCGCCAGTTATCGCGCGCGCGGGTTGGTCTTGACTCAACGTATTGCGCTTGGTGGCTGGACCACCGTCGTTCTGGTACGGCCCAGCCGTGCGAAGGGCGCGAATTGCCCACCCCGGTTTTAGTCCATAGATTGCCGGCGATGTTTGAGGCCCGATTTCAGTCATTCGAAGAACCGGCTCAGTCGGCCCCTTGGGGTACGCGCCTCGCAGCATTACGCACCGAGCTCGCCCGTCGCAACATGAGCGCCTTCCTGGTGCCCCGCGCCGACCGGCACCAGAACGAATATGTGCCCGCATGCGAGGAGCGACTCGCCTGGCTGACCGGCTTTACCGGCAGCGCCGGCATGGCGATCGTGCTCATGGATCGCGCGGTGCTGTTCGTCGATGGACGTTATATCTTGCAGGCGCGCCAGGAGGTGGACGGCTCGCTGTTTTCCGTCGAGCATATTGTCGAAGACCCGCCCGAGCGGTGGATCGAGAACAATCTCTCGCGCGGCGATCGGCTGGGTTACGATCCGTGGCTGCTGACCGTCGATGGCGCTGAGCGCATCAGAAAGGCCTGCTCAGTTGCCGGCGCGTCGCTGGTTCCGATCGAACCGAACCTGCTCGACGAGCTCTGGAACGATCGCCCTCCCGCGCCTCTGGGCGCCGTCACCCTGCACGACATGCGATTCGCCGGAGAGTCGGCCGAGAGCAAACATGGGCGCATTGTGGCTGAACTGGTGAAGTCGCGCGCTGATGCCCTCGTCATATCCGATCCGCACGCCGTGGCATGGAGCTTCAACATTCGCGGCGCCGACGTGGCGCACACGCCTCTGCCGCTCTCGTTTGCCATTGTTCCAAGGGAAGATCGGCCTTCGATCTACATCGATGGCCGCAAGCTGTCGAACGACGTGCGCGACCATCTTGAAAGGCTTGCTGACGTGCGCGGGCCTGGAGATCTCGAACAGGCGCTGACCGCGCTTGGTCGTGAGAAACGCAAGGTTTGGTTGGACCAGGCGAGCGCCGCCGATGCACTTGCCCGCCTGATAAAATCCGCCGGCGGAACAGTCGTGTCCGCGGCCGATCCGGTGGCCCTGATGAAGGCGGTGAAGAACGAAACCGAAATAGCGGGCGCTCGTAAAGCTCATGTTCGCGATGGGACCGCCGTCGTGCGCTTCCTCTCCTGGCTCGAGCGTCAAGCCAGGGATGGGAAGCTCAGCGAGATCGAGGCTGTCGAGGCGCTCGAGACTTTTCGGCGCGAGAGCAGCCTTCTGAAAGACATCTCGTTCCCTACGATCGCGGGCGCCGGTTCCGACGGCGCCATTGTGCATTATCGCGTAACAAGAGGCACAAACCGTCTGATTGTCCCAGGCGAGTTGTTTCTGATTGATTCCGGAGGGCAGTACGAAGACGGCACCACGGATATCACGCGAACCGTTGCTGTTGGCGAGCCGACTGCCGGGATGCGTGAGCGGTTCACTCTCGTCCTAAAGGGCCACATTGCGATTGCCCAATCCGTGTTTCCCGACGGTGCAAGCGGCGCGGCGCTCGATTCGTTTGCTCGGCGATATCTATGGGAATCGGGCCTCGATTTCGATCACGGAACTGGTCATGGCGTCGGCAGCTATCTTTCGGTGCACGAAGGTCCTGCGCGAATCTCCAAGCTCGGCACGACGGCGCTCAAACGGGGCATGATCCTCTCGAACGAGCCCGGCTACTACAAACCCGGTGCCTATGGGATTCGGATCGAGAATCTGGTTCTTGTGGTTTCGGCTCCGCACCTCGCCGATGCGGAGAAGCCTTTCAACGCGTTCGAGACGCTCACCCTCGCTCCGATCGACCTGCAACTCGTGGTCCGTGAGATGCTCAGCGCCGCGGAGACCCAATGGCTTGATCAGTATCATCGAACGGTGCGGGAAACCTTGTCGGCATTGCTCGATCCCAGTGCGGCGGCGTGGCTGGAGGCGGCAACCCGCCCGGTTCGCTCTTGCTGACCCCGCGTTGATCTGTTGATGCAGTCACCATCAGTGCACAAGGAGCGGCGCGACATTCAACGCACGCCCGTGCGGTTGCTTGCACTGCTCGTTGCCATGAGCGGCGTGAGCTCCCTCTCGCTCAACATTCTGGTGCCGGCTATTCCGAGCCTGGTGGCGAAGTTCGCAACCGACCCCGCCAATGTCCAGCTCACCGTATCACTTTACATAATGGGCCTTGCCGTCGCACAGCTGGTGTTCGGCCCTTTATCGGATCGCTTTGGGCGCCGGCCCGTCGTGCTTGCCGGCATGGCTTTGGCGAGCGTAGCGAGCACCTGGGCTATTTTCGCGGGCGGCATCGCCACCCTCGTTGCTTCGCGCGTTCTGCAGTCGCTCGGCGCTTCAACCGGGCAGACCATCGGCCGCGCCATCATTCGCGATCTCTACGAGCGTGAGCGCGCTGCATCGATGATTGGTCTGGTCACCTCCGTTGTGGTTCTCATGCCGATGCTGGCGCCGCTCATTGGCGGCGTGCTCGATACCGTCCTGGGTTGGGAGGCGATCTTCGTCTTCTCAGCCTCCGTGACCGGCTTGGTTTTCATGTGGGCGGTGATTGCGTTGCCGGAGACGCGCAAGCCTGCCGCTGCGGCGACAGGAAACCGCTTTTCGTCCGATCTGCGCGCGCTCGCGACAAGCCCGCGCTTCTTCGGCTATGCCTTATGTGCCGGTCTGGGCTCGGCGCCCTTCTTCACCTTTCTTGGCGGCGCGCCGCATGTGGTCGTAAGCATGCTGGGACGCAGCTCCGCGGAATACGGCTTGTGGTTTTTTCTGCCATCGATCGGCTTCATGGCGGGAAACTTCACTGTCTCCCGATTCGCCGTTCGCTCAGGTCTAAACCGGTTGATTTGGCGCGGGATAGCATTCACCGTCGCAGGCTGTCTCCTGACCGCCCTGAGCTATCTCGCCTTTCCCGGATGGGAAATGACAAGTCTCTTCCTGCCTCACGTGGTGGTGGGCTTCGGCAACGGGTTGTTGTTGCCGACGGCAATTGCCGGCGCGGTCAGCATCCGCCCGCATGTCGCGGGCACCGCTTCAGGCCTGACCGGCTTTATCCAAATGGGAATCTGCGCCGGGGCGGCTCAGCTTTCCGGCCACGTTATCGCTGGAGCATCGAGCGCGCTACCAATGTTGCTTCTGATGCTGATGTTTGGCGTTGCCACGGCTATCGCGGTTCTTACCCTCGTCACCTGGCAACGTTAATCATGCGATACAGAAATTCTCGCGGCCGAAATACAGATTGGAACTTACCGCCTGTCTTGTCGTTACCTCATAGGCGTTAATTGCAACGATCGTACCTCGGGAGGCTGCCGCCATGCTCACGACAATCCTGATCATCGTGCTGGTGCTTGCTTTGATTGGCGCTTTACCGAACTGGGGCTATAGCAGTGGTTGGGGTTATGGGCCAGGCGGCGGCATCGGGCTCATCCTTCTCATAATTATTGTGCTCGCCCTCACCGGCCATATCTGAAGGCAGCAGCCGAGATTGCTTCCGGCGGCCAGAGGGCCGCGTTCTATCCGCTTTTCTCCTCGCGTCTGTCGTCACCGACGAGGGCAAACCAGTCGTCCTCGGAAAGGACGCGAACGCCCGCCTCTTTCGCCTTGCCGAGCTTGGAGCCCGCGCCAGGTCCAGCGACGACGTAATCGGTCTTGGTAGAGACCGAGCCAGCGACTTTGGCGCCCAGCCGCTCGGCCATCGATTTCGCTTCCTCGCGCGTCATCTTCTCCAACGAGCCGGTAAAGACGACGGTCTTGCCGGCGATCAGCGAACCGGAGACCGGCCGCTCCGCATCGAGAATTTTTATTTGGGCTGTAAGCCGTTCAACAATCCCGCAGTTATGGCTCTCGCCAAAATAGCTGGCGATAGCCTCGATCACGGTATCGCCGATCTGGTCGAGGTTATCCATCTCGCTCCGGGTCTCCGTATTCCCCGATGCAACGTCCAGACACGCACGGTGAAATGCCGGCCAGGTGGCGTATCCGCGAGCAAGCGCACGCGCGGTGGTTTCGCCGACGTGACGCATGCCGAGGGCGTAGATGAAGCGCTCGAGTGAGATTTCCCGCCTTTGCCTGATCGCATTGAACAGGTTGCGTACAGATATTTCACCGAATCCCTCCTGCTCCTCCAATCGGATCTTTCCGTTTTGCTCTTCGAGGGTGAAAATGTCCGCAGGCTCCTTCACCCATCCCTGCTCGAAGAACAGTGTTATTTGCTTTTCGCCCAAGCCCTCTATGTCGAAGGCGCGGCGCGAGACGAAGTGCGCCAAGTGCTCGATTCTCTGGAACGGACAGGCAAATTCGCCAGTGCAACGTGACCGCGCCCCTTCCCCGCCGCTCGCTATGGCCTCGCGCACCACCGGAGTCTTTAGCGGACACGGACATGTCTTAGGCATGCGGTAACGGTTGTGTCCTCTGGCCCTGTCCTCGACGACGCCAAGGACTTGGGGGATCACGTCTCCGGCGCGCTGTACGGTCACAGTATCGCCGACGCGCACGCCGAGCCGCTCAATCTCGTCTTCGTTGTGCAACGTTGCATTCGATACGACGACCCCGCCGACCGTCACCGGCTCCAGCCGCGCGATGGGCGTAAGCGCCCCGGTGCGGCCTACCTGGACATCGATCTTTTTCACGATGGTGATTGCCTTCTCGGCAGGAAATTTGTGCGCAACAGCCCAACGCGGATTGCGTGAAACGAAGCCAAGCCGCTGCTGCCAGTCGAGACGGTCAACCTTGTAGACGACGCCATCAATGTCGTAGCCCAGCGTCGCGCGGCGCGTTTCCAGGTCGTGGTGAAATGCGAGCAGCTCCTCGACGGTATGGCATAGGCGGATCAATGGATTGACAGTGAACCCGCAGCACGCGATCCACTCCAGGATGCCGGATTGGGTTTTCGCTGGAACGCGCGACATCTCGCCATAGGAATAGGCGAAAAATCTCAGAGGACGCGCGGCGGTAATGGAAGCATCGAGCTGACGCAATGAGCCCGCGGCGGCGTTGCGAGGGTTGGCGAAAACCTGCTTGCCCTCCTTCGCCTGGCGTTCGTTGAGCGCCGCAAAATCCGCATGGCTCATATAGACCTCGCCGCGGATCGCACACAGCTCGGGAACACTGCCAGCAAGCTTTTTTGGAATGTCGCCGATCGTGGCGACGTTGGCGGTGACGTCCTCACCTTCAAAACCGTCGCCGCGTGTTGCCGCGCCGACCAGCCTGCCTGCTTCATAACGCAGCGAACAGGAAAGTCCATCAATCTTGGGCTCGGCCACCACTGCTATTGTCTCGTCGGAGGCAAGCCGCAAGAAGCGGCGCACCCGCTCGACGAATTCGGCGACTTCAGCCTCGGAAAATGCATTGCCGAGCGAAAGCATCGGCACAGCATGGCGAACTTTCGCAAACTTCTGCACTGGCGCCGCGCCGATACGGTGGGCAGGAGAATCTGGACGAACGAGATGCGGAAACCGTTGCTCGATCTCCTCGTTGCGCCGCCGTAGTTCGTCATAGACGGCGTCGGAGACGGTCGGCGCATCCTCCTGATAGTAGCGCTTGTCATGAGCGCCGATCTCGGCTGCGAGTCGCTTTAGCTCGGTCTTTGCTTGCGCTTCGCTCAGCTCGGCAACGACAATACGACTGATGTTTTGAGAGCTCCGGGTTGAAGCAATCATCGGCCGCACCACGACATGAGCTTCTATCCCGCGGCGCGGATCAGACGCTCCGCGGCGGCGCGCGCCTCGGCGGTGATCTCTGCTCCGGCGAGCATGCGCGCAATTTCCTCCCGCCGCTTGTCGGCGGTGATTTCCATAACACGCGTGGTCACGCGTTTACCCTTGTCGATGGTACCTTTGCTGATGAGATAGTGCCGGTCGGCGCGCGCGGCTACCTGCGGGGCATGGGTGACCGCGACCACCTGGGCACGGCCAGAAAGCCGTGCCAGGCGCGCTCCGATCGCGTCGGCAACGGCGCCGCCCGCGCCGGTGTCGATTTCATCGAACACAAGGGTGGGAGCCGATCCACGGTCCGCCAATACCACCTTCAGGGCCAGGAGAAATCGCGCAAGCTCCCCGCCGGAAGCCACCTTCATGAGTGGGCCCGGCCGCGTACCGGGGTTGGTCTGCACCCAGAATTCCACTCGGTCGAAACCGTGTGAGCCCCCATTGGCAGCGTCCGCGTCACTCTCCATCTGCGTGGAGAATTCGGCTCGATCCAGCCGCAGCGGCTTGAGCTCGCGATTGACCGCGAGCCCAAGCCTTTCCGCTGCTTCTTTGCGGCGTGCTGATAAGGCAGCTGCCGCCTCGCGGTAACGATCCGCCGTCTGCTTCACGGCATCCTCCAGCTCGGCGAGCCTTTCGACGCTCGCGTCTATGCGCCGGAGATCCTCCGCATAGCGCGCGCCCAGCCCTTTGAGGTCATCCACGGCAACGTTATGCTTGCGCGCGGCGGCACGGAGCGTGAACAGCCGCTCTTCGGTCTTGTCAAGCTCATTCGGTTCGCAGCTGCCTGCCCGCAAGGCCGCATCGAGATGGGTGCGCGCCTCGTCCAGCGCCCGCAGAGCCGCGTCGAACGCTTTCACGGCCGGCTCGATCAGCATCGGCGCCTGCGCGCTGCGACGCTCAAGCCGTCGCACAGCATTTGAGAGCATCGGCAGGGGAGAATGCGTCCCGGCGATCATGTCGTAGGCTTCGCGCAGATCGACGGCGACCTTTTCCGCCTGCATCAAGGTGGTGCGACGTTGCGCGAGTGAAGCTTCTTCCGAGGATTGGGGATTCAGCTGCGCGAGCTCCTCAACGGCATGCCTCAGCCAGTCAGCCTCTCGCTGCACGCGCTCAACCTCCGCACGATGCTCGGCAAGCTGTTGCTCGCAGGCGCGCCGCGCATCCCACAGCCGTTCGACGTGCGCAGCTTCATTCTCTATTCCAGCGAAGGCGTCGAGCAACCGGCGATGGGACGCCACTTCAATCAGCGCCCGTTCATCATGCTGACCATGGATCTCCACCAAGGCGGCTCCCAGGCCACGCAGTGCCTGCGCGCTAACCGGCTGGTCATTTACGAAGGCGCGGGTGCGTCCGTCGGTGAACTGGACGCGCCGCAGGATCAACTCATCGTCTGTGGCCGAAATGCCATTCATGAGGAAGAGATCGCGGACCGCATGCCCCGGCGACAGCTCGAAGACCGCGGTGACTTGACCTTGCTCAGCGCCGTGTCGCACAAGCGCGGCATCTCCACGAGCCCCGAGCGCAAGCGCAAAAGCATCGAGCAAAATCGACTTTCCGGCGCCGGTCTCGCCGGTGAGAACCGACAGGCCGGAGGCAAATTCAATATCCAGCCGATCGATGAGCACAATGTCACGAATGGAGAGCCGGACCAGCATGCGTAATGCCTCATGGTGCGGACTCGCGTCACCCAGCCTCCGCACGCGACCAATTTGCCGACATGCTGATTCGCATGATGGGCAGCGCAGTCAATTTAAGGAGAGAGCGAGCTCTCGGCTACCGGAGGCAAGTGAAGCGGGGGTCAACCGAGCCGGAAGGCCTGACTGATCCAGGAACCCTTGTTCTCGCTTGGTTGCAGGCCACGCGCCTGCATCAGCGCATAGGCGTCCTTGTACCAACGGCTATCCGGAAAATTGTGCCCCAACACGGCCGCGGAAGTCTGCGCCTCGTCCACAATGCCGAGTGCCATATAGGCTTCGGTGAGCCGCAATAGCGCTTCCTCGACGTGGCGCGTGCGCTGGTATCGGGTCACGACAACCTTGAAACGATTGATGGCGCCAGTGAATTCACGTCTGTCCAGGTGCCACCGCCCGATCTCCATCTCTTTACCCGCGAGCTGGTCGCGCGCCATTTCCATCTTTCGCTTGGCGGCAACAGCGTATTCTGAGCTCGGATACCGGCGTACCACCTCCTCCAGATTCTCGAGCGCCTTCTCGGTGCGGCCCTGATCCCGCGAGATTTCAGGGATTTGATCGAAATAGGAGGAGCCAATCAGGAATTGAGCGTAGGCAGCATCCGGGCTGCCCGGGTGCAACGTCACATAGCGGCGCGCCGAGTTGATGCAATCGTCGTAAGCACCGGACTCATAATAGGCATATGCCGACATGATCAGCGATTTGCGCGCCCATTCGGAATAGGGATGCTGGCGATCGACCTCCTCGAATTTCTTCGCCGCGTTCTTGGGATCTTTCTTGTTATTGAGCAGGTACAAGCCTTCGTTGTAGAGCCTGTCGGCGGGCTCATCCGGGACGATCGTATCCTTGTCGAACAGGCTGCAGGCGGCGAGCGAGGCAGCAAAAGCTGCAACCAGCGTGAGACGCATGAATGCGCGCGCGCAGATCTCAACGATTTTCATGCTGACGCAACGCCAGTCCATGGATCTGACGAGTTTCCCGTCGCTTCCGACGAGGGCCAGACGGCCGGAATAATTTACCCCCCGCTGTCCCTCAACACCCCTGCAGGAACCAAGAAGTAGGCCCACATTCTGCCCGCAATGTGGCAGTGCAGGTCACCTGAGATGCCGATTGCCAGCTCGTAGCCCGCATGAGCGCAGCGATATGCGGGGCAACCCGGATGTCGCGCATAGCGCGTGAAGACGCGCGTGAACGCTCTGATGTTGCGCTCATCCGGGCTACAAAGGTTGTGCGGTCAGATGCTTGGCCTAGGACATTTCCGGCCCGAGCACGGGGCTCATCCAGCTCGGCAGCTCGGCTTGGCCACGCAGGGGTCGAGCCGGTTCGACTTCTACCCAGGTCCATGCCCTCCGATCCGCCAGCAGCGCACACAACACGGCATGGTTGAGCTTGTGGCCACCACGGACAGTTCGGTATGTGGCAAGCAGAGGGGCTCCCGCCAACGCAAGATCACCGATTGCGTCTAGCATCTTATGCCGGACGAACTCATCGGGGTAACGGCAACCTTCAGGATTGAGGATGCGATTATCGGTGACCACAAGGGTGTTTTCGAGTGACGCGCCAAGGGCGTAGCCAGAATTCCACAATGTCGTTACGTCCCGCATGAAGCCGAATGTTCGGGCACGCGCGATCTCGCGACGAAACGTATCGGGCTTCACGTCCAACGCCAGGAACTGGCGTCCGATCAGCGCATGATCGAAGTTGACCTCGGCCTCAATCCGGAACCCGCGCGGATTGGGGATAATTTCCCCGAACGCATCTCCGATCACGACCCGCACAGGTTTGAGCACCTTGATGTAGCGACGGGCGGCATTGAGCGTCTCCAGGCCTGCGAGATCAATCGCGGCAACGAAAGGCGCGGCACTGCCGTCCATGATCGGCGCCTCGGGGCCATCAATCTCGACCACTGCATTGTCCACGCCAAGGCCGGATAGCGCTGCTAAGACGTGTTCCGACGTTGAAACAAGCGGCCCGGTTGCATCGCCCAATACGGTTGCGAACTCCGTAGCGGTGACCGCTCCCAGATCGGCCTGGATCTCACGATCTGGGCAGCCGCGGATCCCTGTTCGGATAAACCGTATTCCGGTGCCGCTATCGGCCGGGTGAATCGTCAATGTAACGGGCAAACCGGAATGAACGCCCACCCCCCCAAGGGTGGTATGATCACACAGGGTCGTCTGTCCAGCCACTTTCATGCTCTCGGCCCACACACTCCGATCCGCAGCCCGTCACCGGAACTCAACGAATCATGCGGACGACGTCGGTCGCATTCCTGGCCGTCGGTAAATTTACGATTTCCCGCGGACTAAGGTACCCGGCCGCGCTATCCCCAAGAGAACCCCTTCACCAGCAAACCTTACCGCCGCTTGGGATTGACGCCAATTCACGCTTTTTTACCGACTGTTACCATGAACGGGCGGCGGCTCCGGCCTTGTGCGAGATAACCTCGCCTCGCGGAGCATCCTATCGCGCTAGCCGGAACGTGCCGCCTCCATCCCATGCCAAGCTCTTCGCCAGGCTTTGCGGGCCACGGCCTCTGGGCGCATTCCGAGGCCGGAGCACAGGCGCAAAAAGGGGCTCCCGACGCGAGCGCCGGCAGCCCCTTCCGCAAAGAGCATCCTCAATTGGCTTGTCGGCGCAAGAAGGCTGGAATGTCGAGTTGATCCTCCTCGCTATGCACATTGGCCTGCCGGCCAAGCGGGTCGAGCGCCTGATGAGTGGTGCGCTTGGCATATTCTGATACCGGCTCCAGTGTCCTCGGCAGTGGAACCGGCGTCGCCGGCCGGGATGCAGCCGGGGCACGGTCGGCTGGACGCGTCTGAGGCGGCCGGCCGGACCGTACATTTGGGGGCATGTTTTCGCCCTCAGCTTCCTCCTCCCGTCTGCCCAGACCCACCGCAGCAAGCCTGCGAAGGAGTCCGCCCCTGCGCTTTTCCGGTTGTTCTGTCTCAGGGTGCTCGCCACGCTGAGCGCGCAGTTCAGCCTGCGCGGGACGCGGTAGTTCATCAATCTCCGGCATGCGCCGCGGCTTGCTCGGCGACCGCTCGGGCGCGGGAGGGATAAAGGCTTTGGTAGCCGGCGCCTCGGTTGTCGGCACGGATTGTTCCGGGAACAGAGAAGGCTTCGGCGGAATTGGACGGATGGTCACGTCCTCGATCAGGGGCAGAACAGCCCGGGCCACCGCGGCCTTGGCGGCATTCTCGATTGCCTCGGCAGTTTGCTGAGAAGCAAGAGCTGAGACTGCTGACCGGTTCTCTTGGTGCTGACCCTGATCGAAGCCCGGGCGCTGATGCTCGGCCCGAACCTGCTCTGCCCGCAGCTTCTGAGTGAGCTCGGCAATGCGAGCCTCAGGTGGGCTCATCGGTCGTGCCGACATTGCCGCCTGATCGATGCCGGTCGCAACAACCGACACCCGGATTATTCCGTCCAATGCCTCATCGAAGGTCGCTCCTACAATGATGTTGGCATCTTGATCAACTTCCTCGCGGATACGCGTGGCAGCTTCGTCGACTTCATAGAGCGTGAGGTCCTTGCCTCCAGTAATGGAGATAAGCAGGCCCTTGGCGCCCTTCATTGAAGCATCGTCGATCAGCGGGTTGGAGATCGCTGCCTCCGCCGCCGCCATAGCGCGTTTTTCGCCGGCAGCTTCACCGGTGCCCATCATCGCTTTGCCCATCTCGCGCATCACCGAGCGCACGTCGGCAAAATCAAGGTTGATCAGGCCTTCCTTCACCATCAGGTCGGTGATGCATGCAACTCCGGAATAGAGCACCTGGTCCGCCATGGCGAAGGCATCTGCGAACGTCGTTTTCTCATTCGCTACGCGAAAAAGATTCTGGTTCGGGATGATGAGGAGCGTGTCAACGACCTTGTGCAATTCCGCGATGCCGGCCTCGGCGACACGCATCCTTCGCACCCCTTCGAATTGGAAGGGCTTGGTCACAACGCCCACCGTCAGAATACCGGCCTCTTTGGCGCACCGCGCCACGACGGGAGCGGCACCTGTGCCGGTACCCCCGCCCATTCCCGCGGTGACGAAGACCATGTGGGCGCCCTGGAGGTGATCGCGGATCTCATCAATCGCTTCCTCTGCCGCCGCCCGTCCAACTTCCGGCTGAGAACCGGCGCCGAGCCCCTCGGTCACGGCGACACCCATCTGGATGATCCGCTCGGCCTTCGACATTGTCAGGGCCTGCGCATCCGTGTTGGCGACCACAAAGTCCACGCCCTGCAGACCGCTTGTAATCATGTTGTTGACAGCGTTGCCGCCGGCGCCGCCGGTCCCAAAAACGGTGATCCGCGGCTTCAGCTCACGAATATCGGGAATCTTCAGATTGATGCTCATGTTTGCCTCTCATGCGCGGAAGTCACCGCCGGGTCGAGCCGGTCCGCCGCCAGCCGATGGGGATTGTGTCGAGTTCATCAGAAGCTCTCGCGAAGCCATCGTCCGACCCTTGCGATATAGCCGCCGCCTGTTAGCGAATGCCGCGTTTGCCGCGGTTCGAAATGCTCAAGATGGGCCACTTGCGGGTAAACCAGCATTCCCGTCACGACCGCGAACGCAGGTCCCTTTGCTTCATCAGGAAGCCCGGATACGCCGAGCGGGCGCCCAATCCGCACCGGCCGGCCAAGAATATGTCCGGCGAGGCCGGCAAGCCCAGTGAGTTGGCTCGCACCGCCGGTGAGAACGACACGGCCGCGCGGCTCCGCCGCAAACGGCGAGGCAGCGAGACGGTCGCGCACCATCTCGAATATCTCCTCGATGCGCGGCTTGATGAAACGCACGAGGGTTGCGCGCGATACAAACTGCGGCGCTTCGGAGCCATCGTTGTCGACGGGCGGCACTGCGATCATGTCGCGTTCGTCGGAACCGCCCATGAGCACGCTGCCGTACAGAGTCTTGATGCGCTCCGCATCGGGAACACGGGCATGCAAGCCGCGCGCAAGGTCCATGGTGACGTGCGTGCCGCCGAGCGCGAACCCATCAGCGTGCACGAATTGACCGCCGGCGAAAACCGCAATCGTGGTGGTCCCGGCGCCCAGGTCAATCACGGCGGCGCCCAACTCGGCCTCGTCATCCGCCAGGACGGATAATCCGGCGACATATGGCGACGTGACCATTGCCTCGACGTTGAGATGACAGCGCTCGACGGTCAGCATAAGATTACGTGCGACCGAAACATCGGACGTTACCACGTGCATGTCGATGCCGAACCGCCGGGCCAGCATCCCGCGCGGATCGCGGATCCCAGCTGCCCCGTCGACGGCGTATCCAACCGGAAGCGAATGCAGGACTGCGCGTCCTTCGCGCACGGAATGTCGATTGCCGGCCGTGAGGACGCGCGCGATATCCCGCTCCCCGATGCTCGGGCCGGCGACGTCAATCGAGGCCGAGATCAGCTCGCCGGCGGGCCGGCCTGCCGAGATCGAGAGAATGACGGAATCGAGCTGCACGTTTGCGGAGCGCTCCGCCAGATCGACGCACTGCCGGATGGCCGCTTCCGCTTGTGCGAGATCGATAACGCTGCCCGCCTTCATCCCGCGTGCGACGGTGTGGCCAAATCCGAGAACCGAGACGGCGTGACTGCGGTGAGGCAGCACGTCGTCAGGCTCGCGCGGCTTCAGGCGGGCGATCAGGCAGGCAATCTTGCTGGTGCCCAAATCGATAGCCGCGACCAGCACCGAGCGCTTCTGCGCCAGCGGCTTCATTTTCGGCGTGAGACCGCACTGGAGGGCGCTCATGCCATCCCCCCTCGCGAGGTGGGGCAATCGCATATGACTGAGAGCGATCGTGCCGCGATCTCGGTGCGCTCCCCTCCCCACAGAACCCGGATCGGCTTGGCCGCAAACAGCAAAGGAGAGGACAAAACAGCTTTTTTCTTGGGCTTGTCCTTGATCGCTTCGGTGCGGACTTGAGCCGCGGCATCTGATAATCGAACGGTCACGCGGTCGGGAAGTCTCAGATCGATGATGAGGACATCGCGTGTGAATAATTTTTTTTCGGCGGCGAGGGCGACCAGCCTCTCAAGCGCAGCCGCCGCACCGGATTGCGGCAGCCGCACCTCGATGCCATTCTGCAGTCTCAGATTCCAGCGCCGCTCGCCCACGAGAACCGACGCGCGCACCAGCTCGCGAAGCGAAGGGTGACGGCCGAGAAGGTCAAGGAGCTCCTTGGCCTTGACTTCGGCACCGGCCCCGACCAGAAGTGGAAGCCGCAACATCCGGGGCGCCACATACGGTTCGAGCACCGTCCCGTCATCGGCGATGACAGAGACTGCGCCGCCTTTCTGCCAGAGCGCGAATGCTGCGCGCTCCTTGATGCTGATTTGCAGCTCGCCCGGGTAGAGCTTGAGCACCGTCGCATCCCCAATCCATGGATTGCGCTTAAGTCGATCGCGCGCCTGCTCTACATCGAGAAAGACCAAGGAGGTGGCGCCGGAGACGCCGGCAATGGCGAGCACTTCCTCCCGGGTAACGTGCTGATTCCCGGTAATGGCAACCGACACGACTCGCAGGCCTGCGACATTGGCCACCCAGTCTCGCGCATCTTTCACCGCACCGGCGACAGCGGCGACGTGATCGCCCCTCACGCTCCCATAAGCGACGGCCGCGAGCAAAAAAATCGAGGTCGCGATTATTCCCAATCTGGGCGGCAACCGTCTGGCAAGCAGCGATGCGTAACGATCCAACCATTGCGTGTAGCGCAATTCAGTGTGGATGTTAGTAGTCCGCGCAGCCGGCCGATTCGCGCGCACGAATGCCCGCGGGCGCCAGCGCGCAATCCCGGTCAGCGATTGAGCGAGGCGTCCTCGATCATCCATCGCACCAGCTCATCAAACGTCGTCCCCGCGTGCGCTGCGAGCTCGGGCACCAATGACGTCTGCGTCATGCCGGGCTGGGTGTTGACTTCAAGACAGACCAGGCCCCCCAGCCCAGCGACGCGATCGTCGTAGCGGAAATCCGCACGGCTCACGCCGCGGCAGCCCAGCGCATCATGCGCCGCCAGGGCCAGTCTGCGGACCTCTTGGTAAACAAATGATGAAATTTGCGCTGGAAGCAGGTGTTTTGAGCCACCTGGTGCATATTTAGCCTCGTAGTCGTAGAATTGCGTCACGGGAACGATTTCTATGACGCCAAGCGCCCGGTGACCCATGACAGCGCAGGTCAACTCTTTGCCGGGTATGAACTTTTCCACCATTACCCGCTCGCCATATTGCCAATCGTGACGGGTGAGCTCCTGCGGGGGATGCCGGTGCTCGGCAGTGACGATGAAAACTCCGACGCTCGATCCCTCGGCCAAAGGCTTGATGACGTAGGGGGGCGGCAGGAGATGGCTTCTCGCGACTTCGAACCGCGAGGCGACCAGCCCGTCAGGGACCGGCACTCCGGCGGCACGAAAAAGAGTCTTCGCGACCTCTTTCTGCATCGCGACCGCGGACGCCATCACCCCGGAATGGGTGTAGGGAATCGCGAGCACCTCAAGAATTCCTTGGAGGGTTCCGTCTTCGCCCGGCCGCCCGTGCAGAACATTCAGGGCGACATCCGGCTTCACTGCGGCAAGCACCGCGGCGACGTCGCGACCGACATCGACGCGGGTCATGCGGTAGTCCATGCGAGAGAGCGCCTCTGCGCAGGCGTTTCCCGAAAGAAGTGAGATTTCTCGCTCGGCGGACCAACCTCCCATCAGAACGGCGACATGTTTGCTCATGCTGGTTGGCCCGGCGCTTGAGTCGCCCCGCCCTCAGATAAATGGACAATTGTCCGGGCGTTTCTAGCCCGCCACCCCGATCCGCTTGATTTCCCATTCAAGCTCGATACCTGAGTTTTCCTTTACCCGGGTGCGGACGGTCTCGCCCAGATTTTCAATCTCAGCTGCGGTGGCGCCCCCAAGATTTATGAGGAAATTGCAGTGCATCTCGGAGACCTGTGCCTGGCCGAGCCGCAGGCCGCGACATCCGGCAGCATCGATGAGCTGCCAAGCCTTCTCACCAGGAGGGTTCTTGAATGTCGAGCCCCCGGTACGGCTCTTTATGGGCTGGGTGGCCTCGCGCGCCTCGGTGATTTTGTCCATCTGAGCTGCGATCGCTTTTGCATCGCCGGGCGTTCCTTGGAACAACCCTTCCGTGAAAATAACGTCTTCGGACACTCCACAATGACGATAGCCGTAATGCATATCGACATTGGCGAAAACGCGCACGCCTCCGTGGCGATCGACCCCGCGCGCCTCGACCAGGACGTCTTTGGTTTCGCGGCCATAGGCGCCGCCATTCATCCACAGCGCTCCGCCGATGGCGCCCGGGATGCCGCGGAAAAATGCGAGCCCCGCGATCGCGGCCTCTTGCGCCACGCGACTGACCTTCACATCAGGCACTGCCGCGCCTGAACGAAGCCGGCTACCGGGCTCAAGCTTGATTTCACCGAAGCCGCGCCCGAGGCGAACAACGGCGCCATGCACGCCGCCATCCCGCACAATCAGGTTGGAGCCGAGCCCGACGACCGTGACCGGGATTTCCGGCGGCAGAGCGCGCAGAAACAATACAAGATCAGATTCGTCTTCCGGGACGAACAGGACTTGCGCAGGCCCGCCAACACGAAACCAGGTGAATTCGGCGAGCGACTGGTTCGACAGAAGTCGCCCCCGCAGCGCGGGCATGCGCGCGCGCAGATCGGAAATGAGATTGTCAACGGTCATGTGAGACGCGAGCTATCAGCTGCAAGCACCGAGTTGGCGGATCATGCCACCGCCCCGAGAGCGGTCAGCTCCTGCGGGAGAGCATAGGCCCACTGCGTGATATTGCCGGCCCCAAGGCACACGACAATGTCGCCGGGCTGCGCCAACCGCTTGAGCATGCGCGCGAGGTCCTGTGGACCCTCCAGTGGAATCACCTGGCGATGGCCATGCGCGCGCAAGGCCTGCACCAACGCATCCCGGTCAGCGCCTGCAATTGGCGCCTCACCCGCCGGATAGACATGAGCGACAATGACAGTGTCGGCGTCGTTGAAGGAGGTTGAGAACTGCTCGAACAGTGACGCAAGCCGGGAGTAGCGGTGCGGCTGCATCACGGCGATCACCCGGCCCGCATTCGTCTCACGGGCCGCACGCAGCACGGCGGCAATCTCCACCGGATGATGCCCGTAGTCGTCGATGATCGGCACCCCATTCCATTCGCCGGTGCGGGTGAATTGTCGCCGTACGCCCCCGAACTCAGCAAGCGCCCGCCGGATGAGATCGTCGCCGATACCAAGCTCGTAGGCGACCGCGATGGCAGCCGTGGCGTTGAGGGCATTGTGGCGGCCCGGCATGGGAAGAGCCAGATCGTCGATCGCATGCGAAACCGCACCGGCGCGATCGCGAAAGACAACCGAAAAACGTGATTGCCCGTGTGAATGGTCGAGAGCCGACAGCCGAACATCGGCCTGCGGGTTTTCGCCATAGGTGATGATGCGCCGATCGGTGAGCTGACCCACCAAGAGCTGAACCACCGGATGGTCGGTGCACATTACCGCGAAGCCGTAAAACGGCACGTTCTCGACGAAGGCGCGGAACGCCTCCTGCACGGCTTCGAACGTCACGAAATGATCGAGATGCTCGGGATCGACATTGGTCACGATGGCGACATCAGCCGGCAGCTTCAGAAAGGTGCCGTCGGACTCATCGGCTTCGACCACCATCCAATCGCCTGCGCCGAGGCGCGCATTCGTTCCATAAGCATTGATGATTCCCCCGTTTATGACGGTCGGATCGACCCCCCCGGCATCGAGCAGCGCGGCGACAAGCGACGTGGTTGTTGTCTTGCCGTGCGTCCCGGCGATTGCGACGCAACTCTTGAGCCGCATGAGCTCGGCCAGCATCTCCGCGCGGCGAACGACCGGCAGACGTTTGGCACGCGCGGCGATAAGCTCCGGATTGTCGCGCTTGATCGCGGTGGACACCACCACCACGGCGGCATCGCCGAGAGCGCCGGCAGAGTGACCCACCGATATTTTTGCTCCCTTGTCGCGCAACCGCTTGACGTTGGCACTCTCGGCCGCATCGGTGCCCTGCACGGTATATCCGAGATTGATCAGCACCTCGGCGATGCCGCTCATTCCAATTCCGCCAATACCAACAAAATGAATGGGCCCGGTCTCCCTCGGCAGCTTCATCGTCGAACCCTTGCCATCGTCTTTTCCACCAGATCCGCGAGCCGTTCGGCAGCGTCGATTACCCCTTGGGCGCGTGCAGCCGCCGCCATTGCTACGAGCTTTTGCGGAGCGCTGGCAAGCGCAGTGACTTCTGCGGCCAGGCGTTCGGGCGTGAAATCATTCTGCTCCAGTCGGACCCCTCCCCCTGCACTCGCCAGAACTCCGGCATTGGCGGACTGATCCTGATCGAGCGCATGCGGCAGCGGCACCAGGATGGCGGGCCGGCCGATGGCCGTCAGCTCGGCGACCGTTGAAGCGCCGGAACGGGCAACGACAAGATGGGCGGCTGCCATCCTGGCGGGAAGGTCGCCGAAGAAAGCAGAGACTTCCGCGCTGACGGATGTACCTGCATAGATCTCCCTGACGCGCGCAACGTTCTCTTCGCGTGCCTGCTGGGCAATGACCAGCCGCCGCTGCAATTGCCGATCGAGCCTCTGGATTGCCGCCGGCACAATGTCGGCCATGATCCGCGCACCCTGGCTGCCACCGAAAACAAGAAGCGCAAGGGAATGCGTTGCATCCTGAGCGGCGTAAGGCGTCGTTGCAGCAGCGATGACCGTTGCGCGGACGGGGTTGCCGGTAAGGGTCACCTTGGCACTAAGTTCTGGCTCGCTCTCGACCACGCCAGCAAAGCTAGTTGCGATGGCGCTCACGCGCGGCGCGAGAAGCCTGTTCGCTCGTCCCATGACGGCGTTCTGCTCGTGGATTACGGTCGGGATGCTGCGCAGCGCCGCGGCCGCGACCGGCGGTATGGTTGGATATCCTCCAAATCCCACGACCGCAGCTGGTCTGATGCGGACCATGAGACGCAGTGCCTGCAACACTCCCAAACCGAGCTTGCCTGCCGTACGCGCAAGTGAGATGGGACTGCGCCGGCGCAACGTGTCACTCGCGATGATGTGGATGTGTCTCGTCAAAAACGCGTCGCCAAATCGCTCGGCACGATGATCGGTGGCAAGATCGACGGCGATGGCGCGCCTGGCGAGCACCTCAGCAAGAGCCTGCGCCGGGAAAAGATGCCCACCTGTTCCACCTGCTGCGAGCAGCACCAGTGGTTCGCGCGCGTTTGAAGGCTGGGCCATTATCGTATCCCTGCGCTCAAGGGGGATGCAGGGCGCGCTGCTCCTGCGCAGGATATCCGCAGACGCGTGGCGTCGCTCACGCCGGAGCTGAGGCGCGTGAGCTGGTTAGGAGCACAGCGCGCGGCCGTTCGCGTGTCAAAGCCAGCAGCGTTCCCATTGCATAAGCGAGCGAGATCATCGATGAGCCGCCGTATGAGATGAATGGCAGTGTCATGCCCTTCGCCGGGATCAGATGCAGATTGACTGCCATGTTGATTGCGGATTGCAGTCCGAACAGAATAGCAAGACCGGCGACGGAAAAGCGAATGAAAGCGTCCTCATTTTTCATCGCATAGCGCAAAGCGCGTACCACTATGAAGGCAAACACCAGCACCAGCAGGACGCACAGGATGATGCCGAACTCCTCAGCTGCGACCGCAAATACGAAATCAGTATGGCTCTCCGGCAGGATGCGTTTCACCGTACCCTCGCCCGGGCCGCGGCCGAACCAGCCACCGCTCTGAAAAGACTCCAGCGCCTGATCGATGTTGAAGGTGTCGCCAGAGGCGGGATCAAGAAATCGCTCGATCCGCCGCGCGACGTGAGGGATGAACAGATAGGCCGACGCAAGCCCGAGCGCCGCGGCCCCACCGAGGCCGGCGACCCAGATGGCACGCATGCCAGAGAGAAAGAAGAGTGCACCCCACACGAGGGCAACGAGCATCGTCTGCCCGAAATCGGGCTGCATAACGAGACCAGTCAGCGCGAGCAGGAGAAGCAGGAGCGCAATGGTGTTTGCCGGCATCTCCGGCCGCTTGGCGGACTCGCCAAACAACCAGCCGATAAGAACGACCAATGACGGCTTGAGGAATTCGGATGGTTGAATGTTGACGCCAAACAAGACGAGCCATCGCCGCGCTCCTTTCACCTCCGCACCGAAGTGGAGCGATGCCGCCACTAGAAGAATGCTGACCAGGAACACCCCAAGCGCCACCCGCCGGATTTGCCGGGGCGGGAGGAATGATGTCGCGAGGAGGACGGCAATTGTCGGGAGGACGTAAAATATGTGTCGGCCCACGAAGTAGAATGGATCGAGGCCGAGCCGGGATGCGACCGGAGGGCTCGCCGCCAGCGAAAGAAGGACCCCGGCCAGCACAAGTGCAAGCAGGGCCGCCAATAACGGGCGGTTGACCGTCCACCACCAGGCAGCAAAGTGCGTACGCTCAAGCCGCGAGACCATCGGCTTCCCCCCCAACGCCACAGTGGTGCCGATGGTTCGTTGACAGCCTGTTAACGCCGCAGGGGAAACATAGCGGAGGCTACATCGTTTCTACCAATTCCACGCGATGTTGCCCGCTAAGTCGCGCGCTGCAAGGCGACAGAAAGCGTCATACCGGCGTAAGGCCCGGCAACGCCTTCACCAGCTCGCGAAACTTGTCGCCGCGAATCTCGAAATTGCGGTACTGATCGAACGATGCACAGGCCGGGGATAAGAGCACGACAGCCTCTTTGCCTTCCTCGGCTGCGACGTCCCGAGAGGCCATCTCGACGGCGCGATCGAGCGTGCCGGCGATGACATAGGGCACCCGTCCATCGAGCGTGCGGGCAAACTCGGCCGCGGCCTCCCCGATCAGATACGCCTTTCGGATACGGGGGAAGAATCCTGCCAGGGACGTAATCCCGCCGGTCTTCGGCTTGCCGCCGGCGATCCAGAAAATCCGCGAGAAGCAGGCGAGCGCCTGTGCGGTCGAATCCGCGTTGGTTCCTTTTGAATTGTTGACGAACAAGACGTCGCCTTGCCGGCCGACCTGCTCCATGCGGTGAGCTAGGCCGGGAAACGACACCAGCCCGTGCTCGATGATTTCCGGGGTGAGTCCCAGCGCCAGCGCAACTGCGGTCGCGCAGGCCGCATTCTGCGCGTTATGCAAGCCGCGCAGCGAGCCGATGCCGCCGATGTGCGCGATGGCGCGCGCGCTTCCGCCAACCGCCTGCATGATCTTTTCCGCTTCCACGTAGAGCCCGTCGGCAAGTGGCCGGCCGACAGAAACGCGCGTCAGGCGCTTGCCTGCGCGCTCGATCCGCTCGGCCGCGGCAGCGCACCAGCTATCATCGACATCGACCACCGCGGTTCCCTCCCGCTGGACGCCCGCAACCGCTCGCTCCTTCACCGCGGCGTACTCGTGCAAGCTTCCGTGCCGGTCGAGGTGGTCCGCACTGACATTGATGAGAACGCCGACCCTGGGATCAAGCGTGGGCGCCAGATCAATCTGATATGAGGAGGCCTCGATCACGTGCATGCGTTCCATATGCGGCGGCGCCAAAGAGAGAATCGCGGTGCCGATATTGCCGCCAATCTGGCAATCGTAACCAGCGCGTTGCACGATGTGGGCCACCAATGCGGTTGTCGTCGATTTGCCGTTGGTTCCGGTGATGGCGACAAAGGGAGACCGCGGCGCCTGGCGGCGCCGCTCGCGACAAAACAGCTCGATATCGCCGATCACTTCGACTGCAGCTGCTCGCGCCAGACCGACCGACCAGTGCGGAGCGGGATGAGTGAGCGGTACGCCTGGGGCGAGCACCAGCGCTGATATTCTCGTCCAGTCCATATCGCGCAAATCGCCCGTGGGAATGCCCGCATGATTCGCCTTGGCGGCGACGTCGGCGCTATCGTCCCAGGCGATGACGTCGGCACCGCCGGCAAGAAGCGCGCTCGCGCTCGCGAGCCCCGAGCCGCCAAGCCCGAAGATGGCTACCTTTTGTCCGGCGAATACCGTGATCGGGATCACGGGCGTGGCTCTACCATCTGCTTACGCCTTGACCATGGTAGCTCCCAGTAGCTACCATGGTGCATGCGCTCCGTCGGCATCAAAATGCTCAAGAACAAGCTCAGTGAATATGTCCGCATCGCCTCGGGTGGGGAGATCGTGTTGGTGACGGACCGCGACCGGGTGGTGGCCGAGCTCGGACCGCCACGTCCGGAACGCAGTCCTTTCGTCGCCGATTCGCTGTTGGCGGAAGCGGTGCGAGCAGGATTCGTGACCCCGCCCACGCTCGTGAGCAGTGAAGCGCCCGTGGGCCAGCCGGTCATGACGTTGCACGAGCTTTTGGCGGACCTCCAACGGGACCGAGAGGAGCGGTGATCTACCTCGACACGTCCGTTGTGTTGGCGGGGCTCTTGGCCGAAGATCGGTTACTGCCAAACAGCATCTGGCAGGAGCCGCTGATCTCCAGTCGCCTGCTTGAATACGAGGTCTGGAATCGGATTCACGCCCGCGGCCTCGGCCGCAGCCATGGCGACCACGTGCGCGCGCTGATTGCGCGCGTTGCCCTGATCGAATTAGCGGCGCCGGTGCTCGCACGCGCACTGGAGCCGTTTTCGGTCGCCGTACGAACACTCGACGCACTGCATCTGGCGTCAATCGAGTTTCTTCGTTCGCGCCGCCAGACCGTGGAGCTTGCCAGCTTCGATGAACGAATGCTCGCAGCCGCGCGGGCACTGGGAATCGCGATTTATCAGCTTTGATCACAATCACCGCAGCTTGAGGGTCAACAAACCGGCGAGCGCGAGCACGACCGACACGATCCAGAAGCGAATGACAATTTGCGGCTCGGTCCATCCGAGCTGCTCGAAATGATGATGAATGGGCGCCATACGAAACACCCGCTTGCCGGTGAGCTTGTAGGACACCACCTGCACGATCACCGAGACGGCTTCTAAGACAAACAAGCCGCCGATCACCGCCAGCACGATCTCGTGCTTGGTGGCAACGGCAATCGTTCCGATCATCCCGCCCAGCGCGAGCGAGCCCGTGTCTCCCATGAAGATCGAGGCGGGCGGCGCATTGAACCAGAGAAATCCGAGGCCGGCACCGATAACGGCGCCGCAGAGAACCGCAAGCTCCCCGGTGCCCGGGACATAGTGCACGTTGAGGTATTCGGCGAAGAACGAGTTGCCGACCAGGTAGGCGATAAATCCGAAGCTCAGCGCCACGATGATCACGGGAACGGTAGCCAGTCCGTCGAGACCATCGGTCAGGTTCACTGCATTGCCCGCGCCGACAATGATGAAACTGCCGAACACGAGAAAAGACCAGCCGAGCGGAATGACGAGCTCCTTGAAAAAGGGAAAGGTGAGCGAGGTCGCGAACGGCTGGCGGCCGATTACAACAATGAAGTAGCAGGCGAGAGCCGCGATCAACGCCTCGATGAGGAAACGGACCTTGCCCGAAAATCCGACGTGGGTCTGCTTGGTGACCTTGAGGTAGTCGTCATAGAAGCCTATCGCGCCGAAGGCGATGGTCAGTCCGAGCACGATCCATACGTAGCGGTTGGCGGGATTGGCCCACAGGATGGTCGAGACGGTAATGCCGAACAGCATCATCAGGCCGCCCATGGTGGGCGTACCTTTCTTCGTGATGAGGTGCGACTGCGGGCCATCGGTGCGAATGGGCTGTCCCTTGCCCTGCATCAGGCGCAAATGATCGATGATCCATGGGCCGAATAGAAAAACGAAAACAAGCGCGGTGATCATTGCGCCGCCGGTACGGAACGTGATGTAGCGCAGCACGTTCAGGGGGCCGATCACGTCGGAGAATGCGGAGAGCCAATAAAGCATGCGTCAGCCGATCACGATGGCAGCTCGGACGAGGCGGCAACCGGCTGTCGGGCGCCGGCGTGCTCCAGCGCCTGAACGATGAGCCCCATCCGCGACCCGAGCGATCCCTTCACCATGACGATGTCACCTGGCTCAACGTCGGCAAGAACATCAGCTTTCAGCTCCTCCGAGGTCTCCGCATAGCGTCCCCGCCGGTGCGATGGAAGGGCCTCCCACAGCGCGCGCATCAGTGGACCACAGCAGTACACGAGATCAATGCCGTGCGCATTGACTGCGTCGGCGAGGTCGCGATGCAGATCGCGCCCGCTTGGCCCGAGCTCGAGCATGTCGCCGAGCGCCGCTATGCGCCGGCCGCGTTCAGAAACCTGTCCGGCCTCCTGCTTGTCGAGCCTTGCTTGCCCAAGGAGAGCGATCGCTGCGCCCATCGATGCCGGATTGGCATTGTAGCTTTCGTCGATCAACAGGATCGAGCCGCCGGGTACAGCGAGCCTGACCTGAGCTCCGCGTCCGCGCGCGGCGCGCAAGTCGCGCAGCGCGAGCGCCGCGCGCGGCATATCGGCGCCTGCCAATGCTGCCGCTGCGAGCACAGCGAGTGAGTTGAGCGCCACATGTCGGCCGGGCGCGCCGACCGTGTAGCCAATGTTGATGTCAAGAATGCGCGCCTGCACTTCGGAGCTGTCGGGGCCGAGCGAGCACGCCATTAGGCGCGCATCGGCGCCGGCACCCTCACCGAAGGAAACGACACTTTTGACGCCGGCACGCCGCGCACCCCGTTCAAGCCGCGCGAAGCAGGCATTGTCGCGATTGATCACGGCTGCACCGCCAGGCTCCACGCCAAGAAAGATCTCGGCCTTGGCGTCGGCGATCCCTTCAACGGAGTCGAAAAACTCAAGATGCACGGGCGCGATCGTCGTGATGATCGCGACCTGCGGGCGGACCAACCGCGCGAGCGGCTCGATCTCGCCCGCGTGATTCATGCCCAGCTCGAACACGGCAAACCGCGCGCTCGCGGGACAGCGCGCAAGCGACAGCGGCACGCCCCAATGGTTGTTGTAGGAAGCGACCGATGCATGCGTCTCGCCCTGCATGCCGAGCGCGAGGCGCAGCGCCTCCTTGGTGCTGGTCTTGCCGACAGAGCCGGTGACCGCAACAATGTTAGCCGGTGAGCGCCGACGGGCGGCGCGAGCAAGCTCGCGCAATGCTTCGAGCACATCCGCAACGACAAGCAGCGGTGCATTGCCGGCAAAACGGTGCTGGTGCTGCGCGCTCACGACCGCGAGCCCAGCCCCGGACTGGAGCGCGGCCCCGACAAAATCGTGCCCGTCGCGGTGCTCCCCGCGAATGGCAAAAAAGGCGTCGCCTGGCTTGATGGTACGCGTATCGATCGAGATGCCGAAAACAGCCTCCGGCAATGAGCCGGCGCGGGCCGCCTGCATGGCCCCAGCCATTGTCTCGACCGTCCAGAGGGGTGGCGGTGAGGTCATACCACGATCCCGGCGAGCGCGGCTGCGACCGCCTCATGGTCGCTGAAGGGCAGTGTCTGCTTGCCGACGATTTGGCCGGTTTCATGGCCCTTCCCGGCAATCAGCAACACGTCGCCCCGGCGCAGCTTGCCGATGGAAGCGCCGATTGCCTCACGGCGATCTGCGATCTCCTGCGCACCAGGGACGCCCTGCAAAATTGCGGCACGAATGGCGGCGGGCGATTCGCTGCGCGGATTGTCGTCGGTGACAACGATGCGGTCGGCAAGCCGAGCAGCAATCGCTCCCATGATGGGGCGCTTGCCCGGATCGCGATCGCCGCCGCAGCCGAACACAACGACCAGCTTGCCTGACGCGTACGGCCGCAGCGTCTCGAGCGCTTTCTCGAGGGCATCGGGCTTGTGCGCGTAGTCAACGAAAATAGGGGCGCCGTTGCTCTCACCTACCAGCTCAAGCCGGCCCTTGGCTCCCTTGAGATGCGCAAGCGCCTCAAAGGTGGCGGCCGGCTCGCTGCCCGTTGCGATCGCCAACCCCGCGGCAATCAGGGCATTCTCGACCTGAAAGGAACCAGGAAGCGGCAGCCGAGCACGATGTTCAACTCCCGCATGGGAAATCGCCAGCACCTGTGTAAACCCCTGCAACACAGTGTCCGTAAGGCGAATCGCCTCCCCTTGCCGTCCAATGGTCAGCAGCCTCAGCCCGCGCCGTTTCGCCGCCGCGATCACCGTGCCGGAGTGCTCGTGATCGGCGGATATCACCGCGGCGCCGCCTGGTTCAATCAGATCGGTGAACAAACGCAGCTTGGCCGCGAAATACGCTTCGAGCGTCGGGTGGTAATCGAGATGGTCGCGACTGAGATTGGTGAATGCGCCCGCCGCCACGCGCAGGCCGTCGAGACGATGCTGATCAAGCCCATGCGAAGAAGCCTCGATCGCGAGATGAGTGACGCCTTCGTCCGCGAGCTGATGAAGAGAGCGGTGCAGCGCAACCGGGTCCGGAGTCGTCAGGGAGCCGTAGATTTCCCGGTGCCGCGAAACCAGCCCGACGGTGCCGATGCTTGCGGCCTCGATGCCGAGCGCGGACCAGATCTGGCGGGTGAACGCAGCGACCGAGGTTTTACCGCTGGTACCGGTCACCGCCGCAATCAAGCCGGGCGCATGGGGAAAAAATCGTGCCGCCGCCAGTGCCAGCGCCCGGCGCACATTGCTCACCTGGATGAATGCTGTTTCAGCCGGAAGCGGGCGCGGCAGCGCCTGTTGCGCCATCACTGCCACGGCGCCCGATGCCAGCGCCTGATCAATGAACCGCAATCCATCGACTTTGGCACCGGTCACCGCAACGAAAAGGTCCCCCGGCTTGATCGTGCGGCTGTCGGCGCTGATGCCGGAAAGCTGGACTTCCGTGAAGCGCGCATCGCTTTTGGCATGTACGGAGCGCAGAGGTTGCAGGAGGTCCTGGAGCTTCATGCGTTGATCGGGTGAGCGAAGGCAGCCGGCGAAGGGGAACGGGTGCCCGTTCTGTTTCGGCCTGCGGTTTGTCTTTTTAGCGGCTGCCGGCGCTGGCCAGGATCAGCTTGTCGGACGGCGCAAGGTCGAACCGTGGTTCCATCCGGAGCAATGGCGCGATACGAGCAATCACGGCCCCGCCGATGGGCACGGCATTCCAGCCGGAGGTGGTAAAACCCTGAGTCTCAGGCAGGGGCTGCGGCTCGTCCAGCATGATCAGCAGGGCGTAGCGGGGCGCATCTGCGGGAAGCACTGCCGTGAAAGTGGTGAGGACCTTGGTCTTCGAATAGCGGCCGCCGACGACCTTTTCGGATGTCCCGGTCTTGCCGCCGACGTAATAGCCTTTCACGTCGGCCCGGGTGGCAGTGCCCTTCTCGACATTGAGTCGCATCAGGTATCGCATCTTATCGCTGGTTTCCGGCTTGATGATGCGCTTGGCGAGCGCCATCGCCTCCTTCTCGCTGCGTTTGAGGAATGTCGGCGGAATGAGGTTGCCGCCGTTCATCAGCGCTCCGATTGCCGTCATCGCCTGGAGCGGCGCAACCGACAGGCCGTGGCCAAAGGCGATGGTCACGGTATTGAGCTCGACCCAGTGCTTGGGAAAGAGCGGCTCCGCGCTCTCAGGCAACTCGGTGCGCAGGCGCTCAAGCTGACCAGCTTTCCTGAGAAACCATTTGTGGTGCTCGACGCCCAGGCTCACCGCCATGCGCGCGGTGCCGATGTTCGAGGAATAGGTGAAGATTTCCGGCACGGTAAGAATGCGGTTTTGCGCATGGAAGTCGTGGATAAAAAACTTGCCGTAGTGCAGCGGGAATCGCGCGTCGAAAGCCGATTTCAACGTCACCTTGCCGGAGTCGAGCGCCATCGCGATGGTCAATGCCTTGAATGTCGAGCCCATCTCGTACACGCCGGTGGTCAGCCGATTGATGCGGGTGGCATCAAGCGCTTCGCGCGGATTGTTGGGATCGTAATCGGGAACTGAGACCATCGAGATGATCTCGCCGGTGCGCACATCGGTAAGGAGGCCCGCTGCGGCCACGGCTTTGAACTTCTGCCGGGCGGCAATGAGCTCGTCACGCAGCGCATGCTGCACGCGAAGATCGAGCGCAAGCTCGATCGGGCTTTGCGTATGCTCGGTGGCCAGGCCCGCCATGTGCAGATCGGCCAGGCCGCGGCCGTCCAGCCATTTCTCAATGCCGGCGATGCCCTGATTGTCGATATTGACGTGTCCGATGACGTGCGAGACCTCGGCGCCATTCGGGTAAACGCGCTTGTTCTCGGGCAGGAACCCGATGCCGGGAATGCCGACGCGGTAAATCTGCTCGCGCTGCTTTGCCGTGATCTCCCGTTTGAGCCAGACAAAGCGCCGCTTCGATGCGAGACGCTCGCGCAGCTCCGCCGCATCGATATCGGGCATCGCCGCGGTGAGCAGCTCGGAGGCCTCGTCGACATCGATGATGCGCTGCGGCTCGGCAAACAGCGAGGGCGTGCGCACATCGGTCGCCAGCACTTCGCCGTTGCGGTCGAGAATGTCGGGGCGCGCCGTCCCCACGGCATCCTGCAGAGCGGCACGCCGGCCGCCGTGGTTGTCCGGGAACGCCGCGAAAATGACCAGCCGGGCCGCGATGATGGAATAGCCGAGCGCGAAGACGAGAATGGCGAGGCCAATGCGCGCGCGCGTTTTCACCGCGCGATTGACGACACGGCCATACAAAAGCTCACGGATAAAGCGACGGCGCGAGCGCTCGATAGATTGCGGTGCAATGCATTGAGGTACGGCGGCACGCGGCTCGGGCGATTGGGCGGATTGCGGCTCGTTGGTCGCGTCCATGCCGCTATCTCCGGGCGGGACCAACGCTGCCGGTCACGCCGTCATGGAGAATCTCGGGATGCGCAAGCATCAGGCCGATCGGGTCCTTCTCGTCGGTCGGAACGAGATCGGGCCGGCGCTCCGGCAGGTTGTCGAGCCGGTCGTATTGCTGCGGCTCCACCGGCCGCAGCGCGAGATGCCTGCGCACCAGGTCCTGAATGCGTGCGGGGCTGTCAAGCTTGGACCATTGCGCGCGCAGCGCGGCAATGGCGTCCTGCTCGCGCCTGATCTCACCGTGCAGCTTGGCGACGCGCTGGGCCTGGCGCGTGGAGTCAAATTTGATCCTGTAGACGTCGGCGGCCGCCAGCACGAGCGCGGCAATGACGGCGATGTTAATAAGACGCATCATTGCTTGCGCCCGATCGCCTTGGCAAGCGAGGGCAGGTGTGGCAGCAGCCCGGCGATATCTACGGCCTGATGCGGAGCATCGGTGCGTTCTGCGGCACGCAGCTTTGCCGAGCGCGCGCGGAGATTGGCCGCGATCTCCGTCTCGTCGGCCATGATCGGACGCTTGAAGATGATCCTGAATGTCGGCGCGGCGGAGCGCGGCTGCGGCAGATGGCGTGATGGTGCGGAGCGCATGCCGCGCTGCGCGAGGAATGATTTCACAATCCGGTCTTCAAGGGAATGAAACGAGACCACCACCAGCCTGCCCCCGGGCTTGAGAATTTTCTCCGCCGCAACCAGCCCGCTGACGAGCTCTGTCAGCTCGTCATTGACGAAAATGCGCAAGGCCTGGAACGTGCGGGTGGCTGGATGGATGCCGCCCGGGCGCGCATGCACCACGCCGGCAACGATTTCGGCAAGCGCGCGTGTGCCGCCGATGGGCGCCGCCGCGCGCGCCCGCACGATCGCACGCGCAACGGCACGCGCGTAGCGCTCCTCGCCAAGCGTCGCGATGACGCCGGCAAGATCGCGTTCATTGATTGCGCTCAACACATCCGCCGCGCTCGGGCCGTCATCGCCCATGCGCATGTCGAGCGGCCCATCGTGGCGAAATGAAAATCCCCGCGCCGCGTCGTCAAGCTGCATCGACGAAACGCCGAGATCGAGCACCATGCCATCCGCGCTGGCAGAACCGGCGCTGCTTAGCACCCGCTGCAGCTGTGAAATTCTGGCGTGCACGAGAAGCAGCCGGCCGCCCGATGCCCGGGCAAGCTCGCCGCCCCCTTCGATCGCGCTCGGATCGCGGTCGATACCAATCACGCGACAGTTTGCACGCTTCAGAATTTCGCGGCTGTATCCACCGCCCCCGAACGTGGCGTCCACATAGACGCCGCCGTCGCGCACATTGAGATACGCGATGGCGGCGCGGCTGAGCACGGGAATGTGACGGGCCAGTCCGCCAGCGGCAGCATCTTCGCTGCCGCTGCCCGCCATCATTCCCGTGCTCCGTGCGGGTTTTCCGCCGCCATCGGAGAGCCGAGCTGCTTCTTGCGCGCGCGGACCTTTTCGGTGGCCTCCGCGAGCTCCGCGCGGAAGCGTCCCGGCTCCCAGAATCTGAAACTTGTGTCCAAGCCCGGCAAAGGTGACCTCGTCCCTGATGCCGGCATGACCTTTCAGTCCGTCGGTGAGGACCACCCTGCCCTCGCCGTCGGTTTTGAGGACTTCGCTCGTGCCAAAGAGCGCCGTGGAGAACTGTTCCCGCTCCTCGGAATAGGGCGCAAATCGCGCAATCAGGCTCTCGATCTCCTTGAGCAGCGCATTGCCGCCGGCATCCAAGGCCGGGCGATCCAAAGCGGGGTAGCAGTAGATCCCTTCGAAACCGTCCCGCGCGAGCACCGCGCGAAAGGAAGCCGGGATCGAGACCCTTCCCTTGGTGTCGAGACGCAATGTAAAATGCGAGACAAAACGATCCATGACCCCCCTGGTGCGTGCCAGCCCAGGCCGTCTGCGATGCATTGCGGGGCGGAAACCTGCCGGACTGCGGGAGCGGCAGTGCAGCGAGGCCCAGCGGCCGTTTGTGGGAAAACATGGGATACCATGGGATCAGATGGGCGTCAACAATCGGCTGCGAGATGTGCACCGACCCCCGCACCCGCGTGCATCCCATTAACGCGGCGCAAGCTTAAGGAAGGGTTGCAAATCTCCTGGAGGTTTGCCCGCGGCCGTGCCGCTTTGAACCTTTACGTCTAACAGCGGCGGGCAAGCCGCAAAAGTTCCCAGAAGGAGCCTCCAATCAGGGTTCCAAGCCAGGAACAGCCCCTCCCTTCAGGCGTTAAGCCTTGCAAGGAACTTCGCTTCCTTGAACCGGTACATTCCTTATGCGGAGGTCGAAAATGTTGAAGACCTTGATGATGTCGGCAGCGGTCGGTGCGCTGATGATTTCGAGCGCTCTGGCGCAGGCCAATCCACCAGTAAATCCGCCCGCAGCGATGAAAAACGGCGCCGCGGATACGAGCAGCCCAAAGTTCATTCAAGCGCAAGGCACGGACAAGTGGGTGTTCTCGAAGTTCAAGGGTACTGACGTGCTGGGCCCGGACAATGCGAAGGTGGGCAGCATCTCCGACCTGTTGTTCGACCATAACGGCAAGATCGAGGGTCTGATCGTCGGTGTCGGCGGCTTTCTAGGCATCGGCGAGAAGAACGTGGCCATCGACATGAGCGCGTTTCAGGTCATGCCATACAGCGCAAGCACGACAGGAACGAATGCCAGCGCATCGGACAGCGATCCCACTCGAGTGAATCTGAAGGTGACGTGGACGAAGGATCAGCTCAAGGCAGCGCCCGATTTTCAGTATTACCGCGCTCCCGCACGCACGACGGAGCGGCCCGCAACCTCGCCGACGACGGGGATGGCGCCACGGCCTGCGCCCGGTCCGGCGGTTCCTGCACCGCGTCAGTAGCCAGTGCTAGTTGGTGGTAGCGTAGTCCTCAGTAAAGTCAGTAGTTCTGTTGTTTCTGCGTCGGCGGCCCGGTCAGATCGAAGCTGGCCGGGCCGTCGTTTTGTTTGGAGGACAAAATACGGGGTGCGGCACGCCGGCAACAGTTCGTTATGAATCATTTCATAAGTGCGCTATGTGGTTGTCTGATCTGGTTGTTTCTGCCAATCAGCAACGTCCTGCCGCGGAAAATCATCTGCTCTGCTTCGTTGCGGCTGGCAACCGTTGTGTGGTTTCGCGAATGGCTGTGCTCCTGTCCGAGTTGCGCCCGGATTCCTGCCTCGTCGCCGAGGTGAGGCCTTCGCCCAACCACGGCGAGCGCCAGGGCGGCGCGCTGCCCGACATGATCCTGCTGCACTATACGGGCGTTCGGGACAATGAGCTTGCGATCCGGCACCTCTGTAGTCCGGCGTCGGATGTTTCCGCCCATTACGTGGTGCTGCAAGACGGATACATCGTTCAGCTGGTCGCGGAATCGCGGCGCGCTTGGCACGCAGGCGTCGCATCGTGGGCCGGCCAGACCGACATCAACTCGGTCTCGATAGGGATCGAGATCGCAAATCCCGGGCACGAGCACGGTTATCCCGATTTTCCCAAGCGACAGATCGCGGCGGTCACTGCGCTCTGCCGAAGCATTCTCACCCGCCACCACATTCCCGCCGATCGGGTCCTCGCTCACTCCGACGTTGCGCCTGCGCGCAAGCAGGACCCCGGCGAAAAGTTTCCCTGGAAGGTTCTTGCCCATTCCGGAATCGGCCTATGGGTCAATCCTGCTCCGCTCGTTCACAGCGGACCTGTTTACGTGCTCGGCGAAACCAATTCCACGATCGAGGAAATCCAACGTCTGCTCGCGCGCTTCGGTTATGGCGTGAGCCCGACCGGATATTTCGACGGCACGACGCGCGATGCCATTGCTGCGTTCCAGCGTCATTTTCGTCCCGCCCGGGCCGATGGGGTGCTGGACGTCTCGACGACGGCGACGCTCAAGGCGCTGACCGCGCGGCGCGACGAGAAGAATTCGATCCAGCCGAGCTGACGTAGCAACGAACTCTCGTCATGCCCCACGCAGGCGGGGCATCCAGCACTCAATACCGGCTGATGCAAACTCCATCGCATGCAGCGAGCGAGCCAAATTGCATAGGCGGTGATACTGGGTCGCCCGCCTTAAGCGGGCGACGACGACCCAGGTGCCAACAGGGGCTTGACCTCGCGCCCCTGCACCCCCATCAGTTCACCTAATCAGTCGGCCGGACGGCCGCTCGCACCAGGCCGAAAGGCGGTGTGGGAGGAAAGTCCGGGCTCCATGGACATGCGGTGCCGGATAACGTCCGGCGGGCGCAAGCTCAGGGAAAGTGCCACAGAAAACAAACCGCCGTTTCCTCGATTTCGCCCTTGCGGCGAAATCAGAACGGCAAGGGTGAAATGGTGCGGTAAGAGCGCACCGCGCCTGCGGCAACGCCGGCGGCAGGGCAAACCCCACCGGGAGCAAGACCGAATAGGGACGGCGCGGCGTATCCCAAGCTGGGGAAACCCAAGGCGGGGTAACCCAGGTCAGTGTCCGGACCAGCCGTCCGGGTTGGTTGCTCAAGGCGTCGAGCAATCGGCGTCGCAGAGGAATGGCCGTCACGCGAGAGCATTGCTCTCGCCCTACAGAACCCGGCTTACAGGCCGGCTGATGCGTTGAAGGGGCTCGGCGGAAAACCCCGCCGGGCCCCGCCAATTGTTTTCAGTATAACGTGCGTGAAGAACGGAGCGCGGGCGGCCGCGAGGTGATGCGACGAAGATGGGAACGCAACCAACCACCGCGCACGGCACGAGCCAACGCACGAATCAAGACACGAACCAAGGCGTTTGGGACTTCTGGATTGATCGCGGCGGCACTTTTACCGACGTGATCGGACGCCGCCCCGACAATACACTCATCGCCCACAAGCTTTTATCGGAGCACCCGCGGGCCTACCGGGACGCCGCGGTGCAGGGCATTCGCGATCTCCTCGGCGTGCCACCGGGCGAGGCGATCCCGCAAGGCCGCGTCGGCGCCGTGAAGATGGGGACCACGGTCGCCACCAACGCGCTCCTTGAGCGCAAGGGCGAGCGCACGCTTCTCCTGATCACAAAAGGCTTTCGCGATGCGCTGAAGATCGGTTACCAGGCGCGGCCAAAAATCTTCGCGCGCCATATCATCAAGCCGGAGATGCTCTACGCGGAGGCGATCGAGGTCGATGAGCGCGTGCGCGCCGACGGCGCTGTCGAGCAGACGCCCGACCTCGAAGCGTTGCGCGGCACGCTGTCGGCGGCGCGCGCTCGCGGCATTGACGCGATCGCCATCGTTTTCCTGCACGCCTATCGTTATCCCGAGCACGAGCGGCAGGTCGCCGCGCTCGCGCGCGATCTCGGCTTCCGCCAGGTTTCCGTGAGCCACGAGATTTCGCCGCTGGTGAAGCTCGTCGGTCGTGGCGACACCACCGTGGTCAACGCTTATCTCTCGCCGATCATTCGCGGCTATGTCGCCAAGGTGGCGGCCGAGATTGCGCCCTTCGACAAGCATGCCGCGGCCGCAGTCACGCGCACCGGGCAGCCGCTGCTGATGTTCATGATGTCGTCGGGCGGCCTCACCATGGCCGATCTTTTCCAGGGCAAGGACGCCATCCTCTCCGGCCCCGCCGGCGGGGTGGTGGGGATGGCGGAGACCGGGCGCGAGGCCGGCTTTCACCGCCTCATCGGCTTTGACATGGGCGGCACCTCGACCGACGTATCGCATTTCGATGGCGAGTATGAGCGCGCCTTCGAGACGGAGGTCGCGGGCGTGCGCATGCGCGCGCCCATGATGCTGATGCACACGGTTGCCGCCGGCGGCGGCTCGATCCTGCATTACGACGGCGCGCGCTTTCGCGTTGGCCCCGACAGCGCCGGCGCCGATCCCGGCCCCATGTGCTACCGCCGCGGCGGGCCGCTCGCGGTGACCGACGCCAATGTCATGGTAGGAAAGCTCATCGCGGATTTCTTCCCGAAAATCTTTGGGCCGCGGCAGGATCAGCCCCTCGACGCGCCGGCTGTGCGCTCATCCTTCACGCAGCTCGCGAAAGAAATCGGCGGCGACCGCTCGGCCGAGGACGTGGCGGACGGCTTCATCAGGATCGCGGTCGAGAACATGGCGAACGCGATCAAGAAAATCTCGGTGCAGCGCGGCTATGACGTGACACGCTATGTGCTCAACTGCTTCGGCGGCGCGGGCGGGCAGCACGCCTGCCTCGTCGCCGACGCGCTCGGCATGACGAAGGTGCTGATCCATCCCTTCTCGTCGCTCCTTTCCGCGTACGGGATGGGGCTTGCCGACATTCGCGCGACGCGCCAGCAGGCGATCGAGGAGCCGCTCGGCCAGACCGCGCTCGCTGCCATCGTCGCGACGGGAGAGCGCCTGGGCGGCGAGGCCCGCAACGAGGTGATCGGCCAGGGCGTGCCCGGCGACGCCGTGCGCGTGCATGTGCGCGCGCACATCCGTTATGCCGGCACCGACACGGCGCTGGTGGTGCCGGGCTTCTCGATACACGGCGGGGCAAGCGAGCCCGTCTCGCTGGCGCAGATAAAGTCCGCGTTCGAGGCCGCCCACAAGGCGCGCTTCGGCTTCATCGACGAGAGCAAGGAGCTCGTCGCCGAGGCCGTCTCGATCGAGGCGATCGGCGGCGGCGCCAGGTTCGCCGAGCCGGTCAATGCGCTCACCGATGCGCCGCTGCCGCGGCCTGAGCAAGCAACGCGGTTCTACTCCGGCGGCACATGGCGCCCGGCGGCAATCTTCCTGCGCGCGCAGCTCTCCCCTGGCCACAGGATCGATGGCCCCGCCATCATCATCGAGCCGCACCAGACCATCGTCCTGGAGGAAGGCTGGCAGGCCGCGATCACGGCGAAGAACCACCTCGTCCTCGAGCGCACTGTCGCGCTCAAGCGGCAGAGCGCGATCGGCACCGCCGCCGATCCCGTCATGCTGGAAGTGTTCAACAATCTGTTCATGTCGATTGCCGAGCAGATGGGCGTGTCGCTGCAAAACACCGCCTATTCCGTCAACATCAAGGAGCGGCTCGACTTCTCCTGCGCCATCTTCGCCGCCGACAGCACGCTGGTCGCCAATGCGCCGCACATGCCGGTGCATCTCGGCTCCATGGATCGCGCCGTGGAGACGGTGATCCGTGAAAACAAGGGCAACATCGCGCCGGGCGATGTCTACGTCATCAACGCGCCCTATAACGGCGGCACTCACCTTCCCGACATCACGGTGTGCACGCCGGTCTTCGACCGCGCGCAGGAGCGCATTTTGTTCTGGGTGGCCTCGCGCGGACACCATGCCGATGTCGGCGGCATATCGCCGGGCTCGATGTCGCCGAACGCGACCACCATCGAGCAGGAAGGCGTCTACATCGACAATTTCAAGCTGGTCGACCGCGGGCGCTTTCGCGAGCAGGCGCTCTACGATCTGCTCAACGGCGCCAAGTATCCGGCGCGTAACGCCCTGCAGAACGTCAACGACATGAAGGCGCAGATTGCCGCCAATGAGAAGGGCGTGCAGGAGCTGCACAAGATGGTGGCGCAGTTCACCTTGCCGGTGGTCGAGGCCTATATGCAACACGTGCAGGACAACGCGGCGGAGAGCGTGCGCCGCGTCATCGACCGCCTGCACGACTCGTCCTTCGCCTACGAGATGGACCAGGGCACCATGATCAGGGTGAAGATCACGGTGGACAAGGGAAAGCGCGAGGCGACAGTGGATTTCACCGGCACCTCGCCGCAGCAGAACAGCAATTTCAACGCGCCCGAGCCGGTGACGCGCGCCGCCGTGCTCTATGTGTTTCGCGTCATGGTCGATGACGACATTCCCATGAACGCCGGCTGCCTGCGGCCGATCAACATCGTCATTCCAAGAAAATCGATGCTGTCGCCGGAATATCCCGCGGCGGTGGTCGCCGGCAACGTGGAGACTTCGCAGGCGGTGACCAATTGTCTGTTCGGGGCGCTGGGCGCGCTCGCCGCCGCGCAGGGCACCATGAACAATCTCAACTTCGGCAACGACCGCTACCAGTATTACGAGACCATCTGCTCCGGCTCGCCTGCCGGCCCCGGATTTCCCGGCACCGACGCCGTGCACACGCACATGACCAATACGCGCCTCACCGATCCCGAAGTTCTGGAATTTCGCTATCCCGTCGTCCTCGAGGACTTTCACATCCGCAAGGGCTCCGGCGGCCGCGGCAAATGCAATGCGGGCGACGGCGTGCGGCGCACCATTCGTTTCCTCGAGCGCATGGATTGCACCATCCTTTCCGGCCACCGCCGGGTGCGTCCTTTCGGGCTTGCCGGCGGCGAGGGAGGCCAGCTTGGCGAGAACTGGGTGCGCCGAAAAAGCGGCCGCATGGAAAGGCTCGAAGGCTGCGACGAGACCGTGATCGATGCCGGCGAGGCGGTCATCATCCAGACGCCGACCGCCGGCGGCTACGGCACGCCGGATCGTCATGGCCGGACTTGATCCTCGCCTGGCCGTTGCCGCCGATGACATCGTGGCGTGGACGCGCGCGTTCGTGCGCCATGCGAGCCCGCAGACGGAGCGCTTCGAGCAGGAGCCGCAGGTTCAGAGCTTTCTCGGTGAGACGGTGGTGCCGCTCCTGCGCGAGCTTTCGCTTCCCTGCCGGCGCGATGCCATGGGCAATGTCCTGGTCGAGCTCGGGCCGCCGCGGCGCAAGCCGAGCCTGATGCTCATCGCCTATGCCATGACGCATCCCGCCAACCGCATGCGCGATCCGTTCGCCGCCGAGCTGATCGAGGATGCAGCGGGCGCGCACATCCGCGGCCGCGGCGTTGCCGAGCAGAAGGGATCGCTGGCGGCGGCGCTGGCGGCGGTGAAGTCTGGCCGCCGTTGAGCTCGACCTGCGTGGCCGGCTCGTTTTCGCGGTGAGCGCGGCCGGCGAAACCGGACGGCATGACGCCGCCGCGAGCATCTGCGCGGCGCTGGGCGATTGTCCCAGCCTCGTCGTGGTTGTCCTCGGCACCAACGGCCGTGTGGCGCTCGCCAACAAGGGGCGCATCGATGTGTCGGTGACGGTGCGCGGCAGGGCGGCGCACAGCAGCACGCCGTGGATGGGGGTGAACGCCATTGACGGCGCGCGCCGTGTGCTCGACCGCGTGCTCGCCATCGACGTGGGAGCAAAGAAGCATGCGTCTCTTGGCCAAGCGTCGCTGACGGCAACGGCGGTGCGCTCGTGGCCGGAAGCGACCCACACCGTGCAGGACGAAGTGCGCCTCGTCTTCGACCGGCGCCTCCTGCCCGGCGACGATCCGCAGGCAGCCTTTGCCGCCATTGCGGCTGCCGCCGACATCGGGCCGCCGTGGTCGGTGGAAAGCGCGCGCGGCCCGTTCATGTATCCCGCTGAGATCGCGCCGGACGGAGTGCTCATGCGCACGGCCGCTGCGGGATGCGCGCGCATGGGCCTGCCTCCGCCGGCGACTTTTCACAGCCCCGGCGCGCTCGATGCCGGCTATTTCTGCCACCTTGGCGCGGAGGCGGCGATGTGGGGGCCGGGCGCGGTGGAGCAATGGCACAGCGACGACGAGCGCATCGCGGTCGCCGACCTCATCGCCGGCGCCGCAGCCTATCGCGGCATGATCGAGGCCGCCCTTTGCGGGTGAGGGCATGCATGTGGCGGCAGCAGTCTCGGTGTACCTCCCCTTTCAGGGGAGGTCGACCGCCGGAGCGAAGCGACAGGCGGTCGGGTGGGGTTGCTTCGACGCCCGAGATTGTTGCAGCAGCCGACCCCACCCGGCTCGCTTTGCTCGCCGACCTCCCCTTTCAGGGGAGGTATTACGACCGCGAGAGCAGCCAGTGCGAGACGCCGGTCACGAATCCGACCAGTCCGGCGACGGCGATGACGGCCCAGCGCACGCCCTTTGCCTGCAACAGGATCGCGTGCATGTCGTTCACCTTGGAAGAGATCCTCTCCAGTTGCTCCTGCATGTGGGAGACCCTCTGCTCCACCACGGCGAGCCGCTCGTTCGCAGGCCGGTTCATTTGCGTCCCCAAATCGTCAATGCGATTTTCTCCAAGGAGCGGCCGCCGACGTAGGTGGTGACGATGGCGCCCGCCCAGAGGCTCACGTCGCCGCCGAGGGCGTCTGTCGTTCCCCAGCCCAGAACTTTGTCCCACACGATGACCTTCCACAGATAGATGATGACGGGAACGGCGAGGAGCGGCCGAACAAGCGCGGTGTACCAGCGCCCCTGCTCGGCCATGATGATGGCCGCCGCGCTCTGGCGCGCCTCGATCTCCGCCGCGATGGCCTTGGCCGCCAGGTCGGCGGCGATATGATCTTGCGTATTCTCCGCCGACAGGCGCGCCTTGTAGGCGTCGATGACGCTCTGGACGATCGGCCCGGCGAGAAAGCCGGAGAGCCAGCGCAGCAGCGCGAGCATGGCGGTCACGCTGGCCGGCGCTGGTCGGCAAGCCGTGCGAAACCGGTCAAGCAGGAAAGTAAGGGCGAAGATGATGAAGGGCCACGCCCAGCTCGGCACTTCGCGCGTGACCGGGGTCCAATCCACGCCAAGGACGTAAGGCAGGAGGAAATCATGGACCGCCACGATTGCGCTCGCGGCCATCAGTATCGCGCCCGAGAGCTTCTGTTTGATGCCTTGCAGTTTCAGGCACACGGCTGCCCACAAGCTGTCCGTGCGATCGACAAACAGCTTGAGCGCCGGCCGTGAGCGCAGGATGGGCCGCACCCAAAAGGCATAGGCGGTCAGCACACAAGCGACAAAGAAGGCGAATTCAATGAGGGTCAGCATGACTTTCAGCTCCATTTTGCGATGATGAACTTCTGCTTGCGGAGAGCGAGCACGGCGGCGACGACCAGCACCGCAATGCCGAGGCCGATTGCGCCGCAGGTAACGAAGGCGGGGATCAGCGCAGACGCGGGCTTGTCCGTCTGCTGCGTGCCGGCGCGCAACTGCGCCATGCCCTCGGCGGCCGCGCCGCCGCCGGCGAGCGCGCTGCCGGCGTTGCGGACGGTGCGGACTTTCTCCGTTGCCTTGTCCGTGACATCTTTCGGCGGCGCCGGCGCGCGATTGGCGAGACGAGCCGCCACACCCGGCTCCATCGTCGCAAGCGTCTTGAGCACCGCCGCGCAGCCGGCCTGCTGATCCCAGGCGCCGGGATCATAAACGCCGTCGGCAACGTACTTGCCGCCGCGATAGATGCTGGTCCATGACCAGAGGTAAGGACTGGGTCCGCGATTGAGATAGCCCCAGCCGTTGTACTTCTCGCATTCGTAGAGCATGCGCTCGACCGGCCAGTCCTTGATCTGGTCGAGGCGGTGCGGCGGCATGGTCAGCGCGTCGATCGCGCTCTCTTCGAAGGTGAACGGCGGCGAACCGGTGCTCGGCCGTCCTGCCGGGACGTGATGAGTGCGATTGGCGAGACTGTCCCCGTTGTGCAGATGGGCGCGAAAGCTCAGCGAGGATTCACGGTTGTGAATTGCTCCCACCATGAACCATGGCACGCCGGTTTTCTTCTCGATGGCTTCGTACACATCGCGGTGCGCGGCAATCTTCAACGCAACGTCGATTGCGGCATTTTTCTTTTCCGGGCGAATCTCGGCGCGCGACCACAGCGTGTGGTAGCCCGCGCTCGCCTGTTGCGGCGTCGGCACCATGTTGCAGCTCTTTCAGTTTCAGGGAGGAGGGGAAGCGTCATGCCCCGCGCATGCGGGACATCCAGTAACCGATGCCCTTGCGATTATCGGGCAAGCAGTGAAACTGCCTCTGCTCGGCGGATACTGGATCGTCCGCGTGCGCGGACGATGACAACTGAGAGTTCGTAAATGCTGACTTATCTCAGCGCCTACTCATGACGTCACACCACCGCCGACGCGGGCAGCACCGCTGTGGGAAAGCGGAAGCGGCGGTTTCGGCGATAGCGGGCATCGCTCTTGATGAGCCGCATGAATTCCAGGTGTCCCGCCGTCGTGCGGCCCACCAGGCAGCCGGCGCTGGAGCGGCCGAGATCGTCGCGCGGATAGTTGTAACCCCAGTGCTGGTGAATGCCGAACATGCCGTCGAACGTCGCCCCGTAGCGTTTGTAGAGCCGGCGCGGATCGCGATAGACCCTGATCGGCGCGTCCTGGATCAAGGCTTCCTGATCGTGATACTGCCCGACGATCCAGCTTGCGTATTGGCCGAAGGCGATGCGCGCGGCGCCGCCTGCGTTCATCGGATGCTCCGTCCAGTATTTGCCCGGCTGCGTCGTCGCTTCCCAGATGCCGAGGATTCTGTGGTGGGCCACTCTCGGGCACGCGCAGCAGCATGCGCGCGCTGTCGAAGGTGTTCGGCACGTCCGGGATCATGTTTCCCGCGGTGTCCATGTCTTCCACATAGACGATGTTGAGCAAATCCTCGCCCACTGCGATGTCGTATCCGCGCTTGCGCATTGCGCGCAGAGCACGGCTGGCGAGATCGCCTTGGGCAACGCGCCTGCCGGCGGGTCCAGGCGCGCGACGAAGCCGCGCTGCCCCTTTTTTGGGAGCATCAGAAACTGGCGCAGCCGGCGCTGGGTTTGGACGCCATTTCGCCAAAAGCTCAGCGACGCCGCGAAGAAACGGTGCAAACATTTTGGATTCTCCTGTGGAAGTTCCCAGGCCGTCGTCGCCCAATCCCCCAGCGTCATGCCCCGCGCATGCGGGGCATCCGGTAATTAACTGTCCGTTTGATTGATCACGAACGGAGTCAATTTTCACAGTCCGTGAATACTGGATCGTCCGCATGCGCGGACGATGACAACTGTGAAGTGTCAGATGACGCGGAGGATGTAGTTCACGATGATGGTCGGCGGCATCTTGTTGACGGCCGTCTGCGCGACGTTGCCGTTGATGGACGAAACCGTGCCGGCTATCCCCGACACGGTGCCGGTCTGCGTCGAAGCGGAATTGAACGGACTGCCGGTGCCGCTCCCTTGCGCGACGCACGCATTGTTGAGCGCTGCATTTGGCAGCCCGGACACGGTCGCGGTTCCGCTCTGCGTCCAGGCCGGGCTGACATTGGGCAGCGCCGATTGCGCCAGCGTGACGTTCTGCGCGCCGCCGTTCGCGCCCAGCGTCGTTCCGTCAATCGATGATCCTGCCGTCGTGATCCGGCTGGCCGCGGAGCCGCCCATGTCATCCTTGCCGCCGAGCAGCCGCCCGCGCAAATCCGGCAGGTTGAAGGTGGTCGAGCCGTCACCCGAGCCGAAGGTGGTCGAGATCAGTGAAAACAGCGTTGCATAAGTCGCGCGGGAGACAGCCTGACCGAACGGCAGAGCAAATGCCGAGTTTGGAGCCGTCGTGCCGATGTAAGCCAGGAGGCCGCCGAGCGGCAGATTGTAAGGATTGCCGCTGCCAAGGCCGCGCAGATAGAACGCGCCGTCCGAGTTGTTGTAGGTCACGACGTAGGGCGTGCCTTGCACGAGTGTGCCGGACGGAATCTCCTGGCTCGGAGCGAAGCGGATGGGCTTGGCGCCAAGACCGTCAACGTTGAGCGTGATTTGCGAGCCGGCAGAGCCGCCGCTGGTCGTATGCGGCGTGAATGCGATGATCGCGCCGTCCATATGGGCGAGCGTGTCGAACACCTGATAGCTCGTGACAGTGTACGCCGTGGACGTGCCGCCCGTGGCGATCGCGCCGGAGATATCGTCGCGGAACTTCGCGGCCGCCGCCATCATGGCGCGCGCGGAATCATTCACCGACGATGGCGCCTGACCCTCCGCCCAGTTGATGGACGAATCGGCGGTGGCATTGGTGCCCGCGGTGCGGGACCATTTCCAGAAGGACATTTTTTTCCTCAGAACCGTAAGGACCGCAGGCGCGTCACTTAATACCTCCCCCTGCAAGGGGGAGGTCGATCGCCGGGAGCGTAGCGACCAGCGATCGGGTGGGGGTCCCTCGGCTTTCCGCGACGATCCGCGTTTGACCCCCACCCGGCTCGCTTTGCTCGCCGACCTCCCCCTTTCAGGGGGAGGTATGAGAGTCTGTTGCGTCTGTCGGAGGCATACCGCCTACTCCGGGCTTTCCTCTTTCGCCCACTGGCGCACTTTCTCCAGCGCCGTTCTCGACTTGGGTGGGAGCCATTCCGGGGTGGCGCGCCCCATCACGCGCTCATATTGCTCCTTCAACCCGGCAAGACGCGCGTTTATCAGATCGACGCCGCTCCCGATTGCGGCTCTGAGCTCCGCGCGCGAATTGGACCCAAGGAGCTTCTCCTTCCAGGAACGGATTTCAGTCTCGCTCATCCCGTTGGCGCCGAGCAGCCTTGTCATGTCGTTTGCAAGGGCGCCGCGTGCGGAGTCGAACTGACCTGCCGCCAAATCCTCCCGTGTCGCTTTGCCGGGGCTCGCCGGCGCACCAACTGCGTCGTTGCTTGCAGCGGCGGCGACGTTGTCGAGCTTCTCTGATGCATCGATGAGGTTTCCAAACCGGCCTATGATGCTGTTGATCGAGCTGATCTGCTTTGTCGCGGCTTTGCCGGCGGCTGCATCGCCGGGGCGCGCCATGGAAGAAAGCGGACCGGGCGCCGGCTGCTGATATGGCGTCACCGCCATGCGCGAGGCATCGACGAACCCATAGGCGGGTTGGCCGTGCTCATCGTAGCCGACCGTCTGGAAGCTCGGCCTTGTCTCGAATTGTGCGCGCGCAATTGTCTTGAGGATTTCCGGGTTGAGCGCGCCGGCAAGCGCCTGGCCGTGCGGCACGCCCGCAGTTCGCAGTGCATCATAGGTGATCCCTTGCACCACATCCTGCTTGCGTTCTTTCCGCTCCGCCTGGGCGGCCGGGACAGCCATCTGCAAGCCGCGGCCAATCCCGCCCTGGGCGATGCCGCCGCCCAGCGCCATCAGCATCAGCGGATTGCTCGACAGAAAATTGCCAAGCCCGGTGGCAAAGCCGCCGCCCTGATCGGGCGCGCCCTGTTGCGGCTGCGCCGGCTGCGGCGGCTGCAGGTTGCCGAGCAATCCACTGCCGTTGCCGGCGCCGAGAAAATCGAGAAGCGATGCCATCGATCAGCTCCCGCCTGGTTTCGTGATGCCGCTCGTGACGCCTTTCAGGCCGCCGAGGCCGCCAAGCAATCCCAGGCCGCCGATCGCGCCGCCGATAAGCTGCTGCGAGAGCGGCACTGAAGTTGTTGTCGCGCCCTGGTTCGTCCCTGTTGTTGTGCCGAAAGCCTGGCCCGCCGGCAGCGCGATGCCCATCTGCGCGGCCAGCGTCTGCAACGGGATGCCGCGCCGCTGCGCTTCCGCCTGCAATTGCAGGAGCGGTCCGTACTGCTGCGCCTGGTTGGCCTGGTCAGCCGCGCCAATGCCGGCCTGTTGATTGGCCATTGCTTGCTGCTGCAGTCCCGAGAGAAGGCCACCGGTTGCATTTCCGGCGCCGTACAGAGAATTGGCTGCGCCGAGCTGGTTCGCCACGTTCTGATTGTATTGATTGGCAATGAGCGCTCCCTCGCCCTGCGACAAGCCGCGCGCGAGCGACTGCGTGTTCATGCCGGAGAGATCGCGGCCGGCGGCGGCGAATTGGCCGTTGACCTGATTTGTGATGTCGGAATTGACGGCGTTGAGCGCGTCGGAGAACCCCGGCGTGTTGCGCGGATCGAGGAACGAGGTTTGCAGGTACGGATTGAGCTGCTGCTGGTACTGCTGGTAGGCATTGTTGACGAGGCCGGCCTGGTTGTTGGCGCCGCCGCCGGCAAGCAAATTGCTTGCGACATTGCCGATGCTCCCCGCATAGGGATTGCCCGCGCCGCCCAGCCCTGAGAGTTGATTGAGCGCGCCTGTTTCAGTCGCGTTCGGATTGGCGCTGATGCCGCCGAGCTGGCCGAGCAGGCTCGAGATCGTGCCGGCCGCCGGCGCCCAGGGCGTCGTGCTTTGCGCTTGGTTCTGTTGCTGTGTCTGCGTCGTCGAGCCACCCATCAGCCCAGCTCCTTTTCCAGAATGACGCGCTTTGCACGATAATCTTTCAGCATGCGCGCCCAGCCCTTGCGGCCGATGATGCGCATCGCGTCGCAGCCTTCCGCGCGCGCGAACGCCTCGATGCCGTCGAGGAGATGCAGCCATAGCTTCATGTCGGTGCCTCCGCAGCCGACGATGACGCAGACCTTGCGCCATTCCGTCTTGTGCAGCTCGGTCACCGCCGCGGCGTGAACCTTGCTCCCGTCCCAAGCGAGCCAGAGCAACGCCGCGCCCGCCAGGACGCTGTCGTGCACCGGCTTGAATGAGCTGACCGCGCCGCGCTTCATTGCGACGTAGATCAGATCGCAGACCTTGGGCCAGACCTTATGGACCGTGGCGCGCGGGACGCAGACCAGATCAACCGACTGCGGCGTACATAAAGGTTCTATCTGTCTGTGCGTTGTTGGCATGGGTCACCACGAATGATTTGTTAGTTACAGTGCCGATGTACATCGTCCCGTTTTTCCACTCGGCGGCGGCGTTGGCCGTGGCCGGAAAGCACAGGACGGTCGAACCCGACCCGCAGGTGAGCGCCGTCACCGTCGTGCTCGCCGCATTCGCAGTCAGCGTGAATGTGCCGACGGCATTTGATCGTCCCTCGCACAGCTGCCGGACGGTGAAGACGATCTTCGCGGCATCCCGCTCGGCCTGCGAGATGACCGAGATGCTCATCTCGTGCCCTCCCGCGCAAAGGCGGGCTCCACGCCGGTCGCGAACGTCCAGGCTGTCCCCGACGGAATGCGGATGCGCCCGCGGGCGAGGCGCGTCGAGACATTGGCGATGCACAGGCCCTTGCCGTTGACCGCCTGCTCGGCCGAATAGGTGGGCGTCGTCTGGATGCTCTCGCGCGTCCCGATCGCGCCGTAGCAGGTCGCCGCATCGGTATCCGGGCGAAAGCCGCGCACGCGCACGCGGGCGCCGCCGTCGGCTTCGTGCTCCGCTGTGTCGAGGGTTGCCTCCAGGTTGGCGCCGGAGAGGAAGCTGAGTTGATGCGACGCGTTGACGATCGACAGCTGCGCCAGGGCGCCGGTGGCCACGTCATCGAGCGAGAACCCCAATTGATCGATACTGGGCGCGATGGCGTCGAGGTTCTCAAGGGTGAGGCCCGGCCGCGCCAGGCTCGCGATATATTCTCCGCTCCATCCGGTTATGATCGTCCAGCGGTCGAGCACGAAGTCATAGACCAGCACCTTGTCGAAGGCGCCGGCGATGCCGGCGAGCGACTTGTACGCCCAATAAACGCGCGACGTCTTCGGATCGCTGGCGCCGAGCATGAGCTGCAGATTGCTCAAATCCACGTCGGCAAAGAAGGTGCGGTCAACGCGTTCCTTGCCGATGAAGCTCGGATAGCCGCCAGGCTGCACCGACTGGAAGCCGTCGTTGCCGCAAAAGAACACGCGATCGCCGGCGCGCACCAGCGAGAGCGGCGCGAATATGCCCTTGTCCTGAGCGAGCCGCTCGATCTGAAAGATGACCGGCGAGCCAGGCGCATAGATCATGCGGCGGATGGAGGCGTCCTGCATGATGAGGCCCGATTCGCCGCCGGCGACGCCGCGCAGCGGCCCGCCGTCGGGCAAGTCCTGGAAATCCGACGAATTCACGCCCGAGGTCCATGTCGTCGTCGCGTTAAGGCCCGACCACTGGATGCGGTACGGCGTCGATGCGCCAAGGCCGCAGAGCACGACAAACCGGTTGACGATCGCGATGTAGCGCGCCTGGGGCGGCGAGCCGCCGAGATCGGCGAAGGCGGTGGATGACGTGAGGTCGAGCACTTGTGGAGCAGTGTTGATCTGCACGGCAAACACAAAATTGTTGAACTGGGCGAACTGCCATTGATCGGTGTTCGGCACGCCCGAATATGATCCCGCGCCCTTCGACACGTCGGTCCAGGTGAAATCGGTGTTGTTGAGCTTGTAGAGCTTGGTGGCGGTGGCGGCGAACACCGTGATCGAGGCATCGGCGTTGCGGGCGTAAAAATAGCCGCGGCACGCGGAGGTGAGCGCCGCCGAATAGACCGACGGGCTCATGACCGGCCCATAGCCGTCCTTGCGCGCAAACACGTTCTGGATGACCTGCGACTCCTCTTCCCCGAACGGGCTCACGTCCGGCGCGTATTCCGGGAATGCGAGCATGGTCATGGCGTCACGCCCATAACCTGGATTGCTGTTCCCGGTCCGGTGCGGGTCTGGCGGCTGAGCGCAATGAGCTCGTCGAAGATTTCATCGCGGCGCGCCTTCCAGGTCGGCGCGCGATCGTCGTTGACGCCGAACATCTCCGCCTCGACCAGCGAGCCGAAGAGATAGAGGTCGGGGTGCGAGGTCAGGAGCCAGTTCGTCGCGTTGCTGGCAAGCGCCGGAACCTTCTGGAAGTACTCCGGCTCCACCGGCGTCGAATCGAGCGGCATCACCTTGAGGGTGAGACTTCTCGATTGTGAAAAAGCGCGGCACGTCCGCCCGCCGCGTCGGGAATGCCGCCTGGAAATAGGCCGGCTGGACGTAACGCAGCTCATTGCGCGCCTGACCGGTCCACGTGCAGCGGCGGTACGCAAGGTAATCACTCGGCAGCGCAACCGTGCCGTCGGCGGCCGGCGTCAACGTCGCCAGCGTCTCCATTTCCTTGACCCGCAGCCGCCGGTTGGCGGTGGCCTCGAACAGCGCGATGAAATCGGGATAGCGCGCGACAAAGAGTGAATGATCGAGCCAGTTGCCGATCGCGCTCTGGAGATCGGTATAAGTGGCGATGCTCATGTGGCGCTCTCATCGTTTCGTAGCCCGGCTTGAGCACAGCGAAAGCCGGGATCACGGCGCCCCGAACCCGGATGTCGCCATAGCGCGTTGAAAACGCGCGTCGACGCGCTGACGGCTCCATCCGGGCTACATGTAGGGTGCGCGGTCGAGATCGCCCGGCAGCGCGATGCCGCTCATGCGCAGCTTCTTTTCCGCGGCGCGAATGACGGGGCGCCACGCGGCCTGATACTCATCGGGATCCATCTTGAGCACGTCGCGGGCGAACAGGTTCTCCACGTGTGTCGCAAGCTCGTGCGCCGGCGCATAGGACCAGCCCCACGCCGTCATCGCCGTCTTCTCCCAGTGCTCGTGCACGCAGATGCCGCCGACTAAGCCGTGCGGGCGCAGGTGATAGATGCGCTTGCCGCGTTTGATCTCGGCGGGCGTGTCGCGGTCGATATAGATCGTCGTCCCATCGCGGCTGTAGCCGCCGAGATAGGGAACGTCATAGTCGTAGCTGACGCGGAAGCCGCGCGAGAGAATGGCCTGGAAGCGTGGATCGCGCAGCGCGCGGTCATAATCCCGCTCGCCGAGCACGATGTGGCGGTGGCGGTCGCCGGCGCTCATTCAGACCATCCATTGCAAGGGCGGGTTTCGAAACCCGCCCCTGCTTATCCGTCCGCAAAAACCGCCAGTCAGGGTCGGCGAGCTTGCGTGCGATGAGCGCGTCGAACTCCGGCCCTGCCATCCGAAGGGTAACGTTGCCACGCGCCCATTCCTCATTCAGCCATTGATTGATGATGTTGAGCGGAATCGACGCGACATGGCGGCCCCAGTCGCTCTTCTGCGGAGTGCTTTGGAGCGCCTTGTTGTTCTCGATGATGTCCTCAACGTCCTGGAAGCTGTGGACGAGGACGTCGCGGCCAATGAGCGCAACCGTGGTTTCGGGCATCAGATGGACTTGAGCGCGGTGGAGAACGTCGCCGCGATGCTTGACCCCGACGCGCCCGACGGCGTGAACGAGATCACGTCATCGACACTCGCATAGACGGGGCTCGACGGTATCATGCTTGCGACTTGGCCAGCGGCTGCGCCGGATACCGGAATGGTGAACGGGCTGCCGGCGATCGCTGTGCCGTTGAGCGCCACCGCAACCGAGCAATCGCCCGTGGTGATGGCGCCGTGCGTCACCGCCTCGACCAGCATGACCTGTGCGCGGAAGGGAACGCGCATGTAGCTGGCGACGGGGGAGACGCCAATGCTTGGGCAATGGCTCGACTTGTGGATGACGTTGAAACGGTGAACTGAAGGGTAGGCCATGTTGGTCTCACTCCTGAAAGAGGAAGGGCCGCCGCATCCTTCGAGACGGGCGCACTTGCGTGCGCCCTCCTCAGGACGCCTGCGGAGCGCCCGCGCAGGGCGCGTCTCGAAGGGTGAAGGGAGTTGGTTACGACGTGGTGAGATCGAACACGCCGCCGGACGACTTTTCGTTGCGCGCGACGAGCGCGTATTCCGAGAGCATGTAGCGCCGGTCGCTGTCGCCGGTCTTCGCCAGCGGCACGGACACCATGCGTGCGCCCGTTGAGGTAGGCGAGCGCCCACATGTCCGATTGCAGCACCAGCACGTCGCGGGCGCGCTGGAAGCGGTTCGGCATCACCTTGAGCGTGCCGAAATCGCTCTCGTAGGCATCGACCGAAGCGATGATGCGCTTGCGCCTTGGTATTCTCGATCTGGGTGGCGCGGCCGGTGAAGGTCGAGAACACCTGCTTGTTGAAGGCGCCGGTGAAGATCACGTCGGGCTTGCCGCCGTTGGTCCAGATCGATTGCAGCACCGTCTTGAGGTTGCGCCTCGGTGAAGGCGCGCTGCGTGCCGTCGGTGCGGGTGCCGGTGCCGTCGGCGGCAGCCGGGTCGGCGGCGCCGCCGGCCGTACCCTTCGACGTGTTCGACTTGATCCAGGAGAGCACCGAGGCGGTCTTGCGGGCGGTCGTGTCGTTGCCGGTGTTCTTCGCCTGGTTGGTGCCGCAAAGGATCGTCTCCATGTCGCGCTTCAGCTCCAGACCCTTGAGCATCTCCTGATAGGCCAGCTCGTCGTCGCGGCCGGCATGATCGACGGCGCGCTGCGTGCCGGTGACGCGGGCGACCTTCGCAGCTGATCTGGCAGATGTTGCCGAGCCGGACAGTCGCGGTGGTGGCGTTGGTCGGCGGGATCGTCGCCTTCGAGCTGGGCGTTGGTGTTGTCGGCCGCGGCGAGCGCCTGCGTCTGCCATTCGTGATTGACGGCGGACGCCTTCTCGCGCTCGACGCCGCTCATGAACGGCGTGTCGGTCGGGTCGATGCGATAGATGACATCCGAGAGGTCTTCGCGGTTGCCGATCGCCTCGTAGGTGGCGAAGGTGTTGGTCGGAAGCGCCATTGTGGTTCTCCTTAGCGAGCGGCGCGCCGTGCCGCGGTCAATCTGGCCGCGATGCGCATGGCGGAAACGCCGCTGGCGGTTTCGAGTTGCCTGGTGAGGTTCTGGATTTCAGCCTGGGCGGAGGCGCCTTTCGTCGGCGCTACGCCCGGCCGCTGGACGGGAGGAACCGGCTTGGCGGTCGCGGTCTTGGCCTTGGCCTGTGCATCACGCCAGAGCGTCGCGTCGCGGATGAGGAGCTGCACGCGGTGGTCGCGGAGCGAGATGCTCCCCTTGCCGGTCCACGATTGGCTCAGCTCCGCTTCGTCGAAGCCCAGGTCCTTGAGCACGGCGACGGCCGCCGCCTGCAGCTTCGCGGCCTTGCCCGGATCGGCCATGTCGGGGACGCGCTCGGTGAAGAGATCGTCCTCCTTCCTGGCAAATTCCGAGAATTGCCGCTCCGCTGCCTCGCTACGGCGCTGCTGCGCCTGGAGCGTCTCCTGCGCCACCGCTGCGATTTTCTTCTGGGCGAGGTCCCATTGCAGGTACCGCGGCCAGTCTTCGCGCGCGAGGCGCTCGACGTCGGCGATGGTTCTGACATCGCCGAATTCGCCCGCCTGCTGGCTTTGCAGGGTGTGCAGGAGTTGCGGCAGTGCTTGTTCGTACTGTTGCCTTGCCTGTTCCGCCGCCTGCTCCCGGGCGGTCAAGCCCTTGAGCTTTTCAGCGGCTTCGTTCTGAGCTGCGGACGAATGGCGCCGGTCCCGTTCCTGTTCGCGATCGGCAAGATACTCCTGCGTCTCACGGGCGAGGATTTGAACCGTTCTTTTCGTCCTTCTCCAAGACCTCGGCGGCTCGATGGGCGGAAGCGCTTTGCGTCCGGTTCGGCTGGCTCTGCGTCTCGCCGGTGGGCCTGCTCCGGGCAGGTGCGGCGTCTTCGGCCGCGGGTGCAGCCTCTGATTCCTGCACTGCGGGCGCAGCTTCTATGGGCGCGGCCTCTGCTGCTGTCTCTTTTTCCCCGGACTTGTTCCGGGGATTGTTGCGCAACGTCGCAAGCATGCGCGCCGCCTGCGTCGTGCTCATATTGGCCGGTGCGTCGGCCGGCACCGTGATGGAAGCAAAATCAGTCTGTTCGCTGGCGCCGCTGGCGCCTTCGTTCTGCAAGGTCATATTGTTCCTCGTCTCTGAAGTGTCATGCCCGCGCATGCGGGCATCCAGTAATCACCGCCCACTGAGTGGATCGCAGCCGGTCATCAGCCCGCGGATTATTCCCATGCGCGGAGGTTACTGGATCGTCCGCATGCGCGGATGACGGGCTACTTCGCGCGCATGTCGAGCTCGGCCTGCGCGAGCCGCCCGTCGCTCACAATCTTGGCCAGGTGCTGCCGCACCAGTCCGAGCACGTTGACCGCCTGCCACAGCTTCTCGCGCGCAATGGCATCGCGCGCGGGAGTGGTGCGCCAGGCGCGGACATATTCCGCATCGAGCGTGGCAAAGGCCCCGACGAGAAGCTCGTTCTCAAGCAGCATCGCGGCCCGTGCGCCGCGGGAGATGTCACACTCCAACTTGTCTTGCAGAGAATCTTGCACCGATGCACCGATTCCGGCCCGCACCATCAGGCGTACCTCCCGCGGTCGTCGACATAGCCGCGCGTGTAGATGGTCAGATGGCGGCTGGCCGCATCGGCCCGCGCCCTGATCTGCGATGACGTGTTGGTGTAGAGTCCAACCAGATTCCCAGCCGGATTTGTGTTGTAGCCGAAATCCCAACCCGGCGAGGTTTCGGCGTTGCCAAGCGCTCCGCCACTTGCCGGCTGCAAATCCGGCTCATCCGGGCTCGACACAATCACCGAGCTATTGGCAGTGGTGGCCACGACTCGCATGAGAGGACGGGTCTTAATTCCGAGCGGCGTTGAGAGCGTATAGAGGGTGGCGCTCGTGCCCAGGTTCGTCACCGCCACATCGGTCGGCAGCGCGCTCCAATAGAACGTGTCACCGTCCTGAACGAAGGCGAGAATGTGCGCCGAGCCGTCCGTCAAAAATGAGCCGATGCGGCGTTTCAAAGTGTACGTCGCCGGCATGGTCGGCGATGATGCGCTGGTCGATGCAAGCAGCGCCGGCGAGGCGCCCGCGGCCTTGCTGATCGCATAGACATGGTACCAGGTCGAGTTGGCGAGCGAGCCGGCATCGAGGCCGTTCGCCCCCGTGGTCGTGCAATCGATGGTTCCGGCCGCGACCGAGATCATCGCCGCGTTGGTGTCGTCCGCCACCTGACCGGCGGCTACGTCCAGCTTCGTGTTTGGCGTGCCGTCGTTGTTTGAAAGCGTGACGCCCGCGACGTAGGAGCGCAGCACCACGCCGAGGTTGAACCGCGCGGTCGAAGCGCTCGAAACGTCGCTGAGATTGTTGCCTGGCTGGAGAAAAGCTGACGTGTTTTGAAACGCGGCGCTTCCCAGCGCTCCGCCCGCGCCGATATTGAGCGTCGATCCGTCAGTGCCGGCAAACGTGAGCGTGCCGGTCACGGTCAAGGTCTTGCCGCTCGTGATCGCCACCGAGCCGGCGCCGATCACGAATGTCGCAATTTGCGTCGCCGTGATCTTGACGTTGCCGCCGGATTGCACGCCGCGAATGAGCTCAGCGCCCTGCAAGCGCGGAGGCGGCGGCCTCGGCGGAGGTTTTGGTGTCGGCCATGTGTTTGCTATTCCCTCAGCTCGATGGAGCCGTCCTCGCGCAGCTCACGCGCGCCGTCCTCGCGCAATTCATTGCCGCCCGTCGGGGATGGATGCGCGGCGCCGGCGGCCGTGCGCCCGCTATGCTTGTTCCTTCGCCGCCGCATCTCAGATGCCCTCACCTGGCGTGATGTAGAGGCTCGCCGTGCCGCTCGCGGTGATGGCGGCCAGATAGGCGGCATTGATCGGAACGCTGAACATCTGCGCGTCGCCGCCATTGATCGGTGTACCGCCGAGCGTGCCGCCCGAGGGGACCACGGCCACGACACCGCTGCCGCCAAACTCGACGAAGCACAGCGAGTCATTGGCGATGGTCGTCAGCAGCACCTGTCGCGTATTGGCCGGCAGCGCCACCCGGCTTGATGCGTTGCTGACCGAAAGCGCTTGCGTCGCCGCCACGAACGGCGCGAATGGTTGCAGGGGACGATAGGACATTGCGATGCTCCTGATTCTCTCCGGCCTGTCATGCCCCGCGAAGGCGGGGCATCCAGTAACCTCCGCAATCAAGCTTGCGCAGACTGCGTAAACTTGTCTGCGATCCGCCGCTTACTGGATCGCCCGCTTGAAGCGGGCGATGACGGCGGAGAATGGATCGTGCTATTGCGCCGCCGGCGCTTTTACCGCCGCGGCCATCTCGGCCAGGCTCATCGCGTGCGCCGCGTGACGATGCGCGAGCTCCTGCTCCTTGAGCCGCGCGTCGATCTCTTTGAGCCGCGCGTCGAGCGCGAATTTCTGCTGCGCCAGATGCGTCTCCAGCGCCGCCTTCCCTTGGGCGAGCTGCGCGTCGATCTGCGCCTTGTGCGCCTGGAAGGCGATGTCGGCCTGCGCCTTCATCTGCTGGTGCGCGGCATCCGCCTTGATCTTCTCCTGCTCGGCCTGCGCCTTGGCCGCTATCTGCGTCTGCTTCGGGTCCGGCGGCTTCTGGATCGCCTGGCTGGTCGGGTCGTTCTGGTTGGGCGGCGCGGCCGGGTCCATGAAAAACTTGTCGAAGTCCTTGTGGCCGGCAAGCTTGGTGAGCTCGACAGCCGAGTTGAACAGGTTGCGTGGGCTGACGATCGGCAGCCCGCCGGTGATCGCCTGCGTCTGCGCGCCGATGATCAGCTGGAGGTGGGCGAGCTGCTCGGCCTTTGTCCCGGTGCCGAGCCCGACATTGATGGTCATATCGTTGCGCGTCTTCCAGTCGCGCGGATCGACGTGCACCCATTGATTGCGCAGCCGCACGGTGGCGGCCTGTGTCGCGTGCTTGCGGATCGTCGCGTGCAATAGCGTGAACAGGTCCTTGATGCCGGTTTCGGCGAATATCCGCGCGATCAGCTTCACCTTCCCCTGCGCCGCACTGAACATCTGGTTGGCGATGGTCGCGACCTGGTTCTGCAAGGCGTTGGGATCGACGCCCTGTCCCTGCCGGCTCACCCCCGTGCGCCATTCCCGCGTGGCGTCGAGATATTGCAGCGCCGGATAAATCGAGCCGGTGATGTCCGGCACCTCCTGCCAGTTCAACCCACCCGGCTGCCTGGTGCGCACAATGCCGCCGGGACGCGAGACCAGGAGATCGTCGAGCGTGGCATCGGTGGCGTGCATCTCCGAGACTTCGACGCGCGGGTTGTTGTGCAGATAGAGGTTGTCCAGCATGCCGCGCAGGAGCGCGGTTTTCTGCTCCTGAATGTCGCGAACGAGGTCGGCGATCGAGCGGCCGAAGAAACGGTGCGTGACAATCACCGGCGTGATCGCGGCAAACGGGATGCGGTCCTCCTCGATCACGTCGGGCTCGCCGTCGCGGATGAGGACCTCGCCCTCCTCGCCGGCGGTGGTGACGCGATAGAGGCGCGGATCATCCCCGCCTCCGCGGGGACCGCCTTCGTAATCCATCCTGACGTAGTGCTCGGTCACCCGGATGAGCCGGTTGGCCGTGTTGAGGTTGTCCTCGCCCTGGCGCAGCGTCGATTCGTTGACCGTGTCGCGCGCGATCTCCTCGATGGTGTGGGCGACGATGTAGCTCGGCAGCTTCTTGACCTGGTCCTTGTCGAAGCCCTGGTCGATCAGCTGGCTTTGCGTCTTGAACACGTCGTGGAAGCAATAGGTGCTCTCGGCGATGGTGCGCGCGTGCCGGCTGATGCCGAACTCCTCCGGCGGCACCGCGACCACGCGGGCATTCTCGTTCCGCCGGCGCGTCTCGATCGTCACGTCGTGCAGCGGGCCTGCGGCGTCGCCGTCGTGCACGGTATGCTCGATGATCTCGACGTCCGGCGCCGCCACGATTGCGGCGAACGCGTCCTCGGGCTGGTCGAGATAGGTCTCGCGCTCGCGCTCCTCGTTCTCCTCCCAGAATATCTTGACGACGCCGACCTTCGACAGGAGCGCATCCTTGATGAAGGAATAGAGGATCAGGAAGCCGGGATTGCCCTGCAAGAAGACGTGGTTGACATAATCGGTCTCCTGCTCCGCCGCGGCGACGTCCTGCGGCCCATGCGGCGCGAACCGCACGATCTCCTCGCCGCCGGCGAATATCTCCATCAGGGTGGGCATCAGCCCTTCGATGGTGTCGGCGACGTCGGTCGAGACTGCCTTCGACCGCCCGTCCGGCGCCGGCATGCTCTTCGCCATGTCGCCCTGGTAGTAGTCGAGCGCGGTCGCCCGCTCTTCGCTGAGCTTCGAGGCCGTGATGGCGGACATGGCATCGCTGCGCTGCGCGGTGAGCAGCGCGCGCAGCTCAATGGCGGTCATGCGCGGCATGCGTCCTCCGCTTCCCCTCATGCTGAGGAGGCCGCGTAGCGGCCGTCTCGAAGCATCCTTCGAGACGCGCCCTGCGGGCGCTCCTCAGGATGAGGTCACACAATCCCGAGCTGCGGGTATTCAATTCTGCGGCCAAAGCTGTCGCGGCCGACCGGCCTGGCGAAGCGCAGGCACATCAGCGCGTAGCGCGTCGCGCTCATCAGGTCATCGCGCAGCTTCACCACCTTGCCGTCGTCGCGGTGATACAAGCGAAACTCCTCGAACCAGTCGGCCAGATGCGCAAACACCTTGAGGCGGCCGGTCTGCATGCGCTCGAGCATCATCAACAGCCCCGCCTCGACGCCGGACGTGCCGTCCTCGAACGGCCGATCTGTCGGGCAGGAGCTTGAGCCCGTGCTTGCGATAGGCTTCGGCAAGCTGCTCGCCCGAGGTCTTGTCGTGCTGCAAGCCATCATGCGGCCAGGCCCACGGCAGGTTGGCGCCCCAGGGCTTGAGAGCGCCGGCATGGATGAGCGGCGTTGCCTCGCGCACGCGATAGCCTGCCGTCACGTAAACAACATCCGCGTCGCGGTCCCATGCGAGCTTGACGGCCGCTGTCGGATGGTCCCAGCCGAAATCGATCCCGCCGATCTGCGCCCAATGCGGCGCGATGGGCAGGGCGTTAACGGCAATGCTCTCCTGCGCCACCGGGAAGATGCGGCCCGAGCCGAGCGCCGGCGTGCCTTTGAGCCGCGCCTCGCGCTCGTGCGCGGGATACGTTGCCGCGATGGCCGCGCGCTGCGCCGGCGTATAGTGCTCGGCATCGTCGATCGTCATGATGGTGACGTGACGCGCCGGCGACTTTTCCAGGATGAAGCGACCCACCGTCTGCGACATGCCAAGCAGCGGCGTGAACGTCATCCACACCGGCCCCTGCCCCACATTCGTGCGCGTGAGTCCTTCCGTGTAGATGGGAAGCGGCGGCTCCTCGTCGAACCAAACCCAGTCGAGCGTCTCGCCTTGCCATTTCTCACGACCCTTCTCGTAACTCTTGAGCGCGATGCGCGAGATGCCGCCGCCGACATGACGCACCTGGATGGTATCGATCAGGCCTGGCGCGCCGCGCGCTGACGTTACTTCCACCAGCGCGTCCTTCGGAATGGCGCCGGTGCCATGGCAGCCGGGCCGGCCAAGGAGCACGCGCTGCGGATTGTCGCGCGTGCTCTCCCCGGTGACGCCGGCCGCCCAGGCAATGGTCGGCTTGTCGAATCTCTTCCCCTGCCACCAGTCCGGATAGCGCCCAGTGGCGTGCATGGCCGCCTCGAAACCGCCGGCAAGCGTCTTGCCGAGCTGGTTGCCGGCCATGAGCAGGCGTTCGCGCGCGCTGGCGCCCGCGGCGTGAAACTCGCGCTGCTTGGCGTAGGGCCGGTAGTAGGCGAGACGGTTCTCAGCGCGGCGCTTCCTTCGCCGCCTTTCCGCTCTTGCAAGCGGCTCCGAGTACTTTTTGCAGATCCGCGATGAGGGCGTCGAGCTCCTCGTCCGTGAGCTTGTCAAGCGCGTCGTCCTCGATGTCGAAGGTTTTCGGCAGCAACGAGCTCACCACCCTGAGGTAGCCGGTCGGATATTTGTCGCGCGCTGTTTGGATCGCCGTCTTTCCGTGCTTTTGCCAATCTTTGTAGAGCGCGTCGATAAATGCTTCGCCGATCTTGTTGCGGGAACCGCGCTGGCCGCGCGCCGGCGCTGCGACGGATTTTCCTTTCGCCTTACTGGCCCGCTGCGCCGGCGCCGCCCCGGCGCAATCCAAGTCTTTCGTGGCCTTCTTCTCTCTCGCCGGCGGGCGGCGAGGAGGCGTCGAGACGGATTGGCCTTTGGCATTGCGTTCGCGCGCGGCGCTGGCAGGCGGAGACGATGATTGCGCCGGCCGCGCGGGCGGTCCGGGCGAATCCTCCTTCGCAGCATTCACTTCTTTCGCACGAGCTTTCGGCATGAGATCGCCCTCGCCTGATGCGCGCGGACGGGCGGCGAGGCGCCGCGGCACATGCCTGGAACTCGCGCCACGGCAGCGCCGCAGCACGATGCTCAATTCACAGTTTTGGAGGATGACGTTTTATGCGTGAGTCGCGTTACGTTGTCAACAAGAAAACGTCGCCTCGCGAAATCGCTTCCAAAATCAATCACTCAAGGCGTCATGCCCCGCGAATGCGGGGCATCCAGTAAGCGATGCCGATGCGATTGAGAGAAGGCAGCAAAACACCGCTGTCAGGTGGCTACTGGATCGTCCGCCTGCGCGGACGATGACATCGAAACAGCTTCGTGTAGATAGGTGTGGACGCCGCGTTTTTTTTGCGTGGAACATGTGGACGCGAGTCATCGCGAACTCTTGCGCCTGACTCTCGCCATATTGTAGTTTTTCTTTGTCAGATACGACTATCCGTGCGGCGGACCAGTCAGTGTAAATCAGTAAGGGAGTATGCGTCGGGCCAACGGTCGTTGCCCGGACCGGAGTAGGATTCTGTCTGAAAGTCGCCGCGACGGCCCTGCCGAGGAACGAGGCATGAGCTGGAATGACGAGCGCGTCGAAACGCTGAAGAAGCTGTGGGCCGAAGGCCACTCAGCGAGTCAAATTGCCGCAGAGCTTGGCGGCGTCACTCGTAACGCGGTGATCGGCAAGGTGCACCGGATGGGGCTTGCCGGCAGGGCCAAGTCCCCGGCAGCCGCGGCAACGGCGCGCCCGCGCAAGCCGCGCTCCGCCGCAAACATGATGCGCATCACGCGCGCCCCGGTGCGCGGCAATACCGCGCTTGCGCTTGCCTACGAGCTCGAAGCGGAGGCCGAGCCCGAGCTCGCCGACAATGTCATTCCGATCGGGCAGCGCCGAAGCTTGCTCGAGCTCACGGAAGAGACTTGTCGCTGGCCGATCGGCGATCCCGGCACCTCGGATTTCTTCTTCTGCGGCGGAGCGGCGCTCACCAGCCTCCCGTACTGCGCCTATCATTCGCGCATGGCGTATCAGCCCGCCAATGTACGGCGCGACCGCCGCCTGCTTCGCGGGTAGGGGCGGGTTTCAACCCGCCCTCTGCATCCCATTCGCCACGTCTGATTGGCCGGGGCGGGTTTCAAGCCCGCCCCTACAACCCATTCGCCGCCGCGCCTTTATTCAATCTTCGCGATGTGCTCCATTCACCGTTCCCCGCGGTGCATGTGCGCGCGAGGACAAGCGAACGGCTTGTGCCCGGCGCGGGTTGGAAGGTGAGATGGAAAAGGTCAAAAAATCCGGTCCGCAGGCGAAGGCACGAGATGATGCCCGGCGCGAGCTTTCGCCCGCTGCCCGGCCGACGCGCGCCGAGGCGGAAGCCGCCGTGCGCACTCTCATCCGCTGGGCGGGCGACGAACCCGACCGCGAGGGATTGATCGGAACGCCGGCGCGCGTCGTGCGCGCCTACGAAGAGTGGTTTGCCGGCAATTTCGAGAACCCGACGGAGTATCTGCAACGCACTTTCGAGGAAGTCGCGGGCTACGACGAGATCGTTGTGCTGCGCGACATCAGATTCGAATCCCATTGCGAGCATCACATCGCTCCGATCATCGGCCGCGTGCACATCGGCTATCTTCCGCGCGATCGGGTAATCGGAATCTCGAAGCTTGCCCGCCTGGTCAACGTCTACGCCAAACGGCTGCAGGTTCAGGAAAAGATGACGGCCGAGATCGCCAAATGCCTCAACATGGTGCTCAAGCCGCACGGCGTCGGCGTCGTCGTCGAGGCGACGCACGAATGCATGACGACGCGCGGCGTTCACAATCCCGAAGTCAGCATGGTGACGAGTTGCATGCTGGGATCATTTCGCACCCGCGCGGAGACGCGAAACGAGTTTCTCGCCGCCATCAATCTGAAAGGCGCCGCGCGCCGCGGCAATGCCTTGGAATGAGATTCATAGATTTTACTCGTCATGCCCGGCCTTGTGCCGGGCATCCACGTCTCTCGTTGACCGCATCGAGAAAGACAAACGTGGATGGCCGGGACAAGCCCGGCCATGACGGACGATAGGTCAAACATTCTGAAACCCGGAATTAGGCGCGACAAATTCTGATGATTATTTGTTGTTTCAGCATTTGACTTATCGCAGCGATCAGCTTATCTGGATGAGCGCTGTAGAGGAAAGATCGGTTCAACGACCGGTCTTTTTGCTGCTTTTACGTCACTGTTGGTTGGAGACACACTGTTAGTTGGAGATCCTATGGCTAAGAAATCCAGGCGACGGCAATGGACGCGCGATGATGTTCGCGAGCTGAAGTCCAGCGCTCGACAGAAAACTCCCGCCCGCAAGATTGCGCGTTCTCTGAAAAGGACGGAAGGCGCCACCAGGCAAAAGGCTTTCAGCCTGGGTATTTCGTTGGACTCGCGCTGATAACATCACTCTCCCGCCGGCTCGGGCCGGTTCGGCAATGGCAAATAGGCGGTGAACGTCGCCCCCCGTCCGAGCGTGCTCTCGACCGTCAACCGGCCGCCATGCCGCATGAGGATGTGCTTGACCAGGGCAAGGCCCAGCCCGGTGCCGCCCTGGGCGCGGCTTTCGGCGACATCAACGCGATAGAAACGTTCGGTGAGCCGCGGCAGATGCTCCGGTGCAATGCCGGGGCCATGATCGCGCACCGCGATGCGCGCTTCGCCATCGCGATTGCCGTTGCCCTGGCCGGGCGCACTGCGCGACATCTCGATTTCCACCCGTTTGCCGGACGCGGCATATTTGAGCGCATTCTCCACCAGATTTTCGCACAGGCGCATCAACTCGTCGCGCTCGCCGAGGACGCGAATCGGACGTGACGGCGCCGCGATCGTGATCTCGACCGCGCGCTCGACCGCCAGGGTCTGCAACCCGTCAACAACCTCGTGAACGATGCCGACCAGATCGATCTCCTTGTCGGGGCGCAAATGCGCATTGAGCTCGATGCGCGACAGCGAGAGAAGATCATCGATCAGCCGCGCCATCCGCTGCGCCTGAGTCTGCATGATCGCGAGAAATCGCTCACGGGCCGAGGCATCCTCGCGCGCGGGCCCTTGCAAGGTGTCAATGAAGCCGGAAAGCGCGGCAAGCGGCGTGCGCAGCTCGTGACTGGCGTTGGCGACGAAGTCGGCGCGCATTTGCTCGATGCGCCGCAGCGCCGTGTGGTCGTGAAAGGTGAGCAGAACAAGATCGCCCGTGGGTTCGCCTTGCGCACCCCCGATCGGCATCGCCACGACCTCGTACCACCGCTCGAGCGGCACGCGCTGCAAATAGTCCGCACGCTGCGGGGCGCGACTGGCGCGCGCCTGGCGGATCACATCCAGCACTTCGGGAACGCGCACGCCACGCGAGATCAACTGGCCGCGGAGAAGCGCGGGGGCAAGCGCGCTCACGTGGCGGTTGAGCGCGACCACCTGCTCGGCGCCGTTGAGCGCGATCACGGGATCGGGGAGCCCGGCCAGCACGCGTTCCAGCCACCCATCGGACGGATTTACGACCCGACTTGCTACCGGACTTGCTAGCGGACTTGCGGCAGATCTTGCCTCCAGCGGTTTCACCGTGAGCACGGGTTCTTTCACCCGCCGGTCGAGCAGAGCGAGCGCCGAGAAGAGCGCAACTGCGCAAAGCGCCGGCACTGCCGCGATGACGCCCAACGCCCACAGGCCGAGAAAGATGAGCGCAGCCGCGGCCGGGAGCCGCACGCGATTCAATCGGCGCAGCAGATGCACACGCAAAGTCCGCCGGGGCGTATCGCTAGCGCTCATCTCGCGCTCTTCTCGCGCTCTTCTCGCGCTCTTGGCGCCGCCGGGCTCACGCGCGCTCGCGCGGTTCGATTGGCGGAGTTATCACCTCGGTCGGAGCGATCGAGGGGATCTTGATGATGGGAGGCGGCGGCGTCCCGCGCAGCGCCAGCCACAGCTCGCGGATGCCGAGAATGGTCAAGGCAAGCCCGAACGGCACGATGTAGTAAAGCAGGCGAAACAACAGCAGCCCCGCGAGCAAGTCCTCCTTGTCGAACTGCCAGAGTCCGACAAGCATCGCGGCATCGAATACGCCGAGGCCGCCGGGCGCGTGACTGGCAAAACCCAGGAGCGTGGCGGCGACAAAGATCACCGCCAGGGTCACGAAATTGATGTTCGGCTCCTCCGGCAGCAGAATGTACATCGCCAGCGCGCAGAAGCCGAGATCGACGATGGCGATGACGATCTGGAGAAGCGTCAGCGGACCGCCCGGTAGCGTGACGCTCCAGCCGCTGCGCCCGACCACGCGCGGGCGCTGCCATACCCAGCGGAGATAGAATGCCAGCAGAGTGAGGATCACAATCGCGATGCCGCGGTTGGCCCAGGCTGGGAGCTGATCGATGGCGCTCGCGGCGAGCGGAGCGTAGAGGATGCCCAGCCCAAGCACAGCGGCGTTGCCCAGCCAGAATGTCAGCCCGGAGACGAAACAGACTTTTGCGACGTCGACGGCCCTGAGGCCCGAAACGGAATAGATGCGATAACGCACCGCCCCGCCGGTCAAAACGCTGGCGCCCACATTGTGCCCGACCGAATAGCTCGTGAACGAGGCAAGCGCCGCGGTCGCATACGACACATCAGACCGGCCGATCGTGCGCAAGGCGAACAGGTCGTAGAATGTCAGCGTGAAATACGCGCCGGCAACGCAGAGCGCCGCGAACGCAAAGTCGCGCCAGTCAGTGGTCGCCAAGGCGTCGAGAACCTCACCGGCATCGATGGTGCGAAGAATGCGGTAGAGCACCGTCGCCGCAATCGCGATGATGGTGATGCTCAGGACGATGCCGATCCTGTTCCACCCGACCCTGGTGTCGCAGAAGACCGCCGCCCGGTGCAACGCGTCGAGGATCCGGCGTTCGCGCGCGCGCTCGGGCGGCGCCGGCATATCGCTCAGGCTGTCGCGCATCTCGGCCACCGATCCGCCCGCTCCCGTTTCCTCGCCGCACGCAACCTAAATTTAGTGCCCGTGTCTGCCTGGCGCAGGCGCGCAGGCGCGCGCACGGCAGTGCAAGCACGGCCACGGGTAGCAAAACTCCCCTCCCCGCGCGAGAGCTTGCGCTGCGACTTGTTGCTATATTGGCGCGGCGCGGTGGCGCGCCTGCGCCGAAAGCAAACTGATAGACCCGGAGGAGGACGGCATGCGGCAAGGCACATCACTGCACGATCAGGCGATTGCGCGCCGCTCGCTCCTCCAGGCGGCGAGACTGGGCGCCACGCTCGGGTTGCTGGGCAGCTTTCCGATGGGCCGCAGCGCACAGGCGCAGACCAGACCGGCGGCAGCCGATGACAGACCGATCTGGAGCGGCGAATACTGGGCCAAGAAATACAAAGAGAAAAGCGAAGCGGACAAAGGCGGCGGCACCACGGAGGTCAATCTCAACCTCTGGCGCAAGCGCATCGGCGCCCCGCAACCCGGCGAGCCGGCGCTGCCGGTTCTGTTCCTGGTGCACGGCTCATCCAATTCCGCGCGCACGAGCTTCGACCTCGCCGTTCCCGGCAAGGGCGAGTACTCCCTCATGAATGTGTTTGCTCGCTACGGCTACGACGTCTGGACCATGGACCACGACGGCTATGGACATTCCGGCAGCTCGGGAAACAACTCCGACATCGCCAGCAGCGTTGCCGACCTCAAAACCGCCCTCGCGGTGCTGCGGCGCGAGACCGGGCAATCGAAGGCGCATTTCTACGGCACATCGTCGGGAGCGATCCGCGCCGCCGCCTTCGCGCAGGCGCAGCCGGACGCGGTCGATAGGCTGGTCCTGGTCGCTTTCACCTACAAGGGCACCGGCTCGCCCACGCTGCGCGATCGCGCCGAGAAAGTGGAGCTCTATCGCGCCAGCAATCGCCGCAGGCGCGACCGCGCCATGATCCGCTCGATCTTCACGCGCGACGGTCTTGCTTCGAGCTACGACATGGCGGTGGCGGAAGCCATGGCGGACGAGGAGCTCAAGTTCGGCGATCAGGTCCCGACCGGCACCTATCTCGACATGACGGCCAACCTGCCGCTGGTCGATCCCACCAGAATTCTCTGTCCCGTCGCGATGATCCGCGGCGACCACGACGGCATCGCCACCCTGGAGGACCTCTTCGACTTCTATCGGCAATTGCCGAACGGGGATCGCATGCTCGTCTCGCTGCCCAACACGGCGCACAGCCCGGGCTACGCCAACAATCGTCACCTGCTGTGGTACGCGACGCGCACCTTTCTCGCGGCGCCGGCGCCGGCAGCGAGTTGAGCACATTCGGCGATCGGTCTTGCGTCATGGCCGTGCTTGTCAGCGGCCGATCCACGTCTTTCTTGGCCGAGAAGCAAGTCGTGGATGGCCGGAACAAGTCCGGCCATGACGGAGAGCTTGTGAGCCTACTCAACTACGAAACAGGACGTTCACCCAGGTCACCGCGCCACCCACAGGCTCTTCGGCACCAGGCAGTGCACGCTCCTATCCAGCGCCACCATCTCGCCGACGCGGCAGTCCATGGTGAGGCTGGCAAGCGCATAAGCGTCGAGCCGCGACAAGCCTTTGGCTTTTTGCAGAAGCTCAAGCATTCCCCATGACGCCTCGTCTGCCGCCTTGTTCATGTCCGGACCGCGTGCGGTGGTCACGAAAGCTTCGGTGGTCTCGGCGGTCGGACGCGCGGGAACGGGCCGCGCGCTCGCGGCCTCCTTCGGGACGAAGCAGTGCACGCCCTTCTTGATGTCGACCACCTGCGTCACACGGCAATCCGCCAGTGTCGGCAGCAGGGCGGCTGCCTGCTCCGCCGGGATCTTGCGCTGCTCGGCCACGAGCTTTGCGGTTTCGCTCTTGGCGGCATCGAGCGCCTTGCCGAGGTCCTCGTCGAAGCCCATGGCGATCCAGTCGCTTGCCGTCTCGATGCGCGGCCATTCGAGCTTGCGCGTCTTGTCGAGGGTGATGGTCACATTGATTTCCTGGAACGCGGTCTCCAGCGCGGTGAGATTGACCTCGCCGTTTCCCTGCGCGGCATGCGAGTCGCCGGTCCACACCAACGCGCCGCGCACGAACACCGGCACGTGCAAGGTGGTGCCTTCCACCAGATCGCGGTTGTCGAGATTGCCGGCAAACGGGCCGGGAGGAACGGCGTTGTAGCGCCCGGGCTGCGCGCGCGCGACGCCGAGCGTGCCCGGGAACGGGCGCAGCGGAATCTCGATGCCGGGCGCGAACTCGGCCACCTTGCGGTCCCAGTCGAGATAGAAATATTTCACCTGGCCATCGGGAAATTGCTTCGGGAATTGTCCGAACATGCCGGGCACGTTGAAGTTTGCTCCCCACGGCCGCGCGACGATCTTGTTGATCTTGATCTGCAACACATCGCCCGGCTCGGCACCGTTGACGAAGACCGGGCCGGTGAGCGTCATCGGCCCGCGCCCCGGCCAGTCCGTGCGCAGCTTCTTGAGCTCCTCGATGCTGCGGCCGGGAAACAGCTGGCCGTGCGAGTGCGACATCGTCTCGAAGACGACGGTATCGCCGGAGTCGATGGTCAGCCGCGGCAATTCGGCATTGTCGAACCAGCCCCACTGCGTCGTTTCCATGGTCGCGGGCAGCACATGGACCTTGCCGGGCAGCCGCGATGCCGGAACGACCATCAGCTTCTGCGCGCCCGACAAGGCCTGCTGAGCAATCGCGGCGGCGGCCAGGCAGCCGACCGCGGCGGCAGTGGCGATGGCGACGCAGATCGTGGCTTTCTTCGGCATTGCTCTTCCCTCTCCTGTCGCCAAAACTACAGCGGCGCAAAACGATATTCGGTTGCGCTGCGCTCCACCATCCCATGCCCGGGCCACGGCAGATGAAAGCCGATGAGAGGAATGCGCTCGCCGGCGAGCCAGTCGAGGAGGCGGCGGCGCGTGGCGACGGCGCGATCGCTGTCGTAGTCGCTGCCCCAGCGCCAGCTCGGCTGCGCGAAGGAAACGGCCGCGTGGGAGAGCGCGTCACCGCCGATGAGCGTCCGCTCGCCGGCACTTTCCACCATCACCGACATGTGGCCCGGCGTATGGCCGCCGGTTTCGACATAAGAGAGCCCGGCCGCGATCGCTTCGCCGTTCCCGCGCCGTTCCATCTTGTGCTCCAGCCGCTTGAGGATGCGCGCACTGGCGCGCGCCATGCCCTTGAGCCAGTCCGGCGTACGCGACGGCGTATCCGGATCAGTCCAGAAGTCCCACTCCGGCGCCGACATCACATAGGTCGCGTTGGCAAAGCGCTCGCTGTCATCGAAATCGTCAATCGCGCCCCACAGGTGGTCGGCGTGACCATGGGTGAAGATGACCTTCGTCACCTGCGCCGGCGCGATCCCCTGCGCTTCGAGATTGTCGGCGAGCTTGCCCGCGGTCGGCTGAAAATTGCCGCCCGCCCCCGCGTCGACGAGGATGAGCTCACTGCCGGATTTCACCACGGTGACGTTCGTGGGGATCGGACTGGCGGCTGCCGGCAAGCCGTGCGCGGCGAGAAAGGCGGCGGCTTCCCGCGGCGGGATGTCGGGCAGAGCAAACGAGAGCGGCACGTTCAAGGCGCCGTCGCTGACCACGTTCAGCTCAATCAACCCGACCCGGCGGTGAAAGGCCGGGGCTGCGGCGCGAGACTGCGAGGCGAATGCTGCCGCACCGATGCCGGCAAGAACCGTTCGGCGATCCGGGCGCGCGCTGCGCGCGTCAGAGCTCATCGCAGCGCCTGCAATCTCAGGAAAAGATATCGGCAGTGATGTCCGCATACCATTGCATGTTTTCCCGCTCGGTCTGCCGCCGCAGTTGCACGCTCTCGCCGGCCTTGGAGACAAAGCTCTCCACCGCTGCGATCTTGCCGCCTTTCGGCTCATAGCGGCCGGTCACCTTCACCGCATCGTCGGTTTCAATGAGGCTCCAGCACGCGGTGATGTAACTTGCCGGCGGCGTTCGCGCCCCGGTCAGCTCGGCACGAACCATCAACGCCGCGACCTTGGCCTGGCTGTTCGCCGAGGACGCCGATTTCGGCATCTCGCCGGCTATGCAGGCATCGCCGACAATGTGCACATTCGCATCCACGACGGAGCGCATGCCGGCCGGATCGACCGCGCAGTAGCCGCTTTCATTGGCAAGGCCCGCCTCGCGCGCGATCCTGCCCGCGATCTGGGCGGGAATGACGTTGACCAGATTGGCCTGATAGCTCGCGAGATCGGTCTCCACCGTCATTGTCGGGACATCGATGTGCTTGATGCCGCCATGCATCTTTGGATCCTGCCATTCGAGCATTCCCGCATAATGTTTCTCCCAGCCTTCCTGGAAGAGCGCCTGCTCGGGGAAGCTCTCCTTCGCATCGAGAATGACGATAAGCACATTCTTGCGGCCCTTGGACTTGAGGACGTGCGCCATCATCGAGGCGCGCTCGTAGGGCGCGGGAGGGCAGCGGTAGGGATTGGGTGGCGCGATGAGCACGATCAGGGCACCGTCCTCAAGCGAATCGAGCTGCCGCTTGAGCAGCTCAATCTGCGCACCGCCCTTCCATGCATGCGGCATAGTTTCGGATGCGGCCTGCGAATAACCGGGAACAGAATCGAATTTCAGGTCGATGCCGGGAGCGACGACCAGCCGGTCATAGGCGAGCGTGGAGCCATCGGCCAGGCGAACGCTCTTCTTGTCGCGATCGATGGCCGCCGCCGCCTGATGCACAAGCTTCACGCCGTATTTGGATGGCAGCGCATCGTAGGAATGCGTGAGCAATTCCCGGCTGCGAAACCCGCCCAGGTAGAGGTTGGAGTGAAAGCATGTGGTGAACTGGGAAAGCGGCTCGATCAGCGTCACCTCGACGGCGCCGTTGCCATCTCTGGCGACATATTTTGCAGCAGTTGCGCCGCCCGGCCCGCCGCCGACCACTACGACCTTGGGCCTGCCTTGCGCCAACGCCGGCGCGGGAAAACTGCCGGCCGCCGCCATCGCGCCGAGCCCCGCGACAAAATCCCTGCGATCGAGCGACGCTCGGCGGCGCGTTGGCATAGAGCGCAAGAGGTTGGACGAGCGCTCTTCACCTCTCCCCTGCGGGGAGAGGTCGGAATGGGCGCGCTCTTGCGCGCACATTCCGGGTGAGGGGGTTCCATATCCCGCGCGAGGCTCCCCCCTCACCCGGATCGCGCAAACGCGATCCGACCTCTCCCCTTTGGGGAGAGGTGACACAGCTGCGCCAGAGCGAAAATGTTCAACCGCATAGGAAAGTGTTCGGAGGCGTGGCATTGGCGCTACTCGACCTTCGGCGCCGTTGCGCTCTCCGGCGTCACGTCGAGCGCCCGCGCACGGCCGATGATCCTGGCCGCGCCAGGAATGCAGTTCGCCATGCACGGCGCCCGCTGCCAGAATTCCTGTTCCGCGCTCTCGCGGTTGTCATCAAGGAAGTTCGGCTGGTTCGGCAGCTTGATCGAGGTGAAATTCCTGTCATTGAGCTCGAAATTCTCGTCCTTGAGGATGTCATTGAGATAGAGAACGTAAGCCGTCACCGCATATAATTCGTCGTTCGTCAGCGACTGGGCGTTGCCGAACGGCATGCTGCGCCGGATGTAATCCATGACGGTCGATGCATACGGCCAATACGAGCCGATCGACTTGACCGGATCGCTGCCGGCCAAGGTGCCCGCGCCGCCCATGAGGATGGGCCAGCGTCCCGCGCTTTCGCCGAACTCGCCATGGCACGCGGCGCAGCGCTCCATATAAAGGGACTCGCCCTGCCTGACGGTGCCTTTTCCCAGCGGCAGTCCCGTTCCGTCCGGCCGGATGCCGATGTCCCACCCCGCGATCTCCTGCGGCGATGCTTCGCGGCCGATACCCAGCTTCTGCGCCAACGCGCCTGTGTAGGATGCCACAAGCAAGGCCGTGGCGGTGAGAATGACGTAGCCCGGATGAGCGCAGCGATATCCGGGTTGGACCCGCATGTCGCTAACGCTCATGCGGGCTACGGCAGCGCTAAGACACTTCGACATTCTCAACCTCGCCGCTCCTGCGCACATGCCAGGTCTGGATGCCGTTGTTATGATAGATGGAGTTCACGCCGCGATGCTTGCGCAGCGCCGTCTTGGTCGGCTGCACATAGCCCGTCTCATCCATGGCCCGCGATTGCAGCAGGATGTCGCTGCCGTCCCAATCGAATTCATAGTAAAATCTCGTCAGCGCCTTGTCCCAGACCGGTCCGTCGATGCGGGCGCTGCGCCAATTGCGCCCGCCATCGAGCGAGACATCGACGCGGGCAATCCTGCCGCGTCCGGACCAGGCCAGGCCCGACAACACCGTGAAACCTGATCGGTGATTGACCGGAGCCTGCGGGCTCGGGTTGGTGATGACCGACTTTGCGTCCATGACGAAGGTGAAGCGCCGGGCGATGCCGTTCTCGAGAAGGTCGGTGTATTTCGAGGTCTCCTCGCGTTGCTGCCAGGGCGCGTCGCCGACCTCGATGCGCCGCAGCCACTTCACCCACATATTGGCTTCCCATCCCGGCAGCACCATGCGAACGGGATAGCCGTTCTCGGGGTAGAGCATCTCGCCATTCATGCGGTAGGCGACGAGCGCATCGTCGAGCGCCTTGGCCAGCGGCAGCGAGCGGGTCATGGCGGCGGCATCGCCACCTTCGAGCAGCAGCCACTTGGCCGCCGGCTTGAGCCCGGCCTCGGCGAGCAGAACCTTGAGGGGAACTCCGGTGTACATCACGCAGTGCACCATGCCGTGCGTGAACTGCGCGCCGTTGAGCTGCGCGCCGCGCCACTCCATGCCGGAATTGGCCGCGCACTCGCAGAAGTGGGCGCGATTGACCCGCGGCATGCGCCTGATGTCGTCGAGAGTGAAGATCAGCGGCTTGTCGACCAGCCCATGCAGGATCAGGCGATAGTCGGCGGGGTCGATCTCGGCGATGCCGGCATGGTGCCGCTCGAAGCACAATCCGTTTGGCGTGATGATCCCGTCGAGCTCATGCAGCGGGGTGAAGCTCACCGAGCTTTGCGGCGTGGCGGTGAGCCATGCCACATCGCGGCGGATGATGCGCGCTTCGTGCTTGGACGGCTTGCCGTAGGCGCGCACGGCGACGCCGTCGCCGAGATACCGCGACCAAGGCGGAACGTTCGGCGGCTGGTTCGCCGGATTGCCGATGCCTCCCGCATTCGCAAACCGCGTACCGCCCAATGCGCTCGCGCCACCAACAATCATCGCGCTGCGCAGGAAGTGCCGGCGCGAGGTCGGGCGCTGCGCGTGCGGATGCTCTCTTCCCATTCGTTCCTTCACCATCAGCAAGCTCCGATTATACCTCCCCTGAAAGGGGAGGTCGGCGAGCAAAGCGAGCCGGGTGGGGTCACGCGCCGACGACCCGGACGTGACCGGTTTCCTTCGGAGCGACGACGCCCTGTGCACGGATGTGATTGGTGACCACGTCCCAGATCGGCGGCCCTTCGGTGCCTTCGTTCACGCTTGCCCAGCCCGCCACGACATAGTCCTTGTCCACCGCGAGGGGTCGGTCATTGCGCAGGAGCCGCAGATCGGAGATGCGGCTGCCCATCGGCTTGTCGATGTCGATGGTGTAACCAATGCCGCCGGCGCGCACCATGTCGCCGCCCTGCTGATAGAATGGATCCGGATTGAACAGATTGTCGGCGACGTCTTCCAACACTTCTTTCAATCGCGCGCCGCTCATGGTGAGGCGGTATGCGGCCGGATAGGTGATCGCCGTGGCATTGTAGATGTCCTCGCGCGTGATCTCGGTGTCCGGCAGCACGGACGCCCCCCAGCGAAAGCCCGGAGACAGCGCGATCTCGGCGTCGCGCTCGCTGAGCAGCGCCGCGCAGATGAGGTCGTCGAACGTTCCGTTGAAATTGCCGCGGCGATACAAGCAGCGTCTCGGTTCGGCCGACTGTTTCGCGCAGCATCGCCTCGTGCGGCGCGCGAAGCCTCCGGATCATTGCCGCCATTTCCGGATCGGGCGCGATGACGTCGGAGAAGACGGGAATGAGCCGGAAGCGATAGTCCTTCACCTCGCCGTCGCGCACATCGAGATCGAGCCGCGATACGAACTTGCCGTGACTGCCGGATGCGACGAGGAGCGTCTTGCCGACCTTGACCACGTCCGGCAGCGCGTCGTGCGTATGGGCTGTCAGAATGACGTCGACGCCTTTGAGCCGCGAGGCGAGCTTGCGGTCCACATCGAACCCGTTGTGCGACAACAGCACGACCAGCGCCGCGCCTTCCCTGCGCGCCTTGTCGATGTTGAGTTGCAGATCGTTCTCGCGAATGCCGAAGGACCAGCTCGGGATCATCCAGCGCGGGTTTGCGATGGGCGTATAAGGGAGCGCCTGGCCGATCACGGCAATACGAGTGCCGCCACGCTCGATCATGGTCATGGCGTCGAAGGCGGGTTCATTCCACTCCGTGTCGCGCACGTTCTGCGCGAGGAACGGAAAGCCGAGCTGGCCGACGATCTCCTTGACGCGATCGGCGCCAAGCGTGAACTCCCAATGGCCGGTCATGGCATCCGGCCGCAGCATCGCCATCGCGTCCACCATGTCCTGGCCTTTGCTGACGAGCGACGTGTAGCTGTTCTGCCAGGTATCGCCGCCGTCGAGGAACACGACACGGCTGCCGCGCTCGGCGCGGATCGCCTTGAGGATGGTGGCGATGCGGTCGAGGCCGCCCAGCCGCCCATAGCTTCTGGCCAGCGCGGTGAAATCCATCGGGGTGAGCGCATATGCGGCCGCCGAGCCCGCGGCGATGCCATAGCGCTCGAGAAAAGCTTCGCCGCTGATATGAGGGACCAAACCTCTCGCTTCGCCGGCGCCGAGATTGACCGACGGTTCGCGGAAGAGAACCGGCAGGAGCTGCGCATGAATGTCGGCGACGTGGACGAGCGTGACATTGCCAACCGGCTCGAATCGCAGCAACGCATCCTGGGTGAGACGCTGCTGCGCCAGCGCCCGCGTCCAGCCGCCGGGCGCAATGGCCATGGTTGCGGCAGCCACCTGCAGAAAATCGCGCCTGGAGAACATTGCTCCGATTCACTCAAGGTGTCGTGCCCCGCCTCAGGCGGGGCACCCAGTAATCCCAGCCCTTAGGCGCAAGCCTCCGCAACTTGATCAGCAGGCACGCGACGAGGCTTACTGGATCGCCCGCCTGAAGCGGGCGATGACGCTTCCGACGCATCGGTGATCCGTCTATCGGTCTGCACAGCCTTTAACTCACCGTGATCGATTCTTCGCCGACGATCTTCGTTCCGTCGTCGTCGGTCCAGGTCAGCACGACCGGACCGGTTTCCTGCGCGCGGAACTTGAACTGGATGTACGGGTTGGCGGAGATCGCCGTCTCGAAATCAGCGGAAAAGACCTGCTTGCCGTTCACGGTGCAGGAAAACCTGTTGAGGATCTTGCGCGGGATCGCATTGCCGTTCGCATCCTTGCGCAAACCCGTTTCCATGATGTGCGATACAAGCGCTTTGACCTCGACCAGGTCACCCTTCTTTGCCTGTTTCCTGTCGAGCTTGATGCGCGGCTTGACATCGGCCATTGCGTTTCTCTCCTTCGCCCGGCGCCGCGATGGGGGTCAGCCGCCGCAGCCGCCGATGGTCACCTTGACCTGCTTGCTGGTGCGAAACACGGAACCGTCATTCATCTTGGCGATGGCAACGACGTCCTGCGTCTCGGCAAGGCGGATGCGCGTGTTGACCTCGGCAACGCCGCTCGCCGGCGAGAAGTGAAACGTCGCGATGCCGCCACGCGGATTGCCCTCCGCAACGACCAGCACATCGCTGACATACGATTGCTCCGTCATGGGGCTCTCGACGGACACGGTCATGGGAACGGTATTGCCGTTCTCGGCGATCTCCGGCAGGTCAAGCCGCACGCGTCCCTCCGTCGCCGGCTTGCCGCCGGTGAATTGCTTGATCAACTCGTCGGCATCGTTCTTGGCGGCTAATGCCCAGCGCGCCGAGCCGCTCCAAGCCGTTGCCGCCATCGCACCCGTGGCGAAGGCCAACACGCCGCGGCGGTGCACAGGGAAGAACATTCTTCGGCTCTCCTCGCCCATTCCATCATATTCAAATTTTTGCATACAAGTAGATTGCGTCTGCATGGATTGCAAGCGATTTCACTGGCGATATAGCGAGTGGCCCGGGATGACGAAAGGCTTTTTCATATAGGCGAATGCATATACTGTGGTTGACGGGTTTGCAGGGGCGGGTTTGAGACCCGCCCACAGGGATGGGAAATGAAATGCCACAGCCGGCGAGATTAGGGCGCGCGCTTCTTCTCGTTGCCGCCTGCGCGCTTCTCGTTGCTGCCTCCGATGCAGCCGCCCAGGACGATGAAACCGAAAGAGCGATCGAAAAATATCGCCAGATGCTCAAGGAGGATCCCTGGAGCAACCCCGGCCTGCTGGATGCCGACCGCGGCGAGGCGCTGTGGACCACTCCGCGCGGACCGAAGAACGTCTCGCTCGAGGCTTGCGATCTCGGCAAAGGGCCAGGACAAGTCGACGGCGCCTTCGCCGAGCTTCCTCGCTATTTCGCCGACGCCGGTCGCGTCATGGACCTCGAAACCCGCATTCTCTGGTGCATGGAGAAGCTGCAGGGTTTCGACCACGCCGCGCTGGTCAGGCGACCGCACCCGAGCCTCGGCCAATCGGTCAAGGAGCCCGGCGCCATCGCAACCTACGTGGCCAGCAAGTCGAGCGGCCTGAAATACTCCGCCAGGCTCGATGCGCCTAAGGAGAAGGAGGCGGTCGCTTTGGGCGAGGCGTTGTTCTTCCGCCGCTCGGGGCCATTCGACTTCGCCTGCGCTACTTGTCACGACGCCGGCGGATTGCGCATCCGGCTGCAAGGGCTGCCGCACCTGTCGCGCCCGGAGGAAGCGCGCAAAGTGGTGGGCGAATGGCCCGCTTACCGCGTCTCGAACACCCACGTCATGACCATGCAGCACCGGCTCTATGACTGCTACTGGCAGATGCGCATGCCCGAGCTCGAGCTCGGCTCCGACGTGAGCGTCGCGCTGATCTCCTACCTCACCAACCTGGCCAAGGGCGGCGAGATTGCCGTCCCCGGGCTCAAACGCTGATGCGTGCCAACATCCCACGTATCGCGACCGCCGTGCTTGTTCTCATGGCCGGCGCAACATTAGCCGTCGCGCAGGAGACGGCCACCGTCGATCCAGCAAGAGTCGACGCCGCCATCGTGTCCGCATTCCCCACCGCGCCGGCCGATTGGCAGTCACGGCTCGTTCCCGATGCGACGATGCGGGCATGCTCGGCGCATCGCAACGCTCCGCCAAAGGAGGTTGCCGAAGAGATCACCCGGCGCGCAAAGGCGAGCATTGCACATCCCGCGGACGGCAAGCACCTCGGCGACTGGAAAAGGGGCGAGGCGATCGCCCAGTCGGGCTATGGGTTGCGGTTCACGGACTACCCGCCGCGTGCGGCGAACGGCGGCAACTGCTACGCGTGTCACCGGCTCGGCCGCCAGGAGCTCAGCTATGGGACGCTCGGCCCCTCGCTCCTGGAATACGGCAAGACGCGCAACTTCAACGCGGCAGACGCCAAGGCGGCTTACGAGAAGGTTTATAATTCGCAGGCGAGCTTCCCCTGCTCCAACATGCCGCGCTTCGGCACGAACAAGATTTTGACCATCGAGCAGATCCAGGACCTGACAGCGCTGCTGATGAGCCCCGACAGCCCCGTCAACAAATAGATCGAACTGGGAGAAGACGCATGCACAAGAGCCGCAGAGAGATCATCGGCACGCTCGCCGTCTCGGGCGCGGCCCTCGCAGCAGCCGGCAGCGCGCACGGCAACCCGGTCGCAATTGACCTCGCCGAACTCAAAAAGGATACCGATATCGGCTGCCTCTATCACTGCGATTTCGGCGACCCGCAGCGCTTCTCGCAGATGCTACAGAACATGCTCAATCATTACGCGGCCTACGAGTTCGATACCTTCAAGCTTAAGTTGGTGGTGGTTGCACATGGCGCGGGGGTCAAGTTTTTCCTCAATGATCGCAGCGGCACTCCGTGGGAGAAGGAAACCATCGATCCCGAGCTCTACCAGCGCTTTGTCGGGCTAACCAAATATGGAGTGGAAGCCTATCTTTGTCAGATCACCTACAAGCGTCTCAACATCGATCCGGCCAAGACGCGCAGGGATGCATTTCTCAAGTTCGTGCCGTCCGGCGTGGCAACCGTGGCGGAGCTGCAGGGCAAGGGCTTCGCCTATCTCAAGACGGGGTGAGATGCCGGCGGGGCTTGGAACATATTCAACTCGCGCTATATTTGACGCAGCACTCCGCCGAGACTAAGCCGAGCTTCGCACGAATGGTTGGATCGTTAGTTTCTCGGTCGTCATCGCCCGCTTCAAGCAGGCGATCCAGTACTCACTGCCCATGCGGGTTGCCTCGTTCGCTGTTCATTCCGCTGAACCACGACTACAACTGCCGTGATTACTGGTTGCCCCGCCTGCGCGGGGCATGACGTCCGTGCCGAAGCGAGGATACGCGTAGCGATGCGCCACCTGACGACATGGGTCATGCTCCTGGCGGCAAGCATTCTGCTTGCTGGCCAAGCGAATGCATTCGAGCTCCTGATGTTTCGACGGGTCGGTTGTCCGTGGTGCGCCGCCTGGGACCGCGAGATAGGTCCGATTTACCCGAAGACCGAAGTCGGGCGGCGGATCGCGATCCACTTTATTGATCTCGATGCGGCCGACGGACCCAGGATCAAGCTTGTCAGTCCGGTGCGCTTCACCCCGACCTTCGTCCTGGTCAACGAAGACCGCGAAGTCGGCCGCATCGAGGGTTATCCGGGCGAGGATTTTTTCTGGAGCCGGCTTGAGGCTTTGGCGCCGAACAAGCCGGAGGAGGTCGGCAACAGAGCCGGAGCACCGACGGCCGGAGCGCGCCGATGAAGGGGCGATCAGTCGCCCTGCGGCGGGCAAGACCTGCCCAAGCAAGACCTGCAAAAGCAAGACCTGCAAAAGCAAGACCTGCGCAAGCGGAAGCTCAGCTGGACACGCTCGCCGCGAATGCGCGCGGCGCGAGCGAGTTCCTCAAGGCGCTGTCGCACGAAACGCGCCTGATGATCCTCTGCCTTCTGGCGGAAGGCGAGAAATCCGTCAGCGATATCGAGCAGACCCTGCGGTTGCGGCAGCCAGCGGTCTCGCAGCAGCTGGCCCGGCTGCGCGCCGATGATCTGGTCGAAGCACGCCGCAACGGAAAGCATATCTATTATTCGCTAGCGCGCACCGAAGTGCGCCAGATCATCGAGGCCTTGCACCGCGCCTTCTGCAAGCCAGGCAAGCCCGCGTCAAATTGATCGTTGAGCAAGCGTCAAACGCGACCGTGCTTCCTTCTTTCGGGTTGCGCCTCGCCCGCACGCCATGGATTTCCGTAAATGGCGCTCAGCGTGTGCAGCATGGCGCGAAGCCTGATCTCGGCCTCGGTCGTGCTCTGGCCGGCTTCCTTCAGCTTTTCGATCAGCTTGCGCTGTTGAGCAATATCGAGGGAGTCAGGCATCGCGACCTCTACAAACGCGATGGCAAGGGTAGCTGCAGGTATTGGCCCAAAGTATTGGCCGCACCCATGGTGACACGGTAAGCAATATTCAGTCAAACGCCGTTCGTCCCTGCCAAATCCAGCAAGGCGTAGATTCTCAGCCTTATCGGATCCCGTTCTCCCTCGCTGGCCTTTCTCAAAATGCGCTCGGCAAGCGCGGAACGCATTGTTGGCGTATGCTGGACTGGCGGAAGAGCCAGCCATGCTTCGTCAAAGGCAGCACTGAGGATAGTGATGGTCTCCGGATCAAAAACGCCGCGCACGCTGGACATGGCCCATACCCCGGCTACTCTTTAATTCACCGTGAGGCATTATTCATTCTTGAGCGCGGGTTGGCCGAGTGTCTGTCGCATACGCGACACATCGCGCAAAAGATTGCGGCCGCAACCGGCCACTTCCCCACGATGACACCGATCCTTACGGGACCGCCTCCTTGTCACTCATGCGGCCTGCCACCAGATCATGCCCAGGCTTGAAGAAAACGGCCGCATTGTGCCGGCGGTTGGCGGCATAACATTCGCACGCCTTGCTCTCGAGACCGCGACGATCGAGGATGTCGATAAGCCCGCGCCGGTAGCGGATCAGGCCGCTGGTTTGCAGGCCGCGCGCGACGAGTGTCAGCGTCGTTCTCCGCACTCCCAACATCTGGGAAAGAAGCTCCTGCGTAAGCGGAAGCCGGTCGTCATCGCTGCGGTCCAGGGTCTGCAACAGCCAGCGGCACAGTCTCGCTTCAAGCGCGTGCAGCGCGTTACATCCGGCGGATTGCTGGACCATCATCATCAGGAAATCGCTGTAACGCACGACGATATCCTTCATGGGAGCGCTGGCGGTCACCGCGGCTTCAAACCGCGCCGCGGCAATACGCGAGGCACCTCCCTTGATCTGCATGACCGAGCGATGCGGAGCGATCCGGGACCCCAAGCCGGCCATGACGCCAACGGCTCCCTCATGGCCGACGGTGGCCGTCTCGACCACGCTTCCGCTTTGCATCACGGTGAGCAGAGAAACCATCCCGAATTGCAGGAAGTAAACGTGCTTGATCGTATCCCCGCTTTCCTGAAGCACATCGCCTTGCGCGATCGATCTATGCGTAAGATGCGGCGCGAGCAGGGAAAAATCCGCGTCGGAGAGTGCGCCCAGAAGCCGATTTTGCTTGTGGGAGACGTGGTCATTTTTTGACATAAGCATTTGCAGCTCTCCCTCACCCGATCGGGGGAGCCGGAGACCGCAGATCAAAGAACGGACGGCGCACCGATTGGCGCCTCCACGGAGACCGTGATGGTGATACGAGACTACACCCGCACGGTTGCCTTGTCGCCTGGGATTCCGCTTTTCCGGCGTCTCAGCGGCGCGGCGCCTTTTGCGCCGTAGCCCGCTGCGGGGTTTGGTCAGTGTCGAATCGCTGCAGAAGCTCGCGATGATGATTGGGAACCTCTTCCATGATCTCATCGTACATGGCACGCAACTGCTGACCGATCTGCCGTTGCAATTTCGGCTCTAATCTCGGTCGGTATGGGCGAACTCGGCGCATCGCTATGACAATGTCCGGGAGCGAACAGAGTTCCTGGCGCGTCGTGGCGCCTTGAACATAATTAACCGTCAAATTCGGATATCTCCGTATTCAACTTTTTTCAGCTGTTGATTACAGGATGCCTTTGGTTACAGGACGCCTTGGCCTTCGTGCATCCGGCGTGAATCGGCGGGCGCCTGGGTGCGATCGGTCATTCCATAGTCGCGAATGACTGCTCCAATGCGCAGGCGATAATCGGCGAAGATGCCGGCCCTTCCGGCAGCCTGGCTGGCGCGGTGCCGGGCATTGTTGCGCCAGGCGCGAACCGCCTCCTCGTCCCGCCAGATCGAAAGCGAAAGCACCTTTTCCGGATCAGTCAGGCTCTGGAATCGCTCGATCGAAATGAAGCCGTCCGCCAGATCGAGCTCGGCGCGCAAGGATGCGGCAAGGCTGAGATAATCGTCCTTGCGGCCCGGCGCTGGCCAGACTTCAAAGATCACGGCGATCATTGGTTTCTCCCTTGGTGAAATCGGTCCGGCCACATGTAGCCCGGATGAGCGCAAGCGAAATCCGGGGCTGGCCCCCGTAATGCACCCGCATGTCGCGCCGGGCGCTCATGCGGGCTACCCACCCTGCGCCTGCCGGGCTACTTGCTGAGCGGATCTCGACTTCTTCAAATCCCCTTTCTTCACGCCGGCCTCGGGAAAAACCCACATTGCCGCGACCATGAAAAGCGCGGTCACCATAAGAAAGGTCGCAAGGTCGGGACGCACCGGCGAGCCGCTCCAGTAGGCGAGGATGGCCGCTACTCCTAGAGCAATTGCGGAGACGATGGTTTTCACGTCATTCGGCATGACACTCTTTCCCAGTGTAGCCCGGATGAGCGCAAGCGAAATCCGGGATTCGGTGCACCCGCATGTCGCTAAAGCTCATGCGGGCTGCATCCCACGCACTTCTCAGTGCGAGCCGACCGGCACCGTCGCGGCTTCGTCCGGGCGGCGTGGGGCGCCACGCAGCTTCTTTTTCAGAAACCTTGTCTCATACCCGTTGAACACGTGGCCAAGCAGGCCGCGGTCGAGATCGGACGTTCCGAACAGCCAGTCCGCAATCGGGAAGGTGAGATTCATGTTCACCTCCATCATCAGCCGCGCATTGTGATGGGCGGTGTGGTGGCGCCGCAGCGTGTTCACGAACGGACAATTGCGCACGAACCAGTTTTCCTCGACGTGGCAGCAGAAGTGCATGAACTCGTAGATCAGGTACATGCCGGTGGTCACGCACATGAACAGCCAGCCGACATTCGGCGACAATGCGATCCCGAGAACCACGGCGGCGGGAATCGACATGAGAATGAAGACGACCAGCGCATAGGGCGGGAAAACCGTCACCCGCCAATCCTTGTGATCGCGAAACCGCATCTCGTCGTCGGTGAAGAACTGGTGGTGATTGAGGGTATGGCGCTCGTAGATGGCGCGCAGGCCCTTGATGTTGACAGGCCGATGCATGACGAATTTATGCACCGCCCATTCGAAGAGATTGGTGAAAAGGAAGGTGAGAGGGATGGTGAGCCATTCCAGCGGCGTCACCGCGTGAATGTTTTGCACGTAGATGTAGAACGCCGCCGCTCCCATGGCGTAGATGATGGCGATGTGAAAATAGCCGTCGTACCACCCCAGGATGCGGGAGCGATATTCCTGCCGGAATGCGATCTGCCGCGCACTGATCATTGCTTTTCTCTCCTCGCAGGTTGGGTCGTGTAGCCCGCATTGCAAATGCTGGGGGCAGTGTCTCGACCTCCCTGATCTCGCTTGCGCTCAGTCCGGGCTACTCGCTATTTGGTCGTATGCCGCGCCCGTCGCCGGACTGATATATCACAGGTCTATCAGGCCGCGCCGCCGGTTTCAATCCGCCCCCGCCGTGGCGTGCAGCTGACCAATAATTAAAATTCTGAAGCTGTTCGGGCCATCTTAAGCTTCGCACCTGGACGAGACCGGACGCACCACCCTCGCGGAACAACGTCGAGACGGCAACGTTGTCCTCCGAGGAGACTCGTGAAAGTCACGCGCAGAAGGCATCTGCATCAGCTTGGCGCAGCTCTTCTTGCGCCATTCGGCAGCGCAGCAATTTCTCCATTATTCGCTGCACGAGCCAACCCGCCGGCGTGGCGTCACGGCGTCGCTCTTTTCGGGGATCTCAAATACCCGGCTGGATTTCCTCGTTTCGATTATGCGAGCGCGAGTGCTCCGACTGGAGGCAGGGTGCGCCAGAGCGCGCTTGGGACCTACGACAATTTCAACCTGGTGACGGAAGGAGTCCGGGGAAATCTGGCCGCCGGAATCGATTTGATCTACGACACGCTACTGCTTCCCTCCATGGACGAGGCCTCAAGCGCATACGGATTGCTGGCGGAAGCGGTAGCCTATCCAGGCGATTTTTCCTGGGTGCGTTATCGTCTGCGCCCGCAAGCGAAATGGCATGACGGCACCTCGGTTGGGGCCGAGGATGTCCTGTTTTCCTTCGACGCGTTCAAGAAACACAGCCCGCGGCTTGCCTCCTATTACAAGCACGTCGTCAAAGCCGAGATCACGGGCCAGCGTGAAATCACCTTCACGTTCGATTCTCCCGGAAATCGAGAGCTGCCCGGAATTGTCGGCCAGTTCAACGTGCTGCCCAAGCACTGGTGGGCGGGAAACGATGCATCGGGAACGCGGCGCGACATAGCCGCGACGATGCTCGAGCCGCCGCTCGGTTCCGGTCCCTACCGGATCAAGCATTTCGAGCCGGGTCGCTCAATCGTGTACGAGCGGGTCCGCGATTATTGGGGGAGAAACCTTGGCGCCCGAAACGGCTGCAACAATTTCGACGAGCTGCGCTTCGACTATTTCCGGGATTTGTCCACCGCTTTCGAGGCATTCAAAGCCGGAGACCTGGACTGGCACGTGGAGTACAGCGCCAAGAGCTGGGCGACCGGTTATGGCTTTCCGGCCATCAGAAACGGACATGTCGTGCTCGAGGAGTTCCCGATCCGCGATCGCGGGATCATGCAAGCCTTCGCATTCAACATCCGGCGCGCCAAATTCAAGGATCCGAGAGTGCGGCGGGCCTTCAACTTTGCCTTCGATTTCGAGGCTATCAACAAAGATATTTTCTACGGACAATACAAGCGTGTCGCCAGCTATTTTCAAGGTTCCGAGCTCGCCTGCTCCGGGCTGCCACAGGGCAAGGAGCTCGAAATCCTTCGGTCGGTGCAGGACAAAGTACCGGAAGATGTATTCACGACACCTTATTGGAATCCGGTCAGCGACGGCGCGAGGCAGGCCCGCAAAAACCTGCTGCATGCCACGCAACTGCTGAACGAGAGCGGGTTGCGTATCAAGGACATGCAACTTATCGATCCGGCCACGGCCGAACCAATGCAGGTCGAGCTCCTGCTCAACAATCCGGGCTATGTTCCCTGCGCATTGTCCTACAAGGCATCATTGCAGCGCTTGGGGATAAGCGTGAGCGTGCGCCTTGTCGATCCGGTCCAATATGAAAACCGGCTGCGCCAGTGGGATTTTGACATTATTGTCGCCACTTGGCCGGAAAGCCTTTCGCCCGGCAACGAGCAACGCGGATTTTGGGGCACGCCGGCTGCCGACGCGCCGGGCTCACGCAACCTCATCGGCATCAAGAACGGGGCAGTCAACGCCATGATCGACCGCATCGTGTTTGCGCGCAGCCGAGCCGATCTCGTCGCAGCAACCAGGGCGCTCGATCGCGTGTTGCTGTGGAATCATTACGTTGTTCCGCAATGGACCACCGAGAAGCTTCGCACCGCGCGCTGGAACAGATTTGGCCGGCCCGAAACGATGCCCAACTATGGTGTCAACGCATTCCCCACGACATGGTGGTGGGACGCACGCCGCGCCGCCGACACCGCCTAGCGCATAACGCAAAAATTTCGGAGGGATTCCCTGGAACTTCCGCGCCGCCGGCTCTTGTATTTTGCAGCAGGAGCTGTCGCGCTGCTCGCTGACTCGCGCGTCGCTCGGGCGCAAGCCTACCCGACCCGGCCGGTGCGGCTAATTGTGCCTTTCGGGCCCGGTGGCGGGACCGACATCGTCGCGCGCCTGATCGGGCAATGGCTGTCGGAGCGGATTGGTCAGACATTCGTCATTGAGAATCGGCCGGGCGCCGGCGGCAATCTTGGCACCGAGGCGGTCGTGCGCGCGCCTCCTGACGGCTATACGCTAGCCCTGATCGGCGCGCCGAGCGCGATCAATGCCACGCTTTATGACAAGCTCACTTTCAATTTCATCCACGACATTGCGCCGGTCGCGATCATCGTCCGCTTCCCGAATATCATGGTCGTGAACCCATCGGTTCCGGCCAAGACTGTTCCTGAGTTCATTGCCTACGCCAATACCAACCCGGGCAAGCTTAACATGGCGTCACCAGGTAGCGGCAGCACGCCCCATGTCTTCGGCGAGTTGTTTAAGATGATGACCGGCGTGAATATGGTGCACGTGCCGTATCGCAGTGTGGCGGCCGGAATGACCGACATGCTGAGCGGACAGGTGCAGGTGACCTTCGGCACCACCGCATCGACGATTGAATACATTAGGGCGGGCACGCTGCGCGCGCTCGCGGTGACGACCGGAACGCGCTCGGAGACGCTGCCGGACCTCCCAACCATTGCCGAATTCGTGCCGGGCTACGAGGCGAGCGCCTGGTTCGGCGCCGGCGCACCCAGGAACACGCCCGCCGAAATCGTCGACAAGCTCAACAGGGAAATCAACGCGTGTCTTGCTGATCCCAAGTTGCAGGCGCGGATTGCCGACCTGGGCGGCGTCACGCTGACAGGCGCGCCTTCCGACTTCGGAAGGCTCATCGCCGAAGAAACCGATAAGTGGGCCAAGGTGGTCAGGTTTTCCGGCGCCAAGGCGGAATGATTCCGTCATTTCCGAAAATCTGGTCCTCGGGATTCGCACGGTGAGAATGCGGCCTCGCCAGGCGGCGCAATCGTATATTAAACTTGCAGATAATTGGCGTAACGAATGGAAGCAGCCATCGTGCAATCGCATGGGGTCTATTTGTTTTCGCAATCCGCGTCTCCACCATCGAAAGGTCGAGCCATGGGCTATGAATCCATCGAGGTCTCTCCGGTTACACCTCGCATCGGCGCCAACGTCGCAGGCATCACACTAGCCAAGCCGCTCAGCAACCGTCAGGTCGAAGAGCTGCATCAAGCGCTGGCGGAGCATCAGGTTCTGTTCTTTCGCGATCAACCGCTGGATGTGGAAGCCCACAAGAGGTTCGGCCGATATTTCGGTGAATTGCACATTCACCCCAGCACGCCAGGTCCGAAGGGACATCCCGAGATCTTGCCGATCCATGCCGATGCCAATTCCAGGCGGATCAACGGCGAGCACTGGCACTCCGATGTGTCCTGCGACGAGGAGCCTCCGGCGGCCAGCATCCTTTACCTCCACACGGTGCCGGACTGCGGCGGAGATACCCTCTTCGCCAGCCAGTATGCTGCCTACGATGCGCTTTCACCGCGTATGAAGGCCTATCTCGAGGGGATAACCGCGACGCATTCGGGTGACCATATTTATCGCAGGAACAACGCGCTGATGGGAATTAAGGAAAGCGGCAAGGTCTACCCGAAGGCGTCGCATCCGATCGTTCGTACCCATCCGGTGTCAAAGAAGAAGGCGCTGTACGTCAACGGCGAATTCACCACCCATATCGACGGTCTGCCGGGCGAAGAAAGTCGCGCGATCCTGGATTTTCTATGTGAGTTCAGCACACGCGAAGAATTCCAGGTGCGGTTCCGCTGGCAACCCCATTCGATCGCATTTTGGGACAACCGCAGCGTCCAGCATCAAGCACTCTGGGACTACTACCCTAAGACACGCTCTGGCCGCCGGGTGACGATCAAAGGCGATCGGCCGTTCTAATCTTATTGACGGTAATTGGCGCTACTGAACACCCGGCGGCACAAACGACCCATAAGAAATCGCCGCGACTGCGGTCGTCGACGCAATAAGGGGCATCATGAAAATCGTCAGGGTCGAATGTCATTCGGTCCATTCCGGCTGGCGGAAGAATTTCGTTTTCGTGCGGGTCGAGACCGACGCCGGCGTGGTCGGATGGGGCGAGGCCTATAGCCAGTACGACCGCGATCGCGCCATTGCCGCTCAGGTCGAGGAGCTTGGCCGCTATCTCATCGGTCGCGATCCCTTCCACATCCGTCACATCCTTCAGATCGCATTCGACGACTATGCGCAACGCCGCGGCTCGCTGGAATTCTATTGCGCGACATCCGGCATCGAGCAGGCGCTGTGGGACATTGTGGGCAAGGTCACGCAGCAGCCGGTCTACAATCTACTCGGCGGTCCGTGCCGTTCGCGCATCCGCGCCTACGCGAACGGCTGGAGCTACAAGATGCAAAAGCCGGAAGACTATGCGCGTGCGGCCGAAGCCGTCTGCAAGCGCGGCTTCACAGCGCTGAAGTTCGACCCGCTTCCCGGCCCCTGGCGGACCTATGTGCCGAAGGACCATATCCGGCGCGCCGTGAAGGTGACGCGTGCGGTTCGCGACGCGGTCGGCAGCGACGTCGATGTTCTAATCGATGTCCATCGGCGCCTCGCGCCGATGCATGCCATCGATCTTGCCAATGCGCTCGCGGAATTCGAGCCCTATTGGCTCGAAGAGCCTTGCCAATCTGAAAACGTGGAGGCGCTTGCAGAAGTCCACCATGCGAGCCGCATTCCTGTCGTGACCGGAGAGGCACTTCTCACGCGTGCCGGCTTCCGCCCGATCATTCGCGCGCGTGCCGTCAACATCATCAATCCTGATGTTTCGAGCTGCGGCGGTATTCTTGAGCTCATGTACATCGCAGCGGCCGCCGAAACGGAGGCGATCGCCGTGTCGCCGCACAATTACAATTCAACGACCATGGCGCTCAGCGCCACCGTGCACGCGTCTGCTTGCATGCCAAACTTCATCATCACCGAATACTTCCTCCCGTTCGAGGAGCTCGGTCAGCGCCTGTGTCCAAATGCGCTCAAGCCTGTTGATGGATATATCGCGCTTCCAGAAGGCCCTGGCCTTGGCATCAACGTCGATGAGAATGCCGTAAGAGCGGCGAAAGGAAAGCAGTTTCCGGCCAGAACCTTCAGATCGCTTGATGACGAAGGCCCGTAGCGGTCTGATGTCTTTCTGAAAGCGTCGCTGGCGATCCCGGATTGCACCATCGTCGGCGGAAACACATGAGCCGCTCACAACCAGAGCCCGTCAGCATCAGGGTCGATGACGCGCACACTGTCTCCGGCCTGCTCCTAGCGCCGCCACAAGCGCGCGCCTGCTACCTGCTCGCGCATGGCGCCGGCGCGGGGATGACACATCCGTTCCTGCATGCGGTGGCGACGAATCTCGCCGAGCGGGACATCGCCACTCTGCGCTATCAGTTCCCGTACATGGAGCGAGGCGGCCGACGGCCGGACCCTCCCCGGCTCGCGCAAGCGACGGTGCGCGCCGCCGCAGCGCTAGCCAGGGAGCTCGCGCCTGCGCTTGCCCATTTCGCCGGCGGCAAGTCCTTCGGTGGCCGCATGACCTCGCAGGCCCAGGCCGCGTCGGCGCTCCCCGGAGTGCTCGGCCTCATCTTTCTCGGCTTTCCGCTGCATCGGGCCAAGCAGCCAGCGGATGAGCGCGCCAAGCATCTCTCAGAGGTGCGCGTGCCGATGCTGTTTTTACAGGGGACCCGCGACCCGTTGGCGGACGCACACCTGATTTCCTCCGTGACGAAGCGACTGGGCGAGCGCGCCTCGTTGCATTTCGTCCGCGACGCCGATCATTCCTTTCACGTCCCCGCGCGCACAGGACGAAGCGATGCAGAGGTTATGAGCGAGATGCTCGATGCGATCGTCGCGTGGATTTTCTCCGTGCTGTCGGCACAAGCGACTTAGCACTCGCCTTCAGACTTGAGATTATTCCCATATAGGTATAAACTCGATGGATCGGAAATCAGCACGCCGGCCTCTTTTCTGGGAAGCCTCGGCCAAAAGGGACTTCAAGCAGTTCCCAACAGCCGTGCAGAAGGACATGGGGGTTGCCTTGTTTGTTGTGCAGCTCGGAGGAGCCCCGCCGTCAGCTCAAACCCTGGAGAGGTCTCGGCCCGGGTGTCTGCGAGTTGGTCGAAGATCACCGCGGCGGCGCCTATCGCGCCGTCTATACGGTGAGGATCGCGAACAGCATCCATGTGCTCCACGCCTTCCAGAAGAAATCGAAGTCAGGGATCAAGACCCCCAAAACGGACATCGATCTGATCGAGCAGAGGCTGAAGGCTCTATTGGAGCGCTATCGCAACAACGCAAGGAAGTGATCACATGGTTGACAAGACGAAGGATCGCAGCACGGACAACGTCCTCGCTGACCTTGGATTCCGGGATGCCGAAGAGCTCACCGCCAAGGCTATCTTGGCCAAGAAGATCAACGACATCGTTGAGAGCCGCGGTCTCACTCAGTCCGACGCAGCGAAGCTGCTTGGCATGGCCCAGCCTAAGGTCTCCGCGATCAGGAATTACAAGCTTCGGGGCATTTCTCTGGAGCGCCTCATGCAGGCGCTGACATCGCTTGGGCAGCACGTGGAGATCGTCGTCAGCCCATGCGGCCAGGATACGCCGGCTCGTATAGACGTTGCTGCGTGAAGCAGGGAAAATCAGATTGACGTATTCACTGCCGAAGAACGAGCCGCAACGTGCCATAACCGGCCATTAGACAGTGTCAGCCACCCTGCGGCTTCATCAACTGCTCGCGGGTCGATAACCGGCCTACACTTTCGAGCTGAAATGCTCGAACAAAATCCAACTCAAGCAAGGAATGGAAACGGCCGTCACAACCATAACGATCCACATGGTATTCCCCGATTTCCAACGTAAGTTCCCCGCACGGCATCGAGCACGCTAATCGGGCGTAACTTGGGCACTCGAATATGCTGTAAGCGTGTGATGGAGTTGAAAGACGGGCCAGAGCTCGCCAACGTCCCATTGCTCATGTGACTTCAGTGATGGGCTCGTTGCTTCGTTGGTTAATCAATCCTTTGTCTCGTTCACAAATTTCAGGAAAACGGCGCGGCAGCCGATGCGCAGGCCGTTCGCGAGGCGTTGCGCGTGCGGGAGGGCGACGAGCTTGCCTGCAGGATCGAGCGTGGCCGCGTCATCATGACCAAGGCGGCGCGCACGCCGGCGGATGATCTCTTCGCGACGTTTGGCGAATGGGCTTCCGACAACGACCGGCGGGCCTATGGCGACCTTTAAGCCTTGGGAGGTGGTCAAAATCCCGTTTTCCGTACACCGATCGCCCGGTGCGGCAACATCGGCCAGCGCTCGTCATTGCCGCCGGAGCGATCGAGGTCGCCTATGGATTCCTGTGGGTCCTCATGATCACGAGTGCGCAGAACCGCAGGTGGGACGACGATATCGTCGTCTCTCATCTCGGCGAGGCGAGGCTTCCCGCGCCTTCCGTGATTCGCTGCGCCGAGATCGCGACGATCGCGGCCCAGGGAGCCGAACGCATTGGCGTCCCTGCACGGAGCGACCGAGGTAAAGTCACCGCACATCTTGCGCGCATCCCGGCCGACGCAGGCGCGGCAAGGGCGAGGCGGAAATAGTCGATCTGCTTTTTCTCGACTGCGAGCCTGACGCACACTGCGATCGTCGGATCATTCTTTCCAAGCTCGTCGTCGATGCCGGCGCCACCTTTAACCGGCAGGAGCTCACCGATCCCCGCGCGGAAATGCGGGCGCGCTTCTTCCGACATCATCTTGCAAGCGTCTTGCCGATTGAGCTGGTCACCCGCTTCGGGCAAGCCCGAGCTCGGGAGGGACAGAGAGCCCACCGCGTTTACGCTCGGGGCGGCGTCTGACAACAACTGTCATCGACGTATCAGCGAATTGTAATTCCCAGTACTAAGCAAGCTTCTGCCAACGCATGAGCCAAGGATGTAACGTCAGCTTTCGCCAGCTGCGGACAAGCTCCCGCAAATGCTGGGGCAGCCTTGTGCCAAAAGCCGACATCAAGATCACCGACGTAGCTCAAGCGCCTAGCTCTTCACCAGGAATTGCGCCGATGTGAGATAGTAGTTCCGGGCCGTAGCATTGAGCTGACGTTCTCCAAGCTCCGTCAGCGCGATCGCCTTGAGCTGCAGGGCTAAGGCGCTCTTGGGATCGACACCCAAGACATAGTCGGTCAGCTCGGCGGCCCATTGAAATTCGCTGGTGTCAAGTGCCTTGCGGGCCCGCGCGAGCACGCTATCGACACCACCAGCCATATCAAGCATTTTTGCCGCACGTTCTGCCGGTGTCAACGGGAAGAGATTGGTCGCGTTGCCGTCGAACCAGCCTACGTAGTCGGCATAAATGCCGCGAACGGTCCACGCCACGCTGCCGTAGTATTCCTGCAAGTACGGGCTTCGAGCTAAATCGGGCGATAGCTTGACCTCCTGCACTAACTCGTCAGGCGTCTTGCCATTCTTGATCCCTTCGAGCGTTTGGTCGAGAATCGTTTTGATGCCATCACGGTAGACCGTTAAAGCTTCTCGGACGTTGTCCTTGCCTATGACCGGGCGCATGTGGCCCTGAACGAGATAACTGGCATTCAGCGCCACCATCCGTTCAAGGCTGGCAATCCACTTCTCGGGCGGCCGCAGGCGCAGGCCGCGAATCGGCGAGAGATTCGGATACGATTTATAGAAGTCGTCGCCCGGGAAAAGGACGCCCTTTGCGGCAATCCAGACCGCGACATTCTCAGCGGATTCACCTGGCGTGTGGATGAGCTGCAGCCGGACCCCTGAGACCTCGATTGTCTCGTCCTCGCCGCTAAACGTGCGCGTCGGGGGCAGGAAGCCTTCACGGGTATGGGGTACGACCCGGCCGTACTCAAGCTGCGTACCGGCGTTAATGAATAGCTCGTCCGGCAGCTTCGTCCCGAAGGCATCGCCGCCATTCCGTGGTCCACGACCGAACTCCGGCTTGGCATCCACAAGCGTCTGGTGGCTGTAAATCTCCGGCTTGTCGCTGCCGGCAAACACCTTGGCTCCGCCGGAATGATCGGGGTGGTTATGCGTATAGATGATAGCGCGAACGGGCCGAGCCATTCGAGTTCCGAACGCCCCGACAATCATGCGGGCATCGGTCGGATTGGCCGACGTATCCACGATGATCGATCCGTCGCGGCCCTGGATGAGGCTCACATTGCTGGCGGAATACCCAACCGCCACATACACCCCGTCGGTGACTTCGATCACATCCTTCCGAAATTCCACTGAGCTGGCTCGAAGCTGCTCGCGCCTCGCGAATTCGTCCTGGCCTGTGGTTGCCATTTGTAAGCCCCATGAAGAAGCCCCTCGTTCGGTTTGCTGCTGCCCCCGCGCCGCGATCGGCCATGCCGCCGCGCTCCCGAGGGCGGTCGCGAATTGCCGTCGTGTGATAGGTCTCATTTTGATCTGGCCCCCGCAAAGCCGGGCATCGCCAGAACGATACCACGGCTAGGAGCAGTGTATCGTTGCGCTCACACCCGATCGCGTGGCGGAATGTCGGCTCGGGGTCAAAACGAAAATCCCCCCTTTTGGGGGCATGTCGGCTTCCACCCGCTGCGGACATTTGGTCGGCAGGAGATGGGCGCAGCCGTGCAGCCGGAATGCTTGATGATTTCCCATGCCTGGAAGCTGATGACGTCGTCGGCGCGCTCGAATACGCCGCGCTTCGCGCGGATCATCCAGTGATCCGGTCCGGCTGAGCGCGCGATTCAGGTTCTCGTCATTTGCTTGGACTCGCTTTTCTTTTTTGGTCATCAACGAAATCGGAATTTCCGGCCGGTCCATGCCCGTCCAGATATGAGCTTGGTCATAGAGACAGGGGACCTGCCATTCGAGCAGGACGCAAAGCGGTCCTCGAAGCGGCGGCGGCGAATGCGTTTCAGTCATTTGAGGCCGCGTAATTTCATCACTGATCTCGGCAACGCGGCGGCCGCAGCCGCGCAGAACCGCAGGTGAGACGAGAGCCCACCGCGTTTACGCTCGGGCGGCGTCTGACAACAACTGTCATCGACGTATCAGCGAATTGTAATTCCCAGTGTAAGCAAGTTTCTGCCAACTCATGAGCCAAGGAATGCAACGTCAGCTTTCGCCAGCTGCGGACAAGCTCCCGCAAATGCTGGGGCAGCCTTGTGCCAAGAAGAGACCTGTGCACGTGCAGCAATCTGCTTCGACAACCGCGCGCCTTCGAGCAGTTCGAGATCGCCAGCCTGCGGCGGCACGCTCCGATCGTTTGTCGGATATATCTCTGCTGAAGGAACATTTCTCACTGGCAGAACCCTATCTCCGCGCCACCCGCGAAGATCTCGCGGATTTGGGCGAATTTCTCCGCGCTGGCCGTGAAGGAGATTGCGAACCCATCGGGCGTTCTGAGCGTGAGGATGCGTGTTCGGTCGCCTGCAAGCTCCACCCTCAACATATCGAGCGGGTAAACAACGCGCAGGCCCGGATGGTTGCCGCGCTGCTGCACCACGGCATCGATCATCTTTGGCAATGTCAGCATAAGTCGGCTGAGACACGTGACCGTGAAATTCAGCGCGATCAGCTCCCCGTGTCTTTCGACGGCGATGAGGCTCGCGGAAGTGCCATCCGCGCTTGCCTCAAACCGCAACAGATCGCGGATATCAACCCACTTAGACATGTTGCAACCTCATTGGCGCCTCTGCTGAATGTTGCCGACCCTAATCTTTATCGTCGTAATCGACATTCTCACCCCGTTTCTTGCTTTCAAAACCCATTTCGATACGACAGCAAGAAACGAAGTGCCCGGTGTCGCGGGGCCGATTATCATTTTTCGCATCATCGAGAGCATTCGATGAACGCAACCACACATTCGGAGTTCAACATGAGCAAAGAGTCAGATAACAAGGCGGTAGTCGGTCGGTGGTTCACCGACTTCTGGGGCAAGACCTGCAATCTTGAGATCGTTGACGAAATCGCTGCCCCCGACATGCTGCTGAAGTATTCGCTGCATGAACCGCGTCGCGGCCAAGATGACATCAAGGCCTTCATGACGGATTTTCGGAAGGCGTTCCCGGATCTCAATTTCTGGGGGACAGCCGATCTGATTGCTGAAGGCGACTATATCGTCGGGCAGTGGGAAGGGGGCGGCACCCATACCGGGCCTGCATTCCGGGATTTCCTCGTCGGATCGCTGCCAGCAGCGACGGGCCGCAAAATGCACTTTACTGGTACAACCGTTCTCAAGGTCCAGAACGGCAAAATCCTGCAAGAGATCGGCCTTGACGACGGCGTTGCCGCGCTCACGCAGCTCGGCCTCCTGAAAGCCGCCTGACAGATCCGGTGTGTCTAGTTCACGATCATCAAAACGAAGGAGAGACTCACGTGACACTTCATCAAACCACCTCATCTACGCGGCCAGCTGGCGCCGCACGCGCCCTTGACAGGTCCGTGGAAGAACTCGCGTTCACCATCGGCAACACCGAACTTGGCATCGTTCTGATTGCTGGCAGCATCGTCGGCGTTTGTTCCATCCTCATGGGTTCGGACGAAGAGGAGCTTTGCGAGGACCTCGCGACGCGTTTTCCGGGCCACAAACTCGTCCGCGATGATGCCAAGCTCGCCGGAGACCTTTGTAAGGTGCGGCGATTCATCGAAGCACCAGCCGCTGGCCTCGACCTTGCACTGGATGTGCGCGGGACGCCGTGGCAGCGCCGCGTATGGTCCGTTCTGCTGGGTGTGCCGGCCGGCGCCACAATTACTTACTCCGCGCTGGCTGCCCGTCTCGGCGAACCGGGTGCAGCTCGCGCGGTTGCCCGTGCGTGTGCGGAGAACGCTCTCGCGCTCGCGATCCCTTGCCATCGGGTGATCCGTAAGGACGGCACGCTGTCAGGCTATCGCTGGGGCGTCGAGCGCAAGCGCGCGCTGCTTGCCAAAGAGGCCGCGTAATCTAGGAAAAGCCGCGTTGTGCATCACAGCATTTTGGCCCCACCCGACTTCCGCTTCGGGGTCAAAACGAGAATCCCCCCTTTTGGGGGCATGTCGGCTTCCACCCGCTGCGGACATTTGGTCGGCAGGAGATGGGCGCAGCCGCGCAGCCGGAATGCTTGATGATTTCCCCTGCCTGGAAGCTGATGACGTCGTCGGCGCGCTCGAATACGCCGCGCTTCGCGCGGATCATCCAGTGATCCGGTCCGGCTGAACGCGCGATTCAGGTTCTCGTCATTTGCTTGGACTCGCTTTTCTTTTTTGGTCATCAACGAAATCGGGATTTCCGGCCGGTCCATGCCCGTCCAGATATGAGCTTGGTCATAGAGACAGGGGACCTGCCATTCGAGCAGGATGCAAAGCGGTCCTCGAAGCGGCGGCGGCGAATGCGTTTCAGTCATTTGAGGCCGCGTAATTTCATCACTGATCTCGGCAACGCGGCGGCCGCAGCCGCGCAGAACCGCAGGTGGGACGACGATATCGTCGTCTCTCATCTCGGTGAGGCGGGGCTTCCCGCGCCCTCCGTGATTCGCTGCGCCAAGATCGCGACGATCGCGGCCCAGGGTGCCGAACGCATTGGCGTCCTTGCACGGAGCGACCGGGGTAAAGTCACCGCACATCTTGCGCGCATCCTGGCCGACGCAGGCGCGGCAAGGGCGAGGCGGAAATAGTCGATCTGCTTTTTCTCGACTGCGAGCCTGACGCACACGGCGATCGTCGGATCATTCTTTCCAAGCTCGTCGTCGATGCCGGCGCCACCTTCAACCGGCAGGAGCTCACCGATCCCCGCGCGGAAATACGGGCGCGCTTCTTCCGACATCATCTTGCAAGCGTCTGGCAGATTGAGCTGGTCACCCGCTTCGGGCAAGCCCGAGCTCGGGAGGGACAGAGAGCCCACCGCGTTTACGCTCGGGGTCTTGGTTGTGTACCTCGAGCACATGCTCGTGTTCCCATCGCGTGATGCGCCGCTGGGGTGCCGTCGTGCACTGAGACTTGAGCGGGCAGTGCGGGCATGCCATCGTCCAATAACGGCGCAGCATCTTGCCGTCCTCCTCGTTCGTATAACGATAGGTCAGCTTCTCGCCGGCAGGGCAGCGATAGACATCGACCACGCCTCACGCACCCCTATGTCAGCTTCCACCGGCTGCGGACATGTCATCTATGAGGCTATCTGCGAGGAGTGCCGCAGACATGCCCGGTGTCCTTTAATTGCTCCGATTGGCGCGAATGAACCTCAGGCGAAGGATTGGTAATGCCGTGTCGCATATAAGCAGGCATTCCAAGCAACGGAGACACCGAGGGCAACAATGAGGGCTAGGGCTGATCCAAGTGGCACTGCTGTGAGATGCAGCGTTAGCAGCGCTGCGCCAAAACCGGCAAGGCCGGGAACGGCGTTCGCTAGCACTGCGGCTGTGGCGGGACCGCCGACGCGGCGATGCAAGATCACCATAATACTTGTGTAGATGATCGGGAATACAGCAAGCACGCCGCTTCCCGTCGGACCAATTCGAAAACTTAGGGTCACGACCGCGCCGACCAGCAGCGTCACCATGCCCGCCCTTACCACGAAGTCGTACCAAGGCCGTATCGTCGACGGCATGGGTACAAGGCAAAACGGTCTGACGATCCACAAGCAGAGGGCGAAGACAACAAGGTTGAGAACGAATGCCGAGGGGGCACTCCAATGAACAGGACCGAGCGCCAAAGTGGCTGCGAGCCAAGCCGTAAATGCCAGAGACACGCTGATCCACAGCGAGCGTCGTTGTGCCATCAGTACATAGACCGTTACAAAAACCGCAGTGGCGGCGTTCAGAGCGAGGCTCACGACGGCGCTCACAGAAATAAAAGTCGCATCGTGATCGAGCGCCAAAAACACGTAAACAGGCCCAGCTGAGACCGGTAGCGTCGCCACGAGCGCTCCCACCGCGGCGCCCAGTCTTTCGGCGATGATGGTCGCTACGCTCACGAACAGGGCGGTAATCGCCATCTTAGTTGTGAGCGCGAGCCAAAACATGAGGTCGGGAGACATAGGAGAGCTCGGACAAGCAGGCCAAGGTCAAGAAGCACGCCGCGACGAAAGAAATGTTCGCCGACATTTTGGATAGACCGGGAAATCAACCAGAAAAGAGGGGAAGAGAGCCCTCGTCGAGTTGACTGCATTCAGAAAAGACGTGAGACGCGTGCACGCCCAACCGCTGTCAATGCGGCGGCCGGATTGCAGGCGCGGCTCGACTCCTGGAACGCGGCCGCAGCTTCTTTGTCGCCGCTGCGCTTACCTTTGCCGGTTTGGCATTTTTCGGTTGTTTCTCTGATTCGCGCTTCCTCGACGATCGAGGCGCGTCCGGCTCGCCCGACTGAGCCATCTCGATGCCGAACAATGCGGCAACATCGCCGGAGTCGAGACTCTGCGCCGGCGCAGGAGCATTTGCCGGCAACAAGGCGTGCCCGGCGCGCGCGAGCAACTCATTTTCGTCAACGCCACGCAGCACGAAAAGCAGCTCGGGCTTCTGGTCCAGCCTCGCTCCGACGCCGTAGAGCACCGCCGCGACATGCTTGCACATATCCGCCCAATCCGGGCAGGAGCAGGCGAGCTTGATTTCCGCCGGCGACGGAAACAGGCCGTCCCCTTCCCGGCACACGCGGTCCATCACGCCCTTTGCCAGTCGTCCCCGCAGCAGCTCGACCAGCGAATCAATCGATCCAGCGCAGTCCCGACAGATGGCCTTCCAGCGGCGCGCTGCAACCGGCGCGATGGTCACCTTGATCTTGTAGAGATCGGAGCCGCTGACCAGAGCCACAACCTCGCCCTTGGCGATCTGCAAATCGAGGACAGAACCGTTGCGGACGTAAGTCCGGCCACGCGGCAAGCGGTTCTCGTAATCGCTGTAGCGCTCGAGATTGGCGCACCATGATTCGCCCCAGAAGCTTGTCGCAATCTTTCGACCCTCGATCCGGACCGGCGCGGCGGCTTGGCCGTTCTTCCTCAGCTTCTTGAGCTTGAGCTCCGAACGCCGCCGCTTCTCCGCCACCGAAACGTAGGGTCGCCATGAGAAGTGCATAGCTCATCCGTCAGCCCTCCTGCATCGCGGCGGAGAGATCGAGGGCGACCAGCTTGAGCAATTCGTCATCCCGCATCTCGGTCAGCACCATGTCGGCGCCCGAGGCAAGAAAGTCCCCCGCCAGTTGCTTCTTCGCTTCGATCATCTGGTCGATCTTGTCCTCCACCGTCCCGCGGCAAATGAACTTGTGCACCAGCACGTTCTTATTCTGCCCGATTCGGAAGGCGCGGTCAGTGGCCTGGTTCTCAACAGCTGGGTTCCACCACCGATCGAAGTGGATAACATGCGAGGCCGCGGTGAGATTGAGCCCGGCGCCCCCCGCCTTGAGGGAAAGCACGAAGAACGGGCAGCGCTCGTCGTCCTGGAAGCGCGCAACCAAATCCTTGCGCTTCTTGACCTCGGTCTCGCCATGCAGAATGAGACCTGGCCGCCCGAACACGGAGGCGAGAAAAGCGGCAAGAGGCGCTGTCGTCTCGCGAAATTGCGTGAAAACCAACGCTTTCTCCTGCCGGGCGGCAAGCACCTCCGCGATATCGCGCAGGCGCGCGAATTTCCCGCTGTCCTCCTCATTCCACGCGCCATCCCCGAGCCATTGCGATGGATGGTTGCAGATCTGCTTGAATCGCATCAATAACGCCAGAATCATGCCCTTGCGCCGCATTCCTTCGGCATCCTCGAGCGCATCCTTGAGGTCCCCCACGGCCTGCTGGTAGAGCGCCGCCTGCTTGCGGCTCAGGGGGCAGAAAACGTTGACCTCGGTCTTATCCGGCAGGTCGGCGATGATGGTCTTGTCGGTTTTCAGGCGGCGCAGAATATAGGGGCGCACCAGCTCACGCAGCGGACCGTAGGGATTTGGCCGGTCAGCGAGACGCTTGATGAAGCCTGCAAACTCTTTGGACGATCCCAAGAGACCCGGATTGATGAAATCGAAAATGGACCAGAGATCGCCCAGCCGATTCTCGATTGGCGTGCCGGTCAGCGCGATGCGCGCCTCGGCCGGCACCTTCTTCACCAATTTCGTCTGCTTGGCGGCGGGGTTCTTGATGGCCTGTGCTTCGTCGAGCACCAACAGCCGCCACGGCGTGCTGGCAAGCCAAGGGGTGCGGGTTAGAAACCCGTAGCTGGTGATGACGAGATCGACACCGGCGAGATCGTCTGATCCATCCATCTTCAACTTGTCCGCTGGCGGCGCCGATGGATGAGCGAGGCTCACTTTAAGGCTGGGCGCAAAGCGCGCGATCTCCGCGGCCCAGTTCGCGAGCAGCGAAGCCGGCGCCACCAGCAGGCTCGGCTTGTGTCCGTGCTCCGCCTCGTTCTTCAGAACCAGCAAAAGCGACAGGACCTGGATGGTCTTGCCGAGCCCCATGTCATCGGCGAGACACGCACCCAGCCGCAGCCGGGTGAGCAGATGGAGCCATTGCATCCCTGCCTGCTGATACGGCCGCAGTGTGCCGCGCAACGATGGGCCGGGGCCGGAGCGCGAGAGCGTTTCGGGCCGGCGCAGGGCGGCCAGCGTCTGCGCCAGCCACGGGCCAGCCACGGTTTCACCCCACGCGGCTTTCGCTTCCCCGGTCGCACCATCACCATCACCATCCATTCCGGCTCCGGCGACCATGCGCATGGCTTCGCCGAACGAGAGGCCATCGCTGGCCGCGCGGCGCTCAATAGCCTCGAACTGATCCATGGTCCGGCGCAGCCGGTCATGATCGATCTCGACCCATTTTCCGCGAATCAGCGCCAAGCCGTCGGTTTGCGCCAGCAGCTTCTTGATCTCGCTCGCCGAGAGCCTTTCGCCATCGAGCGTTATCTCCATCTGGAAATCGAGCAGCGCACTCATTCCCAGCTGCGACGGCGGCTTGCCGCCGATAGTGGCTTTCACCGCGGGTCGTGGCGGCCGATTCATGCGCCATTGCGCCGGCATGCGAATGACCACACCGGCATTTTCGATCGCCGGAACGTCTCTCAGGAGTTGCAGCGCCTGTTGTGGACTCCAGCGCAACGGGTGAAAGATAGCGCCGCCATCGACCATCGATTTCAGCCATGGGCATCTCTCCGCCGCCCGCTGCACCGGCATCAGAAGCGAGAGCAATCGCTCGCGGTTTTTCGCGCCGGCATATTCCTGCAAGGCCTTGCCAAGCGGCAGATGCTGCGCCTTGGCCTGAGCTGAAAGTCGGGTTGTGTAGGTCGCAAGAAATGCGAATGGAGCGGTTTCGTCCTTTCTGTTCTCCGCAAGATTGAAATGGACCCGCCCGACAAGATTCCATGCCGGATTGCGGGCTTTGAGAAAACTCTGCACGGACAACCCGGATTGCGCCAACTCGACGTTGAAAGCGCCATCCATCGTTCGCCAGTGATCGGCCAATACATCCGCGGTCAGATACTCCGCGCCCATCATCGGCGGAGCGGATGACGCCATCTTGTCCAACTCTCCCTGCGAGGGAGTTGGAACCGGTGAAACGCGGGCTGCCTCGCCGATATCGCCAAGCGCACACACCGCGCTCACGTAACGGGTCGCCAATTCGCGCCAGTATGAAAGGGTCGCCGGCAGAGCCGTTCCCGCTTCATCGGCCGCCAGGCACAAGAGACCGTGACCCGCCCCTCGCGCAAACGCCCGGCACAGACGCGAGCTCTGATCAGGCAGAGCCAATTCATCCCCGATTTGCGAGTCCGTCTGCTCGAGCGTCAGCAATCCATGCGGCGTGAGAGCGATTGCAAGATGCATTGGCGCGCGCGCTCTCCTAGAATTGGTCCTGGCCTCGTCCCAGTCGCGATCGGCTGTAGCGATCGGCCTTGCGTCACGGAGAATGCTGATTATACTTCGTTATGTACCACGAATGTGATACATAACCAGCATAGCATAGAATCACAAGACGGATGAGCATGAGCAAGACCGGTTACATCACCGCGCGGGTCGAGCCGAAACTCAAGGCATCGGCCAGCCGCGTGCTGACCAAGATCGGGGTAAGCACCTCCGACGCCATCACGATGTTCCTGCGACAGGTTGTCCTGCGTCAGGGCATGCCCTTCGACGTTGCCGTGCCGAACGCTCAGACCCGGCGGGCGATCGAGGAATTGGAGAATCCGGACAGGCGGGCGAAGCTCAAGAAGCACGTCGCGACGGAAGAAATGCTGGCCGACATTTTGGCTAGATCCGCAAAATCGACAAAAAAAAGGGTATGAGGACCCTCGTCGAATCGACTGCATTCAGAAAGGACGTGAAACGCGCGCACAAGCGCCGTTATGATTTCGAAAAACTCGATGCAATCGTCAAGAAGCTGCAGCGCGGAGAGGTTTTGCCGCCGTCGAAATCTGCGCGCACCGGCACCCACGCCGATCTATTCAAGGGCTAGACGGCGCGAGAAGCCGCATGAGCGGGCGCACATCGTCGGCGCGGTCGAGGTCCCAGACCACGGCGATGACGCGATCAATGTCGCAGGCGGGAGCGCCGATGCCGGCGAGCTCCCTCACCTTTCCCTCGATCTGCGCGTCGGTCATCGGCAGCGCAAGGCTGCCGCGTGCGTGCAATATCTGCGTGCCGAAAACCCTTCCATCGTTTGTTCTTACGCTTACGCGTGCCGCCCCGACCGGAATGCCGGGATGGAGCTCGGGATGGACGCGCTCGCGAAACGCCGCTACCTGCGCATCCCCCACCGCCTCTTCGGAATATTCACGCAGGCCCGCCGCACCGAAAAGAAAGACGACGGCAACGCTGTGCTGGATGCTGATCTTGGCGTCGCGCTCGTTGGCGACGGCGCGATCCGCCCGTTCCAGCAGCAGAGGGTGGCCGGCCACCGTGACCGATGCAATGTCGGCGGCGCAGAGCGCGTGCTCGCTGCGCAGCTCCAGGCACGCATCGATCACGGGATGGAGCACGATGCCGCATGGGTAGGGCTTGTAGGCATTCTTTGTAATCTCCCAACTCTCGCCAAGGCCCTCGAGAAGCGTCTCGAGCCTGGGCTCGGCCCCGACGGCGCGCGCCCAGCCCTGCGGCCCCTCGATTGCAAGCGGCGCCGCCGTGTAGCCGGTCTCGGCAAGCAGCGCCGCGAACAGGCCGTTCCGCGCCGCATTGCCGATGCCGGCGTTCTTGGCCCCGCTCGCCAGGCTCTCGGCGATCCCCGCGGATTGACTCGACGCGATCCCGATGGCGTGCGCGGTCGCGCCCGCGTCGAGACCAATGAGCCTGGCGCTGGCAGCCGCGGCGCCGAACACTCCGCACGTCGCCGTGATATGCCATCCCCGCGCATAGTGCGCGGGAGAGACGGAGTTGCCGAGCCGGCATGCGATCTCGACGCCAAGGATGAAGGCATGAAGAACCTGCAACCCGGAGCAACCGCGCTGCTCGGCGAGGGCAAAAGCCGGCGGCGCAATCGGTGCGCTGGGATGAATCACCGTATCGAGGTGGGTGTCATCGAATTCGAGCAGGTTACCGCTGATCGCGTTGACGAATGCGGCATGCAGGATATCAAGGCGCTCGGCCCGTCCGAGCACGGCGGCCTGCGGCGGGCCGGCAAACGCTGCGATGAGCTTGAGCAAGTCATTCACGGCGGGATGGCTTGCCGCTCCGAGCGAAGTGCCGATCAGGTTCAGGATCGACCGTTTCGCGTCATGCCGGACCCGAGGGGGAATATCGCTCCACTGCGAGGCGACAATAAACTCTGCCCAACGCGTGGCTATCGGACCTTCCGGCGGACTTGACGGCATCACTGCTCGCTCACGCGGTTCGCATCTGGCCGAGCTACCTTCTCTTCCGATTCAGTGTCTCCAAAACCGCCGTCGCCGGTCGGCGATGATGGCGCGCGCCGCGTTGTGACCCGGCGCTCCGGTCACCCCGCCGCCGGGGTGGGCGCCTGACCCGCAGTGATAGAGCCCCTTGAGCGGCGAGCGATAATCGGCGTGCCCCAGCGCCGGGCGTGCCCAGAACAGCTGGTCGAGCGTCAAGGCGCCGTGGAATATGTCGCCACCCGACAGACCAAAGACCTGCTCCAGATCGAGGGGCGTCAAAGCCTGGCGGCCAAGGACGCTCGCCGTGAATCCCGGCGCATAGCGCTCGACAGTGGCAATCATCAGGTCGGCGACCTGCTCACGATGCTCGCTCCAGGATTTGCCATCAGGCAATTGCGGCGCGACATGCTGGCAGAAGAGGCTTGCAACATGCGCCCCAGGCGGCGCCAGCGTGTCGTCCAGGCTCGACGGGATCACCATCTCGATGATCGGCTCGCGGCTCCATCCGAGCGTTCGGGCATCGCAGAAGGCGCGATCCATATAGGCAAGGCTCGGCCCAAGAATGATGCCGGCGGTGTGATGGTCCTGCGCCTGGTGTCCTGGACGCGCCGCGAAGCTGGGAAGCTCCGCGAGAGCAACGTTCATCCGGAAGGTGCCCGAGCCGCAACGCCACGCGCGCATGCGGCTGAGAAAATCCGCATCGAGCGCGCCGGCGGGAACGAGCGCGGTATAAAGTCGCTTTGGATCGACGTTCGCAGCGACCACTGTGCTGCGCATGATCCTGCCGTCGGTGAGGACGACCCCCGCGGCGCGACCCTTCTCGATCAGCACTTCGCGCACCGGCGCGGCGGTCTCGATGTTGACGCCGCGGGTCATCGCGGATCGTGCCATCGCCTGGGTGATTGCCCCCATTCCTCCAATTGCATGCCCCCACACGCGTTTCTTCCCGTTGACCTCGCCGAAGGCATGATGCAGCAGCACATACGCCGTCCCGGGCGTGTAAGGGCTCGCATAGTTTCCGACAATGGCGTCGAAGCCGAACCACGCCTTGACCAGATCGCCCTCGAACCAGCGGTCGAGATAATCGCCGGCGGATTTGGTGAACAGGTCAAACAGGGAGCGCAGAGATTCCGTGGAAAATCGTCGAATTCTGTTGCCGAACCGGCCTGCTTTCATTAGTTCGCGGAGAGATGTGAGTTGCAACACGCGCGCGAGATCCGGCGGTGCCTCAAGAACCAGGTTGCGCAGCAGATCGGCGGCGGCATCCAGTTGCCGATTGAACGCGTCATACCGCTCGCCGTCGGCCCGGCTGATCTTCGCGACATTGCATGCGGTGCGACCTTCAGCGGCAAGAAGATATCGGCCATCCGGGTCCGGAATAAAATTTTGCGCGCGCCGCTCGACAATTCTCAATCCGTGGCGATGGAGGGCAAGATCGGCGATGATCTTGGGATGCAGCAAGCTCACCGTGTAGGCGGCGATGGAGTTTCGGAACCCAGGAAAGAACTCCTCGGTGACCGCTGCCCCGCCCACTATGCTGCGTCTTTCGAGAACTTTGACCTTCAGGCCCGCCATGCCGAGATAAGCAGCGCAGGTGAGCCCATTATGGCCCGCACCGATGATGATGGCGTCGCAGGTCGGCATCTATGTCCAATCCTCTCCGGCGTTTCCCGTGAATGAGGCCGTGTGTGGAATGTGGCGACCCAACCTACAGGATTCGATCTGCTGCGCGGACGATGGCGTGAGAATTCTCTCCGGCGTCATGCCCCGCGAATGCGGGGCGTCCAGTAACCAATGCAATTGCGATTGAGCAAAAGCGGTTCAACTGACTTCGTCGCCTACTGGATCGTCCGCCTGCGCGGACGATGACAACTGTGACTATAGTTTCATGCCCGGGAAATTATCTCCTTCACGTCACCTCAGGATAGGTCGTTCCAAGGCCGGTCTTGGGCTGTTCACGCGCGTGCCCATCCGCAAGGGGCAGTTCATCATTCGCTACACCGGCAGGAGGATTTGCACGGAAACGGCGGACGAGCTCGATACCCGTTATCTGTTCGAGGTCAACACGCGCTGGACAATCGATGGCGCAACCCGACGGAACACGGCACGGTACATCAATCACTCCTGCCGGCCCAATGCGGAAGTCTACTTCGTGGCGCATGTCATCAAGATCAGGGCAATCAAGAGCATCAAGGCGGGCGCGGAAATCACTTATCACTATGGGCGCAATTATTTCGCAGCTTTCATCAAGCCCGCCGGTTGCAAATGCCTTGCCTGCGGGCGCAAGAGGGCGAGGCAAAGAGCCGAGAACCGGGCCAAGCGCGCAAGGCGCATGCGGCGAAACAGAGGATCGCTCGCGAAACCGAGATAGCTACTCCCTCCGGGGAGACATTTGTCAGCATTCAGCCACAAGGCATCGGACAAACGATGTGGAGCGACACGCAGATCACCAAACGGCTGGGCGTCGCCTATCCGATCATTCAGGCGCCGTTCGGGGACGGCCTGTCTTCGGTCGCGCTCGCCGCAGCCGTGTCAAACGCGGGCTGCCTTGGTTCTTACGGCGCTCACATGCTGACGCCGGCCGAAATCAAAGCAGACGCGGCGGCGATTCGTACGCGAACCGGCAAACCATTTGCTCTGCATTTGTGGGTGAATCACAATCAAAAGGCAGCGCCGAGCCTCGATCGGGAACGCTTCGAGCGCATGCGGTCACGGCTTGTGCCGTATTACCGGGAGCTTGGCATTGCGGCGCCGGTGTTCCCGAAGCAAATCGGGCAGGATTACGAGGCGCAGGTCGAGGCCATGCTCGCTGTCAGACCGCGCGTCTTCAGCTTCGCCTTCGGCATTCCTGCGGCCGACATCCTCAAGGCGTGCCGCATGCACGGCATCCTGACCATCGGCACGGCGACGACCGTCGATGAGGCGCGGGCGCTGCAAGCAGCCGAGGTCGATGCAATCGTGGCTGTAGGCTTCGAGACAGGCGGCCACCCTGGATGCTTCCTGAATCCTTCCGAGGAAGCGCTCATTGGATCATTGGCGCTGCTGCCGCAGGTGGTCGATGCGGTTGACCTGCCCGTGATCGCCGCCGGCGGCATCGCCGACGCGCGCGGACTTGTCGCCGCTCTGGCGTTGGGAGCGCACGGGGTGCAGATCGGCACGGCATTTCTGGGCTGCGACCAGTCAGGCGCGCCCGACGCGCATCGCGACGCGCTGTTCAGCGACGCCGCCAGGAGCACCGCGATCACGCGGGTCTTTACCGGACGCGCGACGCGCGCCATGCGCAATCGTCTTATGGACGAAATGAACGCACGCGTCATCGAGCCGCTGCCTTATCCGCTGCAGCACTGGTTCACGCAGACGCTTCGAAATGCAGCAGCCGAGCGCAACCGTGGCGATCTGATGCCGCTGGAAGCAGGTCAGATTGCTCCGCTCCTGCGCCATCGCGACGCCGCGGCCTTGATCGCGGATATCGTGCGTGAGACGCCGCGCATCCTCGCGCGGCTTGCCAGGTAGGCGTTACCCCCACTCTGAGCCGTCATCGTCCGCGCAGGCGGACGATCCAGTAAGGCACGACCGCATTGTTCCAACTTCGCTCTCGAGGTTTACTGGATGCCCGCCTTCGCGGGCATGACGGCGCGTGTGGCGTTTGCGCGTGCTGAACCCTGATTACAAATTGACGCTAAGACGCCTCAAATAGTATTAACAACCTGTTAATCCTCGGGGCGGGGGCCACCATGCAAGACTATGATCTGTCGCTCGCTGGAGATCCGGCGAGCACCGAATTTGCGCGCGGGCACATGCTGGAGGCGCCGGGCAGTCAGAGTGATCATTCCGGCTGGAACGATGCGAACCTGGCCGGTTCCGACGCCCACTCGCGGCGTCGGCGCCCAGCGAAAGCCGCGCGTCGCGAAGACCCCGCCGAGAAAGTGCTGCGCTCATTCAATACCTGGGCATTCAAGCGCGAGCAGCCTTCAGACCCGCACCTGATGCAGCAGGTCATCTCGCACGCAATCACCCAGGGCGAGCCGCTGAACTTCACGCTCTATTGGGGTAAGGGTCCGCGCTGCAACCTTGCCGAACCGGATTTTCAGTGTCTCGACTTCCTTGGACTTTTCGTGGCGCGTGTTGCGCGCGCTCACGCACCCGGCGCGGCGCTCAAGCTGATCTTCACGGATACGCATGCGCGGCTCAATGGCCATTCGCGCGCGAGCATGCAAAAATACTTTGCCGCCATGGAAGCGGCCGCCAACGCCCGGCGCTTCGAGACCTGCTGGCTTACCGATCTTACAAAGACCGCCGGAGTTGCAACTGGAGATGATCACGGCGACGAGCTGGCGCAGCACGCCATGGTGTCACGGCTTATCCCAAGCGCCAGGAAATGGTACCGCGGGCTCGGCGGTCCGGAGCAAGGCGCTCTCATCTATTACCGCATGAACCTGGTCGAGCGTCGGGCGGTCGAGCTGGTATTTCCCCGTTGCATATTCCTGACCTTCAACGGCAGCGAGCTTCGCGGCTTGTTCCCCGAGCATCTCCCCATCTTCTACATGTATTCGCTGCGCCGCGGCATCAGCGTGAAACCATGGTTCCTGCCCCCTGATGCCATGCCGTGCGCCGGCCCTCCCTGCACTTGCACGCCAGTGACGTAGAGCGTGCGACCTGCTTAAATCGACGGCCATTTTCGGGAATCGGGTTGTGCCTCAGTACAAAGTGCTGCCCGCGGGAGACACGGCGCTTGCCGTCGAGTTTGGCGACAGCATCGACCGGGGGCTGAGCGCATGGGTTCTGGCGCTGGCGCGCCGCATCGACGACGAGCATCTCATGGGCGTCGTCGAGACGGTGCCCACCTTCCGCTCGCTCATGGTGTATTACGATCCACTGGTCCTTCCGGCGGCATCGCTGGTTGCGCACATCGAACTGATGATGCGCGATCTGAAGGTATGCGAGCTGCCGGGCCGGATGTGGTCGCTTCCCGTGTGCTACGATAGGACTCTCGGCCCTGATCTCGAGGAGGTCGCGGCGCGCACGGGCCTCTCGCCGCAGCAGGTGGTCGAGCGCCACAGCAACATCAACTATCATGTCTACATGCTGGGTTTTCTTCCTGGCCAAGCCTATATGGGCGACCTGCCGGCCGAGCTTGCGCTGCAGCGGCGCGAGACTCCACGACTGAGAATACCGCCCGGCTCGCTCGCAATCGCAGCGACCATGACCTGCATCTTCCCGCTGGAAACCCCCTGCGGCTGGCATGTGATCGGACGCTCCCCTGTTGCATTGTGGCAGACGCGGCCGCAACCGCGCGCGCTGCTCGCCCCCGGCGACAAGGTAACTCTGCGGCCGGTCTCTCTGCGCGAATTTGAGGAGCTTTTGGCGAAGCCCCCAGAGAGCGCCATCGGCATCGCCGGCGACACTCCAGCGACCGTGGGAGCCGCCGCATGAGCGCGGCGCTGCACTTCCTTGCACCGGGTCTGATGACCACGATACAGGACCTTGGACGCCCGGGATATCAGCAGCTCGGTATCCCGACGGGCGGGGCGCTCGATTCGATCGGCTTGCGCGCAGCCAACGCACTCGCGGGCAATCCGCCCGATGCGGCAGCGCTCGAAGTGCTCCATGCCGGTCCCACATTCATTGTCGAGGCCGATAGCGCCCGCGTCGCATTCGCCGGGGCGCAAGCGACAATCGAGGTGCTCGCCGGGCCGGACGCGCGCTTCGGCAGCGCCGTCGAGATCATGCGCAGCATCCGGCTCCGGCGCGGCGACATCGTCCGCGTCGGGGTGCTTGTGCGCGGCGCCGTGCTGTACATGGCGGTGGAAGGCTCGTTCGCAGTCGAACCCGTGCTCGGCAGCATGTTCGACCTTCGTTCGCGGCGGTTTTGGCGGCTGGGATGGTCGAGCACTTGTGGCGGGCGATCGGCTGCCCCTGTGCCGGGAGAATGCGAGCGATGGCGACGAGCGTCAGCTGAACGGTCTCGATCTTTCATTGCCTGCGCGGTTGCGCGTCATCGACGGGCCGCAGCTCAATCATTTCCCGGAGGGGGAAATCGCCGCGTTCTTCGCCGGGCAATATGCCGTTCGCGCCGGGGATCGCATGGGACTGCGCCTGCACGGGCGCAAGCTCAACCATTCCGGCGGTTTCGACATCATCTCCGATGCCATCGCTCCTGGCTCGATCCAAATTGCGGGAAACGGCCAGCCCCTGGTGTTGCTCGCGGACCGCCAAACGACGGGCGGCTATCCCAAGATCGCGACCGTGATCTCGGCAGACCTGCCCGCGCTCGGACGGCTACCCGCCGGAGCCACGATCGGCTTCGAGCGGATCACCATGCCAGCCGCCGAAGCGTTGCGGCGCGAGCTCTTCGCCGAGATTGAAGGCATGCAAGCCAGGCTCGCCCCGATCGCCGCCGGGCGCGAGCGCGCCGTGAACCTCCTGCAATGCAATCTCATCAGCGGAGTGGTCGATGCGCGCAATTGAATCGGCCGCGAAAGACAACGTACCGCGCGGCATTCTGTGCATGTTGGCAGCGACCGTGCTGTTCGCCGTGTCGAGCGCCATCGCCAAATGGCAGGTCGCGGTCTACCCGGTCGGGGAGGTGATGTTCTTCCGCTCGTTCTCCTCGCTCATGGTGTGCGCGGCAGTGATCCTGCCGGTCACCGGATTATCGGTATTCGCCACGCGCCGTCCGCGCGACCATCTTGCCCGTGGTCTGTCGCAATCGATCTCACAGACCTTCACCGTGATAGCATTCAGCCTGATGCCGCTCGCCGGCGCCATCGCCATCAACTTTTCGGCGCCGCTGTGGGCGGCGTTGCTGTCGGTGCTCTGGCTCAAGGAACGCGCCGGGCCGGCGCGCTGGACCGCGCTTCTCACCGGCTTTCTCGGCGTTTTGATCGTGGCCGATCCGGGAGTCAATTCGCTGACGCTGGGGGCGCTGTTCGCGCTTGCAAACGCCGTCATGTACGGCAGCGTGACCGTCGCTGTGCGCGGCATGACCGCCACGGAATCCACCAATACCCTGCTGATGTGGCAGATGGTCATACTTGCGGTGGTCCACTCTTTGCTGCTTGCCTTTGGATTCCGCTGCCCGGCGACCAGTGATGCCGTCATGCTGGCGTTGAGCGGAGTTGCCAACGCGCTTGCACAATATCTTTGGACGCGAGCACTGCATCTGGCGCCGACGACGGCGGTTTCCCCCTTTTATTACTTTCTTCTGGTGTGGGCGCTGATCATCGGTTTTCTGGCGTGGGGTGAAGTCCCGAGCTTCGGGCTTCTCGCCGGCTCGGCCATCGTTGTCGCATCCGGGCTGTTCCTGCTCTGGCACGAAACCGGACGCGTCATCCCCGGGATGCGCCCGCAGCCATCTAAGCTGCCAGCGTTCTCGCCGCCGACCACGCGGCAATCACGTCCGGAACCTTCTCCACAGGCACCGGCTCGCTGAACAGATATCCCTGCGCTTCATCGCAGCCCAGCGCCGCGAGGAACTGCTTTTGGGCCTCCGTCTCGACGCCTTCGGCGGTGGTGGTCATGCCCAGCGCGCGCGCGATGCTGACAACGGCCTGGACGATGACAACATGCTCGGTGCCGGCCGCGAGGTCGGAGACGAACGTCCGGTTGACCTTGATCTTGTCGTAAGGGAAGTTCCGCAAATAGCTCAGCGAGGAATAACCGGTGCCGAAATCATCCATCGCGATATGAACGCCGAGTTGCTTGATCCGATGCAGCGTCGAGAGCGTCTTCTCGCTGTCCTCGATGAAGAGTCTCTCAGTGATCTCCAGCTGAAGCCGGCTCGGCGCCAGACCGGTGGCCATAAGCGCCGACCTGATGCTGTCGTAGAGGTCAGGGGATGAGAACTGCACGGGCGAGAGGTTGACGGCAATCTTGAGGTCGTCCGGCCATGTCGCGGCCGTACGGCAGGCCTCCATCAGCGCCCACCTGCCGAGAGTGATGACCAGGCCCGTGTCTTCGGCCGCCGGAATGAACACGGCGGGAGGCACCATTCCCCTGACAGGATGCCGCCATCGTGCGAGCGCTTCAAAGCCGGTGACCAGATCGCAACGCAGGTCCACGATGGGCTGATAGTGGAGCTCAAGCTCGCCCTTCTCGATTGCCTCACGGAGATCCATCTCCACCTGGCGGCGATCATTGATACCCTCGTTCATGAAACGGTCGTAGAACCGGAAGGTGCCGCGCGCACTCGCCTTTACGGAATAGAGCGCAAGATCGGCAGCCACCAGGAGATCCTCGGCGTTGCCGCCGTCGCGCGGCCCAACGGCAATGCCGATGCTGATGCTGGAGCGGATGCGATGACCGTCAATCTCATAAGGTTGACTGATGACTTCGGTGAGCTGGTTCGCTAATCCTTCCAGCTCCTCCCGCGACACGGTGGTCGTGGCGACGATGGCAAACTCGTCTCCGCCCAACCGCGCCAATACATCTGAGTGCGCCAATACGCCTTTCAGCCTGGTCGCAACCTCCTGCAGCAGGAGGTCACCGACGCGATGCCCAAGCGTATCGTTGACGACCTTGAAACGGTCGAGGTCAAGAAAGAGAACGGCGAACTCCACTTCCGTTTCGTCGGCGCCGGCGTCGGAACCGGCGCGTCCGCATATTTGATCAAGCGTCAACCGAAACAATCGCCGGTTGGGAAGGCCGGTCAACGGATCTTCCGAGGCAAGGCGGGCAACATGGGCTTCTGCCTCGCGCCGCTTGGTGACGTCGGTGAACGTCTGCACGAAGCTGCCGTCGGGAAGGTGTCCGCTGCGGACCTCGACCACGGTGCCGTCTGGCATGGTTCGTTCACACATCGTGAACTTGCTCGCCGCTTCCCCCACCTTAGCTCCCGCCGGCGACGCGGAATTGCCTATCGCAGGCGCGGGTGCGGCGCGCCGGTTCGCCTGGAACTCGACCAGCTGGTCGAAACGCGGCGGCTGCTTGATGAATTCCGGCGGCAACCCGAGCAACTCCCCGCACCTGCTGTTGATGATGGGAATCTGAAGATCACGGGTAACCAGCATGATGCCTTGACTCATGTTCTCGAGCGTGAGTTGGAGCTGGTCCGCTTTGTGCCTGGCTCCGGCTTCGGTCCGCAGAATCCTCTCCATCGCCATGAGAATGAGGAGCGTGAGCACCAACGCCGCCAGGGCATGCAGCTTGAAGTCCCCCACGAGCTCTTGGAAAGCTCGCTCTGGTTGGAGCTGACGCTGACCCAAAGAGGGTTTCCTTTCACTTTTCGCACCGTGATCAGCCGCCACTCGCCTTGGGACCTGTCGAATTCCTCGAAAGTGACTGGAACTCGTACCGCCGCGAATATGGCCGAGCACGGTGCTCGCCTTGAGATCTTGCCCCAGGGCGTAGCCGCCTGCCGTTCCCCCGCTCGAGCGGACGACACCGTCGTTGCCGATGAGCGAAATGGAAGCCAGCGCGCCGAAGTCGATCTTGTCGTAGAACTTCGTGAAATGCTCCGGATCGAGAGACGCAACGACGACCCCGGCGAAGCTCTTGTCCGGGTTCAGGAAGCGCCGCGAGAACTGCACCGACCATTTGCCGCTGGCGCGACCGACCACCGGCTTGCTGATGAACAATCGATCCTCGCCGCTGTTCACGTGCACCTTAAAGTGCTCGCGGTCACTCAGGTCGAGGGGCGGCGCCGGCTGCGGCCCGGCATTGGAGGCGCGCATGACGCCGGAGGAATCGATGATGGCGACCTGCACGATGATCTCGCTCAGCACATCCGTGCTGTTGGCGATCGTCGCAAAATCCGTGGTTTCCTTGCGCGTCTCGATGCTGCGGCGCATGTATAGGAGCGCTTTGTCGATCTCCCCAATCGAGCGCAGCACGTTTTCTTCAAACACCATTGCGAAGTTCTGATTCGCCCGTTCGGCCTCCCGCTTGTCGGCCTGCAAGTCCTCGGAATATTTCAGAACAACGCCGGCCCAAAGCATCGCGACGATGACCGTGCCGAACAGCGCTGAGCTCCGGCGCTCGGCAATCAGTTTCGGCAGCTTGACGATGTGGAGGTCCATCGGAGGGTTCAGGCTGTTTTACAATCCGAAGATACCTCCGCCATGTTTCGATCTTCTTACGGGCGAAAACGCTAAGATGTTGGTAAGACAATGAAAAGCTAACGGGGAAGGTAAAATTCCGTTCACTATCGAAGGTGAAGTTCGTTTACCATGTGCAGCGACACCCATCCTCGCATCGCCGTGCTGATACCCACGCTGGACGAAGAAGAGTGCATCGCCGATTTGATCGGCCGCATTCCGCGCGATCAGATAAGCCGCATCGTCGTGGCGGATGGCGGCAGCCGGGATGCAACTGTTGGGGCGGCGACAAATGCAGGCGCCGAGGTGATCGCCGCGGGGGCTGGGTATGGGCGCGCGTGCCGGGCGGCAGCCCTGGCCGCGGCAGACTGTGAGATCGTGGTGTTCATGGACGGAGATGGCGCCGACGATCCACGCGCCATCCCGGCTCTGGTCCAACCTATCCTCAGCGGTCAACGGGATTTTGTGATCGGCTCTCGCGCACGCGGCAGGCGGGCTCGCGGAAGCATGGCATGGCATCAACTCGCGGCCGGCCGTCTCGCCGGAGCGGCCATTCGCCTTCTCTACGGGGTCGCCTATACGGACATGTGCGCGTTTCGCGCAATCCGCCGTGATGCGTTGCTTGCTCTTGGCATGTCCGAGATGACCTACGGCTGGAACCTGGAAATGCAGATGCGCGCCGCGGCGGCGGGGCTGCGCATCCTGGAAATTCCCGTCGACTACCAGCGCCGCACCGGCGGCAATTCCAAGGTTGCGGGATCAGTTCGCGGCTCTCTCAAGGCAGGCGCACGCATCATCATGACCTTCGCCCGGGTCGCGATCGCCGCCAGGAACTCGCAGATCAGCGCAGACACTTCAAAGTCACCGCACTAACTTTAATTTAGCGGGCCACCACCTGTGCGTAGGCGAGGCGTCCGCCGGGCCGCATCAGCAGCCAGAGCACAATGCCAATGTTGAGCAAATTCCAGATCAGCCCGTTCATGAAGGCTGCGCGGTAGGAGCCGGTGAAGTCGAAAATCATTCCTGACATCCAGCCGCCAACCGCCATGCCGATCAGCGTCGCCATCAGCACGAGCCCCAGCCGCATCCCGGCTTCGCGGAGGGGAAAATATTCGCGCACCATGACGGCGTACATCGGCACGATCCCGCCCTGAAACAACCCGAACAGAGCCGAGATCACGAAGAGCGAGGCCAATCCGTCGAACAGGAGATAGAGAAAGAGGGCTAATCCCTGCAGGGCCGATCCGAGCAGAAGCGTTGGCGCACCGCCGATGCGATCGGCCACCGCGCCGGAGCCAATCCGGCTGACGAGGCCAAACCCCAACATCACAGAGAGCATCTCCGCGCCGCGCGCGACGCCGTAACCGAGGTCCCCGCAATAGGCCACGATATGGACCTGCGGCATCGACATCGCGACGCAGCAGGCGAGGCCGGCCACGCAGAGCAGGACCTGCAAAGCAGCAGGCGAAAGGCCCAGCGTGGCCGATCCGGCAGCGATGCCATGCGAAGCTGAAGGCTTCGCCTCGGGAGGACGGGGAAGCAACACGGCAGCAAGCGGCAGCATCGTGATGAGGCAGAATGCGGCGACGCCGAGATACGTCGCCCGCCAACCTTCGGTCGCGACGAAGTGCTGCATCACTGGGGGCCAGATCGTGCCGCCGAGATAGTTGCCAGACGCGGCAAGTGCGACCGCAATGCCGCGGCGCCGCGAAAACCATTGCGAAGCGTCCGCCATGATCGGCCCGAAGGTGGCCGAAGCTCCCAGCCCGATGAGCACATGCATGCAGGCGAACAGCAACAGACTTGGCGCCAGCGCGGCGCCGAGATATCCGACGCCAAGCGCAACCGCGCCGGACGCGACGGGTACGGCGATGCCGAACCTGTCGCAAAGGCGGCCCATGAGCACGCCGCCGAATGCAAAACCCAGCATTGCGAGGGTGAACGGCAGTGAAGCTTCGGCGCGCGCCGCCCCGAAGCTGGCCTGCAGCGCCGGCAGCACAACCGGCACCGACCACATGCCCACGGTGCCAATAGAACCGAGCAAGACTGCTACACCGAGCCGAAACCAGGCAAAGGGAGATTCCACTTCCTGCCGGAAGAAATTAAAATTGGGCATGTGTGCTTCTTCGCGCCTTCTTGATTTCCGTCGCGTTCCGCGGAACCCGCGGCTTCCGATCCGGCTCGCCGCAAGGGGAGGTTTCAAGGAAAGCTTAATGGGCAAAATGACTGCGCAAGTCGAGTGATGCGATTGATCCACCGGCAGCGCAATTGCAACGGAGCAATGCTCAGGCCACAGGCTTGTCGATCCAACATTGGGGCGTGCTACGCTGCGCAGGAGCATGTTCCGGTCGAGAACCGATGAGCAAAACAAGCGAGCCTTCGTTTCGCCTTGCTCTTTCCGGGCAGCGGGCACCGGTCGACTATGATCGCGCCCCCAGCGATGACGCCCTGCTCGCGGATAGGGACCTGCTGGTGGCCATGCGCGACGGCGTAAAAATCGCGGTGGATGTCTATCGGCCGCAGACAGCGGAAAAAATCCCTGCGCTGCTCGCATTCTCGATCCACAACAAGGATCTTCAGGGACCGGAGATGGCGCAGTCGTCGTTGACGCATCCAGCGTGGTCGATGCTGTGGACCGGGCCGGCAGAAGCCGGCGACACCCGCTTCTTCGTCTCACGCGGCTACGCGCATGTGATCGGCAATCCCCGCGGCGTCGGCAAGTCGCAGGGCGGCGGCTCACGCGCCTTCGACAGCTATGATTTGATCGAATGGATTGCGGCACAGCCCTGGTGCGACGGCAATATTGGCATGGTCGGCATTTCCGGTTTCGGCGCCGAGCAACTCATGGCTGCGAAATTGCAGCCGCCGCATCTCAAGGCGATCTTTCCGTTCGATCCGCGCGGCGCCTACGGCGAGGCGGGCGGCTTTCGCGACGAATATCCCGGCGGCGTCATTCACCTCTTTCGTTTTCTGCTGCAGGTTTATGCGTCGGCTCATCAGCAGAAAGGGCAACCACAGGTGCTGCCGCCGGAGCGCGAGAAGCTTTGGCAGCAGGCGATGGCGAATCCGGACTTCAAGATGTATCCGCACGTCTACAACGTGCTCGCGCTGAAAGGTCAGCATTTCCCGGCTTATTTCGACATCCTCATCGATCCTTACGACAAGGAGGAAGCGGTACGCAGAAGCGAGGCCGAATTCAGCAAAATCATTATTCCCACATATACCGGCTCGGGTTGGTACGGCTACACGTACAAGACGCATCTCAATGGCGCGCAAAACTGGTTTCGCAACATCAAGGGGGCGCCCAAGAAGCTCCTGCTCGCCGGCCCCGCTCATCTCGATCGCCCGGTCAAGGCGTTCCACAATGAGATGCTGCGCTGGTATGACCACTGGCTCAAAGGGATCGATACCGGCATTCTCGACGATCCACCGGTGCGCTTCTGGGTCATGGGCGCAAACGAATGGCGCAGCGGCAGCGATTGGCCCTTGCCCGAGACGGCCTGGGTCAAGTTCTACCTGCGCGGCTGGGAACGGCTCACCCCTGAGCCTTTCGTGCCGGCAAGCGCCGACGATTACCAGACGCCTGATGCATTCGTGCAGATGCCCGCAGGCCAGACAGGACGAATCCAGAAGCTGCGATATCTGACCGAGCCGCTTGCCGAGGACGTCACCATCGCCGGTCCAAGCGTCCTTCGTCTCTACGCCGCGATCGACCAGGACGACACCAACTGGATTGTCATCCTCAAGGATGTCGGTCCGGACGTTGGCGTACAGAGCGCTCGCGAGGGCGAGCACGACATCACCGCCGGCTTGCACGAGCGCGGAGCTCACGCGCGGCTGGCTCAAAGCGTCGCATCGGGCGCTGGACGAGGCACGCTCACTGCCCGGGCGGCCCTGGCACCCGTTGACGCGGGCGGCGCAGAAGCCCGTCGTTCCCGGCGACATCAACGAATACGCAATCGAGATCATGGCCGCCGCCAACCAGTTCAAGCGCGGCCATCGCATCTGCGTCGAGATCACCAGTCTTGATCTCGCCACCGGAGTGGGCGGGGCCACGAACGTCGAGTACATTCCGTACCATATTTGCAGCAGCAAGACTGTCCTGCACCGGATCTTTCACGACCCCGCGGCATCCTTCGCATCTGCTGCTTCCAGTCATCCCCAACGCATGAAGGTGTTGCAAGCCATGCCCACGATCACAATGCATAACCCCGCAAACATGGGTAAACCGCTCGGCCAGTATTCACAGATCACTCGGGTGAAAGCCTCCGAATTCCTGTTCATCGCCGGGCAAGTCGCGACGGACGCCAATGGCAGCGCGATCGGCGGCGTCGATTTCGACGCCCAATGCCGGCAGGTGTTCGCCAATATCGATGCGGCGCTCAAATCCCAAGGCGCGGGCTTTGCGAATGTCGTCGAGTTCACGACCTATCTCGTGCACTCGCAGGATATCGCCGCGTTCATGGCCTTTCGGCTGCGCGAGTTTCCGCGCATGTTCCCGAGCGGACACTATCCTCCAAACACGCTTCTGATTGTCAACCGCCTCGTTACGGAGCCATTTCTGATCGAGGTAGCCACCGTCGCCGCGTTGTGAGTCGCGTTTGCTAAGCGCGCTGCTGCGGCAGCCGTTTGTTCTTGGAAAGGTGCTGCGTTGCGGCTCGCGCACGCCACTGTGCCGGATCGTCGATCAGCCCCGCCATCGCGCGGTACTGCTGCGCCAGCTGCAGAAACATCGATTTCGCTCGCGGGCTGAGCGCCGCCTCCGCTCGACAAGCATGCTCGTCCGCGATCCGCAAATACTTCCGAGATTTGTCCGTGTAGCCGGGCATTGCAAGTCGTCCTTGCTCACCCGGAAGCTTATCCCCGGTTTTCACTTACCGGCACATCGGCACCGCAAAAAACTTTTGCTGTGACATTTGGGTCGATGTTGCGTCGCCAACACGATGTTGCGTCGCCTACATAGTGACGCTGTGAATGATGTGGATCACGTCGTCCCTCGACTTAACTGATCCCCACCGGTCATGGAATGGTCATTGGCCGGCGAGGCGAGACGGCACCACGCCTTTTGCGCTGCTGCTGGGTTGAGGACACCGATGAATGAGGACAGAGCCGGATGTGCCGGTATGCAATACGCAGTCGCCAGCCGGGCGGACACGCCTTCTTTGCTTGCGCCCGATGAGGCGCCTGCGCCCATCGCGAATTTGTCGCCCAGCAAGCGCGCGGCGCTGGTCGCCTGCGTCAAGGGCGACGGCACGCTGCAGAAATGCCGCGGCGTGTGGAAATCGCCCTGTGGTGACCATTGTCAAAAGCCCATCTTCGGCGTCACCGTGGCCGACCTCAGCCGCGAGGGCATGATGACGTTCACCGTGCTTGGAAAGCATGCGGTGGCGCAGCTCACGTTGAGGGGCAATTGGTACGCCAGGACCGCGGCAAGCGATGTGATGACGCTGGCGGCCAAGTGTCCGTAACCACAAGTGTCCGTAACCAAGCGTCCGTAACCAAGTGTCGCAACCAAGTGTCCGCAGCAAGTGATCGGGGGTGCCTGCCTTCAGCGCTTGCGCTTGGGCCGGTCCTGAGCGGTCATCTGCTTGACGGTCCGGGTTGTCGCGGTGCCGCACTTCCCACACTGATAGACAATATCGGCAAGACCGGCCGCGGTCGAGATCAACTCAGGCTTTCCCGGCGTCATCGGCTGATTGCAGCCCGGACAGGTGACGATAGGCAGCTTCTCTTTGTGAGACGCGGCCGGCATTTCAGGTGTCATATCACCCACCTTGTCCACGGCGTGCGCGAACGGCACAGGCCGAGGGCGGGACGACAAACACATCGGCGGTGAACCTTGGCTCGTGGTTCGGTGACTCGGCCGCGGGCTTGCCCGATCAGCCGAAGAGAACCAGCGAAGCGAAGACAACGCCGATGATTGTCGCTCCCATGACCGCGAGCTGGCGATTGCCCAGGTCGCACAGCGGCGCCAATGCCTGATCCGTCTTGATCCCCATGACGAGCTCTCCTGATACCGGATGAAGGCTCAGGCTTGCTCTCGCCGATGTTGAAATTTGGACAGGACAGCGCCGCACCGGAGCACAATCGACAAAACCCTGCTGATTTCCATTCACCTGTAGCGACAGCGCAACACGAGGCTCGGCGATGCGCGGATGCGCGGCTAGGAGGGCGAGTGCAGGTGCGCGGAATCAAGGCTGCTAAGGTCGCGCAGCACGGCACCGGACGCATGCTCGTACTCGTCCGGGGCATTGGAGCGGTTGATCCAGGCGGTGCCCAGGCCGCATGCCGCCGCCCCCATGATGTCCCAGCGGTTCGAGGAAACAAACGTGATCTCCGGGGGTTGCACTTTGAGATGGGTTGTGGCGAGCGCATAGACCTCCGGCCTTGGCTTGTACATCCGGATAGCATCGACAGATATCACGGCGTCCAGCAAATCCGCGAGCTTGGCCGCGCTGACTGCGGATCGCAGCATATCGGGCGAACCGTTCGAGAGGATTGCGGTGACGTGCCCTTGCGCCTTCAGGCTCCGCAGCACGGCATAGGCATCGGGAAATGCGTCAAGGACCAGATAGGCATCCAGGAGCTTTGGCTCAAGCGTCCGATCGACGGAAGGAAACTTCGCGAATGCGAAAGCGAGCGCACGCCGGGTGAGTGTCCAGAAGTCAACGTAGCGGCCGGCGAGCGTGAGAGTCCAGGTGTATTCGAGCTGCTTGGCGCGCCAGGCCTCCGAGAAGCGATCGGCGTCGGGTCCCGCCGCAAGGCGATGGCGCGCTATAGCGGCATGCACATCGAACACCGTTCCATAAGCGTCAAACACGAATGCGCGCGCCATCACCCCTCCCGTCGTGTCACTCACCGCACTTTTTCAGTGCGCGCCGTATTTCGCTCAGCGCCACCCCGGGCGCAAGCCAGCGCCAGTCCGGCAGTTGATGCCGGAACCAGGTGGCTTGGCGCTTGGTGTAGCGCCTCGTGTCGCGTTTTGCCGCTTCCACCGCCGCCCCAAGATTCAGTTGCCCTTCCAGATGACGGATCAGCCACGGGACACCATGCGCCTTCATGGCGGGAAGCGCCGGATCGAGACCGCGCTGGGCAAGCGCGCGTACCTCCTCCAGCGCGCCGGCGGCGAGCATGGCATCAAAGCGGGCATTGATCCGCGCGTAGAGCTCCTTGCGCTCCACCTGGAGAAAGATGCGAACCGCACTGTCCGGTTCGACTATGGGCGTTGCGCCCTCGCGCTGCCAATTGGCGAGCGGGCGACCGGTCGCCAGGATCACTTCCAGCGCCCGCGTCACCCGGGCGCCATCGGCCGGAAGGAGGCGGCGGGCGCCCTCGGGGTCGCGCTCACTGAGCTCCGCATGCAGGGCCATGCTGCCTTCCGCTCGCAGGCGTGCCTGGATTTGCGATCGCAAGCCGGGCGACGTCGGCGGCACACGCGCAAGCCCGCGGGTGAGCGCCTTGAAATACAGGCCAGTGCCTCCGACCACCACGGCAAGGCGCCGCTGCCCCTTGCGCTTCGCGCAACGCGCCACGCACATCGACGCACCATCGTCCGGTGGAGTAGTTGTCGGCCGCGTCGACGTGCCCATAGAGTCGATGGGGCACTCGCGCTTCCTCCTGCGAAGTCGGCCGTGCCGTGATGATGCGCAAATCGCGATAGACCTGCATCGAGTCCGCATTAATGATGGTCGCGTCGAGCTCCTGTGCAAGCGCCAGGGCAAGCGCCGACTTGCCGCTCGCGGTCGCTCCTGCAAGCAGGACCACATGCTTTGCCGGTATAAGGCGAGACATTTCCGAAAGATGGTACCTCGATTTTTCGTAGCCCGGACGGAGCCATAACGCGTTACACAGATCACCGACACGCTCTGGCGACATCCTGGGACTTTCCCTGGTTTCGCTGCCGGTCAACCCGGGCTACAAAATTTTAGCGGCCTGCCCCTCACGGGCGAAGATACCGCCAGAAAAGAAGAAAACGAAAGATGAAAGGGACAACGTCATGAATGTTATCCGACCGCCGCAACCGGTTCTCGACACGCGCGGGGAACCGCACATGCGCCGTTTCCAGGAGCAGCGCTGGTTGCTGGACAACATCATCCGCGCCAACGGCATCGACTGGGATCAGCCGCGCTCGCTTTATCTGAATGGTCCGTGCGGCAGCGAGGCCAACGCGGATTTCGCCGGCATCCGTGAGCGGGTGAAGAAGATGGCCGACATTGGCCCCGCCTTCGAAACCGTTGCCCGCCGGCGCGAAGCCAAGGCGAAGGCCGCCGAGGATGCCGGTCATGGCGTTACAGCGCGCGACAACTATTTCATGGCGGCGGTGCACTGGGGCGCCGCGCAATGGCCATACGATCGCAATGATGAAACCAACATCGCCTGCAACAACAAGAAACGCGAGTGCTACCTGAAATACGCGGCGCTGGCCGATCATCACGTCGAAGCGGTGTGGGTGCCCTTCCAGAACAAGGCGATTCCCGCTTGGCTGCATCTGCCGCCCAGCTACAAGGGCGGCCGCATTCCGGCGGTGATCGCAATTCCAGGCATGGACAGCTTCAAGGAAATCCAGGTTGCGCTCTATGGCGACCGGTTTCTCAACCGTGGCATCGCCGTGCTCGCGATCGACGGGCCGGGCCAGTACGAAGCGCCCATGATTGGCGTCTATTTCTCCATGCAGAGCTGGATGGCGGCGGGGAAACCGCTGGTGGATTGGCTAAGTCAACGCGAGGAGATCGACGCCGAACGCATTGCTGCCAGCGGCACGAGCTTCGGCACCTTCTTCGGCACGATCCTGACCGCGCACGAGCCGCGCATCCGGGCGTTCGCCGCAATGTCAGTGTGTCACGAACCTGGCTGCCACACGATCTTTCAGGAAGCCTCGCCGACTTTCAAGAAGCGTTTCATGTACATGTCGGGCATCGTCGATGAAGACGCGTTCGACAAGTTCCGGCAAACGATCACCTGGGAGGGGCATGCGGAGAAAATCCGCGTGCCCTATCTGGTCGTGGCCGGCGAATGCGAGGAGCTCAGCCCGCTCGAGCATTCGGAACGGCTCGTGCGCACGGTCACAGGGCCCAGGCAGATGGTGGTGTATCAGGAATCGCGGCATTCGGTCGGCAATGTGCCGGCCGCAAATCTTGGCCCCTTTCCGCCGATTCTGGTCGCCGACTGGCTGGCAGACCGGCTCGCCGGCAAGCCGTTCGCCAACGAGCGCTGGTTCGTGCGTTCGAACGGGCAGATCGACAAGACCGCGCTCTGAGAGGCCGCTGAGAGAACGCTGCGCTGTCATCGCCCGCTTCAGGCGGGCGATCCAGCAACCACCGATCGTTGTGCGCATGCGTCTGCTGATCGATTACTGAGATTTAGCCGAGCGGTGGAGGTTACCGGATGCCCCGCACGCGCGCGGGGCATGACGCCGGTGAGTGCGTCAGCCGATCACGTTCGCGTTCTTGAGAGCTCCCCAGACATCGACGACCGGCTTGCCGCCCAAGGCATGCTCGCGATAAGCCACATGCGGCGCGCACAAGATGAGGAGGTCGCTGCCCCTGATCACGTCATCCAGCGGCAGCAATTCCGGATCGGTGGTCACGAACGGATCGGTTGTCAGAACCGCCTTTGCAAGCGGCAGCAGCGCCTTCTTGAATTTGTAGCTCAGCGACGCGCGCGTGTCGTCGATCTCCGCCTTGAAAGCCATGCCCAGGAGCCCGACGCTCATTGACGAGAGATCGTATCGCTGATCGAGATCGTTCAACGATATGAAGGACCAGTCCTTCATTGACCAGCATGGCGGCATTGCCGAGGCTGAACTGATTCTGTGCAAAAGCAAGGAGCTGCATCGTATCCTTGAACAGGCAAGGTCCGGCGGCGAGGCCGGGTGACGGAATGCCGCGCGCGCGCGGATAATTGTGCTTCATGGCGTGCGCGACCTGGCGATACTCGAGACCCGCCGCCTTGGCGATCAAATAGAACTGATTGGCGATGGCAAATTCGATGTAGCGATACGCATTATTGAACAACTTCGCGAATTCCGCCTCACGCGGCTCTACCATGACCAGCTCGGAAGCGATGGGCGAGAACAACCGCGCCGCCTCCTGCGCAGCCTCCGCAGTGGTGCCGCTGATGATCTGCGGCGTCTCCTTGAGCTCCTTTAGTCCCTGGCCCTGCACCACGCGTTCCGGGCAGAACGCTACCTTGAGCCGGCGGCCCTGCCGCTGGAGATAACCGTCGATCCAATCGGTCGTGCCGGGAAACACGGTGGAGCGCAGCACCAGCAGCTGTCCTTGCGACAGGTAAGGCACCAGCGCGTCGATGCAGTCCGCAATGACCTTGCGCACCGGATTGAGAAACTCATCGATCGGCGTGCCGATGGTGATGATCACGGGAGCATTGGGCGCGATGTCGGATGGCCGCGAAGTGAACACGAGCTGTTTTTGCGCCAGCGCTCTCGCCAGCAGCTCCTGTCCTCCCAGCTCGATGAACGGCAGACAGCCGCTTTGCAGCGTTTCCAGCACGCCGGTGTCGAGGTCGTGCACATTCACCCGGAACCCGGCCTCGGCAAAGGCCAAAACCAGCGGGATGCCCACATGGCCGCCGCCGCCCACAACGGTGAGGTCGGCTTCGCCGGCACCGCGCAACGCAGCCGGCGTTTGCCGCACATCGGCAAAATTCACGGCTGCGCTCCGAGCATCAACGCCATGCAACGATCTCCCGACTGGCAAAAGCCTCGGGGAGTGATATCGCACCCTCGGACATGTTACCAACGCCCAATTCGGCGGTGGGAGAGCAGAACAAAAGAAAAACACGGAGGACAACAGAAATCGGAACAGCGCCCGCCGGATGGCGTTGAATCATCGCCTTATTCTTTTTGTACCTTGTGCGGTATTGGAGATTCGAATGGCGCCGCGTGCGTATTGGAAGGGCTATCTGAAGCTCTCTCTTGTCTCGTGCCCGATTGCACTTTTTCCGGCGACTTCCGAGCGCGAGAAGATCAGCTTCCATCAGATCAACAAGAATACCGGGCACCGCATCAGGTATCGCAAAGTGGATGCCGAGACAGGTGAGGAGGTTGATTCCGAAGACATCATCAAAGGCTACGAAGCCGGCAAGGACGAGTACATCGAGCTCGATCCCGAGGAGCTTGACGCTGTCGCCATCGAGAGCAAGCGGGTCATCGACATCGACCAGTTCGTGCCGAAGGACGAGATTGACGAGCTGTATCTCAATAGCCCGTACTATATCGTTCCCGACGGCGAAGTGGCGCAGCAGGCATTTGCGGTGATACGGGAGGCTATCCGCAAGGAGGGAATGGTGGCGATCGCCACGGTGGTGTTCACGTCGCGCGAGCACATCGTGGCGCTGGAGGCGCGCGGCAAGGGAATGCTGGGAGTGACGCTGCGATATCCTTATGAGGTGCGCGCCGAAGGCGACTACTTTGACGACATTCCAGATGAGAAAATTCCCAAGGACATGCTGGAATTGGCCGCGCATATCGTGGAGACGAAATCAGGACATTTTCATCCGCAAGAGTTCGAGGATCGCTACGAATCGGCGCTGCGGGAGGTGATCAGGAAAAAGCAGTCCGGCAAGCCGATTGAGAGGCCGCAACGAGCGGAGCCCGCCAAGGTGATCAATCTCATGGACGCGCTACGTCGCAGCGTCGAAGGCGGGAGCAAGCCGCCCGCCCGGCACGAAAGCCGTCCTCCATCTCGAGCGCGGCGTTCGTCCACCAAACGCGGGCACGCGCGCCGCAAGGCGAGTTGACACGACTATCGATGTTGTGCCGCGCTTTCCCGCACTCGTGTCAGAGTTGTTCAACGAAAACAGCCCCGGCACTTGGCCGGGGCTGCAATTGGGTCTCACGTCAGGACGCTAGCGCTGGCCGTGTTGGCCTCCCTGTCCACCCTGTCCACCCTGTCCGCCTTTCTGTCCGCCCTGTCCAGGTTGCTGGCTCTGTTGGCCGGGCTTCTGTTGCCCACCACCACCCTGCTGCTGGCCACCGCCGCCTTGTTGACCTTGGTTCTGCTGACCCGGTTTCTGCTGACCCATGCCGCCACCCTGACCACCCTGATTGGGATTATTCATAACCGCTCCTGTGTGAAGTTAACCCCGACATAACTCAACGGCCGACCCGCGGGAAAGGTTCCAGCTTCGACCCAGGGGGTGACCTTCGAGCCGGGGTCCTACTCCTGCGCTCAACGGGCGCCTTAAGTACAAGCCATTGCAGCGGCTATCGATTTGATCTTGTAGGCGAAATGCAGTGCAGCGGCTCCTGGGGAGCTCCCGCAGATCGTTTGGTGAGGTGGTATCTTTGGGTCCGGCGCCAATCTAGCGATATCCCGCACCGATGGACCAGCAGACCGGCGCGTAGGTATAGCGCACGTAAGTGGGCCCCGGGATTGGATCGGGCGCCACATAGCTGTAATGGCTGCCGTAGTAGCCGTAATAGTAAGGTGTGATGACGTTGCGCGAGATGGCGCCGACGCCATAGCCCGAGCCGCGCCTTCCACGCCATTCGTCGGCCTGGGCGGGCATGATCCCAGCAGCAAGGATTGCTCCGAGCGCGAGAAAAGAGACAATTTTATCCATATGTTCTCGACTCACGGGTTGCGATCATCTTTCAGGACAACGAGAGGTGTCGTGGTGTTAGCACGGTGGCGATTCACGGGAAGGTCTCGCAAGCACTATGACGCAAGATTTTCCATACATGGTTGCCGGCACATTCCTGGTCGTGAGGTGTGATGCGGATTGAGAGTCCGAGTCGAGGCTTCTCGATGGAGCAACAGGCCTCCTTGTGTCGCCATGCTTAAGCGGAAGCCTCTCTGGTCCGGCTGTCCGGACAACAAGAAGGGCAAATGACCGATGAGCGAGAACAGGAGCTTGGCCACAGCCATTCATCGCCAGCTGCGGGCGATTGCAGCCGTTCTCAGGGACCCCGCGGCAACCGAGCACGAGAAGGCGAACGCTGCGTCGCTCAAGCAACGGCTGGAAAAGAAGCTCCGGCCGGAATCGAGACCGGAGACGGCGTGGACGGTCCTGATGTTCCGGCTGGGCCGCACAGTGAAGACCATGCGGCAAAGCTCCTCTTCGTCCTCGCCCAAGAACGACTGGGAGGACCGTGCGTTCCGGCTGGGCAGAGCGCTGCGGCAATTGAGGAAGGAGCGCTAGCCTTCTCAGATCTTGCAAACGTCGCCGTTTCTGGCCATTGCAAGTATGCGGCCGGCAATTAACGCTGCGAGCGGCCGACGACCCATCCTTAAATACCCTCGCAAGAATGCAAGAATGAAGGAGACCGCGATGCGATCGCAATTTGCACTGGGACTCGCAATGCTTGCCGGCTTCGGGCTGGGCGCCTTTGCCGTTCAGGGGCTGCATGCACAAGGATCATCACCAGGAGCTTACGCGATTGTCAACATTACCCAGATTAACGATCCCACCACTTTCAAGACGCTGCTTGCCAAGGAAGCCACGGCCGTAACCGCAAACGGCGGACGTTTCGTGACGCGAACAAACTACATTACCGCGCTGGATGGAGTGGCGCCGTTGCGATACATCATTATCGCCTTCGACAGCGTCCAGAAGGCGCAGAGTTGGAACGACTCCGCAGCGCAGGCTGAGGCCAACGCCCTGCGCATGAAATCGACGCAGTCACGCTCCTTCATCGTAGAGGTCGAGGGTACCAAGTGAAGGCTACCCACCCTGCAGCTCAACTGTCGAGAGCTCTTCGCACAGCGCCGGCGAGTTGCTCGCTTGTAAGAGGCTTTTGAATCAACTCGACGCCGGGATCGAGGCGGCCCTGGTGGACGATGGCATTGCGCGAATATCCCGTCATGAACAAAATCTTAATTGCGGGCTTATGCTGCTTTGCCAGCTCCACGAGCTTGCGGCCGTTCATGCCGGGCATGACGACATCGGTCAACAGGAGCGCGACGCTTTTATGCTCGTCCATGAGATGGAGAGCATCTTCACCGCTCGGAGCCTGGAGAACATCATATCCCAGTCCGCCGAGCGTCTCGACGACATAGGCACGAACGTCCGCATCGTCCTCGACGACGAGGATGCACTCGCCTGAATGGCCGCGGCTTGGCTCACCCTTGCGCTCTTGCCGTTCCGAAATTTTGCCGACGAAGCGGGGCAAGTAGATTTTGACGGTGGTGCCCTCCCCTATTTCGCTGTAGATGCTCACGTGCCCACCCGACTGCTTCACAAATCCATACACTTGGCTCAGGCCCAGACCGGTGCCCTGGCCGGACTGTTTGGTCGTGAAAAAGGGCTCAAAGGCGCGATTGATAACTTCCTTGGTCATTCCCGAGCCGGTGTCGGTGATTGCAATCTGCACGTATTGCCCAGGCTGAGCATCTGCGCGCTCACGACAATACGCCTCATCCAGAAACGAGTTGGTTGCTTCGATGGTCAGTTTTCCTCCATGCGGCATGGAATCGCGCGCGTTGATCGCCAGGTTGAGAATAGCCGCCTCAAGCTCGCCGGCGTCCGCCTCGACGGGCCATATGCCGCCCCCGACAACGATTTCCAGCGATGTATCTTCCCCGAGAGCCCGCCGCAGGAAGTCGGAAAGGCCATTCAACAGGCGGTTGACGTCGAGCGCGGCGGGATTGAGCGGCTGCTGCCGAGAGAAGGCCAACAGCCGTTTGGTCAGCGTGGCTGCGCGCTGCGCGCCGTGCATCGCGTTTTCGATGCGCCGCGCCAGCTTGATTTGCGCGCCGTCTGTCCACGATTCCAACTGGCGTTGCGCCGTTTCGAGATTGCCGATGATGATCGTGAGAAGGTTGTTGAAATCATGCGCCACGCCGCCGGTGAGGTGGCCGATGGCATCGAGCTTTTGCGATTGCCGAAGCGACTCCTCGGCCAGCGATCTTCGGTCGATCTCAGCATAAAGACGCTGAGTTCGCCGCAGCACGGCGAGAAGAGTCAGAAAAAGAAAGAGCGTTGCGGGAATGCCGAATATCAGGTGCGCTGCCATTGCTGCGATCCATTCGTTGCGAATGGCCGAGCTGGTTATTCCCGCGCTCAGGTACAGAGGCGTCTGCTCGAAGCGTCGCACCCCGAAACGGCGTTCCACGTCATCGACCGGAGAGGTCGTAATGTAAAGCCCGCCTTTTGCGTCTCGGGCAATCGTGCGGCGGAAGCCGGTGCTCTCGTCAAGCTTCTGCGTCGCGCCTGGCGGGGCCGCCGGATAGCGCACGAGAAATGTGCCGTCCGCCCGAATCATCGCGTATTGCACGCCATCCGCGTATGCCAGCGTCGAGAAAAAGCGCAAAAAGTTGCTCGGAAGAACCGACACTTCAAGCACGCCCAGGAACTCCCCGTCCCGCGCAAGTCGCCTGCTCACGGTAAAGAACGGCTCAGCGTCGAACTGTGAGTTGTAGACCTGACCGTAATAGGTGCCAATGTCGGCCTTGACATGGGCCATGAAAAAATCCCGATCGGAGAAGATTCTGTTCCGGCGGCGGATGCACCCACGATGAGACCAGCGTTCGTCCTTCCTTGTCGTAGATCCAGATCGACTGGACGACCGGAGCCGCGCCGGCCAGCTTCTTCAATTGAGAATGCAGTTCCTCCTCGTGATTGCGGATGTCGGCATCGGACATTCCGGAAACGAGGTCGTTGGCATTGTTCAACGTCAGATCTATCAGCTGAAATGTTTTCAAGGCCTGCTCTTGCTGCACGTCGAGCGACCGGACGACCCGCTCATCCGCCAATGCTTGCACATGGCGATAGCTGCTCCACGCTGCAAAGGTGAACAGGAGAATCGGAAACAGAAGAGACGCGGCGATGGCAAGCCGCAGCAGCCAGATCGTCAGAGCCCGTGCCTGCATGTTGGTTCGAATCCCGGATGCGGGCGCAGGTTAAATTATGGGTTTGACAAGCGCCAGGGCGAGCGCCGGCTGCAAACAGAGAAATCGTGATGGCGATCACATCGCGCGCCTGAACGCATTGACAGGCATCTCCGACAAATGCGGGCCAGTGTTGTCGTTGATCAAGAACTCAAGCGCAGGCTCATCTGCACAAAGGGTCGACATGCGATAAAGGAATATGATTTGCGGCAGTAACTCCGGACGGCCGGCAACGGCAAAAGCAGAAAGCGCAATCTGGCTGTAAGAACCAGCACCCGACCGTCCGGTCTTTTGCGCCATAAACTCCGTGCGCGGCGGCGCGGCCTGCATTTTCTCGGCATTTTCTTGGTTGTAAGTTTATTAACTCGCGACGGCTAAAAACGCTTGCATGCAAAACCTGCCGCCAAAACATCTGACATTTGCCATCGTATGCGCCCTCGCGTTTATGACCATTCCTGCCGCCGCCCAGGGTACCGCGGAGCAGCGCGCGGCCTGCCAAGGCGACGCACAGCGCCTCTGCGGCCAGTACATTCCCGACGTCGAGCGTATCACCGCGTGCATGGCGCAGAACCGCGCACATCTCAGCCGCGGTTGCCGCGTCGTATTCGACAGCAGCGGCAAAAGGGCACGCGCCCGCGACTAAAGCCCCCTCCGAAGCGTCACGCCCCGCGCATGTGGAGCATCCAGTAATCTCCATCGTTCGCCTGAATCACGTTTACCCCAACAAGCTGTTTTCCCCGCAAAGCTCAGTGCCACTCAGCAAGCTCGACGGTCACTCCTTCCGGGCCGTCGATGAAAACCAGCTTGCGCGAATGAAAGTCCATGATCTCGTTGCGAGTGTTGAACCCATTTGCTTTGAGCTTGCGAACTTCGGATTCGACATCATCGACTGCAAAGCAGATATGGTTCATCCCGATCTTGTGCAGGTCGCGTATGTGTGCATCCGGCAGTGGCGGGGGGTGCTGGTAGCGAAGGAGCTGAATCTCTGTTCGGGGTGATGCACCCTCCAGAACCAAGGTGACGTGATCGGCCTTGATGTCGGGAACGCCCATGTAGCTCGCGAACGGCTCCCCGGAGATGACCACGGACTTCGCTTCCTTGAAGCCGAGCACGCCAAAGAATGACTTGGCGCGCTCCACATCGCGCACCACGATGGTCAGGTGATCGAAATGTTTCAGCATGGCGCATCGCCTTCACTCGAACAGCAAATAGCCGACAGGATCAGGCGGCAGATCCCAGTGCAAGCCGGCCTCGGCAATCACGGACACCAGATTTGCCACTATCATGACTATCAAGGCGAGACCCGTGATATTTGCGATCCGCCAGGTTATCGGTTGCTCCTTCAGCCAAGCGGCGCCAATGAGCATCAGACCACTTGCGGCGATCTGACAAACGAATGCAATCAGGCACCACGTATACAGATGAAGGCCGAGCAACGGGCTGCCGAAGCCCGCATCTCCGGGCAGAATGTGCAGCAGGAGCTGCCGCGCCGACACCGCCGCTCCCACGAGAGCGGAGATGACAGAGATGCCGGCGCTTACGGCGATGTCGCGACAGGTGAGCATGCCCTCTCGGGCTTGCAACAGCGTGTACATCGGGCCGAGCGCGCACATCATCAGGGCGATCCGCTGAACGACACAGAGCGGGCACGGCGGCTCGCCGGCGATGAGCTGGACCAGGAAGGCGGCGGCCAAAATCAACACGAGAACCCAAACGTTGAGCGCGGCGGCGAGCACATAGAGGCGGGTCATCCGATCCTCAAAAGCTCAGGGTAAGGGGCGTTGTCATGTCGCGAATAAAATGCACGAGGATGCACGCGATAGTCAGGAGGAACAGCGCAACTTGCAGGGGATGCTTGCGCCATACTGCACCAAGCGTCAGCAAGACCAGAAGCATCAACACTGCATACACCATTCGGTCACGGCTCCTGCGGCGTCACGAGGTTGCGCAGTTGCTCTGCGAAAATCAACGTGCCGGAGGGGATGCGGGAACCGTCCCCCGCATTCCCTCCATGCCGATGAATACCACGAGAATTTTCACGGGCTCCTGACCCATGTTGCGGCCATTGTGCGGATCGTTCATTGCCTCGACCAGGGCGTCACCCTTGCGATAAATCCGCAGTCCCTTTGCGCCATAATCGACAGTGAGCTCACCCTCGAGCATATAGCCGAACAGCGGAACGGGATGCGTGTGCCATCCGGTTTGCTGCCCCGGTTCAAGCGTGATCTCGGCAGCGGTGATCCGTGCAGGCGCTCCCAACGGATACCGGATCGGCTCGTCAAGAACAGTCCTGGTGGTCGATAGCACGGTGCGCAGTTGTGGTTCGGCCGGTTGTGTCGTCGGCGACACGGGCTCGGCCGTGCTGGCGTCAAACGACAGAATCGAGCCAAGCAGCAAGCCAAGCAGGCCGCCCGCGACCAACATGCTCCGGAGCCGTCTCGATTGCGTCCGGGATGTCGGCACCGGTTTCCTCCAACACTGTTTGCTCTAATCGCCGATCAACTCCCGTCGCCGCAACTCGAGACCTTCCGAATATCGGCGCAAGGCATGGGATTCGGTCAACAAGCCGATCACGCGCGGCTTTTCAGGCGATTGGATGACGGCCAGCGCTTCCGCCTCGGAGCTTTCGAAGGTGGCGATCGCCTCCTTGACGGTCATGGCCGGCAGCAGCGTGGTTTGTGGGTAATGCAGGATATCGCGGACAGAGGTCGATTGGTCCAGCTCGACGGCGTGCGCTTCCGCCACATTCACAATCCCCGCGTAATCCTTGCCCTCGTTTACCGCCACGACATGGGTGGTTGAGCCGAGTGGAAACACCATGCGGAAACGCGACACCGTAGTGTGCGCCGGCACCGAACGCACGTCGGAGCGCATCGTTCGCCGCACCGTAAGATCGCGCAGCCAGCCTACGTCCACGCCGCCGCGAATGGTCTCCCCGCGCAGGTGAAAACGCCACGTCGCGAAGGAGTAGCCAAATGCCTCGCGAGTCACTTGACCGGATACGATGACGGCGATCAGGACGGCGGCCGTGAGCCAGAAATCCCCCGTCGTCTCCAGCGCGATGAATGTGATTGTAAGCGGGCCGCCTATCACGGCCACCGCGAGTGCGCCCATGCCGATGATGGAATAAACGTGTGGGTCGAGCGACAGAGCAGGCGATAGCGCCGTCAGGGCGCCGGCCAGGAGGTGTCCGCCGAGCGCCCCAAGCAGGAGCGAAGCGAAAAACAATCCGCCGCGAAACCCCACACCGAGCGACACCACCGAAGCTACCGCCTTGAGCAGGAAAACCAGCGCAATATCGCGCAGAGGCCGGCTCAACATCGGAGCAATCTCGATGGCGCCATGCCCGGACGAGAGGACCTGCGGACTTAGCCATCCGAGCAGCCCGACGATGATGCCGCCGCTGCCGAGACGCAGGAATGCGGGCAGATAAGGCCAATTCAACATTCTTTCGCATAGGGCAACGCCGCGCATGATGGCGATCCCGGCCGCGGCCCCGGCAAGACCGACCGCGCTGGCGATCGCAAGATCGCGCGCGGTAATTTGGGACACGTACAGCGTTCCGATCCCGAGCGAGCTTGGCTCAAAGAAATTGGCGACCTGATAGCCCACAAGCGCTGCCAGCCCGACAGGAGCAAGCGTCGCCGCGGAGTAGTGGCCGATGATGAGCTCGAAAGCATAGAATGCGCCGGCGATCGGTGCCCCGAATGCGCCGGCAATCGCGCCCGCTGATCCGCAGCCGACGAGGGTTCGCAGATCGGCTCGGCGCAAGTGAAAGGCGCGCCCGAGCCAGGACGCCAACCCGCTGCTCAGCTGAGTGTAACCAGCTTCCAATCCGACCGAGGCGCCCACCCCGCTCGACCAGACGGTCTGCAGCGCAACACTGAGGCTGCCGATCAGCGACATGCGTCCGCCGTGGAGAGCATTGGCCTCTATTGCATCGACCTCCTGGACGGGCCGCCATCGCGCGAGCACAAGCAGAGCGACGCCGAAGAGGAGGCCGCCGAGCGTCGGGACTGCCAGGGCTGTGTATGGGTCAAGCTTCTCGAGGGCGGAGAGCCTCTGCGAGGGTTGCAGGCCAAAAAACAGCGCGTGCAGCTCGCTCACCGCGAAGCTCATGGCAGCCACAACAAGGCCGGCCACTGCCCCGACCACCGCGCCGAGAAACACCAGGCTCGATTCCCAGGCGCGAACGAAAGCACGCAACGGGCGCGGAGCTTCCAGCAGCCTTGCAAGCCGGCCACGCTTTGTGGGATCTAACATCAACGGCTGGTTCAGCGTGTTGGCGGAGCCGATGCGCGGTTAACGGCCACCGCGGGCCACTGAACCGGCTTGGCTCGAAATTCGAGTGACAAAGCACAATACTGACTTAGCAACAGTCCGGGTCGTATGCGATACCCCAGTCGGAGGGGAAGTCCCGGATTTGTCCCAAGATCGCCCGCCGCTCAGCAACGCCGCACGTCAATATCTGAAGGCGCGGAAATCGGCGCGACATAGATGTGGGTCACAGGCGCCGCAGGCTTGGGCCACAGAAGGGCTGTCCCTAGCGCAAGGATTGCGGCGATCGCAAGGCCGTTGAGTTTTCGCATGTGATCCTCCCATTCGTGAGCGCCACTCGTGTCCGAACGGCGTTTTCCATGGGTGCGAATCTACGCAAGGGGGTGAGAGCAAGCTGTGACGGAAATCACGAATTCGCTGGATTTCATGACCCCAGGGGCACGCGTCCACGTGAATCGCATTCGCAACCGATTTGACCTCCGCCCCGTCGCTGCGCCGAGGCGGATCAGTCCGCCGCAAGCTTCGCCTTGCATCGCGCGAACTGGGAAACGCGAGAAGCAGCCGGAACATTGTCGGACTAAAACGGTTGTCTGGGGGACTGTTGTTAGGTGCACGCGACAAAGACAACGAACAGAAGATGAGCTTGCGAGTCGAATTTTTTGTAACTCGTCTTTTTTGTGACCACGGTCACTGCGTCGCACAGTTGATCACGGCATCATCGATTTCAGCAACCCGCCATCTGCTTTCCGGCGTTTCCAGGCCGGGACGAGCAGACGGGACGAAAAGGAGGAATCCATGGCTCAGGTCATCACCAAATGCCGGTTGACGGGCCATTACATGTTCATGGGCATGGACGCGGATCCGAAGCAATTCACCGCGACTTCAGGTCCCTTCGCACGGAAGTTCTGTCCGTTCTGTGCATGCGAGCATTTCTGGCATAGAGAAAACACGAAGTTTCTGGCGCTCAGGACGCGTCCGCGCTCCGGCATTCAGCAGGCGAGCTGAGATATTGAAAGACCCCGGCCGCGACGGTCCGGGGTCTTCGACTGGAGCAGGGCGCGGTCGCGAACGCGGATCGTTGCTCCAGTCCCCCGTTCAACGCAGCACCGGGAAGGAAGGTTCCGCCTGCCCTACGCGGCCGGGGCTATACGGCCGCGGCACTCGCCAAATCCGATAGCGGCAAAGCCGTCCCGATATGCGCGCGCGCGCATGATCACCTCATCGCCGTCTTCCAGGAACCGGCGCTGCTCGCCGGAAGCGAGCGTGAGAGGTTTTCGGCCGCCTTCGGTGATTTCCAGCAAGCTGCCGAAGCTGCCGGGTGCGCTGCCGGAGATGGTGCCGCTGCCGAACAAGTCGCCGGCATTGAGGTTGCAGCCGCCGCTGGCATGGTGGGTCACGAGTTGCGCCACAGTCCAGTACAGATCCGTGCTGTGCCCAATGGACAAGCGCTGGGGCGGCAGTTGCTTGCTGCGCAATCCTTCGGTCAGGAGCAGCACTTCGAGCTCGAGATCAAGCGCGCCACGGCTCTGATCCGTGGCATCGAGCAGATAATCCATAGGCGGGGGATCGCCCTCGGCGCGAGCTCGCTGCGCCCGCCGGAACGGCGCCAGGGCCTCCGGCGTGATCACCCACGGCGATATTGTCGTTGCGAAGCTCTTCGACAGAAAAGGTCCGAGCGGCTGATATTCCCAGGCCTGGATATCGCGTGCCGACCAATCGTTCAGCAGGCAGAAGCCGGCGATGCGCTCGCCTGCACTGGCGATCGGGATCGCCTCGCCCGGCTTGTTGCCCGGCCCGATCCAGATTCCGAGCTCGAGCTCGTAGTCGAGATTGCGGGAAAGACCGAAGGACGGCGCTGCCTCGGATGCCGGTTTGCGCTGACCGCGCGGCCTGCGGACCAGTCCGCCTGATGCTCGAATGGAGGAGCTGCGCCCGTGATAGCCGATCGGCACGTATTTGTAGTTCGGCAGCAGCGGATTGTCGGGACGAAACTGTCTGCCGACATTCGTGGCGTGATTTATACCCGCATAAAAATCGGTGTAGTCTCCGATGACGGCGGGCAGATGCATGGTGCAGGCGCGCGCATCATGCAACATGGTCTCCAGCTGGGGGCGAGCTTGGCTGCTTTCGTCGAGCAGCTCGGAGAGACGCGCGCGCAGCGCCTTGCGCGCAAGCGCTGCGCAATTCATGAATTCATTGAGCGACGTTCCGGCCACGGCCTCGGCGGCCGGCGCCGCCGCGGCAGCGAACAGCCCCGCTTCCTTGGCGGCGACAAGGTCGAGGATGAGATCGCCGATCGCCACGCCCGCTCGCGGCTCCGCGCCCGGCGGGCCGAAGATGCCGAGCGGCAGGTTCTGCAGAGGAAAATCGGGATGGCCGTTGGCTGAAGCTACGAAGCTTCGGCGATCGGCATCGTGGGTTATGTCGATTGCGGCCGGCAGCGCGCCTTCCATCACTGCAACACGACGACGCGCGTGCCGACTTTGACTCGCTTGTAGAGGTCGAGGATGTCGCGATTGTGCATACGGATGCAGCCAAAGGAGACGAATCCGCCGATCGAGCTGGGATTATTGGTCCCATGAATTGCGTACTGATCCACGTTGAGCGTCATCGCCGCGGCTCCCATCGGATTTTGCGGGGTGCCGCCGGGAATATAGTCGGGCGTCCAAGGTTTCTCGAGCTTCAGCCTCTTCGGGGGAGACCATGCCGGCCGGAGAAACTTCCCTTGGATGGAGCCGGTACCTGCCCACGATTTCCCCTTCTTGCCGACGCCGACGGGGTAAGTAATCGCCTCGCCGTTTTCCAGCATGAGGTGCAGCTTGCGCTCAGAGGTCGAGACCACGATCGTCCCCGGTGCATAGCTGGAGAGGTCAAGTTTCGGCGCCTGCTCCTCCGTCGCCTTTTGCTCCGCAGCGTGCTCTTGAGCCGGATGCGATGCTGGTGCCGGTGTGGGTTCGCTCTTTGGCTGCGGCGCCTGCTCGACCGCTTCGGACAAGGTGGTGTCCTGAACGGAGGAGTCCTGAATGGCGGCCTGCCGGACGCCATCTTCTGCCTGCGCCGGCGACTGGCACGCCATGCCGAGCGCGGCAAAAGCCGAAACAACAATCAAAGACCGCAATGCGTCGCGCATGGCTCACTCCGAATCCCCCTTGGAAGCTCGCCAAATTCCGCAATTGTCGGTGGCAGCACAATGGCAGTGAGGCTTCTTACATGCGAATAGATGGCCGTTGTTGCCAAATCGCAACTCAGCTCAGACTCACCCTCTCCCCGCAGAGGAGAGGTGAAGAGCGGCTGCGTACCGCACCAGGCAAGATCAGCGATCTGCTTTTGCCCGATAGGCGAGCGCAGCGCGGAGCTGGACGACGGCCGCGCGTGAGTCCCGGATGGCGGCGCCCTTGTGTCCGCCGAAATCATGCGGAGCAGCTTCCATATAGCGAACGGCTTCTTCGAGCTCGCGGATCGCTGCGGCGATTCGCGGATGGTTGGCGGCCTCGCTGCGCACGGTCTGGGCGGCTGTCATCGAGCTCGCGCCAATCGTCAACAGCGCAGACATAGCAAGCGCAACGGCGAGCTTTTTCATGACTTCTCCTTTCCGGTCAGTATCACGGGCGGATATCACAATGAACCTGTCGGCATCATGAACAGCCGGTGCTGTCCGACATTCATCTTGCCCTATTCAAGTCGGCTGCGTGCGGCCATTCGGCGGAAAATTTCACGCCCGGCGCGCGAAAAGCAGGGCAAGACCGATCAGCGCCCCCAGCCACAGCGACATGAATAGCGCCGCAAGAATCAGAGTAGCTCTCAGCGATCCATCCTCGAACCACCTGCGTCTGCGGGTGCCGGATCCGGAAACGAGCAACGCGCGCCCCGCCCGCCGCGCGCGGTGGTCAAAAGAAACTGACATATCGACCTCGCCTGAGTAAATGGATGACATGACTTTCGCGATCAATGGGAGAAACCACCTTCCCCTTAACATTTACCTGCACATGCTACCGTCGGGGCGAACGAACCCGTGGCCCGGAACAAGGGAGATCGCCCCGTTCGCGCGGAGACCCGTCGGCATGCACGTCACTTTGCTGCGAACCGATCCGTTACATTCCCGAAGCGGCAGCTTAAGCCCCGGCTCAACCGATACAGAAACCAACTCACCGTAGAGCAAGCAGCACCAACGCTAACTCTCTCGTACGCTGTCCGTCGGTTGGTATTTGTCTTTCAGGATGCCCCCGAATCCCTTCCCTCGCTTGTTGTAGCCGGGCGACATATAAGCACTAAATTTGCCCGGCTTTGCGACTTGAGCAAAACAAATGCCGACTGTGATAAAAATCCCACAAAGAGTAGCCCGAATCACGCGGGTGGCGTCTCGCCACGCAACACGTTGGCCATCCGATCCCGATCGATGTTCTGGCCGGTTACTATCACGGCTGCGCGCCGGCCCTGCAGCCGGTTCTGCTCCTTGATGAGCGCCGCGAGCGAGGCAGCGCCTGCGCCCTCCGCAACGTTATGGGTGGCGCTGAACAGAATACGGACTGCTTCGGCGATCTCGCCGTCAGAGACCTCGATGATTCGTTCGGCGCCTGCGGCAATGACTTCCAGTGCGGTGGGGTCGGGAATGCGCACTGCCATGCCATCGGCGAATGTCTGCGCCGAGTTGGTATGGATGGGGTGTCCGGCTGCGACCGACAGGCGGTAGGCGTTCGCACCTTGCGCAACTACTCCCACAATCCTGGTGCGCAGGCCAAGAAGATCGCGGGCGGCAATCAGTCCGCAAATACCGGAGCCGAGACCAATTGGAACGTAGACGGTGTCCACCGCCTCGACCGTGGTGAGCAATTCATGCGCATATGTCGCAACGCCGAGCACGAAATCGCGATGGAACGAGGGAACGAATTCGAGCGCGCGGTCCGCGGCCACTCCCAACGCGTGCTCTTTCGCCTCGTCGAAATCGCGGCCGTGCTCGATCAACTCCGCGCCAAAGGCCCGCATGGCCGCGTTCTTCTCGGTCGAGTTGCCGTACGGCACGACGATGGTGACGGAGATTCCAGCTTTACGGCCGGCAAAGGCGATCGACTGGCCGTGATTTCCGCGGGTCGCAGAGACAATTCCGCGGATGTGCGGGCGCTGGCGCATCAGCCGGTCGATATAGACAAGCCCGCCGCGAACCTTGAAGGCGCCGATGGGCGTGTGGTTCTCGTGCTTGACGACCACATCGACGCCGGTGCGCGCCTTCAACAACGGCCAGGCATATTGCGGCGTGGGCGGCACACTGGCGCGCACCAGCGGCAGGACGCTCTCAAGCTCGGCTAAGGTGAACATGAGTGCAGCACCAGACTTCCTGGGTACAAAAACCGATGGGCGATAGAATGGAAAGGCATGACCTGCAGAGGCTTCAAGAATCGGTCCCTCCCGGATCGGTTATCGTGGCTTCAACTGGTATGGGTCCCTTCGAGCAAATTCTGCTCAACGGGCGTCACGCGTTGCGTGCTGATGAACCCGTCGCGGTTGGCGGCGGCGACGCCGGTCCCGGTCCTTACGAGCTGCTACTGATGGCACTTGGCAGTTGCACTTCGATGACGGTCAACATGTACGCGGCTCGGAAAAAGTGGACTATTGACCAGGTGGTTGTGCGGCTTCGACACGACCGGGTCCACGCCGATGACTGCGTCAACTGCGAGGATCCGAAATCGATGATCGATCGTATTCTGTGCAGCATTGAATTGGTCGGGCCATTGGATGAAGCACAGCGCAAGCAGCTGATCGAGATTGCCAGGAAGTGCCCCGTCCATCGCACGCTTACGAACAAGATTGAGATCCGCACAGAGCTCGTTGCATCCTGAGCTGCAGGCTTACGTTGACCCGATCCTCACGCAATTGCGACCGTGCAACATTCTGTCATGGCAGAAGCTCAACCTTCCCGGATGCCAATTTGTAGATGCCTCCGACGACGCGGAGTTTCTTATTGTCGACAAATGAGTTGAGGATCGGCCCGGTGGTCTTCAGCTTCTCGACGTTGAGCATGACATTGCGCCGGATTGCGTTGTCGAGCAGGTCGCCGGGCTCACCTTGCACCGCCTTGACCGCAGGACTGATTGCGGCAACGAGCGCGGGCAGATGGCCGGGAAGAGTGGTGCCGTCCTTGATCGATTTTGCGGTTGCATCGACGGCGCCGCAGGCATCGTGGCCGAGCACCAGGATGAGCGGCGTGTTGAGCACCTGCACGGCATATTCGAAGCTTGCGATATTCTCATCGCTGGCGAAATTGCCCGCGACGCGGCAGACGAAAATGTCGCCGCGCGACGTGTCGAAGCAATATTCGGGTGCGATGCGAGAATCGGCACAACTCAGCACGCCGGCGAAGGGGTTCTGCCCCGTGCGCAAGGGTTCGCGTTCATGGCTGAAGTCATGCCGTTTGCTGACGCCCTCGACATAGCGGGCGTTGCCCTTCATCAAGCGGTCGAGCGCGGCATCGGGGGACAAGACATTTCCCGGCTTTGGCGGCGCCTTGGCACCTTGGGCCTTGGCGTCTTTGGCCAGCACGTCCGGAAGGAGCGCAATCCCGGCAATTACCGCGGCTGTCAGCTTCAGGACGGTACGCCGCTCGGCCATCGCATGCGTGGTTGCTGCTTCGACAGAACATTCGCACATATTCGCCTCCTGCATTCAAGGCCGCAGCAAACCTCGTATCTCGTCCTGCAATATTGCAGTCTGTCCGCTGCGAGACCATTCATTCACCTTCGGCATGACGGCCCTGATCGGTCCGGTATTCGCCGCGCTCTTCGGACGCACGCTTGTCGCCGCTGGCGACGGTGGGCACCGAAGCGTCGCCATAACAAGGAAGGTCGTGGCCGTCGTCGTTTCCGGGGGACGTCACGTTGAAGCCCCTTACCGTGCCGCCGATGGCGCATAAAGTCCACCGGGCACTCATAGGCCAGTGATTGGGTACACATATTCACAATTCACGATGGCAAATTCTCGGACTTTCAAGAATATTTGGACACCCACGCATGGGCGGCCGCTTATCGCTGTGCTCAATCCTCTGCCGGCCGGTAAATAAAAGGATGAGCGCATGGTGCTGGACAGACCTTAATCAGTTGGTTCGATTCAAAGGAGAACTCAAATGGGTGAGCTCAAATCCACCGCAAACGAAAACGAGATTTCCCGTGACCGCCTCGCGGAGCTGTTGAACGAAGACCTTGCCCGCGAATATCAAGCCATCATCGCCTACGTGGTCTATTCCCAGGTGCTCACCGGCGCGCAATACATGGACATCGCCGCCCAGCTCGAAATCCACGCCAAGCAGGAGCTCGATCATGCCCTGACCCTCTCGCGACAGATCGACTATCTCGGGAAAATGCCGGTGGTTACTCCCAAGCCGGTACGCACATCGAAAAATCCGGAAGACATGCTCCGGTACGATCTCGATAACGAGAACGAGACCATTCGCAATTACCGCGATCGTGTCCGGCAATGTGAAAGCCTTGGAGAATACGCGATGGCGGAACAGATTCGCCAAATACTCATGCAGGAGCAGGATCATCAAATCGATTTAGCCACCGCCCTCGGCATAGAAGTTCCAGACGTTAGCGGTGGTCCCAAAGGACGCACCCTGGCCAAGCGTCGCTAATGGCGCTCGCATCGCCCAAAATAGCGTTGACGCGATCGGGGCGCCTCACCGGAGCGATGTACAATCAGACGGGCTCGTGCTCGCGGCGTAGTGGCGCCGAATAGCTGCGCGCCCTCAATCGAATTTGTAATTGATGGCCGCTCGCACAAGCTTGCCCGGGATGCGCGAATACAGAATCTGGCCCCAGATCCAGTCGATGGGCTGCTACGCAATCCAGCTCTATTGGCCACAAGGAGAGACATACCATCTCCTCATACAGAGACAATACTTCACTGATATCCTATTCTTCAAATAAATCACCCTGGCTGCATCAGGAAAGGAGCCGCCGTTGCTTGAAGCGGAGATTCGAACAAGCCAGCAGAAATTCTATCCATGCGCTCGTTGCAAGCTCGCCTGATCGCGCTATGGGCCATGCTGGCCCTGTCCGCGCTGGTGACAGGGTTCCTCCTGCTGCAATTCTATCGCCAGTCGGCGAATGTTCAGGTCGCCCGCGCCGAGGACACCCTCGTTCGAGCGTGCCATGATATTGGTGACCGTTATGCGTTCTATGTCAGCGGCTGGCGCAGCGGAGAGGCTCAAGTCGACGAGCGGCTGAAGGACGGGCTGCAGGGTGTCGTCCGAGCGGCGCTGGCGCGCGCCGCCGGCATCGAAGGCGGCATCTGGCAATCCGCGAATGGATCCTTGGCATACGCCTTTCCGACCTACGAGGGGACCGGGCCAAAGACAGATGTTCCAGCAGCGGAGCTCTCCACAATTGCGCGGGTAAATCTGGATGCGCTTCGCAGCGAGCATGCCGTCACGGCTCGGCAATCCGGGCAGTCGCAGGTGTTGGTCTTGCACGCCTGCCCCTTGGAAGGTCCGCTAGCGGACTTGACGGCCTGGACGATGACGCGCGTTTTTACCGGCCAGGGCCGCGCCTACAATCAGCTGTTGGCCGGTCTCGCGGTGCTGGCCCTCACCGTGCTCGGCTCGGCCGCCTGGCTTGCACGCATTCTCGTTGGATGGTCGCGCAAGATCGCGCGACTTGAGGAAGCGCTTGCTGCGAGGGAAAGCGGCGGGGCGGACTTTCCATTGCTTGCACGCACCGGAGAGCGCGAGCTTGACCGGTTGGTGGAGGCGCTCAATACGACAGGCGTGCGTTTGAAGGAGGAACGCCGGCGCGCCGCGGCGGCTGAGCGTCTCGCCGCAGTGGGGCGCCTTGCCGCGGGTCTCGCCCACGAAATCCGCAATCCGATCGCCGCGATGCGCCTCAAAGCTGAAAACGCTCTCTCCGCCGGCGACGAAGGTCGCCTGAAGTCAGCCTTGACGGTCATCCTCGATCAGGTGGGAAGGCTCGACGCGCTGCTGCGCAATCTTCTCACCATGACTCAGCGAAATCATCCCAAGCTGGTCGATGTCGATGTCGCCGCCTTGCTTGGGCGGGTCGCTAAAACCCATGCGGAGCTCGCGGCCTCGAAGGGCATCGCACTGCGCGTTTCGTCCGCTGAAGGTGCGCCAATTTCCGCGCATTTCGACATCGACCAGGTGCGCCGCGGGCTGGACAACCTCGTGCTCAATGCCATCCAGAACACGTCGGCAGGCGGCTCGATCGTTCTTTCCGCGCGGCGTGCGAACGATCGGCTCTGCTTGCGCGTTAGCGATACCGGGCCTGGCGTACCGGAGGAGCTTCGCGAGCGGCTGTTTGAGCCTTTCGTGACCGGCCGCGCCGATGGTACCGGCCTGGGCCTTGCAATCGTGCGCGAGATCGCACGCGCGCATGGCGGCGATGCCTGCTTGATCGCGAGCTCGCAGGGAGCCGATTTCCAGATGGAATTGCCATGGCGGACGTCCTGATTGTCGATGATGACCCTGCCCTGCGGGACGGCCTTGCGGAGGCGATCGGCGATCTCGGCCACACGCCTGCGACGGCGGCGACCGGCCGTGCGGCCCTCGTCCGTATTGACCAATATCCGGTGGATGCTGTGCTGCTCGACTTGCGCATGCCCGGCGGGATCGACGGCATGGAAGTCTTGCGCCGGATACGTGCCCGCGCCAAGCCGCCGCCGGTCACGGTGTTGACCGCGTTTGCCAGCGCCGAGAATACGATCGAGGCCATGCGTCTCGGCGCTTTCGATCATCTGACCAAGCCGATCGGCCGCGAAGAGCTAAAATCAGCTCTCGCCCGCATGCTGGTGAATCGAGAGCCGATCGCGTTCCAGCAGGAGCGCACCGCAGAACAAATGGAAGGAGCGCTGGTCGGCGCCAGCGAGGCGATGCGCCGCGTGCAGAAAACCATCGGCATGGCGGCAGACAGCAATGCGACAGTTCTCATCCTGGGCGAAACCGGGACGGGCAAGGAGCTTGTGGCGCACGCTCTGCATCAGCACAGTCGCCGACACGCCAAACCGTTCATTGCCGTGAATTGCGCGGCGATTCCGTCTGAGCTCCTGGAAAGCGAGCTGTTCGGTCATGTCAAAGGCGCATTCACCGGCGCCGGCACAGACCGCCCTGGCGCATTTCGTGATGCGGACGGCGGCACGCTGTTCCTCGATGAGATCGGCGACATGCCGATCGCCATGCAGGCCAAGATCCTGCGGATCCTGCAGGATCGCGTCGTCACGCCGGTTGGCGGCAAACCGGTTGCGGTCGACGTTCGCGTCGTCGCCGCTACACATCATGACCTGGAGAAGCTCGTCGCTTCGGATGCGTTCCGCGAGGATCTCCTTTATCGTTTGAACGTCATTCCGATCCCGCTGCCGCCGCTGCGGGAACGGCTGGCGGACATCGTGCCGCTGGCGGAGCATTTCCTGCGTCTGTCAACGCGCAACGGGACGCCCAAGCGGCTCACTGCCGCCGCCGCTGCTCGCCTGCTGGCGCATTCCTGGCCGGGCAACGTGCGGGAAATCAAGAACGTCATTGAGCGCGCCAGCGTTCTGGTGCGCGACGCCATTGTCGATGCCGATGATCTGGAGCTTGGAAGAACAGACCAGGCCGACTCTGAGCTGCTCCCAGCGCGATGGCTGGATGCTGACTTGCCCACGGCGCTCGCCAGGCTTGAGAAGGCGATGATTGCCCATGCACTTGCGTTATGCGGCGGCAAACGCGCAGAGGCCGCCCGGCGGCTCAACATCAATCGCCAGCTTCTCCACGCCAAGATGCAGCGCTACGGGCTGATGGAAAAATCCGCGTCAGAGATCCCGACACAAGATGTCGGGAAAACCGACGGCGATACGCCAGCCGGCTGAAACAACTTCACTGATTTCAGGCATTTGTGGATTGGCATGGTCATTGCCATGCCCGTGGTCAGGGCGGCTGACGCCATGACGCCATGACGCCAAGGAGATGTTTCATGATCAGGACAAGCTATCGCGTTCTCCTCGGAGCGCTTTTGACTGCCACTACGCTCGGGGCCGCAGCCGCGGTCTACGCGCAGGGCGGAGGGCCGGTGTGGGATTCTTCCCAGCTTCCGGAAACCAGAGGAACCGTCAAGCAGTACACGCTCACGCCGCGCGGCGATGTCGACGGTCTGATCCTCAGTGACGGCACCGAGATAAAGCTGCCGCCGCACCTGACCGCCCAAGTCGTGTTTGCGATCAAGCCAGGCGACACAGTCACCGTTCGGGGCCTCAAGGCGCGTGCGCTGCCCCTCGTCGATGCTGCCTCGGTCACCAATTTTGCCACGGGCGTTACTGTCACTGACAATGGCCCTCCCGGCGGGCCCGGCCGTGTGGTTACCGAGACGACGCTGACCGGCAAGATCGCGGCTGCGCTGCACGGCAAGCGCGGCGAAGTGAATGGCGCGCTGCTGGACAACGGGACGGTTCTGCGCCTGCCGCCGCCCGAGGCCGAACGGATGCAATCCTATCTTGAGCCTGGGCAGAACGTCGCCGTACGTGGGGTCAGTCTCACGACGGCTCTTGGTACGATCGTTGATGTCAGAGCGATCGGCAGCTCGGCCGAGCAACTGACCGAGCTTGCTGTCGGTCCGCGCGGTGCCGGACCGAAAGGCGAGTCGAGGCGCAAAGGTCCCGGCCGTGACCCGGCTGGCTTTGCGCCGCCCCCACCGCCGCCTCCCCCTGGACCTCGCGGGTGAGACCGATCTAAAGCGGTTCGGTCTACGCAGCGGCGCGCGCGGCGGGCGCCCAGCCGCTGCCAATACCCGCTGTTCGGGTGGCGATACGCGTGTGGCTTGGCGAGAGGATGGAATGTGGGGGAACGCCGGTCTGCGTCAGCCTTCAACATCGGTGTCGGGCCGATCATTGCCTGGCGACTGTTCTTCATGCCAGCGACCATCCTTGTCCTCATAAGAGATGGCGGTTGTCTCACCGGGAACGATTTGCTCTCGCGCTGCGCGCTCGGCGGCTCTGCGCGCCATGTCGTGACTGGGGAAGGTTTCGGAAAAGACATCGCCGACGCGGTAGGCCCACCCACCGTCATGCTCAACGATCTCGTATGTAATCTTGGTCATGTGTGGCTCCTCGCAACGGTCGCAGATCTGCTGTCGCGATTCCGGAGTTCGCAAGCGTTTGCGGCTCCTCCGTTGCGAGCTTCGGAATCAAAGCAATAGTAGCAAATCTATGACGCTTCAAAGCGGGTTTCAGTCATTTTGATGCACGCGCGATCTCTTTATCCCTCGTGCTGAGGAGCGTCTCGAAGGATGAGGGCGGAATAGATGCCGGCAACGGGGTGCCCCCTGTCGCCACGTGGGCTCGCGCCGCGCGGCGCCATAACTTGTATTATGCAGTTACTCGTCTATGTGAGGTTCATGCAACCAAGAGGCCTGATTGTGACTTCGATAACCCGCGCACTCCTCAGCAGGAGAACCGCCGTTGGCGCGCTGATCCTCATCGTCCAATCCGGCGTCGCCGCCGCCCAAGGCGCCACGCCGCCGCCTGCTGTCTCCGTGATGCCGGTGGTAAGCCGTCAGATCACGGAAACCGGCGATTTCATCGGACGCGTAACCGCCATCGACAAAGTTGACGTCGTGGCGCGGGTACCAGGCTTTATCGAGGAGCGCAATTTCACCGAAGGGCAGCATGTCAAGAAGGGGGATCTGTTGTTTCGGATCGAGCAGGCAACCTACAAGGCGGCCGTCAACCAGCAGCGCGCCAATCTTGCCAAGGCGCAGGCGACCGAAACCAACGCCAAGCTGCAGCTCGAGCGCGGCAATGAGCTTGTCCGCAATCGAAACATTCCACAGTCGACCCTCGACCAGCGCGCGGCGGACGAGGCGGCAGCCCAGGCCAGCGTACTGGAGGCTCAGGCACTGCTCGAGCAAGCGGAAGTCAACCTCGGCTACACCGAGATCCGCTCACCCATTGATGGACGGATCGGTCTCGCGACGTTCACGGTCGGCAATCTGGTTCAGCCTTCCTCCGGAAGGCTTGCCACCATCGTCAGCCAGGATCCGGTCTACATCATCTTTCAGGCCAGCCAACGCGACGTGCTCGAATACAAGCGCAGGGTTGCGGAGTTCAAGGACGGACACGTCACGATTCACATCAGGCTGCCCAACGGCAGCGTCTATCCGCACCCTGGGCTTACCAATTTCCTCGATGTCCAGGTCGATCCCAATACCGATACGGTTGCGGTGCGGGCGCAAGTGCCCAATCCCGACCGCCTTCTGATCCCGGGCGGCGTCGTGGGCATCAGCACGGAGCGGGGTGCGCCGCGAATGGCGCTGGTCATTCCGCAAGCCGCGGTCCAGCTCGATCAGGCGGGCCGGTATGCCCTTGTGGTCAACGCCGCGAAAAAGGTCGAGCTGCGCCGCATAACCACCAGCGTCGAGCAAGGCCGCGACATTGTTGTGACTGCGGGCCTCAAGGAGGGAGAGCTGGTCATCGTCGAAGGGGTGCAGAAGGTGCGCCCGGGTCAAGTCGTTGCTGCGAGCGGCCCGTCCGGAAACTGAAATTAGAGCATATACCGATGAAATTGACGCAGCTGCTCTTCACCTCTCCCCGCAGGGGAGAGGTCGGAATTGGCGCGCTCTGCGCGCACATTCCGGGTGAGGGGGTCCGGATCCACAACGGAGGCGGCCCCCTCACCCGGATCGCGCAAGCGCGATCCGACCTCTCCCCTGCGGGGAGAGGTGACAACGGACTCCTGTCTTAAGCAAATGTTTTCCGGCATTTTCATCGACCGGCCGCGGCTTGCGATGGTGATAGCCATCGTCATCACGCTTGCCGGCATCATCGCCATCACCGCTATTCCGATCGCGCAATTTCCCGACATCGTGCCGCCGCAGGTCACGCTCCAGGCGACTTATCCCGGCGCCGACGCCGAGGTGGTCGAGACCACGGTGGCGCAGCCGATCGAGCAGCAGATCAACGGCATCGACAACGCGCTCTATTATCAGTCCGCCAGCGGGTCGGACGGCAGCTACTATCTTACTGTGACCTTTGCGCTCGGCACGGATCCCGACATCAACACGGTGAACGTGCAAAACCGCTCGAGCCTGGCCACGCCACAGCTGCCACAGGAAGTCTCGCGGTCAGGCCTGACCATCCGCAAAAAGTCAGCCGCCCTGCTGCAAGTGATAAATGTGTATTCGCCCAACGATACCTATGATGCGATTTATCTGAGCAATTACGCCACCATAAACATCATTGACGCATTGGCGCGGATCAAAGGTGTCGGTCAGGTAACTCTTTTCGGGCCGCTCGACTATTCCCTGCGGGTTTGGCTCGATCCCGACCGGCTCACTGAGCTCAATCTGACGCCGAATGACGTCATCTCCGCCGTGCAGAGTCAGAACATTCAGGCGGCGCTGGGGCGTGTCGGCGCGGCGCCGATCACGAACGAGCAGCAGGTCCAGATCAACATCAAGACGAAAGGGCGGCTGACGCAACCGGAGGAATTCGCCGCAATTGCTCTGCGCGCCAATCCCGATGGATCAGTCATCCGCGTGGGCGACGTTGCTCGGGTGGAGATGAGCGCAAAATCCCAGGACCGCTACAGCCGCTTCAACGGCGCCGCAGCGGCCGCGCTCGGAATTTATCAATCTCCGGGATCCAACGCGGTGGACGTGGCGCGCAAGGTGCGCGACACCATGACCGAGGCGGCCACGCGCTTCCCCGCCGACCTCGCGTACACCGTTTTCTTCGACTCCACGGTCTTTGTCACCGCGACCATGACTGAGGTCGTTCGCACGCTGGTGATAGCCATCATCCTGGTCGCCATCGTGGTGTTCTTGTTCCTCGGGAACTGGCGAACGACGCTGATCCCGCTCGTCGCCGTGCCGGTCTCGATCGTCGGCACCTTCGCCGTGCTTTTGCTCATTGGCTACACGGCCAATACCGTCTCTCTGTTGGCCCTGGTGCTGGCCATCGGCATCGTCGTCGATGATGCCATCGTCGTGGTCGAGAATGTCGAGCGGGTCATCGAGGAGAATCCCGGATTATCGGTGCCGGATGCGTGCAAGAAGGCCATGGACGAGATCACCGGCCCCATCCTGGCGATCACGCTCGTGTTGTTGTCGGTGTTCGTGCCGGTGGCCTTCATCCCGGGCATCAGCGGACAGCTGTTCCGGCAATTTGCGGTCGCAGTTTCCGTATCCATGCTGATCTCGGCGCTCAACGCGCTGACGTTAAGCCCGGCTCTCTGCGCTGTGCTCCTCAAGCACGGCGCAAAGAGCAGCGGACCTATGCGTTACGTCCTCCGCGGGATCGACTATGCCCGGGACGGCTATGTGGCGGTTGTGCGCCGGCTGGCCCGCGCGGCGCTCCTCGGGGTTGTCGTGGTAGCCGGCACGGCGGCGGCGGCGGTCTGGCTGTTCCGCAACACCCCCCAAAGCTTCCTGCCGGAAGAGGACCAGGGCGCATTCTTTGCAACGCTGCGGCTTCCTGAAGGCGCCTCCATCAATCGCACCGAGGCGGTGGTCAAGGAGGTCGAAAACATCGTGCGCCCGATCCCGGGTGTCCAAGGCATACTTTCGGTGGTTGGGTTCAATTTCATCGACTATATCGCATCCTCGAACCAGGCCTTCTTTGTCGTTCGGCTCAAGCCGTACGAAGAACGCACCGAGCCGGCGCAGAGCGCAGGCGCCATTATCGCCCGGCTGCGTCCGCAGCTGGCTGCGATCAGGGGTGCCATAGCCTTTCCGTTCAACCTGCCGCCCATTCTCGGCCTCGGGAGCACGGGCGGTTTCCAGTACGCGCTGGAGGCGCTGCAAGGACAGCCACCCTCTGAAGTCGCTGCGACCCTTCGCGCTTTGCTCGTCGCCGCCAATGGTGAGCCCGAGCTCGCCGGCGTATTCAGCACCTATGCCGCCGACACGCCGCAGATCTACCTCGATATCGATCGGGACAAGGTGCAGGTGCTCGGGGTCAAGATCACCGATGTCTTCAATGCGCTCCAGTCGACCCTTGGCAGTTATTACGTCAATGACTTCAATTTGTTTGGCCGCACCTGGCAGGTCAACATCCAGGCTGAAACGCCGTTTCGGAACACCATCGAGGACATTTATCGGATCTATGTGCGCAATGCCCAGGGCCAGATGGTTCCGATCCGGGCCGTGGCCGACGCGAAGCTTGTGCAAGGGCCGCAGACGGTCGTTCGCTACAACGGTTTCCGCGCCGCCATTGTCAACGGCGCGCAGAAGCCGGGCTACAGCTCCGGGCAGGCGCTCGCCGCGATGGAGCGTGTTTCCGGCACGACCCTGCCGGCAGGCTACAGCTTTGAGTGGACCGGAACCGCGCTGCAGGAAAAGGCCGCAAGCGGACGCACCGGCATCGTGCTCGGGCTTGCCGTCCTCTTCGCTTACCTGTTTCTCGTTGCACTTTATGAAAGCTGGAACATCCCGATCCCCGCGCTCCTGTCGGTCAGCGTCGCCATACTCGGAGCGATTGCCGCGGTGACGATCGCGGGACTGAGCTTCGATGTCTACGCGCAGATCGGTCTCGTCGTGCTGGTCGCGCTTGCTGCGAAGAACGGCATTCTGATTGTGGCGTTTGCCGTGGAGCAGCGGGCCTTGGGCAAGGAAATTCAGGCTGCGGCAATCGAGGCGGCAGGCCTGAGGTTTCGCCCGGTGATGATGACCAGCTTCGCCTTCATACTTGGACTGCTGCCGCTGGTTGTTGCGCAGGGCGCTGGAGCGCTGACGCGCCACGCCGTGGGCACGCCGGTATTCGGCGGCATGCTTGCTGCGTCTCTGTTCGGCATTTTCATCATCCCGCTGCTCTACATAACGGCGGAAGGTTTGCGCAGACGCGGCCGGAAGCTGGTCAAGGATTGATGCCGTAATGGTTGTCCATCATCGCAGGAGCAAATAGGATTGCTTCATGCTCGATTGGAATCAGTGTGCCGCAGTGGAAGAGCGTCCCGGGGAAAGTCAGCGGTGAATGGCTGTTCAAAGGCACGCGCGTGCCGGTCAGAGCGCTTTTCGAGAATCTCGAGAACGGCGCCCGGATCGACGATTTCCTGACCTGGTTTCCCGGTGTAACTCGCGATCAGGTAGAAGTCGTTCTCCAGCTATGGAGCGCAGCCTGGCGGTAGCGTGAAGCAAGCAGCACGTCGCGCCACGGGCGCTCCAGTTCTAATAGAATGACAAATGCGTAACGCACGCGGTGCGCTCCCCTCCCCCTTGTGGGGAAGGGTTGGGGGTGGGGGTGGCGAAATCGACCGTCGGCGTTGCTGGGCTGCCGCGTTTCGTGCGCGCGCTTGTCGGCCTTGACCGGGAGGCGGCAAAGCGCGCTTTCAGCCAGTTTCTGGACGGCCGCAGGCTCGCTGCGGATCAACTCGAGTTCGTCGATCTCGTTATCGATCACCTCACCGCGCGCGGCGTCATGGACCCGAAGCTCCTTTACGAGGCTCCCTCCCTTCACCGATTTCGACCGCAACGGCGTCGAAGGCGTGTTCGAACCAGCCGATGTAGTTCGCCTGGTGCAAATACTGCGAGAGTTTGAGCCGAGGTTTGCAGCCTGAAGGTTCCGGCCGCTTTTCTTCTCTTCACCTCTCCCCGCAGGGGAGAGGTGACAACGGAGTCCTGTCGCTTCACTCAATCGAATTTGTAGTTGAGGCCCGCTCGCAGCAGCCTGTCCGTCAGCCGCGAATTGAAGGTGGCGGTGAGCGTCATGTTTTGCTGATTGTTCACGTTGGTCGTCATCGAGCCGAGATCGACATGGAGGTACTCGATCTTGCCGGTCCAATTGTCGACGAGGTGGGCTTCGATGCCGCCGCCGATCGTCCAGCCGGCGTTCACGGTCATGTTGCTGAACGACCTGGTGGCCGAAGCGCCGGTGGAATCGAAGCCGAGCACCGTGCCCGCGGTGCGCAATCCGGCGACCGCGGCGCCACCGGTGACATAGACCAAGGCATCCGGCGTAACCGCCGCCCCGAAGCGGGCGCGCAACGTGGAGAACCATTCCAGCTTCTGACCCTGGTCGAAGCTTCCAACCACCGGCCCCGCCGGATTGCAGATTCCATCCGGGCAGATGAATTTCGGATTTGCATGCTCGCCCGTGAGCTGCGCATCTGCTTCGATGCCCCACACCCAGGCGCCCATCTGAAAGTTATATCCGGTCTGGATGCCAAGGACGCGGCCGTCGAAGCCAAATGACTGGTGCGTCGCGAACGCCGCGCCCGGGAATGCGGCGTCACTGAAGAGGGCATCGGTGCTCGACCGGCCCCAGCTGTAGCCGCTGTTGATGCCGAGATAGTAACCCGTCCACGTCCACAGCGCCGGCACGGGCGCCTTGACGATCATCCGCGGCCTCACGCGCAAAACGGGTCCGGCGGCCGTCGCCGCTGCTGCGTTTGGATCGAACTTGTAGTTGAGTCCAAGCCGGACGATGTCGTCGGTGACGTGGGAATTGAAGGTGACCGCGATGGGCAGGGCATTCTGACTGTCGAGCGCGCCTGCTGAATCGGCGCCAAAGCTCATATGAAGATACTCGATCTTGCCCGTTATATTCCCGGTAAGACGGGCTTCAATGCCACCGCCCACTGTCCAGCCAAGCTTGGCCGTGCGGCTGACGAAATTGTAGGGGGTCTGGGTGGGATTGCCGCCCGCGTCAACGGTGAACCCCGAAATATCCGCGGAGTGCGCAATGCCTCCGACCGCCAAGCCACCGGTGACATAGGCCATCGCCCCCGGCGTGAAGAGCGCGCCGAGCCGGCCACGCAGCGTTCCGAACCAGTCCAGGCTGTGGGTGTGCGAGAGCGTCACCGGGCCGTCGAAGGCCAAGCCCGGGTTGCAGATGACGCCTGGGCAGAACGCGGCGGTCGTGACACGCTGGGTCGAGAATTGGGCGTCCGTTTCGAAGCCCGCCAGCCAAGCGCCGGCCTGCCAGTTGTAGCCGATCTGGACGCCGCCGATTCCGCCCTTAAGCCTGGAAGAGGCGTTGCTCGCCAGCAGCGCTGTTCCAGAGGAAGCGTCGCTCAACATAGTGTCGTTGTTGAACGTGCCGGCGCTGTAACCGGCGTTCGCCCCGAAATAAAAGCCCGTCCACGTCCACGGCGCCCCGGCCGGCGTTTTGTAAACCAATCGCCGCCGTTCGCGCACGTCCGAAGCGGGAATCGCGGCGCTGCGTTGCACAACGGCGTATGGATCGAACTTGTAGTTGAGGCCAAGGCGGACCAGGTCTTCGCTAATGCGGGAGTGAACCGCAATCGCGACGGGCGTCGCGTTCTGCGGAACGATGCCCTGAGCCTGGTCGGCGCCGAGGTCAGCGTGAAGATACTCGATCTTGCCGGTGACATTGCCAATCAGACGGGCTTCAATTCCGGCGCCCGCGGTCCAGCCGCCCCGCAACTGGCGGCTGATGAAGTTGTTGCCGGCGGGGATGGGATTGGCCATGGGGTCGAGGCCCATGCCGTACATGTTGCCAACGTGCTCGACCTCTCCGTAGACAAGGCCACCGGTGACATAGGCCAGAACCTGCGGCGTCACGGCTGCGCCCAGGCGGCCGCGCACGGTGCCGAACCAGTCCAGGTTGTGCTGATGGAGCAGGCTCACCGGAGCATCAACGCCGATGATGGCCGGGTTGCAGATCGACCCAGGACATTGGGTGGCGGTCATTGTCCGCTGGTGCGCCGCCTGCATGTCTGTTTCGAAGCCCGCCACCCACATTCCGAGTTGCCAGTTGTACCCGATCTGGCCGCCGCCGAGCGCACCGTAGTGTTTGGTCGTCGAGCTCGTCTCGAACAGCGGCGTCCCAACCGAAGAGTCGCTGTAGACGGTGTCGGTGGTGAACCTGCTGGCGCTGTAGCCGACGTTGCCGCCGATATAGAGGCCGCTCCAGGTCCATGCCGTTGCGATTGGGTCCTTCGAAATCCTCGATATCAGATAACCGGGCGGCGCGAACGGCATCATGTAGCCCGGCAAATACGAGGGCGCAGACGCGACTGACTTGTTGGCGCCAGGTCCGAACTTTTGCGCCAACCCGAAATAGTAGCCGCGCCGAGGACCATATTGGGGCGCGAACACGCCGATGCCGCTCCCATTTCTGATGACGTAGCTGGTGTCGAAGAGATTGACGACGTCGAAGCGCAACGTCACCGGGTTCCAGCCCGGAATGATGAATTCGTGCGACATGCCCGTATTGACTTGCGCGTAAGAGGGATTGTGATCGGTGTTGAAGTCGCCGGAGCGCAGGCCGCTGCCATAGATCACGTCGGCGCTCAACCGGGTGCCGTTCCAGAGATAGGAGACACCGCCCGATCCGGTCCATACCTGGCTGTGGTCGGTGTAAATCCAGTTGTTGCGGATATAGGCCAGCTCATCCGGACCGAAAAGATATTGGTTGGTGATAATGTTGGTGGCGCGTTGATTGGCCCAGGCCCAGTTCGCATAGGCCCTGAAATTGCCCTCCGTGTACACGGCCTTGAGCTCAACGCCGGTATTTTGCGCCTTGTCGTAGTTGAACCCGTTGAGCACCAGCGCGGCGCCGAACTGGCCGTCATCGATCAAGGCCCGCGCCGTCTTCAAATAGACATCGACGCCAAGCTCGAGCCCGGGCAGCACCTTCTGCACGACGCCGATGTCGTAGACGCTCGCGCGCTCCGGCAGGACGGGCCCGTATGGGGGAGGCACGGTCGGCGCCAGGACCGTGGTGCAGTTCGGGTTGGGGATCGACGGCGGGCATCCCGTGTACAAGGCCGTGTTGCTCGGCGCGGCGATCACCTGCACCGGCGGCGTGAAGGTGCGCGCAAAACCGGCGTGAAACGTCGTGCTCTCATAAGGTTTGTAGGTCAGGCTGACGCGCGGGCTCAACTGGTTGGCGTTCTGGTACTGCCACATCTGGTCGAACCGCGCCCCGGAATTGAGCGTGAGATTATCCGTGATCCGCCATTCGTCCTGAATGTAGACGCCGCCCAGCCAGCCGAGCAGCACGCTGGTGTCGACCGCCGGGAACGGGACATCGGGCAGGATTTGCGCGCCCGTCGATCCGTCAATCGGCAGAAGCTGCGAGGAATTGGAAACAGTGGTCTTCTCGGCGCTGGCGAAAACACCGGCTCTGACCGTATGCGCCTCGTTGAGGCGAAAGGCGCTGTCACCTTGCACGCCGTTGACCACGCTGCCGCGGAATACGTTCGTCGCAACCCCATTGAACATGAGGTCGGCAAGGGGGTCGGGCGTGAATTGAACGCTGCTTGTTCGGTGGAAATAGGCGAGTTGAAGATCGACGTCGGCGACCGATTTCTGCAGTGCAAGCACGCCGAACTTGTAACGCTCCACCTGGTTCTCATTGACTTGCGCGGAATTGAAGTCAGTGATGCCGAAAGCTGTGAAGCTCGGTATCACGCCTGGGGTGTTGGGTATCTGAAACCTGTTGGTCGATGTGCCGCCGATAAAGCTCAGCCGGGTGGTGGGATCGAGGATGGTCGAGACATAGGCGAAGCTTCTGTCTTGCTGAGTGCGATCGTGGATGGCGTTGAGACTCGGCCTGGTATTCTCGATTCCCAGAATGTTCTCGAGATACCGGCCGGTGAAGAAATATTCCGTGCTGCCGCTCACACCGCCATATTGGATCTGAGAATTGAGGGTTTGCCGGCTGCCGCCATAGACGCTGATCTGCCCGGTATTGTCGAACTTCGCGGTCGTGATATCGACGATGCCAGCCGTGCGCAGACCGTATTGCGCCGGCAGCGCCCCGGTGATCAAGGTGAGGCTGCCGATGAAGCTGGTGTCGAGGTACTGGCCGAACGCGCCAAGGCCATCGGGCAGGAGGATGCCGTTGATGCGGTATGACACGTTGGCGTGCTCGTTGCGCACGTGCAGGCTTCCGCTCGCTGCCGAATCCTGTGACACCCCCGGCAATTGCAGGAGCACCTTGTCGACCGGCGTGTTGGTGCCTTGTGGGAGCGCCTCGATCGCCTCGCGGCTCAGGGTGGAAGGGGCAGTGCCGAGCGGGGCGAAGATGTTGTCGCGCCCCTGATCGAAAGTGGCGGTCTGCGACTGGACACCGGCGGCCGCAGTGGACGGCTGCACCGAGCGCGGCGGAGGTGTGGGCGCCCTCACCGCGCGCGTGGGAAGCGCTGTGGTTGGGGGTGCTTCTCGAGGTGCGGTCCGCCGCGGCGGCGCGGTTGGCGCGGTCACGGTTATTGGGGCAACGGTCATGGTGCCCGGCGGCACGGCCGGCGCGGCGGGATTCGTCTGGTCGGCCGGCTGCGGCGACGCCGGTTTGTCGCTCGCAGCCGGCGCCTGTTCGTTGCCCGGCGCGCCGGTTGCCGGAGCGATGGTTTGCGGCGATTGTTCCTGCTGGTTTTGCGGCTGCGAGACAGCAACGCCGGCACAGCAGGTCAGCCAAAGGAGCGATGAGCTGCTTAAAAGCAGCAAACGTCTTTTACGACTCGACATCCTAAGCCCCTGCTCGTTTTCATCTGAAAACGATCCTCCCCGTTTAGCTGGCCTTTGCGAGCTCGGCGCCACATTGCGCCGATCGCCAAAAGGTCAGGCGAGCGGAGGCGCGCGGGCGCTGAATGCTGAAGGGAAGGAGGCGGGCAACAGAAAGCACAGCGCCACATCGGGGCAGCGCCAGTGCCGGAAGACAACGGGCATTGGCAGGGGCGGGGCCTCTGCCGGCACCAGCGAGCTGGCCAAATGAATGAGGGCGCAGATGCCGCAATAATCGTCCGCGACACCGGGAACCTCGTGGCCGGCGGTTGTGGGCGCGCCGGAGGCTCGTTCGACCCTTGTTGAGGAATGTGTGTCGCTATAATTGAGATGCACATGCCCGAACGCGAGCACGAGCTGGAGCGCGAGCGAAAATAACGCAGCGCACGAACCCAGTCGCAAATGCGCACGCAACCTATGCATGGCCGCTGACGCTCTGCATGTTCCCCATCGCACAGCACCGACAAAGGGCAAGTTTAGTTGCCAAGTCTAGTTACAATGTAACAAAGTAACAATGCGCTGCGTTCCGATTCATCTGGAGTGTGGCATCAAATCATCAGCATGGGGCTTGACCTGCATTCCAACAAGGGCTGAGAGCGGCGCCTGCGTTGTCGATTTCGAGGCGCCATCTGGCCGCCAGCGGGCAAGGAGCGGATGACCGATGTAGCGATCGAGCTTTCCCCGTTGCCACAAGCGAATAGGCTCAAACAAGCTGACCCAGAGCTCTCCGGTAGGGTCGCGATACCGCCGGTCGTATTTCCACAGCCGCCAGGCGCAGAGATATCGCATGCGGATGAGCCGCAGGGCTCCGCGCGTTCCACGCACAACGGCAAGCGCACGTCCCTTGCGGGCCGCCGCGCGGTGCACCGGTCCGAAATACCGCCGGTATGTGACCGCAAGAAGCGAGTCGGCGACCCAGGCATAGAACCTGCGTGTGCCGCCCGCCACCAATGGGATCAAGAACCCGATCGGAATCAGCAGAACATATTGCGAGATGACTGGAAGCAGCGCGATCTGTGCGGTGATCAACAGCGCCACAACCAGGAATTTCCACACCGTGCCGAGGGCACTCCAGCGTTGGCGCAGGCGCGTGATGCGCTTGCGACACCTGCCGTGCCACCCTCTTGCGCGCTCCATCTGCGACTGTCTGAGGATGACGTTGCCGGAATAGCCCAGGCCAATCGCAGTGAAGAAAGAGGCGACGCGCCAGAGGCGCCGCCGCAGAACATAGGCCAAGATGGTGTCGATGCCGCGCGCGCCGAGCAGCAGCGCCGCCGCCACCGCGTTCCAAACGAAGCGTCCGGTCGCCCCGATCGTATTGACGTCAAGGAAGAAGCTCAGCGCGCTGAGTACGACCAGGATCAAGAACAGGGAGAACGCCCACACCCTCCAGGGCATCTTGGTTTGCATATGCTTTCTTCCACGCACGCGCCTGCCTACCATAGCGCGAAACTGCTGGTGCTTGACGGTGCGACACTCGACCGGCATCAGCCCCAGGGCCTATGATCATCTTCGAAGCGCGGCTCTCTACATCAAACCGCGTAAGAGGACGCACATGCCTCTGAAAATCAAACAGATCATTGATATCAGCCTTGAGCTCGATGACTCCAGGTTCAGCATGCGAACGCCGCCCGGCTTCAAGAAGGACCTCCAGTTCCAGATGGAAGTGCTCAAGGAGCATGACGCTCCTGAGGGGGCGGGACAGATCGTGCGCGGAGTGCACATGCGCCTGCATGCCGGCAGTCACATCGATGCGCCCGAGCACAACGTCAAGGGCGGCAAGCAGGTGCAGGATTTGCCGCTTGAGACATTCACCGGCGACGCCGTGGTCGCCGACCTTCGCCATCTCGTTCCGGGGAAGGCAATCACGGCCGAGGAGCTTGAGCGCACTGTCGGAGCGATCATTCGGCGCGGCGACCGTATTCTGCTGCGAACCGACATCAACAAGACCTACATGCTTAACGACTGGCTGAAGCGGGCGCCGTATCTGCGCTCGGATGGAACGCGCTGGTGCATCGAGAAGGGCGTGGTGCTGGTCGGTTACGACTTCTATCACGGCGTGGATGAGCCGGGGGCCCCGCGTGTCTTCAATGCGTCGCGCGCCTTCAGTGAAGCGGGCATAGTCACCCTGCCCTATCTGAACAATCTCGATCGCATTCCCGAGCAGCGCGTCACCCTGGTGGCGCTGCCGCTCAAGCTGGTGGGCGCCGAGGCCTCTCCTGTCCGCGCCGTGATTCTCGCCTGATCCGTGCAAGGGAGGCCTCATGAAAGTCGCACATGCAGGCACGGCCTTTCTCGCAGCGCTGCTGGCGTTGTGCGCGGCGGGGCATGCGCAGGAGACCTATCCCTCGCGCTTGATCACCATCGTCGTCCCCATCACGGCCGGAACAACGATCGACATTCTGGCGCGGCTTTATGGCGAAGCCTTATCAAAGCGGCTTGGCCAGCAGGTCGTCATCGCCAACCGGCCCGGCGCCGGCGGTCTCATCGGAGCGCAGGCGGTCGCAAGCGCCGCACCTGACGGCTACACCCTTCTGCTTGCCAATTCCGGCCATGCGATCCTGGGCACGCTGAACAAGAACCTCCCCTTCGATCCGGTTGGTGACTTCGCCGGGGTTTGTCTCATCGGCGATGCGCCAAGCCTGGTCAACGTCGCCCCTTCGCTTGGGGTGCGCACGTTACGCGAGTTCGTGGATCTCGCCAAAGCGAAGCCCGGTGGCATCTATTATGGCTCGGCGGGAATTGGCACCGCCACCCATCTCGCCGGCGCCTATTTCGCGCTTTTGACGGGAACGCAGCTCGTGCACGTGCCCTATACCGTGAGCTCGACCATCATCGCCGATTTGCTCGGCGGGCGAATTCAGGCGACCTTCGCGCCGGCCGCCTTCACGCTTCCACTCCTGCAGGATGGACGGCTCATTGCCCTCGCCATCGGCGCCGACGAGCCCATGCGGACACCGATTGCTGTCCCCACTGCCCTTTCGCAGAACGTCGACTACCGCAATGCCACCTGGTACGGCTTCCTGGCTCCCGCGAAGACGCCAAAAGCCGTGCTGCGCGTCCTGCACGATGCAATCGCCGAAGCCGGCAAGGACCCCGAGCTGCAGGCCAAGATTGCGGTGCAAGCCATCACGCCACAAAGCATCGGCCTGCACGACTTCGACATGCATATCCGCAAGGACATGGCCCGGCTGGAGCCGCTTTTGGCAAGCATCGGGCGCGCGAATTGACGTTTTCTGCGGCGGCCTCGACCCGCGGCGCTTTGCGTAAACCTCGCATGCAGCCGGTATAATATCTCTGACGGGGAAGGCAGCCGTTGCCGACGGTCCGCAGACTCAGGCAAGCTTCGAGAAGTCATGACATCCAGCAACCGCAGAATTGGCAAGCGCAACACCCGCCGCGCCGCATCGGCGCCCAGGCGCGAGACTTCCGCTGGCGCGATGCGGACAAAGGTCGCACGGCTTGCGCGCGAGCTCGAAGAAACGATGGAGCAGCAGAAAGCCACCGCGGAGGTGCTGCGCATCATCAGCGCCTCGCCCGGCGAGCTGGCGCCGGTTTTCCTGGCGATCCTATCGAACGCCATGCGCATCTGCGAGGCCCGGCTCGGGCACTTGCTCCTGTACGACAAGGAGACCGGGTTTCGCGCCGCGCAATTGCACGAGGTGCCGCCCGTCTATCGCGAGTTCTGGGATCGCGGACCCATCCGACCGGGCCCCAACACGGCGCTTGCACGCATGGTGAGCGCACGCCAAGCTGTCCACATTGCCGACCTTGTCTCTGAACAGGCGTATTCCGAACGCGACCCCCTGCGCGTCGCTACCGTCGAGCTGGCGGGGATGCGAACTTTCCTGGGTGTGCCGATGCTCAAAGATGAGGAGATGGTCGGCGCCATCGCGATCTACCGCCAGGAAGTGCGGCCGTTCACGGAAAAGCAGATCGCGCTGCTCAAGAGCTTCGCCAGCCAGGCGGTGATCGCCATCGAGAACGCGCGGCTCCTCAATGAAATCCAGCAGAAAGGCCGCCAGCTCGCGGAGGCAAGCCGGCACAAGTCGCAGTTCCTGGCCAATATGAGCCACGAGCTGCGCACGCCGCTCAATGCCATTCTGGGTTACACGGAGCTGATCATCGACAATATCTACGGCGAGCCTGCGCCGAAAATGCGCGAAGTGCTGACCCGCATCGAGAGCAACGGCAGGCACCTTCTCGGGCTGATCAATGACGTGCTTGATCTCTCCAAGATCGAGGCAGGACAGCTTAAGCTCACGATAGCGGAATATTCGCTCAAGAACGTCGTCAACGCCGCAATGATCGCGGTCGAGCCGCTCGCCGCCGAGAAGAACCTTTCGCTCACCATCAAGATGCCGGGCGATTTGCCCACAGGTTATGGCGACGAACACAGGCTCACGCAGGTTTTGCTAAATCTTCTAGGGAACGCGACCAAGTTCACCGAGAGCGGCGAAGTGACCGTCGAGGCCGCGAGCGCTGATGGATGGTTCCACGTGATTGTGCGCGATACCGGACCCGGAATCTCGCCGGCTGATCAGACCCACCTTTTTCAGGAATTCCAGCAGATCGACAATTCCATCACCAAGAAAAAGGCCGGCACTGGTCTCGGCCTCGCTATCTCAAAGCACATTGTCGAGATGCACGGCGGGAAAATCCGGCTGGATTCCGTGGTGGGACGCGGCTCGACCTTCTCCTTCACGATTCCGGTCAGGATGAAGCAGAAAGCCAGGCACGCATGAGCAAACGCATCCTTGTGGTCGAAGATCAGGAGGACAATCGCCAGATCGTGCGCGATCTCCTCTCCACCACCACCGATTACGAGGTCGCGGAAGCTGAGAACGGCCAGGAGGCGCTTGCCGCCGTGGCGCGGCAGCGGCCGGACCTCATTCTGATGGATATCCAGCTCCCCATCATGGACGGCTACGAAGCAACCCGCCGCATCAAGGCGGATCCCGCGTTGCGCGCCATTCCGATCATCGCGGTGACATCCTACGCCTTGAGCGGCGATGAAGAGAAGGCGCGCGCCGCGGGCTGCGATGATTTCGTCCCCAAGCCGTTCAGCCCACGCCAGCTGCTGGCGAAGATCCGCAAGTATCTGCCATAGCAGCCGCGGCCGGTTGTCTCCCTCTACACGCCGTGCCAGAAGAAAAAAACCGTCAGCGCGCCACCGAACACGACCACAAAGCCCTTGATCAAGCGTTGGTCAAGCCGCTGCGCAATTCTGGCAGCGACATAGGCGCCGATCAGCGAGCTGGCCGTCAACGGCAAAGTCTCCGCCCAGCTGACCACGCCCGCCATGATGAAAGCCGCGATTGCGGTGATCGTCATCACGCCCACGACCGCCATCTTGAGCCCATTCATGGCGTTGATGTCGCGCATGCCGAACAGCGTGAATGCCGCGAGCAGCAGGAATCCGATGCCGCCGCCGAAATAGCCTCCGTAGATGGAAATGAAGAAGTGCGCGACCAGCGCGCCCCAGGGACCAAGGTTCAGGCGTTCGATCATTTGCAGCGGCGCGAAGTTTCCGATGGCGAACACCAAGGTTGCGAACAGGGTCAGCCACGGTACGAGAGCGGCGAAGGTGGAGGCCGGGGTGGACAAGAGCAGGAGGCCGCCGATCAGCCCGCCAATCAGGCTCAACAGGAAAAAAGCCCGCACGTTCACTTGCGTGACTGCGACGATGACGCGGCGGTACGCCCAGGCGCCGGAGAATGTTCCTGCAAACAGCCCAACAATGCTCGACGCGTTCGCATCGATGGGATTTAGCCCGACGAACAGGAGCGCCGGAAATGTCACGAAGGTGCCGCCGCCCGCAAGCGCGTTGAGCGCTCCGCCGAGAAAGCCGGCAGCAATCAGGATGACCGTGGTGACCACGACTAGCTGATCTTTACGATCTGCTTGCCGAAGTTCTTGCCTTGCAACAGCCGGAGAAAGGCTTCCGGCATGCGCTCGATTCCATCCAGCACGTCCTCTTTGAAGCGAATCCGCCCCGCCTGGCGCCAATGCGCCAAACGGCGCAACGCTTCGTCCCGCCTGTGCCACCAGTCGAAGACCAGAAACCCGTGCATGCTGGCGCGTGTGACAATCAGCTGTCCCATGAAGCGTTCGCCGATATCCGGCTTGCCAAATTGACCAGCGAGAGCAACGCGGCCGCAAATCACCACGCGTGCACCGATGCTCAGGTTTTTCATGACGGCGTCGTGGACGGGGCCCGCCGTGTTGTCAAAAAAGACATCCGCGCCTTGCGGGCACGCTTCCTTCACGGCTGCGGTGAGATCGTTGGCTTTTTTGTAGTTGATGGTCGCATCAAATCCGATCTCGCGACACCATTGGAGCTTATCGTCAGCGCCCGCAATGGCCACCGCACGACAACCCGCCAATTTGGCGATTTGGCCCACCAATTGGCCGACCGCTCCCGAAGCGGCGGAAACCACGACCGTTTCCCCCGGCCGCGGGCGGCCTACTTCCAGAAGACCGAAATAGGCTGTGATTCCAGGCATGCCGAGCCAGGAAAGCGAGCTTTCGATCGGGGCGAGCCTGGGATCGATCTTGTTCACGCCAGCAGGGCCCACCAAGTCAGGGATCAAAACCGACCATTCCTGCCAACCGAAGCTCATGGACTCGGCAATTTCGCCGATTTTCCACGCCGGATGATTGGAAGCCACGACTTCGCCGACACCGCCGCCCTGCATGACTTCTCTTATGCCGACGCCCTTTGCGTAGTTTGTCGCCGGACTCATGCGGCCGCGCATGTAAGGATCGGCAGACAGCCATTTTGCTTTGACGAGGATCTGAGCCGGCCCCGGGTCGGGCACTGGTTGCACGTCCATTGCCCAGTTTTCCAGCGCCGGCATCCCCTCTGGATAGCTTGTGAGGAGCCATCGGCGGTTCACCAGATTCTGCATCGTCTCCTCCATTGGGCTAAATCGGCGCTTCGACCTTAGCGATTGTTGCTCTAGACTGCGCGAACTTCATGCGCCGCGACCGATGCGAGCGTCGCCGGCGGCACGAGCGGGAGCGCCTCGAAATGCTTTCCAAGATCAAAGCGGCCTGGACCCGACTGACTGCCGCAAGCGGCGCGGGTGAAACGGAAGGCGCGGCCGTGCCGCCAACCGAATACAAGGGCTACCGCATCCGGCCGACGCCTTTCAAAGCAAATGCTCTTTATCAGACCGCTGGAGTCATCGAGAAGGATGCGCCGGAAGGCATGAGAACGCACCGGTTCGTTCGCGCCGACACGCACCACAGCAGAGATGACGCGATCGCTTTTGCAATCTCGAAGGCCAAGCAGATCATCGATCTGCAGGGTGATCGCATCTTTGCGGAAAATCGCTGATCCAGCGTGTAGCGTGTAGTGGCGTGTAGCCCGCATGAGCGCAGCGAAATGCGGGAAAACCCGGATGTCGCGTGCATAGCGCGCTCATCCGGGCTACGAGCTGGAACGCTCATCCTATTCCCCAGAGCTTGCGCAGTGCGTCCAGCGCATCCTTCATGCGCTCAGCCGCCGCCGCATAGGCTTGCGGACGGCTCGCCCAGCCTAGCGTATAGCCGACTTGCTCGAGGCGCATTTCCCGGCACACCGCCCACTCGAGGACATGCGAGCCGATCTTGCCAACGGCGGCGACGGCCTCACGATAGCGCTGGCGGTGAAACACCTGATTTTCCGTCCTTGCCATGCCGGAGAAGCTGCCGGGATGGGTAGCGAAGACGCGATCGAGGTCTATGGAGCCTAAGGGATCGCACAGGCCGGCGTGATACCAGTGATGTCGATATTTCTGTCCGGCGGCATATTGCTCCGGCGTGACAACCTTGCGCGCCAAGGCGCGCTCGAGCGGACTGTCCCGCATCGTGATCTGTCCGCTGTGGCCGCGCACGAGGTCACTCCCGGCCCGGCGAACACGTTCCGGCGTCGGCCGTCCGCGCTGATCAAGAGGCAGCCGCGCAGCTGTTGTATGTGTCACCGATGCTTGTTTCAGACGTCTCTTTGTGCGGTTCATTACCCCTCCCTAAATGAGCTTTGAATTTGGTTATGCGGTGAATTTTGCGGTTCAGTTGCTGTGCGCAGGCTCTTTACGGCCTTCGTCGCCGCGCGCCGCGTTGCCGGCGCGAATGGAAGGTTGGCTGCGCCTGCGTGCGATAGGCGCGCGCGCAGTGAGCTGCGCAATAGGGTTTTCCTACGACTGGTTCGCCACCACAAAATAGGAAGCCGGCGTGAGCAGGATCGCCGATCGGCCATCGACAGGTATGGCTGTCGAGATCCAGCAAGGCGCGCCGCTGCGCCCGCGGGATGTTCGCGTCAACGGCAGGATTTTCGGCATAAGGCTGCGCATTGATCACCCAGGGCGGATATGCGGAGTTGGGATCGCGACGTTCGTGGGTTCGCACGGGCGTGGATGCGAGGGAGTGAACGTGAAGCCGGCCGCGATGCGAATGTTTCCTTGTGGTACGCGGGTTGCGCGTGGCGGCCGCCCCGACAAGGCCGAGACGACGGATCATCCCAAGCACCGCATCTCTGCTGGGACTGCCTCCGAGCTCGCGAGCTATTCCGGCCGCGGAAGCGCCTCTTGACCAACGTCGCTGCACGTAGCGGATTCGCGCATCTGTCCAGATCAACTGGGCAGATCGGCGAGCACGCGGGTTGGAGGATGGCATGGACAATTCCCCGGACGTTCCGTCGGAACATACCAGGAACAGCTACGATTTGAAGCAGGCAGTGTCAAGCCCTCCTCGGTGCCCCAGGCCGGGGTGCTGACCGATGGCGAGCACACGCGGACAGCGGCTGCGCACAGCTCGCAAGGCGAGATTCAAGTCGGCGCGCGCGGCAGCGCTGGCGCTGCGCATTCCCATTTCGACCTATGGAGCCCACGAACGCGCGGAGATGCCTGGTGGCCGCGACTATGGGCCGGAGGAGGCCAAGACCTATGCCCGGCGCTTTGGCGTCACGCCGGAGTGGCTGCTGACCGGGAGGCGCCGTGCTTCGATTGAAGCACGGGGAGAAACTTGGGACGAGACTTGGGACGAGACTTGGGACGAAGCTTGGACCGAACCGGAGGACATGGAGAAGCCGGCACGCCCGCTGATCCCGTTAGTCGGCTATATTGGGGCCGGTTTCGAAGCGCATTTTTACGAGATTTCTCCGGGCCATATGGAAGAGATGGAGGGGCCCCGGGTCATTAACGATGCGACCCATATGCTCCAGATTCGCGATCACGGCCTGAGCTCGACGCTCGACGGGTGGTTTTTGTTGTTTGACGAGGTGCGCAGTCCGGTGACACCCGACCTGATCGGGCATCTCTGCCTCATCGGCCTGGATGACGGCCGCATCTTTCTGCGCCAGATGCGACCGGGCAAAACGCCGGGATGCTACGACCTCCTGTCGGATTTCGGCTTGACCTTTCGCGACGTCGCCGTGAGTTGGGCCGCCAAGATCACGACAATGTACCCGCCTTGACGCGGAAAGTAGTTGATGTTTGTAGTTATTTTGCGTATCAACGCCGAGGTTACATCGATATGGCCGGGCGAGCATGGGTTCAACGCAAACACAGCAGGCGGAGAATGCGTCAAGGCAATCAGGCCGCGTGCCGGCCGCGAAGGATCGCGCAACCCGTTTTCTTCGGCGCGTCGATGTCTACCTGCCGAGCCTGCGGAATGCGAAAGCGCGTCTGACTTTCCTCGATCGGCAGATCGAGGGTTGGGAACACCGTTACGCGCGCTTTCTGGCAACCGAAGGGGAAACCGAGCCTGCGGTGGATCCGGCCGATCCGCCGCAAGCGGCCGACTTCCTGCTCACCATCCAGGGTCTCGCCAGCCGGCGTTCTGCCGTGGCGAGCCGCACAGGCGAGAGGAGAATGATGCACACTTCGCAAGAGCGGCTCGACCAGGCCATTCTCTCTATTCTGGTAGCTGCCGACCAACGCTGTCCGGCAATCATCGGACAAGCTCACGTCCTCTATCACGCGCATGCCGGCACTCTGCGCGCCGATACCGAGAAGGCGCTCACCCAACTCAAGAGCGAGGCCGAGCAGTTGCTCGCTGCCATTGCCCAGGCCGAAAACGCTATGCGGACGAGCCTGGCGCAGGGGTTGAATTCGCCGCGCTAGCCCGAAACGGGCGCAACGAGCTGCTTGCGGATCACCTCGACCATGCGGTCAGCCGAAGTGCCGGGTGGAAAAAAGCCGATATACTTCCCATCCGCGTCGATCAGAAACACGAAGCTGCTGTGGTCGATGTTCGGATCCGCCGGCCGCGAAGGCTCGCTTTTGGCGGCATAGACCCTATAGGCGCGCGCGACCTTTCGCACCTGCTGCGAACTGCCGGTGAGCCCGACAAGCCGCGGATGGAAGAGCGCAACATAGCCCTTCAACTGCTCCGGGGTGTCTTTCTCAGGATCCACGGTGATGAACACGGGTTGCACCCTCTCGGCCACGGCTCCGAGCCTGTCGAGGGCGGTCGCCATCGACTGCAAATCAATTGGGCAAGCATCGGAGCAATAGGTGAAGCCGAAATAGATCAGCAGCAGCTTGCCACGGAAATCCGTGTCCGTGCGGGGCTTGCCGTCCTGGTCGATGAGCGCGAATGGCCCGCCGATCGGCTCCTTGCCCCACATCACTGCGTCCATCAGCGCGGCGGCGGGTCGTTCCGGCGGGTCCTGCGCCGCTTGCCACCAAAGGATTGCGCCGAGGGCTGCGACTGCGGCGCCGCTCGCAAAGGCGCCGACCAGCGCGAGCCTGGTCACACCCAGGCGCTGCTGGCCGCGGACAACCCGGCCGCTCACGCGCTGAAGGTCAACAGCGAGCCGGTGGTGGGCACCAGCAGCTTCTCCGGCATCTGCTCGCGAACTTCGCGAATGAAATTATCGCCGCTGCAGTGCATCGGCACGATGACGTCCGGATCCAGCTTCTTGATCTCGGCTACGACCTGGCGGAGATAGTCAGCGGGCGCCGGACCGAGGTGAAACCCGCCAACCAGCGCGTGCACCTTCTGCACGCCGGATACCTCCTGCGCCTGCCTTGCCGAATTGACGATGCCGACATGGCCGCAGGAGCTGATGACGACGATGCCTCGATCTTTCAGATTGAAGCAGGTCGCGTGCTCGTGGATATGCTCGTCGGCGACGACCTTGCCCAGCAATTCGGCGGGCGCGTAGTGGCTTGCGTTGCAGCCGAGCCCGTCTTTCATGGCAAACTCGACCCGTGTGTTTGGCAGAACCTTCTCGATGCCGGCGCGTTTGATTTTGCCGGTGGTAAAGGCGTGACCGACCACCGCGGGATTCTCCGCCAGCACAGTCTTGACCTGGCGCGCGGCGAGCTCGCGCCGGTCGAGCGCACCGAAATCGGTGAGCTGACCTGGCGCACCGGTGTATCGATGGCAGAAATTGTCCTCGCCGCCGGCGTAGAGCGTAAGGTCGGCGGGCAGGACGCCACGGTGCTTGTCGAGGAACCCGATCAGACCGCCGAAATGATCAAAATGCCCATGGCTGACGATGAGAGCTTCAATCTTGCTGGGGTCGGCGCCGACGAGCTCAAAGTTGTTCAGCAGCGCTTCCGGCGTGTAGCCGAAGTCGAGCATCACCGTGTGCTGCTCGTTTGCCCGCTGCGATTCGAGCAACAGTGAAAGGCCCCATTGATTGTGCAGGGCGCGGCGATAATCGGCGCGCGGCGCGGGCTCGATCTTGACCCCTCTCACCTCGCCCGGACGCAGGAACAGATTGTACGAACCATCGACGAGCACGCGCACGCCGAGCCGATCGACAACCGGCGGCTGGATTGGCGCGGCGCTTGCAAATTCCACGCAAGAGAATCCGCCAGCAACTGACGCTGCCGCGAATGCCGCCGAAGTCCTCAGGAAATCGCGTCGCTTGAGAGCCATGCTGTGAATCTCCCTGAGAAGTGCCGCCGGTGTCACGGCGGCAGCTTCCCGATCAGGCTATCTCAGTGAGGACGTCGCAACGCGAAGGACGTGCTCACCCTGATCAACGACATGCTGGGCACCCTGTCACCCGGCCCGCTTCGGCCGCCGACCCCGGATCAAGTCCGGGGTCGGCGAGCAAAGCGAGCCGGGTGGGGTCGTATTTACCGGCGTTCTACTTTTTTTCCTGCCGCTGAGCGACAACGGGATATATCAGGCTCTGGTCCTCGAACTCTTGGACCGGGAGGCTCTCCAGATGGGCGCGCGCATGCATGTCTGCGAACGATATGCCTTGCGTGGTCGTGACTTCATCGACGGCGGGCGGTTTCGGCCACAGCACGATACCTGCAACGATTGCCAGCCCGAAAAGAAGTATTGCGATCTTGAACATGGCATTCCTCTCCATGTGGACGAGGGTCTTCAGCTGGACTCAAAAGTAGCGCACCGGCCGCCAGAGGAACGTGAAGAGCTTCACACAACCGTGCTGTTTATCTCGGTTGCACAACCCGGGCCTTGGCGCGCAAGTGTCGCTGGCGCCTCTCGGCGAGAAAGCGATGACGAGCCAACCCCACCACGCCTATTCGTGATCGCCGTCACAGACAGGAGGCGCGCTGCATCATAAGGTCTGTGGCATGGTCACTCCGATGAGCGAGCACGGAGAGACTCATAGGCTTGCCCCGGTTGGCGCCTATGAACTTCGTCGTCAGCGACATGGCACGCCACCGCGGATGTACCGGGGCTTGCCGAGGTCCTGACAGTCAACAACCCGCCCGGAGAAATCCGCGGCGGGTTTTGACGATCGGTGGCTTGCGACGAGCCGTTCCAATCCTTCCTGGCCCGTGCTCAAATACGCAACCGTCAGGCCGCTTTGCGGCGGCTTTTGCCGATCCGGGGGTAATCCATGAGAAGGCGCGATTTCATCCTACTTGCGGGCAGCGCGGCAGCGGCGTGGCCGATTGCCGGTTGGGCGCAGCAATCGAAAGTACGGCGCATCGGCGCGCTCTTCGTTGGCAATGCGGATATTGAGATGTTCCGGACGGAGCTGCGCGACGAGTTGCAGAAATCCGGGTATGTTGAAGGGCAAAATGTTGTCTTCGAGTTTCGCTCGGCGCAAGAGAATCTCAGTCTTCTTCCTGGACTTGCGGCGGAGCTGGTTGCCCGCCAGGTGGATCTCATCCTGGCGGTCTACACGCCTTGCGCGCTCGCCGCGCAGAAGGCGACGCGCGAGATCCCGATCGTCGCTCTGGCAGGCGATCTGCTTGCATCCGGTTTGGTCCCAAGCCTTGCTCGCCCAGGCGGAAATGTCACCGGGATCTCGATGATGGGGGCAGAGTCGCACGGCAAGTGCGTTGAGCTGTTTCGTGACATGCTTCCATCCGTGCGCCGCGTCGGCGCTCTCGCAAATGCCGACGACCCATTCTCGAAGTTGTTCCTCGAGCAGGTGCAGCTTGCCGGTGCAATCATAAAGATCGATATCGCGCCGGTAGCCATGGTGCGCAGATCCGACAACATTGACGAGACATTCGCGACGATGAAGATGCAGGGAGCTGACGCCGTGGTTGTCCAGGGCAGCCTGGCCTCAAAGACAACGGCGGATCTCGCGCTCAGACATCGTCTGCCCGCCGGATCAAGCCCCCGTTCCTTTGCCGAATCTGGAGGTCTTCTTTCGTACGGCGCCGACGGTCCGGACTCTTTCCGGCGAAGCGCGGCCTTCGCGGTGAAGATCTTAAAGGGCGGAATCCCCGCGGAAATGCCGGTTGAGCAACCGACCAAGTTCGAGCTGGTGGTCAATCTGAAGACTGCGAGCGCGCTTGGCATCGACGTGCCGCTGTTCTTCCAGCAGCGCGCCACCGATGTGATCGAGTGAAATCGGCGGGGCAAATGCTCATGCGTGCACGCGCTTTCTGCACGCTTTCAACATTGCTTGCGCTTGCGATGGCGGCAGATGCGAGCGCGCAGCCGATCACGCTGAAGTTCAGCCACTTTCTCGGCCCGACGAGCTTTTTCCAGGTCGATGTCGCGGAGCCTTGGGCCAAGGAGCTCGAAGCGAAAACGAACGGCAAGGTGAAGGTCGAAATTTTCGATGGCACATCTCCGGTTGGAAAAGTCGGCGACCAGGCGAGCAACGCGAAAGCCGGCGCCGTCGACATTGCGCTCGGGCTGCGCGGCGCCGAAGGCGACCGTTTTCCTGGAACCTCCATCATCGAGCTGCCCTTCCTGGTTCCAAACGCGGCGCTCGGTTCGCGCGCTCTCTGGATGCTCTACAAGGACGGCGGACTCGCCGGCGAATACCGGGACTACAAGGTTCTCGCTCTTTTCGTGCACAACCCCGGCCTGATCCACACGACAAACAAGCGGGTCGTCACCCCTTCCGACCTCCGAGGTCTGCGCCTGCGCGCGCCGAACAAGACTGTCGCAGCGGCACTGCAACATGTTGACGCGGTGCCGGTGGTCCTCCAGGTCAACGAGGTGATGCCAGCCGTGCAGGAAGGCAGGATCGAAGGGATCGTGACGAACTGGGGTAATCCCTTGCAGGGCTTCAACGATTACATGAAATTTCACACCGACACGCAGTTCTATACGTCAGCCTTCTTCGTGGTCATGAACCGGGAGAGCTACGCGCGTCTTCCGCCGGATAGCCGCGAAGCGCTGGATTCAATCTCGGGTGAAGCCTGGGTCGCAAAGTTTGGTCCGTATTGGGATAAGTGGGACAAACCCGTCCGTGACGGCGCCAATTCACCCGGTCACGAGATCATCACTCCCGCGCCCGCGACCATGGCGCAATGGAAAACCGAGCTCCAGCCTGTGACGGAACGTTATCTCGCGCAGCTCAGCGCGCAGGTTGCAAATGCGCAGGCCACTTATGACAAGCTCGTTACGTTGATGAACAGCGGCAACTGATGCGGGCGCTTAGGCGCCAGCACTGCAATCGAGGATACGATCCATGAACATTCTGCGACTGACCGGTGCGCTCGCGGCGACGGCCGCAGTAATCACGACGGCCGCGGCCCAGAGCTCGCGCTCGCCTTGGCCGCCAGGTGACGAGATCGGGATGGCCAATACGCTCGGACCGGCGACTTGGCAGCGCTGCGCAACCTATCTCGCCGATCCCAGAGCGAAGTCCTACGAGATCTCATACCTGCGCTCGAACACCATGCCGCAGTCGCCTTTCGGCGCACCACTGCGGGACAAATACCGGCCGACGGTCGGCATCGCCGGCACGCGTCACGCCTTCAACGGCGAGGAGACCGTAAGCGGTGAGCCCGGCGCGCAGGGCACGCAGATGGATGCCATCGGCCATTTCGCCGTGCTGCCCCAGGCGTGGGACGGCAAGGGCGAGTTCCCGGCCGACACGGCGCAGTATTACGGCGGCTACAAGCAAGCCGACGTGAAGCCCACTCCCGATTCCCCGCTGCAGAAGCTCGGCATCGAGAAGGTGCCGCCTATCATCACGTCGGCGGTGCTGCTCGATGCCAAGAGCCGCCTCGGCCGTGGCAGCGCGATGCAGCCGGGCCAGGTCGTCACCACGGCTGATATTGAAGCCATGCTCAACGCACAGGGGCTGGAGAAGCGCGGTCTCATGCCGGGCGACGTGCTCTATATCTACACCGGCTGGGGCGATAACTGGAAAGATCCGGACACGGAGAAATTCTACTACACCAAGGGGCCCGGTCTCGCCTACGACGCAGCCCGATACATCGCAGACAAGCAGGTCGTGCTGCTTGCGCTCGACAATCCTTTCACCGATCCCGTCGCCGACGGCTTCCTGCAGGGCAAAGCCGCGCCGCCCGCCGGCGCGCCGGAGGGGCTGCCGTTTGCGATCCACCACACCAATCTCACTCAGTCCGGCATCTATCAGATCCAGAACGCCAATCTCGGAGGGCTCGCCAACGACAAGGTGTGGCTGTCGTGCACCATGATTCTGCCGCTGCGCGCGCAGGGAAATTCCGGCTCGCCCGTGCGGCCGGTCGCGATCGGCGCGCCCGCGCAATAGTGTCCCCCTGATAGGAGAGCGTGCCGCCGCCGGTCCACGGCTGGAAGATTCCAAGAACCAAAGCGCGTCCCCGGTGCAATCGACGCCGCCGTAGCCCGGATGAGCGCAACATAAGCGCGTTCACGCGCGTCTTCGACCCGCTATGCGCGCGATATCCGGGTCCCCCCCGCATATCGCTACGCTCATGCGGGCTACAAAGGCGCGCAGTTCCGCATCCGCGCATCCTGGAAGTTTACCCTTTCGCTTAATAAAGAAATCATTCCAGTTTGATAAGTCTGACTCACGCTCCGCATTTCACTTGCGCTGAGGACTGACGCCTTCGAGGGCGAGTCAAAAAAATGACTGCAAGCTTCCGGCTGATGAAGAATGCCCCGTTCGCGAAATTCCCTTCGGCGCGAAAAGCCAAGGAGCAGCGCCGAACCCCACGCCGGAAGTTCAGCGCCAACGCATGGATACGCCTGGATGGGCGATTCGCGGTGCGGCCCTGCTGTGTCATCGATTTATCCGACAGCGGAGCTCGAATATCCGTCGGCGCCGGCGAAACGATACCGAGCACGTTCACCTTATTGATGTCGCGAACGGCTTCGGGTCGGCGCGCTCGGGTCGTATGGCGGCGCGGATCGCAGATCGGCGCCGAATTTCAATAGCGGCGCTATTTGCCGTCAGGAAGCTCCCTCGTCGGACGTGTCACCGGCCACGCGCGTGGATTTTACCATGAGACCGGCATCGGTACGGCTTGCCGATGCGAGCGCGAACGCCGCGGCGACGGCATTCTCCAAGTCGCCTGGTTGGAAGGGCTTGGGTAAAAGTGGAACTTGCCGAAATTTCTCTGGAACGCCGGCGGCTCCGTAGCCGGTTGTGAACACGAATGGAATGCTTCGTTTCACCAGGGCCTCGGCGACAGGATACGATTGGGAACCGTTCAGGTTCACGTCGAGTATGGCGACATCGAAATCGAGAGATGCCGCTTTCTCCATTGCCTCATCCAGCTGTGAGGCAACGGCGACGACCTGGCACCCCATGTCGGCAAGCGTGTCCTCAAGCAGCATCGTGATCATTGACTCGTCCTCGATGATCAGAATGCGCAATTCTCCGAAACTCATCACCGTTGCCGGCCTCTGATATTGTGATGCGACGGAGCAGGGAAATTGAGCGCAGGCTCTGGCGCTTGCCCCAGCGGCGCCTGGATTGTGCGGAGGACGTCAGCCCTTTCGAACCTAAGCCGCTCCAGGGCTGCTAGAAACTCCTGCTGCTCAAAGGGCTTGGAGAGCAACTGCGCTTCACTATACCGTATACTTCCGCGCTCCCAAGAAACTGCCGCATGTGGTCTACAAAATAGCCCTGGGTTGGGTATCTGCGATGGTAGATAAGCTCCGGACCAGCCGCAAGTGGTCGATCCGCGCTGCTCTTTTCGCGATCGCCGCCATAATAACCTTGCCGGCAATTGGCTTTAACGTTTTTTTGACGCAGCGTTATGCGGAAAGCGAGCGAGGACGCGCGCAGAGCGAGCTCGAAGCGGACGCATTTGGCACGGCAAATCTCGTCGACGCCAAGTTCACATTAGCCGAGAACGCGCTCCTTGTCCTGGCCTCATCAACCCTGCTCGATAGCGGCGACCTGCGGACATTCGAGGGTATGCTCCGCCGGGTCAGCGCTCGAACGGGAAACTCATACGTGCTGGTCGACCCCCAGGGCCAGCAGGTGATCAACACCGCGCTGGCCGGAGGCGCTTCCCTGCCTCGCACCGATACGAGCCGTTGGCAGCCCGTGTTCACGGAGCGCCGGCCCTATATCACGGACGTCACCGTCGGCGCGGCGAGTCATCAGCTGGTGAGCATCGTTGTCGTTCCGGTCATCCGTGATGACACGATCAAATGGACGCTGAGCACCGGACTGTATGCGAAGGACTTCGCTGATATTTTGGCCGCGCCTGGCGTGCCGACAAATTGGGTCGTGTCGATCGTCGATCGCAAAGGCATACACCTTGTGCGAATGCCTAACAGCGAGACTTTCGCCGGACGTCCGCTGATCCCGGAGCTGGTCGCGCGGCTCCAGATTAATGGCGGGGGCACGCTTCCCACCACCAGCCTCGAAGGGATCCCCCTTATTTCCACGGTGGCGCGCGCGCCAAAGTCCGGCTGGGCCGTCGCAATCGGGCGGCCTCGCGCCGAGCTCGAAGCCCCGTTGCGGCAACACCTTCGTGATCTCCTCATCGCCGGCTTGTTTCTGCTTGCTGTGGCGCTCATCATGGCCTGGCTGGTCGGAAGACAGATCAACCGCGGGGTCGCGATCATTGACCAGCAGGCACAGACCCTCGCGCGCGGCGAGCCGATCGTTCGGCAGCCTTTCATCCTCCGCGAGACCGGGACTATCGCGGAAGCGCTGATACAAGCATCCTTACAGCTGCAGTCTCGCGATGCTGCGACGCGCGAGCTCAACGCCACGCTGGAAAGCCAGGTGGCGGCGCGCACCGCCGCGCTGGCCGAAGAGATGCAGCAGCGACAGCGAAGCGAGGAGCAGCTGCGTCAAATGCAGAAGATCGAGGCGATCGGCCAACTCACAGGCGGCATCGCACACGACTTCAACAACATGCTGGCCGTGGTGCTCGGGAGCCTGCGCTTGTTGGAACGACGCCTCGGCCGCGGCGAGAACCCGCAGGAATTCATCAACAGCGCGAAAGCGGGGGCGGAACGCGCGGCAGAGCTGACCCGCCGGCTGCTTGCCTTTGGTCGCCGGCAGGCGCTGAGCCCGGAGCCGGTTGATGTCAACAAGTTGCTGGCTGGTATGTCCGACTTGCTGCGGCGTACCATTCCAGAAAGCATCGCTATCGAAACCGTATTGGCCGGTGGACTGTGGCGCACGCATGTCGATGCGCATGCATTGGAAAACGCCGTGCTTAATCTCGTCGTCAATGCGCGAGACGCCATGGCGGATGGCGGCAAGTTGACGATCGAAACCGCGAACGCTCACCTGGATGACGCCTACGTGGCGCTGCACGCCGAAGTCGCTGCCGGGCAATATGTCTTGATCGCGGTGACCGACACCGGTTCCGGCATGCCGACTGACGTGGCGGAACGCGCCTTCGAGCCGTTCTTTACGACCAAGACGGCCGGCGACGGCAGCGGATTGGGCCTGAGCCAGGTCCACGGCTTCATCAAGCAATCAGGGGGGCACGTAAAACTCTACAGCGAGGCCGGCCAGGGTGTGACGGTGAAGCTCTACCTGCCGCGGTTCTTTGGGCCGGGTTTGCCTGCGCAATCGCGGCCGGAGGTGACCTTGCCGAGAGCCCGGCACAATGAGCTTGTCCTGGTCGTCGAGGACAGTGTCGATGTGCTCAACGTGACGATAGGGATGCTGTCGGAGCTCGGCTACCGTACCCTTGCTGCGAATGGTGGCGCCGAGGCGGTGCAAATGCTTGATGCCGATCCGGACGTGAGCCTGCTGTTTACCGACATCGTGATGCCCGACCTGGACGGACGCCGTCTTGCACAGGAAGCTTTGCAACGGCGTCCTCAGCTCAAAGTCTTGTTTACCACGGGCTATACGCGAAATGCGGTGGTTCACAATGGCGTGCTGGACCCGGGCGTCGAGCTCATCATGAAACCATTCTCGCTGGAGGCGCTTGCCCATAAAGTTGATCAGTTGCTTCGCTCAGAGCTGCGGCCAGCAGGACCGTGACGGATGACCGCACTAGGCCCACAGCGACTAATGCGCTATTGTTATGGCAATCAACAAGGCAGCCGAATGGCTCTCAAGGGAATGGAACGTGGGAGGTTGCAATGTTGCGCTCACGCATGACGCGCCGCTCTCTGCTCGAAAAGACAGCACTGACGGCGACCGCTCTGGTCGCGGCTCCGTATGTTCGCGGCGCTCACGCCGCCGGCAAGCTCTCGGTTGGTTTTTGGGATCATTGGGTTCCGGGTGGCAACAACGCCTCGAAAGCGCTCTGTGAGGAATGGAGCGAGAAAAACAAGGTCGATGTTTCGATCGACTACATTACCTCGCAAGGCAACAAGAACCTCCTGACCATCGCCGCCGAGGCGCAAGCCCGCGCCGGGCACGACATGTTGGCCTTCCCGACCTGGGAGCCGCAGGCGCACGCGAAGGACCTCGAGCCGGTCGACGACGTCATGGCCGAAATCGTAAAGACCAACGGCAAGGTCGATCGCTACGGTCGAATACCTTGCCCATGCCGCCGGCCACTGGGTTGCGGTTCCGGCCTGCGTCGGCAGCCAGATCAAGGGCCCGTGCTCGCGCATCGACCTGATGAAGAAGCACGCCGGCATCGACGTGGTCGCGATGTATCCGGCAGGCGCGCCACCGAAGGCGGATGCCTGGACGCTCGACACCATGCTCAAGGCCGCGGAGGCCTGTCACAAGGGCGGCAATCCGTTCGGCATCGGGCTCGGCCAAACCGAGGACAATGTCGACACCGCGGGCGCGATCTTCCAGTCGTTCGGCGCCGAGCTGGTGGACGCCGGTGGCGATCTCAGAGTCAAGTCCGATCCGGTGCGGCAAGCGCTGGAGTACTACAAGAAGCTCGCGCAGTTCCTGCCGCCGGACGCTCCGGCCTGGGACAACGCCTCCAACAACAAATATCTCATCTCCGGCAAGGGCTCGCTGATCATGAACCCGCCGAGCGCCTGGGCGGTGGCCAAGCGCGATGCCCCGCAGATCGCGGAGCAGTGCTGGACGCATGGCATGCCGGCCGGTCCGAAGGGGCGTTATGCGCCGTTCCTACCGTATTTCTGGGGCGTCTGGAGTTTCAGCAAGAACAAGCCGGCGGCGAAGAGCCTCATCAGCCACCTTTCGCAGCCCGCCGCAATCGAGAAGATGGTGATTGCGAGCGCTGGCTACGACCTGCCGGCGTTCGAGCACCTGAACACGCTCAAAGTGTGGGCCGAGGAAGGGCCGCCGAAGGGCACGCTCTACCACTACCCGAACCCGTACCACCACCAGATCCTTTCAGTCGCCGGCGCTCCCGCCCCGCCGAAGATCGCGCATCAGATCTACACCCAGGCGATCCAGACAAAGATGGCCGTACGCTTCATGCAGGGCGAGCCGCTGGAGAAGACGCTGACCTGGGCGGAAAGTGAGATCGAAGGCTTCATGCGCAGCTAGGCTATTTGGCTGAGCATGTTCCGATGAAAGTTGAACCATTCGCGGTCGGTGGAAGCTCGCGTCACCTCTCCCCGCAGGGGAGAGGTCGGATCGCGCGTGCGCGATCCGGGTGAGGGGGACACCTCCTCGGCGCGGACTTCGGCCCCCCTCACCCGGAATGCGCGCGCAGCGCGCGCCCATTCCGACCTCTCCCCTGCGGGGAGAGGTAAAGAGGCGCTGCTGCCGGAAGCGGCAGACGCGCGCGATCCATTCCGAGGGCAACCCGATGGTCGACGCGGCATTGCAAGCGCCATCGGCGGCAATAGCGCGCCGGCGCGGCGGCGTGCGCAGGGTGTTGCGGCGACGTTCGACGATTGCATTTCTGATGGCACTGCCGCTCATTCTCATGATCGCGCTGCTGGTCGTCTATCCCGCCCTCTATTCGATCTATCTCGCGACACTCAACAAGTCGATGGAACGCTTCGTCGGGTTCGGCAACTTCACTTTCCTGTTCCGGCGCGAGACCTTCTGGATGGTGGTGAAGCAGTCCTGCATCTTCGCCATCACCGCGGTGATATTCAAAGCTTTGATCGGCTTCATCGTCGCCCATTTCGTCCACAACATTCCGAGCAAGGGGCAGCGCAAGTGGCGCGGCATGCTGCTGGTGCCATGGGTGATCCCGCCGGCCATGAGCTGCCTGGCCTGGCTTTGGCTGTTTGATCCGTCCTACAGCGCGTTCAACTGGCTTCTGGCGCTGGTCGGGATCGATCCGGTGCCGTGGACGGGCGATGCCAACTGGGCGCGGTTCTCCGTGATCCTGGTCAACATCTGGATCGGCGCGCCGTTCTTCATGATCATGTATCTCGCCGCGCTGAAATCGGTGCCCGAGCAGCTCTACGAGGCGGCCGCGATCGACGGCGCGAGCTGGTGGCAGCGGATGCGTTACGTCACGTTACCGATGATGCGCAACATCATCGCCATCACCGCGCTGTTCTCGCTGATCGTGACCTTCGCCAACTTCGACATCGTGCGCATCCTCACCGCCGGCGGCCCGATCGACCGCACGCACGTATTCGCGACCTGGGCGTTCTGGCTCGGCATCCAGGGCAACGATATTCCGCTCGGCGCCGCGGTTTCGTTGTTCATGGTGCCGATCCTGACCGTCGCCGCCGTCTTCATCCTGCGCGACATCAACCGGCGGGGCAACGAGGCATGACCGTTGCCGCCCCCACTCTCGCCGCCGCAGCGACACGACCGCGTTACGGCAGCATCAGCCGGGACAGGCGGTGGGCGCTGCGCTGGTCGTATTTTTTCCTTGTCGTCTTTGCGATCTTCTTCCTCACCCCGCCGATCTACATGCTGATCACCTCGCTCAAGACCAGCGCGGAGATTTCGGCGGCCACCAATCCGTGGTGGGTGCAGCACCCGACGCTTGGCAACTACATCGAGCTCATCGGGTCGTCGCAATACCTGATATTCTTCCGAAATTCGGCGATCGTCTCGGTGCTCGTGGTGACGATCACCATGCTGATATCCGTGCCGGCCGCGTTTGCGCTTGCGCGCATGAAGTTCTGGGGCTCGGCCGCGCTCGCGACCGGCATCTTCCTCACCTATCTCATCCCCGAGACGCTGCTGTTCATTCCGTTGTTCAAGTTGTTCGCGATGTTCAATGAGTGGACCGGCATCCAGCTGATCAATCGCTGGTGGGTGCTGCTCCTCATCTATCCGACGCTGACCGTGCCGTTTTGCACCTGGATCATGATCGGGTACTTCGCCTCCATCCCCAAGGAGCTGGACGAAGCAGCGTTGATGGACGGCGCCAATTACCGCCAGATCCTACTCAAGGTGTTCATCCCGGTGGCGCTACCCGGCCTGATCGCGGCGACCATCTTCGCGTTCACCGTATCCTGGGCCCAGTTTCTCTACCCGCTCGCCTTCACCACCTCGGCCGACCAGCTGGTGCTGCCGGTCGGCATCATCACCACGCTGATCAAGGGCGACGTATTCAACTGGGGGCAGATCATGACCGGCGCGCTGCTCGGCGCTGCCCCGCCGCTCATCATCTATGCCTTCCTGATGGACTATTACATCGCCGGCCTGACCGCCGGGGCGACCAAAGGCTGATCCAAAGGATGATCATGGCGCAGGTCTCGCTCCGCAATGTCGTGAAGGACTTTGATGACACCAAAGCGGTGCGCGGCATCAGCCTTGATATCGCCGATAAGGAGTTCGTGGTGCTGGTCGGGCCTTCGGGCTGCGGCAAGTCCACCACCTTGCGCATGATCGCTGGCCTCGAGGAGATTTCCGAAGGCGAGATCCGGGTGGACGGCGAGATCGTCAACGACGTGCCGCCAAAGGATCGCGACATGGCGATGGTGTTCCAGAACTACGCGCTCTACCCGCACATGTCGGTATTTGAAAACATGTCATTCGGGCTTCGCCTCAAGCGCTATCCGAAGGAGGAGATCAAGCGCCGCGTCAACGAGGCAGCGCACATTCTGGATCTGTTCGCCCTGCTCGACAGGAAGCCGCGGCAATTGTCCGGCGGGCAGCGTCAGCGTGTCGCCATGGGGCGGGCGATCGTGCGCAATCCCAAGGTCTTTCTGTTCGACGAGCCGCTGTCCAATCTTGACGCCAAGCTGCGCGTGCAGATGCGCATCGAGATCAAGCGCGTGCATCAGAAGGTCAAGACCACGACCATTTATGTCACGCATGACCAGATCGAGGCGATGACCCTCGCCGACCGGGTCGTGGTGATGAATGGCGGCGCCATCGAGCAGGTCGGCACGCCACACGATCTTTATCATCGGCCGCGCACGCAGTTTGTCGCGGGCTTCATCGGCTCGCCGGCGATGAACTTCATTCCCTGCCGGCTGGAGGTCAACGGCGCCGGCCTGATGGTGCGGCTGTCGGACCGGCTGGCGCTGCCGATTCCGGCCAACCGCGCTGACCGCTACCGCGGCCAAGTCGACAAAGGAGCCGACAGGCCGCTCACGCTGGGCCTGCGGCCTGAGCACATCACTGAGCCACGCGGCGGCCCTATCGACCAGCGTTGCGAATTCTCGGTTGCCCTCGACGTGATCGAGCCGATGGGCATGGAGACAATGGTGTACTTCGGCGTCGCGGGTGCCGAGGTCTGCGCCAGGGTCGAGCCGTCAAGCGTGCCGTTGCCGGGAGAAGCGATGCGGCTTTGCGCCAATCTCAACCATATGCACCTGATCGACCCCGACACCTGCCTGGTGCTTTGATCATATTTGACTCCCGTAGTCGGCGACGACAAACCCCGCTGCATGGCCGCGACGCGCCCGCGCGCCGGCTCAAACCTCTGCGGATGTGCGCACCCCGGGCGAGGCGGACTGAGCGGGCGTCACTACTTTCTGGATTTCTGCCGCTTGCGGGAAGCGCTCACAGACTTGGTGATGATCTCGCCGAGTGCCTTGCCGAAGGCTCGCATATCGATCGGCACAGTCTCCAGGCTTTTTACAAGCGAGAGAATGGATTCGTCCTGCGGTACCTTTCCGTCGGCAGGGCTTAGCCGCGCGGGCAGGCAGAGGGACGTCTGACCTTGGCGGCGGAAGCGAGCGGGGGTGAGCATCGGGTCTCTCCAGCTTTCCGGTTAAGGAGACGCCGAAAGTTTTCGTAAGTTCCTAAGATTGCGGGTTAATAATAGGCAAGGTTGATCCAAGGTGAATCTGAGACGATTCGGTGGACGCGTTACTCGATCACCTTGTCGGCGCGAAGCAGGAACGCCTCGGAAAGGATGAGGCCGATCGCTTTGGCGGTCTTGAGGTTGATGACCAGCTCGTATTTGGACGCCTGCTCCACGGGCAGGTCGGCTGGTTTGGCGCCCTTGAGAATTTTGTCGATATAGGTAGCGGCGCGCCGAACCATGTCGTTGAAGTCCGCGCCGTAACTGATGAGACCGCCGGCTTCCACATTCTCCTTGTTCCCGAACATCCCCGGCAGCCGGTGCTTCAGTGCGAGGTCTGCGAGGCGCGCGCGGTTCGAACCGAGGAGCGGCGCCGACACGGCGAGAAAACCGCCGACATGTTCTCGCGACATTGTTGAGAACGCCCCCTCAAAGTCCTCGACTGTCCACGCGGGCACCATGAGGAGATGAACCCCGAGCCTTTCGCCGGCAGTCTCCACCGCCTGCACGGCCGGACGGTGCGAGGGCGCCGTGGGACTAAAGAGCACGCCGATCCGCGTCGCCTGCGGCACAGCCTCCTTCAATATCTCCAGCTGCTTGCCGACGAGATCGGTCTGAATGACTGTCAAGCCCGTGATGTTGCCGCCGGGTCGCGCCAGGCTCGCCACGTGCCCAAGGCCGACGGGGTCGGCATTGATGGCGAAGACAATGGGGATCGTCTTGGTCGCCTGTCGGGCGGGCTCCACCTCGGTCGAAGACATCGCGAAAATGACGTTGACATTCATGCGGACCAGCTCGGCCGCCAGCTCAGGCAGCTGGTTGACCGTTTTTGCCCACCGGAGGTCGATGACAATGTTCTTGTCTTCTACATCGCCGAGCTGGCGCAAGCCGGCGCGCAGCGCCTCGGCCCGGCCGGCGTAACTAGAGGCGGGGTCAAACATCAGAAACCCGATTCGCGAGACTCTCGCGGACGGTTGCCCGCGCAGCGGTAACGGCCAGGCCACCAGGCCACCGAGAAGGGTGATAAGCTCGCGCCGTCTCATAGGTTCGCTCCTTTCGGCCGAAAGACTACTACATCGCGCCCTGACTGTCTGGGAGCTGGATCACCCCAAGAGACGGCGCAAGCCAACGCTTTTTGCCTCGGCCCCAGGTGCGTCAATCGCTGCCGAGACAGTCGTTGCCGGTCCGCTTCAAATTGCCGGTGCGGATGCTGCCGTCGCTGGTGCGAAGAAGCCGCCAATTCCGCAAAACTGTGCTCCCTGTCACTGCGGATCAGTTGCAGATGCGGCTAGTGACACGCTGCGAAACGACTTACTGCGGGAGCTTCCCTATGCAGCGATTGAACGTGTTGATCTCGGGAGCGGGGATTGCGGGCTGCTCGCTTGCGTACTGGTTGGGGCACTACGGCCATTGCGCAACCGTGGTCGAGCGCGGCGCCGCTATTCGTTCCAGCGGCGCTCCCGTTGACGTTCGTGGACCTGCGGCGCAGATCGCCGAGCGAATGGGCATCGGGCCGCGGCTGCGCGAGGCCGGCATACGGATCGCAGGAATAACCGTGCTTGACCGTGCGGGACGCCGCTCTACGCGGATCGACCTGGACGTCCTGAAGGAATCGATCGCGCCACGGGACATTGAGTTGCCGCGCGGCGATCTTTCTACAATCCTCTACGAGTCAAGCCGTGATCATGCCGAATTCATTTTTGCGGATTCCATCAGGTCTCTTGCTCAGGATGGACAAGGAATTCACGTGACGTTTGAGCGTTCTCCTCCGCGCCGCTTCGACCTGGTGATCGGTGCCGACGGGCTGCATTCGACCGTGCGGCGCCTGGCATTCGGTCCTGAAGAGAGCTTCGTGCGTCACGCCGGGCTCTATGTTGCAACGTTGCCCTTGCCGCGAGCTTGCCATTCGGGACGCGAAATGATCATGCTGAACGCGCCCGGCAAATGCGTTGCCTTGCACCCGTCGCGGGAGACTCCCCTTGCTTTTTTCATTTTCTGGTATCCGCAGATTTGCGGCTTTGACCATTTCGATGGCGAGCAGCACAAACACATTCTCGAGACGACCTTTGCCGATGTCGCGTGGAAGGTGCCGGAGCTCCTTGCGGCGGTTCGCGCGTCTCGCGACGAGCTGTACTTTGATTCCGTCAGTCGGGTGGAATTGACGCGCTGGGCCAGCGGCCGCACAGCCCTCGTGGGCGATGCAGCATCATGCGTGTCGTTGTTCGGCGACGGGTCCACGCTCGCCATTGCCGGAGCCTACGCGCTCGCGACGGCGCTGGGGGAAGCTCCGATGGATCACGAGGCAGCCTTCCGGCGATATCAAGCGCAGCACGGCGAGCTTGTGGCCCGGCGACAGAAGACACTAACGCTGCTCGCTTCGTTCCTCGTTCCGCGAACGCAGGTTGGCATTTTCCTTCGCAACCGGATCGTAGGCATGACGCGAGCGTACACCGGCGCCAAGCGCATTAGCCGACATTTTCGTCGCGTTGTTGGCAGCCCAGCCGAGGGAGTTGGCTATCTTGATGGCCGCGCTGCTTGACAGCGCTGCTCAGGATCGCCGGAAAATATCCTTGAGCGTGTTGGAGAACCAATCCGACGCGCTCTTCGGGGCATCGCCGGCGAGCCGCTCGACCACCACGAGACGTTTGACTTCGCCCCGCAAATACGAGTCGAGGAATGCCGGGTAGTCGCTAAATGACACGCACCCGTTCGATTGGCCGCTGGGACCCAGCAAGTACGAATGGGCTAGTATCCCGCTGCGGCCGTGCATCTTGGTGTCATCGGTCGGGACGAGGCGAATGGCGCGAACGCCATGGAACAGCGACTCGCGCAACGTCAGTTCATACACGTTGGGGGGCGTAGGCCCGGTCATCCTTGCGTGCGCGTAGCCTGGATCGTCCATGTGGCTGCCGAGGCCCGAATGCGCTTCCAGCCGCCGCCCGTTTGGCAGATGCACCGTATGGGAGGTGATGTCGTAGATCGCGGTATGGCGGGTGTCAACATCGGCGAGTGGGTTCGAATCCTTCGGCCTAAGGCCTTTCAAGCCTGAACCCGTCACCGCTGAATCCTTCACCGCGTCGGTCGGTGCATAGGCGAGGGGAAGTGCAGTATCGGACACGCTGGCCAGCTGGAACCTGGTCTCCGGTGTTTGTTTCCTGACAGAGCGCGCAGCCGCTGCCGCGGCAACGCGCGGGGCGGTTGCGCCTACCGGAGCCACGGCGGATTGAGCGGCGGATTGAATCGTGACGGTCGGGGCCAAGCCTTGGCCGCCGAAACGATCATCGAAGGACGCCGCGGTCTGCGAAAGCTGCAAGGAGCGGCCGGGCACACGGGATGGGTCGAACGAGAAACGCTCAGAGAATGACAAGTGCCCCGACGGCGGCTCTGTCTGACTGTGCGCCGCGTTGAACGGGAATGCCGAATCGCCTGCAGGCAATCCGGCACTCGCCGGACCAGCGTCGAGCGGCAACGACATATAAGAGATGAAGCCAGTCGCGAACGCCGCCAGTCCTGCGGCGATCGAGCCCATACCGACCCGAGCCAAGCGCCCCCCGTCGTGCCATCGACGGCGGGCGGGTTCCTTCCCGGCACGCCGCCTCCCAAAGCTTCAGTCAATCAACCGGGCAAATGCGGCAAAGTTGGACCGCTCGTGCGACTGAAGATGGGAGGCGACGCTGCAGGGACAGAGAAAGCCTAAATCCGGCGCTTCTGCTTAACGATTCTATCTTCGGCAGCGCGCCGAAACAGGTCCGGGACCGGGGAAGCTGAGTGCCCCCAAGGCGCGCCTACGGCAGCCCGGCCTTCGCCAGGCCTTCGACGATGCGCTGAAAATCCACGGCATCCTTGTACGGCAGCACACGCGCGCGCTGCATCAGCGAGAAGTCCGGATTCACCTTGAGAAGCTCCGCCCATGCCGCCCGCGCCTCTTCCGCGCGCCCGAGATGGCCGTAGCAGGATGCCAGCAGCATGCGACTGGCGTCGGTGCCGGGGTTGCGTGCGATGCGCTCGAGGAGCTGCCGGGCGGCGGTCTCGTATTCTCCCAGGCTGAAATTCGCCTGCGCCAGGAAGTGCAGCACGATGGATGAATAGTGGGGGTCGAGCCGCATCGCCATCGCAATCGGCTCCAGCGCCTCGGCCGCCCGGCCGGCATACATCAGCGCCAGTCCCGTGGCGGAATGCCCCTGAGCATAATTGGGATCAAGCGCGATCACGCGGCGAAACTCCGCAAGAGCGCCCTCGTGATCGCGCCGCCACAGCAGCACGTTGCCGAGCGCCAAATGGCTCACCGGTTCCTGATCGCCCAATTCGACGGCGCGGCGCGCCCATCTCTCCGCTTCGTCCAGTGCCTGCGCCGGATCGAGCGCCCAGCCGCTGACGTAGTCCACAATCGCCGCAAGCGCCAACCCCGCATGCGGCGCTGCGAAATTCACATCGATCTCGATCGCCCGGCGGTACATCGCCCGGGCTTGCACGACCGACTCCCGCAAGCCGCGTGTGAGCAATTCGCGGGCGCGCAGCCAGGATTCGTAGGCCTCCACGCTGCTGGTACCGCGCCGGCGCAATCGCTGCTCCTCGCCCTGCGTCAGCGTGACCGCCAGCGCAGCGACGATCTTCTCCACTACCTCGTCCTGCGTCGAGAAGATGTCCGTGAGGTCGCGGTCGAACCGCTCCGCCCAGAGATGCCCGCCGCTGCCGGCGTCTATGAGCTGCGCCGTGATGCGCACGCGATTGCCGGCCTTGCGGATGCCGCCCTCGAGCACAAAGCGCACGCCGAGGTCGCGCCCGATCTCCTGCACTTTCACCGACCTGCCCTTGTAGGCGAAGGACGAGTTGCGCGCGATGACGAACAGGCCCGAGACCTTCGAGAGGTCGGTGATCAGGTCTTCGGTCATGCCATCGGCGAAATACTCCTGCTCCGAATCGCCGCTCATGTTCTGGAATGGCAGGACCGCGATGGACGGTTTCTCGGGCAGCGCCGGCGGAGGAGCCGCCATCGGCGGGACGCCGTCCAGTCGCATCTGATAGGCGCGCACGGGCCGCGCGATATTCTTGAGGTGCTGCTCGCCGATATCCTGCCAGGCAAGCTCAATCCGTCCGCTGATCTCTTCGTAAACTTTGCTTGAGATGCAGATGCCGCCAGCCTCTGCGATACCCTCCAGCCGGGCAGCCACGTTGATGCCGTCGCCATAGATGCGGCTTTCGTCGTAGACCACGTCACCGATATTGATGCCGATGCGGAACTGCATGCGGCGCGCCGGCTCAATTGCGGCATTGCGCTCTGCCATCTTGGATTGGATGGCGACCGCGCATTTCACCGCGTTCACCACGCTGGGGAATTCGGCGAGAATGCCGTCGCCGGCGGTGTCGATGATGCGCCCGGCGAACTCACCCACCATCGGCAACACGACTGACTGATGCCCCTTGAGATCGCGCACCGTGCGCGCCTCGTCGGCGCCCATCAGCGCGCTATAGCCGGCGATGTCAGCCGCGAGAATGGCGCTCAGCCGCCGTTCCATACGCTCGTCGGGCATTTCCATCGCGCCTGCCATCATGGGGCCAACTTAGCCATGCGATGTCGCGCATGCAAAGGATCGCGTCTTCAGATTGGGTCAGAATGCGTCGACGGCAGACCGCGCGGCCTATTGCGGGAACACGGCCGCGGCTCCGCCAAGCCGGGCAACAATCGCCTCCACAATTTCGCGCGGTTGCGGATCGATCGAGACGACGATGGGATTCTCATCCGGTCCTGGCTCCTCGAGCGCTTCGAACTGGCTATGCAGCAGGCTTCGCGGCATGAAATGCTCATGGCGGGTGGCCATACGGCGCGCGATCAGGGTCTCGTCGCCCTTGAGATAGACCAGACGAACGTCGGTACGATCCCCTATCAGGACATCGCGGTAGCGGCGCTTCAACGCAGAGCACGCGATGACGCCGTGTCCGCCCGAACGACGCGTCTTGTCGATCCAGGCGGCAATGGCTTGTAGCCAGGGCCAACGGTCCTCGTCGGTGAGCGGAACGCCGCTGTGCATCTTGTCGACGTTTGAGACCGGGTGGAACCAATCAGCGTCCTCGAATTCCCATCGCAGACGCGAAGCCAAGAGTGCGCCGATGGTCGATTTTCCGCCTCCCGAAACGCCCATGATAATGATCACCGCGGGCGCAGGCGATGCAGCACCTCCCGTCGGCCGGGTTTCCGTGGACATCAATTCGCTGCTGGCGCTGCGGCGCGATCCGTAAACCAATGGATGCGTCCGACCGGGCGAACCAAGCTCGCGGGAATCGTCCGATCGCCGCCCCGCGCGCGTGCGACGGCCTCCCGCTTTCCTTCGCCGGTCGCCAAGAATGCGACATCGCGGCTGCTGTCGAGCGTGGGGTAGGTCAGTGTGATCCGTGGTTCGGATTTTGCGCCAATGACCGCAACCGCCCATCGTCGCATTTCTTGCAGCGCCGGCTGGCCGGGGAACAATGATGCGGTGTGCCCGTCCTCTCCGATTCCAAGCAGCGTGACGTCGAAGAGCGGCCGGTCAGGCTGCAAGCATCTCGGCGCCGTAGAAACGCTTCAGCGTCGTCTCGTAAGCGGCGGCGGCTTGCTCCGGCGACAAGCCCTCCGTCGGGATCGCATGGATGTTGTCATCGGGAACCGGGACCCGCGAAAGCAATGCATCGCGCGCCATCCGATAATTGCTGTCGGGATGACCATGCGGCACGAACCGTTCGTCACCCCAGAACCAATGCACCCGGCGCCATGGAAATTGCGATGCCAGCACCCGATCGGCCAGATGTTCATAGAGCCGCCGGGGCGTCGACCCGCCCGACAGGCAAACCGCGAAGGTCTCATTGCTCGCCTGCGCGAGACCGCAGAGCCATTGCGCGACACTGCGTGCGAGCGTCTCCGCATTCTCGAATGCTCGGTTTTCAGTCAGTGCATCGTCCATCATTGCGCGACAGCCCGCGTGTGCCATGCGCCGTTCCGAATTCCCGCGATGGCGGCCGCGTAGTCGCGCGAACCGAATATTGCTGATCCGGCGACAATCGCGTTGGCGCCGGCTTCGATGGCCAGTGCGGCATGTTCACAGTTATGTCCGCCGTCGACCTCGATCCACGGGTCGAACCCTTTCGACTCGCAAAGCCGGCGCAGCTCGCGGATTTTGGGCAACATTTCCGGCAGAAATTTCTGTCCGCCGAATCCGGGATTGACCGTCATCACCAGGATCACATCGCAAAGATGCAGCACCTGCTCGACAAACGCGATGGGACTGGCCGGGTCGAGCACCGCGCCGGCCTTCTTACCGAGCTCACGTATCTGCGACAGCACGCGATGCAGATGGATTGTCGATGAGGGTTCGGACTGAACGAGCAGGTGATCGGCGCCGGCTTCGGCAAAATCGCGAAGATAACGCTCAGGTTCGACAATCATCAAGTGAACATTGAGCGGCTTCGCGGTCGATCGATGCACCGCATCGACGACCGCGGGACCGAAAGAGATGTTCGGCACGAACCTGCCGTCCATGATGTCGATGTGGATCCAATCGGCGCCGGCCCGATCGACGGCGCGGACTTCCTCGCCAAGCCGCCGCAAATCGGCGGCAAGAATTGACGGCGCGACGACGATTGGCTTCATGACGCCCTCGGCAGGGCCGAGGCCGCGCGTGGCAAGATGAATCGCTCCATCGCCTTGGCGAAGCCTTCGTCATCATAGGAGTCGGTGACCAGATCGGCCTGCGCCTGCACGTCCGGGCTGGCATTGCCCATCGCGATGCTCAGCCCGCCCTTGCGGAACATCAGCACGTCGTTTGGCATGTCGCCGATCGTGGCGATCTCGTTGGCCGGAACCGACAGGAGCTTCGACAGTGTCGTGACAACGGTCCCCTTGTTGGCATCCGGATGCGTGACGTCGAGATAGTAGGGCTGCGAACGCGCCGCCGACGCGTTTGCGCCGAGCGCGTCCTGGGCCTCCTTTTCGCAGCGGGCGACGAGGTCGCGGTCGTCGCTCACGCCGACGATCTTGACCGCGCTGCCAATCGCGCCTTCGAAGTTCTCGACGACGGTCGGTGGAAACTTGACGGTCCATTGCTCCCGCGCCACATGCGGCGCGTCAGCGTTCCGAACAAGCCAGTCCTGGCCGCTATAGACCCACGCATCCATGCCGTTGTGGAGGATGACATCGAGCGCACGCCTTGCGACATCGACCGCAAGGACGTGCTCCGCCATGACGGTCATATCGGGTTTGACGAAGATGCCGCCATTGAAGCCGGCAATCGGGGTGCTCAGCGCCAGCGGATCGATCAACATTGCCATGCCGCGCGGCGGCCGGCCGCTGGTGATCGCAAAGGCAATGTCTGCGGCTTGCAGGGCCTTCACGGCCGCCGCGGCGCGTGGGGTCAGCACTTTCTCCGCGGTGACGAGGGTGCCGTCGACGTCGGCCAGAACAAGCGAGATTTTCGCGGCAGGGCGAACGGGCTCTACCATGCGCGGTCTCCTGCTGGCGCTACCTCAACCCCTGCGTTCGCACGACCACCACCGAGGATGAACCGCTCGATCGCGTTGGCAAAGCCTTCTTCGCGATTGCTGTCCGTCACGAAATCCGCTGCGCGCTGCACCGCCGGACTGGCGTTGCCCATCGCGATGCTGCGGCCACTGCGCTCAAACATCGCGACGTCATTGCTGCCGTCGCCGACCACGGCGATCTCCGCCAGCGGAACCGTCAACAGCTTCGCGATCTCCGACAATGCGACGCCCTTGTTGGCGAGCGGGTGAGTGATATCGAGATAGTAAGGCTGCGAACGGGCGACGAAAGCGTTATCGGCGAGCGCGCCGCGCACATCGCGCTCACACCGTGCGAGACGCTCGAAATCCGCGCCGACACCGACGATCTTGGCTGCCACGTCGAGAGCATGTCCGAAATCATCGACGATCTTCGGCGGAAATCCCACCGTGCGCTCCTCCAGCCCGACATAGGGCGCGTCGGAGTCGCGCACCAGCCAGTCGTGTCCGCTGAAAATCCAGACCTGCGCCTCGTATGCATTGAGCATGTCGACCGCGAGCCGAGCGACGGCGGGCGACAGAAGATGCCCGGTGATGACCGAAAGATCGGTCGCCGCTATCGCGCCACCGTTGAAGCAGCCGATTGGCGCCGTTATTCCCAGGGTCTCAACAATCATGCGCAAGCCGAGGGGTGGTCTGCTGCTGATGATCGTAAAAATGATTCCGCTTGCGCGCAATTTTGCCACGGCTGCCTGGGCGCTGGATGTCAGATTCTTGTCATCCGTCACCAACGTGCCGTCGACGTCAGAAATCACCGCCGAGCATTTGAATGGCGATGGGCGCGTGTGGCTCATGACGATGGTCCGTCGTCATCGCCATCGACACGCCGCCAGCACCGGCCATCACGCGCCAGAAGCGCATCCGCTTCGCTCGGTCCTGAGCCTCCCGCGGGATAGATCAGCAGATCCGCCGCGTCATCCTTGGCCCACGCGTCGAGCACCGGCTGCACGACGCGCCAAGCGTGCTCTACCATGTCGGCGCGCATGAACAACGTCGGGTCGCCGATCATGACGTCATAGATGAGCGTCTCGTATCCGACATTGGGCTCTTTGGGAAACCAGTCATCGTAACGGAAGTCCATCTTCACGGCGGCGAGATCCACCACCGGACCAGGGCGCTTGACTTCGAACTGCAGGGAGATCCCCTCGTCCGGGGCGATGCGCAGGACCAGCCAATTGGGCCGCAGCGCATCGACGGGCGTATCCTGGAACGCCGCGTAGGGCGCCTGCTTGAAGCGGATCGCGATTTCCGTATTCCGTTTCGACATGTGCTTGCCGGTCCGGACGTAAAAGGGCACGCCGGCCCAGCGCCAGTTGTCGATCTCGATCTGCAAGGCAACATAGGTCTCGACGTTCGAATCTGGCGCCACGTCGGGCTCTTGGCGATAGGCCTTTACGTCTTTGCCCAGAACCGTGCCGGACCCGTACTGGCCGCGCACGGCCTGTGCCGGCTTGATCGCGGGCATCGCGGCGAAGACCTCGGCCTTCTTGGTGCGGATCGCAGCATCGTCGAAACCCACGGGCGGTTCCATGGCTACGAGGGAGAGCAGCGAGAACACATGATTCGGGACCATGTCGCGCAGCGCACCCGTCACCTCGTAGAACTTGCCGCGCCGCTCCACGCCCACCGTCTCCGCTGCGGTAATCTGCACGTGATCGATCCGCTCGCGATTCCAGATCGGCTCGAACAGCCCGTTGGCGAAGCGGAACGCCGCGATGCTTTGGACCGTGTCCTTTCCCAGAAAGTGGTCGATCCGGAATATCTGGTCCTCGTGCAACGTGCGAAGGATGCTGGCATTCAGTGCGCGAGCCGAATCAAAGCTGTGGCCGAACGGCTTCTCGACGACCACGCGGCGCCAAAACCGGGGCTTGCCGTTCTGGTCCTCATTTTGATCGGTAAGCTTCGCCTTGCCGAGTTGATCCACCACGGTGCCGAATAGCCGATCCGCGACCGCGAGATAAAAGATGGCGTTGCCCCGCGTGCCATGCACCTTTTCGGCCTCGTCAAGAACGCCGCGAAGCTTCTCGTAGAGCTCAGGCTTCGTCAGGTCGCCTTGCACATATGTCATTTTCTCCGCCAGCTGCTTCCACACAGCCTCGTCAATGTGGTCGACATCGAATTCGGCGGCGGCGTTGCCGACAAAGCTTTTCAGCATGCCGTAAAGGTGCTCGCGCCAGCTTTCCGTGGTCCGCTCTGAGAACGCGACGCCGATCAGCGCGAATTTCTCCGGCAGGACCTTGGTGCGCAAGAGATTGTAGAGTGCCGGCACCACCAGGCGCTTGGTCAGATCACCGCTGGCGCCGAAGATCACCATCGCGCAGGGATCGGCCGGCTTGGCCTGGCGCCGCGGCGGCGACGCAATCACCTGCGCGGTCTTCGGCATCCGGATCGGAGGACTGTCGAGCATGGTGGCTACCGCCGGCGGCGTGCTGGGCCGCTGGGCGGCCCTGCGATTCTTTCGGCTTCGGTTCCGGATCAATGGGCTCATGACCCTCGATGTGCCCGCCGAAGCCCAGGCGCATGGCCGAAAGCATCTTTTCGCCGAAGGTGTGCTGCTGCCGCGAACGGAATCGGGCATAGAGCGCCATCGAGAGCACGTCGGCCGGGACGGCTTCCTCGATGGCGGCCTCGACGGTCCAGCGACCTTCACCCGAATCCTGGACGAAGCCGGAGAAACCCTTCAGTTGCGGATCCTTCGCCAGCGCGGCGGCGCCGAGATCGAGCAGCCAGGAAGAGATGACGCTGCCGCGCCGCCAGACCTCGGCGATATCCGGCATGTTCAGCTCGAAGCGCTCGTCCTCGGGCAGATCCTTCGAAGTCCTTGTTACGCAGGATGTCGAAACCTTCGGCGTAGGCCTGCATCAATCCGTACTCGATGCCGTTATGCACCATCTTGACGAAATGCCCGGCGCCGGACGGGCCGGCGTGGATGTAACCGCGCTCGGCGCGGGTATCGCCTTTCCCGCGGCCCGGTGTGCGCGGGATATCGCCGAGCCCGGGAGCGAGCGCCGAGAAAATCGGATCGAGGTGATCCACGGCCTCCTTGTGGCCGCCGATCATCATGCAATAGCCGCGCTCGATGCCCCAGACGCCGCCCGACGTACCGCAATCGACGTAGCGAATGCCCTTCTCGGCGAGTTTCTTGGCGCGACGGATGTCGTCTTTGTAGAAGGAATTGCCGCCATCGATGATGATGTCGTCCGGCTCCAGCAGGCCGCCGAGACTGCTCGACCGTTTCCTCGGTAATGCGGCCGGCAGGCAGCATCAACCAGACCGCGCGCGGCTTCTTGAGTTGACCGACGAGTTGCTTGAGATCGGCGCTCCCCGCGACGCCCTCGCCGACAAGCGCCTTGATGGCCGCCGGGTTCTGGTCGAACACCACGCACTGGTGTCCATTACGCGTCAGTCGGCGAACGATGTTTCCGCCCATGCGTCCCAAGCCGATCATGCCGATCTGCATTCGTCTTCTCCTGTTACCTGATCATGCGAGCGCTTGCCGAACGGCATCCTTGAGGGTCGTCAAACCAGCCGCGACATGCGAGCCGAGATGCACGCGCAGCACCCGCCGGTCGCGCTCGGCCAGCACCTCGAAATCGCCGCGCGCTTCCGCCGCTTTGACGACGCCGAAGGTGTATTTCTGATCCGGCACCTGGAGATCGGCGGCGTCGTCGCAGGTGATCTGCAGGAACACGCCGGTGTTCGGGCCGCCCTTGTAGGCCTGCCCGGTCGAATGCAGGAATCTCGGCCCGAAGCCGAGGCAGGTGGCGACGCGCTTGCGGTCGCGGATCAGGACGCGGATGTCCTGGAGGGCGTCGCGATGGCGCTTGTTGCGTTCGACGTAGGCGAGGAGCGCGCAATAGTCGCCCTCTCTGAATTCGCGCGAAATGCGCCGCGAGATATTCCACGAGCGTGTCGGCTTTCCGAAACGCCTTGCGGTTCTTCTCGTCGGCAAAGAGCGTAAGACCGGCCTCCTGCCAGCAGCGCCGTTTCCGACGGCAGCTCCCCGGTCCGCTCGTATGCGGTGGTGAGCTCGCGCGTCTTGACCTTGCTGGCCTCGACATCGGGCTGATCGAATGGATTGATGCCGAGGATTGAACCCGCGACTGCCGTGGCAAACTCCCAGCGGAAGAATTCCTGGCCGATGTGATAGCGATCGGTGACGGCGATGCGCACGACCGGCTGACCTGCGCGTTCGAGCGCGGCGACCGCGTCATCCTGCTTCGCATCCGCTTCGCCTGACAGCCGCAGATAAACGAACAGGCGATCTGCCCCGTAGACATCGGGCGCGCCCAGCGGCTCGGCGTCGACGGGAATAAGCCCCTTGCCTTGCTTGCCGGTCGATTCGGCCAGGAGCTGTTCGAGCCACGCCCCGAAATCGGCAATGCCGGGCGAGGCGACGATGGTGACCTTGTCGCGACCCGACCTTCCCAGCACACCCAAGACGGTCCCAAGCACGACGCCAGGATTATCGGCCGGCGGCACATCGGCGCCACAGGAGCGAACCATCATCTGCGTTGCGACGAGCAGCTTCCCGATATCCAGTCCCATCGCTGCGGCGGGCACCATGCCGAAATCCGACAGCACCGAATAGCGCCCGCCGATGCTCGGGATGCCAAACGCAATGTGGCGGAACCGATCGCGCTCGGCGATCTTCTGCAGCGTCGATCCTGGATCGGTGATGGCGATGAACCGCGATCCCGCCTTGTCGGCGCCGACCGCCCTCTTCGCGCATTCGAAGAAATACTGCTTCAGGATATTCGGCTCGAGCGTGCTGCCGGACTTGCTCGACACGATGAAAAGCGTTCGGGCGGGATCGATCTTGCTTTCGATGGTTCGAATCTGCGCCGGGTCGGTCGAGTCGAGCACCAGAAGCTCGGGGTAGCCGTTTTGACGCCCGAACGTCTCGGCAAACACTTCTGGACCAAGGCTCGATCCGCCCATGCCGAGGAGAAGAATGTGGGCGAAGCCCTGCTCGCGCGAATGTCCTCGGCCAGACTGCGAAAGAGCGCCAATCCGCTTGTGCTGCTCCTCGGCGATGCTCGAGCCAGCCAAGCCATTTCGCTTCGTCGGCTCCGGTCCAAAGTCGCGCGTCGCCGGCCCAGAGCCGGCGCACATTGCCGTCATGCCGCCACGACTTCAAGCGAGGCGGCGACCGCCTTTTCGAGCCCGGCCGGCAGCTTGTAAGTTTGACCGTCGAGCTTCTCGCCGAGATTTGCAGCGCGCTTGCGGGCCACCGCGCCGAGCAGCTTGTCGAACGCGTCGGCGAAGAGTTGCACGCCTTCCTCGACCAGCTTTGCCGTCACCGCGTCGATCGAAATGCCGGACCGATCCAACGCCGCCATCGTCTGCTTGGCCTCGTTCGATATTCTCCTCAAGGCTCGGCCCGCACCTTCCCATGATCGCGGAACGCATCCATCGTCGCCGGCGGAATGGTGTTGACCGTATCGGCGGCAATCAGCTCCTCGACATAGAGCACGTCGCTGTAGTCCTTGTTCTTCGTGCCGGTGCTCGCCCAAAGCAGCCGCTGCACCCGCGCGCCCTTGGCATGCAGCTTCTCCCAGCGAGCGCCGGCGAAAAGCCGCTTGTAGCGTTGATAGGCAAGCTTTGCATTGGCGATCGCGACCTTGCCGCGGAGCGCGGTGAGCGCGCGGCGCTTGTCGTCGTCCTTCGTCTCGGCAAGGCGCTCCTCGATCAGCTTGTCCACCGCAACGTCGATGCGGCTCACGAAGAAACTGGCGACGCTCGCAATCTTGCTCGGATCGCCGCCTTGCGCGATCAGATGTTCGAGACCCGCCAGATACGCTTCGACGACCTCCTCATAGACCTGCTGCGAGAACAGCAGCGTGATGTTGACGTTGATGCCCTCGCCGATGAGTTGGCGGATCGCCGGCAGGCCGGGCTTTGTCGCCGGCACCTTGATCATCAGGTTGTCGCGACCAACCGCCAGCCAGAGCCGCCGCGCCTCAGCGACCGTCGCTTCGGTGTTCATCGCCAGATAGGGCGAGACTTCGAGGCTGACATATCCATCCCGGCGCTCTGTCGCGTCGTAGACCGGGCGCAGCGCATCCGCGGCGTGCTGGATGTCCTCGATCGCGAGCCGCTCGTAGAGCGTCATGACATCGCAGTCGCCCTGCGCCTTCGGCCGTCTTCGAGCGACGAATCGTAATCGGTGCTGCCGGCGATGGCCTTTTCAAAGATCGACGGATTGGAGGTAACGCCGGTGAGCCCGTCCTGCTCGATGAGCTTTTTGAGGCCGCCCTCGGCGATAAATCGCCGGGAGAGGAAATCGAGCCATACCGCCTGCCCATAATCATGCAGCTGCCTGAGCGGATTCGCGGACGACTTGGCTTTGAGTTGCACATTCATGATCTCAATCCCTTTGACCTCGCGATCTGCTCCTTCGCGGCGGCAAGCACCTTGGCCGGCGTGAAGCCGAACTTCGTGAGCAGGTCCTTGAGCGGCGCCGAGGAGCCAAATGTGTTCATGCCGACCTTGGCGCCGGTCGTGCCGACATAGCGGTCCCAGCCGATCACCGAACCCATCTCGACCGAGACGCGCGCCGTGACGTTGGGCGGAAGAACGCCATCGCGGTACGCCTGGTCCTGCTGCTCGAACAGCTCCCACGACGGCATGCTGACGACGCGCGCCGGAATGCCTTCCCGCTTGAGCTCCTCAAAGGCGTCGATACAGAGAGCGACCTCGCTGCCGGTGCCGATCAGGATCACCGCCGGCTTGCCGTCCGGGGCGTCGGCGAGAACATAGGCGCCGCGCGCGCAGACCGGCGGCCGGCGCGTAGCGCGTGCGGTCGAAGGTCGGCAGCGCCTGACGGCTCAGCACCAGACAGGCCGGCTGATGCTGGAGGCCGATGATGACGCGCCACGCTTCGACGACTTCGTTGGCGTCGGCGGGGCGCAGCGTGATGAGACCGGGAATGCTGCGCAGCGCGATCAGTTGCTCGACCGGCTGATGCGTCGGTCCGTCCTGGCCCACGCCGATCGAATCGTGCGTGAAGACATAGATGACCGGAAGCTCCATCAGTGCGGCGAGTCGGATCGGCGGTTTCATGTAGTCGGAAAAGATGAGGAAGCCCGAGCCATAAGGCGCGGACCTTGGACAATGCGAGCCCGTTCAGGATCGCCCCCATCGCATGCTCGCGGATGCCGAAGTGCAGGTTGCGGCCGCCCGGCGTGTCGGCTTCCAGATCGCCGGCGCCCTCGAACGTCAGGCGTGTCTTGGTCGACGGCGCGAGATCGGCCGAGCCGCCGATCAGCCAAGGGTGATGCGAGGCAATGGCGTTGAGCACCTTGCCGGAGGAGTCGCGGCTGGCAAGTCCCTTCGCATCGGCCGCGAAAACCGGAAGATCCGCGTCCCAGCCCTCGGGAAGCTCGCGCCTCTGCATGCGCTCGATCTGGTCGGCAAGATCGGGGTACTTCCTTCGGTAGGATTTGAACAGCGTGCTCCAATCTTCGTGAAGGCTTCTGCCGCGCCGGCCGATGCCGTCCTGAAAATGCTCGCGCACGCCGTCCGGCACCAGGAACTTGGCGTCCTCGGGCCAGCCGTAGCTGCGCTTGGCGAGACGTATCTCCTCCTCGCCGAGCGGCTCGCCGTGGGCTGCGCTGGTGTCGTGCTTGTGCGGGGCGCCATAGCCGATATGGCTTTCGACGATGATCAGGGTCGGCACATCGTCGGTTCGCTTGAAGATCTCGATCGCCTGCGCCAGGCGCTCGCGATCATTGACGTCGCCGACGCGCTGCACGTTCCAGCCATAGGCCAGGAAGCGCGCCGCGACATCGTCGCTGAAAGCCAGATCGGTGTGCCCCTCGATGGTTATCCGGTTGCTGTCGTAGATCCAGCAAAGGTTGCCGAGCATCTGATGGCCGGCGAACGAGGCCGCTTCGCTCGACACGCCCTCCATCATGTCGCCGTCGCCGCATACGACATAAACGTCGTAGTCGAACATCGCGTGAAGTCCGGCCGATTGAAATGCTGGGCCAGCCAGCGCCCGGCGAGCGCCATGCCGACGCTGTTGCCGCAGCCCTGGCCCAGCGGCCCGGTCGTCGTCTCGACCCCCGAGGTCAGGTGATATTCGGGATGGCCGGGACATTTGCTGCCGAGCTGCCGAAATCGCTTGATATCGTCGAGCGTGACCGCGGGCTCGCCGAGACGCTCGTATTTGGCATTGACGGCCTTCACGCCGGCTCAGATGCAGCAGCGCGTAGAGCAGCATCGAGGCGTGGCCGTTGGACAGCACGAAGCGGTCGCGATTGGGCCAGATCGGATCGTCGGGATCGAAGCGCAGAAAGTTCTGCCAGAGCGTATAGACCACCGGCGCCAACGCCATCGGCGTGCCGGGATGTCCGGAATTGGCCTGCTGGACGGCATCCATCGCCAAGGTGCGAATTGTATTGATGCAAAGCTGGTCGATAGATGCGTGGGAAACGCGAAACCGTTCCCTGGGCGTAAGGCGTGTGACAGAGTCCGATGGCATTTGATGTACGGTAAACGGCCCGCAGAGAGCCGCCCTCCCAGGGTCAATCGGAATACCCGCCTAGAAGTTCCCTCGCCTGACCTTCACTACACCGTCCGCGACCTTATTGCACGGGCGGCAACGTCAGGATGACGGCACCGCATCTCGGCACAATTTTTCTGCCGTGACCTCTGGTCGCTTTGCGGGAAGTCGGTGGCGAGCAACCAGTTTAATCGGTGATCGCCGCGCCTGCAGAAAGTCGCGTCCGACCCGCTGCGGCCCGCGGGTCGCCTTCGCGATCGATCTCGATCTGACCCTGCGCGAATAGGGGTCAATATGGTCATCATTTTCCGGCATGACGACCGAAAATTGCTGTCATGCGACGGCACGTGATGCCGGCGCCGTTTCGGCGCTCTTGATCTTGCGCCCGGCAAGCCATTCCTCGAAACGCCGCACGACCACGAAAAACGACGGCACAAAGAGTATAGCGAGACAGGTCGAGGCGAGCATGCCGCTGAACACGGCGATCCCGATCGACTTGCGTGCGCTGGCGCCGGCGCCGGTTGCCAGCACCAGCGGCACCACTCCGAGGATGAAAGCAAACGATGTCATGATGATCGGCCGCAAGCGCATGCGCGCCGCCTCCACCGCTGCTTCCAGGATGGGCTTGCCGTCGAACACGCGGCGCTCGCGCGCCACCTCGACGATCAGGATGGCGTTCTTCGCGGAAAGCGCGATGAGCAACACGAGGCCAATCTGAGTGTAAAGATTGTTGTCGATGCCAAGCCCCTTGAGCGCCGCCACCGGCCCGAGCAGCGAAAGCGGCACCGCAAGCAGCACCGCCGCCGGCAGCCACCAGCTCTCGTATTGGCCGGCGAGCACCAGATAGACCAGAAGCATCGCCAGCGCGAAGATGTAATAGATCTGATGGCCGACGAGCTTCTCCTGATAGGACATGGCGGTCCACTCGTAGCTTGTGCCCGGCGGCAGCGACTTCGCCGCGATCTCTTCCATCAGCGCGATGGCCTGACCTGAGCTGAAACCGGCGGCCGGCAGCCCGATCACCGTCGAGGACGGATACAGGTTGTAGAGGCTCAACAGCGACGGACCGAACGTCGGGGTGATTTTCACCATGGTTCCGAGCGGAATCATGCTGCCCTGCTTGTTGCGTACGGGGAGCAGCTCGATGTCCTGCGGCCGCAGGCGGAATTGCGAATCCGCCTGTACGTAGACCTGGAACGTGCGGCCGAACTTGTTGAACTGATCGACATAGCTCGAGCCCAGATAGGCAGAGAGCGTCGAGAACACATCTTCGATGGAGACCTGCAGGGTCTCCGCCTTGGCGCGATCGACATCGACCTTGAGCTGCGGCACCGTGGAGCGGTACGAGGTGGTCACGCGCTGCAATCCGCTCTGTGTCTGCGCTTCCTTCACCACGGTGTTGGTGGTGGTCTGGAGCTTGGCGAGATCGAAGCTGCCGTCGCGCAGCTCGATCTGCATGGCAAAACCGCCGGCATTGCCGATACCCTGGATCGGCGGCGGCGGAAACGTCACGATGCGCGCGTCCTTGATGCCGGCGAAGTCGCGATTGAATTGCCCAAACAGCGAGCGCAAGTCCTCGCCCTTGCCGCGCTTGCTCCAATCCTTGAGGATCACATAGGCAACTCCGCTATTGGCGAGCGTCGAGTTGTTGTCGAGCGCGGACACGCCAGAGATTGCGATGACGTTCTCGACGGCGGGATTCCTGCTTGCAATCTCGCTCACCTGATCGAGCACGCGGGCGGTGCGCGGCAGTGAAGCTCCATCGGGCAGTTGCGCCATCACCAGCACATAGCCTTGGTCCTCGATGGGAAGAAAGCCGGTCGGAATGCGCGCAAGGCCATAGCCGGCGAGGCCGATCACAATCGCCGCAATCACGCACATGAGCCCACTGCGCCCGACCATGCGGACAATCAAACGGGCGTAAACGTTCTCGAACCGCTGGTACACGGCATTGAATGCGCGAAAGAACAGATTCCGGCGCTCGGGCGGAACTGGCGGCCGCAGCCACAACGCGCACTGCGTCGGCTTCAAGGTCGCGGCGTTGATCGCGCTGAGCAAGGCGGTCGCTGCAATCACCAAAGCGAACTGCGCGAACATCTTGCCGGTCAGGCCGGGAATGAAGGCCGCCGGCAGGAACACCGACATGAGCACCAGGGTGATGCCGATGATCGGCCCGAACAGCTCGTTCATAGCCGTGATGGCGGCTTCCTTGGCGGACAGTCCCCTCTCGATGTGGTGCGCGGCGCCCTCGACCACCACGATTGCATCGTTGACAACGATGCCGATCGCCAGCACGATGGCGAACAGGGTGGAGAGATTGACGGTGAAGCCGAGCGCGGCCATGGCGGCAAAGGCGCCGATGATGGTGACTGGGACCGTGGTCATAGGCACCAGCATGGCGCGCCAGTCCTGGAGGAAAACGAGGATGACGATCAGCACCAGGATCCCCGCCTCGAACAGGGTCTTGTAAACCTCCGCGATCGAGGCGCGGACGAACGTCGTCGTATCGAAGGGAATGCTGTAGGCCAGTCCCTGGGGGAAGGTTTTTGACGTCTTGGCCATTAAGGCGCTGACCTCGCCGGCGACATTGAGCGCGTTGGCCTCGAGCGTCTGATAGATGCCGATGCCGGCTGACGGCTTGCCGTTGAGCGTGAAAATCTGGCTGTAGGTCTGCGCCCCGAGCTCGATACGCGCGACATCGCGCAGATGGGTCATCTGCCCGTTCTGCTCGGTCTTGACGACGATGTCCTCGAACTGGGCCACCTGATCGAGGCGTCCTGCGACGTCGAGCGTGTATTGGAAAGGCTGCGTGTCCGGCGACGGCGGCATGCCGAGCTGGCCAGCGGCCACCTGTTGGTTCTGGGTTTTCAGCGAATTGATGACGTCTTGCGTGGTCAGCGAGCGCGCCTGCAGCTTGTTCGGGTCAAGCCATACGCGCATGGAGTACTGGCCGGCGCCGAAAATGTTGACGTTGCCGACCCCGGGCAGACGCGAGAGCTGGTCTTTGAGATTGATGGTGGCGTAGTTGGCGAGAAACAGACTGTCGTAGCGGCCGTCGGGAGATGTCAGCGTCACGAACTGGAGCACCGCCGTCGATTTCTGCTGCACGGTGACGCCTTGCGCCTGCACCGACTGCGGCAGTTGGGCGAGCGCGCTCGACACCCGGTTCTGCACCAGCACCTGCGCGAAGTTGATGTCCATGCCGATGCGAAACGTCACCGTGAGCGTGTAGCTGCCGTCGGCGGCGCTGTACGACTGCATGTAGATCATGCCGTCCACGCCGTTGACCTGCTGCTCGATCGGCAGCGCCACGGTGTCGACGACCGTGCGCGCGCCGGCGCCGGGGTAGCGGGTGGTGACCTGGATGGTCGGCGGCACCACGTTGGGATATTGCGCCACCGGGAGCTGGAACAGCGCCGCGCCCCCGATGACGACCATCAGGACCGCGAGCACGTTCGCCAGAACCGGACGCTCGATGAAAAACTTCGAGATCATGGCGCGCGACGCTCCCTACCGGCGCGACTATCGTCACTGCCATTCAGGCGCGCGCCCGAGTCTGCCTGAGTCGCGATCAATGTCCAACCGTCGCCTTCCCCCGCTCCGTTTTGCGGCGGGGTCGTAGCCCGGATTGAGCGCAGCGAAATCCGGGTCGGCCCTGAGGCACGGACAGCACCAGTCCAGTTTGGGCGAGTATCGCTGGCAACCCCGGATGTCGCTTCGCTTCATCCGGGCTACGTCGCTATTGCGTGGGGCTACTTCGGCGCCTTCTCGTCCGCCCGTGCCGACTTCGGCGCTTGCGGCTGTGGATCGACCTTCTGGCCGGGGATGGCATCGAGAATGCCACCCACCACGATTCGCTCGTCCGGCTTGAGGCCACTCTCCACGGCGCGCATGTCCCCGAAGGTCTGGCCGAGCTGCACTCTGCGCTGCTCGACGACATTCTCGCCGTTGACCGCCAGCACATAACGCCCCCCCTGGTCGGTGCCGATCGCCACCTCGGGCACCAGAAGCGCCTGCTCGCCCGCCATGGGCACGCGCACGCGAACGAAATAGCCTGGCAGCAGAGTGTGCCTTGAATTCTCGAATATGCCGCGCACTTGCAGCGTACCGGTCAACTGATTGACGCTGGGAGCCGCGTAATCGAGCACGCCGCGGTGCGGATAGCCGGTATCAGTCTGTAAACCGACCTCGATCGGCACCTTGTTGACAAGTTCGGCAGCGGATATGCCGCGCTCCGCCAGGCTGCTGCGCACGCGCTGGACGTCCCTTTCGCTCAGGTTGAACCACACCCAGATCGGTTCGAGCTGAACGATGCTGGCGAGCTCGCTCGGCTGATCGCCGCCGACCAATTCGCCGATGGAGACCTGGCGCGCCGTCACGACTCCGTCAAACGGGGCCGTGACCGTGGTATAGCCCAGGTTGATCTCCGCAGTCTGGGTATTGGCGTGCGCCTGCTCCACATTCGCGCGCGCGGTATCACGATTGGCGCGCGCCTTGTCGAGATTGGCTTGAGTCGAGACGTCCTTGGCTTGGAGCTGCACTTGGCGATTGAATTCCGCTTGCGCATTGACCAGCGCCGCCTGGGCGCCCTCCTCTGCCGACTGGGCCTGCTCCAGCTTGACCTTGTAGGGCTCCGGCTCGATCACGAATAACGGCGTGCCCTTCTTCACGGTGGCGCCGTCCTGATACTTGATCTCCTGGAGGTAGCCTTGCACGCGCGCGATGAGCTTGACGGTGTTCACCGCGGCCGCGTTGCCGGTGGCTTCCAGATAGGGCGTCACCGTCCGCTGCACCGGCAGTTGCACCGTGACTTTCGGCGGGGGTGGCGGGACGTAACTGTTTTCCTGCCCGCATGCCGTGACTGCCAGGGCAAGCGCCAAAGAAAGCGCCAAGCCGGCAAGGAGGCGCAAGCGATGACCGCGACTGTTTGCGGGTGACGACGATCTCATTGTGAGCGAGACGTTGGACAGAGGAGGCCGCGAGAGACGCTTCACGTCATGATGATCATAGCAGGCCGATGATTCCGAGGAAATGGTGCATTGACGCATCGATTCGAGCAAGCATGACATCCATCGATTGTTGCGGTATGCAATCGCAAGCGCCGGTCTTTTCCGATCGGCAGCGGCGCGGGAGGAGCAAAGAATGTCGAGCGGTGATTCGACGCGCATCCGGCTCACTCACATGCTCAAGCTCGCCGGCGCATTCGCGCTTTTTGTCGCCATGATGGTATGCGCGATCCGGCCAGCGCCGGCGCAAAATACCTGCACCGCCAACTATTGCGTCAAGAGCCAGAGCATAGCGTTCCAGACTCCGCCGGGTTGGCCATCCGTGACCATCGAGCCGTGTTGCCGCACCCGCTGGGGGACATTGCCGGACGGAATGAATTGGGACAACGGCACGCCGATCATGATCTGCACCGGCGGCGCGAACTATGCGACCGAGTACCCGAATTGCGGCGACCCGACCAACCTCTCGCAGGACTTTCCTCTGGCCTACGAGAACCCGAAGATCGGCATCGGCGTCGCCTGGCCCAACGCCAAAGCGTATCGCTACGAGGTGGAAAGCATTCCAATCATCGACGGCGGCGATGGAACCTGCACCCGTTATTCCAATGCTGCCGGCAAGGTGTCGAACTGGTGGACCTACGAGCTCACTGAGCCTAAACGCGGATCTTACGTCTTTACCGCCGCGCTGAGCTTCCGCCAGGGTGAGAAGGGCTATTACGCCGTGTTGGACAATTGCAAGCTCACGCCGCCGAATTCCGCCGCGGCGATCCAGTAGATCTGCCGGGGGTGCGCCCTTGCCGGGACCAACACAGAAATTGCGCGAGCTGCTCTGCGCGCCAGGCATTGAGATCATACCGGGGTGCTACGACGCGCTGTCAGCCAAGCTTATTGCCGAAGCGGGCTACAAGGCCGCGTTCATGAGTGGATTTGCAGTGTCGGCCGCGCGGCTTGCGCTGCCCGACACCGGACTGATCTCGTTTGCCGAGATGCTCGACAGCCTGCGCAACTGCTGCGCCGCCGCCAGCCCCATCCCGGTGATCGGCGACGGCGACACCGGCTATGGCAACGCTCTTAACGTTCAGCGCACGGTTGCGGAATATGCCCGGGCCGGCGCCGCCTGCGTGATGATCGAGGACCAGGTCAGTCCGAAGAAATGCGGTCACACCCGCGGCAAGCAGGTCATTTCCCGCGACGAGGCACGCATGAAGATCAGGGCCGCGGTGGATGCGCGCGCCGGCGCCGACATCCTGATCATGGCGCGCACCGACGCGCGCGCGGTGCACGGCTTCGAGGAGGCGCTCGCCCGCTGCCGCGATTTCGAGGAAAACGGCGCGGATATCATCTTTCTCGAAGCCCCCGAGAGCGAAGATGAGATGCGGCGTTTCTGCGCCGCGATGACGAAACCGTGCATGGCCAACATGGTGCCCGGGGGCAAGACGCCGGTCCTGCCACCGCGAAAGCTGCAGGAGGCCGGCTACAAGCTTGCGCTCTACCCCGTCATGCTGCTGTCCTCGGCCATTGCCGCGATGCAAGCGAGCCTCGCGGCGGTGCGCCCGGAATCGAGCTTGCCGCCACCCGCGACGGTGACATTCGCGGAGTTGCAGAGGATCGTGGGGTTTCCCGATTACTGGCAGCGCGAGACGAAATATCAGGTCAACGCGTGACCGGCGCAGAGTTCTAAGCTCTCATTGTCATCGTCCGCGAAGCGACCCAACGTACGAGAGACCCGCAGGAGAAGCTCATGCGAGACGTACTGGGCTGGCGTTGCAAATTCGGCGTCCTGGGACCTTCCACCAACACGATCGTCCAGCCCGATTTCGAGATGATGCGGCCGCCCGGCGTCACCAACCACTACAGCCGCATTTTCACCCCGAACGCACAGGCCGTGAGCAATGAGACGTTCATGGCCGGCACGCAGATCATTGGCGAGAACACGCTCGACGCGGTGCGCAGCGTGATGACCTGCTCGCCGGACTATCTGGTCATGGGCATGTCGGCGGTGACATTCTATGGCGGCGTCAGAGGAGCTGATGAATTCCAGGCGAGAGTCGAGAAAGCGGCCGGCATCCGCATCAGCATCGGCTCGCACTCCTGCACTGCGGCCCTCAAGACGTATGGCGGCATCCGACGCATCGCCGTCCTGTCGCCATATTATCCCGTCGCCAACGAGCAGGTGGCACGCTACTTCAGCGACTGCGGATTTGCGGTCGTGCGCGATGTCCATCTCGAGTGCAAGAGCTGGACCGCGATTGCCGAAGTTCCACCGGGCGTGCTTCGCGAGAAGCTCATTGCGCTCAACGGCAGCGATGTCGATGCCATCGTTCAGGTTGGCACGAATTTGAGCATGGTCCGACTCGCGGCCGCGGCCGAGACGTGGCTCGGCAAGCCGGTCATTGCGATCAACACGGCAACGTACTGGCACGCCCTGCGTCAGAACAAGATCATGGACAAGATGTCCGAAGCTCGGGCGCCTGCTCGAGCAATTCTGAACTTCTCTTCAGAAAGCATGGCGTTCGAAAACAGCGCCGTAATGGTAAGGCGGCACATCAACAAACCGCACAAGATTGAAGCCGGCGGGCTCAACAGCTTTGATGGTCGCATCGGCAGGCATTCTCAGCTCGGTTCGCGGCCCTCTCGGTTCTCCCAAGACCGTGGTCTGCTCGCGCGGGCGCGGATGCCAGTTTATTATCGCGAAGCAGCCGCCCGGCTTGAGCACGTCGCAAGCCGCGCGCGCGAGGCGGAGCTTGTCGGGAACACCGTGAAAGACATTTGCAAGGAAGACAAAATCAACGGGTTGACAAACCTGCTTGCGAAGCTCGTACGCATCGCCGGCGACAAATGTGCAGTTCGCCAGCCGATTTTCCGAAAGGCGAGCCCGCGCCTTTTCAATCAGGTCGTCGTCAATATCCACGCCAATAACACTGCGCGCGAGCTTTGCAATCGCCAGCGTGAACCAGCCGTCGCCTGAGCACAGGTCGACCACGTCCATGCCGGTCTTGATGCCGACGAGCTCAAGCACCGTGCCTGGATCTGGCCATAGCGCCTGCCACCACTGGGCGGCAGGCATTTCTGTCGCTTCAAAAAAACCGACTGTTTGATCAGGCATTTCTGCAACTGGTGCAGTTGTAGCCCGGATTTCGCTTGCCGCGAAATCCGGGCTACATTCGCTTGAAATCATAACTCATCGATCCGCGATTGTAAGTAAGGAGGAATAATCATGCCATCCACTATCACAGGCTCGCTTGCGTCCTACGCCCTGGTTGCGGGGGCAGCCGCGGCGATATCCGCTTTCGCGACGTGGGGCGCGACCAAGGTGGTCACACCCTCCCTCGCCCAGACTGCCCCGGGAGGTGCCCGACAGATTCTTGCTCAACCGCTGCCCGATCTCCCCGGGCGCGAGGTGCGTATGACCGTCCTCGATAGGGAGCCCGGCGCCAGCAGCCCCGCGCATCGGCATCCCGGCCACCATACCTTTGGATATGTGATCGAGGGCGCCTATGAGTTCGCAATCGACGGCCAGCCGCCGCGGCTGCTCAAGGCCGGAGACACGTTCTACGAGCCGCCCAGCGCGCTCCATTCGACATCGCGCAATCCGAGCGCGGACCAGCGTCTGAAGATCCTCGTGTTCATGGTCGCTGATCAGAGCAAGCCGAGCACCGTCGCGGAATAGGCTGCTTCGGAGATGAGCTGCCGAAAGGCCCGCGCCTCGATGCCTATTGGCGATCCGAACATTTCCGCTGCCGAGCACAGACCGGCCGGGTCTCAATGGGCGCTCTGGCCCGCGCCGTGGCAACAACACTGCGGCGGGACGCCGCACATCGGCACTATGCGACGGATAAAAACCTTGAACCCTTTGCCATCGGCCCGCGACTAACGTTCGCTCAGGCGATGAAGACGGCCCCTCCCCCCCCCGCCGTCTTGGTAGAGAACCCCGCTCCCCCGGCGGGGTTCTCATTTTTCCTGGATACCCGACTTGCGCATACGCGCGCCTATGCCGGATTCTGCTAGGCATACCATGTTACGCTCGGTGGATCCCGCCGATACTTCTGGGGACGAGAGTTGTCTGAGCCGCAAGACAGAAAAAAAGAGCAGTCGGAAACGCCGGACGCCGTGCCCGATCCGCCGCGCAATCTGGAAGAAGTTCGCGCCGTCCTCGACTCCGGTGTTTTGGGGATTTTCGCCTGGGATCTGCGAGCCGGTCGCATGACGTGGTCGACCAATCTCGCAGACTTCCACGGACCCGCGGAACGCGAGCTTGACGGCGCGCTAGCCATGCAGCCGGGAGACATTCCTGCTCAGGAAGACGCCTCCTTCCTTGCAGCGATCCGCCAGAGCCTTGAGACACGAAAGCCATGCCGGATGGAGTATCGTGTTCCGGGCCAGGCAGGCCGAGATGCACGATGGTTCGAGGCGTCGGCGACCGTCATAATCCAGGACGGCGCCGTGGTGCAATTGCTCGGGATGTGCCGTGACATCACCGAACGGTTGCGCGTCAATCGCGAAGTGCGGGTGCGCGCACGCCAACAAGAAACGCTGGCGCGGTTGGGCGAGCGCGCGCTGACCGAGAGCGACCTGCAGAAATTCTTCAACGAGGTCGTGGAGACCATTTGCGATATTCTCGACGTTGAGATGGTGCAGATTCTCGAATTGATGCCGGGCGACGCCGAGCTGCTGCTGCGAGCCGGCAGCGGCTGGAAGGCGGAGCTTGTCGGCACCACCACCGTCTCGACCGGGCGCGATACGCAGGCAGGCTACACGCTCGCGTCCGGACGCCCGGTCATCATCGAGAACTTGCCGGCCGAAACACGGTTCTCCGGCGAGCGGCTGCTGCGCCAGCACGGCGTGGTAAGCGGGATCACCGCGCCGATCGCCGGGCATGACGGCCGCGCCTATGGCGTGCTTGGCGCCCATACGGCCAGGCGGCACAGGTTTCATGACTTTGACGTGTCGTTCCTGGCCGCGGCGGCGAACGTCGTGGCAGGCGCGATACAGCGGCGTCAACTCGATCAGCGCCACGAGCTGATGATCCGCGAGTTGCGTCACCGCTCCGGGAATTTGTTTTCGCAACTGCTCGCGTTGTTCTCGCAAACCGCCAAGAACTCGCGCAGCGTCGGCGAGCTCGTCACGAAATACGAGGCGCGGGTCCTTGCGCTGGCGAACGCGCACCGTCTCATCACCGAGGGGGGTTGGAAATCGACCTCGCTCAACGAGCTTCTCAACATCCTGCTTGCTCCGTTTCTCGACCGCATCTCCTTCAACGGCCCGAACGTCTTTCTGGAACCGGATCCGACATTCGGATTGAGCATGGCCGTGCATGAGCTGGTCACCAATGCCAGCAAGCACGGCAGTCTTACGGCGCCGGCGGGACACGTTGACTTGAACTGGTCGGTCACCCGCACTCAGCAGGGGCTGACCCTCGTGCTGAAGTGGGTCGAGACTGGAGGTCCGGCGCCGAAACGCAGCCGGCGTTCCGGATTCGGCTCGCGATTGATCAACATGGTCATCGAACGCCAGCTCAATGGCCAGGTCCAGCCATCATTCGCGCCCAGTGGCCTCGACGTAACGCTGACCGTCCCGCTCACCCACGAACGCTGGCCAGGCGGCGCGCGAACCAGCGCGCACGCGGCGCTGGGTTAATAATAAGTTGGGTTCGTACAGGTGCGTATGTAGCGGCGCCTACCCCGTGATGGAGACAATCCGGTTCCCGGCCTCAAGCTCGCGCGCGACGCGTTGAGCTTGGTTCAGTTTCGAGAAGAGACCGACGATGTCTTGGTGTATCGTCTCAATCTCCGAGAACTGCCCAAGGACCTTCGAAACGCGCTCGTCGAGCTCGCGCCTGCTTTCGGCCAGCTTCTGCGTGTGGTCGGCAAGAGCTACCCCTTTGTCCTCCTCAAGGCGAGCAATGGCGGCGGCAAGCCGGGTTCGCACATCGTACAGCGTCCGCAGAATGCCGATGACACCCGTCTCCTTGTCATCGAGAGGCGCAACGCGCATCTGAAGGGCTCCGAACTTTTCCTCCAGCTCGAAGAATCGGGGCATGGCGCGCTCGATCTGCTCGCATCGCGAATTCGTCATATTGATGAACTCTGAGAGCCCTCTCAGGCGGTCATCGAGCGTTTCACCATTCTCGTCCTTTTCAAGAACCGAGATGGTTTGCTCCACTTCCCCGGCGAGGCGTTGCCGGATATCAAACAGCCTTCTGAGAATGCTGATGACGCCTGTGTCCTCTCCGGCCAGAGGCACGACGCGCATCTGGAGCGCACCGAACCTCTCCTCAACCTCCAAGAAGCCCGGCATTGCGCGCTCGATCTGCTCGCATTGCGAATTCGTGGTTCCGACGAAATCTGAGAACCCTGTCTGAAGATTTTCGAGCGTTTCACCGTTCGCATCCTCTTCAAGAGCCGAGATGGTTCGCTCCATCTCCAGGGCAAGAGAATTACGGGTTTCGTGCAGCCGGTTTAGAATGCTGACGGCTCCCGTTTCTTTTCGCGCTAAAGGCGCGACGCGCATTTGAAGAGCGTCGAATTTTCGCTCCAGGTTGACGAAGCCAGGCATGGAGCGCTCGATCTGCTCACATCGCGAATTCGCAGTCTGGATGTATTCTGAGAGGGCACTCAGGCGAGCTTCGAGGGTTTCACCCTTGTCCTCCTCAAGCTCCGAGATGGTTCGCTGCATTTCCTCCTGGGAGCTTTGCAGCTGCGAGATCGATGTCTCGATCGAACGCCTTTTTCCGATGACTTCGCCCAGCTTGCGTCGCATCTCCTGCTGTTGCTGACGTAATGCTTCCAGGCAACCCGCGACATCGCCGCTTTGATTGCGTTCCTGATGAAATTGGAGCGCCTGCTCGGTGCCTGTGACCCGCGCTTGCAGGGCGCCCAGGGCCCCTTCCGGATCGCCGCGATCGAGGTATTGAGCGGCCTTGTCGCTCTCGTTCTGGACTTGCTGGAGCCCAAGCACGTCCTGGCGCATGCCATGCAATCGCCCCTCCATCGCGTTCGTGGCCTTGCGCTGCTCAATCAGCCTGGAGTACTGCACGACAGCGATGGCAATGAGGGAAATAGGAACAACGCAAATCACGGCCCAGGCAATCTGTTGCAATACCGGCAGCGATGAAAACAGCGCAAAAAGCGTTGCCGGTGGCAAAGAAAGAAGCTGGATCGTTACTGCGAAACCAGGAGGGCGCTGGAAAGCAGGATGAATGCGGGCATTTTCCGCTGCCTTGCTACGATTGGATTTGGCACAGCTTTGAATGCGCACGTGCCGGAGTGCAACGCAGCTTAGCCGAATATTCACCGGAATTGGGGCGCGTCTTGTTGATTTTTGCTCAGTATCCCCGACAGGCAACAAGACTCAGGCTCTTGCCCTGATGGGCAGCTGGTTGGCTAGAGCCTTTGTGATGCTGCGCTATTTCGCCTTCGCCTCCTGGTAGGGATAAATGAGATTGCCGGTCTTGTACTCGGCAGGCCACAGGATCACCTGGTGCGCGCCCTCGCGGAATTGATTGAGATCATTGCCGCTTACGCCCTGGAATTGGGTGAAAAACTGCCGCGATTTCGTCCACTCGCCGTCCTTGCCAAAGGAAATCTCACCCGCCACCGTGGAGAATGCATGCGCGTGCATGTAGTCCGCGAGCCTGGAATGATCGAGGCTCTTCGTTCCCTCCACCGCCTGCGCCAACACCTCGCCCGCGGCATAGGCAAACGGCGTGAAACCATAACCCAGGGGATCAATACCCAACGCCGGCGCCTTGGCCTGGTACTTATCGAGCATGGCTTTGAGTCCGGGGAAGCTCAGATTCGGCGCCGGGACGAAGCTCTCCATGATCACCAATCCATTCATCAGCGGGCCAAGCTGCATCTTGATAGGGGTTGCCAGGAGCCCGATCATGGCGCCGCCAAACATCCTTGGGCTTAGCCCGATTTCCTGGGCGGCGCGGACAATGCCTACCGTGTCCGGCGGATACGCGCAGGCGAACACCAAGTCGGCATTGGATGCGGAGATGGCGCGCACGATCGGCACCATGTCGGCGGTGCCGGGCGGATAGCCCTTGTCGTAGACGATGTCGAAGCCACCCGCCTTGGCATTCTCACGCGCGCCATCGCAAGCCGTCTTGCCGAACTCTGCGTCAGACGCCACCAGCGCCACCGTCCTTGGCTTGGGCTGCTGGGCAGCCGCAATCTCGAACCAGCCGCGGGAAAATGCCAGCGTGCCCTCGTCTCCCCCCGGCACCATCGAGAAATATCTGGGATAATTGAACTGACGGTTGATGTTCACGCCGAGCAGCGAGACGGTCGTCTTGTTATTTTGCATGATGACCGGCATCGCCGGCGCAATCATGTTGGTGGCGTACGGGCCGACCAGCAGGTCAACCTTGTTGACGCTGATCAGCTTGGTATAGATGCCAGGCACATTGTTCGGATTGCTTTGATCGTCGTAATAGACGAGCTCGACCGGACGGCCCAGAATTCCGCCCTTGGCATTGACATCGTCACGCCAGATTTCCAACGCCAGCAGGTTTTGCTTGCCGTTCGGCGCGACGGCGCCCGTCAACGCCATGCTGAATCCCAGCTTTATGGGCTCCGCGGCGGAAAATGCCGACGGCGCCAGCAGCGGCGACAGAGCCGCAACGATGGTGGTGAGAAACGCCCTTCGCGCGAAGGGCCTGGAAGCGGCAGGCATGACTGATCTCCTCCCTGGATGTTTTTTTATTTCTTGCGTTTTTTAGCTTGTTGCGGCTCCGTCGTCACTTGGCGAATATACATCATGTTTGTCCTGGCGCATCTGTCCGATCCGCATCTGTCGCCGGTGCCGCGACCGCATTGGTCGGAGGCCATCGGCAAACGCGCGACCGGCTTCATCAATTGGCGTCGCAATCGCCGCCATGTTCACCGCACCGAGGTGCTGGCGCGCGTTGTCGCGGATCTGCTTGCAAGCAAGCCGGACCACATCGCCGTCACCGGCGATCTCGTCAATATCGCCTTGCCGGACGAGTACGCGCCGGCGCGCAGGTGGCTCCTATCTCTCGGCACCTGGAGAGACGTGACGCTGGTGCCCGGCAACCATGACGACTATGTGCGCGGCGCCTTTCCTCATCTCCAGTCGCATTGGCACGATTACATGCGCGACGACGATATCGAGAAGATCGGATTCCCCTTCGTGCGGCGGCGCGGCCCGGTGGCGCTGATCGGATTGTCCAGCGCGGTGCCGACTGCTCCCTTCATGGCAACCGGCCGGATCGGCGGCAAGCAGCTTGCCAAGCTCCCCAAGCTTCTCGATCTCTGCCGTCGTGAAGGATTGTTTCGCGTCGTGCTCATCCATCACCCGCCGGTGTCGAGCCTGCGCCGGCGTCTCAAGCGGCTTACCGATGGCCCGAAATTTCTAGCCGTGCTCAAGCAGCATGGTGCCGAGCTCATCCTGCATGGGCACGATCACGTGCACTCACTCATTCATCTCGAGGGACCAGGAGGGCCTATTCCCGCGCTGGGTGTTCCCTCCGCTTCGCAGGCGCCGCGCGCCGGACACGCGACGGCTGGATACAATCTCTGTCGTATCGACGGCGAGGTGGGCGCCTGGCGCTGTGAGATCGTCGCCCGCGGCCTTTCGCCGGACGGCGAGCGCATGGGAGAAGTCAAGCGGTTTATGCTTACTGAGCTGATTTCCAAAAGTGGATATCGGTTATCGCAGAGCATGCCCTAAGAATGAAGCAGAGCGGGATTGATGGTTGAAGAAAATCGTCCCGCTCTTGGCTAGCCCTTCGGGCCGAACATGAGGGCGGCGGCGATCAGGGCGGCAAAGCCGACGAAGAGGCCAAACAGAAACGCCTTGAGGCCGCGCCAACCTCTTCGCCGCGGCCAAAGCCTGCTCTCGTAGCGAACGCCGCGGATGACCGGCAAGGGTGCTCCCGCAAGCGCGCGCTCGCGCTCGATCATGCGCTGGGCCACATATCGCGTGACCGCGTTGACGATCTCGATGATGTTCCCGGTCTCGGCCAACACCTTGCGGCCATACCGGGTGTCCTGCAAAAAGCGATAGACGCGCTTGTCGCGCCCCATGTTGACGTGGGTGACCGCGTCGATCCACAGCCGCGGCGTTTCGCCCCGGCTGATGCCGCGATCGAACAGCTCGACATCGGCGGGTATCTCTTCAAACAGCGGGTCGAGGGCGTCGTTGAGAAGCTCGAGGCGGGCGATCTCGGCGTCGTGCAAATCGACGACGATGCTGGTACGCTCGGCTTGGTCCACCCTGGCCTTGCGCAATGCCTCCTTGAGCCGATGCGGCGCCTCGTTCGGCTTCTCGTCTTGCACTTTCCTGCGCTGGCGGCCCCACATGAGGGGCAAGTTAACAGCCGACCGCCACAAGGCAAGAGCCGGGCGCATCGGCTTGGGGACTATTGTTGCCGCGCCGGGTGGGACGGCCCCAAGAGCCCAGGCAATCGGCGGTAACTGACGAGGGTGCTGCGAGCACTGCCGTCTCGGGGCAATCTGGAGGGCGGTGTTGCGTCTAGCTGAGTGGCCCGATCAGAAGCTCGCAAGCGCGTTGAGAACGAGCACAGCGGCAAATATCGCGCCAAGTGTCAGGCCAACAATATGGGCTGTTCGTCGCTCGTGCATCAGACCACAGTACCGAATTCCCTGCTGCTGCGATGTAACGGAGATCACACACAGCAGGACAAATCGAGCCATGCCCGTCCGAAGGATTGCGGGGCGCCGGTGGACGTGATGCCCGCTGATCGATGAGATGCAGGTCCGCATTGTCGCGCTGCGATAATGCCAGCAAATTCCCCCAAGTAGACATCGCTGCATCGCAGCAAGCCAAGGGATACTGGTATGCGTTCAGAAGCAGGAGGATATCCTTCGAAACTCTTCCCAAATGCGAGCAATTTCCGTTTGGTCTACATCAAATCCCATCTGCGCAACCGCTGCATCCCAGGTCGACATGCAACTTTCCATCATTGGTGTGCGGACCGAGAGCACGTCGGCTAGATCGCAAGCAATACGAACGTCCTTGGCAATAAGTCCGATCGCCATACCTGTTGCAAAGCTGCGTGGCATGACATGCGCAATGATTTTCTTTTCCAACGGATGATTGAGTCCGGTGGTCGCCGCACGTAGCGCTGCCACAACCGTCTCCATTTTCACGCCGAATTGCACGGCAACCGTAATGGCTTCGAGAAGGCTTAGGAGACTCGCAGCATTGACGTAATTGCAAAGCGCCTTGATCGCATGACCCGAACCAAGTTCACCGCAATGGAAAATTTCCGTAGCCAATACAGAAAACAGTGGTCGGCAAAGTTCGAGAGTATCGCGTTCGCCGCCAACCAATATCAAAAGCGTGCCATTTTTCGCGAAAACCACGCCACCCGAGACCGGAGCATCCATCATTCGGATACCGCGCTCCGCGAGAATTACTCCGAGCGAACGCGTTTCCGTCGGGTCGGCACTGCTCATATCAATGACAAGCCCGTCGGAGCGCAGCTGCGATGCGAGACCTTGGTTCTGGTCGCTGCCAATCAGGACGTCGTGCACTGCCTTGCCGTCCGGCAGCATGGTGACGATCGCATCAAGATCAGCCGGCGCATTGCGTTCGAGCCGGTGGCCGCCGTGCGCTGCTAGAAAGTCGGCCACAGCCTGGGGCCGCGCGTCGTCGAGATACAAATCAAATCCAGCCCTTGCGAGATGACGGGCCATCGGGCCGCCCATCTTGCCGATCCCAACAAATCCGATGCGGTGAATGGCGGCCAGCATGTTCAGATCAGCTCGTCTGATTGCATGTAGCGCCGCATGCTGCGGGCCAGCATGGCGCGAAAGACGCGATCGACGATCAGCCCGACGATTCCCAGCGTCAGCAACCCTACAAAGAGCTGGTCCGTCTGCAGCAGCAACTGGGAATTCATGATGAGAAAGCCGAGCCCTTCGCGGGCGCCGATCAGCTCGGCGGCGACGATGCCCATGAAGGAAAAGCCGAGCGCCACGCGCATGCCGGTCAGAATGTAAGGCACGGCGGACGGCAGCACGACCTTGCGGAAAACCTGATAGTCGGTGGCGCCGAGGCAGCGCGCGGCACGAATGCGGGTCGTCGGTGTCCGCGACACGCCCGCGGCGGTATTCAAGAGAACTATGATTACGGTCGCATAAATAATAATGAAATATTTCGACAGCTCGCCAATTCCGAACCACAGCATGGCAAGCGGCACCAATGCGACCGGAGAGATCGGTCGGACGAGCTCAAGGACCGGGTCGACAAATTCCCCGACCGTTCTGATCCGGCCTATGACGGCACCCAGCACCACGCCGAACGTGCAACCCACGACATAGCCGACGAGCACTCGCCTGAGGCTGACAGACACGTGCTGGAGCAGCTCGCCGGACGCAAGCATGCTCGCCATTTTGGCGAATGTAGCCTGCGGCGACGCGACAAGAACCGAGTTAAAAATCGTTCCGACCGACCAATACCAAATAATCAGGATAACCCCGAACGAAACCGTGGCGAATGCGAGTTTGCGCAGGCCGCGGCAGATGCCGGGCCGCAGCGCGATGCCGGCGTGTTTTTCTGCAGGCGCGCCGCTCGCAGCGGTGACCTTATTCGACGGCGGTGCGGGCGGCATGGACTTCTTCCTCGATCATGACTTCAAGTGTCCGGGCGAGATTCACGAATTCGATTGTGCTCGTCGCCCGTGGCCTGGGAAGGTCGATGACGACCTCCTGCTTGATCCGGGCTCTCGGACCGCTCGTCATGACTGCGACGCGTGTGCCTAGCAGCAGCGCTTCGATGATGTCGTGCGTGACATAGATGACCGTCTTTTGTGTTTCCTGCCATATGCGTCCAAGCTCCTGCTGCATCTGCCGCTTGGTTATCGCGTCGAGAGCGGCGAATGGCTCGTCCATGAGCAGGATCTCCGGCTCGACGATCAGCGCCCGCGCAATCTGAACACGTTGCTTCATTCCGCCCGACAGCTCGAATGGAAAATTTTTCGCATGCCGGGTCAGGCCGATCATGCGTAGGTAGGAATCCAGCTTGTCGCGATAGTCCGCAGTTTTCGCACCCGCAAGCTTGGGACCGAACAGAATATTCTCCTCGACATTGAGCCACGGAAACAAAGCGGCGGACACGTCCTGGAAAATGACAGTCCGGTCAGTTTCCGGACCGTCGATCGGTAGGGTCCAGTTTCCGGTCTTATCCGTACCTTCGATTCTGATCGTGCCATTGCTTGCCGCTTCGAACCCGGCAATGAGATTGAGGATGGTGCTTTTGCCGCAGCCGCTGGGGCCGAGGAGGCAATAAAAGTCGCCGCGATGGATAAGGATATTGACATCATCAACGGCTACGTAATGGGTACCGTCGAGACCCACAAACTCCTTGTTCACTCGATGTAGTCGTAGCGTCGACCACCCCCGGCCGCGGATCGAGGGATGCGTCGTTAACACCGCCATGGCTGCTGCATACCGATTCCTGCCCTACGCCTCCACATAGGACGGACCAAGCTGGGCCAGATGCCGGGGGTCGAACATCGTCTTCCAATCGATGTTGATGTTTACGAACTGGCTTAGCTTGTCCATGTCCGACCGGAATTTCTTCGTGTACGAGATATTCCAGTCGATTTTTTCGATCATCTGCTTGACAAGGTTTACGTCGTCCATACGCAGGCTCTTGGAGACGATTTGCGATGCCTCGTCCACATTGTCGGGAATCCATTTGCCGGCCGCGTCGAGCCCCCTCAGGAATGCGACAACCTCGGCCGGGTGATCCTTTATGTATTTGGCATTCGTGCTGCAGGCTTCCCATTCATGGAAATATGAATTTGCCGTTGTCAGGATTTTTGCATCTTTGTCGGCCTGCAGGGCCTTCCAGCCGAACGGCTGCCAAATGACGAACGCGTCGATGTCTCCGCGGACGAGACCGGTGACCATCTCAGCGGGTCGCAGATTGATGATCTCGATATCCTTGGTATCAATGTTTCCCGACGCGAGATAAAGCTTCGTGAAATATTCCGAGGTCGAGCCAAGCAAAACTCCGACCTTCTTTCCCTTGAGGTCTGCCGGCGTATTGATCGCCTTGCGCGACACGATGATGCTGAGTTCACCGTAATTCGCCTGCGGACAGAGGCCGATGCCGCCCTGCTGCCACAGCCGCAAGGACGGCAGATCGCCGGCAACGACGACATCGCCGCGGCCGGCGCGAAATGCATCCACGGCGGTCGCCCCGCTGGCGAAGTTCGTGATCTCCGCCGGCAGGCCTTCCTTTTTGAAAAAGCCCTTTTCCAGCGCAATGACGACGTTGCTGAACTGCGGCGTCGTACCAATGAAGATCGACATTTTATCGAGCGGCTTGCCTTGGGCACGCGCGCTGGAGGCTCTGTTGAACGCGAGCGCGGTGCCAGCGAGGCCGGCGCCTTTCACAAGAGCACGGCGACTGAGCAACCTATCGCGGTTCGTCATGTGCGTTCTCCATTGCGTAGTTGTTTGTTCCGGCTAAATCCTCTTTCTTCTGCTATTTGAGTCCAAGCTCGGCGCGGGTTCGATTGCACACGTCGAGTATCAAGCTGCAATACACCTTCGTACAGTTGTAGAGGTCCTCAATGGAGAGGTGCTCACCTGCTTCGGGATTCCAATCGCTTTGCCCCTCTTGCCAGTGCTTGCCTTCCCGTGCGACCTGACGCGTCCGGCCCGAAGGACCGTAATTGAGTGCAGGAATCCCATGCCGGACCAGCTCGCAAGCATCCGATGCGAACGGCACCGCCGTGATGGCCGGCGGGCTCGCCATGATCTTTTCGTGGGCGCGCTCAACCGCCTTATAAATGAACTCCTCGGGGTTACATTCCGAGCCCCACTGGTTCATGAATACGTTCATATCGTAATCGAGCTCGCCGATATCCGGATCGTCCTTACGAATCTTCGTCATCAAGGCTTCAATTTCGCGCTGCACCTGGAGCGGACTCTCGTCGGGCATTAGCCGCGTGTCAACATAGAGGGTGCAGAACACCGGCACGCGGCTGCAGCGATACGGCCAGCCGCCCTCGATGGCGGAAAGCGTGACCTTTGCCGTCATGCCGTGCTTTTGGTGCCGTTTTTCGTAGTCAACGCCCCAAGCCTCGACGGCCTGCGCCACCTTGAGCATGTTGTGAATCGTGTTATTGCGCATCTCGCCGAAGACAGTGTGCTTCGGATCGCCCATGAGCGTGATCTTGGTCCAGACATATCCGCCATGAGCACGCATCAGCGTCATGCCGGACGGCTCGCCGACCACGGCGAAATCTGCAATCGCGCCATGCGTGATGGCATACCACGTGCCGCAGGCGCCACCGCGATAAAGCGGACCCTGATAGTGATCCACTTGGCTCTTTTCGATTTCGCCGGCGACGCAGGCGATCAGAAGATCGCCTTCGAGCTCGATGCCGGCTCGCTTGATCGCTTCGGCAGCGGCGATGAATGCGGCGAGGCCGCCCTTCATGTTGTAAACGCCGAGACCGTAAATCCAATCGCCGTCGCGGATGGCCTTTGACTTGTAACCTGGTTTATCAGGCAAGTAGCGCTCTTCCCCCGTATAAGACGTGTCCATATGGCCGTTGAGCATCAGGGTCGGCCCGGTGCCGCGGCCTTTGATGATTCCAATGGCATTCGATCGCTGATCTTCGAACTGCTGATCGATGATTTTGATCCCGGCAGCCCGGTACCGATTCAGGATGTAGTCCGCGCAGTTCTTCTCGTATCCCGTTGGACTGGGAATATCGACCAGATCGCAGGCAATCTTTGTCACCGCTTCGCGATCAATGAGTCTCAGAATCTTATCGAGATCTGCCGCTGCGCTGTCCTTGCTCATTGATTTTGTTCCACGACGCCCCACCCACCCGATCCTCGCGCCGACGCCGCTACGCGAAGCAGTCGGCAGCGAAGTGCATCAAAATTACACGCGCAAATCCACGCTGGAGTCAAGTATAATGCACCGATGGTTCATCAGATGCACCGAGCCCAGTTTACCGGGGGCGCTTGGTTGTCGTAAGATTGCCGCACCAGGCGTCACCCCAGGCCGGAAGGTGCAAAAACTTTATGCTCCTGCACACGAAATCATCTGCATCGAAGACAGATTCAGCCGCGCGGGTACGGACCGTTCGCGCCGTCGAACGTGCATTCGATATTCTGATCTACATCGCGCATCAGGACGAACCGAAGGGCCTGTCCGAGATCAGCCGCGAATTGCAGCTCGACAAGGCAACCGTATTGCGGCTCATCGTTACCTTGAAGTCCCGGGGATTGATCCGTCAGATTCAGGAAAGCCGAAGCTACGAGGTTGTTTTGCCGGGCCCATTGCTTATTGGCGGAACGGATCCCGGCTTGCGCCAGATGTGCCATCCCTATCTGGATGAGCTGTCGCGTCGGACAAAGGAAACTGTCTGCCTTGTCTGCCCTTGGGGGTTGGAGCGCACGCATGTCGATGTAATCCCGGCGCAACACGAGCTCCGGCTCGTGCCGGAGATCGGCAGCATCTGGCCGATGTATGTCGGCGCTTCGGGCCGCGTCATGATGGCTTTCATGCCTCGGCATAAAGTCGAAGAACATCGTAAGAGAAACCAAGCTCGCCCGGCGCAATGCCACGCGTGTCCCCGCCAAAGACGAAATCTTCGCCGACTTGATACGCATCCGGCGCCGCGGATATTTGATCAGCGCCGGCGAAACTGTGGAGGGCGGCGCGGCGGTCGCCGCGCCAATCATCGACCGCAACGAGCGCGTCGTCGGCGCAATTGCCATTCGCGGGCCGTCAACGCGCCTCACTCACGCGTTGCTCCGGCAATATGCGCCGCTGGTCCAGGATGCCACGCGCAAGCTTTCGCGCGATCTTGGGTTCGATCTTGATCCGCTATGGATCGAATGGCACACAAAGCTAGGCTGGAACGACAAATCGTTCCCCGCCGCTTCCCGCTCACAAACAAATTCCCGCACAGCCGAACGGCGGCTGGCCGTCCCAACCCGGCCGTGCGCAATTACCGGAATCTGATCGCTCGCAAGGAATTTTCGACCGATGCCCATTCATCCGGCGCGGCCAGCGTTCGAAATCATAAGCGGAATGAGCGTGCCCCAATGAAGCCGCAGGAAACTGTTCGAGCCGCATTGGTCGGCGTTGGCGCATGGGGACGTGTGCTGACAAATGCCGCTGCGACTTCCAACAAAATCGATTTTGTCTGCTGCGTCGGCCGCAACCCGGACAGGCTGGAGGTCTTTTCACGCGAAACTGGTTTGCAGTCCCACGCGGATTTCGAGGCGGTGTTGGCGGACCCCGACATCGATGCGGTCGTGCTTGCGATCCCCAACGAGTTGCATTTTCCATTTGCCGAATTGGCGGCGCGCAGGGGAAAGCACGTCTATATCGAAAAGCCGATCGCCAGCACTTTGGCGGACGGATTGAAGGTGGCGCAGCTCGAACGGTCCTATGGTATTCGCGTCGTTGTTGGTCATTGTGCGCGGTTTCTCGCCGGCAACCGCTTGATCCGCCAGGCCATCGACGGCGGCGCGCTGGGAAAAATCAGTCAGGTCGAGGCAAACTTTTCGAATGGCCGGGGGCTGCGGCTAACACCGCAGGACTGGCGCTGGCATGCCAGTCGAGCACCAGGAGGATCGCTCAGCCAAATTGCCATCCATCAGTTCGATACGCTGCGGTTTCTCGGCGGCGACATCGCTTCGATCAACGCCGTCGCGGCGCAACACTCCCCGGTCGGGGCAGAGGTCGAGGATCAGTGGATCGTCACGGTGACCTTTGCCGACCGAAAACTCGGCGTGGTGATCTCCAACTGGACAAGTCCCGGCACTCACAGCGTTCGGGTCACCGGGGACAAAGCGGTGATGTTCTACGAGATCGACGAGACTAAATGGGCGTCTCCCGAGCAACTCCACCGCGATGCAACTCTTTACCTGCAGCCACGGGGTCAGGGCGTTGGGGCGCGGCAGCACGTCGCCGTTCCCGAAAGCAATATGTTTCGCGATGAGCTCGAACTGTTCGCAAGCTGCATTCGCGACGAGACCGACTGCGAATTGTCGGGTGAAAATGGGTGCAGAGCCCTGGCCGCCGTTTACGCGGCACTTACGTCGGCCGCCGATCGCGGCAGGGCAGTCGCAATTGATGAGATCATGGCGCATGCGCGATCCCAGTCCGATCCGGCACGAACGCGAAATGCAGCTGAGCACCAGCGGTTAGTCAAAGACCAAACCGCAGCGAGAAGCTCTCATGGTGTCTGACAACGCCGCGCTGGCGCCGGCCTCGATCCCGGTAAGCGTAATCACCGGCTTTCTCGGCAGTGGCAAGACGACCCTGCTGTCGCGGCTGCTCGCGGATAAGCGGATGAACAACGCCGCCGTTATCATCAACGAATTCGGCGAGGTTGGCCTGGACCACCAATTACTGAAATCGCCGCGCGAGGACACAATACTGCTATCGTCCGGCTGCTTGTGCTGCAGCCTACGCGGAGATCTCGTCAATACTCTCAGCGAGCTTTGGAATGACCGCGCGCGTGGCAAAATACCTGCATTCGACCGCGTGCTGGTGGAAACGACCGGTCTCGCAGATCCGGCGCCGGTGCTGCTCACGGTGACCGCAGAGGAGCGATTATCGGAGGTGTTTCATGTCGAGCGCGTCATCACGACCGCCGATGCCGTGCATGGCTTTAGCCAGCTCGAGAGCCAACCGGAGGCCGTCAAGCAGGCTTGCGTCGCCGACGTGCTCTTGCTGACGAAGACGGATATTGCCGACGGTGTCCAGCTAGGCGCGCTACGGGCACGGTTGCATGGGCTCAACCCAGTGGCGATCGCGTGGGATGTGGTGCATGGTGCGATCGATCCGGACATTCTATTCAACTTCGCACAGCCGGGCGCCGCGCGCGCCCGCGATTTCAGCAACCTGCTGGCGCAGGTGGAGAGTGCGCACCAAGTTGGGCCTGGCCATCGCCATTCCTCCAGAATCCATGACGGCATCAGTTCGTTCGCGGTTGTCATCGAGGACGCGATCACTTTCCATGGCTTGCAAATCTGGATGGGCCTTCTCGGCGAGATGAAGGGCCCGAACCTCCTTCGCATCAAGGGCATCGTGAACGTGGCTGGACGCCCCATCGTGATCCAGGCGGTCCAGCACATGTTTCACCCGTTGAGCGAGTTGCCGGAATGGCCGGACGAAGACCACCGCTCGCGCATCGTTTTCATCACCCGTGACATATCGCGCGAACAGATCGAGCAGACCCTCAGCGTGCTGTCGCTTGAGATACCGGCACAGAGGCATGAGATGGCAATCGATCCAAACGCGTTTCGCCAGTTCGTCGCCGCCGCCAGTAAATTCCGTTGAATCCCAGGGATCAAGCCAAGTGACCGGAAAGGAAAATCAGTTGCACGCACGAACACTCATCAACGATGTTCTGCGGCTTCGGCCCATCCATATCGGCTCGATCGTTGCCCGCGGCAAAACGGGCCGTTCCGTCCCACTTTTGGTTTGCAATTCAGTCGAGGGATCGAGCCATGGCAACGACGAAACAGATCGCAATTAGAGGCAAGACACTTATCGACGGCAACGGCGGTGCTCCGATCGCCGATCCGATCGTTTTGCTTGACGGAAAGCGAATCGCAGCCGTCGGTTCTAAGGATCAGGTCAAAGTTCCGAATGGCGTCCAGGTGGTGGATGCGGGCAATTGCACGCTGATGCCCGGCATGATGGATCTGCACATCCATCTCTCGATGTTCAACAATCGGACTTTCAAAAATTATCGCGTCGCACAGTGGGAAGTGACGCCGCATTTGCAGCAAATGTATGCCTTTTTCCACTCGCAGCTTTGCTTTGAAATGGGATTCACAACGCTGCGCGATCTTGGCTTGCAAAGTACGCGCGGCCTGCTGACCCAGGAAATGTGCGCGGTGCGCGATGCCATCAATGCCGGCGTTCTGGCAGGCCCGCGCCTCCTGGTCGCCGGGTTCACTTACATGACCGGCTCGCACCTCGAATTGATCTTCCCACGCGCCGCGGAGCGTCACGGATTTCAAAGCGCCGACGGTCCTTGGGAGCTCCGCAAGCTCGCTCGCCTCAATCTTCGCCATGGAGTTGATGTTATCAAGACCTGCGCCTCCGGCGGGGGCGGCACCGACAAAGAGGAGCCGGACGTTCGAAACCTGACGCAGGAGGAGCTCGACGCCATCGTGGATGAGGCGCATGCCCTGCATAAGCATGCCGCCGTGCATTGTTTCACGCCTGGTGCGCATCGGATGGCGATAAAATCCGGTTGCGACACAATCGAGCATATGGTGTTTCACGATGATGATTCACTCGAAAAGATTCTCGACTCTAAAGTCTGGATGACGCCGACGTTGGCGCATCGTACTGACCATGCCATTGAAATCCGCCGCGAGATCGGCACGCCGGAATTTACGCTCACTAAAATGAAAACGATCCAGCCCAATTGCTTCGCGACGTTCCAGCGCTTCTACAAAGCGGGTGTCAATATTGCAATGGGAACAGACATGGGGTTTGAGCCGGGTATGGGGACTAACGCATTCGAACTGGAGATCTACGTCGGGCTTGGCATGACGCCGATGGACGCGATTTTGACCGCCACTCGCAACGCCGCCAAGGCGCTCAAATTGGATCACGAGCTCGGCACGATCGAAGCCGGTAAGTTTGGCGACATCGTCGCAGTGGATGGCGATCCGCTCAAGGACATCCGTATTTTGCAGGAGCGCAAGCGAATTCAGCTCGTTATAAAGGAGGGCGAGGTCTATATCGACCGGCGGCCGGGCTTCTCCCGCGAGATCGTCCACTCAGAACCGGATCGCTGGCGCAAGATCGACGCGTGAGTTTCGGACCAGCGACTTATAGTTCGCGGGTTAGCGGTCCGATGATGGCGAAGCGCATGATTGAAGTGGGGCGTGCCTGGCGAGGATACTGCCGATGCGAGAACTCGTTCCGCACGAATTGTGAGTGCCGCGTTGTGTGATTTACGGCTGCTCCCAGCCCTAAGACGCGCGCACGAGCGCGCCGGTGAGCAGGGCGGCATAGACATGGTCCATCAAACGCGCCGGCCGCTCGAAGCCCATGCGGGCGAGGCATTGCCGCGTTTGCGCCGACGGGGGGGATGAAAAAAAGCCCGCGATAATCAGTCCGGCAAGCTCCAGGGGCGAGGACGTGCGCAGACGCGCAAGCGCCGGCAGCAACTGCTGCTCGACCAGCGTGAAATCCGTACCGAACGGAAAGGGCGGCAGCAGCCCCTTGTCGCGCGCCGGCGCAAGCGCGCGGGCAATGCGCGCAGGCGTATTGTCGCGGCATCCCCGCGGCAGCTCGAAGGTCGCCTCGATCTTTCCGGCGTCCTTTGCGCGCGCCAGCAAATCGCCCTGAAAGCGGGAATCGGCAACGGCCAGCATGGCTGCGATCACGTCGCGATCGGTCTTTCCGCGCAGATCGGCTATGCCGTATTCCGTCACCACGATATCGCGCAAATGCCGTGGGATAGTCGTGTGCCCATAGTTCCAGCGGATGTTGGAGGTCACGCGGCCTCCCGCGGCGCGCGTCGCCGGCAGCAGGATGATGGAGCGCGCGTCTGCAAGCGCGAAGCTCTGGGCGACAAAATTGTATTGGCCGCCAACCCCGCTCACCACCCGGCCGTCCTCCAGCGCATCCGAGATCACGGCGCCGAGCAAGGTGGCCATCATGGCGTTGTTGATGAAGCGCGCCTTGACGCGCGCCCGGCGCTTGGGCAACTCATCGCCATAAAGCTCGTTGACAAACGAGACCGACGTCATGCGCAGCCTTGCAAGCTCCGCCGCGGGCAGCTCCCGCAGCCGGCGATAGAAGCTGCGCGAGCCCAGGAAGAACGCCGCCGCGATCAGCGTGCCGTCTACTTCGCGCTTGAGAATACCGGCTTGCCGCAGGTCGAGAAAACCCTCCACCAGCATCTCACTCACGCCATGCAGGCCAACGCTGAAAGGCGCGCTCTCGCGCAATCCCGAGGGCGCACTCTCGGCCGGATCGAGGTGCGCGAGGAGCCGCAGGAACTCGGAATTGCTCTGATGCCGCAGGATGAGCGCCTGCGTCACGGCGTCGCCCATCATTCCAATTCCGAGCTGCAGGGTACCGCCGTCGGCAACGGTGCGCGCAGCGTTGAGACCGGCGGCATATTCGGCAAGCCCGATCGGCTCGCGCGGAGGTCCGAACAAGGGAAAGTCGGTCTCGGCACTCTCCAATACCAGATCAAGCTCGCCGGCGGAGATATCCGCGTCGCCCGGCATGAACGGCAGCTCGGAATTGACCTGCCCGACCATCAGAAAGTCGGCCTCCCCCCGCGCGCGCGCCGCGAGCGCATCAAGCGTGAGATCGGGATTGCAGCTCAGGCTGAATCGGTTTTCGCCTTCGCGCTCCCGCTTTGCCACGAGTTGCGCGAGGACGTTGACGCCGCGGCCGACCAGATAGCTCAGCGCATGGGTGTAGTTGGCGCAGATGCAATCGCGTTGCGAGGCGGCGACGCTGAGCCTCGTTCCCGCCTGGAAGAAGAACTCATCGACCCGCACATTGCGCGGCAGGGCGCCTGCATGCAGTGCCAGCGCATAGGCGAGATCGGGATAGCCGCCGAACAGCCGCTCCGACAACGGCGCAATGAATCGGCGCTCGAGGACGGATTTGCCGCGGGGCTTCTCCAGCGTCAGGGCGGTGAAGATGCGCAGCTCGATCGAGGGATCGGCCGCCGCGCGGGCAAAGAGCGCATTGGCGACGTGGTTGGCCTTTCCGAGACCCAGCGGCAGCGCCAGCACGACGGTCTTGCCAACGCGGGCGATAATCGCTTCGACCAGACGATCAACGTGCTCGAATGCGAGGGGACCGCCGTGGCGGTGCATCATGTCAGGCGATCCCAGCCCGCATCGGGCCGGAAGCGATCGCCATGGCGTTGCGCCAGCCGATCGAGCTCGCCGCGGATGTTCTGCGCGCCGCGCGCTCTGGCGTAGTGCATCGGTCCACCGCGGAACGGGGCAAACCCGGTGGCGAAGATCATGGCGCCGTCGATCGTATCCTCATCTGCCACGACGCCCTCGCGCAGACAGGTGACGCAGACATCGAGCATCGGCAGGATCAGACGATCGGCCATGTCGCTCGTCGGCGCCGGCGCTCCCTCCTTGACCGCGGCGCCGTTCTTCCAGGTGTAAAAGCCCCTGCCGGTCTTGCGGCCGAGATCGCCCGAGTCGATCTTGTTGCGCAGCATCTGTGAAAGGTCAGGCATCGGCCTGTCCAGACTTGCTTTGAGCATCTCTGCGACGTGCAGGCAGATATCGAGGCCGACCTGATCGGCGAGCTCGATCGGCCCCATGGGCATGCCAAAGCGTTCGGCAGCGGCGTCGATGGTCTCGCGCTTCGTCCCCTCGCCGAGCATGATCATGGCTTCGAGCATGTAGGGCGTGAGCGCGCGGTTGACCAAGAAGCCCGGCGCGCTCTTCACCGGCGCGGGCAGCCGATCGATGCGGCCGAGGAATGCGCGCGCCCTGGCCAGCACATGAGGCGCGACCTGATCGTGGCTGACCACCTCGACCAGCTGCATGCGCGACACCGGATTGAAGAAGTGCATGCCGACCAGGTGGTCGGGCCGCTGCAACTCTGCCCGCAGCTGCTCGAGCGGTATGCTCGATGTGTTGGTGGCTAGAATTGCCCCCGGCCGCATCCGCGGCTCGGTCGCAGCATAGACCTTGCGCTTGAGCTCCAGCGTCTCCGGCACCGCCTCGATGACGAGGTCGGCGGAACGCACGCCCTCGCCGGAGAGGTCCGGGATCAGCCGATCGAGCGCGTCGCGCGTGTCGATGCGCTTGTGGCCCATCTTGCCGAACAGGTCCGTCGCACGCGCCATGGCGTTACCGAGCGGCTCTGGTTTCATGTCGGCAAGCGTGACCGTGAATCCGTGCCACGCGCACCAGGCGGCGATGTCGCCGCCCATGGCGCCGGCGCCGATGACGTGCACGCGGCGTCCGGACCAGTCGCCGTCGGCCATGGCCTTGAGCTTTTCCCGCAGGAAGAAAACCCGCACCAGATTTCGCGATGTATCGCTGACGAGAAGCCGCGCGAAAGATGCGATCTCGGCCTCCTGCATCGCGCTTGCATCGCCGCCGTGGTTCTCCCAGAGATCGATGAGGGCGTGCGGCGCGGGGTAATGCTCGATCGGCGCTTTTTTTTCGGTTTGTGCGCGCATGCGCGTGGCGGCAAGCTTGCGGGCGGGCGTGCTGTTGAGAACCTGGATCAGCATGCCGCCGCGCCGGGTCTTGAGCTTGCCAGTGATCGCGGCGCTGGCGGCTGCCTCGACGTGCCGCTCGGGCACGACCGCGTTGACGAGACCCAGAGACTTGGCCCGGCCGGCGCGCACATTGCGTCCGGTGAGCATCACGGTCATCGCCTCGACCGGATTGATCAGGCGCGGCAGGCGTACCGTCCCGCCGAGACCGGGATGCAGGCCGAGCATCACTTCCGGCAATCCGAGCCGCGCATCCTCGACCGCGATGCGATAGTCGCAGGCGAGCGCGAGCTCGAGGCCGCCGCCGAGGCAATAGCCGTGAATGACGGCGACGATCGGCACGGTCAGCCGGTCAACGCGATCGATCACGGCGTGCGCCTGCCGCAGACGCGCCTCGGCCGTGCTCGCGTCGGTCATCCCGCCGAATTCCCCGATGTCGGCTCCGGCGATGAACCCGCTTTTCTTGGCGGAACGCAGAACCACGCCTCGCGGCGGCTCGCGCTCGATGCGCGTGAGCACTTCGTTGAGCTCGACCAGCACCTCTCCACTGAGCGTGTTGGCGCTGGCGCCGGCCTTGTCCAGAATAAGCCACGCGACGTTGTTGGCGTCTTTCACAAGCTTCCAGTGACGCCAAGAATCAAGCCAGGAGCCGCGCCAAGAATCGCTCGAAGAATCGCCCGCAGCAGCGCTCGTGGCCGGTTGCTCCCCGCGCGACAGCGGACCAAGCTCGATATTGCGCGGAGCGAGAACGTCCCAGACCTTTCCCATGCGCGCCGTCCTACACCGTCTCGATCAGCATGGCTCCGCCCTGCCCGCCACCAATGCATTCGGTGGCGATGCCTTGCCTGATGCCGAGCCGTTTCATTGCGTTGATCAGATGCAGCACGATGCGGTTACCGCTCGCCCCGACGGGATGGCCCAGCCCGATCGCGCCGCCATCGACGTTGAGCTTGTCGCGATCGATGCGCCCGGCGGCGCCGTCGAGATGAAGCAGCGTACGGCAGAAGGTCGCATCTTCCCAGGCGCGCAGGCAGGCCAGCACCTGCGCCGCAAACGCCTCGTTGATCTCCCACAGGCCGATGTCGCCAAGCGCAAGGCCATGGCGGCGCAGGATTGCCGTCGCGCACAGCACCGGCCCCAATCCCATGATCGAGGGGTCGAGCGCCGACCACTCGCTGTCCACGATCACCGCGCGCGGTGTGAGATGATGGTCCTTCACCGCCTTTTCCGAGGCGAGGATCACCCAAGAGGCGCCATCGGTGATCTGCGAGCTGTTGCCGGCAGTGACCTTGCCCCACGGGCGCTCGAAGGCTGGCTTGAGCTGCGCGAGCTTCTCGACCGTGGTGTCCGCACGCACGCCATCGTCGTGATCATAGACCTTGCCGTCGCGAGCAAATGCAGGCTCGAGCTCACCGCCGAACCATCCTTCCTTCTCCGCGCGGGAGAGCCGCTGTTGACTCTCCACCGCGTAGCGATCGGCGTCCGTGCGCGTGACATTGAAGAGCTGAGCCAGGATCTCGGCGGTCTGCCCCATGTTGAGGTCAACCAGGGGATCCGTCAGTCCGCGCTCCAGCCCGATGATGGGACGCAGGAATGATGGGCGGAAGCCGAAGAGCGCCACTACTCGCGACCAGGCGTCCCGCGCGCCGAATAGACGCGCGTACCAATCGACCGCCGCACGGCGAAACAGGAGAGGCGAGTGGCTCAGCGCATCGGTGCCGCCCGCCAGAATAAGGTCGCTGTGGCCGGAACGAATATACTGGTACGCGGTGTCGATCGATTGCATCCCGGAGCCGCAATTGATCTGCACTGTGAAAGCCGTCATCTCGTCGCCCATGCCGAGACGCAACGCGGCGACACGCGCGGGATTCATCTCGTCGGCGATCACGCTGACGCAGCCGAGGATCACCTCGTCGAAAGCATCAGGAGCAAACGGCTGGCGCAAAAGCAGCGGACGGCCACAAGCAACGGCGAGATCTACCGGCGTGAACGGGCCCGGCCTGCCGCGCGCGCGGATGAAGGGCGTGCGGGCGCCATCGACAATGAAGACCGGTCGCGCGTCTATTCCGCGGCCGCTGGTCGGAGCATCGGTTGTGATGGTGCGTCTCCCACATCTCGCCGCGCGGACAATTCCTCGGCGCTGAAATCATCGACCGCGACAGCCTGCGCCACTGCCTCGGCGGCGGATCGCAGCGCCGCCGCCTCCGCGTCGTTGATAATATTTTGCGCCCGCGCTTTGTCGATGTCTCTCAGGTTCGCCTGGCGCAGGCGCTCACGTAACGGCTCGGTCGCAAGCCGCAGCTCGAATGCGCGCTCGAGGCGAGCAAGCCCATTGTCGCCGGTGCCGTGAAAGATATCCGCGGTAAGGCGATCGCGCGTGGGCGATGGGGCGAGCAGTAAACGGGCGCAGGCCTGGGTCAAGCCATCACTGGGGCCACGGCGGCGGACACCGAACGGCAGCAGCATGAAGCGCAGAAGCCACGCCGCCGGCCGCGCCGGCAAGTTGGCGAGGATCTCGTCCAGGCGCCTCTCGATCGTCGCAAACCCACTCTGCATGCACCAGTGCACGAGCGGCAGATCCGCCTGCTGGCGACCTTCGTCCTGCCAACGCTTGAGCACCGCCGACAACAGATAGAGCTCCGAGAGAATGTCGCCGAAGCGACCTGAAATCATCTCGCGTCGCTTAGTCCCGCGCTGAGCGTCAGCAGGGCGACGTCTGCGGTGAGAGCGAATGCGGCGGCATATCGGCCGAGGCTCTGATAGAAGCCGCGCAGAGCACCGGCAGCCGGCGGCGCGGGCGCGAGCAGACCCGCCGTCCAAGCGCGTGCGGCAGCTCGCAACGCGTTGGCGCAGCTGTGTCCAAGATGTGCCCAGAACGCGCGGTCGAATTCTTCCAGCCCGCGTGCACGATCGGGTTCCTCGAGCGCGGTGATTTCCTTGAGCAGAAAAGGATGACTGCGGATCGCACCCTGGCCGAACTGAATCAGCGCGCGGGTGACGATGTTCGCGCCCTCGACCGTGATGCCGATGGGCACGGCGCGGTAGGAGCTGCCGAGATAATTCAGCGGTCCTTCCTGCACAGCCTTGCCGCCGTGAATGTCCATGGCATCGTTGCCGATGACCCGCAGTCTTTCAGTCGCCTGTTGCTTCATGATCGCGGTGATCACCGCGGGCTTGTGGCCGTGATCAATGCCGGCGCAGGTCAGCCGCCGCGCGGCATCGAGCAGATAGGCGTTGGCCGCAATGCGCGCGAGTGGCTCCTCGATCGCCTCGAACCTGCCGATGGGGACGTGGAACTGCTCGCGGATGCGGGCATAGGCGCCGCAGACGTGGGCGGCGAAGGCACCGCCACCCGCGGACAAGGATGGCAACGAGATGCCGCGGCCCGCGGCGAGCGCGCTCATCAGCATCTTCCAGCCCTTACCAGCCTGGGCAACGCCGCCGATGATGTGATCCATTGGAATGAACACATCATGGCCGCGTGTCGGCCCGTTCTGGAACATGTGCATGGCGGGCAAATGCCGCCGGCCGATCTCGACACCCGGCAGGTTCGTCGGCACGAGCGCGACGGTGATGCCAAGCGCCTCGCGTTCTCCGATGAGATGATCGGGATCGAAGAGCTTGAAAGCGAGCCCCAGAACGGTGGCGACGGGCGCAAGGGTAATGTAGCGCTTGTGCCAGTTGAGCCTGATGCCAAGCGTCTCCCGGCCTTGCCAAATGCCCCGGCAGACCACGCCCGAGTCCGTCATGGAGGCCGCATCGGAGCCAGCTTCCGGGCTGGTGAGCCCGAAGCAGGGGATCTCCTTTCCTTCAGCCAGTCGCGGCAGCCAGTAGTCCTGTTGCTCCTTGGTGCCGAACTGATGCAGCAACTCGCCGGGGCCGAGCGAGTTCGGCACCATCGCGGTCACCGACGCGCAGATCGAGCGCGTCGAAATCTTGCGAATGACCTCCGAATGCGCATAGGCGGAAAAGCCAAGGCCGCCGTACGCCTTCGGGATGATCATGGCGAAGAACTTAGCGCTCTTGAGAAACTCCCACACATGCGGCGGCAAATCCCGCAGCTCCCAGTTGATCTGCCAGTCGTCAACCATGCGACAGAGCTCGTCAACCGGGCCGCGGATGAAAGCCTCTTCTTCTGGTGACAATGTCGCGCGCGGAAACGCGAGCAGCTTCTCCCAATCGGGGTTGCCGGTGAAGAGGTCGGCATCCCACCAGACATCGCCCGCCTCGATCGCCTCCCGCTCGGTCTCGGAGAGGCTGGGCAACACGCGCCGCGCCCACCGGAAAATCGGCTTGGTGATAAAATCGCGGCGAAAGGCAGTGGCGGTCATGGCGTAACTCTCAATCCCTCCCCCGCTTGCGCATGGGTATCGCATATGGCGGCAGCAGGCTCGGTGTACCTCCCCTGAAAGGGGAGGTCGACCGCCGGAGCGAAGCGGCAGGCGGTCGGGCGGGGATGTCTTTGACGCCCGAGATTATTGCGGCCGACCCCACCCGGCTCGCTTTGCTCGCCGACCTCCCTTTCAGGGGAGGTATTATCGGAGCTTGTTGAGCGGCCAGCCCTCCCCCGCAAGCGGAGGGATGGCAGCAGTTGGCCAAAGCGAGTTCAATTTGCACCAGTGACAACGTCCCAACCATCAAACCGCCGCGCAGCACCAGCGCGCTCAGCTGTGACATTATCACGTTGCGGCATGGAGGGGGCGGGATAATCGGCCATCCTTGCCCTCATGATTCCGGCGGCACCGGCCGGGGCCGGCGATCCGCGTCAACGGCCACATAGGTGAAGACGCCTTCGGTGACGCCGACCTGCTCCTCGCCCGTGCCCCGCCTGGCCCAGCTCTCAACCTTGACTGTGATGGAGGTGGTCCCGATCCTCACAATTCTGACATAGCAGGTCACCTCATCGCCGATGAAAACCGGGCGATGGAAGCTCATCCCGGTGATGGCCACCGTTGCCGTGCGGCCCCGCGCGCGACGTGTCGCCACCGTTCCGCCGGCCAGATCCATTTGCGAAAGCAGCCAGCCGCCGAAAATATCGCCGTGCGGATTGGCGTCGGCGGGCATCGCAATCGCCCGCAGAGCCGGCTCTGCGTCGGGCGGCCGGCTGGTGCCATCGTTGTCTGCCATCTCGATAGTGTCCCAATTCCGTCGCACTGGTCCTGTGATGCTCGCGGCGACGCCCGTTATGGTAGCAGCGGAGAAATGGCGTGGGAAAGCGCGACAGCTTCCAAGACGCAAGGTTGCTTCGCTACTGGGGAGCGGAAATATCAGCCTCGGCGCAAACGTGGAGAGAGCTCAATGGGAAATGAGATTGTGACCGCCCGAAAAGGACCAGTGCTCGAGATCACGCTCAACCGGCCGGAGATCGGAAACGCGGCGTCTGACGCCATGGCGGTGGAATTGACCAGAACTCCTGCTCGGGGCGGCAGACGGTTCAGAGATAGTGGTGCTGCGCGGCGCCGGCAGCGATTTCTGCGTCGGCCGTGAGAGCATGGGAAAGCGCGCGCCGGGAGCGCCGCCCGAGGCATTCGAGCTTCGCCGCCGCAACGACGTGGTGTTCAATTGCTATGGCGCCTTTCGCCGCTGCGAGATCCCGGTGATCGGCGTGGTCAAGGGGCGTGCGCTCGGCTTCGGCTGCGCCATCGCCGCGGTGTGCGACATTACGCTTTCGGCGGATACGGCAAGCTTTCAGGTCCCGGAGATGGCGCACAACATCATGCCGACCATGGTGATGTCGGCGCTCGTCGATCGCGTCCCGCGCAAGGCGATGACCTATCTCGTATGGTCAACCGCGGTGATCGGTCCCGAGCGGGCGCGCGAAGCAGGCATTGTCAGCGATATTTTCCCCGAAGCCGACCTCGATGCCGCCGTCGCAGCGCTTTGCGCGCAGATCATGCGGGCTCCCCGCCCGGCGCGAGTTGGTTGCAAGGACTATGCGCGGAACGCATTGGATATGGACGTTGCGGGCGCCATCGCGTTTGCGCGCAGCATCCATGCCGTCATCAATTCGTCAAGCGAGATGCTTCCCCCGCGCAAGGATTGAAGCGGCGCGCTGACGCGTTTCGTCATTCCGAGGCCCGAGCGGCAGCGAGGGAGCCCGGAATCCATGACCACTTGCGGTGATCTCATAGCGAGGCCCGTGGTTATGGATTTCGGGATCGCCGCTTTGCGGCGCCCCGAAATGACACCGGTATAAATGGAGCACGAAACTCCAATTCACCAGACAGCAACCTTTCGGCTGCTTTAATGGCAACGTTAGGAGCTTCCACAAAGTTTTGCGTTTTCCTCTGGGCGGACTGCTGGAGGACCCGCAATGCTGACGCCCGGATACTACCGCCGACAAGCGCTGACGTGCCTGAGCTTGGCGCGTTCAACCCGTGATGGCGATCTCAGCAGGCGCCTGGTCGAAATGGCGACGCGCTTTCTTGGCCAGGCGGCAGGCAACGAAAACCATGAGCGGCGATCATCCGGAGGAGAATTGCATGAGCGAAGGCGATAGGCGCTCGATAGTCAGGAGACGTGCGGGACACAACCGGCGCAGCGGTATGGACCGCCGCTCGGACGCCGAGCAGCGAAGGATTGGAGACAGGCGTTCGAGCACGGATCGGCGATCTTGCGCCGAGCGGCGATCGGATGCCGCCGCTGCGAGCTCGTGCGACGAACGCAAATGAGGTTCAGCGCCCTTCCGGGCGGCTCATCCTCTGCAGCTCGCTGATAAGGGCGAGGATCAACACACCCACCCCGCCGACCGACAGCGCCATCATCATTGTCATCAGCGACATCGATCCTTTACCGGGCGAGCTTGGACTCCGGCAGCGACACCACACCGCCTCAAGGCTCGTTGATAGTGTGCCGCGTCGTAAGAAATGCTAAAATGCGATGCCGATAATGGCGTCTGGTTAACAGGTAATCACCGTCGTTCGTTCATTTACCGATGGATGCGCGGGTCAAGCCCGTGCATGAGGTTGGGGGAAACGACGGCTGCTGAACGACTACGGAAGCGATTTACTTGCTCTCCGGCTTCTTCTCGCCGGCACCCTTCTGCGCCGCCTGGAGTTGCTCGACGAGCGATTGCAGGCTTATTACCTTGCTCTTGAGAACGATCATTTCCTGGGTCAGCGCCTCTATCTTTTGTCGTGCATCAGCCGCGCTCTTGGTTACCAGCTGTTGCAGGAAATTGACGTTGCTTTGCAGGCAGCCTGTCCGCTTGTCCAATCCGCTGGTTTTTGTGCAGTCCTCGACGCCGGCAATATCCTGTGCCTGTGCGTGATCAACGGTGATCATCATTGCGCCGCAGCACAGGACGGCGATCTTGAGCATGTTGCCTCCGCCTCCCTGCAACACCATGGGGACGCAGCAGCGGACGGATTTCCGTCCGCTGCGCATTGGCGGCCTTAGTTCGCGGCGAAGCAGTAGATCAGACCGGCGCCACCCGTGCTCTTAAGAGCATCCTGGCCGCACCCGCGCGTGCCATGCGAGGAATTCCAGGAATTCATGTGTCTGGCGTCTTTGAGACCCTGGCGATCATGATGACCAACAATGGCCGAGCCTTCGCCGCTCTTGCTCCAGTTCCCGCAGGTGGTGTCGCCGCCCGCGGTTGAGAACATGCCCTGCGGATCCGAGCCGGTGAGAATGTCATGCGCATTGACCGGATCGCCGCGGCCGCTCACCGTCTCGCCTTTCTCGGTAAGCGCCGTCTGCTTGCTGATATTGTTGGAAGCGGAGTGGAGATCCTCGACACTCTTGGCCACAACCGCGCCCTTGACGTTTTGCCATGGACCTTTGCCGATGCGGTCGCGCGCATTGACGCCCTCGGTGCCGCCCGGCTCCGTCGTGCTCAGATATGCGCGCCAGTTGGTCGCAGTCGCACCCGCTGCCTTGGCGAGCGCTTGACAGTGGGCATCAGCCCCGTTGAGACCGCCGAAATCGGCGCCGGTTCCCTTTCCGGCGCTGCTGACAAAGAACGTCATGGCAGCCTGTTGTCCCTGCACGGCAGTGATGGCGCCTAAGCCAGCGAACACGACGGCAGCCGATAGGAGCAGCCGGGTTTTCTTGCTCATGAATTCCTCCCTGTTTGCGACGATGACGAAACAAACTGCGTCGCCCGGTCCGCGCCCTTCGGCATGCGACCGCATCTCGCTGCGCTCATGCGGTCTCCTGACAGGCACAGTGGCTGGGCCGCGGCGTACTTAGCACGCGCATTTTGCGGGAACCAGCCACCCTCATGCGGGCGCATGAGGTGCGCGCGGATGTCCCGCGGCGCCGGCTGGCAACACATGGCACAGCAAAAACCCAGCGGGCTCAACCGGCTCGCTGGGTTGTCGGATCAACCAGCCTTTTGCGCTCCAGAAGGCTGCGTGCCGCAATAGGTTCGCACTATTGCATCACTTCGCTTCCGCGTGAACAATCTTCTCGACCTGAGCGGTATTCGAGTCTGAGCCACTCCCAGAGAACAATGAAGTGATCGCAATCAAGGCGATGACCGCTACCGCCCCCACCGCAGTGTTGGTCAGCAGCCATCGGCGAAACGCTGTACGGTCGCCGGAATTCATTCGCCGATACTCGTCGACAATCTCACCTCTCGTCATGTCATCCCCCCTCCCCCATGGGCTTATGAGCAAGCCCGAAGCGGGGTTTAATTTTGGACTAAGGTGAAAATCGGTCCTTTTTGGTCCACAAATGGGAAGTGCGGGTTCCGAATTGTGTATCGGCCGATCCCACAGAAGGGCCGCTAACCGGGCGACCTTAAAGTCGCCCACGCGATTTTCGCTCCCGCAAAGGCTCGCACGAAAAGACTTGCATGCAAAGGCTTGCATGCAAAGGCTTGCTCAACGGAAGGGCTTGCATGACGGCAAGGCGCAAGCTTAATTAAGCGAGGGTTCGCGGTTCGAACGTCCGCAAATGAGGCCGGACATTGCCGGCCACGCGGATCGAACCAGCTCTCGAAAGGGAATGCGGACAGGATGGGTATTTTCCGAAGAAATGTGCCGAGTCACTATATTCCGATCCATCCCGACAACGTCATGAAGAAGGATTGGATCATCCTGTTGGAGGCGGGCACCATCGTCGGGCCCGCACCTGAAAAGCTCCGCGTCGCCAAAGCCACGCAGGAGAAAAAGATCGTCAGGAAGTACAACGTCTTTTTGCGCAAGAAGCACTATCTGGTGCTGGAGGGATATGACCCGCGCATACACGCGCTCTATTTCTGTCCTCAGCTCTACAAATATGACGCCGACAATCATCTTGTTCCACTCGAAGGCGAGGAGATCGGCAACCTGCTCGCCCAATCTCTTCGGAACGGAGTTGTTGAAAAACAACCGTGGTATGAACCTTCAAAGCAACTGCCGCACAAGCCTGTCATTACCACGATCATGGAGCAGGATTTCGATACGGTTGTCGTTGATGCACCCGCTACGGGCGAGCCCTCAGCCGCGCGCTCATTGGCGAGGTTGACGGCAGAATAAGGGAATTTTGCGGAGCTGAACCAAAGGCGAGGAGGTACGCGATGTCGCTCGGACTCTTGCTGGTCATTATACTCATTATCCTGCTGCTCGGCGGCTTCAGTGGTCGCTTCCGGGGGTACGGTTATGGATACGGCCATGGCGGCATCGGGGTGATCGGCATCATCCTCATCATTTTGGTGGTCTTGCTTCTGATGGGCAGGATCTAAGCGGACCTCAGCTGCGGGGCGTTAATTCTAATCGTCATGGCGGCCCCGATCTCGCTACCGATCGCGATGGATGCCTGCGCCGGCCGCATGGCAGTGGGGGGCGCTCCCCGGTGGACGAACTCTTGGGCGATTCCCGCATTGATCGCGCTTGCCGCCGCCATGTCGGCATCACCACCTTGCCGGTCGCCTTGCTTAAGCTTGGCCAAGCCGCGCCCGTAGAGAGCATGCGCGTTGCGTGGATTTTGCCGTAGCGCGGCATCGTAGTCACTGATGGCATTCACAGTCTGGCCGAGCTTGAGATATGTCGAGGCCCGGCTGTCAAGAAATTCCGGATCGTTCGGCCGCAGCCGTAGAGAAGCATCGCAATCGTCCAGCGCGGCGCCTGGCTGCTCCATGATGCCACGCAACCAGCAGCGGTTGTTGAGCGCGTCGGCGTTCCTTGGGTCGAGCCTTATCGCCTCGTTGTAATCCGCCATCGCGCGGGCATGGTCGCCTTGCTCGTAATAGGCGTTGCCTCGATTGTTGAAGGCTCCCGAATGCTGAGAATTGAGCCTTATCGCCTCATTCAAGTCCGCGATCGCACGCGCGTGGTCGCCTTTGGCGTCGTAAGCGATCGCCCGGTTGTTGAGAACGTCAGCGAGATACAGGCCGAGCTTCATCGCCTCGCTGTAGTCGGCGATGGCGCGGTCACTGTCGCCCCTGTAATAAAAAGCGTCACCGCGCTTGTAGAATGCCACACCGCGGTCCCACCTGGTCTCCTTTCCGGACTGGATCAATGCGGTGCAGGCGCTGATCTGTGCATCGAGCGAAACTCCGCTCGCCTCCTCGGGGTTGCATCGTGCCCAGTCCGGCGACTGCTGCGCACGCGCATGCACCGGCAGACAAATCACGAGGAGAGCCCCCACCGCGGCTGCGCGGTTGAGCGTCTTCTTGCCGGCAATCATGGTTGCCTCCTCGCCAGATGCAGCCGCAGGGAAGCTCGAACCATTCTCGCCCTCAGCTCGCCGACAGACTGCGATCGCCCGCCGCGTTCCCGGGGTAGGCGGCGGAATAATAACACAGGCCGTATTCAGAGTAAGAGATTGTTGCCAATGGGAGCAGACACCGAATGCGAACCATTATCATCTGCGAGATCAGCCCCAGCGTCGCGCACACCAACAAGGGGTGCGCCATCGTAATGCGCGCCGGACCGAAGGAGTGTGAGCCGCCTCACAGTTGCAACAAAGGGGGGCCGGAAGGGCGACTGCGCGACAGGCGGAGAAACCGTTGCCCCTGGCCGTCATAGCGGCATCACGTCAGCGGCCTCGTGCCTCCTCCTTCGTCACGCGGACAAAGAGCTTGCCGTCCATGCTCTTTATCGGAAATGTTTGGAGTGGCTCGATGACCGGCGCGCCGAGCGCTTTTCCAGTGCGAATATCGAAGCGGCCTTGATGGTAAGGACACTCGACCACGCAGTCGACAACCACGCCGTCGGAGAGATACGCATGTTCGTGAGTGCACAGTATCCTGGGTGGCATAAAACTGCCCTTTGGCCCGGTAGACCGCGATTGCAAGCTCGCCAATAACGCGCTGCTCGACATCTTCGTCCTCAAACTCGGCAGCGATGCCCACGAAGTGCCAATCCTCCCCGGCGTCGTTGCTCATTCGGGCATTCCGCCTTGCGATGGCTCAATCAAGCCGGCAAAGCCAACTGTCGTTGACGCTCTGCTTGTTCCTTTTGCGCTCCTCCAGGATGCGCCTGGCTTCGTCCTCCGAGACGATGCAGGTGCGGCGGACCTTCTTGTCCACGGCCCACAGGCTCTCGCCCATCGGCTTGAGCTGATCTCCGACGATCCGATTGAGGGCAGGAAGCGCAAAAAAAGGCACCTGCGGACAAACGTGATGCTCTGAGTGGTAGGGCATGTTCCAGCACAGCATGCGCATCAGGCGGCTCGCCTTGGTGGAGCGCGTGTTGGTGCGCACGTCAGGGCCCTCGTCACAGCCTTTGTGCTCGGCGATGCGCCAGGCGCGCTGAAGAGGCTCCCCCATGATGCGAGGAATGATCCAGTAGACGAGAGGCGCAAAGCTGCCGAACGCGACCGCCAAGGCGGCAACCGCGCCATACACGGCCAGCATGATGCGGGCCTCGTTGTAGATCCGCGGCAGATCCTGCTTCGGCACATACCAGGAATCCTGCGGGCGCATCCGGCCGAAGGCGTGCTTGGTGATGACGACGGGAAAGGTGGTCCATAACCGCCATCCCAGGAGTTGCTCGCCGTAGTGCCGCCATGTGGTCGGACTGGGCAAGACCATGGCGGGATCCATGCCCTGGATCTGCGTGTAGGTGTGATGGACGGCGTGACGGTAGCGGTACCAGGTGGGCTGGATGATGTAGACGAGGCTCACGAACCAGTAGACCGCCTCGTTGAGCCGGCGCGTGCGGAACGCGGTGCCGTGGCTGCACTCGTGCATAGGCGCGAACAGGCAGGCGAGCAGGATGCCATGCACGAGCATCATCGGCAGCATGAACAGAGTGCCGCTCGTCAGATAGATGCCGGTTCCGCTCACTCCGATCGCGGCAAAATGCCCGCAGAGATAGGTCAGTCCGATCCGATCATTGCGGCGCGTGAGCTGCTTGCGGTCCTTCTTGTTAATGAGTTGAAACGGGTCAAACACCATCTCCTGGCGTTTCATACGGAAAATCTCCTGCGAGCCCTGCGCATTCCTCTTCGGTCACCATTAGAGTCTCAAAAGCACGGCTATAAAGCAAATTGAAAGTGGTTCTGTCGAGTTTCCGGTCATCCACGACGGAGCGCAGGGCTTACTGTAGGTGCGCAAAGCGCGCATCCAGAATGCTTGTCAAATGCATGGGGACGGTGACGCTTCCGAGTTTGCGCTGAAGGGCAATCGCCGCCTGCATCCCTTGCTCATCGATCTCACAGTCAAAATGCAGATCGTCGAATTCACGCGCGATTGATCTCACCATGGTCGCGTGCGAGATGCCGAAGCAGCGGGCGCCGAAATCTGCCCATTCGTCCCGATGATCGGCCGCATATCGGTAGCACCGGCGACAGCCGCGAAGCACGGCCGCAATGACATCGCCTTCCTGAGCAAGCGCGTCGTTGTTCGCAACCACAATGGTCCACTGCATCCGGGGCGCGAAATCGCACCGGTTAAGCCCGAGCCAAACGTTGAAATATCCGGCCTCCTCGCCGATGGTGACGTGCGGCTCTGAAATAATCGCGCCGTCCAGCTCGCCCCGCGCCAGCATGTCGAGGATTTGCGGATAGCGCGGCCCGAGACCGACAATGGTCACGTCTTTGTCGGGGTCGATGCCGTGATGCCGCAGCAACTCGCGCATGTACCAATCGCTGCAGCTGCCGCGACTCAACACTCCCAATCGCGACCCGGCGATGTCCGGCCACGCCGAGAATTGCGGGCATGCGACAAAAAATTGCACGGCGCCCCGACGGACCCCGCTGCCGACCACCTTGAACCGCGCGCCTCGGGCGATGGCCGTCAATCCAGGCGGCGTGCCCAGCTCGCCTATGCGCAGGCGCCCCGAATCGATCTCCGCCGCAATTTCCGGGCCTCCAAACACAACCCGAAGGCTAAGATCAATTCCCTCCTCGCGGAAAAAACCCTTCTCGATGCCTAGCCTGAGCTGCAGGCCACATCGATCGGTGGGAACGCCGTAACTAATGGAATGCGCCATATAAAGGTGCTCTCCCGCAGTTAAAGTCCTCAACGTGACCCCTGGAATATAGCTGCGCGCCCGCGGAATGCAGCTATAACAGTCGCTCTGCTTCCAAGTGGGGCGACAAGTGGGGCGACCCCTCGAATTCCGGAGACCTTTGCAAAGGAACGGCCATGGCTTCATCAACGGGAATGACCCGGCGCGAGTTTTTTGCCGGCGCTGCGGCAGGCACTGGCGCCGCTGTTGCAGGATCGACATTTCCACGCCCGGCAATCGCGCAGCTCGTGAAAGTCCGCTACACGCTCTCGTGGCTGCCGACCGGCCAATATGCGTACATTTATTCCGCGCGCCAGCTCGGATATTTCAAGCAACGCGGCATCGATCTCGACATTTCGCGGGGCTACGGCTCCATGGCGGCCATTCAGGCCGTCTCCACTGGACAGTTCGAAATGGGCGGAGCGCAGACCGGCGCCACCCTGCTCTCGATGATGAAGGGGCTGGATCTACGGATCCTCGGCACGCAAGGCTATGATGCCACACTGGGCATCGTCGCTCCCGAGAAAGGACCGATCAAAAGCCCGAAGGATCTGGAAGGCAAGAAGATCGGCGTTTCCGCCGCGGGCGGCGACACGCCTTTCCTGCCGGCCTATTGCCGCCTGGTCGGCGTTGACTTCAGCAAGGTCTCTGTCGTCCAGCTCGACAGCAAGATCCTGGAGCAAGCCGCCATGTCCGGCATCGTTGACGCCGTCATCGTGACCGGACTGAGCTCGATTCCAAATTTCGTTTCGGAGAATTTTCCGATCAGGATGATGCCCTTCTCCGAGGCCGGCTTGCAATTCTATTGGCTCAATACGCTGACCAGCGGCAGCTTTCTGGCGAAAAACAAGGAGCTTGTCAACAACGTGCAGATGGGCATCCTCGACGGCATGAAATTCATGCTGCTCAATCCGCAGGAAGCTATGGAAAGGCATATAAAGGAGCACGAGGAGCTCGCGCTCGGTAAAAACGGAAAGCTCTATGTCGAGCTTGGGCTCGGCATGACGCGCGCCATCATGGCGGCTCCTGAATCGATCGAGCATGGTCTCGGTTACACTGATCTCGGCAAGATCGACGAGCAGGCAAAGATCGTGAAACAATACGCTGCGGCGCCGAACGATCGCGAGCTGCCGAAGGCGGATGCTTTCTGCAGCAACAATCCCGAGGGGAAGGTGACCTTGACCGCCGCGGAATGGGACCAGGTGCGATCCAGCACGCAAAAATATGCAAAGCTCCTGGGCAAGGCTTAGTAACCCGGATGGAGCAAATGCGACATCCGGGGGTACCCGCATCTCGCCACAGCGCGTCGAGGTACGCGCGGGAACGCGCTTATGGGTTGCGGGCTGCGCTGAAGGCGAAAGACCTGGGGTGGCAAGGCTGAGGGATGCAGCCTGAAATCAGCTGTCAAGGCGTACGCAAGGTATTTGGAAGGGGTCCGGCTGCGTTCGAGGCTGTGACCGCTGCAACGTTTTCCATCGAGAAAGGCGAATTCGTCTGCCTGCTCGGACCCAGTGGCTGCGGCAAAAGCACCCTGCTGATGATGATCGCCGGTCTTGAGGCGGTGACGGAAGGGAGGATCCTCACCGGCGGCACGGTGATGACGCAGCCGCGCGCGGAGATCGGCATCGTCTTCCAGGATCCGACCTTGCTGCCCTGGAAGACGACCCTGCAGAACGTTCTTTTTCCTATTGAGGTCATGCGCCGCGATCGTTCAGCTTATGTGGGCCGGGCGATGGACCTTCTGCGGCTCGTGCGGCTCGATGACGCCGTGAGCAAGCGGCCGAGCCAGCTCTCCGGCGGCATGCGACAGCGGGTCTCGCTCTGCCGCGCGCTCATCGGCGATCCCAGCATCCTCCTGATGGATGAGCCGTTCAGCGCGCTCGATGCGATTACGCGCGACGACATGAACATCGTGTTGCTTGAGCTGTGGGAGCGCTACCGCAAGACGGTGCTGTTCGTGACGCACAGCATTCGCGAGGCGGTTCTCCTGTCAGACCGCGTGCTGGTCATGGGAAAAAGCCCCGCCAAGATCATCGCCGAGGTCAAGGTGCCCTTTGCAAGGCCGCGCGGTTTTGCCATCGGGGAAACCTCGCAGTTCAACGAGCTCTGCGCGAACTTGCGCAATCAGATCGAGATCGCGCGCCATGCAAGATAGAGCTATGGGATCGTCATGATGGAGGAGCGCGCACCGGCTGTCATTGCAGCGCGCGGCCTCGATTCGAGCGCGCTTTGGGCGACGCTGCGCTCCAGCCATCTGATCGTCGTGCTGCCGGTCGCCACCGCGTTCCTGTTCCTGCTCGCCTGGCAGGCGATTGCCACCTACGGAGAAATCCCGCCAGCCATCCTGCCCCCGCCAACGATGGTGATCGAGCAACTGACGAGCAATTTTCCTCTCATCATGAAGCATACGATCCCGACCACGTACGAGACACTCCTTGCATTTGGCATATCAATTCCGCTCGGCATCGCCCTTGCCGGCCTGATGGTCTATTCGACCGTGGCGTATCGGGCGCTCTATCCCAACATCGTGTTCTTCCAACTCATCCCGAAGATCGCGCTGGCACCGCTTTTCATCGTCTGGCTCGGAATCGGCTCGTCGTCGCGCGTCACGTTCTCGATATTCATCTCGTTCTTTCCGATTCTGGTGGCCACGGCGGCTGGCCTCCAGTCGGTCGAGACGACGATGCTGCGGCTCTGCCGGTCGTTGCGGATGTCGGAATGGCAGGTCCTGATCCGGGTACGCTTTCCGACATCGCCCCCTTTCATCTTCAGCGGCATGAAGGTTGCCGTCACGCTGGCGATCATCGGAATTGTCGTCGGTGAGTTCATCGCCTCGCAACAGGGTCTCGGCTATCTGATCCTGTTTGCCTCCTCTCGCCAGCAGACGGATCTGGCGCTGGCTTGCATCGCGGTTTTGTGCATCGTCGGCCTCGTCCTCTATGGCGGTGTCGTGTTGTGTGAGAAGATGGTGATGAAATTCTACGACATCCGCTGACAAGCCGCGATCACCGAGAATTGGAAACCGGCGAACCGGCGGCCGCGGTGTCATGTTCAAGTAGAAAACGACGACAGGCTTTCACAAGTGTCGTCTCCGGTGATCCGCAGCCACGCTCGTTCTCCGGCACGTGCGTTTCCCACCACCGCATGATCGCAATCAACGGATTGACTTGCGCGAATTCGTCGCCCGTCGAGCTCGACGCGATGCTGATAGCGCGATTCACGACTTCGCCCTGGTCCGCCGACAGATCGAACTCGGTCGATCCGATGAAATCATCATCCATGTCCATCGCAGCACTTTGCCTTTAAGTGCGCCCACCGGCACTCGTTTGACGTTACCATCTCCAACGACCAAACAAACACTCGGCTTATGCCGTCATGCATACTGGGTCCCGGTCGAGGGTGATGCTTCGCCTCGGCGCGGTCGCGCCTCCGTCCGCGCAAACCGGATCAGGGAGAAATGCCCCAGCGGCGGCATCGGACGACGCTCGACAATGCGCACCCCGGGATGCCCGGCGGCCCATTGGGCCAGACGTTCCCAGCGGAATTCCGCGCGCCAGCCCAATCGCCGCGCCACCGGGGCAAAGCCTTGCTCGAAGACGCGCCGCAGCCCCTCCTCGGCGCCGAGATGGTTGACCAAGATGATCTCCCCGCTCGGCTTGGTCACGCGGGCAATCTCATCGAGAGCGGCCTCGGGATCGGGCACCGCGGTGATGACGTATTGCGCAACCACCGCATCGAAAGACCCATCGGGAAAGCCGAGATGCTGTGCATCCATCACGGCCAGCGCCTCGACGTTGGCAAGCTTGTGCTTGACGGCCCGCTCGTGCGCCCTGCGCAGCATCGGCTCGCTATAGTCCACCCCGACAACACGGACGGCCGGCGGGTAATCGGTCAGTGAGATTCCTGTGCCGATGCCGATGTCGAGAATACGACCGCCAATCCGTTCGGCAGCGGCAATGGAAGCCTTGCGGCCGCTGCTGAACACCGCTCCAAAGACAAGATCATAGATCGGCGCCCACCGCGCGTACGCCTTGGCTACCGTGGCAATGTCGATCTCGCCTGCCATTGCCCCCCCAACAAACCTACAGCGGCAGACCGGAGGCTGCCCGCGTTTGCGCGGGCCGTCTACCTGCTGGAATGGCGCTGCGGATGAAGCCGCCGCCGAGGACTCGCGCCTGGCTGCCGCGTGCATTGTAGAAAACGCAAGCCTGCCCCGGCGAGACGCCTTCCTCGCTGTCAACGAGATCCACCTCGATTGCCTCCGCGCCCCGGCTCAGCCATGCCGCTTGCGGCGAACGGGTGGAGCGCACCTTGATGAAGATCTCGTGCCACCCCGCGCACAAGGCCTGATCGATCGCACCGTCACCCAGCCAGTTGACTTCCCGCAACTTGATCCGGCTGGTGCGCAGCGCCTCACGGGGACCAACCACGACCCGCCGCGAGGCTGCGTCGAGCCGCACCACGTAGAGCGGATGTCCCGCCGCGATACCCAACCCACGCCGCTGTCCGACGGTGAAATGAATGATGCCGGGATGCGAGCCGAGCACCCGCCCCTCGCCGTCCACGATGTCGCCGGGCTGGGCGGCGCCGGGCTTGAGTCGCTCGATCACATCGCCATAGCGGCCCGAAGGTACGAAGCAGATGTCCTGGCTGTCGTGCTTGTCAGCAACGGGAAGGCCGAAGCGGCGTGCCAGCTCGCGGGTCTGCGCCTTGGTCATGTCGCCGAGCGGAAAGCGCAGGAAATCGAGCTGCTCGCGGGTTGTGGCAAAGAGGAAATAGCTCTGGTCGCGATCAGCATCGCGCGCGCAAAAGAGGCCGCGGCTGCCGTCCTGCAGAAGACGCGAAGCCACGTAGTGGCCGGTCGCCAGCACCTGACCGCCAAGCTCGCGCGCCGTCTCGAGCAGGTCGCGAAACTTGATGGACTGGTTGCATTCGACGCAAGGAACCGGCGTCTCGCCTGCCACGTAGCTCTCGGCGAAACGGTCGATGACCACCTCCTTGAAACGACCCTCATAATCAAGGACATAGTGAGGGATGCCGATGCGGTCGGCCACCGCGCGCGCGTCGTAGATATCCTGTCCGGCGCAACAGGCGCCTGAGCGATGCGTGGCCGCGCCGTGGTCGTAGAGCTGAAGCGTCACGCCGACGACATCGTAGCCCTCCTCCTTGAGGAGCGCCGCGGTAACTGATGAATCCACTCCGCCCGACATGGCAACGACCACGCGGGTGTCCTGCGGACGACCTTCCTTGTCCAGGCTGTTGCGCACGAGGGTGCTGTCTGCTCCGGCGAAACCAGGGGAAGCTCACCCAATTATATGCAGTCATCCCCGGAAGCGCGAGCACCAGCCTGGCCACCATGCCGCGGCCGTGGCGCTCAAGCCGCGGCAACTGAAAAGGAGCATTGCCGCCGGCAAAACGTTGCGCGGCATTTACCTATTTGAAACGATGCGCTTAGGCAAATTTTAAGCCGGGGCAGGTACCGTTGCTCCCATAGTTGATTGGTCGAGTGCGTGAGTATCCACATGACGGAGCCCCTGCGTCCAAGGGCGAAATATGTCATCGGGCCCGACGGAAGCCCTTTGACGATCGCTGATCTGCCCGCGCCGGGCACCAAGCGCTGGGTGATCCGCCGCAAGGCCGAGGTCGTCGCAGCGGTTCGCGGCGGACTGCTCTCGCTGGAGGAGGCCTGCAGCCGCTACACGCTTACTGTCGAGGAATTCCTGTCCTGGCAATATTCCATCGACCAGCACGGGCTTGCCGGCCTGCGCACCACGCGCATCCAGCAGTATCGGCAGTAAGGTTTTCGTAATCGATCCGTGTCGGCCGGCCGGGTATGGCCGGGCGTTTCGCCCGGCGCGCATTAGCGACGCTGAAAGCAGCGGCGTTTCCCACTGACTACCAACGAGTTGCGTCGCGCTTGCGAGGTTTCGTAGGTTGGGTCGAGCTTGCGAGACCCAACATTCTGGGCACAATTCCCAGTGTTGGGTCTCGTGAAGAACTCGATCAACCTACCGCAAGGTGTGAAATCATGACATCACCACGCTTCAACAATGCGCTGATTGTCGGCGCCGGCTCCGGGCTGAGCGCGGCGCTGGCGCAAGCGCTGGCCGTCGAGGGAATAAAGGTGGCGCTCGCCGCGCGCAGCACCGGTGATCTCCAGCCGCTGGCGAAAGAGATCGGCGCGCAGGTGTTTGCCTGCGACGCGAGCGTGCGCGCCGATGTTGAAAGGTTGTTCGGCGATCTCGACGCGCAATTCGGCGCGCCGGAGATCGCGATCTACAATGCAAGCTTTCGCACCCGCGGGCCGCTGATCGAGCTCGACCCAGGCGACGTTGAGAAGGCGCTCGCGGTGAGCGCCTATGGCGGGTTTCTGGTCGGACAGCAGGCGGCGCGGCGAATGCTGCCGAAGAAGCACGGCGCGATCCTGTTCACAGGGGCGTCCGCCAGCGTGAAAGGCTACGCCCAGTCAGCGCCCTTCGCCATGGGCAAGTTCGCGCTGCGCGGACTTGCGCAGAGCATGGCGCGCGAGCTCTCCCCTTCCGGGATTCACGTGGCTCACGTGGTCATCGACGGCGGAATAAGAAGCGCGCGCAGGCCGGAGCCCGCGGACAAGTCCGACACCCTGCTCGACCCCGAAGCGATCGCCGCCTCCTATCTCGATCTGATCCGTCAGCCGCGCAGCGCCTGGGCCTGGGAAATCGAGCTGCGGCCTTGGGTGGAGCGGTTTTAGCTCAGATTTCGATCTGCTATGCCCATCGCCTCCTCGAAAGCGCGGCGGACATGGGGTGGTTGGCCATAGCAGTGGCGAAACGCCTTCAGCCGCGCTTTGAGCAGGGGATATTGCTCATGCTCCTTAAGGGTGAGGCCTTCCACGCTCTCCCTTTTCTGAAAGTACGGCAGCTCGACGCATCTTGCCGCATCGGCGTTGCGAATAATCGCTTTTGGATCGCGCCCTTGCGCAATGGCATCGAGATCGTCGAACAGGCGCTTACGGATCATGACAATGCCCAAATCGCTGGCGCCGAGGTTTTCCTTGCTGCGATCGGCGATCCTGCCCTGCCCGACCCACGCAATGATGTCCTGATTGATCACGTGACTTGAGATCCAGCTTCCCTTCTCATCTTTGATCGGGCTCACCCAGGCCGGAACGGCACCCTGTCTGTAGGGCTCGCGACCCTTCGGCACGCGCATGAAGAACCAGGCGATGCTGAGCGTGTTCTCGTCGTCGATCGGCACGCGCCACTCGAAATGATTGCCGAGATAAAATCCATTCGGCCATAGCGCGACGCGACCGACGGTCCAGTTCGGGTTGCGCTCGTCACCATTCTCCCGCACGCGCTTGTAGATGAAGCCGTAATCGAATTCCTCGAATTTGAGCTGCAGATGCTTCTCCGCGTAGGGGCCGGTCTTGCCGGCCAGCCGCATCGCCCAGTTTTCGTGCATCCATTCGAAGTGCACGGGGTCGCAGGAATTCTCCTGGCATTGAAACCAATTGCACGGCACGTCCGAGAGCACGACCTCGCGAAACCCATTCTCCCACGTGAACGGCTCCCAGACCGGCAACTCCGGCGCAGGCTGGGGTCCCATATAGGCAAAGAGCAGCCCCGCGCATTCCTTGACCGGGTAAGCCTTGTTGCCGCAGCGCTCCCTGGCACGCGAGCGAGGATTGACGAGGTCGTCATAGGGCTGCTCGATGCAGCGGCCGCGCTCATCCATCAGCCAGCCGTGATAATTGCAGCGGATGCCGTTCTCCTCGACGAGCCCATGGGCGAGATCGGCGCGCCGATGCGGGCAATGCCGATCCAGGAGACCGATGCGGCCGCCTCCGTCCTTGTACAGCACAAGGTCCTCGCCCATCAGGCGCATCGGCTTGATAGGATTTTTCTCGTCGAGCTCGCCCGCGCCGGCGATCGGCATCCAGTACCGCCGCAGCAACTCACCCACGGGCGTCCCAGGGCCGACCTGGGTGAGGATGCGGTTTTTCTCCGCGGACAACACCTTCAGTCTCCCTGCCCTCGGTTGACCGGATCAGCCTTCGAGGCCCGTTGGCACCTTCTCATTCTCGCTTTCCAACTTCATGCCGGCCGAAAGCGCCATCGTCTCCATCAGCGCCGCGAAATCCTTTTGCAGGTATTCGTCGGGATCCTTCTTGAGGGTCGCCGCGCCGAAATGTCCCTGCAGAACCTCGCGGGTCGCGGCCGTCACCGGCATCGGAACGTCCCACTCGCGGCCCAGCGCAAGACCGAGGTCGATGTCCTTTCGCAGAAGCCCAGGCGTAAATGTCGTCGTCCAGTCGAGATTGACCAGGGCTGATGATTTGTAGCGCGTGAACATGGAGCCCATGACGCTGTTGTTGATGAAGGCCAGAAAGGCGTGCCGCGGAACTCCCATCTTGTTGGCAAGAAGCGTGATCTCGATCAGGTTCTCGATCACAACACCGAGCATGACATTGTGGGCAATCTTGCAGACGCGCGCCAGCTCGCCCTCGCCGACATAAGACACACCCTGCGGGGCAATGACTTCCAGCAGGGGCGTGACAGTCTTGCAGGCAGCCTCGCTGCCGGAGATGACCGCCGAGAGCCTGCCGCCTTTGATCACCTTGGCATTGCCGCTCACCGGCGCCGCCACGAGCTCGCTCCCCAGCTGCTGGAGACGGTCGCGAATGGCGGCAGATTCCTCGACCGCGATGGTCGAGCAGTTGACGAAGATCTTCGGAACCTTGCCGCCGTGCCCGCTGACGCTGTTTTTGCCGAAGTACACCTGATCCAGGTCCTTGCCGGTCGAGACTATGGAGAACAGCACGTCAACCTCCTTGAGCTCCAGGAGATTGTCCATGATCTTGCCGCCGAGCTTGGCCAGCGGCTCCGCCTTGGCGCGGGTGCGATTCCAGATCGAGACGTCATAGCCGGCCTTGAGCAGGCGCTCGGCCATGGGATAGCCCATGCGTCCCATGCCGATCCAGCCGATCTTTTTGTTCTCTGCCATGCCAAGTCTCCTGTCAGGCGCACTGCGCGCGGCGCTCTGGTATCACAGCACGCGTACCTTTTGCATCCAGCTGGCTCGACTCTCGTGCTGCGCCAACACCATCGCAGGGCGGATTAGCACAGCCCAATCCGCCTTCACGTGCGGCGGATTACGGCGACAACGCCTAATCCGCCCTACGACTGCTCGAATCGGATGTCATTTCCCTTTTTCCGAATAGGCGATCGGCGAGGTATCCGAACAAGTGCAGGGCGGTGCGGCACCAGATGAGAACGATGATGACACGCATCAGCTGAAACCCCGCGATCAAGGTGGAATCGAGGCCAAGCACCTTGCCGGTGAGCACCATTTCCGCAATGCCGGCGGGCGCCGTTGCCAAGACCATGGTCGGAAGCGGATAGCCGCCGAGCCAGGCAATGGCCGCACCGAATCCGGCCATCGAACCCGCTGCGAAAAGAACAACAACGCATGAAGCCCAAAGCAGACGGAACAGTCGCGTGATGAATTCCGGTCTGAATTGCGCGCCGAGCGCGCTGCCGATCACGACCTGGGCGGCAATCAGCAGGAGATCGGGCATGCGCCCTTCCAACCAGCCAAGATGACTTGCGAGCGCAGCAATGAAGAGCGGCGCCATGAGCCAGGCATTGGGCGAACGGGTTCGCGAAAGGAGTGCAGCGACCAATCCTGAAACCGCGAGCAGAGCGATGACGGGGAGCCAGGGGTTGACCGGCCCAACAGGCAGAGGGTTACGGACGCCGCTTCCCGCGAACGAGATCACCAGAAGCGGCGCGAGCACCACAATGAGCGCAACCCTGGCCGTCTGTGCGACCATGATGGGTTCGAGGTGCCCGCCATACTGCGGCGCCAGCGTCGTGGTCTCGACGACGCCGCCGGGGACAGTGGCAAAGAAGGCGGTGGTGCGGTCGATACCCGTGAGCCGCATGTAGATCAACCCGCCAATTGCACCGACAATGGTGGAGACGAACGCGGCGACGAGGATCAACGGCAGGAGCGTGAGCAGCTTGGCCACAACCGTCGCGGTGAATTGCAGGCCCGTAGAGGCGCCCACGACCACTGTGCCCGCCGGGCGACCCCACGGAATGAGACGGACCGGCGCTCCGGCAAGCGACAGCGCCATGATGGTCGCAAAAGAGCCGAGCATCCACGGCAAAGGAACATGGATATAGCGCGCCGCCGATCCCCCCGCGATGCCCGCTGCGAGCGTTCCCGCAATAGCGAGCACCGTGCGAAAACGCTCGCGCCAATTATGGGGAGACGAGGGGGGATGAGGGCTGACCAGCATGGGAAGAGCGCCGTGTTAACAGCCTGGCGCGCGTGAATTTATACGACACGTGGTGTAATAGGCGGATGCGGACTATCGTAACGCAATGTCCGCGACTGCGCGCACTGCATGGCCAGACAAGTCCGTTGCCCTCGCCTCGACTGTGCGCCGCGGCAGCCGTTGGCGCATCATTGCCGAAAATGCCTTTCCGTTTGTGGTGGTCGCGATGACCTGGGAATTCTTCGCTCACCTCGGAATATTTCCGCGCCGCTTGTTCCCACCACTGGAGGAGATAGCATCCACCTTTGTTCGGCTCAGCGCGGCCGGGATCCTGCCGCACCATGTGCTGGACACGCTCATTCGTCTTTTCGCTGGGTTCGTTCTTGCGGCAATCGCCGGCGCCGCGGTCGGCTTTGCCATGGGCCGATCGCGCCGCGCAGAGGATGCCTTCCTGCCTCTGGTAAGCATCGCCGCGCCGATCCCTGGTCTCGCCTACGCGCCGCTGTTCCTGTTGTGGTTCGGTCTCGGCAACACATCGGTGGTCCTGTTGGTCGCTTTCGTTTCCGCATTCCCGATCACCTTCAATACCTGGACCGGCGTGAAGGCGGTGAAGGAGATCTGGGTGCGCTCGGCGCAGGCCATGGGGGCCGACCAGCGCGCTCTGCTCCACCACGTGATCCTGCCGGGTGCGCTGCCCTACATCCTCACCGGGCTGCGACTTGGCTTGGCGCAAGCCTGGCGCATTCTGGTCGGCGTCGAGATGCTTGCGGCCGTACCCTGGGGCCTGGGCTGGATGATCTTTGGCGCCCGTGAATTTCTGAACACGGACGTGATGCTGGCTGGAGTAGCGGTGATCGGCGTCATCGGCCTTGCGCTGGAGAAGCTGGTCTTCCAGCGCCTCGAGCAATTTACCGTCGTTCGCTGGGGAATGCTGGCGTGAGCGCCGCGATCGATCGCGCGCAATCGGCCTGGCGCGGTGGCATCACGCTTGTGCTGGTGGGCGCCGCTTATGAGGCGCTGGCGCGCAGCGGGCTTTTTCCGGCGGCGCTGCTGCCCACGCTGCCGCGGGTCGCAAGCACATTGCTGGATCAGCTGTACGACGGCGTGATGATCGAGCACGCGCTGTTCACCATGTATCGCGTCCTGTTCGGTCTTGCGCTTGCGATCGTGGTCGCACTCCCGCTCGGCATACTGATGGGCCGCTTTCGTCCGGTCGAGCGTTTCTGTCTGCCGCTCGCCAGCGCCTTGATGCCGATACCATCGCTTGCCTGGGTTCCGGTATTCATTCTCTGGTTTGGTCTCGGCAACACGGTTGCGATCCTCATCGTGTTTTACGCCGCCGTATTTCCCATCTTGCTCAATGCCTGGTCGGGCGTGCGCTCCGTCAATCCGCTCTGGTTGCGGGCTGCGGGCGCCATGGGCGCGAACGAGCACGCGCTGTTCTGGAAAGTCATCATTCCAGGCGCCTCGCCCTTTATCATCACGGGATTGCGCCAGGCGTTCCTGCGCGCATGGATCGCGGTCGTCGGCGCCGAGATGCTGGCGGCTTCCGACTGGGGATTGGGCTGGGTGATCTTCGATGCAAAGGAGTTCTTGAACGCAGACGTGATGCTCGCTGCCCTTGTCGTTATCGGGGTCATCGGTTTTGTCTTCGAGCGTGTCGTCTTCGGCTCGATCGAGCGGGCGACGGTGGTGCGCTGGGGCATGGTGCGCATCGCGAAATGATCGATGAAGAAGGCAAGGCCGTCCCGGGCGCCGACAAGTAGCGATAAACGTCCAAAACAACAGCTGTGCTCCAATGCAGTTGCGGAGAGGAAACATGAAGCGCCATTTTTTGCTGGCTCTTGTTTTGCTGGCTCTTGCAGCATTCGCCGTGAGCGCCGGGGTGACCTCCATCGCCGCCGCCCAGGAGTATCCTGCTCGCCAGATCACGCTGATCGCGCCGTGGCCGCCGGGCGGAGCGGTCGATGCGCTCTGCCGGGCGTTGGCGCCATACCTCGCCGACCGCCTGGGCAAGCCGGTCGTGGTGGAGAATCGACCGGGCGCCGGCTCCGTCATCGGGACCGCGGCGGGCGCAAAATCGACGCCTGACGGATACACCCTGGTCATGGCGGGCAGCGGCTCTCTCGCCATCAGCGCCACGATGTATAGAAAGCTGCCCTACGATCCGGTCAGCGATTTCGAGCCGGTCGGGCTCGTCGCCAAGATCCCTTTTATGCTCGTCGTCAACCCATCCTTGCCCGTGCATAGCGTGGCGGAGCTCGTGAGCTATGCGCGCGAGCATCCGGGCAAGCTCTCCTACGCCTCGGGCGGCCCCGGCTCGCCGCATCATCTCCAAGGCGAGATGCTCAAGCACATGACCGGGATCGAGATGACGCACGTTCCCTACAAGGGCAGCGTACCCGCGCTCACCGACGTGATCGCCGGGCACGTGCCGCTGATGTTCTCCGATGCGGTGCCGTCGCTGCCGCAGATCCGCGAAGGCAAGGTGCGCGCGCTCGGGGTCTCAACGGCCGCGCGCCTGCCAACTGCCCCGGACATCCCATCCATTGCCGAGGCCGGTGTTCCTGGTTTCGATGCCGCCGGCTGGGGTTTGATCGCCGCCCCGGCGGGCACGCCGAAGCTGATCCTCGATAAGCTGCGCGCCGCGCTCGTCAGCGTTCTCCCGTTGCCCGATCTGAAACAGCAGATCATCAACATCGGCTTGCTGCCGGGAGACGCAGCCTCGCCCGAGGCGCTTGCACGCTTCGTCAGGAGCGAGATCGAGCGTTGGGGCAAGGTGATCCGGCAGGCCGGACTGGCCGGCTCGGAGTGATGTCGGATTCTCACAGGAAGCGCGTCGGCCACATCAGCGTGCGCCACATGTGCGAGGATGGCGTGTTGTCGAAACCCAGGCCTTCCTTTGGCTGCTTGAAATGGCGGCCGACGATGTCAACGAAATTATCAAGGTTGACGACGGCGTCGGGATCAAAGGAATAGATGTCGTTTACGCAAATGAGGCGCGCCGTCATGTAGTGCTTGTGGTTGCGCGCGCGCTTGTACTCCTCTTCGATGTAAGGTTCCGGCCTATAATCTGCGCCAAAGTATTTCAGGTACGCATCCGGATACTTATAGCCGACCGACTCGTCAGGGAAGAAACGCAACGCCTGGTGGACACGCACCGACCAGCTCACCTCCTCATCGACGTAAGGTTCGATGAGCTGCGCGCCCCAATAGCCGTGATCGCAGCGAATGAACCCGGCAACCCCGATGTCGTGCAGGAGGCAGGCCAAGACAACCTTCTCATCATGACCCGCCTTGAGCGCCAGCGTCGCGCTTTGCAGGAGATGATTGGTCGAGGAGGAGAAGCGGTATCTGAAAAAGTCGAGAAGGGTCGGCTTGTCCGGCATTCTCGGCAGCCGCGGATCGGCTCCCATCAGAAAATATTTGCCGGGATTCTGCGCCATCAGCGCCGCGACGCCGGGCATGTCCAGCTTTCCGTCCGCGAGATTGCACAGATGCGATTTGGTCGCGATCCTATCCGCGGTATTCTCAGCGATTTTGGCGTCGAGCTCATGCATCATATGATGCTCCAGCTCGTCGGCGCGCTCCGACAACGTCATTTGACGCGATGTTGCCCGCGATTCCATGTCAGCGCTCCTGGCCGCGGCGCTTAAGCCGCGATTGGTGGGCGTGTGATTTACACCTAATCATCAATGCGCGAAACCGCTATCCCCGCGCCTCTGGCCAGCACAGAGCATAACATCTATGAGAGCAGAGACAGGTTCGGCGGATGCCTCACATCGAAATCGCCAACGTCTCGCTGATCTACGACACTCCATCAGGGCGTGTTCCCGGCGTCGAGGGAGTGAATCTCTCCCTTGAGGCTTCCGAGTTCCTCTGCATCGTCGGCCCGTCAGGATGCGGCAAGTCGACTCTCCTGAACATGATTGCGGGCTTTCTCGCCCCCAGCCACGGACAAATTCGCATCGCCGGCAAGCCGGTCACCGGGCATGGGCTCGATCGCGGCGTGGTCTTCCAGGATTTCTCGCAGCTGTTCCCCTGGCGCACCGCGCTTGGCAACGTCACCTTCGGTCTCGAAATGAAAGGAATGGGAAAGGCCGAGCGGGAGGAAATCGCCCGCCACCATCTCGAGCTCGTCAAGCTCGGAAAATTCACTCAATCATATCCGCATCATCTGTCCGGCGGCATGCAGCAGCGGGTCGCCATTGCGCGCGCGCTCGCCTACAATCCTTCCGTGCTGCTCATGGACGAACCTTTCGCCGCACTTGATGCGCTGACCCGCGACGAGATGCAGCGCCTGCTTGCCGAGGTTTGGCGGGAAACCCGCAAGACGGTGGTCTATGTCACGCACAACGTGGCCGAAGCGGTCTATCTTGCTGACCGCGTGGTCGTGATGACGCCGCATCCGGGGACCGTTAAAACAGAATTGCGAGTTCTTTTGTCCCGGCCTCGCGATCCCTTGAGCGTCGAATTTCTGAACTACCAGAAGAGACTGCTGCATGACCTCGGCCAGGAGCAAGCGACGCCGGTTCCCTGAGGCACGGCACGCCAGACAGCAGCCATCATTCGAGGAGACCCCCTGATGAATCTCACGCGACGACAATATCTCGCGGCAGGCGCGGGGCTGGTTATCATCGGCGCAGGGGGAGCGCGTTCGGCCTTCGCGCTCGATACCGTGCGCCAGGGTTTTCAGACGAATATATGGGGTATGCCGACCTACTATCTCCTCAAATCGGGCCTTCTCGAGAAGCACGGCATCAAGTTTGAGGAGTTCGCCGTGCCTTCCGGCAATCTCACCATGCAGCAGATGGTGGCGCGTCAGGTCGACATGGGAACTTACGCCGGGCAATCATTCATTATCGGACATGACAAAGGCGGCCTCGTTGCCATCGCCCAGATTGAGACGGTGGGCAGGACCGCACAGGTTGTCACCCGCAAGGACCTCAATCTGCAGAAGGTTGCTCAGCTCAAGGGATTGAAAGTTGCCAATCAGACCGGCTCCTCCATCGGAAACATCTTCATGGACATCATTGCTCCTGGCGCCGGCCTCAGGAAGGGTGATTTCCAGGAAGTGCGCATGGACGTCAACAACATGGTGGCCGCCATGGCCGCCAAGACCGTGGATGCCATGGTCAATGTGGAGCCGTATAACGAAATCGCCGTCACCGAGGGCATCGGCACTTCCATCATGGATTTTTCCAGCGTCGACAGCATGCCGGTCTTCATGGCGGCAACTCCCGATTTCGCGGACAAGAGCGCTGATACGGTTGTCGCCTATCTCAAGGCCTGGAAGGAGGTTGCGCGCGAGTTCAAGGAGCAGCCGAGCAAGATCGCCGATGTGATTTATTCGTTCTACACCTCGAAAGGCTACACCATGTCGCGCGAGACGCTCGCCAAGGCACTCGCGCGCGTGGAGGTGGTCCCCGGATTTCCTTCCGATCTCGTGCCCAATCTTGCGCGTGACGCGGAAGTCTCTCTTGCGCGAGAAAAAGATTTCCGCCATCCCCGACTGGAAG
>CAWJCB010000036.1:0-27831 GCA_963841105.1 uncultured Alphaproteobacteria bacterium
GCGGCGGGACACGAGATCATTCGCCAACGGCGGCGGCACCTGACCCTTATCCGGATGACACCGGATCTCATCTATGACCAGCTCATCGGCATGGGATGTGCCGATAAGCTCGTCTTCGCTTGGGTCGGCAATCCCGGCGTCGGCTCCCTGCATCGCTTCCGGGACGCCTATGAGAACGGCTGGCCCGTGCCCATTGCAATCGAGGAACATTCCCATGCTGCCATGGCGAATGCCTATGAAGCCGGCGCGGCGGGACTCCCGTTCGCGGTATTTCGGGGCTACCTCGGGGTCGATCTCCCGAAAGTCAACCCGAACATCAAGCGCATTACGTGTCCATTCACGGGCGAGGAGCTCGCAGCCGTGCCGGCGATCCGGCCGGATGTGGCGGTGATCCACGCGCTCAAGGCGGATCGTGCCGGCAACGTGCTTATCGAGGGCATTCTCGGCGTGCAAAAGGAGGTGGTGCTCGCGGCGAAGCGCTCGATCGTGACCGTCGAAGAGATCGTGGATGATTTCGGCCCGCGCAGCCCCAACGCGGTCATCCTGCCCGGTTGGACGATCGGCGCCATTGCCTGCGTTCCTGGCGGCGCGCACCCTTCGTATGCGCACGGTTACTACGAGCGAGACAATGCATACTATAAGGCCTGGGATGCCATTTCCCGCGACCGGGAAGCCTTTCTTGCCTGGATAAAATCGAACGTGCTCGATGTTGGGCCGGAGGTTTTCGCGAAGCACGCCGCGCCCGCGCAGTGGAATGCAACGTCACTCCGTCACATGCTGAAAGCGAACCGAAATGGCTGATCGAGGCGTACCGACCTTCACCGCGACCGAGATGATGACCATTGCCGCGGCGCGTGCGCTGCGCAATGCTGACATCTGTTTTGTCGGCATTGGCATGCCGTCGGCCGCCTGCAACCTTGCTCGCCTCACCCACGCGCCCGACATTACGCTGATCTACGAATCCGGCACTATCGCCACTAAGCCCGACGTGCTGCCTCTCTCCATTGGCAACGGGGAATTGTGCGACACCGCGCTCACCACCGTCTCGGTGCCCGAAATGTTTCGCTACTGGCTGCAAGGCGGACGCTTCACGGTCGGATTTCTCGGCGGCGCGCAGATCGATCGCTTCGCAAACCTCAACACCACGGTGGTGGGGCCTTACGACAAGCCCAAAACAAGGCTTCCTGGCGGCGGCGGAGCGCCGGAAATTTCCAACGCGTGCGGCGAGATTTTCATCATCATGCGCCAAGCCCCACGCAGCTTCGTCGCGCGGCTCGACTTCGTCACCTCCTTCGGGCACGGCGCGGGTGGCGATCACCGCGCACGCATCGGAATCAAGACCAGGGGGCCGACCAGGCTGATCACCGATCTTGCGATATTCGAGCCGGATGCCACAACGAAGGAGATGATGGTCACCTCGATCCATCCCGGCGTGACACGCGAGCAAATCAGGGCGAACACAGGATGGCCGGTGCATTTTGCAGCCGATCTTGCGGAGACTGCGATCCCCGATCGGCAGGAGCTTTCGGTTCTGCGGGAGCTGCACGCGCGGACCGCGCGTGCTCACGGCGCAGCAGCATAAAAAGAGAGAGAGGACATGGATGCTTTGCGCGACGTATTTGTTTGCGATGGCGTGCGCACCCCGATTGGACGCTACGGCGGAGCGTTGGCGCAGGTGCGCACCGACGACCTCGCCGCCATCCCGATCAAAGCGCTGGTGAAACGCCACCCGAAGGTGGACTGGTCGGCGCTGGACGAGGTCGTGCTGGGCTGCGCCAATCAGGCCGGCGAGGACAATCGTAACGTCGCGCGCATGGCGCTCCTGCTTGCCGGAATTCCGGATACCGTTCCGGGAGTGACTGTAAATCGTCTATGCGCCTCCGGGCTCAATGCCATCGGCGACGCGGCGCGGGCGATCCGATGCGGGGAAACCGATTTCGCCATTGCCGGCGGGGTTGAATCAATGACCCGCGCGCCCCTGGTCATGGCCAAGGCGCAGGAGGCTTTCCAACGCAGTGCGGAGATCGCCGACACGACCTTGGGCTGGCGCTTCATCAATCCGCTGTTGAAAGCGCAGTACGGCGTTAACTCGATGGCGGAGACCGGGGAGAACGTGGCGCAGGACTATCAGGTCTCCCGCGCGGACCAGGATGCGTTCGCCCTGCGCTCGCAGCAGCGCGCCGGCAAGGCGATGGCCTGCGGCTATTTCGCCGAGGAGAGTGTGCCGGTGGAGATACCGGGCGGAAAAGCGGGGCCCATCACGCTCGACAAGGATGAGCATCCGCGGCCGCAGACCAGCCTCGAAGGACTTGCCAAGCTCAAGCCGTTTGCGCGCAGTCCCGGCACAGTGACCGCCGGTAATGCGTCGGGCATCAACGACGGGGCGGCAGCAGTGATCCTTGCCTCTGCGCAGGCCGCCAAGCGCCACGGCTTCACTCCCCGCGCGCGCGTGCTCGCAATGGCTTCCGCCGCCGTGCCGCCACGCGTGATGGGGATTGGTCCAGTACCCTCCACGAACAAGCTGATGGCGCGCCTGGGTCTCACGATCGCGGATTTTGATCTGATTGAGCTCAACGAGGCGTTCGCCTCGCAAGCGCTCGCCTGTCTGCGCCAGCTCGGACTTGCCGATGATGCCGAGCATGTCAATCCGCACGGGGGCGCCATTGCGCTCGGTCATCCGCTCGGCATGTCCGGGGCGCGGCTGGCGCTTACCGCGGTGCATGGATTGGAGAAGCGCGGGGGCACCCGTGCTCTCGCCACCATGTGCGTCGGCGTCGGCCAAGGCGTGTCGCTGGCGCTGGAGCGGGTTTAGTGGTGGCAATGAGCGCCGGCTACATTCCGTTTCATCCCAATCCGTCGAAACCGAGATTTCAAGCCGCCGCCCGGGGCCGTCGATGCGCACTGCCATGTGTTCGGACCGGAAGACAGATTTCCCTATGCGCCCGAGCGCAAATACACGCCCTGCGACGCGCCGAAGGAGAAGCTGTTCGCGCTGCGCGATTTCCTCGGCTTCGACAAGAACGTGATCGTGCAGGCAAGCTGCCACAGCAAGGACAACCGCGCCATGGTCGATGCGCTCGACAGCTCCCGTGGCAGGGCAAAAGGCGTGGCGTTTGTCGGCGAGGGAGTCACCGGCGACGAGCTCGAATGGATGGACCGCGCCGGCGTCAAGGGCGTGCGTTTCAACTTCGTCAAGCGTCTCGTTCGACTACACTCCGCGCGACGCGCTCCAGCGCATTGTGGCGCGCATCGCCCAACGCGGCTGGCACATCGTGGTCTATTTCGAGATGCCGGATTTGCCTGAGCTTCGAGCCGTTTTTCACCTCGCTGCCGACGACGGTGGTGGTGGACCACATGGGAACCCCCGATGTGGCGAAGGGAGTCGAGCATCCGGAGAACCGCCGGTTTCATGAGTTAATGGAGCGGCATCGGAATTTCTGGGTCAAAGTGACGTGCCCCGAACGGATGTCGGTCGCCGGGCCTCCCTACGACGATGTCGTGCCGTTCGGGCGTGCCCTGGTCCAGCGCTTCCCCGACCGGGTGATCTGGGGAACCGATTGGCCCCACCCAAACATGAAAAAGGAGGCGCCCGACGACGGGATTCTGGTCGACTACATCCCGAGGATCGCGCCCTCGACGGCGGAGCAGAAGGCGCTGCTGGTGGAAAACCCGATGCGGCTCTATTGGGCATGAGGGCGCCAACGACGGGAGCCACTCCTTTGTCAAGCGGATCCGAAACAACTAGATTGTAGTGAACGCATCGAAGCTGCGATGGGGAGAGCACCAATGGCACGCAGGCCGCAGGACTATGACGATATCCCCGGCACGTTCGTATTCGACGCCGAGCGCTCGAGTCAGGGATACGGAATCAACATGTTCTGCATGTCGCTGATGAAGAACGAGAACCGCAAAGCCTTCAAGGCGAACGAAGGGGAATACCTCAAGAAATTTCAGCTCACGAACGAGCAGCGCGACGCCATTCTCAAACGCGATTACAACCGCATGCTCGAGCTCGGGGGCAACATCTATTTCACGGCCAAGCTGGGCGCGACGGACGGACATTCCTTCCAGCATCTCGCCGCCGTCATGACCGGCGCCTCGCAGCAGGACTATGCATCAATGATGCTCGCCGGCGGCAGATCGGTGGAAGGCAATCGCAGCAAATCGGGCAAGGACAAACCCGCAAAGCAAACGAAGCTTAAGGCCAAGCCCAAGGGTAGGGCTAAGGCCAAGCTCAAGTCCAAGGCGAAGCCAAGCTCCAAATCCCCAGCAAAGCGGAAGTGACCCCGTGGCAAAGATCATCGCAGGCGTAGGCTCGTCGCACGTTCCCGCCATCGGGGCGGCGCTCGATAACGGCAGGACCGAGGAACCCTACTGGAAGCGGGTATTCTCCGGCTTCGAGAAGTCCAAGGACTGGATGGCGAAGACCAAGCCGGACGTTGCCATCGTGGTCTATAACGACCATGCCTCCGCCTTCTCCGTCGATGTGATCCCGACCTTCGCACTCGGCTGCGCGGCGGAATTTCCCCCCGCCGATGAGGGCTGGGGACCCCGCCCCGTGCCGGTCGTCAAAGGCCATCCCGCGCTCGCGGCGCATATCACGCAGTCCGTCATTCTCGATGAGTTCGATCTTACCATCGTCAACAAGATGGAGGTCGATCATGGCTTGACGGTGCCGATGAACCTTCTGTTCGGTCAGCCGAAGGACGAGTGGCCCTGCCCTGTCATCCCGCTGGCCGTCAACGTTGTCATGTACCCGCCGCCGACGGGGCACCGCTGCTTCATGCTCGGCAAGGCGATTCGTAAGGCGGTGGAATCCTATCCCGAGGATTTGAACGTCGTCATCTTCGGAACCGGCGGTCTGTCGCACCAGATCAGCGGCCCGCGCGCCGGCCTGATCAACAGGAAGTGGGACAAGGCCTTCCTCGATAATCTCAGCAAGGACCCGAAGAAGCTCACTCGCATCCCGCACATCGAATATATGCGCGAGGCGGGCGCCGAGGGCATCGAGATGGTCATGTGGCTGATCATGCGCGGCGCGCTCGACGACAACGTGGAGGAAGTCTACCGCTTCTACACGGTGCCCGCTTCGAATACCGCAGTCGGGCATATTATCCTCGAGAACAAGCGCAGGCAGGCCGGGACGCGAAAGCAGCCCGGGACATCCAGGCGCATGGCCGCGGGCAAGGCCAGGCACGCCGCCGCGCGCAGGTCCGATCAGCGAATTGCACGACAGGGCACACGATGAAGATTTGCGTTGCCGGCCAGGGGGCCTTCGGCCAGAAGCATCTCGACGCGCTCAAGCGCATTCCCGAAGTGGAGATCACTTCCCTCGTTGGGGGCAATCAGGATGCGACTGCCCAGGTCGCCAGAAAATACGGCGTCCCGCATCATACGGGTGATCTCTCGGAAGGCATCAAGCGCGCCGACGCGGTGATCCTCACCACGCCGACGAAGATGCACTTCCGCCAGGGCGAGCAGGTCATGCGTGCGGGCAAGCACGTGCTGATCGAGATTCCGGTAACCGACAGCGTCGAGGATGCCGAGGGCCTGGTGCGGATCGCCAAGGAGACCGGCGTGATCGCGATGGGCGGGCACGTGCGCCGCTTCAATCCCAGCCACCAGTGGATTTACAAGCGCATCGAGAAAGGCGAGTTGACCATCCAGCAGATGGACGTGCAGACCTATTTCTTCCGCCGCAAGAACATGAATGCTGCCGGCAATCCCAGGAGCTGGACCGACCATTTGCTGTGGCATCATGCAGCGCACACAATCGACCTCTTCCAATATCAGACCGGCCAGACCATCTTCGATTGCTATGCGGTGCAAGGGCCGATCCATCCGCAGCTCGGCATTGCCATGGACATGGGTATTGTCGCGAAGGTGCCCTCCGGGGCGATCCTCACGCTGTCGCTCTCCTTCAATAACGATGGTCCGCTCGGCTCCTTCTTCCGCTACATCTGCGACAACGGCACCTACAAGGCGTTCTACGACGATCTCAGCGACGGCAAGGACAACCGCATCGACGTCTCAAAAGTTGACGTCTCGATGGACGGGATCGAGCTCGAGGACCGCGAGTTCATTGCCGCCATCAGGGAAAAGCGCGAACCGAATGGGAGTCTCGCCCAGCTGCTGCCGTGCATGCGTACGCTCGGCAAGCTGGAAGGCATCATCGATCCGCAGCGCAAGGCGCACGCGTAGCCGTCGGTGCGACGCGACACGAGACTCGTAGTGCTCTTCGCTGCTGTCGTGCCCCGCGAATGCGTGGCATCCAGTCAATGAGGGAAAACCGTGCAATTCCCCCATCTGGCGGCTACTGGATCGTCCGCCGAAGCTTGTCATCGGGCCGGCTATAGGCCGGACCCGTTGGCGGACGATGACAACTGAGAGGTTCGTAATCCACCCTTACGTTCACTGACCGAGTTTTCTGGGACCGGCTCCGTTATGCTCCCGGCGGCCTCCCATCGCCCCGGATAGACTATCCAGACTGCGCCGCGGTGTCGCGTCCTTTTCAACTTTGGCGCATGACCGGCGCCTTCTTCCGATATAGATTGAACCAAAACCAACTCAGAACCAAACAGAGAGGAAACCCCATGCTGCGCAGGCTAGTCGCGTTCACATCGGCCCTTACGGCAGGGGCGCTCGCATGTGCGGACATCATCTCTACAAGGGCCGTGGCGCAAGACACCGTTAAGGTCGGAGCTATCGTGCCCCTCACAGGAGGTCAGAGCGCCGTCGGCAAGCAGCTGCAAGCGGCAATCCGCCTTTATATGGAGAAGAACGGCGCGACTGTCGCCGGCAAGAAGATCGAGCTCATCATCAAGGATGATGCCGGCGTTGCCGACAACTCCAAGCGCCTCGCACAGGAGTTGATTGTCAACGAGAAAGTCGCCGTCGTCGGCTCGGCTCTCACCCCGAGCGCAATGGCGATCGGGCCTCTTTCTACGCAGGGCAAGGTCGCCAACGTGGTGATGGTGTCAGGCACATCGGGGGTGATCAATCCGAATAACCCGTACATGGTGCGCACCAGCTTCACGCTTGGCCAGCAGTCCGGCATTGTCGCCGAATGGGCGGCCAAGAACGGCAGCAAGAAGGTGGTGATTGTTCAGTCCGACTGGGCGCCGGGAGCCGAAGCCACCGCCGTGTTCACGGACGCCTTCACCAAGGCCGGCGGCGAGGTCGCCGACACCATCAAAGTGCCCCTGGCAAATCCGGATTTCTCGCCGTTTCTACAGCGTGCGCGCGATCTCAATCCTGATACGCTGTTCGTGTTCGTACCGGCGGGACAGGCGGGAACCTTCGCCAAGCAGTTCGCCGAGCGCGGGCTCGACAAGGCGGGGATCAAGCTGATCGGTCCGGGCGACATCGTCGATGACAACGATCTGCCCGGAATGGGGGATGCCATGCTTGGCGTTGTCACTGCGGGCATCTACTCGGCGGCGCATCGCTTCGCAGATGAATAAGGAATACGTCGCCGCATTCGAGAAAGCGAACAATGTGCGGCCAAACTTCATCTCCGTCGGCGGTTATGACGGCATGCACCTGATCTACGAGGCGATCAGGAAAACCGGCGGAAAGACCGACGCTGATTCCCTGATCAGCGCGATGAAAGGCATGAAATGGGAAAGCCCGCGCGGGCCGATCTCGATCGATGCAGACACGCGCGAGATCGTCCAGAACGTCTACATGGGCAAGGTCGAGAAGGTGGATGGCGAGCTCTATAACATCCAGTTTGCAACCTTCGAGGCGGTCGAAGGATCCGCTGAAGATGCAAAGAAATAAGCCTCTGCGGCTGGAAGCGGACTGGATCGTCCGAGATTGGCTCGGATTCTCGTCGCGCAAGGAGTGCCATGCGAAATTGCCGTGCAATTCTTCTTTTCGTATCATGCATGCTGCTGTTGCCGGGAGCGCTCTGCAGCGCGCAGCAACTGGACAAATCCCCTTCCGCGGTACGCGAAGCACAATCGGCGCTGCGCGAGCTCGGCTACCTGCGCGCTGCGCCTAATGGGACCTGGGACGACGTTACCAGGCGCTCAGCCAATCTCTTTCTGGGTGATGTTGGCGTGCATCCCTTTGCCGGCACCAGCGGTGAAGAGCTGTTCATCCTTCGTCACGCGTTAAGCTCCGAGATCGCACGCCGCAAGAAGAATGCGGTCGAAGTCTTCGTCCCGTTGGAAGTCGAACGGCCATCGGCAACGCACATTCATCTCTGCCGACGGGACCGTCGCGCTCACCGCAACGCCTCAGAAAGCGCTCCTCTGGGATGTCAGAAATCGTCAGCAGATCGGCACGCTCCACCAGGGTTGCTGCCTGGAAGGCGCGGACATGTCCGCCGACGGGACACTTGTAGCCTTGGCGTTGGAACGAAATGGCGTCCGAGTCTGGAACACTGCGGAGAACAGGCTGGTGACGGGGTTTGCGTTGCCGGCGGAGCAACCGGGCCGTGACTGGACCAGCCCACGTGCGAACGCCGTACGTATCCTGCCGTCGAAGCGCGGACTGCTGGTCGTCAGACGAAAACGGTCGTTTGACGTTCCACGATATCGAGAATGGCACCGTACGGACCGTTGGCGAGCATGGATCAAGGGGCTCCATCTTCTCCGGCTTTGTGATCGCCGTCTCCAATGATGGTCGCCTTGCGGCGACCCTCAATCCCGGTCTAGTGAAGATCTGGGATATTGCGACGGGGCAAATGCTACGGTCGGTCAAGGTCGGCGAGTTAGGCGATGAAGGCACTCTTGCCTTTGATTCCGCCGCCCGAACCCTGACCGTTGCGGCCAAGGGGAAGCTCCACCGCATCGACGTGATGAGCGGAGACGTGAGGGAGATCGACTCGCGCGGCGATGTCAACTCCGTCGCAAACAGCCCGGCACGGGAGTTTCTGCCAGCCAAGCGCACACGGCAAACCGCCATTGCCGATTTTGCCCTCGATGAAAAACTGGCGACCGTGCACATCGGCGTCTCCGAAAGCAAATCTCTTCGCCTGTCTCTGACCTCCGGCGAGGTGACCGGAACGCCTGTAAGCGAACCCGTCTCGCTCAATACAGCTGATGCTGACCACGCAGGGGGAGCTGATTGATCCGGCCGCTGCACGCATCGACGCGCGTGTCAACGACAAGCCCGGCCAGAGCAGCATCGTGTCCGTCGATCCGCGAACAGGCCGCATCGCCCGCCTGCCGGTCCAAGAATCCATGCCGCTAGGGCTGACAACCCTAAAGGTCGCGTTCGCTCCAGTCGAAGTTTCCACGGCAGCAAACGGCGCATATGTGGCAACGACGTTCGACCGTCCCAGCGGGCTGATCAGTGAGGCCCTCGTCTCGATCGTGGATGCTTCCAGCGGACGTGAAATCCGCCGCATCCCGCTGGCGCCCTTCACGAATGATCCTCTGGGGTTCGCGACACATGCCGGCCATCGAATTGCAGGCGGGGTCTCGATGACGGCTCGCCTGGCTTTGCGAAACAAGCCCCCATCGCTGTGTCCGGAACAAGCCGGGCGGTGCTCGCGGGATATTGGGAGCCGATGTTTGCCGCCTATGACGTGAGCACGGGCAAGCGACTTGGCATCTTCAACACAAACCTTGATTTCAAACGATATTACCCGAAAGCACGGCTCGGCGCTCAGCTCTCTCCTACCGTCGATTGGCAGACTCCCGTTGCGGAGCGCCTTGCGCGCGAAATCTCCGTCCCGCGCATTCTTGCACCGGTGCCCGGCACCGATGAGGTCATCGCCCTCCTCGGCATAGCGCCGCATACTTTCATGCTTCACTTCCGGCTCGAAGCATCATCGCCCACCAGAATCGTCGAGATTCCAGCCTCGCCCGACTTGGCCAGAGTTTCTCCCGATGGACGCAAACTCGCCCTCGGCTACCGAGGCGGCCTGGTGCTGATCGTGGACGCGTTCCGAGGCGGCGTCATTTCCGAGCTGCACGGACATCGCGGGAATCCGACCAGCATGGAATTCTCAGCGGACGGGCAACGTCTTTTCTCGCGCGCGGAGGACGGCACGCTGCGCATCTGGAACGTCCAGACGGGCGAGCTCATCACCACCACGTATCTGTTCGACGGCCGGGGAGTGGCTCACAATCACCCCGGAGGGCTTTTTCGCCGCCTCGGCGAACGGCGCGAGCACGCTGCTGCTGCGCCATGGCCCATTGTCCGTCGTATCGGTCGACCAAATCTACCAGGCGCTGTATCGTCCCGATCTTGTCCGTGAAAAGTTGGCCGGAGATCCGTCAGGCAAGGTCAGGGAAGCCGCCGGCAAGCTCGATCTGGACAAGGTGATCGGCAGCGGTGCGGCACCGCTTGCCCGCTTCGTTTCGCCCCAGGACCGCGCAACCCTCGCGCAGGACCGATCCGCGATCGAAGCCGAGATCATCGACCGCGGCGGCGGCGTCGGCCGCGTCGAATGGCGGGTAAACGGCGTGACGCTCGGCGTCGACGAACGCGGACTTGCCCGGACCGACACCGGCACGCTGAAACTCAGGCGCACGCTCGATCTGGAGGAAGGCGAGAACCTCATCGAGCTCGATCGCCTACAACAGCAAAAACCTGATCGCCTCGACGCCGGCGCGTCTCACTCTGAAATCGGCAGGCGCCGCCAAGACGCCGCCGCGACTGTTCGTGCTCGCGGTCGGCATCAACGACTATTATGACAGCCGCTTGCGGCTCTCCTTCGCAGTTCCGGACGCGAAGTCACTGGGCGCTGCATTGCAGGCGGCGGGCAAGGATCTTTACCGAATCCATCGATCTCGTCAGCATGCTCGACGATCAGGTGCGGCGCGAGCGACTGGATGCGGTGTTTGCAGAGCTGCACGCGGAAAATCCGGCCGAGGGACGTATTCGTGTTCTTCATCGCCGGACACGGCAAGACGGTTGACGGACGTTATTATTTCCTTCCTCAGGACTTCCGCTACGAGGGCGAGCATTCGATCGTGGAGCGCGGCATCAGCCAGGACCAGTTCCAGGCCTGGTTCGCCAAGGTTGCCGCCAAGAAAAGCGTATTGCTGTTCGACACCTGCGAGAGCGGTACCCTCACAGGTGAGCGGGTGGCGACACGCGGCCTCGAGCGGGTGGCCGCGATCGAGCGGCTCACGCGCGCCATGGGCCGGACTGTCCTCTCGGCCTCGACCGACGATACGCCGGCGCTCGAAGGCTATCGCGGGCACGGCGTTTTTGCATTTGCGCTGCTGGATGCCCTGGAACGGGCGGACGCGAACGGCAACGGCCTGATCGAGGTGACGGAGCTCGCGAGCCATGTCGACGCCGAGGTTCCGGAGATCAGCCAGAAGGCGTTCAACTTCCGCCAAGTGCCGCAGATGAAGCTGGCAGGGTCGAATTTCCCCTTGGCCCGGCCAACGGCGGTGCTTGGAGCGGCGGCGCAATCCGCTGGCCCGATCGTTTCTCGCAAGCCGACGCATGTGGTGCTGCGCAACGTCGATGTTTTCCGTGAACCAGCGAAAGGCGCAGCCGTGCAAAAGCTCGAGCCCGGCACCGTGGTGACGCTGGTGCGAACCGATAAAGGCTGGACGCTCATCGCCAAGGATGGCGCGGCGCTCGGCTACGTGGACGCTGCGGCGTTGGCGCAGATGCATTAGGTGCTTCGCCGACGACAACGAGCGGACTTGCATCGCTCCTCAGGCCGTCGTCATTATAGGACACGACCCTATCGCGCGGGGTGCTCTGGCATGGGGACATGACCGCAACGCGCCCAGAATCAGTGAACAGCAAAAGCAATGGATACAAGGTTCTGGCTGATTCAGACCTTCAACGGTATTTCATACGGTGCCTTGCTGTTTCTGGTGGGGAGCGGACTTTCTCTGATCTTCGGAGTCATGCGGATCGTCAATCTGGCGCATGGCTCCTATTTCCTTTTGGGCGGCTACGTCGCCTTGTCGGTGATCTGGACCACGGGGTCCTGGGTCCTGGCGCTGCCGGCCGCCGCGCTCAGTGTCGCCGTCATCGGCCTCTTGATGGAACGCATATTCTTGCGGCCGCTGGGGTTCGATCCTCTGCGGCAGGTTCTGTTGACCGTGGGTTTTGCCTTTCTGTTCCAGCAGGCGGCTCTCGATATCTGGACCGGCAATAACTTTGATATCAATCCGCCGGAGCCGTTGACCAGGAGCGTCGAGATCGGCGGAATTTATCTGCCGCTCTATCGGCTGTTCATGATCGGCACGGCGCTGACAATCGGCCTCATCCTGTGGCTGATCATGGAAAAGACCCGCATGGGGGCGGCGGTTCGCGCCACCGTCGACGACGCGCAAATGGCGCGCGGCGTCGGCGTCGAACACCTCCCGCATCTCCATGCTGGTATTTGCGTTGGGGGCGCTGTTGGCGGCATTGGGCGGCGTGATCGGAGGCGCATTCCTCGGCATCTATCCCGGGCTCGACTTCGAAATGCTCCCGCTCGCCTTCGCGGTGGTGATCATCGGAGGGATGGGAAGCCTGGGCGGCGCCGCAATCGGCGCGCTCATCGTCGGCCTCGCCGATAATTTCGGAAAAGCCTTGTTCCCGGAGGTCTCCTATTTCACTCTCTATGCCCCGATGGCCTTCATCTTGGCGGTCAAACCGACCGGCCTATTCGGACGGGAATGAACAGCAATGATGAAGAGCCACGCGGCCAAGATCCTGGTGGTGGCCGCGGCTCTGGTCGCGCTCGCGATCATCGTGCCGAACACCAATTCCTTTGTGATGCTGCTGGTCACGCGCGCCTTGGCCTTCTCCATCCTGGTCATGAGCCTCGACATCCTGCTTGGGTTCACCGGCCTCGCCTCGCTCGGCCAGGCGGCCTATCTCGGCGTCGGCGCCTATTTGACCGCGATCCTTGCGACCAGATACGGCTTCGGACTGGGGTTTGATTTCTGGCTGGTTGTGGTCTTCGGAATTCTGATCGGCGCGGCGCTGGCCGCCATTTTCGGCTTGTTCGCGATCCGCGCCACCGGCGTCTATTTTCTGATGATCACGCTCGCGCTCGGGCAATGCGTATGGGGGTTGGCGTATCGGTGGAATTCCCTCACCGGCGGCGATAACGGGATCAACTTGCGCGAGCGACCAAGGTTCGGCATCGACCTCGCGCACGATGTGACTTTTTTCTATTTGGTGTTCGGTTTTTTTGCCGTATCGCTGCTGCTGATGTACGTTCTGGTCCGCTCTCCGTTCGGGAAAAGTCTGGTGGGAATACGCGAGCGCGAGCTTCGCATGCGGATCCTCGGCTACAATACCTGGCTGCACAAATACATCGCCTTCGTTATCGCGGGTGGATTCGGCGGGCTAGCAGGCGTCTTGTGGGCGCACACCGCGGGCATCGTCAGCCCCGAGAACGTGGTTTTGACGACGTCCGTGGACGCGCTGTTGATGGCGGTTCTCGGCGGCGCCGGAACGCTCGTGGGTGGCGTGATCGGCGCCTTCATCGTCTTTGGAATGCGCGAATATCTCAGCACCCTTGTCCCGTGGTGGCAGTATGCGCTGGGCACGGTTTATGTGCTGACGATCTTCTATCTTCCGGGCGGTCTGATGGGGATTCCGGAGCGAATTCGTCAGCGGCGCGCGGCTTCCGGTCGATTGGCCGATGCGAAGAAGCTGGCACTCTTGCCGAGCTGAAGATACGGTTCGAGCTCATAAAGCTTCAGAACCACATGAAGGAGAGGAACACGATGGCGCACAGATTGCTCAAACGACTTGGTCCCGTGCTGCTGGGCGGTTGCCTTGCTGTCGCAATGAGCCCGCAGGCAAGCGCAGACGAACTGCGCATCGGCTATATCGCGCCGACTACCGGTATCTTCGCTCAGGTCGGCAAGGACATGGTGGATGGCTTTCATATGTACCTCGACGAGGTCAAAAACGACTTCAGCGGGGCGCAGGTGAAATTCATCGTCGAGGATGAGCAGGGCAAGCCGGACACCGCGGTGACCAAAGCAAAGAAATTGATCCTACAAGACAAGGTGCAGATGTTTGCAGGTGGTCTGCTCGCTTCATCCGGCTACGCGCTCGCGCCGGTGAGCTCGAGCGAGGCAATTTATGTGATTCCGGTCTCGGCGGCGGATGACCTCACCCAACGCGACCTTGCGAAATTTCCCTATCTCATCCGCACCGGCTGGACGAGCTCTCAGCCAAGCCATCCGTTCGGGCAATGGGCGTGCGATCAGGGCTATAAGAAGATTGCAGCCATCGGCGCCGATTATGCCTTCGGTTATGAGGTCATCGGTGGATTCCAGAAAGCGTTCGAGAATTGTGGCGGGCAGATCATCCAGAAGATCTGGCCGCCGCTCGGCACCAAGGATTTCGGCCCCTACCTTCCGACTCTCAAGCACGATGCCGATGCAATCTTCACGTTGATGGTGGGGCCGATGTCGCTCCAGTTCCCGAAGCAGTTGGCGGCCGCCGGCAACAAGAAGCCGGTGATCGGCGGCGGGACGAGCTATGACGAGTTCGTGCTGCCGTCGATGGGCGACGAGGTCATCGGGCATGTCTCCGCGCTGCAGTACAGCGCGGCGCTTGATACGCCGAAGAACGCGGAGTTCGTGAAGAAATATCGCGCCAAGTACGGCAAGGTGCCGTCCTATTATTCCGAAACCAACTACACCACCGCGCAAATGATCCACGAGGCCGTCAAGCGCAACAACGGCAAATGGCCGGGCGGGCCGGAGTTCATCAAGCAGCTCAGTGCGCTTAAATTTGATACGATCCGCGGCCCGGTCAGCTTCGATGACATGCGCAACCCAGTACAGAACATCTACATCAAGAAAGTCGAGAAGAAGAAGATGTTCGGCTACGACAAGGACGAGCTCTGGAATACGGTGATCAAGACCTATCCGAGCGTCAGTCAGTTCGGACAGTTTGACAAGGCCGAGTTCCTCAAGCAGCCGGTCTACAATCGCGATTTCCCGCCCTGCAAGTTCTGCGAATAGGGAAGCGTCATCGGCATTCTCCGTCACCCACATAGCTCCGATCTCGGATAAATCCGAGATCGGTGGGTGACGCGCGAGGAAGCAAGCAGCATTTGCGGGGCCATCATCCTTCGTGGCCGGCGCACCTATATGCGCAAGTAGCGACAATCGTCGTGCAATGCTTGGCACCTCAGGATGACGGCGATGGGCTCGTAGCGGTACAGCCATGACGAACGCCGGGGAACCCATTCTTGAGCTCAGAAACCTGTGCAAGAGCTTCGGCGGCCTGCGTGCCGTCCACGATGTCACGTTCAAGATCATGCCCGGGGACCGAAAGGCGATCATCGGCCCGAACGGAGCCGGGAAGACCACGCTCTTTAATCTGATAACGGGAATTTTTCCGGCGACATCGGGACAGGTGCTGCTGTTCGGCCAGGACGTCACGACCTGGCCCAGTCACCGGCGCACCGCATTGGGAATGGCGCGGACCTTCCAAATCACCCACTTGTTTCCCAAGCTCACGGTTCTCGACAACGTGCTGCTCGCGATCCAGGGATTGCGAAGATCGAAATTCGTCATGTGGCGCCTGATGTCATCTTACCGCGAGATGTACGAGAAGGCGCACCATCTGCTCGAGCGGGCCGCGTTCCTGGACCGCAGTCACAGCCAGGTTCGCTTCCTGTCACACGGCGAGCAGCGCCAGCTCGAAATCGTGCTCGGTCTTGCCAGCGACCCGAAGGTTTTGCTGCTGGATGAACCGGCGGCAGGCCTGTCCTCGGGCGAATCCGTCGAAATGGCGAAATTCCTTCTCGGCCTCGATCGCAACCTCGCAATCCTGCTGATCGAGCATGACATGGACGTGGTATTCGACGTTGCCGATGAAATCTCCGTGCTCCACTTCGGCAAAGTTCTGGAAACCGGAACGCCCGAGCAGATTCACGGCAGCAAAGAGGTGCAGAGCATCTATCTCGGCACAGGTTGAGGCTATGGCGATTCTGGAAGTGGAGGACATTCACACCTATTACGGGGACGCCTATGTCCTCCAGGGGCTGTGCTTGACGCTCGAGCAGGGACAGATCCTCGGTTTCCTCGGGCGCAACGGCGTCGGCAAGACCACGCTTGTGAACTCGATTGTCGGTTTCAACCCGCCGCGCCGCGGCAAGATTGTTTTCAAGGGCGCCAATATCACTCGGATTCCCTCGTTTGAGACTGTGCGCAGCGGGATGGGCCTGGTGCCGCAGGGCCGCCGCGTCTTTCCCACGCTGAGCTCCGAGGAGAACCTGCTGGTCGCGGAGCGCAACGTCGAGCGCCACGGCTGGAATCTCCGGCGCGTCTATGGATTGTTCCCGCGGCTGGAGGAACGGCGTCACCAGCGCGCGCGGACGCTTTCGGGTGGCGAGCAGCAGATGCTGGCCATCGGGCGCGCGCTGATGACCAACCCGGACTGTCTCATCATGGACGAGCCTTCCGAGGGACTCGCCCCCATCATCATTCAGGGCCTGTGGGAAGCCATCGGCAAGCTCAAGGAGCAAGGCCTCTCAATCCTGCTGGTCGAGCAGAACGCGCACCTTGCCCTCAAGCTCGTCGATTACGTGCATGTCATGAGCAAGGGCCAGGTGGTCTACTCCGCCCGTCCGGAAGAGCTTTCTGCCAACGAGCAGGTCAAATCGAGCTTCCTCGGTATCTGACCCGCGTCTTCGTTCAGCGTCCTCTGCCAGCCGCGTCACCCGCGGGCTTGACTGGGCAATCCATCTTCTTGATGGATAAAGCGCTTTTTTAGATGGATGCGCGGGTCAAGCTCGCGCATGACGCCTCAAGAACGGTATTGGACGTTCAATGTCCCGTAGTCGCCGCGCCGTCATTATCGGGGGCTCGATGTCGGGCCTGTTCGCGGCTGCCTTCCTGCGCCGGATCGGCTGGCAGACCGAAGTTTTCGAACGCTCGAGCATCGAGCTCGTGGGCCGCGGTGCCGGAATCACCACGCATCCTGAATTGCTCGACGCGTTGGAAAGAAGCGGTGCCGGCACCGAGAATCTTGGCATCGAAGTCCCGAAGCGGATCACGCTCGACCGCGGCGGACGTGTCATTGGCGAGCGCCCGTTGCGGCAAATCCTCACCTCGTGGGACCGGCTGCAGCGCTTGTTGCGCGCCACTATCGAGCCCGCGCACTATCATCTCGGCCATACATTTGCGCGCGTCGAGCAGGATGGCGGCGGCGTGCGCGTCCATTTCGTCGAAGGGCGCGTTGAGCATGCCGATCTGCTTGTGGGTTGCGACGGCATTCGCTCCGGCGTACGCGCCCAGATCGCTCCGCAGGCGCAGCCTATCTATGCCGGCTATTACATCTGGCGCGGCGCCCCCGACGAGGCCGACCTCGCGCCGCAGACCCTCAAGAGCATCTTTCCTTACTTCGTGTTCTTCCTTCCGCAGCATCAGCAGGTGATTGGTTACCCGATCTGCGGTTTCGATAACGATCTGCGGCCCGGCCGCCGGCGCTACAATTTCATCTGGTACCGTGTCGGGGATGCTCAAACGCTCAAGCAGATGTGCGTCGACGAGCAAGGAAACCAGCGCGAATTCTCGGTCCCGCCGACGCTGATCCGCAAGGATCTCATTGCGCAAATGCGCACCGACGCCGAGAGCATCATGCCGGAGGTTTTTCTCGACTGCCTGCGCAACATCGCACGGCCGTTCTTCACGCCGATCTATGATTTCTGCGCGCCGAGCATCGTGTTCGGCCGCGTCGCTCTCGTCGGCGATGCCGCCTCCTCCGCGCGTCCGCATATGGGGTTCGGGGTCGCCAAGGCCGGCGGCGACGCGCAGGCGCTTGCCGATGCGCTGCGCGACCACGACGATACGGATGCGGCGCTCGCGTGCTACAACGCGGCGCGCCAGCCGATCGGCGAGCGCATTGTGCTGCACGGGCGCCGTCTCGGCACACATCTCGGCGTGGACCTCAAGACTGAGGAGGACCGCAAGATGTGGAAGCTGCTGCAAAGCCCGGGGGCCATGCTGGACTGGATCGCGGTCCCGAATTTCCTGGCGACTTGACGATGAGCGAGCTTCCGATACCCGACCACGCGCGCAATATGCGCCTCATCGGCTACTGCGACCAGGGCGGTCGTCCCGACGGCGTGCAGATCATGGTTCACCGCGGCTACGCCTATGTGGGCCATATGTTCTCGAAAGGATTCAGCGTCATCGATGTTCGTGATCCCAAAAATCCACGCGCCATGAATTATCTTCCTGCTCCACCCGGCACTTGGAACATCCATCTGCAGACCCACGAGGACCTCCTCCTGGTCATCAATGCCAAGGACATGTTTGCGGCCGCCGAGTTTGCGGACGAGCGCGCCTATTATCGCGGTCAGATCGGAAACGTTGTTGGAACCGCGCAAGCAAAAGGCGCCTCACGAGAATGGACGGCTGGGCTTGCGGTTTATGACATTTCCAAAGCGCACATACCGCGCCGCATCGGCTTCATGCCGGTCGAGGGCGGGGGAGTCCACCGCATCTGGGGCGGACGCTGGGCATACGTGTCGGCATTGCTCGACGGCTTTACCGATTACATCTTCATGACCGTGGACATGAGCGACCCGGAGAGGCCGCGCGCCGTTGGTCGCTTCTGGATCCCCGGAATGAACCAAGCCGCCGGCGAGACGCCGTCGTGGCCGGCGACCCGCCGGTACGGACTTCATCATGCCGTCGTGCACGACGACATCGCTTATGCCGCGTGGCGCGACGCCGGCATGCTGGTCATCGACGTCGCGGACCGCGCCGGGCCAAGGCTGATCGCGCACCGCAACTGGTCGCCGCCATTCGCCGGCGGCACGCATAATTGCCTGCCTTTGTCCGATCGCCACCTGCTCATTGTGCTCGACGAGGCGGTGCTCGATCACCAGGAGGATGGGCTCAAGCTCATCTGGGTCTTTGACAACCGCGAGCCGGGAAATCCGATCAGCATCGCGACATTTCCGACGCCGGCCGAGGCCGATCACGTCCGCAAGGGCGGCCATTTCGGACCGCATAATATCCACGAGAACCGGCCCGGCAGCTTCGTGAGCTCGGAGCTGATTTTCGCCACCTATCAGAATGCGGGCGTGCGCGTCTTCGACATTCGCGATGCCTATCGGCCGGTCGAGGTCGGCGCGCTGGTGCCGCCTGCCCCCAAGCGAATGATGGATCATCGGCCGCGCCGCGCGCAGGTGATTCAATCCGCGGATGTATTCGTGGACAGCGCCGGCCGCATCTACAGCACGGACTACAGCGCCGGCCTCTACATCATGGAATTCAACCCATGAATTTTGTCTTGAGCTCTGACGCAGCACGGCCAGTGCATCCACCTGGCTAGGTCCACAGCTCATCAAGCCGCCGATCCGCGCAATTGTTTGGCCCCTCATCCCAACCCTCTCCCGGCGAAGAGCGGGGAGAGGGAGCGGGCCCTGCAACATGCCCTTGCATCGCTCCCCGTGCCGCCCTCAATATGTGAGCGGCGCACATTCCAGCGGGGACGAATGCTGACCATCCTTTTCGACGGCGTCGCCTATGGCATGCTGCTGTTCGTGTTGGCATGCGGGCTCTCGGTCACGCTCGGCCTCATGAATTTCGTCAATCTCGCTCACGGCGCCTTCGCCATGGCGGGCGGCTACATCACCCTTGTTCTGGTGAACCGGGCGGGCATGCCGTTCTTTGCCGGCCTGCCCACCGCCTTCGTCGTCACTGCTCTTATCGGCGCGCTGTTCGAGCGCACGCTCTATGTGCACGTCTATGGCAAGAGCCACCTCGACCAGGTCCTGTTCACGATCGGGCTCGTTCTTCATGTCGGTTGCGGCGGTGGACTACGTCATGGGCTCGCAGCAGGTGTTCATCCAGATTCCGAGCGCGCTGCAAGGGCGCTTCGAGCTGTTCGGCATCGGCATTGGACGCTATCGCCTTCTGATCATCATCATCTGCGGCATTCTCACCATCGGCCTGCAACTCATTCTCTCCAGCACGCGCTTCGGGAGCCGGTTGCGCGCATCAGTCGATGACGCTCGCGTCGCGCGCGGCCTCGGCATCAACGTCAACGGCGTGTTTGCGCTGACCTTTGCCTTCGGCTCGGGGCTCGCCGGGCTTGGCGGCGCACTCGGGGCGGAGATTCTGGGCCTCGATCCAACGTTTCCCCTGAAGTACATGGTTTATTTTCTGATCGTGGTGACGGTGGGCGGCACGTCCAGTATCACCGGGCCCTTCGTGGCGTCGCTCCTCATCGGCATCGCCGATGTGGCCGGCAAATACTACGTCCCGAGGTTCGGCGCGTTCGTCATCTACACCATCATGATCGTGCTCTTGATCCTGCGCCCGCAGGGCTTGTTTGCCCGCGCTGCCGGCAGATAGGGCTGAGGGAAGAATGTCGTCGCCACTGATCGACAAGGTGACGCATCATCTCGCCACCCGCGCGCGCTGGGGCGCATTGGAATATGTCTTCTGGCTCGCCGCTCTGGCGAGCATTTTTTTTCTGCCGAGCCGCCATCTTATCCTCACCGAGATCGCCTGGCTTGCGCTGTTTGCGCTCTCGCTTGATCTCATCCTCGGCTACGCCGGAATTATCTCGCTCGGGCACGCGGCGTTTTTCGGTCTCGGTTCCTACGCCGCGGCGCTCCTTGCCAAGCACGCGATCATCAACGAACCGGTGCTGGCGCTGGTTGTCTCCGGCGTCGCTGCTGCCCTGCTTGGGTTTGCAACGAGCTTCCTCGTTCTGCGCGGCTCCGACCTGACGCGCCTCATGGTGACGCTCGGCGTGGCGCTGATCATGCGTGAAATCGCCAATCAGATTCCCGAGATCACGGGCGGCGCCGATGGTCTCCAAGGCGTCACCATCGCGCCCATTCTCGGTTTCTTCCAGTTCGATATTTTCGGTCAGGTCGCCTACACCTACTGTCTCATTGTTCTGTTTGTCCTCTTTCTCCTCGCACGGCGCATCGTCTATTCGCCGTTCGGGCTGTCGCTGCGGGCGGTGAAGGGAAATCCGCTGCGCAGCGCGCTGATCGGCATCTCCGTCGATGCGCGCCTTGTCGCCATCTATACCCTCGCCGCGTTTTATGCCGGAGTTGCAGGCGCCTTGCTGGCGCAATCGACCGCCTTCGCCTCACTCGACGTGTTTTCGTTCGAGCGCTCCGCGGATCTTCTGCTTGTGCTGATCATCGGCGGCACCGGTTATCTCTACGGCGGGCTGATCGGCGCCATCATCTTCAAGCTGATGCAGGATTGGATCGCCAACCTGACCCCACAATATTGGCAATTCTGGATCGGGCTCGTGCTCGTTCTCATTGTGCTCATCGGCCGTGATCGCATCGGGCTCGGGACCGGCTTGGTGCGCTCCCTCGCCCGTCGTGCCATTTCATCGCTCACGCCATCCGCGTCCACGCTCTCCGTTCCTCCCGGCAAAGGGGGCTGAGCGATGGCGTTCGCGCTTGAGACGGCGGGGCTGGAAAAGCACTTTGGCGGCATCGCCGCGGTCAATGGCGTCTCGCTCGCGATCGAAAAGGGCGCACGGCATGCGCTGATCGGGCCGAACGGCGCCGGCAAGACCACCGTCATCAACCTTCTGACCGGAGTCCTGCGGCCCTCCGCCGGCCGAATCCTGCTCCAAGACCAGGACATCACGGCGATCGAGACCCACAAACGCGTGCGGTTGGGTTTAGCGCGCACGTTCCAGATCAATCAACTCTTTCTCGATCTCACGCCGATCGAAACCATCGGCCTTGCTATGTCGGAACGCATGGGCACGGGGGCGCAATGGTGGCGCGTGGTTGGCAGCAATCCCACGGTGACGGCGGAGATCGTGGAGATCCTCGGACGCTTCCATCTTACGGACGTGATGTTCGAGCGCACCGGCAGCCTGCCCTATGGCAAGCAGCGCCTCCTGGAGATTGCGCTCGCGATTGCGTGCCGCCCGCACGTTCTCCTGCTCGACGAGCCGGCGGCCGGCGTACCCGATGCGGAGCGCCATGAAATCCTCACCACAGTTGCCGCGCTTCCCTCCGACGTCACCATCCTGCTCATCGAGCACGACATGGACCTCGTGTTCTCGTTTGCGGATCGCATTTCCGTGCTGGTCAACGGCGCATTGCTCATCGAGGGCGCGCCCGACGAGGTCGCGCGCGACCCGCGCGTCAAGGCCGTGTATCTGGGCGAATCGCTCAATGCCTGACGTGCTGCGCATCGAGCGGCTGACAGCCGGCTACGGAGAAGCGATCGTCCTCAACGAAGTCTCGCTCGTTCTCCCGGAGGGACAGTCGCTGGCTCTTCTCGGCCGCAACGGCATGGGCAAGACCACGCTGATCAACTCGATCGTCGGCGTGACCCGCTTCCTCGGTGGCCAGATCCGGCTTGACGGCCGCGACATCACCCGGCTGCGCCCGGACCAGCGGGCGCATGCCGGCATCGGCTGGGTGCCGCAGGAGCGCAATATCTTCAGGTCGCTCACGGTCGAGGAGAATCTCACGGCCGTAGCGCAACCGGGGCGGTGGTCGGTCGATCGCATCTACGAGCTGTTCCCTCGCCTCGCCGAACGCCGGCGCAATCTCGGCAACCAGCTTTCAGGGGGCGAGCAGCAAATGCTCGCCGTCGGCCGCGCGCTCATTCTCAACCCGCGCGTCATTCTGCTCGACGAGCCGCTGGAGGGATTGGCGCCCATCCTCGTCGAGGAGCTTCTCGCAGCCTTGCGTCGCATCATCCGCGACGAAGGCATGTCGGCGATCCTCGTGGAGCAGAACGCACAGAAGGTGCTCGCCGTCACGGACTGCGCCGCCATCCTTCAACGCGGCGCGGTGGTGCATGAGGGGCCGAGCGCGGATCTCCTCGCCGATCGCGCGGTGCTTGAGAGTTACCTCGGTGTGACCGCCGCGGCACCGCGCCGCTCCGCGAAGGCGCGCCATTAAGGCATCTTCGGTGCAATACGCTGCGCTATTGCACCCTACGACGCCGCTTGATGCAGGGCGGAATAGCGAAGCGTATTCCGCCAATGATAGGATGGCGCGACCCGCCCTGCGCAGGACCGGCATCTCGCCACAAGGAGTTTTCCCCAATGACAAGAACTAAACCCCCGTTCCGCGCCGATCACGTCGGCAGCTTTCTGCGTCCTGCCGCCCTGAAGGAAGCGCGCTCCAAACGTGAAAAGGGCGCGATCAGCGCGGCCGAGCTCAAGGCCGTCGAGGATCGCGAGATTGAAAAGATCATCGCCCGGCAGCAGGAGATCGGCCTCAAGCTCGCCACCGACGGCGAGCTCCGCCGTTCCTGGTGGCATTTCGATTTTCTCGGCATGCTCGACGGGGTCGAGCTTTTCGAGGCCGAGCAGGGCATTCAGTTCCGTGGCGTGCAGACCAAGGCGCAGAGCCTGCGCATTGTCGGCAAGCTCGGATTTTCCAACCATCCGATGCTGGAGCATTTCAAGTTCCTCAAGGCGCATGCCAAAGCGACGGCGAAGATGACCATTCCCGCACCTCCGGTTCTGCATTTCCGCCTGGCCAAGGACGGCATCAGCAAGAGCGTCTACCCGGAGATCGACGGCTTCTTCCGCGATCTCGGCGAGACCTATAAGAAGGCGGTGAAGGCGTTCTACGATGCGGGCTGCCGCTATCTTCAGTTCGACGACACGGTGTGGGCCTATCTTTGCTCGCAGGAAGAGCTGCGCAAGGCGCGCGAGCGCATGTCAAATGTGGATGAGCTCCAGGCCATCTATGCGCGCACGATCAACGCTGCGCTCGCGGGCAAGCCCGCCGACATGACCATCACCACGCATGTGTGCCGCGGCAATTTCCGCTCCACCTGGATCTCCGAGGGCGGATATGAGCCGGTGGCGGAGACGCTGTTGGGCAAGGTGAATTACGACGGCTATTTCCTCGAATACGACACCGAGCGCGCCGGCGGCTTCGAGCCGTTGCGGTTCCTGCCAAAGGGCAACAAGATGGTCGTTCTTGGTCTCGTCACCTCAAAGAGCGGCACCTTGGAGAAAAGGGACGACATCAAGCGCCGCATCGACGAGGCGGCCAGGTTTGCTCCGCTGGAGCAGTTCTGCCTCTCGCCGCAATGCGGCTTTGCCTCGACCGAGGAAGGAAATATCCTTGCCGAGAGCGAGCAATGGGCGAAGCTGGCGATGATCACGGAGCTCGCTGACGAAGTTTGGGGATGACGCCGCGCTGGATTTCTGTTCGCAAACCATAAAAATTGAAATGGAGGAACAAATATGCCTATGCGAGACTCTTGCCGGGGCTTCATCGCCACCACTGTCGCCGCGGCGCTTGCCGCGCTGTGCTCGCTTTCGGCGCACGCCCAGGCTCCTTCCGGAGAGCCGATCAAGATCGGCTTTGGCATGGCGCTCACCGGTCCGCTCGCGGCCAACGGCAAGATGTCGCTTGTGGCCATGAAAATCTGGGAAGAGGACGTCAACGCCAAGGGCGGCCTGCTCGGCCGCCCGGTCAAGCTCATCTATTACGATGATCAAAGCAGTCCGGCGACGGTGCCCGGCATCTACACCAAGCTCCTTGACGTTGACAAGGTCGATTTCGCCGTGAGCCCCTATGCGTCCACGCAGGTCGCCCCCGCGATGCCGATCATGATGCAGAAAAAACGGCTCTACATGAGCCTGTTCGGAACCGGGATCAACGACGAGTTCAAGTACGACAAATATTTCTCCATGATCGCGACGGGACCGAACTCGAAGCCCGCTTTCACCACCGGCTTCTTCAAGATCGCTCTTGAGCAAAGCCCGAAGCCGCAGAGCATCGCGCTGGCTGCCGCCGACGCGGAGTTTGGCCGCAATGCCTGCGAGGGCGCGCGCGAGAACGCGAAGAATGCCGGCTTGCGCATCGTCTACGACAAGAACTATCCGCCGAACACAACCGATTTTTCTCCCATCGTGCGCGCCGTCCAGGCGAGCAATCCTGATCTGTTCATCGTCTGCTCGTATCCCCTCGACACGGTTGGGATGGTGAAAGCTATGAACGAGATCGGCTTCAAGCCGAAAATGTGGGGCGGCGCCATGGTCGGGCTGCAGGCGACGGTGTTCAAGACCCAGCTCGGGCCGCTGCTCAACGGCATCGTCAATTACGAGATGTGGATCCCGGCGCCGACCATGCAATTCCCGGGCTCGATGGAACTGCTGAAGAAGTACCAGGCGCGCGCAGCGGCGGAAGGCGTTGACCCGCTCGGCTATTACATGCCGGTATGGGCCTACGCCTATCTGCAGGTGCTCGGCGATGCAATCACCGCGACCAAGAGTCTCGATGACGAGAAACTCGCCGACTACATGCGCAAAGCCACTTTCAAGACCGTCGTCGGCGACATCAAGTTCGGCGCCAAGGGCGAGTGGGCGGAAGAACGCATGCTCCTGATTCAGTTCCAGAACATCAAGGGCAACACGGTCGACGACTTCCGCGATCTCTCGACCGAGGCGATCCTCTATCCGCCGCAATACAAGTCCGGCAATCTGATCTATCCCTACGAGAAGGCGAAGTGATGGAAACGGCAGCTGCTCTCGACAGGATACTCTCGGTTGTCATCGTCCGCGCAGGCGGACGATCCAGTAGTCCCCAACCGAGGCAGTCGCACTGCTTTGCCAAATCGCAAGCGCATCGGTTACTGGATGCCCCGCATGCGCGGGGCATGACACCGGAGATAATTGGGCATTCTGGCGTATGTTAGCGCCGTTGCTGCTTCCCACCACCCTGGTCGGCTCCTATCCGCAGCCCGAGTGGCTGATCGACCGCTCCCGCCTCGCCAAGCAGGTGCCGCGGGTGCGTGCGCAGGATCTGTGGCTCGTGGATGCGTCGAAGCTCGAAGCGGCGCAGGACGACGCCACGCTCCTCGCCATCCGCGATCAGGAACACGCCGGCCTCGACATCATCACCGACGGCGAGCAGCGGCGCGAGAGCTATTCCAATCGCTTCGCCACGGCGCTGGAAGGCATCGACCTCGATCAGCCGGGAAAAACGCCGAACCGCACCGGCGGGTTTTCGACCGTGCCGCGGGTGGTGGGACCGATCCGGCGCCACGCTCCGGTCGAGGTGCGCGATGTCGAGTTCCTGCGCGCCAACACGGACCGCAAGATCAAGATGACGGTGCCGGGACCGTTCACCATGGCGGCGCAATGCCAGGACGATTTCTATCACGACGAGGCGAAGCTCGCGCTCGACTATGCGCGCGCGGTCAATGCCGAGATCAAGGATTTGTTTGCGGCCGGCGCCGACATCGTTCAGATCGATGAGCCGTGGATGCAGTCGCGGGCGCAACGGGCGCACCGATACGGCATCGAGGCGCTTGACGCGGCGCTCGACGGCGTCACCGGCGCAACGGCGGTGCATATCTGCTTCGGATATGCGGCGGTGGTGAAGGACAAGCCTTCCGGCTATTCCTTTCTTCCCGAGTTCGAGCGCTCGGCGGTGGCGCAGGTCTCCATTGAGGCCGCTCAGCCCAAGCTCGATCTGTCCATCCTGCAGCAGCTGCCCTCGAAGACGATCATTCTCGGGGTCATCGATCTTTCCGATCTGGCCATCGAGACGCCCGAAACGGTGGCGGAGCGTATCCGCAAGGCGTTGCCCTTCGTTCCCGCGGAGCGGATCGTGGTGGCTCCCGATTGCGGTCTCAAATATCTCCCGCGCCAGGTCGCGTATGAAAAAATGCGCGCCATGGTCGCCGGCGCCGCGATCGTCAGAAAGCAGATAACGGAGGACAGGAGCCTATAAATGCAACGAAAGAAGCCGCCGTTTCGCGCCGATCATGTGGGCAGCCTGTTGCGCCCGGCCGCCTTGAAGGAGGCGCGGGAGAAGCGCGGCAAGGGAGAGATCACAGCGGCGCAGCTTAGGGAGATCGAGGACCGGGAGATCGAGTCCGTCATCAAAAAGCAGGAAGAGGTCGGGCTTGCCTCCATTACCGACGGCGAGTTCCGCCGTTCATGGTGGCATCTCGATTTCCTCTGGGGCCTTGATGGCGTCGAGCGCTACGTCATGGATCAGGGCATCGCCTTTGCCGGCGTGCAGACACGCGCGGAAGGAGCACGCGTCACCGGCAGGCTTGGTTTCTCCAACCATCCCATGATCGCGCATTTCAAGTTCGTCGCGGCGCATACCTCGCGCATGCCCAAGATCACCATTCCCGCGCCATCGGCGCTCTATGGCCGCGTCGGCCGCGGCCCGATCAGCGAGATGGTCTATCCCGAGCTCGACGAATTTTTTGCCGATCTCGGGGCGGCATACCGCAAGGCAGTGCGCGCATTCGCCGATGCCGGCTGCCGCTATCTCCAGCTCGATGAGGTTTTCATCGCCATGCTGTGTGACGAAAACTACCGCAAGGCGCAGACCGGGCGCGGCGACGATCCGCGGAAGCTGGCGGAGCTTTACGGCGATCTCATCAACACCGCCATGTCCGACATTCCCGCTGACATGACCATCACCATGCATCTGTGCCGCGGCAACTACCGCTCGACCTTCATGGGATCGGGCGGCTATGACGCGGTAGCCGATGTGCTGTTCGATCGCATTAAGGTGCACGGCTATTTCATGGAATACGACACCGAGCGCGCGGGCTCGTTCGAGCCGCTGCGGCGGATGCACAAGGGCCAGACGGCCGTCCTCGGGCTGGTCACCACCAAGACCGGGCAGATCGAGTCAAAGGACGTGCTCAAGCGGCGCATCGACGAAGCCGCGAGATATGTTGACATCGACCAGCTGTGCCTGTCGCCGCAATGTGGCTTCGCCTCGACCGAGGAAGGCAATACGCTCGCCGAGGAACAGCAATGGGCGAAGTTGCGCACCATCGTCGAGGTCGCCGACGAAGTGGCGGGAAGGTGAGCCGCCGCGTTCAGGAGACAATTATGAAGCTCGGCGTCGAACGATCAATCCTCACCCGCACATCCGCTGCATTCATCGTCATGGCGGTATTCTGCGCGGACGGCTGTCTCGCTGTTGCG
>CAWJCB010000037.1:0-158917 GCA_963841105.1 uncultured Alphaproteobacteria bacterium
CATGATGGCGTTGACTTCTGCAGGACTATTATGCTAACCCCCGAATACTTCTCCATGCTTGCGGACGCGGTTCTGGGGCCGGCCCCCTTTCTTCTACTCCCATCAGGAGCTAATTATCGGGCTGGCGTCTTGCCTTGCTCCGCCGCGAGTTACACCACAAAACAGGCCGCCGCGGATGGAGGCCTTATCAGCTACGGTGCGAGCCTGACTGATGCCCTTCGTCAAGGAGGTAACTATGTCGGGCGAGTGCCCAAGGGGGGGAGAAACGAGCGAACTGCCAGTTATGCGATCCACCAAATTCGAGTTGGCGCTCAATCTGAAAACCGCCAAAGCGCCGCTGGGCCTCGAAATACCGCCAAACGAGCTCGCGCTTGCCGACGAGGTAATCGAATGACCCGCCGAGAACTCATCGCGCTTCTCGCGAGCACGGCACCGGTGTCGTGGCCGGGAGTGATGAGCGCGCAACAGACAGAGCGCAAGCGGCGCGTCGGTGTGCTCATGAACTTGGCCGCGGACGACAAGGAAGGACAGGCACGCCTGATTGCGTTTGTGCAAACGCTATCGGACCTGGGGTGGAAGAACGGCAGCAACGTGCAGATAGAAGCCTGCTGGGGAGCCGGAGACACCAGCCGCTTCCTTCAGTGCGCGGCGGAGTTGGTTGCGGTAGCGCCGGATGTAATCCTCGCTGCCTCAGCCTCTACGATGGACCCGTTACTTCAAAAGACACGTACCGTACCGATAGTGTTCGCACAGGTACCTGACCCAGTGGGATCCGGTTACGTCGCAAGCCTCGCACGTCCAGGCGGCAACGTGACCGGATTTACTCAGTTCGATTTCAGTATAACCGGAAAATGGTTGGAGCTGCTCAAAACCATTCACCCGAGCCTGACGCGAGTGATCGTATTGCGTGACCTTGATACGACTGGGGTCGGCCAGTTTGGTGCAATCCAGTCCGCAGCGCAGTCAATCGGGATTGAAGTAAGTCCAGCCGGAGTTCGCAATGAGAGCGATATTGAAAATGCTGTTATGGACTTCACCCGCTCCTCGAAAGGTGGCCTGGTGGTTACAGGAAGCGCCCCCGCGGCTGTGCATCGAGACCTCATAATCACGCTTGCGGATCGACAAAGGTTGCCTGCGATCTACCCGTTCCGCTATTTCGCTGATAGTGGCGGTCTCATGTCCTACGGACCAAATACGATTGACCCGTACATACGCGCAGCAGGTTACGTGGACCGCATTCTGAAGGGCGAGAAGCCAGCCGATCTTCCAGTTCAAGCGCCGACCAAGTACGAGCTGGTCCTCAACCTCAAGACCGCCAGGGCGCTCGGCATCGACGTGCCGCCAACGCTGCTCGCCATCGCCGACGAGGTGATCGACTAGCGATCGCCGATGTCCGAGATGGCCCCAATTCCTGCTGTTACCGCGTCACAATATACTCGGCTGCTTCGCCTCGACCAGCAGACATTTCGCGCCTGAGCAATCTCTCGATTGGAGCTGAGCAGAGACCGGTTCCGATTTCGCATTCGTGCGCCGCGACCTGCCGTGGATGGCGCAGACCGATCAGGAGGAGCGCGAGCAAGAGACTGGAACCGTTGTGCACAGGCCGCGGATGAAGGCCTTCTACCCGTGTTGAGCGCCGAACGTCGCGCAGCCCTGCGTCTTACAGCGTCTTTGTTCTGACGCCGATCAACAAAATTACGTAGCCTATGACCGCGACCCACAGCGCGTACATGGTAATGTACGGAATGTGTACGAACGTGGACAGGATTGCGAGCAGCACCAGCGCCACAGAAAGCCAGAACGTCCAGTCGGACGGCGTATGCATGTTTTCCTCCAAGGCTCTACCGGATGCAGTGTCAGACAAATGCGCCGCAACGGAACTTTGGATGTTTGAGTTATCCACAGGGAAGGGGCAACGTGCCTCGACATGCGCGGCGCATGACCGGGGTGCCCCAAAAGTGTTACCGGGCTGAAGTAGGGCGTTAAAGAGCCCCGCTGCGTTTGTGAGCCCCGCTCCTGTGGCGGGGTTTCCCTGCGCGGAGATTCTGTCACTCGTGGTGGCGCGCCGTAGTTCCCGCCCCCAGCGCGGGCGCTTACGCCAATTTTTCGGCTGACCAGATCGGCGGACAGTGCCGGCAAGCGCTGGTAATCGCCCTCCGCCCAGCGGGGCGCGGCGGCGGCGCTAATGCGGTGTGGCCGAAGGTATTTGAGGAGGCGCGGCCTCGCTCGACGGGAGGGCTTGCCACATCGGTGTCGCTTGCGACACTGAGTGAGACGATGATGGCGCAGCTCACATTCTGCCCCCTACTGATGCGGACTGAGACGAGTTATAATTCCCCGACAGCAGCTCGTAACCGTAAGGATGGATACCATGTCGTTTAAAATAAGCGGGCACGACTCAGCTAGGCAACTATCAACCCGGCGGGCTATCGCCATCGATGCCATTACAAGAGCGGCCAAGATGATGGGACAAGGTTTTCAGGATGTCCGGATCACGGATATGACAACCCGCCGGACATACAAACCCGATAAGTTTCATCTAATCCTGCGGCGAGCATCTGGTGCCGCGGCCAGCACTTGGTATGGCGGACTCACAGCCCATCGACCTAAATTTGCCGAGGAAAATCGCCCTACGGTTGCAAGTCGCAGCGAACCCCCTCAGAGAAAATCGCCACCTCGATCGCGCGCCCGATAGAAGGATCAGCTCCTCGGTAGCCCCGCGCCATAAGCAACAACCCTTGTCTATTCGATCACCTCGGTGGCGCGCGGCAGCGTGGCCGTCGGCACCGTCAGAGGTGGCGCAGCTCAAGCTGAACGCCGACTGGGCCTGACCGTGCCGCTCATGCTGCAAGCGGCCGCCGACGAGATGATCGAATGACTGCGAGCTTGCTGTGATGCAGCGATGTCTCCTATGGGTCCATAACCTGACTGCCATGCTGACCGTCGAAAACGCTGGAGCAGATGGAAGCAGGCACCGCCCACGATGCAAGCGGCGGCATGCTCGCAATCTCAGCGAAGTGAAGGTTCGAACGCCTTCAATAACTTTGTTATGCGGAGTTGGAGCGGGAGTCACGCCTCAATCGCGCAACAGTTCGTTGATCGAGGTTTTCGCGCGCGTCTTCTCGTCGACGCGCTTGACGATCACCGCGCAGTAAAGATTTGGAGTTAGCCCCGATTGATTGCGCGGCTTGTCAGGCAATGACCCCGGCACGACGACCGAATATGGGGGCACCTCGCCGCGGAAGGTTTCGCCACTCTCGCGATCGATGATGCGGGTCGAAGCCCCGAGGAACACGCCCATGGAGAGCACTGAGCCTTCGCGTACGATCACGCCTTCCGCCACCTCCGATCGCGCGCCGATAAAGCAGTTGTTTTCAATGATGACCGGTCCGGCCTGCAGCGGTTCGAGCACACCCCCGATGCCAGCGCCTCCCGAGATATGGCAATTCTTGCCAATCTGAGCGCAGGAGCCCACGGTCGCCCAGGTATCAATCATGGTTCCGCAATCCACATACGCGCCGAGATTGACGAAGCAGGGCATCAGCACCACGCCCGGCGCAATATAGGCGGAATGGCGCACGACGCAGGTGGGTACTGCGCGAAATCCGGCGGTCCGGAAACGCGCATCATCCCAGCCGGCAAATTTCGAGGCGACCTTGTCCCACCATGCCGCGTCTCCGGGGCCGCCGCCGATGCGGCTCATATCCTGCAAACGGAAGGACAGGAGCACGGCCTTCTTGAGCCAGGCATTTACCTGCCAATCGCCAGCGCCTGGTTTCTGTGCCACCCGCGCCTCGCCGCGGTCGAGCAGACCGAGCGCGGCTTCAACGGACCGGCGCACTTCCCCGGTAGTTGCAGGCCCGATGCTTTCGCGTCGTTCAAAGGCGTCATCGATTATTCTTGCAAGCTCGATGTGTGACATTGGCCAGATCCAGGATTATTTCGTTGTCGAAAATCGGTCGCAAGAAGTCAAGCGCGGCCCCCGTTCGGCTCGTCCGACGCAGCCGTTTCATTCTCAGCCGTCATCGCCCGCTTTAGGCGGGCGATCCAGTAATCGCAGCTGATGCGGTGGTCGCCTGCTGTCTGTCCATTGAGAGTAGCCCGGATGAGCGCGACATCAGCGCGTTGACGTGCGTCTTCGACGCACTATGCGCGCGACATCCGGGTATGTGGGAGGTGCCCCGTGCGGCCCCGAATATCGCTGCGCCCCCGACCCCCGGATTTCGCTGCGCTCATCCGGGCTACAGACAGCGGCCACCTCTTCCTGCGGGATTACTGGATACCCCGCGAATGCGCGGGGCATGACGCCCGCTATGCTTCACGCGGACGAACCATCTATCCTCCGTAGTCCTCGCAGAAAGGCGGCGAGGTCGTCCGTGACGTGATCGACATGGGGGGCATCGCGGCCTTCGAGCTCCCAATCCTCCCGGAACACCTCACGCGCGTGCTCGGGCACGACGAGCACCGTCGTCATCCCGAGCGCATGCGGCACCACGAGATTGCGGGCGAGATCCTCGAACATTGCCGCCCGCGACGGTTCCACGTCAAACGCCTTGACAAAGCGATCGTATGTCTGGCGCGACGGTTTGGGCTCGAGCTCGGCCGCGACAATGTCGAACACATCATCAAAATGCCGATCGAGCTCAAGACGGGCAAGCACCGCATCGGCGTGCCGGCGCGTACCGTTGGTCAAAATCAACTTGCGGCCGGGAAGCTTCTCAATCGCCTGCCCGAGCGGGGCGTTTGGCTCAAGTGGAGAATGATCGATCTGGTGCACGAAGTCGAGGAAGTCGTCCGGCTGCATGCCGTGAACGGTCATCAAGCCGCGCATCGAAGTCCCGTATCGCTTGTAATAATCCTTCTGCACGTGGAACGCCTCGTCGTGGCTGATTCTCAGGAAACCAGCGATGTAGTGGCGAATGCGCTCGTCCACCTGCTGCCAGAGGTTCAGGTGATGCGGATAAAGCGTATTGTCGAGATCAAAGATCCAGGTCTCGATATGCGCGAAGGTACGCGTGGCGCGCCGAGATGAATTCATTGCGCGCTGCCCTGCTCACTGATCACCTTCCGCAGTGGGCGATCGAATGCCAGGATGACTGCGCCAGCAAGCGTGGCGATGCCGGCAATCATCAGGAAGAACATCAGCTTGTCCATCCCGCTCCAGAAGCTGCCGAGCCATCCCGCGATGAAATTGCCGGTGAAGCTCGTCGCCAGCCACAGTCCCATCAGCATCGATACCATGCGCACTGGCGCCACTTTGGAGACCAGCGACAGCCCGATGGGCGAGATGTAGAGCTCGCCGATGGTGATGACGACGAAATAGCCGAGAAGCCACAGCCAACTCGCTTCATCGCCTGCGGCGCTCCAGGCAGCGGCCATCATGATGAGATTGGCGAGACCAACGCCAAAGCAGCCAAAAGCCATTTTTGTCACGGTGGAAGGTTCCGTCCCGCGCTTGGCCTGCCGTGCCCAGAGCCCAACCACAAAAGGAGTGAAGGCGAAGATCAGGAACGGATTAAAGGCCTGGAACCACGTGATCGGGATTTCGCCGCGCCAGAAAATCAGATTGACGTATCGGTCGGTATGGTCGTCGGCCCACAGCACGATCGTATTGCCTTGCTGCTCGTAGGTCGCCCAGAAGAACGTGGTGGGCACGAAAAGTGCGGCCAGAGCGAGGATGGCAAGCCACTCCTTTCGCTCGATCGGCTTTTTCTCGGCCCTCGGGGTGATCGCCTGCGCAAACGGATCGGGCGGCAGCGTTTGCAAGGCGCAGAGATAGATGACGAGCGCGGCCGTCATGCCGATACCCGCCACCGCAAAGCCATAGTGCCAGCCCAGCTCTTCGCCCAGCGTTCCGCAAATCAGAGGTGCAAGGAACGCACCTATGTTTATTCCGACGTAAAAGATGGAATAGGCGCGATCGCGCCGTCGATCTCCCGGCGCATAGAGTCCGCCCACCTGAGCCGAGATGTTCGGCTTGAACGCGCCATTGCCGATGATGAGGAGCGTGAGCGCCAGCAAAAACAGTGGCTCGAATGCCATCATGAAATGTCCGATGGCCATCAGCGCCGCGCCGAGGATAATGGTGCGATGCTGACCCAGGACGCGATCAGCGAGGATGCCGCCAAAGACCGGCGTCAGGTAGACAAGCCCGGTATAGAGCCCGTAGATGTGCGAGGAGAGCGGCTGCGTGCCCAGGGGCCCTACCAGCCACTCAAGCCCGCGCTTGAGCAGGTCAAGGCCGATGACCGATTCCGCATGGCCAGGCAGGAGCAGATACTTCACCATGTAGAGGACCAGGAGCGCGCGCATTCCGTAATAGGAGAAGCGCTCCCACATCTCGGTCGCGAACAGAAAGGTGAGCGCGCGCGGGTGGCCGAAGAGGTCGGTCTTGGCGAGTGCGCCGCCGCTGCGCTCGAAAGGGGAAACTGCCATTGCTATCTCTTCGCTTTGCGAAACTTGCTGTGATTCCTGTTCGGCCCGGTCGCTGTTGAACCGTGCTTAAGCAGCAAACTGCGGCATTGCGCAACACTCTCCAACTCGCACAGGCGCGCCGCCGCTGCTAACGTGCCGAGTGCGTAGCCCGCATTGAGCCGTCAGCGCGTCTGCGCGCGTCTGCGACGCGCTATGGCGAAATGCGGGTGCCCCCGGATGTCGCTTGCGCTCCATCCGGGCTACCGAACTGCATTTCCTGGAGGAGGGAAGGCCCGATGCTCATTTCCAGGCGGACCGTCCTGGCCCTGGCGGCAGCCATTGCCGCGGGTTCGGGTACCCACCCATCATGGGCCGAAGAGGGCAATGCGGCCAATTATCCGAACAAGCCCATGCGGATGATCGTCGGCTTTGCCGCCGGCGGCGGCAACGATCTTTTTGCCCGACTGGTCGGGCAGAAGCTTGCGGAGGTCCTCGGCCAGCCGGTCGTCATCGAAAACAAGCCTGGCGCCGGTGGTCGGCTTGCCATGGAGTACGCCATGGGGCAGCCCGCCGACGGCTACACGCTCGTGGTGGGCGCCACTGGTCAAACGGCGATCGCGTCGGCGATTTATCCGAAGCTGCCGTATCATCCGACCAGGACCTTTACGCCGCTCAGCATGATCGCCTCCTTTCCCCTGATCCTCGCCGGCCCCATGAATGAGGCGATCAGATCGGTCAAGGACCTGGTGGCCTGGGGCAAGGCACATCCGGAGAAGTCGAACTACGCGACGTCCTCGCCGGCGTTCACGATCACATCCGAGCTATTCAAGCTCAAGAGCGGGATGCCGGCGCAAGCGATTCCCTACAAGAGCAGCAGTGAGATGTTGCTCAGCATTGCCGGTGGACAAACCTTGTTTGCCATCGCCGATGGACCGCCTACCGTCCCGTTGGTCCTGGGCGGCAAGATCCGCGCCCTCGCGGTGACGGGAGCTGCACGCTCATCCGAGTTGCCGGAGGTGCCGAGCATGGCCGAGGTCGGCTTTCCGGACGTGAATATCGGGCTGTGGAGCGGGCTGTTCGTGCTGGCCGGGACACCGCCTGCCATCAGCAACAAGGTCGAGAAGGCGCTGCGGCAAACACTGGCCGATGCCGGAGTCCGCGAGAAACTCAAGGCGATGGCGGTGAACCCCGGCGGCGGCTCGGGCGAGGAGTTCCGTCACCTCATCGACGCCGACATCAAGATGTTCAGCGCAGTGGTCCGTGCAGCGAACCTGAAATTCGAGGAATAGACGGCCTCACACATCCAGCAACTCGTCTTCGGCAAATTCCGCCCGCTCCTGAATGAAGTCGAACCTTGCTTCCGGCTTGCTGCCCATCAGCCGCTCGACGGAGCTGTCTGTCTTCTTGCGCTCGTCTTCCATCACCACGACGCGCAGGAGCGTGCGCTTGCGCGGGTCCATGGTGGTTTCCTTGAGCTGATTGGCCATCATCTCCCCCAGCCCTTTGAAGCGGCCGATCTCGACCTTGGCGTTGGCATGAAATTCCCTCTTGATCAGCTCGTCTTTGTGCTTGTCATTGCGCGCATAGAAGATTCTTGCCGCCATGACTGAGTCGATAGAGCGGCGGCACGGCAAGATACAGATGGCCTTTTTCGATCAGCTTCGGCATCTGGCGATAGAAGAAGGTGATCAACAGCGACGCGATGTGGGCGCCGTCGACATCGGCATCGGTCATGACAATGACCTTGTCGTAGCGCAGGTCATCCTCGCGATAATGCACGCCGGCTCCCGCGCCCAGGGCTTGGACGAGATCCGAGAGCTGCTGATTTTGGGCGAGCTTGTCCTTGCCCGCGGAAGCGACGTTGAGGATCTTGCCGCGCAGCGGCAGGATTGCCTGCGAAGCGCGATCGCGCGCCTGCTTGGCCGAGCCGCCGGCCGAGTCGCCCTCGACTATGAATATTTCGGAGCCTTGTGCTGCTGTGTTGGTGCAATCGGCGAGCTTGCCGGGGAGACGCAGCTTACGGACCGCGGTTTTGCGCGCAATCTCCTTCTCCTGTCGCCGTCGAATCCGCTCCTCCGCCCGCTCGATTACGAATTCGAGCAGCTTATTCGCCTGCACATGGTTCGCGGCGAGCCAGTGGTCGAACGGATCCCTGATCGCGTTTTCCACGATCCGGGTTGCTTCCGCCGTGGCAAGGCGGTCTTTCGTTTGGCCCTGGAATTCCGGCTCCCGGATGAATACCGAGACCATGCAGGCGGCCCCGTTCATAACGTCATCGCCGCTCACGGCGGCGGCGCGCTTTCCCTGCCCAACGCGTTCGGCGTGGTCCTTTATTCCTTTCAAAAGCGCGCTGCGCAGGCCACTCTCGTGTGTGCCGCCGTCCGGGGTATGGATGGTATTGCAATAAGAGGACAGGAAACCGTCATGATCGGCGGTCCATGCCACCGCCCATTGCGCCGCGCCATGCGCGCCAACCCTTCCGAAGCTGCCGGTGAAGATGTCGGGATGAACGAGGGTTGCGGATTCGATGGTTGCGGACAAATAGTCCTTGAGGCCGTCGGCGAAGTGGAAGGTGGCCTCGTGCGGTACGTCAGTCGCGCCGTGCAAGAGCTCCTTCGCGCACGACCAGCGGATTTCGACGCCGCCAAACAAATACGCTTTCGAGCGTGTCATTTTGAAGACCCGCTCGGGCTTGAATCGCGCGCTTGCTCCAAAGATTATCGGGTCCGGGCGAAAGCGCACCCTGGTGCCGCGCCGGTTGGAAACGCGGCCGAGCTTCTCCAGTTTTCCTTTTGGCTTTCCGCGCTCGAACACCATGCGGTGAAGCATCTGCTCGCGCGCTACCTCCACCTCCATGCGTTCGGACAATGCATTCGCCACCGACACGCCAACCCCGTGCAAGCCTCCGGATGTCTCGTACACCTTGGAATCGAACTTGCCGCCGGCGTGCAAGGTGCACATGATCACTTCGAGCGCCGATTTTTTTGGAAACTTGGGATGCGGATCGACCGGAATGCCGCGCCCGTTGTCGGTAACCGTGATGAAGCCATCGGCGTCCAGGATCACTTCGATGAAGGACGCATGACCGGCGAGCGCCTCGTCCATGGAATTATCGATCACCTCAGCAAAGAGATGATGCAGCGCCTTTTCGTCGGTTCCGCCGATATACATGCCAGGTCGCCGGCGCACCGGCTCCAGGCCTTCGAGAACCTCGATATCGTGCGCCGTGTAATCGGACCCAACCCCGCCCATACGCCTGCCGGAGCGTTCCTGCTTCTCGGGGCGTTTGCGAGGCGCCGCTTCCGGCAGGTCAGCAAACAGGTCTTCTCGCTGTGCCCGGCTGCTTGTTTTGGTGGCGATCTTGCCCATTTTGGTTTCGCGCTGCGAAGGAGGAACCGAATCAGATACGTCCACTATGCCACGGACGATGTCTACATCGCGGCGCGCAAAGCAGGAAAACGACAAGGCCCGGAGCTCATGTGGTGGTACCTGTCTCCAAGTGCAATTCCAGTCAACGTCTGCTATATCGGAGAAGCATTTTGCGTTTTGTGGTCCCGATCGTTTGCCCACGACGCCGCGGTCTGGCGTATTCATGCACGGCGCGCTACTAATCGCGTTGGGCAGCGGGGCCACCATTTCTGATGTTTGAGCACCTCGAAGGCTACTCGCAGCAGCTTGTCGAGTTCGTGCGCATTCACGAAGCATGGGCGGCGCCAATCGTCTTTGCGCTTGCCTTTGGCGAGTCGCTCGCTTTCATTTCGCTTCTCATTCCGGCTTGGGCGGCGCTCGTTGCCATCGGCGCGCTGATCGCGTCGAGCAAGCTGAATTTCTGGCCGATCTGGGTTGCCGGCTCGGTCGGAGCGGCGCTCGGCGATTGGCTCTCCTACTGGGTGGGACTGAAGCTCGGGTCGCCGGTTGCCCACGTGTGGCCGCTGTCGCGTCACCCCGAGCTCCTTCCCAAAGGTGAGGCATTCGTGCAGCGCTGGGGCGCGCTTGCAATCTTCATCGGTCGTTTCTTTGGGCCATTGCGCGCCTCGGTCCCCCTCGTGGCCGGCATTTTCAAAATGCATTATTGGCAATTCCAAATCGCAAATTTTGCTTCGGCCTTCGTCTGGGCATGGGTGCTGCTCACTTTGGGCGACGTCGTCGGCAGGGTGGTCCGGTGGGTATGGAGCTAAGCGGAGCATCACGTCATGAGCTGCACGGACGCAAGCCGGTGCGCTGCATAGCAGCGCACATCGCAGCGATTATCGAGGTTGCAACCGCGCTTTCTTGACCAAACATCAATGGGCAGCTATAGCGCCGCAGCATGATTGTAATTTCATCAAAAGTTTTGCGGCGCCGCTAAATCACAGGCGCGGGATCGCGTTTCGATCGGCTGCCGCATCGGTCCCTGATATTCGTCGCGGCATTCTCAATCATCCAATTCGCCTCCTCGACCCTGCCGCAAGTCAACTTCCATGAGCAAGGCGCCGGAACCAAAAAAAAGAATAGGCGTGCTCGGAGCCTCGGGCTACACCGGCGCCGAGCTGGTGCGGCTGCTGTTGCGCCATCCAGGCGTGGAAATCGTGCTGCTTACGGCTGAACGCCGTGCCGGTCAGGAAATGCGGGATGTTTTTCCGCAGTTCTCTCCTTACGCGCTGCCAAAGCTGATCGCCATTGAGACAATTGATTGGAGCGCGGCGGGGCTCCATTGCGCTTTCTGCGCCCTCCCGCACGGAACCACTCAGAAGGTGATCAAGGGGCTGCTCACCGTCGCTCAGAGCACCAGGGTGGTGGATCTTTCAGCCGATTTTCGTATTGCCGACCCCTCCTCCTATGCGCGCTGGTATGGTCACGAGCATCATGCGCCGGAGCTCCAGATTGAGGCGGTGTACGGGCTCGTCGAGCTTAATCGTGGCGCGATCGGGAAAGCGCGCCTGGTCGCCAATCCGGGCTGCTATACGACCTGCGCGCAGCTTCCGCTCATCCCTCTCATACGCGCCAAGGCAATCGATCCCGACGCGATCGTCATCGATGCCAAGTCCGGCATGACCGGTGCGGGCAGGGCGCCCAAGGAGGAGATGCTGTTCTCCGAAGTCGCCGAAGGCGCTCATGCCTACGGCGTTGGCCACCATCGGCACATGGCCGAGCTCGACCAGGAATTTTCCAGGGCCGCGGGACGCGAGGTGGTCGTGAGCTTCACGCCGCACCTGATGCCCATGAACCGGGGTATCCTGTCGACCATCTACGTGCGCGGCATCGATGCGACGGCGCAACGGTTGCACGGCATCTTGTCGGATGCTTACGAAAGGGAGCCGTTCGTCCATGTGCTCCCGTTCGGCGAGATGCCGCAGACGAGGCATGTACGCGGCTCCAATCTCACGTTCATCGGAGTGGCCAGTGATCGGGTTCCCGGCCGAGCGATCATCGGCGCTGCGCTCGACAATCTCACGAAGGGAGCTTCGGGTCAGGCGGTCCAGAACATGAACCTGATGCTCGGATTTCCCGAGACATTGGGGCTGGAGCAGGTGGCGCTGTTTCCTTGAGCTGCTCCCAGGAGTGACCCGGCTCTTACCGCTCGGCGTCGATGCGCTTTAGCTTGGACCGCCAGCCCAATAAGGTCTCGTCAGCGGTCATCAGCGTGGCTTCATCGCTGCACGCAACGCGCGCAGCGGCTGCGCATTTGCACCCGAGAACCACGCTAAATTCGCGACATTCATCCGGTCTACAACTCAAAGCAGCAGAAAAGACGAATTGGACAGGTGAAAATGGAATGACAAAACGGATAAATAGTAAATAGAATAAAGTGTTAGCCCACGAGCCTAAATCAATGCTGCAAGATTTTGGATAGAAAAATCCGGGCGCGATCGCTGCGCGGCTGCTCGAAGAACTCGGCGGTCGGTGCGTCCTCGACAATCCTGCCCTCGTCCATGAAGACGACGCGATGGGCGACCTTGCGGGCAAACCCCATCTCGTGGGTGACAACCATCATGGTCATCCCCTCCTTGGCGAGGGCAACCATCACATCGAGCACTTCATTGATCATTTCCGGATCGAGCGCCGATGTCGGCTCGTCGAACAGCATGGCGATCGGATCCATGGCCAGTGCCCGGGCGATAGCGACGCGCTGCTGCTGGCCGCCGGAAAGCTGGCCAGGAAACTTGGCGGCGTGCTCGCGCAATCCAACGCGATCGAGGAGCCGCATCCCGCGTTGCTCGCTTTCTTGTCTGCCGCGTCCCAACACCTTGATCTGCGCCAGCTCGAGGTTGCGCATGACCGTGAGATGCGGAAACAGCTCGAAATGCTGGAAAACCATCCCGATGCGAGCGCGCAACCGCGGCAGATCAGTTTTGGCATCCCCGACCGAGATGCCGGCGACGGTGATGGCGCCCTGCTGAAAAGGCTCGAGACCATTGACGCATTTGATCAGAGTCGACTTGCCCGAACCGGACGGGCCGCACACCACGACGACCTCGCCTTTGGCAATCTCGGTTGAGCAGTCCTTGAGCACCTGGAAGCTCTGATACCATTTGCTGACATGACTGATGCTGATCATGGCATGCCATCATCACCGCACAATGGCGACGCGGTTTTGCAGCTGGCGGACGAGAAGGGAAGCCGCGAATGAGATGGTGAAATAGACGAGCGCTGCGAACAGATACATTTCCGCCAGGCGCCCATCGCGCTGGGCGATCTTCGACGCCGCGCCAAGAAAATCGGTGATGGACAGCACATAGACCAGCGAGGTGTCCTGGAAGAGAATGATCGTTTGCGTCAGCAGGACGGGGAGCATGTTGCGGAAGGCCTGCGGCAGAATAATGTAGCGCATGGTTTGCGCATAAGTCATGCCGAGCGCCTGCGACGCTGCCGACTGGCCACGCGGGATGGATTGAATGCCGGCGCGCATGATCTCGCAGAAATAGGCGGCCTCGAACAATGTGAACGTAACCAGCGAGGACATGAAGGCGCCGACTTGAATCGGCCGTGATGCACCAGTGATCCATTGTCCCATATAGGGCACGAGGAAATACAACCAGAAAATCATCAGCACGAGGGGTACCGAGCGCATGAGATTGACGTAACCAGCCGCCAGCACGGAGACCGGACCGAGGTGGGAGAGCCGCATAAGCGCGAGCAGCGTTCCGAACAGGACCCCGCCGATCGTCGCCAGCGCCGTGAGCGTAAGCGTGAACGTCATGCCGTCATAGAACAGGTACGGCAGCGAGCGAATGATGACGTCGAAATCGAAATTCGCGAACATCGATGCGAATCAGTGGAGGGCAGCTTGCGGCGCAGGGCCGATGAGTCCGGGAACCGCTGCTCGGTGCTCGACCCAGCGCATTGCGAAAGTCACGACGGTATTGATGATGATGTAGATGATGGTTGCGGCAGTGAAGGCCTCGAATACCTGGAAGGACATTTCCTGCATGGCGCGTGCGCGCGCGGTAAGCTCCATCAACCCGATCGTGAGCGCGACGGCGCTGTTCTTGATGACATTGAGAAACTCCGATGTCAGCGGCGGCAGAATGATGCGGTAAGCCATCGGCAAGAGCACGTACAGATATGCCTGGGGCAGCGTGAGGCCCAGCGCCAGCGCCGCTAGGCGCTGGCCGCTGGCGAGGCTCAGGATGCCGGCGCGCACCTGCTCAGCCACCCGCGCCGAGGTGTAAAAACCGAGTGCGACGACAGCGGTGTAAAAGGACGCATCGGGAAGCTGCTTGAGCCAATCTCCGGCCTCGGTCGGCAAAACCTCGGGCAGCACGAAGTACCAGAGGAACATCTGCACCAGGAGCGGAATGTTGCGGAACAATTCGACGTAGGCTTGTCCGAGCCGGACCAGCCAGGGATGCGGCGTGGTGCGCATCACGCCGACCAGCGAACCCATCGCCAGCGCCAGGCACCAGGCCGCCAGCGCAGTGGTCAAGGTCCAGGCGGTCCCGAGCAGGAGCGTCGTAAGGTAGGTGTGGACGCCGTCCGGCGACGTCTGGAAGAAGATGCCCCAGTTCCAGTTATAGCTCATGCGGGTTCCAGGTATCAGGTGTCAGGAAACAGGTAGCAGGCGCTCCTGATTCCTGACCACTGATCCCCCAATTCCTGAAATCAGTACACCGCCGGATCGCCGCTATCGGTCGGACTGGCGACTACCTTCTTGAACGCTTCGCTCATCGGGACATTTAGGACGAGGTCCTTCGGCGGGATCGGCTTGAGAAACCATTTGTCGTAGATCGCGTTGATGGCGCCGCTGCGATAGGTCGTGATCATCGCCTCGTCGACCACCTTCTTGAAGGCGGAATCATCGCGCCGCAGCATGATGCCATAGGGCTCAACCGAAAGGGCATCGGCCGAGATCACGTAGTTGCCCGGGGCTTTGGCGCCGGCAACGAGGCTGTACAGCAGGATGTCGTCCATCACAAAGGCGGCAGCGCGTCCTGTCTCCACCATAAGGAAGGCCTCGGCATGGTCTTTCGCCGCGAGGATGTTCAGATTGAGACCCTTTTGCGCGCCGATCTCAGTGATCTGCTTGATGTTGGTCGTTCCTGACGTAGAAGTTATGGTTTTACCCCGCAGGTCCTCGACCGTCTTCAGATTGGCCGCCTTTTTCGACACGAAGCGATTGGCAGTAACGAAATGCGTAATGGTGAATGACACCTGCTTTTGCCGTTCCAGGTTGTTGGTGGTCGAGCCGCACTCGAGGTCGACCGTGCCGTTCGCAATCAGCGGAATGCGTGTAGCCGAAGTCACGGGATTGAGACTTACATCAAGCTTGGCGAGCTTGAGCTCGGTTTTCACCGCGTTGACGATGCGATAGCAAAGGTCCATGGCATAGCCGACGACCTGTTGCCTGTCGTCGTAATACGAAAATGGCACCGATGATTCGCGATGAGCGAGCGTGATCGCGCCGGTGTCTTTGATCTTCTTGAGGGTGCCGCCGAGCTCCTGGGGAAGAGCCGGACTTGCACAAAGTGTCGAGATGATGAGGGCTGACAGCAACATCATGAAACGCATTGACTCTCTCCGCTATTGGTTGCCGTGAGGTCTCCGGATCGCTATCCCATCAGTCTCTCATCCTCACGTAACGTCCGGGTGCATCCTCGATTGGCGCGAGCACGCCGCCGCCGGGCTGGCGCGCCTGCACCTCGGTCGTATCTTGCGCCTTGAGCCACGAAAACCAATCTGGCCACCAGGAGCCGGCGTGCTCCTTGGCTTTCGTCAGCCATCTCTCCAGGTTGGCGCTGGTCGGCTTCGGTCCGGTCCAATGTTGGTATTTTAACTTGTCCGGCGGATTGACCACACCGGCAATATGACCTGATCCTGCCAAAACGAAGCGCACCGGTCCGCCGAAGAACTTCGAGCCGAGCAGGACCGATTTTGCCGGGGCGATGTGATCCTCGCGGGTGGCGAGATTGTAAACGGGGATTCTTATGCGCTTCAAATCCAGCGTCTCTTCCCCGATCACCATCTGCCCCTTGGCGAGCTTGTTCTCCAGGTAGCAATTCCGCAAGTAAAATGAATGGTTCGCCGCCGGCATCCTGGTTGCGTCGGAGTTCCAGTAGAGCAGGTCGAAGGGAGCGGGCTCTTTTCCTTTGAGATAGTTGCTGATGACATAAGGCCAGATCAAATCGTTCGAGCGCAGCAGGTTGAAGGCCCTGGCCATCTTCTTGCCCTCGAGATATCCCCGTTCGCGCATTTCCCGCTCGCGTGCTGCAACCTGTTCTTCATCGACGAAGACTTTCAAATCGCCGGCGTGGGTAAAATCGACCTGGGCGGTCAAAAATGTCGCCGAGGTGATACGATCGTCGCCCTGGCTGGGCATGTAGGCGAGGGTCGTGGCCACCAGCGTGCCGCCGACACAATAGCCCATGGCGTGCACGGCGCGCTCACCTGTCGCTTTTTCGATCACGTCGAGCGCGGCAAGCGGGCCCTCCCGCATGTAATCCTCGAAGCTTTTTTCTGCGAGCTTGGCATCCGGGTTTACCCAGGAGATGACGAACACCGTGAGCCCCTGAGCCACGCACCATCGGACGAATGACTTTTCAGGATTGATATCCAAAATATAAAATTTGTTGATCCAGGGGGGCACTATGAGCAATGGACGCTTGAGCACCTTGTCGGTCGAAGGTGCGTACTGGATGAGCTGCATCAGCTCATTTTCGAAAACCACTTTCCCCGGGGTGAGGGCGAGGTTCCGGCCGACCTCGAACATCTTGGAATCGGATTGGCGAATCCGCAGCTCCCCGCCGCCAGCTTGGATATCTTCGGCCAGCATGTGCATGCCGCGCACAAGATTGCAGGCATTGGAGCTCACCGTCTCCCGTAAGAGCTCGGGGTTGGTCAGAACAAAATTCGAGGGCGAGATCGCATTGGCAATCTGCCGCACATAGAACTCGGCCTTTTGCTGGGTATGAGGGTCGAGCCCTTTGGCATCGTGCACCAGCCGGTTTGCCCATCCCACGGTGAGCAGATAGGCCTGCTTGAGGAAATCGAAAAATTGATTGCTCGACCATTCCGGGTCGGCAAAGCGCCGATCTCGAGGATCAGGGGCAGCCACGGCGGACACCTGCTCGCCCGCCATGCGTTTGACGGCATTTCCCCAGAGATCGAGATAAGCCCTGCCCAGGCTTGATTGAATCTCGAGAGCGCGCTGCGGGTCGCGGATCCAATAATCGGCAACCTGGCCAAGCGTTTTGACGACGTCAGTGACCTCTGAATACTGGTCCTCGACGCGGCCCTCCTCACGTGGTTTCAGATAGGCCGCAAGTGCTTTGCCGCTCTCCTCCACGATGCGCGCAACATTATGGGCAAGCTCTTCGAGATTGGCGGAGCCGTCTTTAATGGGTTCTGACGGGGCTCGCACGGTGACGCCTCGGTGTGCAGCAGATCGGGATCAGTTCTGGGGTTGGCCCCGATATGGCCATGAAGTCCAGATGGACTCTAGCCGCAATCAGCGCAAGACGCAGCATCGGCTTCGGCGTATGTCGGCGGCAGTACCTCGGTGGGCAAGGGTGGTGTAAATAGGCCGGAAAATCGCCCAACCTTGCTTTGGTCATATTGACACACTACCGCTGCCGATTGGTAATCGATTGAATTGGCGTGAATTTTGGTCTGTGCAGGGAATACGGCCTGGCTCGCCGTGAGCTCGCCATGCCGCACAACGGCCGAGGCGCACGGACAGTGACGGGGTGACGATGCCGACGCCCATGGAAGGCCGGCCGCAGTTTCGGCGGGCTCTCGCACGCATCATTTTTGTTTCTTTGCTGCTGCCTGCAACTGCTGCCCTCATGGCCGGCTGCGCGGCATCAAGCGTTGCAGACCGCATGCCTGCTGCCATCGGCGGCTTGCCGGAGGGCGCGCCGGCCCGCCCCGAGGCTCCCTCCGCCTATCCGGCCGTGCATGACAGGCCACCTCCGCGCTCGAGCGCCGTGCTCACCAGCGAGGAGCAAACGAAGGTGGAGGAAGAGCTCGTGGCGGCGCGCAATCGCGCCGCGGCGGCAGGCGGCTCGCACAGCAAGGCTTCTGAGGCCAAGGCTTCTGAGGCCAAGGTTCTGGGGCCAAGGCTTCTGGGGCCAAGGCTTCTGGGGCTAAGTCTGGCCCCGAACGGCGGCCAGCCGCGCAAGTCTACCAGCGCCAAATCTACCAGCGCCAACTCCGCCAGCGGCAAGTCGGCTTCCGTCAAGTCTGGTGCTACTAAGCCTGCCGGCACCAACTCTGCCGGGAACAAGCCTGTGAGCGACAAGCCTGTGAGCGACGACTTTGCCGCCGACAACTCCGCCGGCACCACCCGCAACCCCTGACAGGAGCCCGAGGGGGCACCGAGGTGGAAACGGCGGCTTGGGAATTTGGGTATGGAAGAATTTCACCGCATTCGACGTCTGCCGCCATATGTGTTCGAGGAAGTTAATCGCGCCAAGGCAATGGCACGAAATGCGGGCGCCGATATTGTCGACCTCGGCATGGGCAATCCCGATCTTCCCACGCCCGCGCATGTCATCGAGAAGATCAAGGAGACAATCGGTAAGCCGCGCACCGACCGGTATTCGTCCTCGCGCGGCATTCCGGGGCTGCGTCGTGCTCAGGCCGCATATTATGCGCGCAGGTTTGGCGTAAAGCTCAATCCCGAAACCCAGATCGTCGCGACGCTGGGCTCAAAGGAAGGTTTCGCCAATGTGGCGCAGGCGATCACCGCGCCGGGCGATGTGATCCTTGTCCCCAATCCCAGCTACCCGATCCACGCTTTCGGCTTCCTTATGGCCGGTGGCGTGATTCGTTCAGTTCCCTCCGACCCTACATCGGCGTTCTTTGGGGCATTGGAGCGGGCGATCGTTCACTCCATACCGAAGCCGATCGCCGTGATTGTCTGTTATCCGTCAAATCCGACCGCCTACGTTGCCAGTCTCGATTTCTACAAAGAACTGATACCCTTCGCGAAGAAGCACGGCGTTTACGTGCTGTCCGATCTCGCTTATGCCGAGGTCTATTTCGATGGCAATCCGCCGCCTTCGGTGCTGCAAGTGCCAGGCGCCATCGACGTTTCGGTGGAATTTACATCAATGTCGAAGACCTACTCCATGCCGGGCTGGCGCATGGGGTTTGCGGTGGGCAATGAGCGCATCATCGCGGCGCTCGGGCGCGTCAAATCTTATCTCGATTACGGCGCTTTCACGCCAATTCAGGTTGCTGCGGCGGCCGCGCTGAATGGGCCGGACGACTGCATTCGTGAGATGCGCGACACTTACAAACGCCGCCGCGACGTCCTGGTCGAGTTGTTCGGCCGCGCGGGTTGGGACATCCCACCCCCGCGTGCGTCCATGTTTGCCTGGTCTCCCATTCCCGAAGCCTTTGCCGGTCTCGGCAGCGTGCAATTTTCAACGCTGCTGGTCGAAAAGGCGGAAGTTGCCGTCTCTCCCGGTATCGGATTCGGCGAATATGGGGAGGGATTTGTGCGAATAGCGCTTGTCGAAAATGAGCAGCGTATCCGCCAGGCCGCTCGCAACATCCGGCGCTTTCTTGAAACCGGCGCCGAAAAGTTGCACAACGTCCTCCCCATGGCCAAGCGGCGCTAGCGCTTGTCTCGATGAATTGGACCACTTCCGGCGTCATGGCCGCGCTTGTCGCGGCCATCCACGTCTTTGACGTAGCCGGATCAAGTCGTGGATGGCCGGAACAAGTCCGGCCATGACGGAGAGCGATGGCTGCCCCGCTGAAGATCGGTATCGCCGGTTTGGGCGTCGTCGGCGCCTCCGTCATCCGCCTTATCGAGGATCAACATGATCGGCTGGCGTTGCTTTGCGGTCGGCCGATTCATGTCGTCGCTGTATGCGCGCGCTCGCGCAATAAGCGCCGCAACCTCGATCTCAAGCGCCTACGCTGGGTGGGTGACCCGGTTGCCCTTGCCGCCGATGCCGAGATCGACGTCTTCGTCGAGCTGATTGGCGGAGAGGGTGACCCCGCCAATGCCGCCGTGACAGCGGCCTTGGCGGCCAGGAAGTCCGTCGTGACCGCCAACAAGGCGCTGCTGGCGCGACATGGCGTGCGGATCGCCGCGCTCGCCGAGCGCAATTCTGTGGCGCTCAATTTCGAAGCCGCTGTCGCCGGCGCCATCCCGGTTGTCAAGACGCTGCGCGAAGGGCTCGCGGGCAATGCCACGACACGCGTTTACGGAATTCTCAACGGCACCTGCAATTACATTCTGACCCGGATGGAGCAGGAGAAGATGGCCTTCACCGAATGCCTGCGCGAGGCACAGCGGCTCGGCTACGCCGAGGCCGATCCGAGCTTCGACATTGAAGGCCATGACACGGCGCAAAAGCTCGCCATTCTGGCAAGTCTCGCGTTTGGGACGAAGGCGGATGAAAGCGCAGTCTACGTGGAGGGCATCTCCTCGATCGCGCCTGAGGATCTCGCATGGGCGGATGAACTCGGGTACCGCGTCAAGCTATTGGGAGTGGCAGTGAAAACCGAGAAGGGGATCGAGCAGCGCGTGCATCCAACCATGGTCGCCAAGGACACAGCCATCGCGCAGGTCATGGGCGTGACCAACGCGGTGACGATTGATGCCGATGCCATGGCGCCCATCACCCTCGTCGGGCCAGGCGCGGGCGGGCTGGCGACTGCCTCAGCCGTTGTTTCCGACATTGCGGATATTGCCCGCGGCGTGCGCGCCGCTCCGTTCGGGAGGCCCTCGGTGCAGCTCGTCAGCAGCAAGAAGGCGCCGATGCAACGTCACGCGGGCGGCTACTACATCCGCCTTCTCGCCGTGGACAGGCCAGGGACCGCCGCCAGCATCGCCAAGCGCCTTGCCCAGCAGCACATCTCGCTCGAATCCATCGTCCAGCGTCACCGCGACGGGTCGCCTCAGGGCGGCCAAACCTCCGGCCGTTCCGGAGAGCCCGTGCCTGTCATTCTCATCACCTATGCGACAACCGAGGATGCCGTGCACAAAGCGCTTGCAGCGGTGGGGCGCGATAAGGTGATCTCGGGCAAGCCGCAGGTTATTCGCATCGAGAAAAACTGATACTGTTTTCCGTTGTGTTGCTCCGCGGGTGGGCGGCACATTTTCTTGGTTGGAAAGAAGAATGACACGGCAGGAGAGGGCATGAGCGTTCACGGGCGCGAGGCGGTGTCATCCATCACCGTTCAACCCGACCTGGCCCTGGAGCGCGTTCTCTCTCTTGAGATCGTGCGCGTCACCGAGCGTGCAGCTGTGTCCGCGGCGCGCTTGACCGGTCGCGGCAACGAGAAGGCCGCCGATCAGGCGGCTGTCGACGCCATGCGCCGCGAGCTCAACAAGCTTCCTATCGACGGCACGGTGGTGATCGGCGAGGGCGAGCGCGACGAAGCTCCCATGCTGTTTATCGGCGAGACCGTGGGCAATAAGCACGGGCCGAAGGTTGACATTGCTGTTGATCCGCTCGAAGGCACGACCTTATGCGCCAAGAATATGCCCGGCGCGATCGCCACCATGGCGATGGCGGAGGAGGGCACGCTCCTCAACGCTCCGGATGTCTATATGGACAAGATTGCGGTCGGGCCGGGCTATCCAGTCGGCGTCATCGATCTGGACGCGCCTGCCGAAGACAACATTCGCCGCCTCGCGGCTGCCAAGGGAGTGGCGCCGGATCGGATCACTGCGCTCATCCTCGATCGCCCACGCCATGCCGAGCTTATTGCGCGCGTGCGCAGGACAGGCGCTGCTGTGCGGCTCATCACCGACGGCGACGTCGCGGGCGTCATTCACACGGCAGACCCGGTGAATACGGGCATTGATATCTATATCGGCATCGGAGGAGCGCCGGAAGGAGTGCTGGCGGCGTCGGCGCTGCGCTGCATCGGGGGTCAGATGCAGTGCCGGCTCATTCTGGATACCGATGAGAAGCGTGCGCGGGCGGCGAAAATGGGCATTGCCGATCCCCGCAAGAAATACGAGATCAACGATATGGTGAGGGGCGATTGTCTGTTCGCCGCGACCGGGGTGACCGACGGCGCCTTGCTCAAGGGCGTGCGGTTCCGCAACGAGGTCATCACCACCGAGACGGTGGTGATGCGCTCCGTTACCGGGACCGTACGCTGGATTGGTGCCGAGCACCGCGAGCACGGCAAATTCCATTTGGATTAAGCATACCTCTTGCCGTCATGGCCGTGGATGTCACGGCCATCCATGTCTTTCTTCGCGGGAAACAGTCGTGGATGACCGGAACAAGTCCGGTCATGACGGAGAGTTGTACGTAAACTCGATCGAACCCCGCCTTTAACCGCGCATTTTCGCGCCCGCCGCCTGATGCGCTCGGTGGCGGAGCCCTTGCTCTTCGTCCAAGATCGCGGCTGCCAGAGAGTGATTCGCGGGTCACGATGAACATTGCCCTGCCGCTGCCGCCGGATTTGATGCAGCGCCATTTCCTGGGTGTTGAGCGTTCGGCGTGTGGCCGGGCCTGGCGTGCGCGCCTGGACGGCCGGGGATCCGCGCACGCGCTTGCCATTGCCCAGCGCCATGACATGCCGGAGCTCCTGGCGCGCATTCTTGCGGGGCGCGGAGTTGAGCTGGAAGAGGTTGGAAGCTTCCTTGATCCGACGCTGCGCACACTCATGCCGGATCCCAACACGCTCGCCGATATGCAGGTTGCGGCCGTGCGGCTTGCGGATGCGGTGATGCGCCGGGAAACGATCGCCATCTTCGCCGACTATGATGTGGATGGGGCAACCTCGGCGGCACTGCTCGGGCGCTATCTTGCCCATTGCGCCCTTCGTCCGATCATTCACGTGCCCGATCGGCTCTTCGAAGGCTACGGTCCGAATGCGGATGCAATCCGCGGCCTCGCACAGCAGGGAGCAAGCCTGCTCGTCACGGTGGACTGCGGGACCACCAGCCACGCGGGCTCTTTGAGGCGCGCAAGTTGGGAATGGATGTCATTGTCATCGACCATCATCAGGCCGATGAGCAACTTCCTCCCGCGGTCGCGGTCGTGAACCCCAATCGGCTCGATGATCTCTCCAAGCTTGGACATCTCGCCGCAGTCGGTATCGTGTTCGTGACACTCGTTGCGCTCAATCGTGAGCTCAGGCAACGAGATTTCTGGACGGCGGAGCGGCCGGAGCCGGACCTCTTGCGGTTTCTCGATCTCGTTGCGCTCGGAACGGTTGCTGACGTGGTGCCGCTCAAGGGGCTCAACCGGGCTTTTGTCACCAAGGGCCTGTTCGCGCTGCGACGGCGGCAAAACCCGGGGCTGACCGCCCTTATGGACGCCGCGCGGCTTGGTGGTCCGCCGCAGGCGTGGCATCTCGGCTTCCTGCTCGGACCGCGGATCAATGCGGGCGGCCGCATCGGCCGCGCCACGCTGGGCGTCGATCTGCTCATGCAGGACGATCCGGCCGCATGCATGAGCCTTGCCGGTGAGCTCGATAGGCTTAACCGCGAGCGGCAGGGAATTGAGCTTGCGACGCTGGTGCAGGCCGAAGCCGAGGCCATGGCCGCACTGGGCGCGGCCGGCAAGGCAGCGGTCATAGTAACGGCCGGCGAAGGGTGGCACCCCGGCATCGCCGGTTTGATTGCCGCGCGCCTGAAGGAGCGGTTCGGTCGGCCTGCTTTCGCCATCGCGTTCGACGCGCGCGGCATGGGGACCGGCTCGGGACGGTCGATTGCCGGGATCGATCTTGGCCAGGTGGTGCGCGGAGCCGTCGGGGAAGGCCTCCTCATCAAGGGAGGCGGCCACGCCATGGCGGCAGGAATCACGGTGCGCAAAGACGCGTTGAGCTCCTTCCGCGCATACCTGGAATTCAGCTCTTGCCTCCGCGGTGCAAGCGGCACGGCAGGACGATGCGCTCCTGATCGATGGCGCCGTCACTGCCGCGGGAGCCAACAGCGACATGCTGGCGATGATTTCGCGTGCCGGTCCTTTCGGCGCCGGTAATCCAGAGCCGGTCATCGTGCTGCCCGCCCACACCCTCGTCTATGCCGAGGATGCCGGACAATCGCATATGCGTGTGCGGCTTCGCGCCACTGACGGCGCGAGCATCGGCGCGATCGCGTTCCGCGCCCGCGGCCAACCGTTGGGCGCTGCTCTTGCGGCTGGTCGCGGCCAGCGCCTGCATGCCGCTGGCACGTTGTGCATGGACCATTGGAACGGGATCGACCGCATGCAATTGCGCCTTGTCGATATGGCGCCGGCAGACGACAGCCTCGGCTTGCACTAAGTTAAATCGGGATGGCCCGTAGTGTCGTAGCCCGGATGAGCGACAGCGATATCCGGGGTTTCCTCGCCGGGCATCCCCGCATGTCGCTTTCGCTCATGCGGGCTACACAGCGCACCATCCGGGAGCAAGCGCATGGCCGCCCGATTGTCACGCCGCTCCGTCGTTGCCGGAACAGCCGCGGCGGGGTCAATGATCATGATCAAGCATCTACGCGCGGCCGAGCATACGTTCGCGCAGTATCACAATCAGCCCGCGGGCGGCACGCTGCACCGTAACCTCGTTGCCATGTGGGATGCGGTTCGCGCTGAGACCAACGGGCGTGTCGAGGCGACGGTGCACGCCGAGAACAACAAGCTCGCCGGCGGCGATCCGGAGGCGTTCAAAAAATTGCTCGCGGGCGACATCCAGTTTTTCACCTTGATGGGCGGCATCATCGGAACGGTGGTGCCGGTGGCGGAAGCGCAACAGGTGCCGTTTGCCTTCAGGTCATCGCGCGAGGCGCACGCCGCCATCGACGGGCCGTTCGGCCACTATATCGGCGAGGAGATGGCAGCGAAGGGCATGTATCTCTTCCCGATCGCCGGATTTGACAACGGCATGCGGCAGGTGACGACGGTGAACCGGCCCATCGTGCGGCCGGAAGATTTCGCCGGCATGAAAATCCGTGTGCCCCCGGGGCAGATGATCTTCGACACCTTCGCTGCTTTCGGCGCGCAACCGGTCACCACGCCCGCCAACCAAATCCATGATGCGCTGAAGACCGGGCGCGTCGACGCGCAGGAGAATCCGCTCGCGATCATGCAGGGATACAGGCTTGATGAGATGGTGAAATATGTGAGCATGACCAATCACATGTGGTCGGGATTCAATCTGATGGCGCACTTGTCGACCTGGCAGTCGCTGCGCTCCGACATCAGGGATGTGATCGAGAGGAATGCCGCCATCCATGTGCGCCGCCAGCGGGAGGAGCAGGAGCGGCTTAATGCCGGCTTGCGCGATGTGTTCGTGGCGCGCGGCATCGTTTTCAACGACGTCGACCAGGGCGCCTTCCGCGCACGACTTTCGCACGTGTATGCCACGTGGAAGGAGAAGCTCGGGTCGAAATGCTGGGCCTTATTGGAAGCGCAAGTTGGGACGTTGGGGTGATGTCGAAGCTCCAGCTGTCCGTGGCCATCGGCGATTATGATCGCGTGCGCCCGCTTATGGACGGCGCCGTGCAGATCGACGGCGTTGATCCCATCTTCATGAATTTGCCGCCGGAGGAGATCTTCTTCCGCGCGTTTCGCGGCGGCGATTTCGATATCTGTGAATTGTCAATGTCGAGCTTTACGGTCAAGACCGCGCAGCGCAACTGTCCGTATGTTGGTGTGCCGGCTTTCGTTTCCCGCGCCTTCCGCCACAACGCCATCTACGTGCGGCGCGACCGCATCAAGTCACCCGAGGATCTCGAAGGGCAAGCGGGTCGGACTGCCGGAGTTTCAGCTCACCGCCTGCGTGTGGGCGCGGATTATCCTGCAGGACGCGCACGGCGTGAAGCCATCGGACATCACATGGGTGAGGGGAGGGATCGAGCATCCAGGGCGGCCGGAAAAGATCAGCATCAAGCTCGCCCCCGGCATTGAAATCGAGGAAGCGCGCGACGGAACCACAATCTCACAGCTTCTGGCGCGCGGCGAGATCGACGGCTTCATTGCTCCACGCCCCCCCAGCCTCGCGCCGGAAGGCAATCCGAATATCGGCTGGATGTTTGCTGACCCGATGGCGGCCGGCCACGATTATTTCAAGCAAACCGGAATTTTTCCGATCATGCATCTGACCGGCATCCGCCGCGAGCTTGTCGAGAAGCATCCATGGCTTCCAGGAGCGGTTTTCAAGGCGATGGAGCAATCCAAGGCCAAGTGTCTTGCGGCGCTTGAAGACACCTCGGCAACGAAGGTCACGCTGCCTTTTGTCGAGGAGCAGCTGCGCGCAGCGCAGGAGCTCATGGGACGCGATTTCTGGTCGTATGGACTTGCCGCCAACCGGCATGTCCTGGAAAAATTTCTCCGCCACCATCATGCGGAAGGGCTGTCCTCCCGTCTGGTCGCGCCCGAGGAGCTGTTTCATCCCTCGACGCATGAAAGCTTCGCGATCTGATCTTGAGTAGCCCACTGACTTGTCATCGTCCGCGCAAAGCGGACGATCCAGTAGCCCGGATCGGGAATTGTACCGCTTTCAATTAATCACACGCGCATCGGCTACTGGATGCCCCGCATTCGCGGGGCATGACGGTGGGAGCGTCATTTCTTGCGCGGCGGAATCTGGATCAGCTCCTCAAGCTGCGGTCGCGTCAGCGGCGTATTCAGGAATTTCAGGGTCACCGCCTCCTTCACCAGCTCGTCCTCCCCTTTGATCTCGTCAGGGTTTATCAGGCTCTTGGGAAAGAACTCGTCGCGAACACGTCTGGCCGTGGCTTCGGGGACTTGCACGAAGGCCGCATAGTCTCTCAGGACCTGCGGATTGTCGCTGTACATGTAATCGATGCTCTCGCGGTAGGCATCCATGAAGTGCGCGATTGCCTCTTTCCTTTTCTCCAGCGCCTGTGCGTTGGCCACGATCACGCGGATTGTCTGGCCGCGCACGAGCGCGGAGTCCGTGGCCTTGGCAACGACGTGAATCTGTCCGGACTCTTGTTCCTTCAGTCCGAATGGTGGCGAGGCCCAGCCCACATCCACCTGATCGGTCATCACGGCGGTGAGCGTCGACGAGGGATTGCCGGTCGCCATTGGCTTGGCAGTGAGCTTGAATTCGTCGATGAAGGCCCGGACAATGCTTTGCGTCGAGGAACCGTTGGTCGAGAACGCGATGGTGTGACCATTGGTGTCCGCGAGCGTCTTTATCGGCGATGACGCCTTGGCGTACCAGTAATCGGCTGCCCCGGTAGCTTCGGCGCCAATGATGCGTACCGGGGCGCCTTTCGCGTAGGCCGCCATGGCGCCTTGAGTCCCGACTGCGAAGCCGAGGTCAGCGGAGCCGGCAATCACCGGCTGAAGCGTTTCGCCGGACCCGGAAGTGTAGAGGATTTCGAGCTCGATGCCGTGCTTCTTGAAGATACCGGCTTTTTCCCCGAGGTAGCAAACCGAGGTATCCCAGTTGCCGCGCTGCCCCACCGTGGCTTTGAACGCGTCGGCGGCAAAGGACGGTGACCCCGGCCATAAGGCAATGGCGGCGGCGAATATCGCATTGCGGGCGTTGATTTGGCGAGCGTGCATCATGTGTTTGCTTGCTCCTGTTATTGCGCTCCCCACCTCGCTTGCGCGTTTACTTTTCCGTTCCTCGCAACATCGCCGCGGTGCTGACGGCTGAGTACCCCGGCTCGACCCGCACGTCCACAACGGCGACCTGGCCTTGCTCAACCGCGGCTATGGCTTGCTCAAACGCTGGTATGAGATCGCCCGATTTGGTGACCGGAGGGAAGCCGACCGCGCCTTGCGCGCGTCCGAGCGCCGCGCAATCGATGTCGGGATCCGAGATGCGTTGACCGATCCAGCGGTTCTCCGGCGGCCGGTTGCGAATACGGGCGACGCGTTCCTGGTGAAGCTCGTCGTTGAAGAATGAGCGGTTGTTACAGACCACGAAGAGGAGCGGAATACGGTAATGCACCGCCGTCCAGATCGCCGTCACGCCCATGCAGAAATCTCCGTCACCGCAGACCGCAATCGGCAGCCGGCCGGAGCCTTTGAGGGCAAGCGCCGCGCCCACGGAAACGCCAGGGCCACCGCCGACGCCGCCGCCACCCTCCGAGCCGAGGTAATCGAGCGGATGGCGGAACGGCCAAGTGGCGCCGTTCCACGACAGCGGCAGATGGGTGAGCGTGACATCGCGGCTGCCGACCGCGATCCGGAGCGATCTGGCCAAATCATCCACCCGCAATGGCCCACTGGACGGCTCGTATTTTTCCGAGTTGGACGCTGGCGGAGAGGGCTTATGCGATTTCGCGCCGCCAAGCGCAGCGAGAAGCTGGCGCACCGCCTCATCCGGCGTGGTGGGCAGCAGCAAGTCCACCGGTGGAAGCATTTCGTAATCCATGCTCCAGCCGTTGTGGACGTGGAAGTCGGCACTCACATTGATGATCTTCGCGGCCGGGTCTTCCTGGCCGAAGGCGGATCGAAGGCCGCCGCCTAGGTTGAACCCAGTCGAGCGCGAGTATCACATCTGCGCTTTTGATCGCCGCGATGGCCTCTGGAACCATGACATTCGACCCGGGCGCACCGGCGTGCAGCCGGTGGTCGGTGGGGAAGCCGCATCCGATCTTGAGGTCGCTGACGACTTTCGCATCCAGCGCTTCGGCGAGCGCCACGCGCTGGTTCCAGTCCGGCAACTCACGAGACACGCGGCCCATGAAGATGACTGGACGTTTCGCAGCTCTCAGGATGGCGGCGGCCTCACTGATCAGTTGCGCGGAAACGCCGGGATTTGCCTGCGGCATGAATCGCGCGGCGTCGATCGGCGCGAGCTGATCTGAGAGCTTTGCTTCCTGCATCTCGGCATCGAGATTGATGTAAACGGGACCCATGGGCGCAGTATTGGCGATCCAGGTCGCGCGCATGAGCGCTTCGCGGGCGGCTGCCGGCGATGCCGGCTGGTCGTCCCATTTGGTGTAGTTGCGCACGATCGCGCCCTGATCGCGCGCGGTGTGAATCCAATCGATCCATGGCCGGCGTTTCGCGGCATCAACCGGTCCAGTGGCGCCGAGCACGACCACCGGCGCGCGATCGCACCATGCATTGAAGATCGCCATCGTGGCGTGGAACAAGCCGACATTGGAATGCACGGCCGCGGCCATCGCTTTCCCGGTCACCTTGGCGTAGCCGTGGGCGATGGCCACCGCGCTCTCTTCGTGCAGACAAAGGAGCATCTGCGGGGTTTCGTTACCGAGATAATTCACAATCGAATCGTGCAAGCCGCGATAGCTCGCGCCGGGATTGAGCGCGACATAAGGAATTTCCAGCGCGCGCAGAGTGTCTGCAACCACGTCGCTGCCGAAACCCGGCGCGTTTGCGACGGTGAGATTGGCCGGACGCTCCAGCGCGCGCAGGGAAGGGTGGGCGGCGGTTGCAGAACGTTTCTCGGCGGCGGCGGCCGCCAGATTTTGTGCAATGGCTTTTGCAGGAGTCACGGAAAGATCCTTGGATTGTGGGAGGGATTATGCGCCGCGCGCGCGGCCATAAAACCGGATCACAGCCCCTGACGCAACCGCGCCAGAAGGTTCACTCCCGCGTAACCGTCCGCCGGCTGCATGCCGACCTTGCGCTGGAAGTTGCGGACGGCAATCATCGTGTCGTTGCCGACACGGCCGTCTGTCCCGCCGGTATCGAAGCCCAGCGCAGTGAGCCGCTTCTGGATTTCCTGTACCTCGGCGAGCGTCGGCGTGCGCTCGGCGCCGGGAAAGGGGTGCACAAACGGTCCGCCGCCGCCGATCCGATCTGCCAGATGAACAATCGCGAGCGTATAATTGTTGGAGGGATTATAGGAACGTACTGCATTGAAATTATGCCCGAGAAGGAAGGCAGGCCCGCCAGGGACCGGGATCCACAGCTTGGCGGTTGCATTCGGCTGGGGAAATGGCTGGCCGTCGGCGCGCGTCACGCCAGCCGTTTGCCAAGCCTGATAGCTTCGCGAACCTCCTTCACCCCCCTGCGCGCCGTGAACCTCATATCCCCAGTGATCGCCGCGGCGATAGCCGCCGCGCTTGACCAGATATTGCGCGGTGCCGGCGATCGCATCGTCGGGCTTGCCGAAGGGCGAAACGCGCCCATCACCATCGTAATCGACCCCGACATTGAGCCAAACCTCCGGCATCCATTGGGTATGCCCCATGGCGCCGGCCCATGAGCCTCGCATCTCCTGCGGCGTGCTCCAGCCACGGTCGATGATCACAAGTGCGTTGAGCAACTCCTGTTCCCAGTAGGTTCGTCGGCGCGGCTCTCCCCAAGCGAGCGCCGCGAGGGCGGGCATGACGGGACGCATATGGTTCTTCTGCACGTCGGGGTCGCCGTAGGCGGATTCGATTCCCCAAAAGGCGAGCATGATCCAGCGATCGACGCCGTAATCCTTCTCGACGCGGGAAAAAAGCGTGGCGTACTCTTTCGCCTTCTCCTTGCCGGTCGTGATCCGATAATCCGAGACGCGGCGATTGATGTATTGCCAGACCTGCTCGTTGAATTCAGGCTGCGACCGATTGAGTTCCAAAACCGCGGTGTCCGGCTCGATGCTGGTCATGACCCGCGTGTAGGTGGCGTCGGATATTCCACGCGCATGGGCGCGTGCGCGGAAACCCGCAACCCATTGGTCGAACGCCGATTTGCTGTCGAGGGTGTGAGCCCTCGTGCTCCAAGCCGCCACCACTCCCGCGATCAACGGCAGGCACGCCCGACGTGAGATGTGACAATTCATCGACTAGTCCATCGATTTTGGAGTTCGAATCATATCACCGGCCTCGTCCTGAGGAGCCCGCGTAGCGGGCGTCTCGAAGGACGGCCACAAGCGAGATCGCGCCAGTCTCCATCCTTCGAGACGGCGCTGCGCGCCTCCTCAGGATGAGGTCTGTGGGTTTTCCAATTGATTAGTTTCATGGAATCGCTCGACTAGTCCTTGGCGCGTTCGACGTAAGAGCCGTCCGCGGTCATGACCACGATTTTGGTGCCGGTGCCCACGAATGGCGGAACCATGGTGCGCACGCCGTTGGACAAGACGGCGGGCTTGTAGGATGAGGCAGCAGTCTGACCCTTCACCGAGGGCTCCGTCTCCACGACTTCAAGTACCGCCTTCTGCGGAAGCGCGATGGAGACCGCGACACCCTCATGCACGGAGAGTGTCACCTTCATCTCGGGTTGCAGGTACGCGGCCTGCTCCCCGAGGATGTCGGCCGGCAACGTCACCTGGTCATAGTTCTCCATGTTCATGAAATGGAAGCCATCGGCGTCCTGGTACAGGTATTGGTGCTCACGATCCTCCACATAGGCGCGCTCGACCTGCTCGGTCGTCTTGTAGCGTTGCGCCACCTTTACGCCGTCGCTGATTCGGCGCATGTCCACCTGAGTGGTCGGCGTCCCCTTGCCGGGATGAAAGCTCTCGGCGTTGAGCACGACGTAGAGCTTGCCGTCGAGTTCCACGATATTCCCCTTGCGAAGCGAGCTGGCAATGACTTTCACGGCGGGCGTTCCTCGATTGGCAGGCAGCAATGGCTGCGGCACGGAGCCGAATTTCCGGCCGCACCATACTGATCCTGCCGCCATTCGCCAGCGATTTCCGCACCGTGCCGAGTGCTGAGCGGGGGGCGAAGTGCCGCTGCAGTCGGCATACGCTGACAAGCGCGCGTTCCTGTTGGCGCGGACGCGCATCGCCGCCGCCGTGCGGGAGTATTTCGCCGCACGCGACTTCATCGAGGTCGAGAGCGCGATCCTGACGGTCTCCCCGGGGAACGAAACCCATCTTCACGCCTTTGCGACCGAGCTCATCGCCCCCGGCGGCGTGCGCGCGGCGCGTTATCTGCGAACCTCCCCGGAGTTTGCCTGCAAGAAGCTGCTCGCGGCGGGTGAGCGTCGCATATTCGAGTTCGCGCGCTCGTTCCGCAACCGCGAACGCGGTGTGCTGCACCATCCGGAGTTCACTCTGATAGAGTGGTATCGCGCGGACGAGCCCTATGCGATGCTGATGGAAGACTGCGTGGCAATTCTTGCGCTTGCGGCGAAGATTGCCGGAAGTGGGCAATTCTCTTTCCGCGAGCGTTGCATCGATCCCTTTGCAAGTCCCGAGCGCCTGACTGTCACGGAGGCTTTTTCCCGCTTTGCCGGGATCGATCTCCCGTCTGTGCTGCCGCCGCAACCGACGCAGGCGTTTGCCGCGGCTGCCACCGAGGCTGGAATACGCCTCGCGGGGGACGATGGCTGGGGAGACATCTTCAGCCGCGTATTGGTGGAGCGGATCGAACCCAATCTCGGCATTGAACGCGCGACCATTCTTGACGGATATCCCGCGGTGCAGTCGCCATTGGCGCGCCCGAGCGCCCGCGATCGGCGGATCGCCGAGCGGTTTGAGCTTTACGCCTGTGGTGTGGAGCTTGCCAACGGCTGCGCCGAGCTCACGGACGTATCCGAGCAGCGGCTGCGGTTGCGCCAGCAGATGGCGGAGAAGCAGCGCGTTTACGGTGAGCGCTACCCCATCGATGAAGAGTTTCTGGACGCGCTCGCGCGATTGCCTCCGACAAGCGGCGTTGCGCTCGGCTTTGACCGGCTCGTCATGCTCGCAACCGGGGCCACCCGCATCGACCAGGTGCTTTGGACACCCATAGGTGACAACTAAACAAAGGACACGGCATGATCCGCCTTCGTTTGCTGGCTCGCGTGTGCACCGCTGTGTTGGTCCTCGCGAGCGGGACGATGCGCTCTGCTGTAAGCCAGACCTATCCTGCACAGAACATCACGGTGCAGGTGGCCTTTGCGGCCGGCGGCATTGCCGACGTGGTGGCGCGCGTGGTGGGGCAGAAGCTGAGCGAGCGACTTGGGCACACGGTCGTTGTCGAGAACCGCGCAGGGGCGGGTGGAAATCTTGCCGCCAAGAACGTGAGCAGCGCGCCGCCCGACGGCTATACCCTGCTTGCCGCGACCACTTCTCTTGCAATCAATGAGACCGCGACCAGAAACAAAGGGTTTTCAGTCGACGAATTGCGCCCGATCGCGATCATCGCCTACAGCCCCGATGTTCTCGCCGTACATCCGAGCAATACGGCCAAGAATCTGCAGCAATTCATTCGCAACGGGCGAGAAAAGAGCTTCACCTGGGGCAGCGCCGGCGTAGGCACGGCTCCCCACATCGGCGGCGAATTCCTGTTCCGCGAAGTCGCCAAGGTCAAGGCCGTCCACGTTCCTTTCACGGGCGGCGGGCCCGCCGTGGCCTCCGGGATCGGGAATCATGTCGATGCGATCGTGCTGACGCTGCCTACGGTGGTGCCCCCGATGAACCAGGGACTCCTGCGGGGGCTCGGGCTCGCCAGCACCGCTCGTAATCCCGCGGTTCCGAATGTTCCGACTTATGCAGAAGGCGGCTTCCCGGATGTCTATTCGGGATCATGGGTTGGGTTCTTCGCGCCGGCGAAGACGCCGGACGCGGTGGTCGCAAAGCTCAATGCACAGATCAATGGGATCGTGCGGGAGCCTGAGGCGCAGCAGAAGCTCAATACCATAGGCTTTGATGTCATGATCAAGACCGAGCCCGAGACGGTCGCGTTTTTCAGGACCGAAGTGTCGAACTGGGCGAAGATGGTCCGCGCGATCGGTTACGCGAGCGATTGAATGTCCGAATTAGCGTTCGAGCCCTAACGCTCGATTCAGGTCGGGGTCATTCTAAAACACCGCGTCGTGACGAGCTCAGATCGTCGTCATGGCCGTGCTTGTCACGGCCATCCACGTGTGACTTGGCCGAAGAACAGGTCGTGGATGGCCGGAGCAAGTCCGGCCATGACGACTCGTGTCAGCGGGTCAGGAAGACGTTGAGGATTGCGGTGTTGCCGGCGCGCGTTGATGCGAGCGCGCTCGCCACCCCTGCTTGCAATTCGCCGAGATTCTCTATCCGCTGCCCGGGAAAATCGAAATGGCTGCCGAGCTTCTCGTAATCGGGGCCGTCGATCGTGACGCCATAATGCAGATCTTTGCTGGTCGAGGCGCCGTCGGGATAGTGATGCACGTGACCCTTTCGCATGGCTTCATACTTCTTGTTGTTGAGTATGACGATGATGATCGGGAGCGCGTGCCGCTTTGAGGCGCCCAACGCCTGGATAATCGGATTGTAAAGAAACGATCCGTCTCCCACGAGCAGAGCCACGGGCCGGCTGCGTGTAGCGAGCTTGATTCCGAGCGCCGTGCCAATGCCCTGGCCCAGCCCTCCTGAACCTCGGAAAAAGCTTTGCGCCATGGTCTGCGGCAGGTGCTGGCGCAGGAGCGGGGAGTGCGTGATGGTTTCATCCACGTAGATCGTATCCGCGGGAAGAGCTTCGCCGAGCGTTCCAAGAAGCGAGAGCGGATCGATCGCGCTGCCGTTCTTCGCGCTCTCCCTCTCTTTCCGCAAGCGATCAACGTAGATCTTGTGCTCCCGCTGCCAACGCTGGCGCCTGGCGCTCACTCTGTCACTCTCGGCGCCTGCCTGCACCGCGGCCGCAAGCAGCTTGAGCGACTGCGCCATGCTGCCTTCGAGGTAATAATCCGCGTGCAGGTTCTGATACACCATGTCGCCCTTGATCGGGTTGTCATGGATGGCAACGATCTTCCCCGCAGTGGGGCGGCGATGCGCCGGATACCAGGGCGCTCGTCCACCGAGCAGCAAAACGACATCGGCGTTATCGAGCGCCTCGTAATTGCCCATACCAAGATACAGCGGATGATCGGTAGGGAAATTTGCGTAGCAGTTAGCCCGGCCGTTGATGACGGGTATTGCCATCGAGTCGGCCAGCGCCACCAGGGCGGAGAATGCCTCGGGCTCGCGTCCGGACGTCTCCGCGACGATGACCGGGCTCCTGGAGTCGCGCAGAGACCGGCCACTCGCTCAATGTTCTTCTGATCGTGGCTCCAAGAGAGGGGCGTCTGGGACATCGCGTGGCGCGGTAGGCGGCGTCCAGGGGTGCAGCATGTGCTCGAGGGCGACATTGAGATAGATCGGCCCTTTTGGCACGCGCTGTGCCATCTCGCCGGCGCGGATGACGCTCTCGTAAAGCGTATACGGACTGGTGACGGCCCGGGCCCATTTGGTTATCGGCTCCACGAAGCGCTCTATCCCGCCAACGGTCAATCCGCCGTACCATTGCTGCTCGATGTCGAGATCGGGATCCTCGCCCAGGCTCTGCAATTCGCCCGACATCACGACCATGGGCACTTCATTCCACAGCGCGCCGTGCACGCCCAGGCTTCCCTGCAGCATGCCGACGCCTGCGTGCAGCAGAACCGCTTGCGGCCGGCCGGTCATCAGCGTGTAGCCCGCCGCCATGTTGACGGCGAGCGTCTCGTGCCAGGACTCGACGAAGGTAGGACCAGCGGCGCCACTAAGTTTCTGACGCGCCAGGGCCTCCCACACAGGCGACCATTCGGAGCCCGGCGATGACATGATGTAGTCGATCCGCAGCCTGCGAAACGCTTCCAGGATCGCTTCGCCGCCGTCCACATAATTTTTCATTCGCGCCTCATTCCTCACTTTGCAGGGCATACCAACACCGGAATTCACGCCGCCGCAAGAACGACGAGCGCTATGCAAAGACCTGCGCGCGCGCCCATGACGGCACGACCATGCGCCAAGCCGGCGCAGATTGACCTCGGACCTGCGATCAGCGAAACGCATCTTGACAGGCTGCCGGGAGGGAAGGCGGTCGAAAGGGATGTCAACATGACCTCCACGCGAAAGACATTGACACGAGCTGCCGACCTGGTCGCAGCTGGGCTCGTATCGCACGAGCGCCTTGGCCCCATCGCCGAAGTCGTTGAGCGCTATGCGCTCTCGCTCACCGCTGATGTCGTCGGCTTAATCGATCGCGCCGATCAACGCGATCCGATCGGGCGCCAGTTCATTCCCGATCCCGCGGAGCTCAATATCAGCCCCGAGGAACGGGCAGACCCCATCGGCGATGGCGCGCACACCCCGATCGAAGGTATCGTGCATCGCTATCCCGACCGGGTGCTGCTCAAGCCGCTGCATGTCTGCGCGGTGTATTGCCGTTTTTGTTTCCGCCGGGAGGTGGTTGGCCGTGCGGGCGCGCTCTCCCGCACGCAGCTGCGAGCGGCGTTGGACTATGTTCGTTCGCACCAGGAAATCTGGGAGGTAATTCTCTCAGGCGGCGATCCGCTCGTATTATCGACGCGGCGGCTGGAGACGATTTTCCAGGCGCTCGCCGCAATCGAGCACGTGAAAATCATCCGGGTGCATACCCGGGTTCCTGTGGTTGCGCCGGGGCGGGTCACGCCCTCGCTCGTGCGCGCGATCAGGGCAGCGGGAAAGGCCACCTATGTCGTGCTGCATGTGAACCACGCGCGCGAGCTCAGCTCCAAGGCGCGCGCCGCCTGCGCGCATTTCGTCGATGCCGGCATTCCCATGCTCAGCCAGACTGTGCTGTTGCGCGGCGTCAACGATGATGCGCAAACATTAGGTGCCCTCATGCGCGACTTGGTCGAATGCCGCGTAAAGCCCTACTACCTCCACCATGGCGATCTGGCTCCGGGAACCGGGCATTGGCGAACTGAGATTGCCCACGGCCAGGATCTGGTGCGCGCTCTGCACGGACGGCTCTCCGGACTCTGCCAGCCCACTTATGTGCTTGACATCCCCGGCGGTCACGGGAAGTCGCCCATCGGACCGAGTTATATAACCCGCGTCCCTGCGGGCGACGGCTGCCTTTACGAGGTCGAGGACTTCAAAGGCCGCCGCCATGCATATCCGCCAAGCGCTCGCTCTCAGGATTGACTTGATCCGTGGCCCGCATGAGCGTCAGCGACATGCGGGGAAGCGTTGCGAAAAGTAACCCGGATATCGCTCACGCTCATCCGGGCTACTACGGGTCAGTGAACCGCGCGGCACCACATCTGACACGTGCTGCGCCGCGCGAAATTATAGAAGGTCGCGGTCACGCAGTGCCCATGCCAGTCGCCATCGATGAGGCGGATGCGTTCTCCTGCCGCCCAGCCAAGGCAGGCCGACGTCATTCCGGTGAAGCGAATGCCATTGATAATGAATATGCCGCTATAGGGTGGCTGTACGACTTCGATGACGTGGCGCTCCGGCGGCAGATAATACCGATGGTAGTAGCGGTATGTTGGATAGGTCATCCCGTCTGCAAAAGCGGACTGGCACATCAACAACGCCACGCACAGCCCCGTCGCCACGCGAAGCATTTTCCCCTCCTGCTACCCGCACCAAGAATAGAGGTCCTGCATTGGGGTGCCAAGGACGCTTTGCATTTTCTGAAGATGCGTTGCAACTTTGCACAGGCGTGATCGAGAAGACTTAAAAAGCATGGTTTTGGATGCAACTGCCCCCGCATGCCCCTTCGCAGCAGCCTTCCGTGATCCAGGTTGAGAGATTAAGGTGGGAGCTCGCGAGGACGAAGCACCGATGCAGGCCTTTCTGAACCGTAACGTGGCGACCTTCCTGGGTATTGCGTTTTTCCTGGCGGCTAATTCTGCTGCAAATGCGCAGCAGGTTGCGCCTACGCCGGTGGCCCCCACTCCATTGATTTCATCCCAAACTTCCACAGCGTGCCTCGTGAGCTGCGATACGCAGCTCATGAACTGTCAGAATGCGTGCGTTATCGTCGGCCCCACGAGCACGAGCACCACGACAATCCCGGGCGGAACGACCAGCGCCGCGGGCGCCTCGGCATGCGCGCTCAATTGCACGACACAGCAGCTTGTGTGCAAGCAGGTATGCAATAGGCCGCAACAGTAGCGGGCGTCATTCCCCTGAAAGGGGAGGTCGGCGAGCAAAGCGAGCCGGGTGGGGTTAGCCTCAATCGAGCCGCAAAACAAAGGCCCCGGGGAGGTTGAGCCACCGGGGCCTTGGCAGCGCGCTCTCCCGGGGGGTCGAACGTAGGCTGCCACGCACAGTATCCACAGCGATGCGTCATTTTTGAGTCAGGGGCGGGTTTGCGTCATGTCCATCTGGCGGCGGCGCGCCGGCGCCGTCCTTCAGAAACGCCCCCTGACCCCCCGGCGGTGCTGGCCTACCGCATCAAGTTAGCGCGCCTTGCACAAACGTCGCCGGATCGCGATATGATTGCTCGCAATAATCCAAAGAAGCAGAGTTTAAGAAGCGACGTCCCTGCCGGGCGCGAAAGCCCGTAGGTTTATTCCGGCCGTTCACGTTGCGGCGGCTTACGGAGGTGCATATGGACAGAGAATTACAAATGCGGATCACGGCCCTTGAACATGCGCTTAGGATCCTGCTCGAAGAGCTCGATGCAAAAGGGACGCTGGCGCGCACGACGATGCTTCGGCGGCTCGAAGAGTTCGAGCAGAGTTCAGGTAGCTTGTCCCATGAACTGGTTGCCGCTACCCGGCGGCTGCGCAAAAGCCTTGGTGACGTCGGACGGGTGCAAGTCCGTGGCTACAGATCTGCCCGGCATTCCACGACGGGAGGATACGGACGCGCATGACCCTCGCTACGGATTGATCCCGCGGCGCTGTCCCCTGCCGCGGCAACTGCGCGCAAGTTGGCGCGGGGACCTGCCTGGTAGCCATTTTGCGCGCCTGAGATCGACATCTCCGGCGCGTGCATTCATTTCGCCGGCGGGGATGCAGGCTTCTCCTCCTCCTTGATCTCTTTTTCCATCATCTCCTTGAGGCCCTTGAGCAGCCCATCAAGATTAAAAGTGTCCGCCTTGTCAGGTTCAGGTTTGGCGGGCTTCTCGGCCTTGTCGCTGTTGCTCTGAGCTTGCTCGGGCTTGTCTGCAGGTTTTTGCGCGAAGGAGCTCGTCGCTATCGCGAGAGGCGCAGCGATAGTCAAAAATGCGGCGACCGTCATCGACAATCTGGGCATGTCACTTTCCTCATTCGGACTCAGCGCAGGAGCACGCATCGAAGGGTGAGCCAGCTTCGTCGAAAGCTCTGCCTCGGTCCAGGGCGTTATACCAGCTGTCGTTATCCCCGACCCGTCATGCGCGGGCTTGACCGCGCGCACCCATCGCAAAAAGCTATTCATCCTCAAGACAATGGATTGCCGGGTCAAGCCTGGTCAAGCCCGGCAATAACGGAGATGAGCAGCATCAACGACAGCTGGTATTAGATAACGCGAAACCAATGCCTGAAGCGTCGCTCTTAATGCCTATGCAAAATGCAGCAGCATCAAACGCGCGATTCTGGCCACAGTGCTCACGTATGCTCCGTCGAACGCTACCCGATCATAGCCGACGAAGATGAGTCCAATCAGGAGGACGAAACGAAGCATGGCGAACCCCAGTTGGGCGAAGAGTATCATCAAACTTTTGCCGGTGGCTAAAGGGAATCAGGACAATTTGCGCATTTCATTAGGAATATCTGCGTAACTGTAGAAGGTTTGCGCTTCGGGCCGCAGCCGGCAGGCTACGGACTAAAGGCTGCGCGCGATTGCACGAGCAATGCGGGGCCGGTCGCTCTAGTCTTTTTCTTCCGATGTCTTTTTTTTGCGCTCAACCTGCTCGGCGCAGTTGATCCACGCTGAGGCGATCTCCATCAATATCGTCCTATCCTTTTCCGACGCTTGTTTCGCCAGTCGCAGACATTCCGCCGCGTACTGACGGAAGCGTTGAGACTCTTCCTGAGACTCTTCCATGGCGCCTTTCCGCGTGATCAATGTTCCAGGTCGTTTTCCAAACCGGCAACACTGATGCGGAGTTCCGCTTCACATTAAACGATCTCCCAGGAACTAAAGGCTCTCTCGGGCGTTTCGGCCCGACATAACTCGTGGGGAAGTGGCGAATGGGCAAGGCTGAAGATTATCGGCGCTATGCCGCCGAATGCCTTCGGCTTGCACAGCAGTCCGTAAGTCAAGCGGAGAAAGCATTGCTCCTGCAAATGGCCGAGACATGGCGCCGGCTTGCCGAACAGGCCGACACTCGCAAAGGCAGCGCCAACGATGAGGATCGCTAATTCCGCCGCCACTAACTCGCTGTTGCTTTGCTTTGAAAACGCCGCGTCGTTATTCGCGGTTTCTGAACATCATTTCGTTTTGTGTCATGGAAGTTGAACTATCTAAAGGAACAGAGATCTGGCTTTTGCGTTGCCCTTCATCGAAGCATTCATAGGAGCCCCAGGTGCGAACAGCCTACGCATTGACCGTTGCGGCCGTTCTCGCAAGTTCGGCAGCTCTTCTCACGCCCTCGCGGGCTGCTGAGGTCTGCGATAAGAACTGTGTCGGACCGGCCTGCTCGACAAACTGCGTGCGAGAGCCAGATGTGACCGTAGGTCGTGACAGGCGCGATGACGTCATAATCGAAGAGCGGACCCGGCGTCGCGAGCCTGGCGTCGACATCAGAGAAAGGGATCGCCGCCCCGGCATTGATCGCCCCGGCGTTGATATTGAAGTGGGGCGCTAAGAACGTAGATTTAGTGGACCTGACCCCGTCTATGTGGGCGGGGTTTTTCTTTAGCAGCCTATCGAGCGAACGTCGCTGGTGATGTGTGCCCCATTGGTGCCTTCTGAGCAGGAGTAAATTTAGGGCCTGAAAATCCGGAACAAAGATAGAAATGACGAGAAGGGTCGTCCTCGGTCCTTTTCCTGGTGTTGTTGGGTTGTTGGCTGTTCTTTCTTGCGCACATCGTCCTCAAGCTTTCGTATAGCCCTTTCAAACGCGAGCCGTTCAGCCGCAACCTGCTCGTCCGATATTTCAGCGTCGTGCAATAGTTCGGCACCGAGCGCTATTCCCGCGCGGTCGTACAAAGCCTGACGGGCCTGGGGAGTGTTGTTGGGTAGCTTGGAAACGGCACGGGCAATAACTGCGTAGTAGGCGCGGACCTCGGAATGTGGCGCGACCCCATCCGTTGCGGAAAATCCAGCGACTGTGCGGCGCGGGATAGCATCATCGTCGATGTTAAGCTGGGCCGACTTGGCCGTATCCCGGGCCAAGTAGTCGATCATCTTAAACATTTGATACTTGCTCAAGCGCATGGATCACGAGCCTACGCGAGTGCATAGCAAACTGTAGCACATTGACCCGCTCCGCTTGTCGGCGCCCCACGCCGGGAGAATGTCAGCGCTCGGCACGCCCCTCACTGCTAATGCAAGCCTCCGACTGCGGATCGATTGCGCAGAAATAGCTTCCATTTGTCGAACACTGCCCCTCTTTATGATCCCTTCTTGTTAGAGATTGCAGGCATGTGCTCATCCAGTCGATGCTTACCCTCGCCTTCTCAAACTCCTCCTCACCACAAAACTCATCGAGCTTCGATATTACCCGCTCGAATTCTCGCGGGATTGCCTGTTTCGTCCGCCTGGATACGGTTCCAGCCTGCACGTAGAATGCTTGCGCTGTAGCAATACAATCATGCTTATCAACCGGAGTTCGCGATTGTGGAATGCTTACTGGCTCTTCCGTCACCGATAATCTTTGTTTCTTCGTCGCATATGGTTTTCGCTTCTTTGTCGCAGCTACAGATTTATGCTTTTTCACAGCGACAGATGACTTATGCTTTGCAAAAGCAGATGGGGCCGCAACCAAGCAAAATGAACCTGATACTGCAATCAAGCAAAGCGCAGCTAATAAACAGGAACGTCGCGGCATAATGGTTTCTCTCGCCGCTGATCACGCTTTACACAATTTATTTTAAGTATTGGGGCCAAAATTCGGCGCAGGAAAATCTGATTGGTATTATAGTGATTGATGCGTGCTCGTACGCTAGAAAGCGGGGGAAAACTCGGCACAGATATTCCTTCAACTTGCTGCCCATCACCATGATCGGGGTGTCGGCACATCCCGCTGGCAGCGGAATAAAACTACCGGTTGCCCGCAGTGCGCGGAAGGGGCCGCGATGTCTCCTCCTGGTTTCCGAAGTGCGGCGGACTGGAATTGCTCACGGCGAGCTCGTCAGACAAGATTGCTTGGGTCCAAGTCTTAGACCGGTATCACACAGGCAGCTGCGCCGGGCGTGAGCTGTAGCCACAACGCTGGCGCCGACTGTGGAATCAATGCTGTGTCATTTGACACCATGGTAGATGGCAGACAGGAATTACGATGCGAAAATCAGCCATTGTCTTCTACACGGTCCTCGCATGCGTGCTGATAGGCGTAACGTTGTTCCCTTCATTGCGCGCGCAAGCCATCCCTCCAGCAGACCCGTCCGGTCTCAACTCGGCTATTCACGGAGCAAACGGTACAGAGCAAGTGCATTACGTACGCCGACGAGGTAGATGGCACCATGCCTCACGTCATCAAAATCTTCGTTATCACAGGCCCTATACCAACGCGGGCGAGCCCCCATACAATCCTTACTACTGGGCCTCGCCAGCCAAGAACTAGGTCTTCCGTCCGGTTCAATCGGAAGCTCCAGCGTCACATGATCACGCAACACTTCCGCCGCCGATCGTGCTATGGTCATCGCGGGCTCCGGTCGTCCATGGGTCCTCGGACCCACCGAGCTTTGAGCTCTTATATCCAGGGCATGTCCCTGCAGGCTCGACCGGAGTCCACTTTCAAGTGCAATCCACTAGGGCCTGTGTTCAGTTGAGCAGGATCATAGCTGCGGCCAACTGCGCACCTGCGAGAAAGTTTCTGGCGAGCTTGTCATAACGTGTGGCGATTGCACGGAAGTGCTTGAGCATATTGAAGAAGCGTTCGACGAGATTGCGTTCGCAGTAGAGCGCGAAATCGCACGCCCGCTTGGTCTTGCGGTTGGCCTTGGGCGGGATGACCGGAGTGATTTCCCGCTGGGTGAGGGTTTCAACGAACGGGTCGGCATCGTACGCCTTGTCACCAATCAACGCATCTGGATCGACGTTGTCGATCAGCGGCTCCGCGCAAGCAAGGTCATGAGCTTGGCCAGGCGTGAGCATCAACTCGACGGGATTGCCCAAAGCGTCGACGAGCGCGTGTATTTTGGTAGTTAGTCCGCCGCGCGATCGGCCGATGGCTTGCGGGCCGTTTTTTTTCGCGCGCCAGCGCCGTGCTGATGAGCGCGCACGATGGTGGCGTCGATCATCATATATTCGTTGTCGTGATCGCTTGCCAACAGCTTGAAAATGCGCTCGAAGACGCCGCTTTTCGCCCACCGGCTGAAGCGCTGGTGCACAATCTTCCAGTCGCCGAAACGCGCTGGCAGGTCACGCCAGGGAACCCCTGTTCGATATCTGTAAAGAACTGCATTGACGAACAGCCGGTTGTCCGCCGCATTGCCGCCAACATGGCCTTCACGGCCGGGCAAAAAATCCTTGATCCGCTCCCATTGGTCGTCTCGTAATCCAAAGCGCTCCATGGGTCGGCCCTCCTCGAAGCCGACTGCCCATGAATCACTCGACAACTGATTTGGGAATCCCTGCCGTAGGATCCTGCCGCACTATAGAACGGCGTTCCGCGTTTGATTCTGATCCGTTCCCGTCAAAAGGACCCCGTAACTGAACACAGGCCCTAATATCTTTGGCACACGCCGATACACCTCGGCGGGCTGAGGCGGAGCCTCGTTAGAAGTGTCGAAATCGGATTAGGTGATTCAAAAGCGGAGGCTGCCCCGACCTCCGGGATGAGCTTGGGAGATGCACTGAGCACTGAGACAGCCCAAGCGGCATCCGGCACGTAGGCGGCGCGAAGCTCAACCAGGCCTGATTTCATTTTGTGATACAACGGCAATATCGCGAGAAGCCAAGGTTCATGAGAGTTCGAATCATTTCGGTTGTTGTCATCGCGGCGACGCTGCTTGCTGCCCCGGCGGTGGCTGCAAGCCAGAAAGATATAAACGACTGCAATCAGTTTAGTGACCTCGATCGCAGCATCGCCGGCTGCACTCGCTCCCTTAATGCTGGCAATGTGACACAGCAGGAACGCGCAATTATGCACAACAGGCGGGGCATGGCCTGGGCCAATAAGGGGGACTTCGACCGTGCTATTGCCGACTACAACGAGGCAATCCGGCTCAATCCAAAATACGATCTCCCCTACAACAACCGCGGTATTGCCTGGTACGAGAAGGGCGACTTTGATCGTGCCATCGCCGACTATAACGAGGCGATCCGACTCAACTCGAAATTTAGTTTTTTGGCCTACAGCGGCCGCGGTGTAGCGTGGCACGACAAGGGCGACTTCGACCGTGCCATCGCAGACTACAACGAGGCGATCCGGCTCAATCCAAAATGGGCTGACTCCTACAGCAACCGCGGTATTGTCTGGTACGAGAAGGGCGACTTCGACCGTGCCATTGCTGACTACAACGAGGCGATCCGGCTCAATCCAAAATTGGCTAGGGCCTGCAACAACCGCGGCAACGCCTATCGCGACAAGGGTGACTTCGACCGTGCCATCACCGACTATAATGAGGCCATCCGTCTCGTCCCGAAATACGACCAAGCCTATCGCAATCGCGGTGAAGCGTGGCGATTGAAGGGGGACCTCGATCGCGCCATCACAGATCAAGACCAGGCGATCCGGCTTAATCCGAAGGCTCAGGCAGCGTACGTCATGCGCGGCGACACCCTGCGATACAAAGGAGAATTTGACCGCGCGCTGGACGACTACGACCAAGCGCTCAGGAGCGACCCGGGACTACATCCCCGCTTTCACGGGCCGTGGCCTGACCTATGAGAGAATTGGCGATTTCGCACGCGCCCATGTCGAATTCGAAAAAGCGCTGGCCTCTCGCAGCCGATGGGCAAGCTTAGATAGTTCCAAGTCCTCCCGAGAAACCGCGCAAGCGCGACTTGCGGCGCTTGACTCGGACGCAACACAACCCGTCACCCAGGTTGCGCCGTCACACGCGGCCTCGCCCACATCCATTCCCACACATTTGGTGGCCCTTCCTGTGGGGGCGCCGGCAACCGTTGCGCATTCGGACCGGCGGGTTGCTCTGGTCATCGGCAATTCGGCCTATAAGAATGTTGACGAGTTGCTCAACCCGAAGCGCGATGCCGACGCGGTTGCAGCGACCTTGCGCGCTATCGGGTTTCAGACGGTGACAGTCGTCAACGATGCCACGCGCGAAGCGCTGGTCGATGCTCTCCGCCGGTTTGCCGATGAGGCCGAAAAAGCCGATTGGGCGATGATATATTATGCCGGTCACGGGATTGAGCTTGGTGGCCTCAATTATCTGATACCGGTCGAGGCCAAGCTAGCGGTTGACCGGGACGTTCAGTTCGAGACAGTGCCGCTCGACCAAGCCGTGGCGTCGGTCGAGCAGGCGAGGAAGCTCAGGATCATCGTGCTTGACGCCTGCCGCGGCAATCCATTCGTGCCGCAGATGCGCCGTACTGCGACTCCCGAGACTGTTGCTCGCACGGATTCCGCAGGCGCCACTGTTGGCATCCGCTCGATCGGACGTGGCCTCGGTCGGGTCAACGTCACGGGCGCAACCCTCGTTGTCTATTCTGCCAAGCACGGACAGATGGCGCTCGACGGTGAAGGTGCGAACAGCCCCTTTGCTATCGCTCTTGTCCAACGATTGGCGACACCAGGGGTTGAGATCAACAAGCTGTTCCGGCTGGTGCGCGACGATGTGATGGAAGCAACCGCCGGGCGCCAGGAGCCCTACACATACGGCTCCTTGCCGGCACGCGAGGATTTTTTCTTCGTGCAACGCTGAGGGATGGAGAGCCTTCAAGGAAGCCCGCTATTCCGTTAACCCGATTTGTAGTTCGGCGCGCTTTGCCTGGGGGCAGACAAGGCAAGCACGAGGCGGGACACTTCCGGGACACTCGCCGCCGCATTAGTCGGTAAAAGTATTGAAATCGTTGGCGCGCCCTACGGGAATCGAACCCGTGTTTCCGCCGTGAAAGGGCGGCGTCCTGGACCGCTAGACGAAGGGCGCTTGAGACGCGGCGAGATATAGAGGCGGTTGCCCAATGCAGCAAGAAAGCGCTACCGACGGAAAGCTGCCGGCAAAGCATCGCGCTTTTCGCTACCATTTCCCTGAATTTGGCATGGATTTCCATGGCTCCTGTGGCGGCAGCGGCGCGCCTTTCTGCAAGAGCTCGATCGAATGGCGGTCCGGGGAGCGCACGAAAGCCATCTGCCCGTCCCGCGGCGGCCGGTTGATGGTAACGCCAGCGCGCATCAGCTTGTCGCAGAGCGCATAGATATCATCCACCTCATAGGCGAGGTGGCCGAAATAGCGCGCTTCGCCGTAATCGTCGCTGTCCCAATTATAGGTGAGCTCCACGAGCGGGGCGTCGCGGCCGCTGCGCTTGCTCTCCTCCACACGCTTTTCATCCTCCGGTGCAGCCAGGAACACCAGCGTGTAGCGGTTCTTCTCGTCTACCCGGCGGCGTGCTTCCTTGAGGCCGAGCTTGTTGCAATAAAAGTCGAGAGCGGAATCGAGGTTGCGCACCCGTAACATGGTGTGCAGATATCGCATGGTGTGTCACCCTTTCGCATCCGTTGCACGCAGAGAATTGCGGGAGCATATATGATCGCGCCCGATTTGGAGACCGCCGTTGACGCGTTGCAGGAGCTGGTCGAAGCCGCTCGCGTGATCGCTCCATTCACCGGCGCCGGAATTTCGACGGAGTGTGGCATTCCTGACTTTCGCTCTCCCGGCGGGATATGGAGCAAGAACAAGCCCATTGCATTCGATGAGTTCCTCGCCAGCCAGGAAATGCGCGACGAAGCCTGGCGCCGGCGCTTCGCCATCGATCCACAGTTCTCCGTCGCGCGTCCCGGGCGCGGCCACCTTGCCCTGGCAAGCCTTCATCGTCTGGGGAAGGCCCCCGCGGTGATCACGCAAAACATCGACAACTTGCATCAAAGTTCCGGGATTCCTCCGGAACATGTCATCGAGCTGCACGGCAACAACAGCTACGCTCTCTGCCTCGATTGTGGACAGCGCTATGAGTTGGCGTGGGTGCGAGAGCGCTTTTGCGATGCAAACGAGCGTGCGCCTGATTGTGCGAGCTGCGGCGGACACGTCAAGACGGCCACCATATCCTTCGGACAGGCGATGCCGGAGCGAGAGATGCGACGCGCCGAGCAACTCGCCCTTGAGTGTGATCTTTTTCTCGCCATCGGCTCATCGTTGGTGGTGTGGCCAGCCGCCGGTTTCCCGCTACTTGCGAAACGCAACGGCGCGCGGCTGGGGATCGTCAATCGCGAGGCGACGGAATTCGACGAAATGGCCGATCTTGTCGTTCGCGAAGACATCGGAACGGTGCTATCACCGTTCATCGCCCATTGATTCGGCGCGAGCGAGCGAGATGTACACAACCTTTCACCTGTTTGCGGCGGACAAATGCATTTTTGCCTTTGACGTTCGCAGCCGGATGATATCTTCGTGACACGATAGATTCGAAGCGCAGGAAACATGCGCCAGGGTTAAGCGGCGGCGTTGGGGCGTCATGACCTCGGATGTAATCGGACCTAAGGGGTCCAGCGGCGGTTTAGAGCTGGATCGCGAGCTGGGGAGTGAGGTCGGCGAAGAGGCCGCGAGTGTCGTCGAGCTCTCCGGCGTCATCAAATGGTTCGACGTGTCGAAGGGTTACGGGTTTATCGTGCCCGATAACGGGATGCCCGATATCCTTCTGCACGTCACCTGCCTGCGCCGGGACGGACATCAGGTCGCCTATGAAGGCGCGCGCGTCATCGCGGAGGTGCTGCAGCGCCCGCGCGGCTTGCAGGCTTTCCGAATCCTGTCCATGGACGAGTTGACGGCGATCCATCCTGCGCAGATGCCGCCGCCGCGGACACACGTGACCGTGGCGCCGACCAGCGGGCTCGAACGCGCCCAGGTCAAGTGGTTCAATCGCCTTCGCGGGTTCGGCTTTCTCACCCGCGGCGAGGGTACGCCGGATATTTTCGTGCACATGGAGACGCTGCGCCGCTTCGGGCTTGCCGAGTTGCGCCCCGGTCAGTACGTCCTTGTGCGCTTTGGGCCGGGGCCGAAAGGCCTGATGGCAGCCGAAGTGCGGCCGGAGGGGGCCCCCCTTGGCCCGGCATCCCACTAAATTTAGCGCAGAGCTTTCTGCATTCACCGATTCGTGTTGCTGCGGGCAGCTGACCGGACGCTTCCTTCATCTGCTATGGTGGTCCTCACGAAAGAGGTCCTGCCAATGCGGCACACGCTGCGCTCGATGCTGTCCGCCCTGTCCTTCGCGATTGTCGCGTTGCTCGTCGCGGCCGTCAGCTCACATGCCTTCGAACTGCAGCCGCTGGAAATCATCGGCAAATCGGGTGTTCATACCTTCGCAGTCGAGATGGCCCTCACGCCGGAGGATCAGGCCAGGGGTCTGATGTTCCGCCGTGAGCTGCCGGAAGGACAAGGCATGCTGTTCGATTTCCAGCGCGAGCAGCCCGCGACCTTCTGGATGAAGAACACCTATGTCTCGCTCGACATGATCTTCATCCGCGCCGACGGGCGTATCCTGCGGATTGCCGAGAATACCGTGCCCCTTTCCGAGGCGCTGGTTCCATCCGGTGGCCCCGTGCGCGCGGTGCTCGAAGTCGTTGCAGGCACCGCCAGGAAGCTCGGCATCGCGCCCGGCGACCGCGTCGCACACCCGATCTTCAGCGACCGCTGAGCACGTCGCCGGTGCTTGTCTGCGTACTTGGGTTGCTGGGGAAAACCGGACCGTGTATCGAGGGCGATGCATCGTGCCTCGGGGTATAGCGCAGCCTGGTAGCGCGGGAGTTTTGGGTACTCCAGGTCGCAGGTTCAAATCCTGCTGCCCCGACCACGCCGCACATTCCCAGAAGGGCGCACGTAAGGAGCAGGCGAGCATCATGGCGGCACGCATTTACAAGCCTGCCCAAACAGCAATGCAGTCAGGCACCGCGCGCACGAAGGAGTGGGTGCTCGATTTCGAGCCTGAAACGCCGCGCGAAATCGAGCCATTGATGGGCTGGACCGCCTCCGGCGACATGCGACAGCAGGTACGGCTGCAATTCGATACCGCGGAGGACGCCATCGCCTACTGCGAGCGCCATGGCATGGCCTACCAGCTGCAGAAGCCCAAACCGAAAACGCGTCGCGTCATCTCGTATGCCGATAATTTTTCTTTCCAGCGCCGCGATCCCTGGACGCACTGATCCCACGAACGACGCCAGACGTTTGGCGAGTGAACGCCCTGAGGCCGGCGCTCAACGCCATTCGACATCAGTGGTCCAAGCGTCCCAGGACCGTCCACTGGAGTCGCAGCAGCACGCTCGCCGTTGCGGCGATGGCGGCCAGCATCAGAAAGAAATGCATCTTCGGCATGCTGCTCCAGAAACCGCCGAGGTAACCGGCGAGCATGTCCGCGGGCAGGGTGGCCGCAAACCAGGCGCCCATCAGCACGGAGAGGATTTGTGCCGGAGCGCGCTTGGATATCAACGCGAGCCCGATTGGCGCAACGTGCAGCTCGCCCAGAGTTGCGAGACCGAAATAGCCGATTAACCAGAGCGCGCTCGTCTTGCCGCCGGCATTCCATGCCGCCGTCGCCATCACTATGTTGGCGATTGCGAGACAGGCGGCGCCAAATGCCATTTTGCGAATGGGCGACGGTTCGGCATTGCGTGCGCCCTGCCGTGCCCATCTCCGCACAAGCACGGGTGTGAGAAGGAAAATAAACACCGGATTGAGCGCCAGGAACCAGGCGGCCGGGATTTCCCCACGCCAGACGCCAATGTCCACTGAGCGATCGGTAAAATCCTCGATCCAGAGCAGCAGCGTGTTGGCCTGCTGGTCGTAGGCGGCCCAGAACAGCGTGACCGTGGCGCAGATGACGAGGATGGTAAGCGCCGCCCGGCGTTCATTGTGATCAAGCGACCGCCGCTTTGCGCTTGCGTTTCCGTTCGCCACCGGTGTGGGTGCATGAGGTTGGCCTGAAAGCTTTTGCCGTGGTTTGAGCGTGTCAGGCGGCAGCGCGCGCGTTCCGGAAATATAGATCGCAAGGCTGAGCAGCATTCCGACGCCTGCTGCCGCGAACCCGTAGTGCCAACCGAACTGCATGGCGAGCGCGCCGCAAACCAGTGGCGCGAGCAACGCTCCCACATTGATGCCGATGTAAAAAATTGAAAAAGCACGATCCCGCCTGTGATCGTTGATTGAATAAAGGGCGCCGACCTGCGTGGAGATGTTCGGCTTGAAGGCGCCAATACCGAGAATCAGCATCAGCAAGCCAATGAGGAGCAAAGCCTCGAAGGCGATCAAAAAGTGACCCATGGCCATGAGGATGCCGCCCATGAGGACCGTTCGCCGCTGTCCGAGCAGGCGGTCGGCAACCAGGCCGCCGAGAATCGGCATGCAATAGGCGAGCCCGGTGTAGAGGCCGAAAAGCTGCGACGCGAGCGGTTGCGGCTCGAGCGGTCCCAAGACGAATTCCAGCGCCCCCTTCACCGTGCCCAGGCCGAGCACTGTCTCCATTGTTCCAGGCCGCAGGAGATACTGAACCATGTAGAGAACTATCAGCGCGGCGTTGCCGAAATATGAGAAACGCTCCCAGGCTTCGGTTGCGCACAGGACGAAAAGCCCGCGAGGATGGCCGAGAAATTCGGCCGCAGGTTCAGCCATGGTCAGCACTCAGTAATCAGTAATCAGTAATCAGTAATCAGTAATCAGTGATCAGACAGGAAGCGCTCGTCGGCGCACCGACGCTGCTTTCTTCTGATTACTGATTACTGATTTTCTGATTCCTGTAACGCGTAGATGTCGCCGGAATTGACGGCGACGGGCAGCGATGAGAGCCAACACGCGATCTCTTTGGAATCAAGCCAGCGAGGGTGAATGAGAGCATGGGTTTCCCCCAGAATCGCATTGTAGCGCGCATAGCCGAGATTCGCGCAGCGCCCGACGCACTCCGCCGCCACTTGCGGCAATATGGTGGTGAATTCGAACGAAAGCGCCGCAACCGGGTGCGAAAGGCCGGCGAGCACGTCAGCTTCAAGGCCCTCGACGTCGATCTTGATGAAGGCCGGGATCCCATGCCGCTCGATCAGTGCGTCGAGCGTGGTGACCGCGACGCGGATGGCGCTGCTCCAGCTCTGCCCTTGCCATCCAGGCGCCCCGTCGGCGGCACGCAAGAATGCCTCCGACGCGGTCGAGACAGTCGGGTTGTCGAGATTGACCCTGAAATCAAGCAGTCCCGGGCTGCGCGAAACTGCGAGCGGCTCGATGATCACGGCCGCATCAAGACCATAAAGAAGCTTCAGCGTCCTCGCCAAAGCAGGTTGCGGCTCGACCGCTACGACCCGCGCGCCCAGGCGGCGAAAAGCGCCGATGCGGTCGCCAACATGCGCCCCGATATCGAAAACGAGATCGCCCGGCTTGACGAAACGCCCGTATAAGCGAGCCATTTCTCTGCTGCGCTCGCGATCACCATAGTAAAGCCGCAGCGAGCGCACTATGCCGCGGAGGGTTCGCAATGCCCGCGGCATCCTATTCCATCGCACCAGTCAATGCCGCGCACGTCGCGACAGCTCGATGGCCGGCAGCTTCAGCGCGGCCAATTCGGGCGGGGGAAGATCTCTTCCGGCACACGGTCGATGCCGGCTGCAATGAGGGCGCGGCCCACTGCCGGCGATGCCGTTACGACCGCAAGCGGGATCGCGAGCAGTGGTCCAGCTGCAATGAGCAGCGCGTAGGGCAGGGCGGACGGCGCGGTCGCGGCAATCAAGAGGACAGGCGCGAGTCCAAGCAGCGTCTGCGGCCACAGGTGCTCGACGGCGAGCAACCAAGGCACGGCGTGATCGTCCCGCAGCTGCGCGCCCCATATCATCGTGCGGCCGAACAGCAAGCGGCCCAGGAAGAGGGAGTGGCTCACCCAGCTGATGGGAGCCAGCAGCAAAACGAAGACAACAGTGAGGATGAAGCTCGCGGCGAAGCGAATGCTTCCGCCGAAGAGACGGCATAGCTTGGGACGAGCGAGCACATCGATGACGGTTGCTATATTGGGCGCAAACCACATCGCGAGGATCAGGCATAGAAGCGCAATTCCGGCATCGGCGCGCATGAAATCCGACGGGGTAGGGGCGGTTGCGACTGCGGCAGATGCGATAAGAAAAGCTCCAATCCACGCCGGAGAGCCAAGAAACATCAGGATGGCGAGAAGAAGCTGATAGCGACTGACGGGTAGGAGGCCGGGCGCCTTGAGGAACTGCCAGTACTGCATGTTGCCCTGGCACCACCGCAGATCGCGGCGAAGGAATTCAAGCAACGTTGGCGGATTCTGCTCGAAGCTCGAACCTTCTTCCGCCAGCACGCGCACCTCATAGCCGGCCTTGCGCATGAGCACGGCCTCGATCTGATCGTGGCTGAGAATGTGGCCTTTCACCAATGCGCCTTCATCGAGCACCGGCAGCTCGCAACAGGCAGTGAACGGCGCGATACGCACAATGGCGTTGTGCCCCCAAAACGGTCCGCAATCGCCCTGCCACCAGGCGCTGCCAAGGGTATACGAGCGCATGCCGAGCCGCATGCCAAACTGGAAAATTCGGGCAAACGGGCTCGCTGAGGGCATCCCGATCACCAGACTCTGCAAGATGCCAATGCGTGCATCCGCCTGCATGATGCGCACAAGCTTGAGAACAAGCTCGACGGTGATGGCGCTGTCAGCGTCGAGGATGACGGCGAGGTCGTGCTGCCGGCCCCAGCGCTCGCAGAAATCGCGGATGTTGCCGGCTTTGTAGCCGATATTGCTGGGGCGGCGGCGGTAGGTCAGGCCGACACGGCCGCACCACTTGCTCGCCATGGCTGCGAAGTGCGACTGCTCCGCCGCTGCGATGTCGGGCTTATTCGTATCGCTCAGCACATAGAAATGGAAACGGTCTGCGCATCCGGAGGTTGCCAGACGATCGAGGAGAGGCGACAGCAGGCCGGCGACGCGCTCCATGGGCTCGTTGCGAATACACAGCAGAATGGCGGTTGACGCGACGATCGGCCCGCCGTCTTTCACGCCGTCTGCAACGGGCAGGACTGCCGCGACCGGATCGCGCGCAAAGCGCATGATGAGGAATCCGATTGTTGCATTCCAGAAGCCGATGACGAACCAAGGAAGCGTCATCGCAAAGAGCGCGACCAGAATGAAATCGAGCAGCCCGAAGCCGCCTGGCGCGAGCGCTATCACGGCAAGCCAGAGAAATCCGGCAATGGTCAACCCGACCAGGGTAAAAAACAGCGCCGGCCGCCGATTGGGAACGGCCGGTGCGGAAACTCCTGGGCCGGAGAAAAAGCGTGCTTGCATGGAGTGGTCTTGGACGGATTTTTGGGCGATTTAACGATAAAGCATGATTACACCGCAAAACGATCCCGACCGGATGCAAGGCAGAGCACTTTGGTATGTCGGCCGCTGTGAGGCGCAGTTGCGCGAGGAGGAGGTCCCCTTCCCGCGCTCGGGCGAGGTTCTGGTGCGCGCGCTGTTTGGCGCGATCAGCCGCGGCACCGAGCGGCTGGTTTATTCGGGCCGGGTGCCGGGGAGCGAGCATGAGCGCATGCGGGCGCCGCATATGGCGGGCGCGTTCCCATTTCCCGTCAAATACGGTTACGCCATCGTCGGCCGAGTTGAAGCCGGCGCCGCCGCTTGGCGCGATCGCATTGTGTTTTGCCTGCACCCGCACCAGAGTTTGTTCACGCTGTCCGAGGGCGCTGCGTTTGCCGTACCCGATGGTATCCCCCCGCGTCGCGCCGTGCTTGCAGCCAATATGGAGACCGCGCTCAACGCGGTGTGGGACGCGGGGCCAGGCCCGGCGGATCGAATTGCGGTGGTAGGTGGGGGGCTTGTTGGCTTGCTTGTAGCATATCTTTGTGCGCCGCTGCCGGACGCGGAGGTGACAGTGATCGACGTCTCTCCTGGACGTGCCGAGCTCGCCCGCGCGCTTGGCGCGCGATTTGCGGCGCCGAGCAGTGCGCCGGTCAATTGCGACGTCGTGTTTCACGCGAGCGGAACAGCCGCGGGGCTCGCCACCGCGCTGCGGCTTGCCGGTGACGAAGCAGGCATCATCGAAATGAGCTGGTATGGAAGCGGCGATATCGCAGTTCCGCTCGGCGAAGCATTCCATAGCCGGCGATTGCGGCTGCTATCCAGCCAGGTCGGCAATGTCGCTGCATCCCATCGTCCGCGCTGGACAAACGCCAGGCGCCTTGCCGCTGCGCTCGCACTGCTCCGGGCCCCGCAACTTGAGGCTTTGCTTTCCCCACCGATCCGCTTCGATGAACTGCCTGCCAATCTGCCCGCGATATTCGGCGCCGAATTGAATCGCGTGTGTCCGTTGATCCGCTACCCGGCGGCTGCGCAGGCAGAATGAGGAGGAGATATCGTGCACGCGGTCGAAGTTTCCGATCAGATCATGATCGCCCACTCGTTCCGGGGGCAGATCTTCGGCCCAGCGCAGAACGTTCATGGCGCGACCTTCGTCATCCGCGTCGCGATACTGGCAGAAACGCTCGATGAGCACGGTATCGTCGTGGACATCGCCGGCGCGCACGGGGCGCTCAAGGAGGTGCTCGTTCCGCTGAACTTTCAAAATCTCGATGACGTGCCGCAGTTCGCGGGCCGCAACACGACGACCGAGTTTCTGACCCGGCACATTTTTGAGGCAATGGCCCAGGCGGCGCGGGCCGGCAAGCTCGGCCGTGACGGCCGCGACCTGGCCGCGATCCGCGTGACCATCGCCGAGTTACCGCTGGCGCTTGCGTGGTACGAGGCGCCATTGTGGTGAAGGATGTCGTGATCGCCGTCCCGGGCGATCTTGCGACCGCGACCGGCGGTTTTGTCTATGACCGGCGGATGGTTGCGGAGCTTACGGCGCTCGGCTGGAAAGTGCGCGTGCTCGATCTCGGCAGCGGCTTTCCGCAGCCGACCGCGCAGGGAAGCGCCGCCGCGGCAGCGCAACTGACGGCGTTGCCGGTTGCGAGCTGTGTCGTGATCGACGGTCTTGCATTCGGCGCTCTGCCCGCGACGGCTCAGCTGTTGCACCAAACGCATTGCCTCGTCGCGCTGGTGCATCATCCCCTTGCATTGGAGACGGGCCTGAACGCGGATGTAGTGGCCGCGTTGCGCGCGAGCGAGGAGGCGGCACTCGCCTGCGCAAGGCATGTCGTGGCCTCAAGCACGACAACCATGCGGATCCTTGCAGAGGATTTTCATGTCCCGCGTGAGCGTATCAGCGTGGTGGAACCGGGTACGGATCAACCTGCGCTCAGGCCGTGCAAACAAAGAGGTACAGTGAACCTTCTCTCTGTCGGAGCGGTGGTGCCGCGCAAGGGTTATGATGTGCTGGTAGCGGCTCTAGCCAAAATCCGGCATTTGTCCTGGCGACTTGTGGTGGTGGGGGATCGCACCAGAAGCGTGAGCACCGCCGAGCGGTTAAGCGCCCAGATTTCACACGCAGGATTAGCCGACCGTATCAGCTTGCACGGGGTCGTAAGCGCGCACGAGCTTTCCTCGCTTTATGCGCAAGCCGACCTCTTTGTGCTGCCTTCGCGTTTCGAGGGCTACGGCATGGCGTTCACGGAAGCGATCGCCCATGGCGTGCCTGTGGTCGGCACAAGGGTCGGCGCCATTGCGCACACGGTGCCGGATAAGACGGGTGTTCTGGTGCCGCCGGACGATCCGGACGCCCTGGCAATGGCGCTGCAAGGCCTGATCGAGAATGAGGCGGAGCGCGAACGCCTTGCCGCTGCGGCGCGAGGCACAAATTTCCCCTCCTGGCAAAAACAAGGTGCGCGGTTCGCCCGTGTTTTGGAAAGCCTGTGATGAGCGGTTTCTCCGCCGCGTGGCTGGCGTTGCGCGAGCCATATGATCTTGCCGCGCGCAGCCGCATCGTCCTCGACGCTGCGACTGCTGCGTTCTCTCAGCGGCCCTCCATCTGCCTCGTTGATCTCGCTTGTGGAACAGGCGCAACATTACGTGCGCTGGCAGAGCGCCTTCCATCCAGGCAGGCTTGGCGATTGGTTGACAACGATCTCGGTCTGCTTGCACGCGCCGCGACCCTGCCGGTACCGCCGGACATCAACGTGGTGGCCAGACCACTCGATCTGGTGCGCGATCTCGAACTGGCGCTGGAAGCCCCGGTCGATCTCGTCACGACATCGGCGCTGCTGGACCTTGTGTCGATCGAATGGCTCGACCGCCTTGTAATGGAAACCGCGGCGCGGCGTCTGCCACTCTATGCAGCGCTGACCTACGACGGGCGCACGCTGCTCGAGCCGAGTGAAGAGCTGGATGCAGACGTTCTCGCCGCATTCAATGCGCAGCAGCGCACCGATAAAGGGTTCGGGCCAGCATTGGGACCGTCGGCAGCGTCACGGGCGGCCGAGCGCTTCGCATGTTTCGGCTATGCAATCGTAGAAGGTCCTTCGGATTGGATCTTGGAGCCGGGTGATCGCGACATTCAGGAATCGCTACTCGCCAGCTGGGCCGAGGTGGCGCAAGCGGGTGGTGGCGGTGTCTCGCAGAGTGGAGCTCGGGAATGGCTGCGACGGCGCCGCTTGCATGTGGCGCAAGGGCGTTCAAGGATCCGCGTGGGTCACAGCGACATCTTCGCGCGACCAATTACCACGCGCTGACCGCTGAGGTCGCAATCGAGCAGGACATCGGGCCCTTTCCCGTTTGCGGCAACGTTGATCATGCTCGCATGGCCGCAGCTGGAGGGCCTCGCGTCCAGGATATGCACCTGCATCGGCATCCGACTGGCGTCGCGGATCCGATGCAGGGGAGGGAGCCTAAGGCTCGCCCGCCCAGCGCCCAAGATGATCGGAGCCAACAGCACGTGCAGTCGGTCGAGGCAACGCGCCGCGAAGAAGCGGGAGACGGTCTCGGAGCCGCCCTCAATCAGAATCCGGCGCAGACCCTGCTTCGCTAACGCGCAAACAATGGCCGCGGGGGCAAGCCTGCCCTGACCATCGGGCGCGAGTGCAACAATGTCAACCCCAGGGGGAGCCCGGACCGGAACGCCGGCCAACCTGACCACGATCCGGCGTGCTCCATCGGGCGCCAGCACGCGTGCATCAGCCGGCAGCCGACCGCTCGGATCGATAATGACTCGCGCCGGGTTCGGCCCTGGAACGCGGCGCACCGTGAGCTGTGGGTCATCGGCCACGGCCGTCCCAACCCCGATCACGACCGCGTCAACCAAGGCGCGCAGGCGGTGCAGATGATCGAGGCCGGCCGGACCATTTATGTAATGGGAATCCCCGCCGGGAGTGGCGATGCGCGCATCGATGGACTGTCCGCATTGTCCCACCAGGACAATATCGTCGATGGCGCCCTCGCGCAGCGGACCGAAGATATCCTGCCACGGCTGCGGCAGGGGGACCGTAGGGGTTCGAAATATCTGCGGTATCGCCGACCAGGAGGAGCCTCCGGGATGTGCCGCCGGAGCTTCACCTGGCGGGTGCGCCGGATGTCCCTCAGCCATGTTCAACGCCTGCTACCGCCACTCCTTACCCCATGGCATGATAGCAGCGTAGCCCGGATGGAGCGAAGCGACATCGGCCACGCACAAAAATGGGCCCTCGGAAGGAATAAAATGCGCCCTTGCGCGTTAGCAAAGATATTGTCGCGGCTGTGATAGCGTTGGTCTGATCAAGGACGCATGAGATCGCATGATCGGGAGTGAAAAGTCTGGCCTGTTTGGCGCGCCAGCGCAGGTGGGGGTAGAGCGGGGTCTAAGCGAGTTCCGGGCGGGCCGGCCGGTCATTTTCGCCTTCGGCGCAGAGTTTGTGGTGGCGCTGCCCGTTCGACGGCATGACCAATGAAGCGCTGAGCGCATTCAGGCGCCTGTGCTCACCTGAGCGACCCTACCTTCTCGTGACCGCGCGCCGCGCTCGCACGCTCGGGATCGACGGGATCGGGCCCGCCGGCCTGGCAATCGGCGACTTGCACGACGCCAAGGCGATCTTGGATTCTGCCAGCGACAGGAGGCCGGCACGGCGCCTTGAACCGGTCTCTGCCGGACAAGCCGCAGGCGCCATCATCGAACTGGCCAAGCTTGCGCTTTGCCTCCCCGCGCTGCTCGTGGCTTCGCTAACCCGCGCAGTGCGCGCCAACAATCCGCCTCTGATCACCGTTGTCGCCGATGCCGTGTCGCGTTTCCGCCAAAACGCAATTGAATCGCTCACGATCGCGGCGGACACGACAATTCCCCTCAATTCCGGCCCCCCGGCGCGCTTCGTGATCTTCCGCGACGGCCTCGGCGGAACGCCGGTGGCCGTCATTGTCGGCGCGCCGGACTTTGCGCAGCCCGTGGCGGTGCGGCTGCATTCGGCCTGTCTGACCGGCGATGTCTTCGGCTCGCGACGCTGCGATTGCGGCGACCAATTGCGGCTTGCTCTCGCGCAACTTCAGCAACATGGCGGCGGAATCATACTGTACCTCGAGCAGGAGGGCCGCGGACTTGGTCTCGTGAACAAGTATCCGCACCTACCGCTTGCAGGATGCCGGGCTGGACACTGTCGATGCCAATACGGCTTTGGGCTTCGACGATGATGAAAGAGACTACGGCGTTGCCGTTCGGATATTGCAGGTTCTCGGTTGCACGCGCGTGCGGTTATTGACGAACAATCCGGCGAAGCTCGAGGGTGTTGCTCAGGCCGGAATTGACGTATCCGGCCGCGTGCCTCTGCACGGGCCTATCAATTCCGATAACAGACGTTACCTGGCGGCAAAAGCCTCGCGCGCGGGGCACAAGCTCGATCACATTCTTCAAACGCTGACCGACGCCAACCCCGGCTCAAAGCAAACCTGACGGCGGCATTTTGGCAGGCGCAGCACCGACCCGCGTGCTTGGAGAGCTCACGTTTACGGAAATTCCGGAACGTCTGACAAGAACTTCCATTCTCTGCCTGCCGATCGGAGCGATCGAGCAGCATGGCCCCCATCTGCCACTGAACACCGACGTGGTGATTGCAGAAGAGCTGGCGCGCCGAATAATCGCGTGCTGGGGAACCGAGCTTGACCTGTGGCTGCTTCCGACGATTTCCATCAGCCTTTCGCCCGAGCACGACTGGGCAGCGGGCACCCTGTCGCTGACGATCGGCACCTTTGTCGGGCTTCTCAAGGACGTAGCACGGGAGATTGTGCGCGCCGTACCCAGCCGCAATATCCTGATCGTCAACGGACATGGTGGAAATCGTGGAATCCTTGAAAATCTCATTCGCGAGTTGCAGTCGGAGCTCGGCGTCAACATTTGCGTCATCCATCCTTTCGATTTTTCGAAAGCGACAACGCAGATCGCCCATTTTGACGTCCACGGCGGCAAAAACGAAACGTCTGTCATGCTGGAGCTGGCGCCGCACCTGGTGCGGCATGACCTTATACCCTCGCTCGCCGGAGCGACGGATACGGACGCCATGGCTGCCATGATCTTCGAGCGCGGTGCGAGCTTTCCCTGGAGGACCGACGACCCGCGCCTTGCCGTCAACGGCGTCATCGGCGACGCGCAGGGGGCCTCGGCCCAGCTCGGCCGCGACATCGTCGATAGCATCGTCGCGCAGACCCGATCCATTCTCGAGCGCCTGTTGGAAAATCAGCAGTTGAAGCGCCGCCCGGCCGACTAGGCGAGCGGTCTCGCCATCATGCTGTCGCCCGCGACGCGGCTTGCTCCGCCGGCGCGGTCTCACAGCGCGTAAGCACCGCGGCCACTGCACTGGCAAGCGTTGCGAGAACGCACCAATAGCAATAGCGGAAGTCCGCGGCGACGCCGAGCACGAAAAAGCTCGCCACGTAAATGGCGGCGCAGGAGGTCACGGCAACAGCGAAGGCGCCAGCTGCTGCTTCTCGCGCCGGCCAGGCGAAGATGCCGACGCCGATGGCGAGGAGCAGCCACAGACCCGGGCGGAACGACATGCCTGGCGCGAGGATATCGTGGAGGTGCAGCAGAGGCTGCAGGTACGCACTGTGGCCGTAGCTCGAATGCGGATCAGCCCAATCCCATACCGGCAGCACGAGATTTGAGCGCGCCAGGAATTGCCACATAAATGTTGCGCGGTGCGCCAGGTACGACCACGGGTGGCCGGTCACCGCATCCCACCATGCCTGCACGAGTCGCGGCCGGCCGAAAATTGGATCGTCTGCGCGCTCGAGCCGTTGCATTACGAATGCGCAGGGCGGCACGTGCCAATACGTGTCCCAGCGCGCGGGGTCGTAACACTTGGTTGCCAGCAGAACCTTCTGCTCCTCGCTCCACTGCACCGGGAACTGATTTTCTCCGCTGAAGTGAGTTACGCCGCCGAGGTCGAACACGACAATCGAATGCAACGGGTTTTGCCGCTCGGCGCCAAGGAGCCCATAATAGACGGCGGGTACGAGCCCGCAGAAAACAACGACGGCGGGAAGAAAGCCAATCGCCAGCCGCGTGAGCCTGAATCTGGTGGGCCAGATGGCGTAGATGGCCAGCAAGGGTGCGGCTATCACCGCATTCGGCCGAAGCAAAACTCCGAACGCGACCAGAAACAGCGCGAGCGACTGCGCGATGAAACGGAGCGCACCCTGACGTTCGGCGACAGCAAAAACGAGCACTGCGGCGAAGAGCCAGACGACCCCGAACAGGATGTCGCGCCAGATCAATCCGATGAAGAAAAAGGCGGGGGGCGAGAAGGCAAGCAAGGGCGTCGCCAATGCGAGCCAATTCGATCTGCGCAACGCGATGAAGCCCAACGTTCCAAAGCTTAGCCAATAGAGCGTCACCGTAAGCAGGAACATGCCCACCGACCCCGGCGCCAGCGAATCGATGAGGCGCCAGAGCACTCCCATGGCAGGCGACTGCCAGTCGCCGAAATGCCACGCCTTGGCTTCGGCGTACACGTAGCGGGCGTCAACGGTGATGTACCCCGGATAAAACACCAACACGCTGACGGTGAAGCCCGCCCCCAGCAGGAGAAGCAGCGCAGTCGTTGCCTTGCCGCGCCGGCTCGCCGCTATGCGCCGGCTCGATCGATCACGCATGCTCATGCCGTTGATTTTCTTGACTGCGGCTTTGACCGCACAAATTCGTGTCCTCAACGCCACAACTCAAAATTATAGAGTGCCGACGCGGACGTACCGCTCGCAATTATCGTTGCATAACAAAATTTTGCCATCGCAAGTGGTCAGCCGTGTTGAAGGACAAACCGTAAGCGTCACCGCGGGGGGCGGGGGAAATGAGTAACCGGCTCGTGCGCGTGCTGCTCGCCGTTGCGATCGCGACCGCAACGGGCATGCATGACGTCAGCGCACAGTCATCGTGCACGTACAACTGCCTGCCGCCCCTCAATCCCGTTGTGCCGCCTAGTCATCACGACAATTCACGATGGTACGCTCTGGGCGGAATCCTGGCCCCCATCATCGGATTAACGATCAAGCTGCAGTTTTTTCCTGAAAATACTGTGGTCAGCACGCTGCCGCAGCGCACGTTGTCTCCGCGAGGGACCTTCGATGCTCAGCTCCCGGGAACGGGAGGTGCTGGTGGAGCAGGGGGCGGTGCCGGCGGCGGAGCGGGCGCGGGTGGAGCAGGCGGGGGAGGTGGTGCTGGCGGCGGGCCCGGCACGCCGGCGCGGCGCAGCGGCTTCAATCTTCCTCCGGCAGGAGAAACGCGGTTCGAGGTCGACCGCGTTGTATTCGACCGTCCGGCCGGCACGCAGGCGGAGCTTGACGCAATTGCCGCGCGTAACAATCTGACGGTGCTGGCTACCAGCACCATCGCCTTGACCGGGCGCACCCTTCACGTCGGGCGTATTACGAACGGCGTTTCGGTTCCTGATATGATCAGGAACCTGTCTGGCGAGCCTCAGATCGCGGGCGCGCAGCCGAACTATCTTTACCGGCTGGCGCAGACCGGCGAGGCACCCGTCGCTGCCGATCAATATGCTCCGCAGAAGCTAAACCTGCCGGAGGCACATCGTCTGGCGCGAGGCAACAGGGTTCTCATCGCGGTCATCGATTCTCAGGTTGATGCTTCGCACCCCGATCTTGCCGGCGCGATCACTGCCAGTTTCGCAGCTTCGGCTGAGGCCGAGACACCGCATCCGCATGGCACGGGAATGGCCGGCGCAATTGCAGCACACCGCAACATGCTGGGCACCGCCCCCGGAGTCGGGCTGCTCACAGTGCGCGCATTCAGCGCGCGGGCGGACAGCGCGGAAGGGACAACGTTCAATATCATCAGGGGTCTCGACTGGGCGGCGGCGCAGGGCGCGCGGGTCGTGAACATGAGCTTCGCCGGGCCGCCGGACCCGCGATTGCGAGATGCGCTCGCCAAGGCGAACAGCAGAAAGATCGTTTTGATCGCCGCCGCGGGCAATGCCGGTCCGAACTCGCCGCCGCTCTATCCGGCTGCGGATCCGAATGTCATTGCCGTTACTGCGACGAACTCTGACGATGGGCTGTTTGCGGGCGCCAATCGCGGGAACTATATCGCGGTTGCCGCGCCTGGTGTGGACGTCTTCGCGCCAGCGCCGGATGGCGCCTATCAATTCACCACTGGGACATCCGTCGCTGCGGCGGAGGTGAGCGGGGTGGCGGCCTTGCTGATCGAGCGCAATCCCTCCCTCACGCCAGCCGAGGTGCGCAAGATACTGATGGATACCGCCAAGGATCTTGGTCCCAAAGGCCGTGACCGCGATTTTGGCGCAGGCCTCGTCAATGCGCTAAGGGCGCTCACAGCGGCCAGGCCAAGATAGGTCAGCCGCGTTCGGCCATTCCACAACAGCTCCGCAGCCCGGGTCGAGCGGGGTAGCGAAACCCGGGATTGTTTCCCGCATTTCGCTGCCGCTCAATGCGGGTTACGTGCTCTGAGGTATGTTCGGTGCGCGGCCATTGCTGCGCGGTTTGCGATGAGGACGTCGCTCACCTCACGCTCGTCATGCTGGCATCGCAAAAACCCATTTTGTGATGGCCATCACATCGTGATGGCCATCACATCGCGTACGTTCTGCATCAATGCCGAGCCCCCTTACCCATACATGATCCTGGAGCAAGAAGATGCCAATGACGGCAAGATGCGGCTTTCCCCTTCGCTGGACCATGCTCGCTGCTCTTGGCGCTGCAATGGCAAGCGCGAGCGCGGCCGAGGCAAGTGACTTCGCTTCTTATTTCAACAGATACGTTCCAAGCTCGATCCGTTCGCAAATACAGGCTCGCGTCGAGGGCACCGCGCCTGTGAAGCAGAAACGTGAGCAGACCGGCGCGGCGAACGGCCCGGTCGCGACAACCTCGGAGAAGCCGATTGCCATTGCCGGCCCGACCATCCTCGCGCCCCTTCCACAGAAGGACAACGCGTGCCTGAGCGAGCGCCATCTTGCGACGGGTGCGGTGCTGTTCAAAGACAGCTGCACCAACGAATGGGCAATAAACTCAACAACCGTCTCCGACCACCGTGTCGATGGAAAATGCCTGACGAAGACCAGCCATCCGAACGGGGTCGTGGTGTTCAGAGACATTTGCTCGCAGGAATGGGCCATGAACACTGTCGAGAGCACTGCCGAGCCTGCGCCGAAGCCAGCCGCGCCGCAGGAGTGATTTTTGCAATTGCGGGGCGCCCCGGTTGGTGGTTGCTTTGGTTTGCTTAACGTACGTTGATCTTGAAAAGCCTGCCTGGATGGGAGAGCGAAGATGATCGCGGCAGCCGCCGGGAAAGGCTCAATGCAGGGCAGCGCCGTTTCGCGTGCGCCGGAGCAGCAGCCGCAACCGAGCTCGGGCAGCATGCGCGTTGCGGTGATTACCGTCGCGGGTGCGCTGCTCACCGCAGGGACCGTCGCGGCCGCCCTGGGTTCGGGCGCGGTCGCGCCAAGCGGAGCATTGCGAGGCGGCGAGCCCGCCCTTTCGCCAATTGCCGGCAGCGAAATTGCTGCAGCCATGGGCTCGCTTGATCCGGCCACGTCCGCGTCGGCCGTGGCCGACGCGAAAGGCTGCAAGGCGCCCATGGCTGCCGTAACCGTGGTGAAGGCTCCGGGTACTCCGCCCGGAACCGTTCGCATCCGATCAGGAGCGTATCTCTCGCCCGCCTTCCAGGTGTCAAACGTGCCCCAGCGAATAGCCATACCGTTTCCGGCCCCTTACCCTTCCGGCCACGGGGTCCTTTCTGTCATTGGGGAGTCGGAGGGAATATCGATTTTCCTTACGCCCGGATGGTCGATCGCTTCGCTGCATGGTGCTGCATCGACTCAAGTAGTATGGACGCCGAATAACCCGTGCTGATCGCTTGGTGAGGGGGGTGCCGATGAAAAAGTTCTTCGTCGATCGGCCGATGCTGGGATTCTTTATCGTCGCCGTTGCGGCCGCTGTGGTGAGCACCTGGATCCTCAATCCGCAATCCGGTCCATGGGCTCTGGTATCCGGCGGAATGACGTGGGCGACTGCGCTCAAGCTTGCCATCGTATTCCTGATCTTTATTGCGGGGGCGGCCCTGACCTACGTGGCCATGAGGCTGGCGGGCGATCCGACAGGTTTTGGGCTCATCCCCGCCGGGCAGGCTTACACGCCCGGGCGCCGGCTCAACGTCGTTTCGTCCGTGCCTGCCGCCCGGTCAGCCGACGAGGTGCTCGACGAGCTTGACCAGATGATCGGGCTCGCTCCGGTCAAGGAAGAGGTCAACAAGCTCCTTGCCGGCATCGAGGTCGAACGCAAGCGCCGCGAGCAGGGGTTGCCGATGGCGACGGTCAGCCGGCACATGGTGTTCACCGGCCCGCCCGGCGTGGGTAAGACGCAGATCGCGCGCGCCCTGGGCGAGATCTACCGTTCGCTCAACGTTCTGCGCAAAGGGCATGTGGTCGAGGTGCAGCGCTCCGATCTGGTTGCTGGGTATATCGGACAAACCGCTGCCAAGACTTCTCGACAAATGCAAGGAGGCGCTCGATGGGATCTTTTTTATCGACGAGGCCTATACGCTTGCCGGCACACCCGGGTCGAGCGGCGATTTCGGGCGAGAGGCGATTGATACGCTGCTCAAGTTCATGGAGGACAACCGCGACCGGGTGATGGTGATCGTCGCCGGCTATCCCAACGAGATGCGCCACTTCATTGCCTCCAACCCTGGGCTCGCAAGCCGGTTCAGCAAGACCATCGAGTTCCCGCGCTATTCGCCCGCCGAACTCGCCGCAATCCTGCGGCTGATGGCAAAACGCCAGCGCGACGAGTTGCCGGCTGAGCTCGAGCGCAGCCTCATTCCCTGGATCGAGTCGCAGTCGCGCCGCGACGACTGGGGCAACGCACGGGAGATGCGCAATCTTCTCGAAAAGGCCCGCGAGGCGCAGTCGCTGCGCCTGGCGGGGGATGCTTCCGCGGATCTCACCAAGGTCGAGATGGTCGACTTCGAGCGCACTGGAGTGCCGTGGGTGCGCGAGCGCGGTTACACCGCGACAAGCGGATCAGCAGCACCGGCGCACAGTGCCGGCCGCCGGCTTTCCGTGACGCCGACGGTTGCGCCGCAGCGGACCCTCGACCAGGCGCTCGATTCGCTCGAGGCAATGGTCGGGCTTGGCCCGGTCAAGGAGGAGGTGAACAAGCTGATGGCTGCGCTCGAAGTGGAGCGCATGCGCCGCGAGCAAGGATTAGCAGTCGCGCCGATCAGCCGCCACATGGTGTTCACCGGTCCACCCGGGGTGGGCAAGACAGAGGTAGCCCGCGTGCTCGGCGAGATCTACCGCTCGCTCAACGTGCTGCGCAAAGGCCATCTGATCGAGACGGACCGCTCCGGACTCGTCGCCGGCTATATCGGGCAGACCGCGCCCAAGACGCTCGACGTCTGCAAGTCGGCCCTCGACGGCATCCTTTTCATCGACGAGGCCTACACGCTCGCGGGCCCGCCCGGGGCGACATATGGCGACACGGGACGCGAGGCCATCGACACGCTTCTCAAGTTCATGGAGGACAACCGCGATCGCATCGTCGTCATCGTCGCCGGCTACCCGAACGAGATGCGCCGCTTCATCGATTCCAATCCCGGGCTCGCGAGCCAATTCACCAAGACAATCGCGTTTCCGCCTTACTCCGCCGGCGATCTTGCGGCTATCTTCCGGTTGATGGCAAAGCGGCAGAGCTTCCTCTTTCCGGAAGAGCTGGAGACCAAGCTGAGACCTTGGATCGAGAGCCGCATGCGCAGCAACTCCTGGGGCAACGCACGTGAAATGCGCACGTTGCTTGAACGGGCGCGCGAGGCGCAGGCGATGCGCATTTCCGCCAGTCCCTCCGCTGACGTCACCCGTCTCGAAATGGCTGATATTCGCGCTGCACTTGGGGAGAGCTGATGAAACAGCTTCTCGGGCGCACCGCCGCCCTGCACGTGGCATTCTGGCAATACGATCCGTGGTACCGCCGGGCGTGGTTCGTGTGGCCGCAGGCGGCGGCTGTTCTGCTCGCGGGCTCCTTGGTCGCGGACCGGGTCCCGGTATGGTCGGGCAAATGGGGCAAGCCGATCGATTGCTCGTCAGCGAGCACGCCCGGTTGCGCGGCCACGCAGCGCGTCATGTTTTCTTTCTTCGACGAAGTCGCCAAATCGACGCTCAACAATCAGTACAGCGTTTTCGTCGATCGGACCGCGTTCCGAAGCTCCGCTGCTGCCGACCAGCCGAAGCTTGCGGCAGCACTCGCATCCTACTACCGGGGCGAGTGGGCGAAAGCGGCCGACACGCTCAAGTCGGCAACACCGGCCGATCCCAACGTCCAGTTCGTCACCGCGCTCGCGCTGCTCACTCCGCATACCACGGACCAGGTCCGCGAGGCTCAGACCCTGTTGCGAACCGCTGCTTCCGCCGGGGATCGGCAGGCTGGCGTGATGCTCGGGCATGTTCTCTTCGTTGGTTGGGGCGGATTGCCGAAGGACGAGCAGGAAGGCCGTAAGCTGATCGAGGAGGGTGCTGCGGCGGGCAATCCCTACGGCATGCGGCTGGCCGGGGTGGGATACGTGAGTCGCGAATTCGGCAGCTACGACCCGGTGAAGGCGGTCGATCTGTTGCGCAAGGCGGCGGACGCCGGCGACCCGGTCGCCATGGCCCAGTTTGCGTACTCGCTGCGAACCGGTCGCGGCGGCCTCACCCGCGATGACGCCAAGGCGCTCGACTATTTGCGGCGCGCGGCCGATGCGGGATACACCGACGCGCAATATACCCTCGCCCGCTGGACGATGGAGCGCTATGAAAATCATGAAACCGAAGACCCTTCCGAAGGGATCAAGTGGTATGAGCGCGCCTACCAGCGAGGCTATTCATTCTTTGCGCTGGTCAACTTGGCGCGCGCCCATCGGTTTGCCCGTGCGACCCCTTGGTTCGACACCCATCGCGCCTTTGAATTGCTGCAGCTGTGCGCTCCGTACGCATTCTCTCATTGCCACTATTGGCTGGGATCAGCGTACCAGGCGGGCGCCGGCACGCCACAGGATCTGGTGAAGGCCTACGCGCATTACGAAGTGGCGAAGCAGCTTGGACTGCAAGAAGCCTCGGCGTCGGTTGCGCAACTCGAGTCGATATTGCTTCCCGCGGCCAAGTCCAACGCGAAGCGATTGGCCGAGAGCATCTCTGGCAATCTAAAAACAGTACCGGCGGCAATCGGGCTGCAGATCCCGGAAACCGAGTCCGCCGGACCCTCGCCTTGGGCCGCGCCGGGGGCCGCTGTGGCCTCGCAGGGCGGTGCGCAGGCCGCGGCGTCGCCGAGCCAGGCAACCGCCAGTGCCGCCGATTGGAACGCCTGCAAAGGAAAGGACGAAGCTGCTGCAATCGCGGCGTGCGCCCGTCTGATCGCCAGCGGCATCTCAGGCACCGACCTCGGCATGGCGCATTATTTGAAGGGCTGGAACCATTACAAAAAAGAGCAGCACGCGCAGGCCATTGCCGATTACGACAAGGCAATTCAATTGCGCGCTAATCTTTCCACTGCCTACAATGATCGCGGCATCGCCTATCAGGCCCTCGGAAACTTTGACGCTGCCCTGCGCGACTTCACCGAGTCCGTCGGCACAGAACCCAATGCATTGGGTTATGAGAACCGCGCGTACATCCATCTGCGCCGGAATCGTTTTGACGAAGCAATCGCCGATGCGACCACCTCCATTCGTCTGAACCCGAAGCGGGCGCGCACCTACTGGATTCGCAGTGGCGCCTATGAAGAGAAAGAGAAAGGACAATGGACCGACGCGGTTGCCGACGCGACCACCTGCATTGGGCTCGACCCCACATTCAGCGATTGCCTCGATCGGCGCGGTTACGGGTACTTTAAGCTCGACAAGAGCGATCTCGCGCTTGCCGATTATGATGAGTCTCTGCGGTTGCAGCCGCGGTCGACCTGGACGCTGGTGGCACGAGGCAATCTCCGCAAGGACAAGCAACTGCTCGATCTCGCCATGAGCGACTACTCGGAAGCGATCAGGCTCGACCCGAAGAATGCCGACGCCTACGCCAGTCGCGGCGACGTCTACTATATGAAGGATCAATATCCGCTTGCTATCGCCGATGCGACCAAGGCCATCGAGATCAATCCCGGCACCTCTTACGCCTTCGCAGTGCGCGGGTTCTCATTGTTCGACGCCGGTCGGCTTGACGAGGCGAGATCGGATTTGGCCGCGGCGGTCCAGCGATATCCGAAATGGGTGAAGCCGCGTTACTGGTATGCCGTCACGGAAGCGAAGCTGGAAGAGAAAATGTATGAAAGCTGCCCGAAGGGCGGCAACCGGCGGCCAAGCGCCAACACGATGGTCGGCGGCCTGCCGATCTGCATGACGGGTCTGGAGTTCGGCACAAGCTTGCGGGAGCTGGCCGAGGTCATCCGGCTCAACCCTGAGGCTTCCAGCGCGTACGCATTCCGCGGCTATCTGTACATCAAGCTGCAGCAGCGCGAGCGCGCGATCGCCGATCTGCGGCGAGCAATTCAGATCGACCCCGGCAATGCAAGCGCCAGGAACAATCTGCGGGCGATTGGCGCAACCCCATAGCGCATGCGCTCATTGTCAGGCCGCGCCGGCCATTCTTGCGTCCTGCGCCGCGAGCAGCTCCACTATCGCGTGGGCGGGTCTTGCCTGGCTGAACAAATAGCCCTGCATTTCGTTGCAACCCACGGCCTGGAGCTTTTGCAGCTGCTGGTGTGTCTCAACCCCTTCCGCGGTGGAGATCATGTTGAGGCATTTGGCGAGGCCGGTCACGGCGTGCACTATGGCCAGCGGCTCGGTCCCGTTTGAGAGGTCCTGAATGAAGGAGCGATCAATCTTGATCTTGTCGAAGGGAAAGCTGCGCAAATAGCTCAGTGATGAATATCCGGTGCCGAAATCATCCATCGCGATCTGTATTCCGAGGCCGCGAAGCTTATGTAAAGTTGCGAGCGTCGCGAAGGTGTTCTGCATAAGGACCGACTCGGTGATCTCGAGCTGCAACCTGCTGCCGGAGATGCCCGAAGCCGCGAGTGCGCTCATCACAATCTCCACCAAATTTCGGCTTTTCAACTGGAATGGCGAGAGATTGACCGCGACCTTGATGTTTTCTGGCCAGGTTGCCGCTTCTTCGCAGGCTTTTCGCAGCACCCATTCACCCAGGGGGATGATAAGGCCGGTCTCCTCGGCAACTGGCACAAACTCGCCGGGTGAAATCAAGCCCCGCTTGGGGTGGTTCCAGCGCAGCAGCGCTTCGAAGGCGCTGATTGCATTGCTTTGAAGATTGACAAGCGGCTGGTAGTAGAGCTCGAACTCCTTGTTGGCCAGCGCATTGCGCAGATCCATTTCCAGCTCGCGGCGCGCTTGCATGCGCGCATCCATTTCCGGCTCAAAGAACCGATATGCGCCGCGTCCATCAGCTTTTGCTCCGTACAACGCCATATCGGCGTTCTTCAGCAGTTGGTCGGGCTCGGTCGCGTCAACGGGCGCAACAGAGATGCCAATGCTGATATCCACAACAACCTGATGGCCATTGAGATGATAAGGCTTCGCGATCGATTCGCGCACGCGCCTTGCCAGGGCTACGGCATCCATCGGCTGCTGCATCGCAGTCATGATGATTGCGAACTCGTCGCCGCCCAGGCGCGCGATCGTATCTGGCTCCCTGGTGCAGCGGCGCAATCTGTCGGCAACGACTTTCAGCAGCTCGTCCCCGGTCGGATGTCCGAGTGTATCATTGATATCCTTGAAATGGTCGAGGTCGAGGCAGAAAACCGCCAGGCATTCCCCTCTTTTGACGCGTTTTAGCTCGTCCTCCAGCCGCTCGCGCAACAAAACGCGATTGGGCAGATCGGTGAGTGCGTCGTGGCGCGCCATATGGGCAATCTGCTCCTCCGCGCGCCGCCGTTCTGTGATGTCTTCATGCGTCGCCAACCATCCGCCATTCGGCAACGGTTTGTTTACAATCGAAAAGACGCGTCCATCGTTCAATCTGGCGATATCGTTGAATTCCTTTCCCTGGGTGACCTCGTGCAAGAGCTTGCTTATGTATTTCTTCGGATTGCCTGCGAAAGTCCGGGCTGCGATGCGTTGATCAAGCAGGTCACGAAGCGTGCACCCCGATTTGGCGGCATCGGGCGACAGCCCATACATCTCAATATAGCGCCGATTGCAGAACACCAGCCGGGCGCCTGCATCGAACATCAACACACCTTGAGATAGATTGTTGAGAATTGTATCGAACAGATTTTCCTGATCGTTTGCGGCAGTCATCTTCAAGTTCGCACGTTGCGAGACGTTCGGGAACGGCAGAGTTCTGGCGACGTGTGCGGATTGGAGGCGGCGATCTGTGCTCACGGATGGCCCTTATTGGTTGCTTCGAACAGCCGGACGGTACCGAGATAACTGTTTGAATTGGCTCAATCCAGGCCAGTCAGTTTGCTTCAAATGATCAGCTGTTTCGCTGCACCGGCGCGCCGAATTCGCCATCGGGACTTGCAAGGTCAGCTCGCGCCAACAGCGAGAGGGCGCTTGCCTTCACCTCCCCAGCTTTGGACGCCCATGGCAAGATTTGCGGTCGTTCGGCCGAACTTGGTGGAATCGCCCGAGTCCTGCACGAACGCATGGAGCCAAGCCGGCACTTGGGCGCGGACCTGAAAAATGAGCCTTCTTGAGAACGGCGCTATCGCAATGGCTGAATCGCTGAGGAAATTCGGTTTGATAAGCGCGCAAGTGCGGCCTACCTTGGCATGTGACAAAATGATCCTGGCAATGACGTACGGGGCGTTGCTTTGGCCGCGAGCTGCTGAGACGGAGAAGTAGACGATGAAAGGTGCTCAAACGGCCGTTCGTGCGCCGGATTCGTTCATGTTCGATCCTGATGCGGAATTAATGCCGCGCGAAGCGTTGACGGCGTTGCAGACAAGCCGCCTGCAGCAGACGCTGGCGCGTGCCTACACGGATGTGCCGCATTATCGAAGCAAGTGGGACGCCGCCGGAGCTCATCCCGAGCAATTCAAGTCACTCGCCGATATTGTCCGCTTTCCCTTCACGTCCAAATCCGATTTGCGCGAGAATTATCCCTTCGGCATGTTTGCCGTCCCGCGCAAGGAGCTGCGCCGCCTGCACGCCTCTTCCGGTACGACCGGCAAGCCCACGGTGGTCGGCTATACCAGGGGCGACCTCGATTGCTGGGCAGAGCTGATGGCGCGCTCATTGGCCTGCGCCGGGGTGTTGCCCGGCGACATTGTTCACAATGCCTATGGTTATGGACTGTTCACGGGCGGTCTCGGCGCGCACTACGGAGCGGAGCGGCTCGGCTGCATTGTCGTGCCGGTGTCGGGCGGCGGCACCGAGCGCCAGGTGGCGCTGATTCAGGACTTCGGCGCGCGCGTGCTGTGCGCAACGCCGTCCTATGCGCTCAACATCGCTGAAGTAGCCGCCGGCCTCGGCGTTGATCTGCGGCAATCCCAGTTGCGCGTCGGCATGTTCGGTGCAGAACCCTGGAGCGATGCGGTCCGACGCGAGCTTGAGGATCGCATAGGCGTCAAGGCAGTGGACCTCTATGGCCTGTCGGAAATCCTGGGACCGGGCGTTGCATGCGAATGCCACGTGGCGCAAGCGGGCCTGCACGGCTGGGAGGATCATTTTCTTTTCGAGATTATCGATCCTGATACGTTGCAGCCGCTGTCAATGGGGGAAGCCGGCGAGCTGGTCATCACCACGCTGACCAAAGTGGCGCTGCCGATGATCCGCTATCGCACGCGCGATATCACCAGGCTCGACAACGAGCCGTGCGCCTGCGGCCGCACCCATATCCGCATCATGCGGGTCACCGGCCGCGATGACGACATGCTGATTATTCGTGGCGTCAATGTCTTTCCGTCGCAGGTAGAGGCCGTGCTGGTCGGTCTTCCGGGTCTTGCGCCGCATTATCAGATCACGTTGACGCGCGAGGGGGCGCTTGACGCCATGACAGTGGAAGTCGAGATATCGCCAGACGTTGCCCACCTCGACGACAGCGAACGCGCGCGCAAGGCAGCGCAAGTGGCGCAGCACGTCAAGTCGCTCATCGGCGTCACCTGCAAGGTCAGCGTCAAGTCACCCGGCGAGGTGCCGCGGTCACAAGGTAAAGCCGTGCGGGTGAAGGACGAGCGCAACAAGCCGCGCTGATCGCATCGGCCGCGTCACCTCTGATGAGGAAGGAGAGTTATTCATGTCCTTGGACATTCTGATTCCGCCTGGATGGGCTGCGCCGATAGGCTATGCGCACGGGATCGCCGTGCCCGCGGGCCGCATGGTATTCGTCGCAGGCCAGATCGGCTGGGACGAAAATCAGAAATTTCAGAGCGACCAACTGGTGCCGCAATTCGAGCAGGCGCTGAAAAATGTGCTTGCTGTGCTCGCAGAGGCCGGCGGCGGCCCATCTCATATTTGTCGAATGACGGCCTACTGCATCGACAGGCCGGCTTATGTCGCGGGGCGAGCCGAGTTGGGTCGCATATGGCGAAAGCTGATGGGAAAACATTTCCCGGCAATGAGCTTGCTCTTTGTTGCGGACCTCCTTGATCATCCTGCAAAGATCGAGCTCGAGGCTACCGCCGTCATTCCATGACAAAGCAGAAGCTGGCTCCTGGGGCAGGCAAGACGATTCAGGAGAGACGATTCAGGAGAGACGATCATGGCTACACCGATTGGAGCAGCAGCGGCGACCCTCAACGAGAGCTCCGAGACGGCGCAGCGATTTCGTCCACCGGGCATTGATTTTCGGAAATTCAAGCCACGGCACTTTGTTTGGAAGCTTGACGGCAAGGTCGCCACGATCACGCTCAACCGGCCGGAACGCAAGAACCCTCTGACGTTGGAATCCTACGGCGAGCTGCGCGACATATTCCGCGACCTCGCTTACGCCGACGCCATCAAGAGCGTGGTGATCACCGGCGCCGGCGGCAACTTCTGCTCCGGCGGCGATGTGCACGAGATTATCGGTCCACTGGTGGAGATGCGGCGCCACGGCGACACCGCCGGTCTCCTTGCTTTCACGCGCATGACCGGCGATCTGGTCAAGGCCATGCGCAATTGTCCGCAGCCGATCGTGGCCGCGGTCGATGGTGCTTGCGCCGGCGCCGGAGCGATCCTGGCGATGGCTTGCGACCTGCGGCTGGGAACGGCGCGCAGCAAGGTCGCCTTTCTGTTCGTGCGGGTTGGTCTTGCCGGCGCTGATATGGGGGCGTGCAATATGCTGCCGAGGATCATCGGGGCAGGGCGCGCCGCCGAGCTTCTCTATACCGGCCGCTCCATGGACGGGAACGAGGCCGGGCAGTGGGGCTTCTACAACAGGTTGTGCGAGCCGGAAGCGGTGCTGATCGAGGCGCAAGCCTTGGCCAAGTCGCTGGCCGACGGGCCGACATTCGCGCATGCCATGACCAAACGCTGCATTCACCAGGAATGGAGCATGGGCATCGACGAGGCGATCGAAGCGGAAGCGCAGGCGCAAGCCATCTGCATGCAGACGCATGACTATGAGCGCGCTTACGAAGCCTTCGTCGCCAAGGCGAAACCTACCTTTAAGGGGGATTGAGAGGGGAGCACATGTCCAAACGCGAAGCCTCGCGTGCTTCGGCAACGCCTGCGGCTGCCGGTCCTGCGTCATCCGAGACCGCCAGGCGCCAGAAGCGGACGATGAGCGAAATTCGCGAGTCGAAGAAGACCGGCGAGAAGATGGTTTACATGTCAGTGCCGGACTATACGTCCGCACAATGGGCAGAAATGGCCGGCATCGATGTCGCCGTGGTCGGCGACAGCCTTGCAATGATCGCGCACGGCCACCGTAGCACGATCCCCGCGACCATGGACATGATGATCATGCATGCGGCCGCCGTGCGTCGCGGCGCGGCAAATACTTTTGTGCTCGGCTGCATGCCTTACCAGAGCTACAACACGATTGACCGCGCGCTCACGAACGCCGCGCGTTTCATGCAGGATGCGCTGTGCGACGCCGTGAAGCCGCAGGGCGGGAGGTCGCAGGCGCATATCCTGAAGGCTCTTGTCGATTCCGGAATCCCGACTGCATCTCACATCGGCCTGACGCCGCACACGATCGCGATGTTCGGCGGCTTCAAGATCCAGGGACGTACCGCCGATGCTGCCATGAGGATCCTTGAAGATGCGCTGGCGATCGAGGATGCCGGATGCTTCATGCTGGAATTCGAGGCGGTTCCGGCGAAGATCGCCGCGCTGATCTCGCAACAGCTCACGATACCCACTATTGGCATCGGCGCCGGAGTCGGATGTGACGGACAAATTCTGCTCTGCTACGATCTGCTCGGCGTGTTCACCGATTTTAAGCCGAAGTTCACCAAGCGGTTCGCGAAGCTGACCGAGGTCGCGGTCGAGGCGATTGGGCAATATGTCAGGGAGGTCAAAGACGGGACCTTTCCCGACGATGATCACTCGTACACCGTGAACGATGCCGAGTACGAAAAGTTCGCATCGATGGTGCAGGCACGCAGGCAAATCTGAGGTGTCTCGCGCCGGCAAAGACTTCCGCGTCAGGCCGGCGATGGAACGCTTTTACGCTGAAACACAGACTGTGATGCATAGGCCGCGACGACCGCCTCGACTGTACCCGTGCTGGATCAGGCTCGTTGGCCGCTCGCCATACCGTGCGAACACTCATAGCTTTTCTTGTCGGCGATTAGCCGCTTAACGCATCGATCAGGCGCCGGCTCTCCGCGATATTCTCGGCAAGCGCGAGAGCCGCCTGGGCTCGCTTCTGAATGCAAGCGGCCTTGCTCTTAGCGGCATCGAGCGCGTGGTCGGCTTCGGCCTGGATCTTCACGGCCCTGCCCACGATATCTTGCGCAGCCCTCTCTGCTTCAGCGACAATATCGCGAGCTGTTACCTGCGCATCAGCTATGATGCGATCTCGCTCAGTCCGTGCTTGAGCAACAGCTTCTTCAACCTCGGCAAGTTGTGCCTTCGCGGCGACTAAGGCGTCTGCCGGCAATTGCCTGGCACTCTTATCGGTTAAAACCCCACCCATATCTTCACCCCTGTCAGGGTTACGAAGAGCCCGAATCGCATTCACCGGATATGCATAATTATCATTAGTTGGTGCTCTTGGCTCTCGTCAAAAAAACAGCTTTGCAGCATACCCCCGCCTTTCTCGGCAACGATTTCGGGGCGTTTTTAGAGGGGTCTGCTGTTGCCCAATCGAGACGATCCAAATAGCCCTCGGCGGCGCACGGCGCGCTGCCCAAATTTGAACAGAGCGCCGTCGCGTTTCCGCCAAGCTACAGGAGTGCCCTACGGCCGCGGCGCGTGAGCAATGGGGACCGTACCATGACCAGACTCGTCATCGATGTCGTGCTGTTTTCTTGCATGGCGGCGTTCGTTACGGGGATCGTGATCGCTGCTGCAAACCTGCTCATTTAGAAAGCTTGGGACAGTTCGCCTTCCCCGCGGGGATACGTCCGCAAAATCAAAGCGGAGCCCTGCCTGGGCCGCAGTAAGCTCCGCACCAGGGGCTCCCGACGAACCGAAGTTCGCCACGGCCGAGATTGTCCTCCTGTTCGGTTGAAAACGCACCGGCCGGGCGGACTCACCGCTTCATTTTTTGATAGGAATCGATTCGGTCATGACGCGCCCTGGTCGGCGTGTCGCGGCAAGTCCCGGCCCGTCGTTTCCGCGGCTGGCCGGGGCCGCTGGGAGAATGCGACGGACAGCGGTCCGGTCAAGGCATATGAAAGGGCGGAGTAAACACATGGTCACCAAAAAGACGACCAAGAAAGCCACTGGAAAAACAGCTAAGAAGACCACTGCGGCCAAGAAAATTGCGCACAAAACAAAAGCCAAAGTCGCACGGAGCGCAAAAGCAAAAAGCTATCGCCCTCAGGCTGGCCGAACAACCGGCCAAGAGCTTCAGGCTATGCAACGTTTGGATACTTTGACAAAAACATATCAAGCGGAGGGTATGTCGCCTCAAGATGCGCGACAACGCGCCCTCGACGAGTTGCGCAATAACCCGCGCAGGGATTGGCGACGCGGTTAAACCAGCTGGCACCGCCAGTAGACTGTCGGGGGTGGCTTCTGTCAGCGAAATGCGATGCACGCCGATACGGCCAACGACATGGTCCAAGAATGAAGTTCGGGCGGCTCATTAAGGTGCGGACACATCGCGGCGACCCGAACGCTACGATCTACGTCGTGGCAGAAGCAGAGGCCGAGAAAGCCATTCACATCCTCAGAGTTTCACTCGTCCGACCGCAGGACGAATATGAGGACTTAGGGCGTGTCACCGACAGTCTGCTAAACGCATTGTCTCTACAACCAGGTCAATTTGCACGCACATAGACTATTGGCGACCCCGGCTGTTATGCCACTTTGGAGCGGCATCGCGACTTAGATTGTCCAACCGACGCGAATGACGCATCGGAGAGCAAAGGGCTTTTCGGGCGATTGTCCAACCGCACCAGGCCGCCCCCTGATCCTGAAAGTAGAAGCCCCGCCGGTGGGTCTTCCGACGGGGCCTCAGAAAGTGATCGGCTGGCTGGCGCGATCGAAGCAAGGAGTAACCCTCCCTCAAGTCATTCGCAAGAGCCTTCCGAGCTGCCAGCCTGCGAACATTGCGGCGAGCACTTCGAGCCCCGGAAGGGCAATGGGGGCAAGCCGCAGAAATTCTGCTGTGCCGAATGTCGGTATGCCTTCCATGCCAACAAAAGCCCCAACGTAGCCCTATGCGGCCAACGTACAACGTTGGAAACAACGCTCCCCGCCCCGGTGCCTCAGCCGCAAGAGAAAATCGCTCCTGAGGCCTTTGATTGGTCAGACGATGAGGTGGTGGTGCTTCAGACTCAGCGCGCCACGGCGATCTACTGGAACCACGACAACGACCTGGTGATCAGGCAGGAGCGAAATTGGTACGAGGAAGACGATCCATTCATCGTCGTCACCAAGTCGAACGTCAACGCCTTCCTTGACCGACTGTGCGACGTTTGCGGAATCCTGTCAGTCGGGGGACCGAACCGCTGAACCTTCCGTTCGAGGCCAAGATGCGCCCGGCAAAATGCCGATCGAGCGCACCGGTCAGGAGCGGGTGGGGTTGGCGACTGTTCCCGTTCCCATCGTCAGATGCGATGAGGCGCCATTGTAGAGTAAATGCATCGGCGGAACTTTGCCCCGCAAGGGGATTTCCGACGCCCCGACTGCTTGAGCATGAGCTGAGGGATAGCAGGACCAAAAAACCCCGGCGTTGTCATCCCTGTATCGGATGACGGGGAGCGGCTGGCCACCGTCAAAAGGCAGTCCTGGTATACGATGCGAGAAGTGCTCCCTTCATGCCGCTTCCTGCCGCCGAGAGGTGGTAGGGGAGGTAAGCGGAAAGCGGAGTTATGCCTTGCTCGCCGTCTCAATTGGTTTCGATAACCCTTGTTCTCGGAGCCTCATACGACGAACCGCACCATGACGTCTAGTATGGGGAACGAAACCCCGATCAGGTGTCGGCATGGGAGCTGGGTCGGTGCTCAGGTAAAAGCCGACTTTCCCGACGAGCCGATCTCCGCGAGATAGGGTCGCGCGCAGCCATTGGGGCAGCCGGTCGTGCGAATGACGAGGTCGTCGGTAGGGAGGTCATGCGCCGCGAGCCGCCCACGAGGGCATCCAGCAAGACGGGCGGATAGCGTTCGTCAGGCTGGAATCGTGCATTGCCCGTCGGGCAGATGCGGGCGAACAACGCGGCGCAGCGGCGCAATTTTTCACGCTGGGGGAGTGTTGGCGCCGACGGTGCGGCTGGTGGTCTCTTGAGTGTAAACTACGCTTGCACGCCTCGATGAAAGACTGTCGAATATGCAAATTCCAAGAATTACAAATTTCGAGCATCGCCGCCAGCAGCTAATTTCGCGCCGGCGTTTTGCTGGTCGGATGCTGAAGGCTATTGGACTCTGGTTGGCGCTTACCATTGTCGGTTTGACGATCGGGATGGCTGGCTATGCCGAATTCGAGGACATGTCGATCGCAGATTCGTATGTCAATGCGGCGATGATTCTGTCCGGCATGGGACCCCTAGGAGAGCTGAAAACAACGGCTGGAAAAATTTTTGCAGGGTCTTACGCGATCTTCTCGGGACTTGTGATTGTCATCGCAACTGGCTTCGTATTGGCTCCAATCTTCCACCGCATATTACATCGTTTCCACGTGGAGACCGGTGGGAAAGGTTAATCCGAGTTTCAGACAATAAGCTTGGAAAGTTTCAGACAATAAGCTTGGAACATACGGAAAACCCGGAATTGTTCCGGGGAAAACGACAAAGCGCCCGCTGGCGTGGGCGGCCTCGTTCTTCCCCAATCCTCTTCAGCCTCTCGTTTCACGGCTGGCGCATTTGTGTTCTTGCTCTTGATCCAGTGCGGCGAGCGCCCGAACAATATTAGGCAGACCTCGGCTCAGCAATGAGCGAACACCGCTCCCACTCTTGTCCGGTCTGCCTTCTAAATCGGAGTGTGCACGCGGACAGCAAAGAAATCCCGACCACCTGCCCGAATACTGAACGGTCTTTATGCCAGCCGATTGCAGCGCCCGGCGGATACTGGGTCACCTGCTCTAGGCGCGATGGGTCCATGTTGGCAAATTGAGAAGCTGCCTTCCGGACCGCCAGCAAGAACTACCCACCTACCTCGGTTTGGGCCCTGACTCCTCGACAGAGTGCGACGGCTATCCATTTTGCACGTCGCCGTCAGCTGCACCTTTTGGCGAGCGCCTTGCAATCGGCTGCCTTGCAGCACGAGACAATGCGCGTGAGATTGAGCGCTAGCTCAATCAACTGCGGATTGACTAGAGGCTACCTTTTGAATTGAGTTATTCCCGAATGCCGCAGATCACATCCGCGCGAGTACCCCCGGTGTTGGACGAATATTTGATCTCCGCATTTACGCGTGCGGCGAGTGTGAGAAGCAGCTGATGACCAAAGGACTTCGAGGACGGGTTATCGTAATCCGGCGGCAAACCGCAACCGTCATCATGCACCCACAATCGCCAGCCAGCTCCTTCTTGTCTGTAACCTAAGACGATCTCGCCTCTGTCCCGACCCGCAAAAGCGTATTTGGCTGCGTTGGTAACGAGCTCATTGGCGATGAGCGTGAGAGATTCCACGGAGTTCACCGGCAATTGTCCCACTGCATTTTGAAGTTATAGAAACTCCAGGAGGAAGAAGTGATCGGAGCATGTTGCACAGATCTTGGAAATGGGGCGCGGCCTCCACTTGCGTGACCGCTCACCCAGATCGGGCGGCAGGCGGCGCCGTCGCGGACGCGCTTTAAGCGCCTGTAGCCGCATCAACCGCTCGATCCGATGCCGCCCGCAAGATACCCCTTCGGCCAACAGGTCGTGCCACACCCGCCTGGCGCCGTAGGTTCGATCGCTCGCAAGGAAGCTGGCACGAACCTTCGCACCAAGCTCCTCATCGCTGCGGCTGCGCTGACTGCGTGGCCGCGTCAGCCAAGCATAGAAGCCGCCTCGCGAGACACCGAGCGCCTCGCACAACCAACCCGCAGGCCAGACCCCCCGGTGCTTCACAATGAAATCGAACTTCACGTCGATTCCTTCGCGAAGTAGGCCGCGGCTTTTTTTAGGATGTCTCGCTCCGCCTTCAGTTTCGTGACCTCTCGCTTGAGACGGGCGATCTCAAGCTGCTCCGGCTTCATCTGGCCGTGCCCAGGAAAGGCGTATTGCGGATCGTCGGCGAACTTCTTCACCCAATCGCGCAACTGCGACGTATGCACGCCGAGGACTTGCGATGCCTGCACATAGGACACGCCGCGATCCTTGATCAGGCGCACCGCCTCAAGCTTGAACTCGCGGGTAAACTTCCGTCTCTCCATGACCCACCTCCAGCTCCATCAAAGCACCTAACTCGGTGTCTGCGGAACCGGGGGCAGGCCACGCGCCGAAGCCTTTTGGACGTATCACAAGGCATCCCCGACCAAGCCACGGTATTTCTTGCTCTGCCATGCAATTAGGTTGGTCCTTAGGGCGTACATAGCTTCACGTCGATCCCTCACAGAGGACGAGCTTAAAAAAAGCTTTGGACACGATTTAACTTAGCTCCTCGATGAAGCTAGCAGGTTAGGTCTGACAGTAAGCCCATCGACAGAAAGCGAGATAGAAAAATTGACTGAGGCGCACGTGAAATATTTTGCTCGCTATCCTAAAGAAGCTGCAAATCGAGTGCTTGTGATCGAGCATTTCGTCGGTCAACACATAGAACAACTGTTCAAGGCGGTTCGGTTGAAAATTGTGGCTGATAGGTAGCGCCTGCGGCGATTCGTCCGGCGCATCGGTAATAGCCCCCCTGCATTGATGACGGGCCGTCTATGAGCTGGCGGGCAAAAAAACCCCGAACGCGCCTCATCGAGCGCTCGCTCGATCAGATATCCGGTGGCGCTATCCGCAATCTCATCTGTGAGTCTAAATCTGTCCTCAAGGATTCTTGATAGAGCGCCTCGCTTGTCTGCCAAGTCCATCACACGTTTCCCCGCGGAACTGCCTAATCGCTTAGCGGCGTTGCGGACTGCGTATAAAATCGCAGGGGTCGATCCGCAGGGAAGCAAGTGATCAGGAAGCGCTCTGCTGACGCAGCTGACGCTCCGCCGACAGCATGTCCTCGACCCGCCTGATGCCGTGCAACAGCCGCTCGCCCACGAGGCGAAGGAAATAAAATCCGAATTCGGGGTTCTCGAAATAGAGCTCGCGGACCTGATCATAGTTGATCACCAGCACATGCCCGGCCTCCGCGCATTCGACCGATGCCGTCCGGTGCGAGCCGGATGTCAACAGCCCCATCTCTCCAAAGATCTGACCGGGCCGGAGCTCGATACCCAGCTCGGAAACCAGAAATTTTCCTTTGGCGGCCAGGAACATTTCGTCGGCAAGATCGCCTTTGCGGAAGAGGACGTCGCCCTTGCGGTAGCCTCGTTTTTTCATGAACGGCTCCAGCCAATCCATGGTCAGGTCGCTGCTGGCGGCGGCACGGACCTTCTTGATCAGCTCCATCATTTGACGCAAGCGAAAGATGTTGAGCGGCAGCAGCAGGGAGTAAAGGAAGATCGGCGGAAACGAACGCGCGAAAATCCCCGCGCACAAGAAGCATAATGCGCTTGCGATGCCGGCGATGCGCAATGGGATGACGGTCTTCATCCAGATCGATGCGACGTAAAATAATCCGCCGAGAGCAGCCATTACGTTCGCGGCGCTAATCCGAAGTTACCCCTATTGAAATTACAGAAGTGGCTGATCTGACTCGCAGATCTTCAGAATGGGTTGTTGGATTACTGGCTACAGTTTGACGGCAACGCCGAGGAGTTGAAGGGCGCGTTCCTGGGCCGGTGTCAATTTTGGATAGAGCACAAAGGCGGCCTCGGGGCTGTGCGTCATCGCCATGGTGTTGCGGGTGACGGTGGCAAGATCGGCGAGAAGCGAGCGGAAGCTGTGAACGGGCAGGTCGTCGCGGGTGCGCTTTTTTGCGGCCTTGCGATTGGCAGCTTTGGAACGTTCGGCTTTGGCGACGATGGATGCACGGGCGGCGTCGGCGGCGGCCTTGTCGTGATCATCGAATAGAATCGGCTTGAGTGCTTGGCGCATGTGCCATTCGAGATAGTAAGCGAGCATGCAGAGCAGCACGTGAGCCCGCACGCGGTGGGCGCGGCGATGATGAATGGGCCTGACTTCGAGATCGACGGTTTTGAAACTGCGGAAAGCGCGTTCGACGTTTGCGAGACCTTTGTAGGCCCTGACGGTCGAGGTGCTATCGAGCGCTTTGGGTTCGACATCTGTGCGCAGGACGTAGATGCCGTCGAGCAAGGCTTCGGCGTCGATCTGCTCGATCTTGCGCTCGAACGTCAAATCAAGATCGGTGATGGTCACATCGAAGTGCTTGGCCATCTTGTAATGGTTGACCACCGCACCCACCGCCAGTGCAATCTTATCCTTGCCGCGCAACGCCCTTTTCTGGCGCCGGACGCGGGCCTGAACATCCAGCAGTTCCTGCTCGGTGGCGGCGAGCAACTCGCGCCGTTTGCGCGCGCGCTCGTCGGCGAGCAATGGGTTGCGGCAGGCGACGAGGCGCTCGCCGGGATAATCGGGCGAGCTGATCTCGGCGAGATCGCGCTCATCGAATAAGGAAAGTTGGATCGTGCCTGCCTCAGCCAAGCTGCGGATCGCCGGCGCGCGCAAGGCGGTGATGAAGTTGAGACCGGCCGGCTTGAGGGTTTGCTCCAGGCGTGCCGCTGTGATCATGCCGCGATCGCCGATCAGCACCAAGCGCTCGATTCCGAAGCGCTGCTTGAGCTTGTTGATCTGCGTCGCCAGCGTCGAAGGGTCGCCGACATTGCCTTCGAACACTTCGACCGCGACCGGACAGCCCTCGGCCGTGCACAACAACCCGAACACGATCTGCAGCTTGTGCCGCTTGCCGTCGCGGCCGTAGCCCAATTTGGCCAGCGGGCAGGTGCGGCCCTCGAAATAAGTTGAGGTGACGTCGTAGAGAACCAGCGTCCCGTTCTGCAAGTGGCGCCGCGCCAGCGCCTGCTCGATGCGCCCTTGCTCTCCCAGCAACCAGTCGAGCGCCTCGTAAAGCTCCTGCTCGTTGACGGCGCCAAGCCCGAGCACCTGGCCCAGCGAACAGGTCGCCGTCTCGTCATCGAGCCCTCGCGCCGTCGCCAGCTTGGAGGCGGGATCAAGCAGCCGCGCCACGATCATGGCGATGCACAGCGTCACTGCGCGGCGGGGCTGCCGGCCACCCTGCGACAAGATACGTTCGAGCCCGAGCTTGCGTAGCGCGCCCAATGCGGCCGCCACATGACCGTGTGGCAGGCTGCGCAAGAGCGTGAGCGCCTGCTGATCCGTTGGCGCCACCGCCTCGTCGCGCAACACACGGCGCAGAGCTTCGATCTTCGTCGCCGGCCAATCCGAAAGATTTGCGAGCGTGCGCTTCCTGAACTTATCGCCCTCGCGATAGCTCTCCCGCAACAAGATCGCCGGGGGCGAATTGCGATTCGGAATGCGCTCGACGTACATGGGTAGCTTGAATTATCGAGAGTCAGGCGTGTCAAGAGAAAAATCACTCAATTACATGGCAAATAAATCCACCCGTGTCAGGCTTTATGATCCGGCATCAATGGCTTACACCGAAAAACCGGGGTAACTTCGGGCTAATAAAGCTCATGAAGAAGGGCGCACTGAAATAAGAACCAAGCTCCATCTTTTCCTCCATCCCCGTCGATGCGCCTGTCGACCGCGCGCTAGCAGGATTACAGTACTGCTCCAGGCGGCCAGCAGCTCACCGGAAGGCCAATTCCGAAGTGAAGAATGTCTTAAACGATCCTTTCGGCCTGACCCTGATTATTCCCGCGCCTCTGCCGCTGCCGAGGGCAAAGACGCGGGCGCCTGGCTTGAGCGAAACACAGGTGCCTGACAGCAAGGCGCCGGCGGTAAACGCTCGTAAGCCTGTGCTGTCGCCGGAGGTCCGCAGCCGCTCGGCACGCTGGAATTGCCGCTCCGGATTGCAGGCGAGGTAGTCCGTTGTGACGATCTTTTCCGCTATCTGGGCGGGCAGCAGCATGGCTGCACCCAACGTGGCGGCGTAAATGATCTGCATGGGTAATCTCCTGGACTGTCTCGCTCGCCGCCCGCGACTCGCTGTCCGCAATCTTAAACGAAACTGCGTGTGATCAAGAGGACGTGGTCGGTATCGATTTTTGACTACGGCGCAAACTCTTTCCTCGGTTCTGGTCGCTGGGCTCCGCCGTCCTTCCATAAGGTTTGGCGACTTTGATGTATGGCGAGAAGGCTCCGATACGGCCCAAGATTGTCCGTGTTCGGGAGAGCTGTTGAGGCGATGGCCGTGAGAGCAACCCCGCTGGATTCGCCTAGACCGGCCGCACCGATGTTCGGCAAAGCGCGGCCCTTGTTTCTGTTGAGAGTATGGTTTGATCTCGCGAATTGTGTGAATTATTTGATACGCGGGGCGGTGATGGCGTGCTTCCTCGGGTCGGAGCGACCTGCCTGGGGGAGCGGCATCGAGCCCCGCGACCTGACTTACACCGACCCCGGCCTTACCGTTCGCACCGAAAGCTCCGCTCGTTTCGCCGCCGTAGCTGCCGCTCGATGTAGGAACGGGCACCACAGCAAACTTCCAGGCTCAGGCCCCGCAAATACTTGCGCCAAACAAGCCGTCAATGCGATCATAGACTGGGGAATGAACTTTTCGTTTTTGGAACGAATGTTTCCAGCTTACTTTATCGAAGCACCATGAGTGATCATTCGCCAATTGGCGGCCGGGCGCCAAATAGTGCTCAAAATCGCAGAGTTTTCTTTTCCTTTAGTTGTGATGAGGACCGGCACAAGTTGGGCGTGATTTATGATTCTTGGCAAGCGCCTTATCCACAGGGCGTTGCGGGTTTCGTGGACAGCAGGATCTCGGAAAGGGTAAAGACGCGCGGCCAGGAGGAGGTCAAGCGGGCAATCCGCGAGGGGATTGATCAGACAACGGTTACATGCGTGCTGGTCGGCGGCCACACGTGGCAAGATCGTTGGGTACGCTATGAGATTGCCCGCAGTGTTGCGCGCGGGAGCGGCCTGTTCGCCGTTCGGATAAATCGCATCGCCGACTCGAAAACGCAGCAAAGAACGTCGGCCGGCTGGAATCCACTGTCCTATGTAGGGGTGGGAAAGACAAAGGGCGGGGACTATCTGCTGTTCGAAAACATCAATGGGCAGTGGTTTCGATATCAAGACCATGCGATATCTCTGGCAAAGCCAACATATTTGCCAGCCATGAGCCAGGGTTATGTGCAGCCCCTCTCCGTGGGGCTCAACGAATACGATTACGTGGCACAAAATGGCGCGGAAAAACTGGCGGAGTGGATTGAGGAAGCAGCCGAAAAGGCCGGAAGGTGAGTATATGAAGCTCGGGTAATTTAGTTCCGCATGCGCGTCGCGAAATCGGTCGGCCTCTCGCAGCACCACTGCACCGCCGTTCAGAGGGTTATTCGCGCGCTCCAACCCCGCAGCCGGTCGAGCACCTGGTCGGAGCTCAAACAGAACGGTGGAACAGGTGCGGCGTAACTGCACTCTGACAAGGACAGGGAGCAGGCCGGGTCTGACATTGGCACCAACGTATTTCGGCCCCCCGCATATTCGGCAATCCGTCCAATGTCGATCCCGAGGATAGGTCACTACGAGCGGCTGTTGGCATTCGCTGCCGACTTGCGGCGCCAAGTGGCGTTGATTGCCGCGACGGCGGAAGCGCTTCGGCGCGGGCGGCCAAGCTCTTCCTACATGACCGAAGGTTAATGTGCGGCTCCGCTTGCCATCCCTATGTGTGTAGCAGTGTCGCGCTGGTCTCCCCGACCCCCCCAAAATGCGCGGCATGAAGAAGCCCTAGCGGCGTAAGTTGCCGGGCTTATTTTTTTTCTGAGGAGTTAGGGACAGTGGGTATTACAAGTGACCCGCACCGTCGCTTTACTCGCAGATGATGCTCACGCAACGAGGGGGAGGCATTCAAATCTGGCGCGAGCGGCAACTCGCGCGCTAAACCGGTCCGTCGTCTGAAACTGCTCACCGCAACTTTCGCACGACCATGAATGCCGAACGTGACCCTCGCTCACGTATTCCGCTGCGTCTGGTGCGATCAGAGTGTCATTGCACCGAATGCACGCAATTCCATACGGCGTATCCGCGAAATTGACCACCATAAGAAACTCCCTGCCCTGAGCCTCAATTTTCTTTTTATATGAAAATATAAAAGCATCATGACACATGTCCCGTCAAATTTTATGTATATTGCTTTGCAGCAATCCATTGTGCACGCGCGTCTGCTCGGTTTCATAGGGTGCTAGAGCAGAGAGCGTAGCAATTCATCCGGCCTTTCCTTGAGCGCTTGTGATCCGGCACCAGAGATGAATTCTATTGTGGTGTAATTGCGGGTTCGGGGTCGCCCGATGCGAACTGCGAATACTGCCTCCTATGCTGCGGGGCGATATTGCCCCGTGTGGGGAATTCTCGCCGGAGCAGACGACCAGCCAGAGCCGACCACCAAGATGAGTGGACGCCATCCCCGCATTGGCTCCAGGCGGCGCCTCCCATCCCAACGCGAATAGGGGAGCAATTATCTTTATCTTTTCCCATGGAGTTCGATTCCCATCATGAAGTTGCTTGCTGGCATTGGTGCGGGCATGATCAGTCATGGGGCGTGATCGCACTGAGCCAGCAACACCCGATCTGTTCTCGACGGCGTCGGTCCGAGATGCTTCTCCGCCGCCAACAAAGCAGGTCTCGCCCGCGCAAAAGCAGCGCCATGTCCTACCCAAGGACCTGCCCGACGCCATCAAGCATCTCACTGATAAGGAATTAGAGCTGCTCATTACAGCGTCGGTTGAAGAAGCGAAGCGGCGGGGCAGATTGCCGTCGAGCGTCCAGGCAAATACACCGAATGACCCGGTGTCGAACCAATCGTCATCAAGGAACAAGCGGCAAGCTCAATTGGCGACGGTCTCGCTGACCCGTGGACAGGTCAATGCCGTTCGTGCAGCCCTCAAGGCTGGAATAGCGCCGTCACGGATTGCACGGCAATTTGGAATTTCCCAATCAGATGTGAGGAAGGTGCTGGCGTCCGAGACCGTATCGCAAAAGAGAACCTGAAGAACACCGCCGGAGTATGTCGTGTTTGCCTACTGTCAGAACAGAACAGTAGATAAGTGTAATGTCCATTGCGGCGAGGCAGTCGGCTTGGAGAATACAATGAATGTAATAATTACACTCAAATCGACTCAACACACCGGCTTAGCTCTATCACCGGAAGGCTCGGTGGCTGCTTGGGAAATAACGTTTCAGCTAGACCGGGACGAACTCCACGCTTCAATTTTTATCCCGGTGGCGGGACCAACCACCCATCACGAGGCTCAACAGAAGGCACTAAAAATACTACAGGACTTTCTAAACGATGCCTGTGATGCGGCGAAAAAATATCAATCCTCAAATTAGGACGTTCCCTACCTTCAGGATTGTATCAAACCATGCCTGGGTTATGGCTGATTGACTTTACACACGAGTTGTTGTTGGCAACAAAGCGAGCTGGACATTCCAAACGCCACCCCTGGACAAAACAGGATGTGCGGGAACTGAAGGAGCATTCTCGAAGCAAGTCACCGTTGAAAAAAATCACAAGAGCTATGAAGCGGACAATCGGCGCGCTTCGTCAAAAGGCGTTCAGCCTCGGTTTGTCACTAGGTCATCGTCGGTGATTGACCTTGCTCCTGCGAAGGCTCTGTTGAAAAGTTGACCGTAGGTTCGTAGGGGGACAAGAATTTAGGTTATTGATGTTGCTTCTCCGGGGCGGATTTCTTCGAAAGATTATTGTAGGGCGTGCCTGTCTCCGCCGGTGTCGGGCGCACCGCTCCAGTAATTCGGGAAATTAGGCTTCGTGCTCTCGTACCACGGGTACGAATCACGCCATCTTGATTGAGATATGCGGGGTAGCCTGTGACGGGCCGAGCCGACAGCGGCATCGGTCGGTTGAGGCTTGCGATGAGACCACTCGCAATGGATCGGCGGAGAATGTGGTGACGATTGCGGTTGCGACCTTGGCCGCCACCGCCACAGGTTCGCCGCCCGTCGCAGCGAGCACCCCCACTGGCCGGCGCTGAGGTGGGATTGCCTTGGCCAGCTTGCAACGTGGCACTTCGGGAACCCGGCCATAAAACCCCAATCTTTTGCATCTCAGGCTGCTGGGCTCGCACGGCAATCGGCCACGCCGCTGCGCACCGGAACTTCGGGCGTCGAAGATTGTTTCATGGTTGATTCGGAGCCATGGGCAACTCTGGGGACATGGCATTCGGACGTGCAAGAGGAGTTTGAGATGGACTGGAATTGAGTGGAAGGTAATTGGAAGCAAATAAAGGGCAAGGTGAAAGAGAAGTGGGGGAAGCTTACCGACGATGAACTCGATAAGATCGCCGGCAAGCGAGATCAATTGGAAGGCCAGATACAGCAGCGTTATGGAATAGCCAAGGATCAGGCGCGCAAGGACGTGGACGACTGGTACAACTCCCAGAACTGGTGAAAGTATGTAGAAAGCCCCGGGCGATTTGCCGAGGCTTTCTTTGATGTGTGCCGAGCATGGCCTAGGCCCGTGTTGTTGTGTAGTGGGGTGCTACCATGACCAATCTCGTCTATGACATTTTGCTGTTTTCTTCCATGTTCGCGTTCTTTACCTGGATACTGATCGCTGCTGCCAAGTTCTTTATCTAGAACGGGGTGGCAGGCGCACTGTTGGTCGGAGGCGGTGCGCTCTTTCTCAGACAGCGCCGGCATGCCAGCCTCTCACATTGCTTGCTTGTTAAGGTCCTGATGCTTGTAAGCACGCTCGCCCTTCTCGGATCGGCGGATGCGCAGGCGCGCTTGGCCCGCTCCGTGCAAGGCGTCATTCGCGCGCTCTCATTGTTTTGGGGGGATCATCAGATCGTGAACAATGTCGTCGGGGCATTTCACGGGGAATCTTTCAAAGGTCTCAGTCTTTCCGCCGTTGGAGCCGTCGGTGCTGGTTGCCCTGATGATCATCTTGAGTGAGCCGTTCTCGCTGGAGTAGCTAATGTCAATGAAGTCCTTGTTCGTGGCACCATTGTCTTGGGTGACAGCAAGATCGCAGTGCTCGGTCTGAGATTTCTGATCGAACATGCAACGGCCCACTTCGTGGACAATCGCCGATGTCAAACGAGGCTCGGAAGCTTCGTACAGACGCTTCTTCATGCTAAGGGTGAAGTAGTAGCCATCCTGAAATTGAAAGGTAACATAATCCCGACAGCCTTGCGCGACCTCGTTGCTGTTCGCGTTCTTCTTGTTTGAGAATTGCCAGAAGCCGGGCGTAATCGGACTTGCACTGAAATTTGTCTTAGGAGGCGCGGCTTCTGATTGAACGGCGACTTCAGCTTGCACCGGCGCAGACAGACTTGCAATGCAAAACCCAGTCATTGCAACTGTTAGTGCGGGAATCATCCGAATCATGTTCAAGCTCCTAATACGGATTGAACCCCGCTGAACGTTTTCTCAGCGAGCAAACCGCCCTGGTAGACTGCCTGACGCACGAGCTATCGCCGAATTTTGGTGACGGAAGGGATCAGGCGGCAGCGGCTTGAGCTTGCGATCTGACGACCTCGATTTCGTCGGTGAACCTTACACCGAGTATGACTTTCGGCAACTGGTTATGGCCATCGAGGCGGCGCCAGCTTTTCTCGGCAGCCTCGGCGAGCTTGAAGATCATGGCGAGCGCGGTCTTATTCGAAAGACATCCCTTGGAGCGTACCGTGCGATGGCGAATGGTCGCGAACGAGCTTTCGATGACGTTGGTCGTGCGCAAATGTTTCCAGTGCTCGGCGGGGAAGTCGTAGAAAGCCAACAGCGCGTCGCGATCCTTGATCAGGCACTCGACCGCCTTGTCGTATTTGACGCCCCAGGTCTCGACGAAAGCGTCGAACGCTGCGAGCGCATCCTTCTTGGTCTCAGCCATCCGAATCTCTTGGAGTGCCTGCTTGGCTTTCGCGTGCTGGCTCTTTGGCAGCTTGTTTAAGACATTGGCGGTCTTGTGCACCCAGCAGCGCTGGCCGCGGGTCTTCGGCCACACTTCCTCGATCGCCTGCCAGAAGCCGAGCGCGCCGTCGGCGACCGCGAGCTCGGGCGCCATCGCAAGTCCGCGCCGCTTCAGGTCGAGGAGCAACTCCCTCCAGGATTGGGCGCTCTCACGCACGCCGTCGATGAGGCCGACGAGCTCTTCTTGCCTTGCGGTGTGGCACCAATGATGACCAGCAGGCACTGCGCATCGTCCTCCAGGCGGGCCTGCACGTGGATGCCGTCGGCCCAGAAGTAGACGTAGCGCTTGGCGCACAGATCGCGCTTGCTCCAGCGCAGGTGCTCGTCTGACCAGGCGTCCTTGAGCCGCCCGACCGTCGTGGCCGAGAGCCCGCCGGCATCCTTGCCGAGCAATGCGACGAGCGCTTCCTCGAAGTCGCCGGTGGACACGCCCTTGAGGTAGAGGATCGGGATCAACACTTCGAGACTCTTCGACCGGCGCGCGTAGGGAGGTAGAATCGCCGACGAAAAGCGGATGCGCTCGGAACCTTGACCAACACGGTCGCGCACGCGCGGACAGCGCACCGCTACCGGACCGATGCCGGTCATGATCTCGCGTTCCGGCAGATGTCCGTGGCGCACCAGCCGCTGCCGCCCGTCGTCGGTCAGCTTGTCGGCATGGTTGCCGAGCAAGGTTGCAACCTCGGTCTCGACGGCCTGCGCCAACAACGCTCGCGCGCCGTTGCGAAGCACCTCGGTTAGCGGATCGGCGAATGTCCCTGGCTGGGAGAGTTGGAAAACTTTAGTCTCGGTCACGGCGTATCACTCCTTCGGTGGAGAAGTGGAGGCGTCGAACACCCCCACGATACGCCGCCTTACCCCTTCATGCCGTCACCAACTTTCGCCCATAGCTCCTGACGCACTGCAGGCGCTAACTACTAACAGACTGCGGTTCTACCGATGGCGTGAATGCACGTCCAATCCAGAATTAGACAAGAGCGGTCTTGGAGCCGAGCGACGGCGAAGACGACGTTGCTGCACGCCATGCTCCTGGATCAGCTACTTGACGTTCCAATAAATCTGTTCTATCGCGTTTCATATCCACAGAGATAAAGCCCGGCTAATGCGTCGGGCTTTTATCATTTCAGTTCTCTCTCTTTTCCAGATCGGAGGCTACATGGCCAAGAAGAACTCAAAGCGACGTGAATGGACCAGAACAGACGTTCGCGAACTTAAAGCTCTTGCTCGGGACAAAACGCCCGCGCACAAAATTGCACGGTCTCTTAAGAGAACCGAGGGTGCCACTCGACAGAAGGCTTTTAGCCTCGGAGTTTCGTTGGATTCCCGTGTTTAGAAGTCAAACCTAATTGCTGTATTCATACTTCGCCTCGCTTTGGCGCACCGCTTTGCCACTTGAAGCTGTCGCGGCTGTAGGCATACGATCATGCTTGCATGGATTACCGGCTTATTTTTGATTGTGGTCAGCCCCAGCTCCGCCGATAAAGGCGGGCCCCACAAGCCCAGGAGTAAATGAGAGGACTATCAAACTCGCGGCATCAGCCATCGAGTTGGCGAGGGATTTTGCGAGCGCGCAGCCGTTGCTGAGAAGCCCCGAATGACCGCTCGGGGACATGGCAGGTAGGCCGATACTATCGCCCCACCCGAGCGAGTTGCAGCTTCCCGCGAACGCTGTGGATAAGACGGACAGCGCAAGGGGGTTGCCAACGTGACCATGGTCGCAAAGCCGCAAATGGAAATCTACGCAGTCGGAGGAGGATAGAGGCTAAGTCCGAGGCTTCAGAGATTTCCAGTAGTAAAATAACACTCCGGATCAGCGACCCTGCTTAACTCTTTTGTCCTTGGTTAGCCGCGGAGTAGTCACATTTCTCGTGCGCAGTCGAGGTGGCGGTACTAGGTGGCTCGACGGGGGAAAGCCGACATGGGTTTTTTCGCAGCTCGTGAACGTACTGAAGCAGGCTCCCAGGAAACGCAGTTGAGAGTGCAATCAAGAACTCAACCAACAGTGCGCAATTCAGTGCCGGATGATTTTTACCGACGGCGGCGGTCCACCGATAATGATCTTGCGGGACACATCGGCTCACTGTTGGAGGGGACGGGTGCGACCACCTTGCGTGAGATAGATAGTCTAATTGGCGAGTTACGAAGGCGGCGAGACAAGCTGCTCAGCGAGAGTGCGCGGAGCTATGGGCGAAAGTTGGTGACGGCATGAAGGGGTAAGGCGGCGTATCGTGGGGGTGTTCGACGCCTCCACTTCTCCACCGAAGGAGTGATACGCCGTGACCGAGACTAAAGTTTTCCAACTCTCCCAGCCAGGGACATTCGCCGATCCGCTAACCGAGGTGCTTCGCAACGGCGCGCGAGCGTTGTTGGCGCAGGCCGTCGAGGCCGAAGTTGCAACCTTGCTCGGCAACCATGCCGACAAGCTGACCGACGACGGGCGGCAGCGGCTGGTGCGCCACGGACATCTGCCAGAACGCGAGATCATGACCGGCCTCGGTCCGGTGGCGGTGCGCTGTCCGCGCGTGCGCGACCGCGCTCGCCATGATCTTCAAGCTCGCCGAGGCTGCCGAGAAAAGCTGGCGCCGCCTCGATGGCCATAACCAGTTGCCGAAAGTCATACTCGGTGTAAGGTTCACCGACGGAATCGAGGTCGTCAGATCGCAAGCTCAAGCCGCTGCCGCCTGATCCCTTCCGTCACCAAAATTCGGCGATAGCTCGAGTGCGCGCCTGCAAAGCGCAATCGTTGAGTATGCGAAATCGAGTCAGTTGACCCTGGAGTTGACTAAGATCGTCACCGAGAGCTTAGCGTTTCTACACAAGGCCCCGAATGTCCCGAAGAGGAGGGCACCCGACACTGAGAGCATATCCCACGGGGAGGACCGCGAATGCGTCTCCGAGGGATTCGCAGAATATGGTGGCGGACAAGGAGCGACTTTGAGTCAAGCTGAGGACAAAGAAGTCCCTAGCAACCTGACTTCGGAACTTACTTAGATTTGCGCCCGCGAGGGCAGTTCAACGTCCTGCGGCGCAAAACTCCGAAGCGCGTGGCCCTCAGCCTCGACCGCCCATTGCTTGTTCGGCTTTATCGCTTCGCTCCCGGGTGCTGGACGCTGAAGACTATAAGGCCAGAGACGCCGATGCGCTGGCACCGCGCCGGGTTTCAAGTCTATTGGCGTTGGGAATCCCGGCCGCGCGCTGGGGCCGGCCGAGGACAGCGGCAGATATTCGCCGCCTCATCCGCGAGATGAGCGTCGCAAACCCGCTTTTGGGGCGCACCCCGGGATACACGGCGAGTTGCAAGCTCGGCATAGGACAGACCACGGTCGCGAAGTACAAGGCGAGGAGCCGGATGACCTTCACCGCCTTGTTTCGGATGGGCAGTGCGTTCTTATACCTCCCTGCCGTGTACGGTTGCGCGCTCGCTTGCCCAATCGGCCAATACGTTCCGCACGACGTTTGAAATCGGCCGGCGCTCAGCCTGAGCCACGCGCTCGATTACCTCGATAACCGCCGGATCAACCCGCGCCGAAATCTGGCCACGCCTCTGTCGTTGTTCATTCGACATTGCAAATCTCCAATGTCACCATCAGAGACAATGTCTCCATCGGCCGCAACGCACCACAATGAGTGTCGGCACTCGTGAGAAATGCCGGGTTTCGGGGTTAACCATCCCGCAGGTTTTCAGACTTCCAGCAGTTTCAACAGGCGCCGGTTCTGTTAGCGTTCCGTGGTCGCCCCGACATGCTCAGCCCTCAGCCGCAAGGGGCGACACATTGAGCCCCGGCCATCCGCTGACATCGTTCTCCTTGCGCCGGGGCTCTTTTTATTGCCCATTCGCAAGGGTGGACCCGAGAACACGCGAGTTGATGCTTCTCTGTGTGCTTGCGTGCGGCTGTCTCGCGCTTGCTTGGGCCCGAGACGAGCAAATGTTTGCGGCCGTCTTTGCAGCACAAGCAGGGTGGGCCATCGTGGAGGCGGTCTACCTATCGTGGACTTAGTGGGATGACCGCGAGTACAGGGCCCCGTTCCCATCACGACGGCATCGTGCAGTCCCGGTGCGTCAGCGACGACCGCGACATTGGCTTGCTCGTCGTCGCCCTCGATGGCGTGCACGTGAATAGCCGCGACCATGATCTCGCGCAGCGCCGCCTCGAAGGGAGCGGCGCGGGGCAAGCCGAAGCAGGAAGGGTGCCGGCAACGTAGCTTAGTGGGACCAAAGGGGCCGCTGTGCTCCGACAGATCGGCGTGAATAAAATTTGTGATCTGCATCAACTTGGTGACGGCCGCTTTTGCGGCTGACGCTCTCGTGACGGCCTTGGTCTTGCTGGTTTTAGTGATGGCCTTGGACTTTCTCTTGCTCATGGCAGGTCTCCTGAAAAGCCGAAGGGCCCCGGTGAGGGGCCCTATGGCAGGTTTGCTGGATGATGCGAGTAATCGGCGGCGGCCGACAGGACCGTGCTTACCACTCCCTTGCGGCGGCCGACCACGCCGCAAGGTCAGGAGCTGCGTGGAGCCGAGGAACCAAGCGCGCATAAGGTCACTCGCCCGATCCAGCAGAACCGTCCGTGACCAAGGCCGCAGACCTCATGGACCTCAAGGTTTATCAAGCGACCTCCGAGGACGTGGCTGCCATCGCCGAAAAACTGCCCGTCGGCAGGCTTTATGCCAACGGCCGCGGCTGGTGGGAAGTTGCTGAAGTCACCGTAAATAGGCGAGAGCTGCGGGTCTTTCAGGTCAGGCCCGTTCGGGCCATCGTAATACTCGTTGTACAGAGCTTCAAAAAACAGGTAGTCGAATCCGTCAAAGCTGGATTCTCTTGCAACTTTTCCTTCTGCTTGCATTCCTCTGAAAAATTTGACCTTTGAGAAACCTTGCTTCGGCTCTCCATCGCCGGTCCACTCACCCGCAAATCCGGACAGAATCCAAAGCCCATGCTCTAAAGGTTCTGGCTTCTCGAGCACTTGTTGCTGCCGCTTCGATAAATTGTAAAATGATTTCTTTGCCTGGATGGTGCTCAAGACATCACGCAGTTTACTGACAAGGTAACGATCATTAAGAAGAGTGCGCTAGTGCTCGCGCATAAGAACCGATTCAAGAAAGACCTCAGACGCGTGCAGAGGGGTAGAGGCTCCTGTGACGCCTTTGTGCTATCCACAATACGTGTTTTGATTGAGCCAAGAGCCATGCGTGGGCGTGAAGGTGAATTGGAAACGGCCGACCGGCTGATTTGGTCCGGGACCCACGCACCGGCTTTTGGCTGCCAGCCTTACCCGCCGGGATATCCTCCCGACGCCTTGTCCTTCACCACCGGCTCCACATCTATACCGCCTATCTCGTCATCCTTATGGGGGACAACGTAGCGATTTAGCGCCGTAACCGAAGGGTGGGCTGAATCCGACGAAAGTTGACCATAGAAGATATACGTCTTCTCAAAGTCCTTCCGGATCGCGGCCACATGCTTGGGGCTGAGGCTCTTGGCTTCGCCGAAGCGGCGGTTCGTGGCCTTCATCCAAGTCCGCAGCCGTTCCCTTACATCTCCTTCGAGTTGCACTTGCGTGGCAAAGATGGATTGGCCCTGCACCTTACGGTGGCTCAACTCGTCATCGCGCATCTTGCGCACGAAGTTCTTCGCCCTTCTCGGCGAGGCCAACGGTCCAATAGAAATTTTCGAGACAACATCGTGTGATCGTGCGCGCCTCGACCACGCGCTTTGCTTCCAAGAGCAAAAGGGCTCCCTTGAGGTTCGACACGGTTCTGGCCAGCAAGGTGAGCGCGAGGAATTTTTCGTCGGAATAGCCTTTGATGCTGACCGGCACCTCCGCGGATGAGAAAATCTCAAAGGCAGCGTCGCGCGTCTTCGTCGCCAATGCAGTCCATTCGGCAACCAAGGTCATACATTGCTCCCGTGGGCGGCGAACCGCCGGAATCACCGATCACCCAATGTGAGCGAGCATCAAATATGGGAGCGGCTGGCCAACCCCTCAAGGCTGACCGTCGAGCCGTGGCGCCAGCGGATCATGGTCCTGGATTTTGCGCCGATTTGATAGTCTTGACGTTTTGTTGTGCAGCCCAGCAACTCGGGCAGCGTGACGCAACGGTATCCGACCCGCAATGCCACGGGCAGAGCCAACAACTAACAAAAGGTTAAGGACCCTTTTTTTGGTACTACAGATTTTTAGCGCACGCTTGATCGCGCGCGAGACCCCCCGTCTGTCCATGGTGGGGGTGGGGTCAAGTCCGACGCCAGCACCAACATCACGCGACCGCTGCAATCAGAGTGAGGCCGCGACGCTGCAAGCGTATCTCGGGCACAGCAACATTCAGCACACCGTCCGGTATACGGAGTTGGCTCCCGACCGCTTCAAACATTTCTGGAAGGATTGAAGAACGAGGAAAGTCTCAGCGGAGCAGCCCTCATTCAGAGCCCTTTGTCGCGTCTGAAAGGCCCTCAACAACAACCTTAAACCGACCGCCCGATATCGTAAGGGTGGTGCCTAACGCCGCGCTGCTGGTTGTTAGATTTGAAAGGGTATTGGCAATCAATGCGCTATTACTGCTGAGCGTCTCAAACTGGTAGCGAGCTGGCTCTTCAGTTCTTAGTTCGCTTATCATCTTGTTTTGCTCGGAGACTTGAGCCTTTAATCGAGCGATCTCTTCATCGAGCACCCCGTGCTTGTCGTGAGCAAGCTGTAGCTGGCCTCGGGCGGCGTCGCGTTCGGCTCGGCATCCCCTAATTTCCCCATCATCGTTCGATGCCTTCCACCTCCAGCCTATAAAGCCAGCTACTAGAAGCAGCGGGACAATCAGCCATGGTGCACTCGCGACAACGGCCCACTGAGCCTTCCAGAAGGCAGCCGTAAACAACTGCTCCAGCATAAAACGCGCCCTTCGAGGATCATGTCACGGAAGCATAGCGGTCTCCGTTCAGCGGCTGAAATCCAAACTGCTGCATCACCGGACAATCACTGAACGCTTCGCGAACAGACGCCCTCTCCCTACTCAAAACTCCGAATCGGCAGAGAAAATCTAGAGATTTTTGCGTCGCCGCCATAACGTCGTGGGCATGATCACGAACCTTTCTGCCCTCCTATCCCTGCTCTCATTCCGACTTCGTAGCCGCGCTTCCCTGGAACTTGAGCTTGTCGCGCTTCGGCATCAAGTGGCCGTCCTGCGGCGGCAACGCTCGGGTCGGCTGCGGCTCTTCTGCGCAGACCGGATCCTGTGGGTGTGGCTATATCGGATCTGGCCGCGGGCTTTGCACGCGATGGTGCTGGTGAAGCCGGCAACGGTTGTCCAGTGGCAACGCAAGAGTTTTCGGCTCTATTGGCGGTGGCGATCAAGATCGCGCCAAATTGGCCGGCCAAAGACGAGCACAGAGATCCGGCAACTGATCCGCCAGATGAGCATGGCCAACCCCATCTGGGGGGCGCCTCGCATTCATGGCGAACTGCTCATGCTCGGTATTCAAGTCAGCCAAGCCACCGTTGGGAGATACATGCCGTGGCGACCCAAGGTCCCCTCCCCAACTTGGCGCAACTTCCTGCACAACCACATGCACAACATGGCTGCGGTCGACATGTTCGTCGTCGCCACCGCGACAGCTGGCGCCACTCGCGAACATGTTGAGATGTCACTCGGCTCGGTTTTCGTCGAGGCGGAGGTTGTAAAGGGCACCGTCGCCGCCCTTGACCGTACCACTGGTCGAGGACTTCGACGACTCGATCCGATCCACGTTCAGACGAAACGTCCGGCCTATCTCAATCCCTTGGTCCTGGCTGGCCTCGACCTCGATGCGCGCGTCTCTGCCTCCGCTGTAGCGCAAGCATTCTATTCCGTCAGTCCATACGCTTCACACTGAAGGGAAGGTCGGGGAAGCAGGCGGCGCTCCATCGCTGGAACCAGGTGCGGCGATTACGGCGACCTGCTCGTGTACCAACTCGGCTAGCAGTTCGGGGGCCGTTCCAGGGAAGGCGTATCCGCCGGTCCGTGTGCATCAATTGCACTCACTTAGCGCTGCCGGACGAGAAGTCCGCAGTCGTGGTGTTGTCGGCATTCAATTGTGGGAGCGGGTAAAGGGCACGAATTGCACGAGGATAATGGAGCGCATCCGCGTCTCACTCGGTCCGATCTTTTCGACAACGGTGAGCTGCTGTGGCGCATGGGCAGACCCCAAGACGAGCCGGCCACCCACTTTGAGCTGCTCAATCAGCGGCGGCGGGGCATGTCCCAGTGCGGCTGTCACGATCATTGCGTCGAAAGGACCGCATTCCAGCCATCCGCGATAACCGTCGCCGACCTTGACACTCACATTGTCATAGCCGAGATCCCTCAGTACTTCGCAGCGGCTTCGGCCAGTGGCGGGATAATCTCAACGGTACAAATCTTTCGCACCAGACGCGCCAGTATTGCGGCCTGGTAACCTGAACCCGTGCCAACTTCCAGAACCGTATGGTCGAATTTGACCGCAAACGAGAGAAACAGGCGGGACTGCATGCGTTCCGACAGTACAATTCTCGATGTTGCTTTCGATGCTAGGAATCGCTGCAGCGAGTTTCTTGTCCTGCCAGCGGCACACGGGCCAGGTGGAGCACAAACGTCGGTTCCGGTGCGTCGCACTAGGCCCTGAACCACAGTAGGATTAGATACGGCACAACTACGGGAGGTCGCCCATGAAAAAAAGACGCCCCCCTCGCCCTCGGAAGCGGAAAGCACGGCCAGCACCGATAGTCGCCGAAGCCAAAGGTAAGATCGCTTCAACCAATGGAGCAGGTCCGGTCGCATCGCCCCTCGCGTCGAATGCACTGATCGAACCTGCAAGAGGGCAGCTCGGCAAGGAAGGAATGCAGGCCGACGCGACAGTGAGTAGGCCAGCAAGAGTTTCAGCGATGACGAATGCGCGCGCCTGGACGATATTTGCGGGGTTTATTGTCTCCTGGCTGCTACTTGCAAGCGTGGTAGTCATATTTGCGGAGTATTGGACATGACAAGCGCGCACGCCGCCTAGGGCGCGTGGGCGGGTTGGATTTTGCGATCACCGCGAACCGGCCCAATGTAACAGTTATGATTCTGAGGTCCAGTTTTGGGCCCGCCCGCCTCAAAGTAACTCCGCGGCTTGTGCAGGTGCAGAAGACGACACTGAATTGGGCTCCTGCTCAATCACCGGACGATTACGCTTGCTTCCGATCTTGTGGATCAGCCGGCAAAATTTCAGTACTTTATGGCGGCGCATGAGCTGATGCACCTTCGGGTCCCGAACCACATTCGTTTACTCAAAGCATTGATGGCGGCGCGCATACCGGGTTGGCGCTTGCGCGACATTCGGCGGATAGAACGGTGAGTATGCGTGATGATTGAACTAAACAGACGCTTCGTCGAATGCGACGAGGACGAAAACTCCGATCCCGATCTTGTCGCACGCCTTGTTTCTTTGATCGAAGCGTCAAAGGCGAGTCTCAGGTATTCGTAGCGCCTCTCCAGCGTCGTCGTAAAAACTTACGACAACGCCTTACTGAGCGGCGAAGCAATAGAATAGCCCGTCGCCGCCAGTGCTGCGTAGATCGGCTTGGCTGCAACCACCATCCGGTCCGCGGGAGGGATGCGAAGAATTCCACGACCGTGAAGCCGAATCGTCTCGCAGACCCTTGCGATCAACATGTCCGACCATCGCTGCGCCTTGAGTGCTGCTAGTCCAATTGCGGCACGTCCTGTCCTCGCCCGGCGGAAATGCCCTTCCATCCGTCTGCGAACCAGTGAGAACGTCGTGACGATTGGGCGCGTAGCCAACACCAGGAATTATGGTGCCCCTTTCGGTCAGCGAAGCCTGCATGCCGAGTTTGTTGTTGTCGCTGTGAAGGTCATCCACGCTTTGCGCAACGACATCGGCTTTGAAGTTTTGCCAAGGGCCATGTCCAATGCGATCGCGGGCGTTAATGGCTTGTGCGCCTGCTGCTCCCTGGGTGCTGAGATACGCACGCCAAGTCTTGCCACCCGCACCCACCGCCTGCGCCAATGTCTGGCAATGGCGGTCCGCGCCCTCAACGCCGCCGAGAATCTGCGCCTTTGCCCGGTCCGGCGCTGGTTACAAAAAACGTCATGTTCGGTGATTGTGGCGGCTGCTGTTGGGCTTGTGCCTCCAACCAAGATCCCGCAGAGATTACAGCGGCTGACACAACCAACCCAAAACGAAACACGATCTTCATTAGGACCTCCATTGCAGTCAGCATAAAAGTGTAGCGAGCTTCTGCCTGTTCGAAACTGTTGCAAACGTCATTTTCGTTTAAGAAGCGCTGATTCTGGGCGATTGGTAACCTATACTTGACCGGGCACCATCGACCCACTCTATCGCTATTTGGTGGTCTTGCGCCATTCTCCCTTCGGGGAAAAGTACCCCTGTGGGAACAAAACACTCAGCACGGACCGGTTGCTTGCGTCTGTCACATTGATAGACCAGCCTCGCCAATCCATATCGTTTAGGGGCACCATCTTGTGAATGAGCAGCATCGCATGCCGGTGTGCGGCAGCTAAATCTGTGAGTTCACGACCTTTAAAATCATGAACAAAATCACCCTTCGATGTGACGTGAAAGAAGAATTGGCTCATTGTCGTTCGCAGAACAATACCCCGGCGAAACACGAAAGTTAGTCGGCGGAGATCAAGGAAGTGCGCTAGTGGTTTCATTGTGCAATAAATCTTCTAAGTCTGAGTTTTGGCTGCCGTGCACATTTGAGGCGAGATTATCGACAATCTTATACGACCTTTGCGATTGGCAAACGTTCTTTGTACCTCAAACGAATGTGATATCCTTGTTGAAGGGCAAGAGCAGGATGATCGACCATGCCCTCACATACCCTTCATGTCGTGCAGGCTTTTGAGCAGAGAGATGGCGGCATTGTCCCCGTTGAGCCGAAAGCGTGTCCCTCCGCAGCTTCCGCCCGAACATCGGCAGGGCGGCTCGCGCAGACCCACGTCGGCGTCATCGCTTGGTCACGGACGGGCGATCCTGATCTAGGCGACTGGGGTCCGCCGGAAGTCTTGGTGCGGACCGGCGTCATTCCCGATGAATTCGAGGCAGGCGGTGGCGTAGAGTAGAACGCAATGGTGCATTACGCGACGATACTGCGGCAATGGTTTTGATGCCCGGTTTGAGCCCTATCAAAGTACTCGCCTGAGCCGATACAATGCTGGCCGCTGAGGTTGGGTGAGGATATGCGGCGACGTGAATTCATTAGCTTTCTCGGCGGTGCGGCAACAGCGTGGCCGCTTGGGGCGCGTGCGCAGCAGCCGGTAATGCCGGTGATTGGGTTGCTCGGCAGCGAATCGCTTGAGCTGTGGGCGAGTTGCATGCGCGCGTTCGGGCGAGGACTGAAAGAGGCAGGATATGTCGTCGGCCAGAATGTCGTGATCGAATACCGCTGGGCTGGGGGTCACAATGATCGATTGCCGGCACTGGCTGCCGATCTGGTTCGTCGCCGGGTGAACGTGATTGCCGCGCCCGGCAGCACTCCGGCGGCACTTGCAGCAAAAGCGGCGACCTCGACAATTCCAATCATCTTCTGGGTAGGGAGCGATCCGATCGAGCTTGGACTGGTCGCCAGCCTGAACCGGCCGGGAGGCAATCTCACGGGCGTGACCACGTTGAATGTGGGATTAGTGGCCAAGCGCGTGGAACTGCTGCACGAAGTGGTACCCGGGACGAACGCCATTGCGTTACTGATTAACCCGACCAGTTCAATTCTCACCAAGATCTCGATTGAAGATGCACAAGCAGCGGCTCGAAGCCTCGGGCTGGAGCTCCATGTACTGAATGCCAGCACCGAACGTGACTTCGATGTAGTCTTCGCAAACCTGATCCAATTGCTAGTTGGCGGGCTCGTGATTGGAACCGATGCATTCTTCAGTAGCCGACTTGAACAACTCGCCGCACTTTCAGTCCGCTACGCGGTGCCCACGGTCTACCATTTTCGCGAGTTCGCCGCGTCTGGTGGCCTGATAAGCTACGGAGGCAGCATTACGGATGCGTTTCAGGAGGCCGGCGTCTACACCGGCCGTAACCTCAAAGGCGAGAAGCCCGCCGACCTGCCGATCCAGCAGGTTACCAAAGTCGAATTGATCATCAACCTGAAGACCGCCGAGGCGCTCGGCTTCACTTTTCCACTTTCGCTGCTTGGCCGCGCCGACGAGGTGATCGAATAGCAATGTGCTTTGCTGCTGCACTGCATGAGTTTGTAGTTGGCACTTCGCGGCTGTAATGTCGTTTTGGTGGAGGCACCACGAAGCTAACTGAATAATATGTCAGAGATAAAAACGTTTCAAGAGTCAGCAATTGTCACGCCAGCAATTGTCGTAGCGTCCACGAGCACGATAAACTCTTGCTTCCCGTGAGAACCCGCGAAAATGCCCGCAAATTGCGGGCTATTCGTCAGAGAACAGGAAACGCCGGTTGAGGACTCGAACCTCCAACCAGACCGTTATGAGCGAGGTGCCGAGTGACAGCGGTGAAGATAACCCAGGCGCTTAGCGCAGGTTTTGAATGAATTCGTTCGTGTTTGGTGCTCCTAAATCATTGGCCATTCATTGGCCGGGGGGGCGCGCGCCAATGACGGGCAAGATCTTTCTGCAGTCCTTCTTGACAACAGTGGTAGCGGGAGGCCCGCTACACCCGTAAGAAAACCAGCCATTCATGGGGATTTCGTCTTTTCGGCCTGAGGGCAGTAAGCATTGAAGAACGGCGCTCCGGATGGAGTAAAACGACATCCGCCGCTATGTTACTGCGACGCTGCTAAGCCGCAAACAAAATCCCGCGATGCAGGATATCACTTCGCCACCCGCGCTTGTCTTTCCCCATCCGGGGCCGCCCGCGCCCGGAATGGCGATCGAGGTCGCGCCCGGGATACTGTGGATCCGTCTCGCGAATAATCATCGCTTCAAACTGAAGATTGCGTCTTTTGCGGACCTACTTTGACGGGGCGCATATTAGTTGGCGACCGCATCATGATCGACACCAGCCAACGCGTACCGGTGCCGCCAGGGATATTCGTGATCTGGGATAGCATGGGTATCGTTGCCAAAAGGGTCGAGCATGTGCCGCACTCGGAGCCACCCAAGGTGACCATCAAGTCGCTCAACCCCGAGTACCAGACCTACGAGCGCGATGCCGAGGAGATGAATATCGTCGGCCGTCTCATCTGGGCGTCGAAGCGGTTGTGACTACTCTGATTTATCGGGAGCAGGACAAAAATGTCTCACGCCATCATCCGGGGAAAGAATGGTCGCCGACACGAAGTGGATTTTGGCGATGCGCCGGTCTGCGTTGAAATCTACGCCAGCGAAGAGACGGTCGAAATATTTGTCGAGGCAGACTTTGAGACGCATACGGAAGAGCGGCGCCGCTTTGCGATAATCAACATTCCCCGCCGCCTGTTTAGTGAAGCTTCTGGCGCGGCTGCTCGATGCGCAGCGCCTAAGAGAAAGTGAAACCATCGGATGTGACGCGTCGGCAACAAAGCCGTTTTAGAGCAACATGATTGAAGGGAGGGCTAGCCTGTGAGTGCACGCAAACATCATGAAATTTGGATTGAGCAGTGCGAAGCAGCTCGTCTCGATTTATTTCCGAGGTGAGGCGAATGTTTACGCCAGAAGAGATGCGCACACACATCGTGCGGCTTGAGCGTGAGCAGAGCGAAAAAGCTGGCGAAGCTTCGGAAGAGGATGAACTGCATCGTGAAAGTCCGATTGCAGCCGCAGAGCGCGTGCGGCAGTTCACGACAGTCAAAGAACTCCTGACTGCAACCGAGCTCGGTACATCGTGAATATGCCATGGGATTGTCGCGCGCAGCGTCGAAACCGATAATGTGTGACAATCGCCATGAAGCCGCGACCGGAACCATCAACTCAGGAAGTGTTGGCCGGCTTGGTCGAGCGCGTCACCTACCACAATACCGAGAACGGCTTCTGCGTTCTGCGGGCCAAGGCGCGCGGGCATCGTGACACTCAGGTCATTGCCCGGCCGACTGTACAGCTGACGCACTTGTCGGTCCTGCGGGCGATTACCCGGAAGCCGTCGTGCTTGATTTCGTGCACCCAGTGCTCGCCGGAAGGCGGCTGCGGGGCTGATGTGGGCAGGCACGGGGCGATGAAGCCGGGCGGCAGGGTCCGCGGACGCAAAGACATGGCTGGCTAATAGAGGGGCCGCTCGGATTTTGAGGGCAAATCAATAGCCTGGAACGCAATAGCTGATGGTGCAAATTCCGCTGCGACGCGCGCACCGGTTCAAGGCCGTCAGCTTGGCTTCGACGACATAGAAGCTGCGTGCCCAAGCACGGGAGCGCACGCCGACAGCCTGGCATACGAATGCGAATGCCGAGGCCTCAGAAGAGGCAAGCGCAAGCAGCGCAGTCGCGAATGCGAGCGAAAATAGAAACTTACCCATACCCACCTCCTCTAGTTATACAAACCCTACTTCGTCTGGAACCTCGCGGCGTCATCGTATTGCCGGCGACATACGCAACCGGGCTGGTTGCGACCGGCGAGACGATGGCATTACTGCCATTGAGCGCACCGACTCGTGCAGGTGTAGGTGTAACAGTTTGTTGCAGCAGGTGTTGCCATCTCCGCTGCAAGTCACGATGTCGTTCCAACGGATATTGCAGTGAGCTGGGCATCCGCAATCTCCATCTCAATCATCTAGAACGATTCGTACAGCATATTCGTTCCGCGCTGCTGGGGGGAGTCCAGGCCATAGCAACGGCGCCTCGCTGAAGAATCGGGGGGCAACCATAAGACTGAACGAAGGCCCCCGAAGATTGGCCATCTCCGGGGCCCAGCAGCTCCCCTCAAAGGGTGTCAGCCTTCTTCCCCCCGAAAAGCTGCTGCCACAACCTTACTGTCAGAGAATGAGGCCGAGGTGGTACAGATTTGACGCTGGGCGGTCCGGTTACAAGAAAACAGCAAGTGTATCCCGATTGAGACACCGCAGGCCCTTCAAGGGCATGCCGACTTAAGCGCGTCCCCAATCCTCTTCGGCTTCCCGCTTCATCGCTGGCGCATTCGGGTTTTTGCTCTTGAGCCAACGCGGCGGACGTCCGGGACCTATAGGGCGATCAGCATCGGCCATTGCCCGGAATGGCAGCCGCCCTCATGGGCACGCAAGGCGCGCGCGGCGCCGTCAATAAAAAGCCGCCGGTGATGAGCCGAGCGGCTTCTCCGCGAGGTCTTTGCAGGTTTCTATGCAAGCCGCGCTCAATGCCGCGTGGCCATCATGTCATCAAGAGCATCCCAGGCGGCATCCTTGTTGCTGTGCTTGCCAGGGATGCGAACCCAGCGTTGGCATGCCGTGCGGTTCCCGGGGCGATAGTCCTTGGGGTGGACATAGAACATGCCGGGAAATCGCAGGTGCAAGTTTTAAGATCGTCGGGATGCACATCGACCATCAGTGCGACCCAATTCCACTTGCGCACTTCGTTTCGCATCACGTCGAGCGCAAACCAGCCGGGCGGTGGGCGATCAAGGTATTCGATTGCTGTCATGGTGCGTCGAGGGCAAGCTCGACGCGCTGCGCGTGGAGTGCTCGCGGTGTGGGCGCAAGGGCCGGTATCGGGTCCAGAGACTAATCGAGAAGCAGGCGCAAGGCCAATATGATGAAATGGAAGGAACAGCTTAACGGCGATTGTCCCAAGCGGGACGCCCACCAAATGCACGATCGCTGCGACTTGATTTGTCCCGATCTGCCAAAGGTGCTTTAGCCGGGCTCCTGAACAACGATCCGGTTACGATCCTCGGGGCTCAGAGCGAATCGCTTCACGGCAGCGGCCTCGGCGGCCTGCCGGTCCGGGGCTTCTACGTCACCGAGAACTTGCCCGCGGCTTCGGATGAGGGTGACACGCCAGCTTTTGGTTTTAGCCGGCCTTCGGGTACGCGAACGCAACGACATTTCTGGTACTTACGGGCGAGCCTAGGCAGAGTCGAGCGGTGGAACGTCGCATGATAGGAGCGCTGAGACTGCTAACGAAATTGCCCAGGCGCGCCCGCTGCATCATTATCACTCGTTAATGGCCCGTTGCCACCGACGCTTCTTGAAAATCATGGTGGTGCGTTTGCCGAAATGTACTGCAACTTTGCATTTGAATTGGCAGGTGGAATCCCACCCCGAAGACTCAGCCGACGACACACAATCAGTCCCGCGCTTTTCGTAACACTTTGCCTCTGATATCGACCAGGTTGCGAGGACCACCCCTGCGGTTACGACTACGAAAGTCACCATATGGTTCATAAAGTACCCGCAGGAGCATCGACAGGGCCATAAACGCAGGGCGATACGCAAGATGCCATCTCATAAGTTCAACATCGGAGACGTTGTCTCCCTCAAGCCGGCACCGAGTTCTGAATGTGCCGGGCGGCATCTACGAAGTCGTCAGGCAACTTCCAAGCGATGGCGAATGCGAATATCGCATCCGAAGCGCAAATGAGCCGCACGAGCGCGTCGCGCGGGAAAGCGAACTTACAAAGGCGTAGGCGGGGGCGCTTTAAGAGCCACCATCAGGGAGGTCACCAGCGCGCCAGCCGGTCAGCAGCACGAAGTCAGCGACAGAGAGCGCCACCCAGGTTAGTCAGCCATCAACACGGGCAGCCCCAAGAAGTCGCACTCAGCATCAGCCTGCCGGACGCGCAATCTTCCTTTGCGGCCGCCTCCAGCACCTCGTCGGAGACCTCGTAGCTGAAGCTCGCTTCGTCAGTCTGGTCGAGTTCGCGTTCCATGGCATTGATCCTCTTTCAGCTGGCCTTTTCTGCAACGCACGTCGTTATCAAGTCGCGTGATAGCTCCAACTGAGATTTTCGCGTCGCCGTGACAATTCCGGTGTTCGTGCGATGCACACATTCAATTTCGGCTGGATAATCTTTGCGCAGACTTTCGTAGAAACAACAGCGGGCGTTTGTGCTTGCGCACGCGCGAGCCGCCATTATATTCCTGATCGCCACGAATTGCGCGTGTGATTTACGCACGCTTCCCGAGCTGGGAACACTGTCGGGCCACCCTCCTGCCGCTCGCGCTGAGTGCCGGGGAGACAACACGGCGGTTTATCGCTGCCGGCTGGTGTCTCTCGCCTTGCGCGACCTGAGCCCCCAAGCCGAATGAGGCAAAGAGTTCCAATAATTCATGGAAGGTGCCAGTGAAATGTGCATAGTGTTGCCACGGCGTCGATCCAGTTTGGGTTATCGGCATGTAGCGAGTGGGGGGTAGCTGTCCATGACAGCCAAGTATTCCGCAGAATGGTGGGAAAAGGTAACGGCACAACCATCAGGAGAGCGTCAGCCGCCACGCAGACCTTGGGAAACCGGCAATCAAACCCAGCCACAGGCATCGAAAGCGTGCCCCGCGAACGGTGTGGTGAGCGATATAGAGGTTGTGATTACACACTGAGCCTATCCATTAGCTCATTTGAATTCCGGCATACTACTGAGCCTCGCAAATGCGCGATCCAGGGTATCTCTTGGGTCTGGCATGGACGGCGTGAGCTGCCACGAATTTGGGTCTTCTGGCGCTATGCTGGTCGATGATGCGGTAAGTTTTTGATTTAAGCTCGGGATATTCGCTGCGAATGGCCGCAACTTTTACATCGACTTCCGTGCGGGTTAGTTCGGGATAACCGCCCCGATGAAGGGCTAAAAATTCTGCGGCTGTATTCATCGATACGGCGGCATTCCAATATTTTGTAAAGTCATCAGGGTCAGCCTTCCATTCCTTATAGTTCTTATCGATCACCTGACTGAAAAAGCCCTTCGCATCCATTGTCATTTCTCTTTAACCATGGGTGGCCCCTGCCGATTGTTCAAGCGTCCGTCGCAGGTAGCGGCTGTGCGTCGGGCTTGGCCTTTAAGAGGTTCATCCAAGCTTCGATTGCACCTTTAGCCTCAGCGATCTTTTCTTGCGTAAGCGTGCCTGCTTTCAGCGCATGGATTACAAACGAGAGAACAATTCCAACTCTATACCTCGCATCATTGAGAGGCCCATCGCTTGGAAAGATCGTGATTTCGCGTATTGCAATGTCCTTGGCGTTGCGTAGCGTTGCCACATCAGGCGACGATGCCGATAGCGCCGCCTGGGTCTGCTCCGCTGCGGCTAGCTCTTCATCAATGCTGACCATCTGTAGATCATGCCAAAGGAGCAGCGCGAAGCTAGCTGGGAGTGGGAAGCCGAAACTGTTGGGCTCTCGCCTCGTCCAGCGCTGTCTCAATCAGATACCCTGTCGCTCCATCCTCTAGCTCGTCAGCAATCGCCAGAGCCTCCTCCAAATGCTTTATGAGTTCGCCGCGCTTGACTGCGCTGTTCATCGTGATCACCCGAGCTACGCTTCCTTCGCCTAAGCCTGTCGTTGCCGATACTACCATGTGCTCCATCTTCGCTCGTAGCGCGTAGCAAAATCTCAGAGTACGCTTCCTCAGATTTGGGAATTCTCATTCATCCATGCTCGCAGGGTTGCACGCGGCATCACCGAAAGCGGTGAAGGCTCCCTTTTGTCGTGGCCATCACATCGCGGTCGCGACGGAGAGCCTACCTTTCCGCATCTTTAATACCGCAGGCGCGGATCACCGGCGGAGCCCTCACCCTCCACGAGCCAGCGTCGGGTGCGGACGGGCACGAAATCACCGTGCTGCGGCGCTGTCGGCATGGTCATCATTCCCCCCGCTCCGCGCCCTTCATCGTCGCCATCTCGCACGCTGGAGGATGGCTGCCACTTGCACCGGAGTCCATGCGCCACCAAGCGCTGTCTGCAACACCGGGCGCCGCCACGCTCGCCCGGCTCCCGCCCGCGGCGAAGTCGAAACCCCTGCAGCTAAGGCCGTCGCCTCTCGCACGAAGCATCATCCGAGTAGGGCGAAGACCAAAGCTGGCTCGCGGCCGCAAAGTCGGCCGGGCTCGAAACAAGCTCGCGTGCCGACGATGCTGGGTCGATCGGAGGGGGCAACGATCGCTGCCAGAGTTCCTGGGCGAGGCGCAGGCGCTTTTGTTCCCGATCGATTGGCCGGAGCCGTTCGGCTTGGTGATGATCGAAGCAATGGCGTACGGCACACCCGTCCTTGCATTCCGCCATGGTTCCGTTTCGGAAATCATCGACCAGGGCGTCACGGGCGCCATCGTCGACACCATGGATGAGGCGGTGATGATGCTGCCGCGGGTGATAGAGCTCGATCGCCGCGCCGTTCGGAGACGGTTCGAACAACGATTTTCCTCCGTGCGCATGGCCACGGATTATGTTGCGGTCTACCATTTGCTGCTCAATCGGCCGTCCATATCGCAGCGCGAGACGACCGTGCCGATGCCCCCGCTCGGTTTTGGAAAGCGAGACGAATCGGGCTTCATGACGACCGAAAGCGCCGCGCTTCCGAAATTGGTGGCCTAATTTGATCCACCACTCGGATCCCGGTTAATTAGACTCCTACGCGATGAAAATCAGTCTGTGCCATCGATCTAGCCGGCAGCAGCATCGGATATTTTACGCACCTAAATCGTTCGACAGAGCCATGGCTTGCGTAAGTGGCGTGAACTTTCTGCTGCTTGCTCTGAAATATTGCTGCAGGACCACCGATTACGACATGGACGCGAATTAGTCTCCGGCCACCAAGATAATAGGCGCGCTTGCGTGGGCGCTGAACAAGATCCACACCGGCTACGTCCGGAGAAAGAGAAGGTTGATGAAATGCGCGAACTTAGCGTTACGAGTTTCCGCGATGGTCTTCGCGGCGGCGCTGACCGGTCTGAACATCGGTGCCGCCGACGCCGCAGCCGTCGCCAGTTCGAAACGGTCGGAGGTTATTCCGACATGAAGACAGGAACCATCAAGGCACTACCGTCCGCTGCATCGGTTCAACGCGCGGTCGGGCCAATATCGGGGCAAGCATCGCGGGAGGTGCAATCGAATAAATCGGCTGAATTTGCGGGATGGCCCCTGTCCTGGTGGACCCAAGCGACTACCGATGTGCTGCGGAACTGGGGGCGGTTTTCGGTTTTCACAGCTCGGTCTGCAGCCCGCAGCCGGCCAGCGATCCATGACGACTACGACGCCTGCGGCGTAGGTGCCCGTCGCACGCGCCGAGGTCGATCCGCCGACCAGCGGCGACCGGTTGTTTCATGCCGTCATGGGCCGGTTCACGGCCGGCGTTTCGCCGGCCAGCCTCGGCCTCGCGTACGCGGACTGGGCGTTCCATCTCGCGACGTCGCCCGGCAAATGGCAGCTGCTGCTGGAGAAGGCCGTGCGCAAGGCGGTTCGTTTGGCGACCTATGCGGCGCACGCCTGCAGCGACCCCGCTTGTCCGTGCTGCATCGAACCACTGCCGCAGGATCACCGCTTCCGTACCGAGGCGTGGCAGCGCTGGCCTTTCAACGTGGTCCACCAGGCATTTCTCTTGAATCAACAATGGTGGCACAATGCGACGACCGGCATCGGCGGTGTGTCGGCCCACCATGAGCAAGTCGTTTCGTTCGTCACGAGACAACTGCTCGACGCCGTCTCACCGGTCAATTTCATCGCGACAAATCCGGAAGTTCTCGAGACGACCTTCCGCGAAGGTGGGCGGAACCTCGTCCGCGGCGTCATGAATTTCTTCGCGGATTGGGAGCGCGCGGCGGGTGGCAAACCGCCGCTTGGAGCCGAGGCGTTCCAGCCGGGCCAGAACGTTGCCGTCACAAAGGGCCAGGTGGTCTACCGCAACCGGCTGATCGAGCTGATCCAGTATGCGCCGACGACGAACCAAGCCTATGGCGAGCCGATCCTTATCGTGCCGGCTTGGATCATGAAGTATTACATTCTCGATCTTTCACCCGCCAATTCGTTGGTGAACTACTTGGTCGGGCGCGGTCACACGGTTTTTATGATCTCCTGGCACAATCCGACAGCCGAAGATCGTGACCTCGGCATGGATGATTATCTGCGTCTCGGCGTTCTCGACGCGCTGAAAGCGGTACGGACGATCGTGCCGGAGCGCAAGGTGAACGCGCTCGGCTACTGCCTGGGAGACACGCTGCTGGCGATCGTTGCGGTTTTCCTGGCGAGGGAGGGTGACGACGCGCTCAATTCGGTAACGCTCCTGGCCGCGCAGACCGACTTCACCGAAGCGGGCGAGCTGATGCTGTTCATCGACGACAGCCAGCTCAACTATCTCGAAGATATCATGTGGGACCAGGGTTATCTCGATACCAAGCAGATGGCCGGTGTGTTCCAGATCCTGCGATCCAACGACCTCATCTGGTCGCGCATGGTGCAGGAATACCTGATGGGCCAGCACTCGATCATCATCGACACCGACCTTATGGCGTGGAACGCCGATACAACGCGCATGCCCTACCGCATGCATAGCGAGTATCTGCGCCGCCTCTTCCTCAACAACGACCTGTTCGAAGGGCGGTATCAGGTGGACGGCCGACCGGTCGTGCTGAGCGACATCCGCGCACCGATATTTGCGGTAACGACGGAAACTGACCACGTCGCACCATGGCGCTCGGTCTACAAGATCAACCTCGTGAGCGACACGGACGTCACCTTCGTCCTGACCAGCGGCGGCCACAATGCGGGCATCGTGAGCGAGCCTGGCCACAGGCATCGGCACTTCCGGTTCCCTCACCGTTCATCAGGCGAGACGTATGTCGATCCTGACACTTGGTATCTGAGCAATCCCAGTACCGAGGGTTCATGGTGGCCAGTCTGGGCCGAGTGGCTGGAGAGCAAATCCACCGGGCGTGCCGCGCCGCCCCCGCTCGGGGCGCCCGGTAAGGGCTATCCACCGCTTGACCCGGCGCTAGGCCGTTACGTGTTCGAACGCTAGGCAGGGCAAAGCGAAGCTTCGTAAATGGAGTCCAACAAAGGACTGCCCAGCACTGGCTTCTCGACAATTGAATCGGACGCCGCCAGAGGCAGCGAGACTGGGCCAACCATCAAATTCGCGATTTCACGTCGTGAGCCGTTTGCGCATCAACTGCAATTCCTGCCGGCGTTTCGCGTTCGTTTTGGGGTAAGTCATTTTCAGTGCCTCGAACGTATCAAGGACAATTTGGGATACAATCAACCGAGCGTTCTCTTTGTCGTCGGCGGGAACGACATGGCCTGCACCCGGTTCCGCAGACACCGAGTTAGGTGCTTTGATGGAGCTGGAGGTGGGTCATGGAGAGACGGAAGTTTACTCGCGAGTTCAAGTTTGAGGCGGTGCGCCTGATCAAGGATCGCGGCGTGTCCTATGTGCAGGCATCGCAAGACCTCGGCGTGCATACGTCGCAGTTGCGCGATTGGGTGAAGAAGTTCGCCGACGATCCGCAATACGCCTTTCCTGGGCACGGCCAGATGAAGCCGGAGCAGCTTGAGATCGCCCGTCTCAAGCGAGAGGTCACGAAACTGAAGGCGGAGCGAGACATCCTAAAAAAAGCCGCGGCCTACTTCGCGAAGGAATCGACGTGAAGTTCGTGAAGCACCGGGGGATCTGGCCTGCGGGTTGGTTGTGCGAGGCGCTCGGTGTCTCGCGAGGCGGCTTCTATGCTTGGCTGACGCGGCCACGCAGTCAGCGCAGCCGCAGCGATGAGGAGCTTGGTGCGAAGGTTCGTGCCAGCTTCCTTGCGAGCGATCGAACCTACGGCGCCAGGCGGGTGTGGCACGACCTGTTGGCCGAAGGGGTATCTTGCGGGCGGCATCGGATCGAGCGGTTGATGCGGCTACAGGCGCTTAAAGCGCGTCCGCGACGGCGCCGCCTGCCGCCCGATCTGGGTGAGCGGCAGGCTGACGCCGTCGCACCAAACGTGCTCGACCGCAGCTTCGAAGCGCCCGCACCAAACCGCAAATGGATCGCTGACTTCACCTATATCTGGACAGCGCAAGGCTGGCTGTATGTAGCTGCCGTCGTCGATCTCTTCTCTCGCCGCGTTGTCGGGTGGTCGATGAGCGCAGCAATGACAGCACAGCTTGTCACAGACGCCCTGGTGATGGCGATCTGGCGCCGGGGCAAGCCGGATGCGCTGCTGCATCACTCTGATCGCGGCAGTCAATACGCCAGCGAGCAGTTCCAGCGGTTGATGGCCGACCATGGCCTCGTCTGTTCGATGAGCCGTTCGGGCAATGTCTGGGACAACGCCGCAATGGAGAGCTTCTTCTCGTCGTTGAAGACCGAGCGCACAGCGCGCAAGCTGTATCGCACGCGCGATGAGGCCAAGGCAGATGTGTTCGACTACATCGAGCGGTTCTACAATCCGAAGCGCAGGCACTCTACAATCGGAGATCGGAGCCCCATGGAGTTCGAGAGGCAGGCTGGACTAGCTTAAGCAGGTGTCATCCAAACCGGGGGCAGGCCATCCTGCGGCGGCAACGCTCCGGTCGGCTTCGGCTCTTCTGCGCAGACCGGCTCCTGTGGGTGTGGCTATATCGGATCTGGCCGCGGGCTTTGCACGCGATGGTGCTGGTGAAGCCGGCAACGGTTGTCCAATGGCAACGCACGGGTTTCCGGCTCTATTGGCGGTGGCGATCAAGATCGCGTCCGATTGGCCGGCCAAAGACGAGCGCAGAGATCCGGCAACTGATCCGCCAGATGAGCATGGCCAACCCCATCTGGGGGGCGCCTCGCATTCACGGCGAACTGCTCATGCTCGGTATTGATGTCAGCCAAGCCACCGTTGGGAGATACATGCCGTGGCGACCCAAGGTCCCCTCTCCACATGGCGCAGCTTCCTGCACAACCACATGCGCAATATGGCCACGGTCGATATGTTCGTCGTCGCCACCGCGACATTCCGGCTTCTCTACGCTCTGATTGTTCTTGGTCACGACCGCAGAAGGATCATCCACTTCGAGGTCACCCAAAATCCAACGCAAGTCTGGCTGGCACGCCAATTGACTGAGGCGTTTCCTTGGGACACGGCACCGCGCTATCTGCTGCGGGACCGAGACGCATCATATGGCCAGACCTTCCGCGACGCGTCGAGGCGATGGCAATCAAGGAGGTCGTCACTGCCGCGCGATCACCCTGGCAGAATCCCTACGTCGAGCGCGTCATTGGCTCGATCCGGTGTGAATGTCTCAATCACATCATCATCTTCGACGAGTGTCACCTGCGCGAAGTGCTGTCATCATATTTCCAGTATTATCGCCAGATCAGGACGCATCTTTCGCTCGACAAGGATTGTCCGTACACCCGGCCAGTACAGCAACCTGCTGCCGGCAAGATCATCGCGTTCCCCGAGGTCGGAGGACTGCATCATCGCTACGAACGCCGCGCCGCCTAAGCTGCCATCTTGACGACAACAGGCGCCCGGTCCGGCGTGAAAGCTGGTTTCGACCTGCGACTAATCCTCTCGATGCAATCGCGCCGAGCAGCCGCTCCACGCGCTCCGGTCCTGACACTGCCGGATTGTTCTATTGGACCGATGCAAAATCGTCAGCTACGTGCTTCATTGGAGAACCATCTCCCCAAGGATATATTTTTGAGCAGGGACAAGGTGAAAGCTGGAAGAGTTCAGAAATTATTACAACGAAAATCGCGTTCACCAGTCGCTCAGTGGCAGCACTCCGGGAGAACAATCTGGCCAACCGCCGCCCGCCCATGCCGTCCTTGACCACTACGCTTGGCGGCACCATTGCCGCGGTCTGTTCCAGACGCCGATCGCAGCGTAATTTACGAATTCGCCATGGACAGGCCAGATAACTGATTTTTGTGTCCAGAAAAGCCGGAACATCAGCGCTCTTTTATTGAAGCGCGCCGCGCCGCTTCACCTGTAGCTTCGCTAAAAAGATGGCGTGGGATGTTGAGTATAGCAAACCGCCGTCGCTCTTCCGCATGCGTCTCAAAATCTGCCTCAACAAAGATTCTCGACGGTTTCCTCGCTGGCATGCACTTCGACTCGGACCGGCACATCGCCAAAATCTACCTCATGGCGACGACCATTCTTCCCTCGAATAATCGCATGCGTCATTTCCTCGCTACTCCTCTTGAAACAACGAGGCTGGATCAAGCCAGACCTTTCTCATCGCACTCAAGGTTCCCGCGTGCCGCTCATGTTGAAAAAGCTGGACAGCTTGCGTTTGTTCTCGGATAGGACTGTTTGAGCACGTCTGCTTAACCGCTCAATTTCTTCGGCGATTTCTCTCCATCCGTTCGCAAGACCTCGGCACAACTGCTTCTTCTCGAGATCGGAGATTTGCTGGGCTAATGCCTCGCACTCTGCCGCCTTGCTGCGGCAATAATCAGCTCTGGTCATCATCTCGTTTTCGCGATCGTTCAGCCCCTCACGTGTCAGAATAGCGCCACAACTCTCCGGGACCGAACACCTAGTCTACAGGCCACAATTGTACTTTTGGCATGTACTGGGTCCGCAATCTTCGCGCCTGGCGCATTTGGGCCCCGCCCGTGACCTGCCTTGTTATGCTCTGACCTCTGCCGGTTTCCAGATGCTTATTTTACGGGTCTCCGGCATCAGGAAGACGCTGAGGATGAAACACACCGCCGGTACCAAGATCGGGTAGAGCAGCGCGTAGCCGATGCTGCCGGTGGCCGCGAAAGCCGCCGAGGTGATGAACGGCACCAATCCGCCACCCCAGCCGTTGCCGATGTGATACGGCACCGACACCGACGTGTAGCGAATCCTGCCAGGGAAGAATTCCGCCAAGAACGCCCCGACCGGCCCATACACCATGCCGACGTAGCAAACGAGGATGAAGATGATGAAGATCGCGATCGGATAGTTGATGTTGCCTGGCTGCGTGACCGTTCCCAGCCAGACATACAGCGGATAGTAGGTGATCGCTGCGAGCAACATGCCTCCCAAGATCACCGGCTTGCGGCCGATCTTGTCGGATAGCCAGCCAAAAAAGATCAAGCTCGGGGTTGCAAGGAGAAGCGCGGCTCCCACGATGTAGGCCGAGTGTAATGGGTCGATCTTGGAAACCTGCTGCAGGAAGTACAATGCCCAGAACTGGCCGCTGTACCAGACCACTCCCTGTCCGATCAGCACGACCGTGGCGATCAGGATGTATTTGATATTCGAGCTGAGGAACGCCTCCTTCCAAGGGTTCTTGGTCATTTGCCCCTTGGCCCGAATCTCCTCGAAGATCGGCGTCTCCCGCAGTTGCAGCCGGATGTAAATGGCGATTGCCACCAGCAGGAAGGAGATCAGGAACGGAATTCGCCACGCCCACGCGTTGAACACATCATTGCCGAAATACGTGCGTGTCGCGATGATCACGGCCAGCGACACCACGATCCCGAGGGTCGGAGAGGTCTGCAGCCAGCCGGTGTAGTAGCCGCGGTGTTCGTCTGCCACGTGCTCGGCGACGTAGGTGATGGCGCCGCCATACTCGCCGCCCAGGCAGAGGCCCTGGATCATCCGCAGACCAAAGAGGATGAACGCGGCGCTCAGACCGATCGCCTCGTAGGTCGGGATCAACCCGATCGCCCCCGTGCCCAGCCCCATTCCGCTGAGGGTCAGGAGGAACGTGTATTTGCGGCCAATGCGGTCGCCCATCCATCCGAACAGGAATGCCCCTAGCGGACGGATCAGAAATCCGGCGGTGAACAGCGCAATGGTGCTCAGCAGTGCCGCGACCGGGTGGGATTGTTCGAAGAACTTGACCGACAACACCGCGGCCAAGCTGCCGAAGATATAGAAGTCGTACCACTCGATGACGTTTCCCACGGACGCGGCGACGATCACCGTCCGGAAATCCTTCGGAACTTGCGGGCCAGCCATAGTTGTTCCCTCCTATTTCTTAGGCTTTATTTTCAAGGCTTCATTCGCTTCGCGGCACGTGGTGCCCACATACCTCTTACCCTTCGTCAAGCCAATATAAACGTCGTATAATCGAAATGTCCTAGTGATTTGGTCTTAATACTAAAGTCGAAGCCTGAGCGCCCAGCTTTCGTTATACCTCACGGTATCAAAAGCATTGGTAAAGCTATGGGTGGACGTAAGGCTGCATCTTTGTCCGCGCGACGCAAGCAAAGGAGATTGGGTCAACACGAAGCCGCGTTGCAACGAGAACGTTTGTTGACCGAAATCCAGATATTGAGCGAGCAAACTTCACAAGTAGTTTTTGCTCACAAAGCGCGCGTTCTTCTCGGTAGGGCCTGGTTTCAAGCCACAAGGAGTGGCAAACAGGATATATTGCGCGCAGTCGATTGGATGTTGCAGCTGGAACGGAAACGTTTACACCGTGGGATTTGAAGTAGTTTTGTGCCAAGCCCTACCATCCTGACGATGGGCTCGGTTGATCCTCATTCGGCAAATAACCGCGCCGCGGCTGATTGACTGATGTCCCACCACCAACTAGCCCAGCTGGATGTCTTCTCCTGTGCAGGTTTTCGGCCGCCGGCAACGATGATCTAACCACGCGCTCCGATGGCCGGCGGCCGAAAAGCGCCAAGGCACGAAATCGCGTCGGGAGCTAGTGCTGCGGCAGTGGCGCAAGCTGACGGCCGCGCCGCGAGCACCTATGGGGATTTGGACGCTCGGTTGGGGGGCCCAAGGCGGATCATGGCGCCTGGTCGGGCGGGAAACGCTGTTCGAACGTGTCGGTCCGCTTTTTGTTGGGCCCCTGTGCCCAAACGCCTGTATGGGCGGTAAGGAGCAGTGCAACAACAGCCATTAGCGTCGCGGCATAACGCAGATCAGTCATGCTGAGTTCTCTCGTGACGCTTGGTCATTCTTAGTGAACCCAGACTGGACCAAACTTTCTAAGCGAGTGCTCCGTCTCAGAAAAATTCCTTTCTGATGGTCAACCGAAGATTTTCGGCACGTTTAAACCCTTTAGTCATTCGCAGAGCTGATGCGCGCGACCGGGATGCGCCTCCGGTGAAATAACGTATGAGGAGCATTCGCCATCAAACCCAGTCGCCGAGCCTGCATCGAAGATGGGTTTGGGGGGGCCTGTCCGTCGTCGGGCTAGCGATCGGCGTTCATCGTAACGCCGTGGCTGCAATTGATTGCGTTGCAGTAGACAAGCAGGTCATGGCATCCGTGGGACCGAATATGGCCCATGGTCACGGGGCGGGAAGGTCCTCGACTTCGCGGACAACCATTAAGCTACCGGCCGCTCAGCCGTACTTTCGTTCGACGCGAAAGCATGGGAGCCTGAAGCGTGCACGCCTGTCGCCGTGGCCAACAAAATACCGAGCGTTCCTGGTTCCCGTTTGCACGGCGCAATCAGTTCGCCAAAGGGAGCCGAAACTCCGCATGCGCTGCGTTTTGCCTTGGCGACAGTGCCAGCACAGTCAAACGAAAAAGCGCCCGCTGGCGGGGGCGGCCTCGGGCGCTTTCTGAGTGACGAGCAGACGGAGATCCGGGCGCCACCCTGCACCTACAACGAAGCAGGGGCAATGTTGTTCCTAGCCTGGAATAAAAGCTCTGGGCTATCTTCCCCGGTCTTCCTCTGCTTCCCGCTTCACCGCTGGCGCGTTCGGGTTCTTGCTCTTGATCCAATGCGGCGAGCGCCCAGAGCTATAGCGAGTCGCGAATTCATCGCTCACTCAACAAAGATGCTCCATTTTCCCGCGCGATGAGCACCTCGGCGTCATCACATCACGACCTGTGCTTGGTGGCCTTCATCACCAATATTGCAGAATCTGATTTTCGGTACACACAGGGTTACGCTGCCGCGACGGTGACTTGGTGTGCTTCGTCCATCAAACGCCGTTGAATAAGCCAAGCCGTTTGACGCGTTCAAAATCTCCAGCGAGAAGGCGATCCCCAATATCCCGCCGATAACGGGCATTCATTTCGGCACCTGGAATTCGCCGCGCGTCTCCACTCCTCAGGGCGCTGGCATTCTTGGCCCTCGTGGCAGCAATTTTCGCTATTGCGGGGCTGAATAGCCCCAAGAAATCTGACGCCGACCCGTCTCCTCCAGTCACAGCCTTTGCTGTTGCTCCCGTGTCGTCGCCTGAAACATCGGCAGCTCAAGCGGAGGCAAAACGACAGGCCGCAGAGAAAAAAGCCAAGGAAGAGGCCGCAGAAGCCGCTCGATGCGCAACAGACCTGCGGTGCTCCGCCGAAAAACTCTGGGCCTCGGCGACCGTAAGATGCACGCCGTTGATCGAGCGAATGGCCAAAAACAATTTCGAATGGATCGACAGGTGGCACGAACAGAAGCTTGATTGGTTCCGGTGGAAAGATCAGAAAACAGATCATTACGTACGTCGGGGACAAGATAAAGTATCAGAACGGGTTTGGCGCTTGGACCATTAGCACCTCCGAGTGCGACTTCGACGCGAAGATCGAGCGTGTGGTCGACGTCCGCGCCGCACCTGGGCGGTTCTCCAATTGACTCAACCGGGGCAGCGAACGTTACACGCCAGGGAGGTCGGCCTTCATCACGAGTAAGACCGCGCCGAGGGCCATCAACAGCAGGCTGAATGCGGCGATCCACACTGGGTCCAGAACGTCGAGCATGCAAAACAGGATGCCCGAAAACTCCAAGATCGCTACTGCAAAATTAACTTACGGTTAACCCCACGAAGAGCGCAGCAGTTTACCGACGCTCTGGTTGTGAACCGAGCGATCTCACCCGTCTACATGATGAGCTTCGCGGCCCGCGATCATGATCCCCGTAAAAAGCGCCAACATGGAGGAGAACAGCAAAACGTCGTAGACGAGATCGGTCATGGTACGCACCCCATTACACAGGCCCCCTCTCACGCACGCTGCGGGCTTAGACCACTCCTGTAGCGTGGCGGAAAGGTGACGCCGGGGCCGTCCAAATCTGGGCAGATAAAGCAAACCCCCAGCCGTTATGACAGCCAGGGGGTTTGCGCGGTACCGCTGTGCAGGACCTACGCGACAACCTGCCAGCATCGTTGTAGCGCCGACTTGCTTAAGAAACTGTGACAGCAGTTGGTGGCCTGTCCGCCGCCGACATCTTCAGATGCTCAACACGAACAATGTCACAATCCCAATGCCAATGAAAAGTACCGCGAGCGCCACGGAGTCGTACTCAAGCCAATGCCGAATATCGGTAAACATGATCTCCATCCTCTGTTCGAACGCTATTTTTTCTTTGGGTCCGACATGTAAGCATGACGGTCGCATCTCTGTTTGTAAGGAAGACTTAGATCGTTCAGTAGATCAGCGAGTAACCGACAGCGTGCTGTGTCGGTAAATTGCGCGCGGCCGCCATCACCTGCATTGGATTGATGCTGACCCCATACGTCGGAGCGATAACTCGCTCCTGACTTGTTGCGGCAATCCACCCTCCGAAGCTGGCCAGGATGAAAGTGGTGATAGCGAGGAAGCTGAACTGACGCATTGGAACTCTCCCTCCGGTCCAAGTTGACGGGCAGGAGGCTACCTTCGCCGTTGCACACGCGATGTGATGGCCATCACAAAAATTCCCTTTCCGGAGCTCAAGGTGAGCCGCTTCACACACGGCCGCTGTGGGGATGTTCGGGAAGGGGGTGACGAGTTCCGCAGGCACTATGCCATACGCCGGGCAGCGGCGCGTGAATCGCGGCCCGGAGATGAGCAAAGGGCGTCGATTTTGACGTGTTCACCGGACGCTGAGGACCTACGCGACCTTTATTAAGAGAAAGAGCGCGCAAAGGGCTAGCAATAGCAGGCTGAACGCGGCGATCGACACGGGGTCCAAAACATCGAGCATGAAAACAGGATGCCCGAAAACTCTAAAATTGCGACCACAGAATTAGCTTACGGTTAACCACGAAAAGCGTAGCAGCTGCTACCTGCGCTCCTTGACCCACGAGCCAGGCGCGCTGCTCATCGCTGAGCTTGAACTTACGCACCGCAGCAGCCTCGGCGGCTTCGTGTGTAGCGGCCTCCACATTGACGAGGACCGGGCGCGCTTGCGGATGATGGAGAGGCGCCACGTGCGCGGAGTTGAGGAGGAACGAGTGCTCTTCGTTGTAGCTGGTCGAGCAATGTCCGACGGCGATCGGAAGTCCCGCTGAGGAGCGCGATTAAACATGGTCATCCGCAAACGCGAGACGATCGCGCCCATTACGTTGGGCCACATTCGCTCCCATGGATGCCGGGAACTGCTCGTGTACTGTGCATCGGGCCGCTGCCATCACAGCTCGACCATCAACGCCAACTGGCTTGCGGACGATATCCCGGTGCGCTTTCTGTGCGGACGGAGGGTTTGTACGCGCTGCGGTATGATCGGAGCTGACGTGCGACCGGACTGGGGACCGCATGTGAACAAACAACAAGTTTAGCCGGGAACAACTCTCAATTCGGCGCCATCGCTTGTGAGAATCTAAGGCGTCTCTCAACGTGATTGTTTCCGCCAAGCTGGATATGGCTTTCATTGTCCAATTGAGGCCAATGTTCATTCATCTCGGAACTGATCGAGGAAGCACCGCACAGGCTTCCTTGCCAATCTGGAGGCTCTCAGCGCGAAAGGCGAATTCAGCGCGAGCTTTATCGTGCAAGCGGCGATCGGGAAAAAATAATTCGCAATCTATACGAATCCGGCTGGCGCGGGTCCATATTCCAGAGATGAAGCAGCTTACCTGCAAGTGCGGAGCCATCTATGAGGTGACTGAAAATGAGGTTCCATTCAAGGGACCGTATAGTTCTCGTAAGTGTGTCTTGTGCGAGAGCGAACTCGGGTATACGCCCTAAAGCGACCGCCTCAACCGCGTGGCTTAGGGACGGGCTTTGCGGAAGGGGAAGTGCGTCTGAAGAACAGCAACGAACGGACCTCCTGGCGCGGTCTGCTGGGCTGCGTCGTGGTGGCGCCGCAGGGTCGGATGATAAAAGATTGGCGGCCCTATGGTGAGCAGAGCGCGAGGAGGAGAGCGGTAGTCAGGCCCATGAATACGGTGAGGCCATCGAAATCAAAAAAGCGACCCTGCATCATTCATCCGGCCCTCTTGACGAGCCCAAAGACGAAGGGCGCTCCAATTCGGGCGGGGTGCCTGATTCGGAGCGCCCTGGGGTTGCGGTTCAGGACATCAAAGAAGCCTCAACGCCGGACAACATAGATCGCGACCTTTAACAAGGGCTTAATCCGGGCGCGCGGCACGGGCCGCAAGGATCGCCACACAAGTAAGATTGATGCCAGTCAGCACCAAAGCGATTGCGAGAAAAGTCATCAAAGCCTCCGTGTAGAGAAGAATGCGCCTCGATGTAGCCATGACAGAGGTTAAGGGTGCGTTGAGGCTTGCCCGGCTGACCCGCCGCTGGATTTTTCGCAATCGCAACATCAAGCATATAGTGTCCTGTTAGGTTGAAATTATATCACTATAACTTTTTGGCGCGGTTACTGGCCTTTTGTATCGCGCGGGGAGCTTCCGCTTGGGAAGCGACGACTTATTGGGCGCCTTCTCCTACTCTAGGTCAATTCTGACCAGCGAACGAAGCAGGAGGATTAAGTGCCCGGCACAATCAGCCCGTGGCCTTCGGTCCAGACAGGAAATCAAGGTCATCCTGTACGAACGCTGCAATGGCTTCTGCGAGCGCAAGGCCGTTACGTCGCAGTGGACGGAGTGTTTGGTCCAGCTACTGAGCACGCCGTCAAAGTCTTTCAATCGAGCGTGGAATTGTCTCCTGTCGGGATAGTCACTCCGCAGACATGGGCCGCTGTTGTCATTCAAGTCAAAAAGGGCAGTACCGGCGACGCCGTCCGAGCGGTCCAGGAGGAATTTCAGTTTCGCGCAGGTGAACCCGGCAAGGGGCTTCAGGTGGACGGAATCTTTGGACCGCAAACGGACAGTACGGTGCGGGGCTTTCAGCATGCTCTATCGCTCGAGGTTCCATCGGTGACCGTGGACGGAATCATTGGTCCGAATACTTGGCAGGCGTTGATCAGCGGTATGCTGTCCTGGAGTATCGCAGGACCGGGGCTCTCTTCTTTTGATCTTTTGATGACAAATATATTTGCCTAGAGGCGGCCCATTCGGAGATGCTTCAGCAGCCCTTGCATTCGGCTCTCCGATGTTGAGGGTTAGGCCCTGGTTGGCTTGCCGTTTGCGAGGACGCCCCTGCAAATGTCTAAGTCTCCCAGGGCCGCTCGGAACATTGCGGGATCATGGCGAGTATCACACGAGTGCGCACGGGACACAGTTCTTGCTGGCTTTTCGCGCTGCGCTGTCTGCCTGGCTAGCGCTAGGATCGTTTGCCGGGGCTTGTTGCCTGTGGACCAGACACTGATAGTGCTCCACGGGACAGGGCCGCGCATCAACCTACGAAGCAGATGCAGCGTTTCCGTCAAGACGCTGACCAAGGCAGCCGGCTGGCGCAGTATGTTCTCGGTGTCATGTACCAACTCGGCGAGATTGTGCCGCAGGACTACGCTGAGGCCGCTAAGTGGGTTCGGCGCGCCGCTGACCAAGATCTCAGCGTTGCGCAGTTTGTTCTCGGTGAGATGTACGCCGTAGGCCACGGAGTACCTGGAGGACGATGTTCGTGCGCACATGTGGCTCAGCTTATCGGAAACGCGAGCTGCTCGCATCGAGGGAGCGCAGAAGCTAGAGAGTGATGCGCGAGCCATGCGAACTACGCTGGAACTGAGAATGACGCCCGCGCAGATCGCGGAGGCGCAGAAGCTGGCGAGCGAGTGGAAGCCGAAGCCGGAACGGTGAGGTGTGTTACCGCAACCATCTTCGTGCGCCAGATGTTCATTCAAGCGAATGCCCACCGGTGCGCGCGCAAGCAGTATCGTGAGCGTCAGGCCCGCGATGCATCCCGCCTGGAAAACGCGACAAAACAGGCGGCTGAAGCTCTTGCGCTTCGATTTGGAAGTGGCGCCATCAAGGTCGCATCCGAGCATTCGTGATCACCGCCATTCGCTAACAGGCGGTGCCAGCGTCTCGGACTTCCGGTTTGGGTCGATGCTGTCGAAAAAGGTGTGTTTTGCGTTGCGCTTCTCTTGCTGCTGAGGTGTGCCGACTGTTGGTATTGAAGCCGCTCGATTAGCGGCGACTTCGACCCGGACACCAGTAGCAAAAGCATGAGTAGCCTTAGGCAAAGGATGCGCGCCGTCCGTCGGCCTGAAACCGGCAATAACATTATCCAGAAAGGACTGGCATTCGTCCGTGAACGGAGCGGTAGTGTGACCGTTCCGGGCCCCAGGCGCGCCTCGGGATCCTGCCCCGCCGGCTGCATGGCCGAGGTGGGGCCGTGGTGGTGGCGGCAACGACGCCGCCGCAACCCATTGGAGGATCCCGATGCCAAGACTCACCGATACGCAACTCATCATTCTGTCCGCGGCTTCGCGGCGCGACGATCGCGGAGTTGACCTGCCGGCGAACATCAAAGGCGAAGCCGCCCGAAAGGCTGTCGATAAGCTGATCCGCGCCGGTCTGCTGGAGGAGGTCCGCGCCGCGGGTTCGCTCCCGGTCTGGCGGCGCGATGACGAAAGTGGGCCGATGGCGCTCCGCATCACCAAAAACGGCCTCGAAGCGATCGAGGTCGTGGGTGAGGCGGTTGGTGCTCCCAAGGAGACAAGCGTTCCCCGGCTCCCGCCCACGGCGAAGTTGAAACCCCTGCAGCTAAGGCCGTCGCCTCCCGCAAGCAGATTTCCGTTGCAACCCAGAAGTCCGTTCGTACGAAGCATCATCCGGGTAGCGCGAAGACCAAAGCTGGCTCGCGGCCCCAAAGTCGGGCGGGCTCGAAACAAGCTCGCGTGCTCGCGATGCTGGGCCGACCGGAGGGGGCAACGATCGCTGCACTCGATCCGCGGCTTCTTCGCTGGCGTGGTGCGCAAGAGGCTCGGCCTCGATCTGCGCTCGGAGAAAGCCGACGGTGGCCGGGTCTATCGCATCGTCTCCAGCGCCGGTGCACGTTCCGATTCCCGCCGTTCGCGTCGTCGCGCACTTGAGCGCCATGGCACGCGTGTTGATCGATCCGGCGGTGCCGGATAGAGCGTCGCTCGACAACGAGATCGCGCGTCTGCGCGGTCTCGACGTCGGGGACCTCCGCGCCAGATGGCACACGGTGCTCAGGCGGCGAGCACCCCCTCACCTGCCCCGCCACCTGCTGTTTCATATTCTGGCTTATCGACTGCAAGCCGATCGGCTCGGCGAATTGGATGCCGACAGTCGGCGTCTGCTTGACCGGATCGGGTCGGGGTCTTCGGAAGGGATTAACCGGCTGGTGGCTGACTTCAACCGGCCCAGAACCGAGGTGAGGCCCGGCACCCTCTTGACGCGCGAGTGGGATGGCCGCCTGCAGCGGGTCATGGTGCTCGCTGACGGGTTCTCCTGGAACGGCAAGACCTACCCAAGTCTGTCCACGGTCGCCTTCGCCATGACCGGCACCCGCTGGTCCGGGCCGAGATTTTTCGGCCTTGATAAACCGTCATTGGAGCAACGGCAGTGAAAAGCGGAACCGTCAAGACAATTCGCTGCGCGATCTATACCCGCGTGTTGACCGACCATGGGCTTGAGCAGGACTTCAACTCGCTGGACGCCCAGCATGATGCCGCGCAGGCCTATATCCGCAGTCAGGTCCACGCTGGCTGGACCCTGATTAGAGCCCGCTACGATGATGGCGGCTATTCCGGTGGCTCGACTGATCGCCCTGCCCTGCAGCGGCTATTGTCCGACGTGAAAGCCGGAAAGATCGATGTCATCGTTGTTTACAAGGTTGACCGCCTGACCCGTTCGCTGGCCGACTTCGCCAAGCTCGTCGAGTTGTTCGATGGTCATGGGGTGTCCTTCGTCTCGGTCACGCAGCAGTTCAATACCACGACCTCGATGGGGCGGCTGACGCTGAATGTGTTGCTGTCATTTGCCCAGTTCGAGCGTGAAGTGACCTCCGAGCGGATCCGCGACAAGATTGCGGCCTCCAAGCGCAAGGGCCTCTGGGTCGGTGGCATAGCCCCGCTCGGATATGCGACCAAGGACCGCAAGATCGGCGTGGTTGAAGAGGAGGCCGAGCGCGTCCGGACCATCTTTCGGCGGTATGTGGAGCTTGGCAGTCTCAACCGATTGATGGCCGACCTTCGCGCGCGAGGGATCGTCACCAAGGTGCGATCTCTCAAGACCGGTCGCACGGTTGGCGGCATCCCATTCACCCGCGGTCCGCTCGCCCATTTTCTGCGCAATCGGTTCTACATCGGCGAGGTCATCTTCAAGGGCGAGGTCTCTCCGGTGAGCAGACCGCCATCCTCGACCGCGATCTCTTTGACGCGGTGCAAACCAAGCTCAACGACCAACGTAATAATCAGACGGTCGCACGCGCCAAATCCGAGGCGCCGCTGATCGGTCGCATCTATGATGACCGTGGCAACCGGATGACTCCAAGCCATGTGCGCAAGGGAGGGATCAAGTATCGCTATTACCTCTCTTCATCCCTCCTCCACGGACAGCCTGGGCGTGCCGGATCGGTGCGCCGGGTGCCGGCGGCCGAGCAGACCGCGCCTCATTGAGCGCTCGCTCGATCGGATATCCGGTGGCGCTATCCGCAATCTCATCTGTGAGTTTAAATCTGTCCTCAAGGATCTTGATAGAGCGCCTCGCTTGTCTGCCAAGTCCATCACACGTTTCCCCGCGGAACTGCCTAATCGCTTAGCGGCGTTGCGGACTGCGTATAAAATCGCAGGGGTCGATCCGCAGGGAAGCAAGTGATCAGGAAGCGCTCTGCTGACGCAGCTGACGCTCCGCCGACAGCATGTCCTCGACCCGCCTGATGCCGTGCAACAGCCGCTCGCCCACGAGGCGAAGGAAATAAAATCCGAATTCGGGGTTCTCGAAATAGAGCTCGCGGACCTGATCATAGTTGATCACCAGCACGTGTCCGGCCTCGGTGCATTCGACCGATGCGGTCCGGTGCGAGCCGGATGTCAGCAGCCCCATCTCTCCAAAGATTCTGACCGGGCCGGAGCTCGATACCCAGCTCGGAAACCAGAAATTTTCCTTTGGCGGCCAGGAACATTTCGTCGGCAAGATCGCCTTTGCGGAAGAGGACGTCGCCCTTGCGGTAGCCTCGTTTTTTCATGAACGGCTCCAGCCAATCCATGGTCAGGTCGCTGCTGGCGGCGGCACGGACCTTCTTGATCAGCTCCATCATCTGACGCAAGCGAAAGATGTTGAGCGGCAGCAGCAGGGAGTAAAGGAAGATCGGCGGAAACGAACGCGCGAAAATCCCCGCGCACAAGAAGCATAATGCGCTTGCGATGCCGGCGATGCGCAATGGGATGACGGTTTTCATCCAGATCGATGCGACGTAAAATAATCCGCCGAGAGCAGCCATTACGTTCGCGGCGCTAATAAAGCTCATGAAGAAGGGCGCACTGAAATAAGAACCAAGCTCCATCTTTTCCTCCATCCCCGTCGATACTCCTGTCGACCGCGCGCTAGCAGGATTACAGTTCTGCTCCAGGCGGCCAGCAGCTCACCGGAAGGCCAATTCCGAAGTGAAGAATGTCTTAAACGATCCTTTCGGCCTGACCCTGATTATTCCCGCGCCTCTGCCGCTGCCGAGGGCAAAGACGCTGGCGCCTGGCTTGAGCGAAACACAGGTGCCTGACAGCAAGGCGCCGGCGGTAAACGCTCGTAAGCCTGTGCTGTCGCCGGAGGTCCGCAACCGCTCGGCACGCTGGAATTGCCGCTCCGGATTGCAGGCGAGGTAGTCCGTTGTGACGATCTTTTCCGCTATCTGGCGGGCAGCAGCATGGCTGCACCCAACGTGGCGGCGTAAATGATCTGCATGGGTAATCTCCTGGACTGTTCTCGCTCGCCGCCCGCAACTCGCTGTCCACAATCTTAAACCAAACTGCGTGTGATCAAGAGGACGTGGTCGGTATCGATTTTTGACTACGGCGCAAAGTCTTTCCTCGGTTCTGGTCGCTGGTGCAGCGCGACAATCAAGGTGAGAGGCGAGCGACAATCAGGATGAGAATGGCGCCGGAGGGTAGGCTGACGGAGGGCGGGCGTAGCCCGACCGTAGTCAGGCTACCCCCGGCGGCGCGTTTTCCCCAGGGGACAGACGTCGTCTGGCGGTCGGAGCGGTTGGGTGCAGCATCTGATTCTTCATCACGAGAAGGATCAGCGCTTGCCTGGCCGACACCTCACCGACTGCCAGACGAGGTTGTACATGAAGTCCCGTCAGAGCAACGTTCCCGCCATCGCTGCCGCGAAGGCCGGGTTCAGCACCGCCACCGCCTATCGGATCGAAGCCGATCCGCGGCTGCCGTCCCAGAAAAAGAAGCCGCGTGGACGCCGCCGTCCCGACCCGCTTGCCGGGGTGTGGGATCACGCGATCGTGCCGATGCTGGAGACCGCACCGGGCATCCGCGCGGTGGCTATTTTCGAGGAGATTTGCCGTCGAGATCCCGGGATCGCCCTGGGAGTGCGCCGGACATTGGAGCGCCGCATCGCCAGATGGCGGGCTCTCAATGGCCCCAACCGAGATGTGATCTTCCGCCAGGAGCACCCGCCAGGCCGCATCGGCCTGTCCGACTTCACCGACATGGGCGCGCTCGGTATCACGATCGCGGGTGAGCGGTTCGATCATCGGCTCTATCACTTCCGGCTGGCATTCTCGGGCTTCGAGCATGCCAATGCCGTGCTTGGCGGCGAGAGTTTCGTGGCGCTCGCGGAAGGCCTGCAGAACGCGCTGTGGGCGCTGGGCGGCGTGCCAGAACAACACCGCAGCGACAGCCTGTCGGCAGCGTTCTGTAACCTCGATCGTGAGGCACAGGAGGACCCTTCCCGGCGCTACGAGGAGCTGTGCGTCCATTACGGCATGACACCGTCGCGCAACAATTGAGGCGTGGCACACGAGAACGGCTCGATCGAGAGCGCCCATGGGCACCTCAAGAATGTGCTTCGCGACGAGCTGCTGCTGCGTGGTTTGCGCGATTTCGAGGACCTCGCCGCCTACCGATGCTTCATCGACGAGGTGGTCGGGCGGCGCAATGCCAGGAACCGCAAGCGCATCGAGATTGAGCGCGCGGCGCTCAAGCCACTGCCCGGCCGACGAACCACCGACTATGAGGAGGCGCGCGTCCTGGTGGCGTCGAGCGGCGGCTTCATCTTGCGGCGCCTCTTCTACAGCGTTCCGTCGCGTCTGATCGGTCACCGTCTCAATGTTCATCTCTACGACGACCGGCTTGAGTGCTTCCTCGGCTCCACCCAAGCTCCTGACCTTGCGGCGTGGTCGGCCGCCGCACGGGAGCGGTAAGCACGGTCACGTCGTCGACTATCATCACGTCATCCATGCGCTGCGCAAGAAACCGATGGCGCTGCTCAATCTGGTCTATCGCGATCAGCTGTTCCCGCGCCGCGCTTATGCCCGCGCATTCGAGGTGCTACTGGCCAAGGAGAGTGAGAAGCAAGCGCGGTACTAGACGACCGATTCCATGAAACGGGCAGTCGCCGTCGTGGAACCGGTGACTTGTTCGTGGATTCCTCGTTTGTGTTTGATTCAGCGAGGAGTGGCATCATGGCAAGATGGCGGTATGCGGTCGAGTTGGCGATGACCGACGAAGAGATTGGAAGGTTGGCCGCCATTGCAGCCTAGTACCCACTTTCGCAAATGCGTGATTCGGAGGCGGTGCTAAAATAAGGAGTCATTTGAGTCACAATAGCGACACTTTGATCGCCATCACATTCCGAGCGGAACCGCGGGGTCAGGCGGCAACGGGTTGAGCTTGCCGTCAACGTAGCTTTGTGACGCAACCGCTTGAACTTACGATGCGCCCAGCGGACTCCACAGCTATAAGCAACGCTACGCACGCCTGATTAATATAAGGCAATGCAGGGCAGCTTTTTGGCACGAACGCGCGAAGCCGCGGCGCAGGCGCAGTTCGGCGCGAAGTGTGGCAGAGCGGTCACTGTTGTGCGTAGACCGACCTTGCAAAAGCTCTTACCCACAGCGAGCGGTCGCATTTCACCTCACCAACGCGCTCCAGCTCGGCGGCACCGTTTGCTTCCCCAAGCGCGGTTAGTGCCGGGGATGGCCACCGATCTGCGCGACTTTGGAAGGGTCGAGGGTCTCGGTATCTGATCTGATGGAGGGCAACGTGTTTGGTCCATTTTCGCTGCTGGCCAGAGGGGGTGCATCTGGCCGAGCCTGAACTCCTGCTCAATCTTGTCTGCCGCATCTACGCTCTCGCGGAGCCCCCTCTCGTTCTGCGACGGCATTGCCGAGCGCACGCCGAAGGTTCGCGCCTCATAGCTCGCAGAGGCGACGAAGCCACGCTTCGCGGCATAGCCGACCGCGACCGGGCGGCCTCGCAAGGACGGATCATCGCGCTGCTCAACCGACGCGAAGGCGTCCATGTTGACGTGGATGATCTTGCGTTTGTTGGCTTCGCTCATGGCAAAAACCATGCTAGCGGGATGGAACGAAAGAAGGACAGGTTGTGTCGATCGGAGTGGGCTAGGATGCAGAGCGCTGGGTCAGGTCAGCGAAGGAGGAACCTTGTCATCCGGAGTGCCGCGATCCGTCATTTGCCGCTCGGGAACCAGCCTAGCAGCCGGCTGTTGAAGCCGAGTATATCGCAACGTTTTCTGTCTCGTGAGTGGTATGTTCTCGGCGGCTTGGAAGATGCTGAAAGAGACCGTCCTCGAGTTCATCAACGATGAAGCGCTGAGCCGTGGAGCTGCGATCGCCTTCTACACCGTGACCTCCATTGCGCCGGCGCGGTGTTCGACCATCTGCGCTGGCGCGGGGCGACAGGCTTATACACCTTTCATGTGCCGAATGGCGGCAAGCGCACTCCGGCCGAAGCCGCCATCTTTCAAGGGCTCGAGGTTTAGAGCGGGCACGCGCGTTCTGCGGTCCGACCAAGAATGAAGCCGGCAGCAAGGAAGGCCAAAGGTCAGGCAGACCCAGAAGCTGCCGACATCGTGCCGGCAGGAAATTTGAAAGAGGATTCGAAGCGCCAGGCGCTTAGTGGTGCGGTATCGGGGCGTTTCCTGACGTAGCTTCTTGCCTCCTGCCGAGCCGCAATCCAAGTTGAAGCATAGATGCGGCGAATGCCGTTCGGATCAAATCCGATGACACGCTCGAGATAGGTTGTCATAGCGGTCGGCTCTCTGTTTCCTTTCGTCACAGACCTTTAAAGGTTGAAATCGGAGGCATGATGGCGGTAGGTAATAAAAAACGTCATGTGTCCAAATTGCCACGCCACCCGACGAAACTGGATGCGCTAGGTGAGAGCCTTTTTCAGATCGGCAAAGCCCCGCCCTCTTGCGCGGCCACCTCGACGAGTTCTTTATTTGTCCCAGAAACCCCGAGTGAAGTGGATGCATGACGGCAAAGTGAATCCAGTGCCGAGCTCTAAAAAGAATTCGCTTACAATGCGTAGATCGCGACAAGAGCACAACCGACACGGAATCGCGGTTGGCCGATGTCGCCGAGATCAAGAGCGCGATCGTGGCCAAGTTGACGCTAGCGGTCGGCAAGGATCCGGCGAACGCGACCGACCGGGACTGGTTCGTCGCTGCAGCCCTGGCCGTGCGCGACCGCATCATTCATCGCTGGCTTGCCGCCGAGCGCGCGAGCCGCGGCAAGGGTCGCAAACGTGTCTACTTTCTTTCGCTTGAGTTCTTGATCGGCCGGCTATTCAACGATGCATTGGGAAATCTGGGGCTCGGCGAAGTTGTCGATTCCGCGCTTGGCGATCTCGGTGTCGATCTTGTGCGGCTGCGTGCGTCGGAGCCGGACGCCGCGCTTGGGAATGGCGGCCTCGGGCGTCTCGCCGCCTGTTTCATGGAGAGCACGGCAACATTGGGGATACCGGCTTATGGCTACGGAATTCGATACGATCATGGCCTGTTCCGCCAAGTTATTCGTGACGGATGGCAGCACGAATATCCGGAGGAATGGCTGTCGTTCGCTAATCCTTGGGAGTTCGAACGCGCCGAAATGATCTATGACATCTACTTGGGCGGCCGGGTCGAGCGAGTTCTCGGACCTCGGGGCGTTGCCCGCTGCGTCTGGCATCCGGATGAGACAATCGAAGCTGTGGCCTACGACATTCCGATCGTGGGGTGGCGAGGCCGGCATGTGAATGCGGTGCGGCTGTGGTCCGCGCGTGCGGTCGATCCGATGCGGCTCGATGTGTTCAACAAGGGAGAGCACGTGGCTGCTCTGTCCGAGCAGGCACGGGCCGAAGCAATTTCGAAGGTTCTATACCCAGGTGACGACACGCCAGCGGGGCAGGAGTTGCGGCTGCGTCAGGAATATTTTTTCGTCTCCGCATCGCTGCAGGATATTGTGCACCGGCATTTATGCACTGATGGCAACATCCATTTCCTTCCGGATCAGGCCGCGGTTCAGCTCAACGACACGCATCCCAGCATCGCGGTTCCTGAGCTGATGCGACTTTTGATCGATCTCCACGGACTGCCCTGGGACGAGGCTTGGCGGATCTCGGTCAGGACTTTATCCTACACAAATCATACGCTTTTGCCCGAAGCGCTGGAGACTTGGCCGCTGCCGTTATTTGAGCGCCTGCTACCCAGACACTTGGAGATCATCTATCGTATCAACGAGCAGCACCTGCGGCTTGCACGCGAGAAAACCTGCGATAGTCACGATGTGCTCGCCGCGGTCTCGCTGATTGATGAAGGCGGCAGTCGCCGGGTGCGGATGGGTCATCTCGCGTTCGTGGGCTCGCATCGCGTCAATGGGGTGTCAGTGCTGCACACCAATCTGATGCGACAGACCGTATTCCATCAACTCCACCAGCTTTATGCAGACCGCATCGTCAACAAGACCAATGGCATCACCTTCCGGCGCTGGCTCATGCAGGCCAATCCCGGTTTGTCAAAGCTTCTATGCGAAGTCTGCGGTGCAGCCGTGCTGGATGATCAAACCACTATGGTTCGGCTCGCCAACCACGCTAACGACGCCTCACTGCAAGAACGTTTTGGCGCCGTCAAGCGCGCGAACAAGGTTGCGCTCGCGCGTCTCATCTACGAACGCATGGAGTTACGTGTCGACCCAGACGCGCTGTTCGACGTGCAGATCAAGCGCATCCATGAGTACAAAAGGCAATTGCTCAACCTTTTGGAGACGATCGCGCTCTATGCTGAGATGCGCGCCCAACCCAACCGAAGCTGGGTGCCACGCGTGAAAATTTTCGCCGGCAAAGCAGCAGCGAACTATGTGCAGGCGAAATTGATTATCAAGCTCGCGAACGATGTGGCAAGGATCGTGAACAACGATCCTGCGGTCCGTGATATCCTCAAAATTGTTTTCATACCGAATTACAACGTGAGCCTGGCCGAGACGATCATTCCCGCAGCCGACCTTTCCGAGCAGATTTCAACGGCCGGGATGGAGGCCTCCGGCACGGGCAACATGAAACTCGCGCTCAACGGCGCGCTGACGATCGGCACCCTCGATGGGGCCAATATCGAGATTCGCGATCATGTCGGCGCGGACAATATCTTTATCTTCGGTCTTAAGGCACACGAGGTGGAGGAGCGCCGGCGCACAGGCCTTGATGCGACAGCCACCATCGCCTCCTCACCCCTTCTCGCCGAGGCGGTGCACGCGCTCGAATCCGGTTTGTTTGCCAATGACGACCGCGCCCGCTTTAGTCCTCTTGCGAGCGCCTTGCGATATCACGACTATTACATGATCACCGCGGATTTCGAAGCCTATTATGAAACGCAGTGCCGGGTTGAACCGGCTGCGGCAATCGCCGTCTGCCTGGGCGCGCATGAGCATCCTCAACATCGCCAACATGGGCTGGTTCTCCTCCGACCGGACCATCAGCGAATACGCTCGTGACATTTGGAATGTGCCAATCGAGCGACCCGCATAGTTTGCTTGCCGGACCTTATTTCCGAGCGGCCATTACATGCTTGCGGTGCCATTTGCCGAAGGGACTTGGGAGTAAAAACGCATCCAGCTGTAGGTCCCACGAGCTGCTGCTCCATGCTACTTTCTCTGTTCCAAGCCGGCTGGTTCAAGCTCATGTGCTTAATCTCCGCGGGGAACGTGTGCCCTTGGCCGTGAAAGGGATCGTGTTGGAGTTGTGCATTGCGAGAGGCGTTTCAAGGTTATCAAGGGCTCTGGTTCGGCTGGAGCGGCAGGATGGCAGCCCACCCTAGTCCAACTTGCGCAGTTTGGGGCAGTTTTCGCGATTTTGCGTAGGGGTCGCATGAATCAGATCAATTGGTTAGAGGGCGCGTTTGGCTGATTTGAGCGTGTAGTGACGACCTTGGGTATTTTCCTGGGCATCGCCGCGGTGCTTTGATGTTGTACGTAACGATGCAGTTCAGTTAGCTGCAGAGGCGTTTGTTGTCGCCGCGCGAGATGCTCTTTCTCGCAACGAATTACCTACCGTCCGTCGCATTTTAGGCGCCTTGCAAGAATTGTCGGAAACTGGGCCGTGGGCAGCGCGTGCCCAAGAGGACGTAAGTTCTCCCGCGCTTGAGCAATTTCAACAATTGTGTGACGTCATTCGCGAAGAATGCAGCAGCAAGATTGTTCGCGAGCATGAGGCATCAGCGCGCAATAAGGTTGTCTGTGACGAAGGGATCAAGCGCTTTCGTGGCGAAGTCGAGCCCGCATTGGATCGGTTGGCTCAGCTCATTCCGCGAGACCACCACTTCATACAACAATCACGGGTAGACGCCGCCCGCTGCTTGAATAGCATCGCTATCAACTTCACATGGGCAGATGATTATGTCGGCTCCGAAAAATTGCACGAAGATGCGCTCAAATTAGCAGGTGACACCGCGACCGCGATCGAAATTGAGGGTGGACTTGGTCGAGTCAGAGAACTTGCCACAAAGCAGAGAGAAGTTGCTAGAAGGCAGCGCGTCCTAGGTTCGCTTACACCTATTTCTTCCGCGCCATCGCTTTATACAATCAATGGCTTTGGATGCACGGTTTATGGAGATTCAGATTACGACGCAGAGACCCGCTCAAAAGTCATGACATATTATTTTGTGGCACTTTTCATTCCGATCTTCCCCATTGCGCGATATCGCGTGATCAATGAGGGCGATCGGTATCGGTTCCTTGGAAAACTTCCGCTCCGCACAGCAGATCGCTGGCACCTTTGGATTGCAATGACAGCTATTTTTGTCGTTATTATCGGCAGCATCATTAGTACAGACAAAGGCTCATACGCCTCGCCTGCTACGGTCAGAAGCAACTCGGCGCCCAGCTACGGCACGTCTTCCCCACCTATTCCAACGCCGAGCTATGCACCTAGTTCTCGGAACTCTCAATTATCGAACCTCAAGGCTCAAATCGATGCCGGTCGTTCACGCTATGCGGTGCTCGAGAAGCAATTGCAGCCTGTCATTGATGAGCTTACCAGTCTAGATGACCGCATAAAATCGCTGAAAGCTGACCTTAGCTCGCTAGACGAAAGACAGAGATTGCAGGGATCAATAGATATCGCAAGTTATAATGCTCGGGTGGATGTTCACAACGGCCTTCTCGCCAGGCGCCGAGCACTATTTTCAGCGAACAGCGAGGATCTAAAGACTTTTATTGATTTGGAGAACCAAGAGTCGGCCCTCGTAAATCAGTACAATGCGCTGCTGAGGAGGTGACCGTGCATGAATGCAATAGTCGTACCTGACGAGGTAGCGATCTCAATAGAAGGGGCGTGTGACATTTCGCTGGAGGGCTGGCGACTTGGCCAGCTCGCGGAGTTGCAAAAGGACGGCAGCGACGGAGCTGGTTTGCGCCACGCAGCACGTCGGATCACAGAAACATTAAATGCAATCGGAATAGAAATAATAGACTTCACCGGGCGTATCTACGATCCCGGCTTAGTTCCCGAGGTTGTTGAAGTTCATCAAGACGAGACGCTTCCTGACGGGCACGCTTTTATTGAGGAGACTATTGCCCCTACAGTGACTTGGCGTGGACAGGTCGTCCGGCCGGGACAAGTAATTGTGAAGCGATCTGCTCTAGGACCCGCGGAAACACCCGAGGCGATCTCATGACCGACACCGTTGACTACGGCATCGACTTGGGAACGACAAACTCCTGCATTGCTCGGTGGGAAGGGGGATCGGTAAGGGTATTTCAGAACAACGACCAGATGAACGTAACGCCATCCGCCGTGCACATCTTGAAAAATGGTCGTGTGATTGTTGGCCGACGAGGGTACGCCGCAAAACTGACGGATCCCGATAACGTATCAACCGAATTCAAGCGGTGGATGGGACAAAAGGATCGGAAACGTTTTCCTATCGCGCAACGTGAACTTTCTGCTGAGGAACTGTCCGCAGAAGTATTGAAATCGTTGAAAGAAGATGTACGCAGGCAGACTGGCGCGAATGTTGCCGCTGCTGTTATCACTGTACCGGCAGCGTTTGGGGCACTTCAATGCGAAGCAACTGCCCGCGCAGCTCAACTTGCAGGGTTGGAGGAAGCGCCGCTTCTGCAAGAGCCCATTGCTGCAACAATCGGTTACGGGGCACGTCCCGATATTACTAATCAACGGTGGTTGGTTTTTGATTTGGGCGGTGGGACCCTCGATATTGCGGTGGTTTCAACCCGTGAGGGCCGACTCAACGTTCTTGAACATCGAGGGGACAATTTACTCGGCGGCAAGGATATCGATGGCTTGATGGTTGAGCATGTACTTCTTCCAGTCCTCGAAGAAAATTACAAGCTGAGGGAGTCTGGACCGACCTCCGCTCGTAGCGCGCTGCTGCCCCGACTGAGGATGAAAGCAGAAGAAGCTAAAATCGACTTGTCAACGGAGAAGCAAGTCATCATCTCGCTATTCGATCTTGGCAAAGATGATACGGGGCAGCCTATCGATTTGGAAGTACCGCTTACGCGTTCACAGCTTGAGAGCCTCGTGGGTCCGTTGTTGGAAAAATGCTTTGTTCTTGCTCAGGAGGCTCTATCGGGCGCCCGAGTAGCTGGTAATGAATTGGATCGTATTCTCCTTGTGGGCGGCCCGACGCAAACTCCCATCTTACGGGCGATGCTAAGCTCACGTTTTGGCGCACCTGTCGATTTCTCGGCAGACCCCATGACTGTCGTCGGGCGAGGCGCGGCTATTTATGCCTCCACGTTGGAGAGGACAAAGCGCCAAGCTATCTCGCAGACTACGAGGCGAAACGAGGAAGAACGGGTAATTCTGAAACTAGCTTATGAGCCGGTTAGTGCGGAACTTCAATGTACAGTCGCGGGCAGAGTTATCAGCCCCAATCTTGATGTGGAAATCAAGATCGAATCAGAGGGTGGCCTCTGGACAAGCGGCTGGATAAAGCCTGATGACGGCGTGTTCGAAGAGCTATCGCCGAATTTTGGTGACGGAAGGGATCAGGCGGCAGCGGCTTGAGCTTGCGATCTGACGACCTCGATTCCGTCGGTGAACCTTACACCGAGTATGACTTTCGGCAACTGGTTATGGCCATCGAGGCGGCGCCAGCTTTTCTCGGCAGCCTCGGCGAGCTTGAAGATCATGGCGAGCGCGGTCTTATTCGAAAGACATCCCTTGGAGCGTACCGTGCGATGGCGAATGGTCGCGAACGAGCTTTCGATGACGTTGGTCGTGCGCAAATGTTTCCAGTGCTCGGCGGGGAAGTCGTAGAAAGCCAACAGCGCGTCGCGATCCTTGATCAGGCACTCGACCGCCTTGTCGTATTTGACGCCCCAGGTCTCGACGAAAGCGTCGAACGCTGCGAGCGCATCCTTCTTGGTCTCAGCCATCCAGAATCTCTTGGAGTGCCTGCTTGGCTTTCGCGTGCTGGCTCTTTGGCAGCTTGTTTAAGACATTGGCGGTCTTGTGCACCCAGCAGCGCTGGCCGCGGGTCTTCGGCCACACTTCCTCGATCGCCTGCCAGAAGCCGAGCGCGCCGTCGGCGACCGCGAGCTCGGGCGCCATCGCAAGTCCGCGCCGCTTCAGGTCGAGGAGCAACTCCCTCCAGGATTGGGCGCTCTCACGCACGCCGTCGATGAGGCCGACGAGCTCTTTCTTGCCTTGCGGTGTGGCACCAATGATGACCAGCAGGCACTGCGCATCGTCCTCCAGGCGGGCCTGCACGTGGATGCCGTCGGCCCAGAAGTAGACGTAGCGCTTGGCGCACAGATCGCGCTTGCTCCAGCGCAGGTGCTCGTCTGACCAGGCGTCCTTGAGCCGCCCGACCGTCGTGGCCGAGAGCCCGCCGGCATCCTTGCCGAGCAATGCGACGAGCGCTTCCTCGAAGTCGCCGGTGGACACGCCCTTGAGGTAGAGGATCGGGATCAACACTTCGAGACTCTTCGACCGGCGCGCGTAGGGAGGTAGAATCGCCGACGAAAAGCGGATGCGCTCGGAGCCTTGACCAACTCGGTCGCGCACGCGCGGACAGCGCACCGCCACCGGACCGAGGCCGGTCATGATCTCGCGTTCTGGCAGATGTCCGTGGCGCACCAGCCGCTGCCGCCCGTCGTCGGTCAGCTTGTCGGCATGGTTGCCGAGCAAGGTTGCAACTTCGGCCTCGACGGCCTGCGCCAACAACGCTCGCGCGCCGTTGCGAAGCACCTCGGTTAGCGGATCGGCGAATGTCCCTGGCTGGGAGAGTTGGAAAACTTTAGTCTCGGTCACGGCGTATCACTCCTTCGGTGGAGAAGTGGAGGCGTCGAACACCCCCACGATACGCCGCCTTACCCCTTCATGCCGTCACCAACTTTCGCCCATAGCTCGTGTTCGAAACGCCCATATTGCTAAAGGAAAGTGCGATCACGACGTTTTGGGTCTACGCCCGTGATGGACAGGGGCGCTTATTGGACATCGACACAACTGAATTTAAAGTAAGACATGGGCTTGTCCCATCGGCGCCCCCTTTGCCTCATACACTATCCGTCGAAGTCCTCAAGCCGGGAGGAAAATCAGCTCTTGATCCCGTATTCTCAAAGGGCACATCGCTACCGGCAGAAAAGAAAGTAAAATATCGCGCGATGCATGCTCTGATACCAAATAATCATGAATCTTATCTTGCGATTAAACTCTGGGAGGGTGAATTTCTCGATGATCCGAACGCGAATGAGTGGGTCGGAAATGTCGTGCTACCCCATGACGGTGTTCGGCGAGCCGTTCCTGAAGGAGCGCAGATCGATGTGACTATCAAGACCGATATTTCGCGGTTGATTACAGTTGAAGCTTTTGTACCTCACTTGAATCAGCATTTCAGTGGCCGTTTGTATGTGCCTCAGCGCGAAGAGCAGCATTTTTCTGATCTGTCACATGGGGTTTCGTCAGAGGCGCGGAGCTACCGACGACGGCTTGATGAACTTGAACGTAACTTACCGGACGTCGATGACGAGTCTACTCAAAGTGAACTAGAAAACTTGCGACGGAATATCGATGAACTTGAGTCCAAGGCCCCCATTCAAGGTCACTCACCTGAGAAGACTGATCCTGATGAATCTCGGCGCATTGTGGAAGAGTCCAAAACCGTGCGCGGTCGGCTTAGCCGTCTAGAACGCCGTGCGGCTGACCGTGGCGACTTGCTTAAAAGCACGCATTTGGTGGCTCAGGTTGAAATCGCTGAGGAGACTGTCGGTAAGTTCGGAACATCACTGGAGAAGCAGCAACTAGCAATGCTCCGCCGTGAGCTAGAGCGCTCAGCGGCCAAGAGCGACGATAAAGCGGCCCAACGTGTCTGTAGTGAAATCGAAGGTCTACGCTGGCGTGTGCTCGGGAAGCAGGATTGGTTTTGGAGGGAGATATTCAATTCCTTGCGTCAAGCTGGCATTCCATTTGTCGACGTGGCGGAAGCACAAAAGCTCATCGCTAAGGGGAAATCTGCAGTTTCTAGTGGAGATGGCGAAATCCTGAGGGAGGTTGTGCGGGCTCTATGGAAACTTCAGCCCAAGGATCAGGCTGAGGTGATGCGTGAGCGCACCTTACGTTCTGGTCTTCGGAAGTTCTAGAACAATGATAAAGCGGAGACCAACTCTTCCCACTGGTTATTCTTTGGCAGGCTTGCCTGCTGTTACAAAGGTACTGCATTCAGACAGCAAGTGTGAGCTTTACAGTCTGTTTCCATCTGCCGGTGGCGAGACAACTCTGCTCCTTTGCTGGTCTCCGGATAGATCGCCGGAGACGCATCGTCTAACTAATTGGTTGAATGCTCAGCATCCGACGGCCCTTAGCGTGCGTAGGGTGTTGACGGTTGAAGAGTGTCCCGCAAATGCAAGTGGCTTCGTATTGGAATTGCAGGGTCGTCGCATCGATGACGAGAGCTTGACGGCGGCGGAACAGGGTAGTCTCAGAAGACTTTTCCACTCAATGCTGGATCTCATCGAAAGAGGCCAGTCCGTGCAGATGTGCCCTGACTTCAACCCCTCTCTGTCGTGGCAATTAGGCGACGAGGGAATTTTATGCACTTTGCTACCCCTCGGTGAGCAAACATTATCCGAGATAGATCAAGTCCGTCATGTCGCAAAAGCGTTCTATAGGTTTGCGACAGGCATCGAACCTGGACAACTGAAGGGTAACGTTCCAGCCCTTCTTCGCTGGTCGAAGTTCGGGGGCGAAGAACTCTCGCGGATAGTGGATAGATGCCTTGCGCCGAACGGTTCGAAGGAAAGCATAACGACGCTCACAGGTCTCAACAACGCATTAGGCCGTTTTAAGGCGAACAATTTGCCCCAAGGCGCCTCCAATCGGCCGTCAACACCACCATCATCGGTAACAGGACAGGGCCTGGACAAGGTCGCGGGGATGCGCGTTCTAAAAGACCTTTTGCGTCGCGAAGTGGTTGCCCCTATTAGGAATCCGGAGCCCTATCGGAAGTATGGCCTTTCCATCCCAAACGGCATTCTACTTTACGGACCGCCAGGTTGTGGCAAGACTTACATCGCACGACAGCTTGCTGAGGAATTGGGCCACTATTTCGTTGAAATCATCCCCTCAGAGCTAGCAAGCCCTTTTATCCACCAAAGCGTAATCAAGATACGCGACCTATTCGACACTGCGGCGGAGCAAGCACCCGCTGTATTGTTTATTGATGAATTCGAAGCGCTTGTCCCCTCGAGAGAAACGCTTGGGGGACACCAGGACTACAAATCCGCGGAGGTCAATGAATTTCTAGCTCACTTAAATAGCTGCTCAGAAAAAAAGATTTTTGTCATCGCTGCAACAAATCAACCGACAAAAATTGACGCAGCGGTCCGGCGAACAGGACGCCTTGATAAACTTATCTACGTTGGACCTCCAGATGAGGAGGCTCGTCGAGAGATGCTTGGCCTGCACCCGGTTTGGATGACACCTGCTTAAGCTAGTCCAGCCTGCCTCTCGAACTCCATGGGGCTCCGATATCCGATTGTAGAGTGCCTGCGCTTCGGATTGTAGAACCGCTCGATGTAGTCGAACACATCTGCCTTGGCCTCATCGCGCGTGCGATACAGCTTGCGCGCTGTGCGCTCGGTCTTCAACGACGAGAAGAAGCTCTCCATTGCGGCGTTGTCCCAGACATTGCCCGAACGGCTCATCGAACAGACGAGGCCATGGTCGGCCATCAACCGCTGGAACTGCTCGCTGGTGTATTGACTGCCGCGATCAGAGTGATGCAGCAGCGCATCCGGCTTGCCCCGGCGCCAGATCGCCATCACCAGGGCATCCGTGACAAGCTGTGCTGTCATTGCTGCGCTCATCGACCACCCGACAACGCGGCGAGAGAAGAGATCGACGACGGCAGCTACATACAGCCAGCCTTGCGCTGTCCAGATATAGGTGAAGTCAGCGATCCATTTGCGGTTTGGTGCGGGCGCTTCGAAGCTGCGGTCGAGCACGTTTGGCGCGACGGCGTCGGCCTGCCGCTCACCCAGATCGGGCGGCAGGCGGCGCCGTCGCGGACGCGCTTTAAGCGCCTGTAGCCGCATCAACCGCTCGATCCGATGCCGCCCGCAAGATACCCCTTCGGCCAACAGGTCGTGCCACACCCGCCTGGCGCCGTAGGTTCGATCGCTCGCAAGGAAGCTGGCACGAACCTTCGCACCAAGCTCCTCATCGCTGCGGCTGCGCTGACTGCGTGGCCGCGTCAGCCAAGCATAGAAGCCGCCTCGCGAGACACCGAGCGCCTCGCACAACCAATCCGCAGGCCAGACCCCCCGGTGCTTCACAATGAAATCGAACTTCACGTCGATTCCTTCGCGAAGTAGGCCGCGGCTTTTTTTAGGATGTCTCGCTCGGCCTTCAGTTTCGTGACCTCTCGCTTGAGACGGGCGATCTCAAGCTGCTCCGGCTTCATCTGGCCGTGCCCAGGAAAGGCGTATTGCGGATCGTCGGCGAACTTCTTCACCCAATCGCGCAACTGCGACGTATGCACGCCGAGGTCTTGCGATGCCTGCACATAGGACACGCCGCGATCCTTGATCAGGCGCACCGCCTCAAGCTTGAACTCGCGGGTAAACTTCCGTCTCTCCATGACCCACCTCCAGCTCCATCAAAGCACCTAACTCGGTGTCTGCGGAACCGGGTGCAGGCCAGCTCGCGCTTCATCTTGAGGGAAGGCCTCTAGAAAACAGCTTTGACCTTGGAGCATTGGCCAAGGCGATGGAGTGTTACTCTGCAAGCGATTTGCGGTTTTTGGTAGACGAGGCTGCGAGAGACGCGCTCACAAAGAATGAGGACATAAGTATGAGTCATTCCGCGCTGCGATGGCTAAAGTTCAGCCCTCTATAACACCCGAGACTGAATCTCAGTACCAATCTATCCAACAAAGAGGTCTCTGATGGGCGACGATGAACCTAGCGCCGTTGCCGGCTTGCCGTTTCATGTCTGCCGCTCACGCCGTCATCGCCGACCGTCACAAAAATCCACGTATTTCAAGGGGAGATTAGAGACACACCTCATTCGGGACGAGGGGGTCGCAGGTTCAAATCCTGCCACTCCGACCAGCTTTATCGTGGCACAAACCTACTACGGGGCCTGATATGGGGAACGAAACCCCAGTCAGCCCCATCATTTTTTCGGTTTTGCTCTAGCCGCTGAGGTTCATTTCGGACCGGAGCTTGTGAGGCGATCTGAACGGTCGCTGCGCTTCTTCGTAGGAGTTGCTTGATGGCTTCCGTGTCACGAGGTTTCAGCCGTCTTAAGAAGCTCCCTGAGCAAGTACCCGAAGAAAAAGAGACCCTCAAGCTTCTTCAAACATTCCAAGGCGCGGATAACGCTGCCGCTGCGCGGTGGCAGTCATCGGTGGCGGCCTCTTCCACCACGCATCCCTTGGACGCTCGTAAGCGAAATCTAATCCATGGGACGGCAACAGGTGGGCCTGAGAGTTCGAGCCGAGCGAAACGGCGATAGATACATTTTGGAATCTTCATCGCGATGGTCCTTTTCAGCCGGTGAAAATTTTCCGCGCCAATGTACTTGTCGGAAGATAATGGCCAGAGCCTCCGGAAACGCGACAAGGACGGATCATTTGACCGTAGCCAGCTTGGCAGCCAAGCGGCCGAGAGCCAAGTGATGCTTGCTTCATCGAAGCCGGGGATGGGATATGGCCTGCGCGAGCGGCTGCTGTTGTCGTTCACTGTGCCGGGGATTTTCAGAACGGTTTGACAACCACCAAGATCACAATCGCGATCATCAACATCGCTGTTATTCCATTGATAACCCTGAAAAATCTTGCGGAGTTTCGATTTTGATCACGGTCGAACGCCCGCAGCCAGCGCACCAGGAAGGAATGCAGGCCGGACAACACCAGAAAGAGCGCAATTTTGACCTGTAACCAGGCCGAGGCGTACCAACCCCCGCTCCACGCAATCCACAGACCCAAGACCCAAGTCACCCCCATGGCGGGGTTGATGATGACCTTGAGAAGACGGCGCTCCATGAGCTTGAAGGTCTCGGACTGCTTCGAGCCGACCTCAGCCGCGCAGTGGTAAACGAATAGCCGCGGCAGATAGAGCATCCCGGCCATCCAAGCGATCACCGCGATGATATGGAAAGCTTTGATCCAATCGTACATTTGGCAACGACCGCGGAATGATCGGCTTACGTATTTCGGAATGCGCGCGAGCATCCGGCGGGAGTACCACCTTTTGGAGCCTGCCGATTTACTACTACGCCCTCATCGCGCTCGGCATCATCACGCCTCTGGTTGACAGCGTTTCGCTTCCGAACGCATCGCCCGCGAGCTATACCGGCACACCGCAGGCCTGGCGGCCAAAGTCTTCGCGCTTTCGCACGTCGAGAAGGTGCGGCTTCATACCCACAGATTGCGCCACCCGCTCCATTTGCTGCCACCGAGGTAGGAAGACGGGGTTTGACATATTGTACAGGGCCGACACCAAGCGGCACTCACACTCTGTGCCATCAGCCGACATTAGCCGCTCACTCAATCGCGAACCTCGCTCAAGAGTTGTCGTTCCCGGCCGCATGTCATTTTATTACATCCGAACCGTTTTGTGGCATCGGGCGGCGGCGGCGTATCCGACGGCGGAGCGCGGGCCGATCCCGCCCTTAGACAACTCAAGCATATTCATCGTCAAAGTGTTAATCTTATGCTTCTCAACCGGCAGTCCAATCGGAATCAAGTTGAATTGGACAGTCCGAACGCGTGGGTTGCAGGCCGTTCCAGGCCCTTTCAGCAGCATCCGGGGAATGTCCGCAATTTCGCCAGCCTCGTACACGTTATCGATTCCGAGGCCTATCTTGTTGCCCTCCTGCACTGTCGGGTCGAGACCGACAAATCCGCCAACAGGGAATGAATTAAACGCATAAACGTACCGGATCCTAGCGTCCGTATAAGCTGTCGCTTCTGCCAATCCTCCGCCGAGCGAATGACCGACAGCAACCACTCTTGTGCCGGCGCGGCGGCAGCCAGTCATCGCTGCGATAGTCTCGATTCGTGCGTGAACTTGTTGATAAGGATCGAATCGTGGGGCCAACCAACGAAGATACAACCAATCACTAGGGTCCAGTAGATTGACGCCGCGAAACGCAATGACGAGTTCGCTGCATAATGGGTCGTCGCGTCTCCACACCTGAAAGTCGGGAAGACCCGTCGAGTTGCAATTGAGATATCGACGTGGGCATGGCAATGTTTCCGACATCCCTAACAGACACTTCCACTTCCTCGCGTTCAGTGAGCGCATCCAGGCGATCGCGTCTGCATCTTTCTGTCGATCGAACAACGCAGGTTCGGGACAAAGGTCCGGGTTGAGATTTTGTGGCGGTGTGTAAGCGAGCGAAGTCATCATTGCATACGACGCATAGAGCGAAGCATAGGGCTCGGCCCGATACGCGTGGAAGGGTTGGGGCCCGACCCTAATACGAACTTCGTCTCTGGGTTGATCACTCAGGATAGCGCAGGCACCAAGCTGAGTTCCGAGAGCAATTGTAAACAACAGCATTCCTAGTCCGCGGACAGCGATTCCGCACATGACCAACCCCCATTAGTCGCTCGGTCAACCTAGTCGAGGCCGGGGGGCGGGTCTGTGGTATTGAGCACACAGTGCCAGTAAAAAATCTCGCGTGCAGCCCATACGGCCTGTCCGCTACGGGCCGGTTGCTACGATGGCTGATGCAGGTTTTGTGGCACTGGGCCGCCGATTTGGTGTTAGCTTCACGGAGGGTTAACAGAATCCTGTGCGTGGCAGCGAATGGCGCGATGGGCCAAAAGCGGTTGCGGCGGTTCAAGTGACTAGCCCATGACCTGAGGTTTACTTCATAGGATCATATCTGCTGGCAGTTCGTTTCTGACGGTAGTATGCCGTGCGAATACAGCGGATCATTCCTTCAGAAATTCTGTGATCTCCGCGACAAATCGCGTCCAGCCTGGGTCGCTCTCAACTATCAGATGATTGCGTCCTTCCAGGGCCACGAAGCGCGCGCCTGGGATGCCGGTCGCTATACCCCGGCCTTCCTCGAACGACACCGCGGCCCACGAGACTTCAGCCAAGCCGCCGCCATGCTGTCGTTCAGACGGCAGGAAGCGGCAGCATCACTGTTTCAACGGGGGCTTACACGTATGAAAATTCAGAACCGGCGAACAAGGCAAAGGTTCTGGAAACCGGATAATGGCCTCAACCTACAGACTTGTTTCAGTTGTTCTCGCGGATGATGCCCGGAAAGAGGACAGCGGCAAGGACATCCTAATCGGAATCTACTCAGGATCGATAGTTGCTGCCAAAATTCCTGTTGTATTGCCGACATTTGCTCTTTGGTTTGAGATCAGACCAAACAAAACAAAATATACGAATGTAGCGGCAAAAATACAAAAACCGGATGGAAATGATCTTGCAAGGATACAGGCAGAACTAGGCTTCACGACTACGGCCTATAATGCATCATTTTTCTTCAAATTAAGCCCCCTCATTATAGAAACCACTGGAGAGCATAAGATCTTCCTCGGGATGGATGAGGAGCTGGAATACATATCGTCCTTTATCGTCGCAAAACGGGAGCAAATTGCTTCTTAACTATTGCGTGACCGGGGCCAGCAAGAACACAGTCACCAAGCTGGTTGTCGATGCTGGTCGGGCGTGTGCGGCCTACCAAGACCGCGTGCTGCGCAACCTCTCCTGCAAGCGCGTGCAGCTCGATGAAATATGGAATTTTGTCTACGCCAAGAACGATAACGCGAAGAATGCTCTTACGCCGCCCGATGATGCTGGTGACGTATGGACATGGACCGCGATTTGCGCCGACACAAAGTTGCTGGTTACCTATTTTGTCGGCGCGCGCGACGCGGATTGTGCAATCACCTTTGTCGATGACCTGAAAGAGCGGCTCGCAAACCGAGTGCAAGTCACTAGCGACGGCCACAGACCCTATTTGGTGGCGATTGATACGGTGTTCGGTGCTGACGTTGATTACGCCATGCTTGTGAAGCTCTACGGTGCCGATCCGATCGCGGAGAAGCGCTACAGCCCTGCCAGATGTATCGGAGCGCGTCGGCAGCCAGTTGTCGGCGATCCTGATCCCAAGCACATCAGCACATCGTTTGCGGAGCGGCAGAACCTTACAATGCGGATGCACATGCGGCGCTTTACTCGCCTCACAAATGCGTTATCAAAGAAGGCCACGCCTGCGCGGTCGCCTACACGCCATGTATTACAACTTTGTCCGTATCCATCAGACGCTGAAAGTCAGCCCTGCGATGGCCGCTTGCGTGACCGATCGCCTTTGGGAAATGTCCGATCTTGTGGATGTGATCGAGGCTTTCGAGGCGACCCGGAAACGCGCTGCCTAAATCAAGGAGGAGCCATCATGCGCCTAAACCGCATAACACCGTCGTCGAAATGGGAAGGACCAGTTCCAAGCAAAAATTCCGACGATTATAAAACAGCCCAATCATCAAGCACCGATGGCACGGGGGTTTGGTTTGTGGTTGTCCATTTTCCACGTTTTGGGGATGGGGAGTCCCGTCAATCAGATTTTGAGGTCAACCTAAGGTGGGACGATGTGGAGAAAATTATTGATAAATTCTGCGAGGTAAAGCAACCGGAAGCAATTGCGCTGCGTGATGCAACAAAGCTCGCGACGGCGGCAAAAGAACTCGGATGGCGTTCACCAGAAAACAAATCGCCACAATCAAACTGACCTACCACCCCTGACCCTAGGGAGTAGACACACCCCTTCTGCTCCAGCGAAAATGACCGGACACGTTGCCGTCCCTGACCGCCCAACCCCCCGGCCCCTGGCCCTCAAGGCGATCTCACCTCGCTGCCCCTTCGCCCACCACGACGAATGGAGCCCAGTACGCAGGATAGGCGTTGCGCGGATCGGAGGTATCGTCCATGTAGGCAATCATGGCGCGGCGCAGCGCCTCGGCACGGCCGAGAGTGGGATCGGACTTCATGATGTCGAACGTCGAGGTGGTGAGCCGCATCGCGGCATTCGACTCCACCGCCCAGTGCGAGACAAGGAGTGCGCGGGCGCCAGCATAAAAGAACGCGCGCGCTAATCCTGACAATGCTTCCGGCCCCGGCTTGTCGCCGGCGATTGTGTTGCACGCGGAGAGCACCACCCAATCGGCGTTGAGCTTGAGCTGCCCTACTTCGCTGGCGGTGAGGAGGCCGTCGTCGGTCTCGCTCGGCTGCTTTGGGAGCGTGAGCGCCAGCGACGGCTCCGCCAGTCCCTTGATCTCGCCGGCAACGAGCCCGTGGGTAGCGAAGTACACTACCCAAACATGCCCCTTTAGAAAAATACTCCCTTAAAAAACGGCCCAATTCGGCACCAAAAGAGGTGGCGGGTATGTAACATCGCGGGTTCATCGTTGCCGAATCTGGATAATTCGCGGTAGCTCCCGCAGCTATTCCTCAAGAAACAGGCCGGGCTGAAAACAACTGCGCGCGCGTTGTAGGTAATGGTCCCTGAAGCTCTGCCAGTTCATTAATTGTCGCTGGAGCTACTAAATCACAGTAACGCGGCGGTATTCGGCCTTGTTTGCGAATGTTGGCTGACAATGTGGTTCGTCGCCGCGATCATCGCGCATGCCAGTTGACCGGCTTGAGCCACATATCAAGTATGACCAGTTTTCCAGAAGCAAGTGCGCTTAAACCGCGCTCCAGCGACGGACGTACCTCATCGGGATCTTCCACCTTTTCTCCATAACCCTCAAATACGGTGGCGAGACGTGCGTAGTCGGGGTTGGGGGAAATTGAAGTCCCTACAAACGTGTTTGTCCTTACCGCCCAGCCGTCTGGATAGTGCAGAGGAATTCCCTGCTTCTGCGAAAGAAATCCGTGATTGTTCAATATCACGATCATGACCGGCATACGATATTCTTGAGCAAAGCCGAGGCCCGCCAGCACCGGATTATAGTTGAAGGAACCGTCCCCGATGACTAGAATTACTGGCTGTTCGGGAGCCGCCGACTTAACGCCGAGCGCGCTTCCGAGCCCAGTCCCGAGACCGCCGATCGCGCCGGCAAAGAATTGTCCCGGTTTGAGCTTGTCCAAATAATGATTTACGGCCCGCCGGTGCGTAATCGTTTCCTCGACAACAATGGCATCCGAAGGCAGCACCCCGTTCAGCTCATGCAGGATCCATCGCATATCGAGGGGTTTCTCGTCCCTGCAAGCGAGCACCTCTTCATGCCACATGCGCCTGCGGCCCCGATGGCGTTTCGCGAAAATCTTGTAGCGCTTCGTGATGATTCCTTGCCGTTCAGTCGTTTTCTGACCATTTCGAGGAGCAGGGCCAGCGAACCGTCCACTGCACCCGGGATGCAGAATCCACGCGATAGCCCCAATACGGCAGCTCAGGGCGCAGCGGATTTTCGTCCAGGACAACTACTTGCGCGCCCGACTTTGGACCGGCCGAAGCCGGGTGCCAGGGTGCTACTGCTCCCAGGAGGAGCACGAATCCGATTGAGCGAGAAACAGCGACGGGTCGAAACCTTCATGAAGCGGATGGTTTCGCGGAAAGTTTACGTAGCCGGCCGTCCAAGTCTCCACAACGGGAATGGCAAGCAGTTCCGCAAGCTCCACCAGCCGCTGTACGGCGGCAGTGGTGCGCCCGCACTCTTCGGTCACGATGAGAGGTTGCTCCGCTCCGACGAGCATATCCGCCAATTTCTCGAGCCCCCGATGGTCGGCTATCGCTGGCAACGGGATGCTTGCATTTGCCGGAGCATCCACGCTCATGGTTCCAAACAGAAATTCCATCGGCAGCGAGACGAATACCGGGCCGCGCGGAGCAGTCATGGCAAGCTGGCAGGCCCGCTGAATTGTCGCCGGAAAAATAGCTGTCGTATTAACTGCCAGGCTCCATTTCACGCAGCGCTCGACAAGTCTCGCCGGTCCGCCCACGTCGGCAAGCTGTCCAAGCCAGTGTCCTCCCGGGTCGGGGCCGAGTTCTTCCCCGAACCCGATCAATTCACCGGCAAAGACGATCATCGGAACATTCTCGTGCAGCGCACCCCGCATCCCCATGGACGCATGCAGCGCACCCACGGTGGTATGGAGCAACACTGCTGGAAGCCGGCCGGTTGCCTTTGCATATCCGCTTGCCATCCCAACGGCGATCTCTTCATGGCGCGAAAACAGGTATATCGGCTTGTCCTGCAGAACGGGGTCGGCCAGGGCTTCCCAAACAGGAGCCCATTCCGACCCCGGCGACGCGAAAATGCGGTCGAACGCCCATGCTGAACAGCACTCGGAGAAACGTCTCGGCTCCGGACAGACCTTTTGTTTTCATCTGATCCAACCTACGCACAGTACGGGGCCGATAACGCGCTGCGCGGCTTCTTCCGCCAGGCATTCACAAAGCAAGCCTGTATCTCCTCTTTGCAAGCCAGCGCTCCTCATTTGTCCAGGAGACGGCGCAGAAACGCGCGTGCGCGCCCGGACTGGGGTTGGGTAAAGAAGCGTTTCGGGTCGTCCTGCTCAATGACAAGGCCCTCATCCATGAACACGACGCGATCGGCAACACCACGGGCAAAGTTCATCTCGTGCGTCACGACCAGCATTGTCATTCCCTCCCTGGCAAGATCGCGCATCACAGCGAGGACTTCTCCGACCAGTTCGGGGTCGAGTGCCGAGGTGACCTCATCGAACAGCATGACCGCGGGTCCCATCGCAAGGGATATCGCTATGGCAACCCGCTGCTGCTGCCCGCCGGAGAGTTCCGACGGGTAGGCATCCTCCTTTGCCGCCAGCCCAACGCGCGCGAGTAGCTGACGAGCGTGCAGGATCGCCTTGTTGCGATCCTCTCTGCGCACCTGCACGGGCGCTTCGATGATGTTGCCGAGCGCCGTCATATGCGGAAAAAGATTGAAGTGCTGGAACACCATCCCGATCCGCGTGCGAAGAGCATTGCAGCTCGTTTTCAGGCTGGCGCACACGAAGCCCGGTTTCCGGGTGAACCTTGTAGCCGATCCACTGTCCGCCGATCCGGATTGTACCCTCCTGGAACGGCTCCAGGAAATTAATGCAGTTCAGCAGGGTGCTCTTGCCCGATCCGGATGGACCGACTACGACGACGACGTCGCCCGATTTTACGGTAAGGTCTATCCCGCCAAGCACGGTTTGCGCCCCGAAGCGCTTGACTAAACCGCATATTTCTATCTCGGGAGTCGCGTCCGCACCGACGGTTTGTTCGATGGGCATTCTCCGGACCTACGACTATCAGGTATAATGTTGCTCGATGGTTGTTCAGCGCCAGCAAAGGTGCACAGGGCCACACTGAACTGAAGGTATTAGGTCATCACTTCGAGCCCTGCCCGCAGCAAATCTCCAAGCGCAATCGTAGAAACTAAATTAGTGACGTGCTCTTCAGCGCGTAATCAATTCGTTCGTGATCGGAGCCAGGAGCGACGAAGCGCCTGCGGCATGATCATGCGCCGGCTCCTCCGCGGCTGTGGGCGGCCATCGCAAGCCCATAAGACATTCCAAGGGAGCGGGCTGCTCTCATCTGGCCCCGATCTTTTCGAACTCGATGTTGCCGCCGCGCACGAACTCGGTGATGTAGGCCCCATTCGTCACCGACAACGCGAATGATTGCCACCGTGAAGGCATCGAGCTGGATTCCAGCGGAGGGCTAGCCGTAGGAGAGAAAAAGCAGCCTCACAAATGGCGGCACGGCCCCGGAGGACAGTCACGTAGAGCCACATCAAATCCGAGATGACCCTCCACTCGGAGAAACGTGCCATTCCCCCAGGCATTCCTATAACGATTCCTATCACGATCGAAATCACCGACAGTTGGGCGTGGTGACGACACAGCCTCTCAAGAGAGGTGGCAGGAAATAGAGGAATATCTCCCAGGTGAATTCCATGTTGGCTCGCAACGGCCAGGATCGACCGCGAGTCGCGCGCTTCGTCAGCCTTCCTTACATTGCTATCAATTGAGCCTTGCCGGCCGCGGTGAACATGCGACGAGAAGCTTCGTTGGCTTCTTCGACGATGCTGTTTTCATCACAAGCGGTAAGGCTGCCGTCACGCACTAGAACGCGTCCATCCACCATGGTGAGGGCCGCTCTGCTGCCAGCGCCTGCCATCAGAAGGCTTCCGATCGGATCGGTTATCCCGCCCGCGTAGTCGACCCGCTTGAGACTGAACGCCGCAATGTCCGCTTGGCAGCCAGGCGCTATGCGCCCGATATCGGTGCGCTCCAGAATTGACGCGGCCACCACCGTCGCCATGTGCAGCAGGTCGATCGGATCGAGCCATTCCTTTTCTGTATCGGTTCCTGCAGGCGTGCCTATCCGGTGGAGAATAAGGCCCAGCCGCATGTCACCAAGCAGGGATCCGCTGTCATTACTGGCGGAGCCGTCTACCCCGATGCCGACCTTGACCCGGTCGTCTTCTCATTGCGCTGATTCGCGTCAGCGGAAAGCCGAGCCGGGGGATTGTGCGCGGGCAGTGAGCGATCCCGACGCCGTTCTCGGCAAATGCGTGCATTTCCTCATCGGTCAACTGACTGCAGTGCGCAAACCATGTCCGCGGCGAAGCCAGCCTGCCGGTTCCGAGAAAACTGATGGGTTCGGTGTCGGATCGCGGCGCGCCTTTCTCTTTCATCGGGACGAGGATGCAGGTGGCTATGGAGACCGCAGCCGTGTCGATGAGCGAGCTGCGCGGACCTGCGTGATAAATTCAGGTCTTTCGTATGTAACGCCGGTCGGGCCAATGCGATGCAAGTCATCGCTCCCGCATGCATATCGTGATGCGCGCGCGCGAAGCGATCCATCTCGGCTCAGAATATCCTGTTGACTGGCTACCAGCCGGTGTACTGCCTGACCTCTATCGACACCACGAGTTGCGTCTCGAGATCGCCTTCAAGCGTGGGTGCAGCGCGCGGACAACCAGATGCACGCGCAGTCCCATGGCACGTGCAGCTGCAAGCTCCTTTTCCAGGATTTCGTGGTTGTATGTAGGCGCAAGATAGGAATGATCGACACTCGTTGTGCATCCGCTGAGCGGCGACTCCGCCGCGGCCAGACGAGTTGCTGCCTCCATTGCTGCCGGGTTCAGGTGGACCCAGACCGGGTAGAGTGCAAAAGCCAAGGGAGCACGGAAGATCTCTCCGAGCCAAGCACCGCTCGTGTGAGCGATTGAAAGAAGTGATGATGCCGATTGATGAAACCTGGAGTGACGATGCAGCCGCGAAGGCTCATCCGCTCCTCGCTCTCGGGAACAGGCCGATCGGCAGTTCCGAGGTGACTGCACGCGCGATATTGAGGGCCAGGATCCCGGGCATTCCTGAGAAGCGACCACTCAGCACCGCACGGGTAGAGCCAGTCAATATCTGTGAGAAGTGTCCGCGCCATGATCCTGTTCCAGCTGAAAGGTCATCAAGCAAAACCACTTGGCGACCGTTCGTACGATCCGGTTCCAGGCCTTTCATTTCCAAGCTGCTTGTTGATCTCGGCCAGGAGGTCCTTGTCCTCCTGCGGGTGTTGGCAGCTTGAATTCGGGTGTCGCGCTATCGGGAGAACTCGCAGGGACAGCATATTGCGCATGATATACCGCATCGGGGCAATTGATCCGACAAAACCGGGCGCAAGAAAGTGCGACCTCCGCAGGGAGTTCAGAATGGCCGACATGCACAACATCTACTCGCGTGTTCCCCGGCGAGGCCCAGATGGCGACAGACGAAACGCTCCAGCATGGCCCGCTCGATGCGCGTTCCATCGAACTCGTCGGCGAGCTCTTTGCCGGCTTTCCGGTACGGAGCCGAACCACTTGGCAATGAGTTTATCGGAATGTGCCGTCACTTTTCATGGCCCGCAGATGCTGGTTGATCTCGGCCATGAGGTGCTTATCCTCATGCCTGGTGTTGATACCCACGATACGGCTGTCCCACACGTTGGAAATCCGGATCGAGGGCATCCTGCGCATGGCATAGCGCATGGGAGGCAGCGAGGAAACGACGACATCAGACGGGCAGTTGTCGGATATCCTTTAGCGCAAGGAACGTCGTGTCGTAGGTCTTGATCTGAACACGCAACCCATCTTTCGCGGGTCCAGACTCGCCCGCGGCTCCTGGTTCCGTTCCGACACGCTTGCCGACGATGTCGTCGGGAATGGTGATCGGGTTGTCCGCGCGGTAAGCACCTCCGATACCACCGTCGAAATACGGCTCCGAAAAAAATCGCTTTCTCCCGATCCGCAGTGGCAGTCAGGGCTGTTATCAGCGTGTCTTACCGTCGGACGTAAGGGCGGCAATGATACCTCTGAAATCGATATTCTGAAATGTCACGCTGACACCCATCCGTCGCGCAATCTCGCTACCAAGATCGATATCGAGGCCGACCTGGTTTAGGCATTATCGACTGAACCCGAATGGCGGATAGGTGAAGGTGTTGGCCGAGGTTATGACGCCGGTTCGGCTCGATCTTCTCCAGCGTGGTCTCCGCCGATGCTGACATTGCAGGGAGTAAGGCACACAGGCACCGCGCGCCGGAAGACCGTCCGGAAGGTTGCTTCGGGGACACATCGCTTCATCTCCCTATCGAGCAGCAATTGATCTGGCGCGGATATCCGGGGGAGCCACCCTCACTCACGAGGATATCGAAGGAAGCGATCTTTCCATCTATAAGGACCGGATCGCCAGAACACTAGCACGTGTCGTGCCCGCGGGGTTTAGCATCATAGACCAGTGTCCGAACAGGATGCGAAGAACTCGTTCGGCACGAGTCGCCGAAAGCGGAAAAACTCAATGTCCGCTACTGCGTTTTCCACGACGCCGGGGGCCCGATCAAAAACGTGCCGGCCCCCGTATATCGCAAGCATGGCGCCTTTCGCGCGCGGTCGCTCCGTCGGCCGGTTCAGGCGTACCGCATCGCGCCAGCAGAGCGGCAGGACTTGATGCTCTCCCATAGGTGCTGTGCACCGTTGGACGCGGCGCATCGGTCCCCAACGCGACGTGAGCTTTCGCGCGGATCATCGACTTCACGGGAGCGATGCCGGACCCCAGCGCCATGTTGCTGATGGGGTTGTGAGCCATGACGGCGCCGGAACGGGCTATCAGCTCGATTTCCTCGTCGTCGATCCATACGCGATGCGGCGGGCGGAGGTGCGCGGCCCGAGAAACCCGAGGCTCATCCAGGTGCTTGACCATCCGGCAGCCATACATTTCTTCGGCCGCGTCAGCTTCGGATCGGGTTTCGGCAACGTGGGTGTGAAGGTAGAGCGAATACTGCCGGCTAGTTCGACAGCGATTTGGAGCATCCGTTCCCCGTGCAGCGAGTCGGGGCCAGAGGGACCCAGAGCCGTTGAGACGCGCGATCGGGCCGGTGTCGTTTTGCGGACTTCGATCCAGAAATCGCGCACCTCCGGACCGACGCGGCTGCCGACCGGTCGGCGCGCCGATCAGCCAGTCCGTCATTGCCGACACGGTCGCGCCGAGCATTGCGGCAATGATTACCCTCGGCCCGTGCTTTCATATGCGTCGCGCGCCACGTCGCATTCCCCTCGAGGGAGAGAGGCCGTCTGCCGAAAATGGTCGACGACGGCGGTGACACCCTGCTTAACATCTCGCCGCGCCGACAGTCACGGCCAGCTGGGTGCAGGAGAAAGGTCGGTCCAAGCGAGCCCATACGGCATTGAGCCAGCTGTCGAGTTGAAGAGCGTCGCAAAACCCGGCAGCGAGTATTTCCGGCGAGAATGCGTATGAGCATTCGTCAGGCCAGGTAATATCAGGCATCCTCTCGCATCCAATGGCCGAGCGGTCGGAGATGTGATTGCTGGTGGGGGGCGATCCGCGCGATGTTATCGTTTTCGACCAGCACGTCGGCGCCTGAAAGACGGCTGACGGGACCTGTCAGGTCCAGGATGTATCCGCCCTCGATCGATTACCTGGCGTGTGGGGCTGGTCAGTCCCTGTTTATTTCCCGCCAATTGGCATCCTTTCGCGCTTCAGTGGCCTGCCATGCCTATTTTTCCATGGGCACGCTGGCGCATGCGCTACCGAGCGCCTGCACGAGGAGATCAGCGCCGATTACAGCGATATGATCTACGCGGCGACGCGTGTCACAGTAACACAACCCTTCGTACGGGGGGCCAAAGCTGCCGCCGGCCGTGGCCAGAGACCACATCGCTGCCGATGACCGAGTTGTTAGCGGGTGGATGGCACGTCTGCTGGAGGACGGACCCCTACTGCCCGGACCCACAGAGGCGCCGCAGTGGTCGGCGAGTTACCGCCGGACAGCACCACCACGCGCGTGTCCACCTTCACCCGCGTGTACAAGCTCATGACGTCCTCGTTAGTGAGCCGGATGCACCCCGAGGACACGAAGGTGCCAATGGTGGATGGCTGCCATTGGTGCCGTGGATGCGATAGACGGGTCTTGCCGAGATAAAGCGCGCGGGCGCCGAGCGGATCCCGGGCCGCCGGCCATGAAACGTGGCAGATAGGGCTGGCGATGAATGATCTCTTCGGGCGGGTGCCAGTCGGGCCACTCTGCCATCCTTGATGTTTTTTCGGTGCCGGCCCAGGTGAAGCCTGGCGCGCAACTCCGATGCCATAGCGCGGCGCCTTGCCGTTCCAGCAATGGGTACGGGGGATGCAGGTGTTCGCTGTATCGATGATGATCGTGCCGCTCGGCTCCGTTGTGCGGTAATCGACCAGCGCGCGGCGGAACTGCGGCGGCAGTTCTCTCGCCGGACCGGTTTCCGGCCGCAGGTCAGCGGCAATGCCCGCCATGTGTGGGAGGCGCGGGTTTCCTCCCGAGGAGTCGGTCACGTCCGGTTCCGGCCAGATCGGCACCGGCGGGCGAAGCCCGTACTGCTGCTCGGCGACGGGTCGAGCCGCAATGCCGCTCGGCGGCAGTGGAGCCGATGGTTGCGGTGGGTGGTCTCGCCCTTACTTGACTGTTTGACCATGAAAGATCCGATCAACAGTACGGGAGATCGGCACCGACTGTGCGGAAAACCATCCACATCCCCGACACCTGAGGCACACTCAAGGCATCTTCAAGACAATATGGTTTAACAACTTGATAATTCGCCCTGCGCTGGGCCGGCTCGCGGACCGTGCTGCGCGCGCTTATCGCACCGACGCGAAAAGAGCGGGATCAGTGAGCCGACGCACACAAGAGCACTACACCAACAACAATTTTTTCGCATCGCGCGGACCACGATGGCCGCTCCATCAGAAGAATAAGACGCTCAGAATGACAGCAAAATGATGTGCTTCAAATCCATACTTAACCTGGGAGCGAGAAATAAGTGAACGATCCTCAGCAATTGGTTCGCGACACAGATCATATCGACGACCTCCCGAGGGGTTCTCAAATTGGATTTCGTGGTGGCTTGACAGATTCTTAAAGAGCGAGATCGCGCCAGCGGAAAGCTCGCGGGCAGCGCTGCGGTCCTCCTTATTGCCCACCATTAACGGACCCGTCTCGCCGAAGGCTTTCAGCATCGGCGCACGGCCATATTACATAAGGCCGGCCTTGTTGAGACGCAACCTGTACCTCCTTGAAGGCGCGAAAGACGGCGGTGTCGTAGTCGCCACGCAAGAACAGAGGCTTCACGACGCGCATGATCTCGTCATCCAGGTCGAACGGAAAGATGCTGGCTTCCGAAAGGCCTGCAACTCCTCAGTCAGTCGACACTTTTCTGGCCAGTGCGCGTTACGAAGTAATCGATGCCGAACTTATCTTGCGCGCGATGGGCGATTGAATCCCTCGCGCTCAAGCCACGACCAAGCCTCCATGAAGCGGTTCGAAATTCACGGCCGGGATGCTCTGAGCGAAGTTGAATCGGTTCGTCATGGCGTGCTCGACGGTCATGTAACGATCCACAAAGGTCCAAGCTCGTGCGGCTCCATGCGCAGGATCTGGGCCTGCGACGGAAGAACTTCATGAACTGGTCGAAACGCTCCCTGATTCATTGCAAATAAAGAAAGTTGCTCCTGTGTCCCTCTGCGATCGCTGATATATTGGAACTTTTCGGGGCGTGTTTCTATATGGCGTCCGACGATCCCGAGCTGCCGCGGGCCACGCTGCACGGTCAACCTTTACGTTGAGGGCGAGAAGGAGCCGTATTTTCGAAACCCGGAAGTTACAATTTGGCTCCGCGTTGACGCGCTCGCGATCCACCGAGGCTACGAGCGAGGATCACATCAAGCGGACCGGCAAGGTCCTCACCGAATTCTTGCGCGGCATCGCCAAGCTTGAAGGGCGCGACCGGTTCGCCGTCGCCGGCCTCGAGACGGACCGCAAGACGCCGATCGAAACCATCTACGTCCGGTCTCCGACGCCGAGAACGAAAATCCATTGGCGCGCCAACATCGGCTTCCACACCAATGACTGGAATTCGACCAGCAGGAGGGCTTCTCGATTCAGGGGTACTGCACAAGACAATATTTCGATGACTTGCTTGCAGCGAGATCCGCACAGAGGCCACGTCGATAACATCCGCGTCGGCATCGAGGAAACGTAGCCATGTGGACGAGGACAAGCCTTCGATGGTGAATTCCCGAGGGCCTGGCACGTCGCACCGCCGACCAACGGCAAATCTACGCGGCCGGTGCCCGAACATGGCAACATCTCGTCGCTGACCTGGGACGAAAAGTTCGGCCTCCACCCTGCCAAGGAAACAAATGACGAGCCGCAATACCTCGACTGCCGAGGCCACGTTACGCGAGGTGCCGGAAGCTGCGTGCGCCCTCGGATTGCAAATTCAGGCCCTCAACGCCAGCACCAGCCGCGAGATCGAGGCGGCCTTCGCCACTCTCGTGCACGACCGGACCGACGCCCTCTAGTTGCCGGCGACGGCTCTTTATACCGCCGGCGCGTCCAATTTGCGACGCTCGCGACACGCCAATCGGGTTCCCTGCGGCCTATGATATTCGAGAGCATGTCGAAGTCAGTAGGCTGATGAGGCTACGGGACTGATATTCCGGACATGTATCGTCAAGCCGGCGTCTACACCGGTGAATTTTGAAAGGCGCGAAACCCGCCAAGCGACTGTTTCGCACGCTGGCCGACAGGGCTTTAGCCTCGCCCAACTCCTTCTCGGGATCATGTACGAGCAAGGCCAGGGCATTTCCCAAAATCATGTCGAGGCGCTGAAGTGGCTTCGCCTCGCAGCCGATCAGGGTAACTCTGCCGCCCAACTTGGTCTTGGTGTCAGGTACTACGAGGGCCGTGGCGTGCCGCAGGACTTTCTCTCCGCACACATGTCGTTCAACTTGTCGGCGGCGAAGGGCTATAAAGATGCGGCAAAAAATCGAGACTTAGCCGCACAGCGGATGACCTCAGCGCAGGTCGCCGAAGCGCAGAAGCTGGCGCGTGAATGGAAGCCGAGCGCACTGAAGAAATAGCGACGACTGCTTGGGGCACAACAATACGGCTGAAGCAACCCAGCGCCAGCATGATCACGGAATAGATCAGCGTCTCTACGTAGCCTTGCAGTACGTCCATGGACTTGTGGCGCGACACGTCGCGCATCTTGAACACGGAGGCGCCGCGGCGCGCAGCGCTGGTCAGGAAGCCGCTGCGCAGCGAGTCCTTAAAATCCGCAACATTAAGCCCGAGCCGG
>CAWJCB010000038.1:0-14914 GCA_963841105.1 uncultured Alphaproteobacteria bacterium
TATAGCGGCAATCCTGCGCTCCTTCCGTTCCTGCATGCGAGCGCAACAGAAGATGTGCTTATCGTCCAGATCAACCCGCGCCAGGGGCGCAAGACGCCGACGCGTTCCCGCGAGATATTAGGCCGCATCAACGAGATCAATTTCAACGCATCGCTGCTGGCGGAATTGCGCGCGGTCGATTTCGTGAATCGTCTTATCGACGAGGGACGCCTGTCGCGCGGCATGAACGAAGGCGAGTTTCGCCGCCTCAAGCTCCATCGCATCGTCATGGATGAATTGGGCGCGCCAGCGCCCACCTCGGGCACTCTCAACACGGCATACCAGTCTTTTGCAAGGCTGCACAAAGCCGGCCAGCGCGCCGCGCGGCGGTTTCTTGACGCGCATTTCGACGATATCGGCCGCCGCAGCACCATCGATATGGAGAGTGAAGACCGGCTCGAAATGGCTGGATAGCATCGCCGGGTTGCTTTGGCCGTGCGCAGGACGCGCGCTTGCGTTACGCTTCAAGCATGAGCGGCACTTCTGCTCCATTGCGCACTTTGAGTATCGGCGCGACGCGGCTCGACGTCTGTGTCGCCGATATCACCACTCTTGCCTTGGACGCCATCGTCAACGCAGCCAACCGGACGCTGCTTGGCGGCGGTGGCGTCGATGGGGCGATCCATCGGGCGGCAGGAGCCGACCTGAAGCGGGAATGCGAAGGCCTCGGCGGATGCGCCACGGGCTCCGCCAAAATCACCCGTGGCTATCGCCTGCGCGCGCGATACGTCATTCACGCGGTGGGACCGGTCTGGAGCGGCGGCAGCAAAGGTGAGGACGAGCTTCTCGCTTCCTGCTACCGTAGCGCGCTTTCACTTGCGAAGGAGCATCAGGTCGCAGCGATTGCTTTCCCCGCCATCTCCACCGGCATCTACCGTTTCCCCCCCGATCGCGCAGCACGCATCGCCACCAGCACTGTAGCGGTCGAAGTTTCCGCCGCACCGGCCGGGATCGAGCGGGTGGTGTTTTGTTGTTTCTCACCGGATTCGGCGAAGCATCACATGGACGCGCTCGACCAGCTTGGGCGCGTATGATCGGGATTGGCTACGCTGGATTTTCCGGAGCGGCGCTCATCTGTGTCAGTGCCGCGCAGCCGATCAGTCCGGGCTGCTCGCAGGTAATGTGCAAGGTAGGAATTGCCTGAAGTAACTTTTGATGCGGCGGATGAGCCTCGAATGCCGCGCGAAATTCACGGTCATCCAGCAGCGAGCCGAGCCCAGCCGCGACCCCGCCCGTGATGTATACGCCGCCAAGCGCCTTGAAGGTCAGCGCCAGATCTCCGGCAAACCGTCCAAGCAGCCGCACGAACATCAACGCAATCTCCAGTGCCTGCGTCTCCCCGGCATGCGCCTGCGCGACAATGCTTTCAGGATCGCGGTAACTACAGCCTGGGTGCACTGCGCGTGCCAGGCGCATCAGGCCAGGTCCTGAAAGCACCATTTCGGCGCTCACGGCACCACATTGCGCGCGCACCCGGCGGAATGCATCTTCCTCGTCCGGCGCCCGCGCTCCAAACGAAGCGTGTCCGCCTTCGCTGGCCATCGCGTGCCAGCGACCCTCGGCAGGAAACAGTGCTGCGACGCCGAGCCCGGTGCCCGGCCCAAGCACCAGTTTCACGCCATCACCCCGTAGCGCACAAACACCCAGAGCGCGGGTATGCTTGTCGGTAAGCCGCGGCAGCGACCAGGCCAGCGCCTCGAAGTCGTTGATGATGCGCAGGCGGGAAAACCCGAAGCGCTTTGCCAGCTCGGACCGCCGGAAACGCCATGCGCGATTGGTGAGCGCGACGTCCTCGCCTTGAATGGGTCCCGCGATAGCCAAGGTGGCGGTCTGCGGCCGGGCCCCCGTCGCTTGGAGATAGCCCGCAAGCGCGGTCTCGACATCCGCCACCGTGTCGTTTTCGATGACGCTGATGCGTTCAGGCTCGCCATGGAAATTGGCAAGCGCGAAGCGGCTTTTGCTGCCGCCAATGTCGGCGACAAGGAATGCACTCATCGCAGATGACTCGAACTGGGAACGGGTTTCCTGCCCTGAGCAAAGGCGGATTAGAAACGCCGCCTTTTCCTTTGATGACCCTCAGGAGCCCGCGAGCTCCCGAGTTACAATGCTTAGCTGACTGGTCGCCTCATGAGAAGAACGCGCTTGAGCTGATGATCGGCGGGGGCATGTGCCTGATGTGGTGACGAGGGCGCCGTGTCTGACTTTGCAGGATGCTATATTTTTTTGATGCCCGCCTGCACCATGATGTCTCGGAACGTGGCCATCTCTTTGGTGAGGCGTTCCGAGCAGGCTTTCCCGTCCGCAGCGTGCACCTGAAACCCCGCCGTAAGCAACTTCTCCCGGATGTCAGGCCGGCCCAGGACGGCAAGAGTTTCCTTTTCGAGCCGCCTGACGATTTCAGATGGCGTGCTCGCAGGCGCCAACAGCGCGGTGTCCGTCGCAAACACGAAATCCTTGAAGCCCTGCTCTTCCATGGTTGGCACATCGGGCAGGTCGGGCCATCGCGTCTTCCCGGTCACCGCGAGACATTTGATGGAGCCGGCGAGGATATGCGGATGCGCGGGAGCCAAAGCGCCGGAGCTCAGCTGCACCGTGTCGCTGAGAAGGGCTTTTAACGCTTCGCCGCCTCCGCTGAAGACGATGGTTGCCATCTCCTGCAAGCCTTCGCGCAGCTTCAGGAGCTCAGCCTGGAGTTGCGGCGTCGTGCCGATCGGTGGGGTGGCAACGTTGAACTTCTTCGGGTCGGTCTTGGCGAGAGCGATAAATTCTCTGACCGTCTTAACTCCCAGGGCGGGTTTGACGGTGAACGAATTGGGCGAGCCCGCCACGTCGCAGATTGCCGTGAAGTCCTTGAAGGGATCGTAGGGGAGCGAGTTATAGAGACCGGGATTGATTGAGAAGGCGTTTGTGGCGAGCAGCAAGGTATAACCGTCGGCGTCGGCGCGCGCGGCAAAGCCCATCCCGATATTGCCGCCGGCGCCTCCCTTGTTCTCCACGATGAAAGAACCGCCCATGACGTCTTGCAAGGCGGCAGCGAGTATCCGCGCCGTGATGTCGGATGGGCCCCCTGGCGAGTTGGCCACGACGATCTTGACGGGGCGATCAGGATAGGCGGCAAGCGCCGTGCGCACCCGCAACACCGCCGGCGTGATGACGCCGGCTGCAAGCGCAGCGGCCCTCTTGATCGCGTCACGCCTGGAGAACACTTCAGCCGCGATATCGGATCTGTCCAGTTTGGCCGTCAGGCAGCAGCTTTGTTCTTGATTGCGCCAATGATCGCCGTGAGTATGGCCCCGCCAGCGCCTCCGGCGATTGCCTGTGAGACGATGCCACCGATGCTAAGATTGCCCGACTGCGCCGCAGCAGCGATCGCGGGCAGCAATAACGAAACAATCTGGCCGAGCACCCCGCCGCCAACCAAACCGGAAATGATATTGCCAATCATGCCGAGATCAAAGGTCGGCGATGTCTTGCCTGCGCCAACGCCACCAAGCGCCCCAGCGACGAGGTTGATCAAAATCTGTTCCATGCTGATCTCCCAGACTTTCGACGAGCCTCAAGTCTATCGCGCAATGATCTGGGTGTCGAGTTTTCACCTGGTCTTTTAGAAAGACCTGACACGGCGCAAACACGCGGTTTCAAGTGGTCTGCGGTGGTGGTCGTGTGCTGAAAAAAGATATGTGTCAGGTGAGCTCGCATGTCACTCGAGTGCTGATGTAGCCGCGCCGCGCCGCAATTGCATTGTGTGCCAAAAGCGGCCCAGCGCGGGCGACGACAATCAGGGTGGCGCCGCTCCAGATTTCAAGCCGCCGACTGCGGCGGCGCCGGCGAAGGCCGCCCCCCGCCCGAGTGCATGCTCGATGCGAATGCCCTCGTTCCACTTGGCCATGCGTTCCGAGCGCGCAAACGATCCCACCTTGAGTTGCTCTGCTTTCCAACCCACCGCGAGATGAGCGATGGTCACATCCTCGGTCTCGCCCGAGCGTGCCGAGATGATCGTTCTCCATCCGGCCGCGCGCGCCGCATCGAAGGCGGCACGCGTCTCGGTCAGGGTCCCAGCCTGGTTGGGCTTGATCAAGGCGGCGTTGCAGGCGCCGCGGTCGACCGCGGCGCGCACGCGCTCGGCGGAAGTCACCAGGTAATCGTCGCCGACGATCTGGATTCGCTCGCCGATGGCCGCGGTCAACATGCACATGCCGGCGTCATCATCCTCCGCAACCGGATCTTCGACCGACAGGATGGGGTAGCGGCGGCACCAGTCCACCAGCCGCTCGACCATGGCGGCACTCTCGAGCTCTTCTTCGTCGGCCGCGAGGCGGTAACGGCCATTCGCGAAGAATTGCGACGCGGCGACATCAATGGCGATCGCGACATCTACCCCCGGCCGGTAATTCGCGCGCTCGATTGCTTGAACCGTGCGCTCGATCGCTTCTTCATTAGAGGCGAACTCGGGCCACCAGCCACCTTCGTCGGCGACGCCGCGCAGCAGCCCGTGCTCCGCCATCAGCGCACCACCGGCGCGATATGTTTCCGCCGCCATGACCATGGCTTCCTCGAAGGAGCGCGCACCGATCGGGATGATGAGAAAATCCTGCAGATCGATGCGCCGGCCGGCGTGCGCGCCGCCGCCGAACAGCTGCACCATTGGCATCGGCAGCTGGACCGGCGCGTCTCCCGCGAGATAGCGCCACAAGGGGAGGCGGGCGGAAGCGGCCGCGGCATGCGCAGCTGCCATGGAGACGGCGATGGTGGCGTTGCCGCCGAGCCGGGCTTTCTGCGCCGTCCCGTCAAGCTCGATCAATCGCGTATCGACCCTCACCTGGTCATCTGCGCGGCTGCCAAGGAGCGCCGGCCGGATCACGTCGCGGATGACAGCGAGTGCCTTCGTGACGCCCATGCCGCCAAAGGCCGCCTCGTTATCGCGCAACTCCATGGCCTCATGCGTGCCGCGCGAAGCTCCGGCCGGCGCCAGCGCGCGGCCACACGATCCATCCGCGAGGTGGACCTCGGCCTCGATGGTGGGTCGTCCTCGCGAATCCCAAACGCGGCGAGCCAAAATCTCTCGTATGCACGTATCAGCGACGGTCACCGACCTTCTCCAGCTGCTCACGACAGCTCGTGTGCCCAGGCATCTACGACGAGATCAAGCCTGCTGACCGGCTGACGAAGGAGGGCTGCGGCGACCTTGCGTACGCGTTCCTTTTCGCTTTCTTCCGTCACATATTCGACCGGCGACTTTCCATCGACCCGCGCGAGGAAGAGGCCGGGCAGCAGATGACTCGTGCGTCGCTCAATCGCATCCGCGGCTTCCCAATCGACTGCGCGAAGGTAACTGCGTGCGAGCGCTCGGAAGGCCTCGATAAAAGACTGCCTGGCGCCAGGAACCAACAGGCATTTCAGCAGCAAATGGTTGAGACAGAACGCGAGGTCGAAAGCAGGGTCACCCCACCACGCGCACTCGGCATCGAGGAATACCGGACCGCGCGGGCCAACGAGGATGTTCTTCGGACTGACGTCGCCGTGCACCAGGGCGAGCCTGGTCGTCGCGGTTGTCGCTGCCAGCTGCTCCAGTCGTGCTGCGAGGTCGCGATGTTTTTTTGCCGTCGCCAGCAGATACGGCTCCAGGCGGATGGCGTGAAAAATGTCGTCGCTGGCAAAGCGCGTGGCAAGCGGGGACGACTTTGCGGTGACGCCATGAATACGCGCGAGGCGTGCGCCGACCTGCGCAGCGGTCTCGATGGAAACTTTTCCCTCGCGCAGGAGCGCCTTCCAGGTCGGATAGTCGCGCTGGGGGAAGTACTCCATGGCGAAGGCACCAGCGGCGGCGTCTTTCGCGAGAATCGCCGGCACTGCCTCGGGCATGAACGTGGCGACCACCTCGAACCAGGCTGCCTCGTTCGCATTTCGCTCGACCGGCGCCCACCAGTCCATGGCGACGCGCAGCTTCGGCAATGCGCGCTTCACGCAGAAAGCCTTGGCGCGGGATTCGATCAGCCAAACGTCGGAGGAGACACCGCCGGTGAGACGGCGCATGCGCGGGCAGCAACCGGAGGGTACAAGACGGGCGGCGTGGATGAAGCGCAGGATGGCGGCGGCTTGCTCCTCGTCGGTCACTGCAATGGCACGAGGTCCTTCATTGCCACATAGCCGAGGATTTTCGTATCGCGCGCGATCAGCGTCCAGCCGGTTCCCCCGCAACAGCGAGACAGCCGTCCGCGCAGAATACCACCATGACGATGAATGCAGCGGATGTGCGGGTGAGGATTGATCGTTCGACGCCGAGCTTCATAATTGTCTCCTGAACGCGGCGGCTCACCTTCCCCACACTTCGTCGGCGACCTCGACGATGGTGCGCAACTTCGCCCATTGCTGTTCCTCGGCGAGCGTATTGCCTTCCTCGGTCGAGGCGAAGCCACATTGCGGCGACAGGCACAGCTGGTCGATGTCAACATATCTCGCGGCTTCGTCGATGCGCCGCCTGAGCTCGTCCCTTGACTCGATCTGCCCAGTCTTGGTGGTGACGAGCCCGAGGACGGCCGTCTGGCCCTTGTGCATCCGCCGCAGCGGCTCGAACGAGCCCGCGCGCTCGGTGTCGTATTCCATGAAATAGCCGTGCACCTTGATGCGATCGAACAGCACATCGGCTACCGCGTCATAGCCGCCCGATCCCATGAAGGTCGAGCGGTAGTTGCCGCGGCACAGATGCATGGTGATGGTCATGTCAGCGGGAATGTCGGACATGGCGGTGTTGATGAGATCGCCGTAAAGCTCCGCCAGCTTCCGCGGATCGTCGCCGCGCCCGGTCTGCGCCTTGCGGTAGTTTTCGTCACACAGCATGGCGATGAAAACCTCATCGAGCTGGAGATAGCGGCAGCCGGCATCGGCGAATGCGCGCACTGCCTTGCGGTATGCCGCCCCGAGATCGGCAAAAAATTCGTCGAGCTCGGGATAGACCGTCTCGCTGATCGGGCCGCGGCCGACGCGGCCATAGAGCGCCGATGGCGCGGGAATGGTGATCTTGGCCATGCGCGAGGTATGCGCCGCGACGAACTTGAAATGCGCGATCATGGGATGGCTGGAGAAACCAAGCTTGCCGGTGACGCGTGCTCCTTCCGCGCGTGTCTGCACGCCGGCAAAGGCGATGCCCTGATCCATGACGTAGCGCTCGACGCCATCGAGGCCCCAGAGGAAATCGAGATGCCACCATGAACGGCGGAACTCGCCGTCGGTAATGGAGGCAAGCCCGACCTCTTCCTGCTTTTTGATGACGGCCTCGATCTCCCGGTCCTCGATCTCCCTAAGCTGCGCCGCTGTGATCTCTCCCTTGCCGCGCTTCTCCCGCGCCTCCTTCACGGCGGCCGGGCGCAACAGGCTCCCCACATGATCGGCGCGAAACGGTGGCTTCTTTCGTTGCATTTACGCGCTCCTGGATCAGAGGACGGACGACGGAGGACAGATGACAGATGGATCGTTCGTTCTCATCTGTCCTCTGTCGTCTGTCGTCTGTCCTCCGTTATCTGCTTTCTGACGATCGCGGCGCCGGCGACCATGGCGCGCATTTTTTCGTACGCGACCTGGCGCGGAAGATATTTGAGGCCGCAATCGGGGGCGACCACGATCCGCTCCGCGGGGACGAAGGGCAATGCCTGGCGGATACGCTCCGCCACCGTTTCGGGCGTCTCGATGGCCAGATCGGAAAGATCGATAACCCCGAGAATGATCGTCTTCGAGGGCAGCTGCCGCAAAATGGACAGATCGAGCTTGGGCTGGGCGGCCTCGATGGAAACCTGCCGCACCGCCGAGCGCTCGAACTCGGGAAGAAAGGAATAGCCGGAAGGCTTGTCCTTCACCACCGCCGCATATCCGAAGCAGATATGCACTGCCGTTGCGCCGGTGACGCCGTCGAGCGCCGCGTCAAGCGCCTCGATGCCGTAGCGGCGCGCCCGTTGCGCCCGCGACTGCATCCACGGCTCATCGATCTGAACGATGTCGGCGCCGGCCGCAAACAAATCCTTGATCTCGGCATTGACCGCGCGCGCATAGTCGAGCGCGAGCTTCGCCTCGTCGTGATAGAAATCGTCCTGGCATTGCGCCGCCATGGTGAACGGTCCCGGCACCGTCATCTTGATCTTGCGGTCCGTGTTGGCGCGCAGGAACTCGACATCGCGCACCTCGACCGGAGCGTGGCGCCGGATCGGTCCCACCACCCGCGGCACGGTCGAGAAGGAGCCGGTGCGGTTCGGCGTTTTTCCCGGCTGATCGAGGTCGATGCCTTCCAGCGCCGTGGCGAAGCGATTGGAATAGCTCTCGCGCCGCTGCTCGCCGTCGGTGATGATGTCGAGGCCGGCGTGTTCCTGGTCGCGGATGGCGAGGAGCGTGGCGTCGTCCTGCGCCGCTTCGAGCTTCGACGCATCCACGAGCCACAGATCCTGCGCGCGCACCCGCGGCACCTGCTTGGCGAGGCGGGAGCGGTCGATCAGCCACTCGGGCTGCGGATAGGAGCCGACCAGGGTGGTGGGAAGCAGCAACGGCGCTAACATACGCCAGAATGCCCAATTATCTCCGGTGTCATGCCCCGCGCATGCGGGGCATCCAGTAACCGATGCGCTTGCGATTTGGCAAAGCAGTGCGACTGCCTCGGTTGGGGACTACTGGATCGTCCGCCTGCGCGGACGATGACAACCGAGAGTATCCTGTCGAGAGCAGCTGCCGTTTCCATCACTTCGCCTTCTCGTAGGGATAGATCAGATTGCCGGACTTGTATTGCGGCGGATAGAGGATCGCCTCGGTCGAGAGATCGCGGAAGTCGTCGACCGTGCTGCCCTTGATGTTCTGGAACTGAATCAGGAGCATGCGTTCTTCCGCCCACTCGCCCTTGGCGCCGAACTTGATGTCGCCGACGACGGTCTTGAAAGTGGCTTTGCGCATGTAGTCGGCGAGTTTCTCGTCATCGAGACTCTTGGTCGCGGTGATTGCATCGCCGAGCACCTGCAGATAGGCGTAGGCCCATACCGGCATGTAATAGCCGAGCGGGTTAACGCCTTCCGCCGCTGCGCGCGCCTGGTACTTCTTCAGCAGTTCCATCGAGCCCGGGAATTGCATGGTCGGCGCCGGGATCCACATCTCGTAATTGACGATGCCGTTGAGCAGCGGGCCGAGCTGGGTCTTGAACACCGTCGCTTGCAGCCCGACCATGGCGCCGCCCCACATTTTCGGCTTGAAGCCGATCTCGTTCATAGCTTTCACCATCCCAACCGTGTCGAGGGGATACGAGCAGACGATGAACAGATCAGGATTGCTTGCCTGGACGGCGCGCACGATGGGAGAAAAATCGGTTGTGTTCGGCGGATAGTTCTTGTCGTAGACGATCCGCAAGCCGGCGTTCTTCGCGTTCTCGCGCGCGCCCTCGCAGGCATTGCGGCCGAACTCGGCGTCGGCGGCAGCCAGCGCGATGCTTTGAGGCTTCGGGCTTTGCTCAAGAGCGATCTTGAAGAAGCCGGTGGTGAAAGCGGGCTTCGAGTTCGGTCCCGTCGAGATCATGGAGAAATATTTGTCGTACTTGAACTCGTCGTTGATCCCGGTTCCGAACAGGCTCATGTAGAGCCGTTTTTTCTGCATCATGATCGGCATCGCGGGGGCGACCTGCGTGGACGCATAGGGGCTCACGGCGAAATCGACCTTGTCAACGTCAAGGAGCTTGGTGTAGATGCCGGGCACCGTCGCCGGACTGCTTTGATCATCGTAATAGATGAGCTTGACCGGGCGGCCGAGCAGGCCGCCCTTGGCGTTGATGTCCTCTTCCCAGATTTTCATGGCCACAAGCGACATCTTGCCGTTGGCCGCGAGCGGACCGGTGAGCGCCATGCCAAAGCCGATCTTGATCGGCTCTCCGGAAGGAGCCTGGGCGTGCGCCGAAAGCGAGCACAGCGCGGCAAGCGCCGCGGCGACAGTGGTGGCGATGAAGCCCCGGCAAGAGTTCTCGCATAGGCATATTTGTTCCTCCAATTCAGCCAGTAGCCCGGATTGAGCAAAGCGAAATCCGGGGTCAGGAGCTGCGGCACCCGGATTTCGCTGCGCTCAATCCGGGCTACGGTCCTTCATTGGGCCGCGGCAATCAAGACGGCCCCCAAACTTCGTCAGCGAGCTCCGTGATCATCGCCAGCTTCGCCCATTGCTCGCTCTCGGCAAGGATATTTCCTTCCTCGGTCGAGGCAAAGCCGCATTGCGGCGAGAGGCAGAACTGCTCCAGCGGAGCAAACCTGGCCGCCTCGTCGATGCGGCGCTTGATGTCGTCCCTTTTCTCCAAGGTGCCGCTCTTTGAGGTGACGAGACCAAGAACGACCATCTTGTTGCCCTTTGGCAGGAACCGCAACGGCTCGAAGCCGCCGGCGCGCTCGGTGTCGTATTCGAGGAAATAGCCGTCGTAATTCACCTTGCCCAACAGCGTCTCCGCCACCGGCTCATATCCGCCCTCGGAGATCCAGGTGGAGCGGAAATTGCCGCGGCACACATGCGTGGTGATGGTCATGTCGGCGGGCTTGCCCGCGAGCGCAGCGTTGATCGTGCGCGCATAGATGGCCTGGAGCTCATCCACATTTGACATGCGCTCGCGCGCCTTGCGCAGCTCTTCCTGCGAGCAAAGATAGGCCCACACCGTGTCGTCGAACTGAAGATAGCGACAGCCCGCATCGTAGAACGCCTTCACCGCCTTCTTATAGGTCTCGCCGAGATCGCGGAAGAAGGCGTCGATCTCCGGGTAGACGCTCTTGCTGATGCCGTCCTTGGCCAGGCGGAAATGCAGAACCGGAGGTGCGGGAATGGTCATCTTCGCCGTCGCTTTGGCATGCGCCTTGAGGAACTTGAAATGCTCCAGCATCGGATGGTTGGAAAATCCGAGCTTGCCGACAATGCGCAGGCTCTGCGCCTTGGTCTGCACGCCACGGAACTGAATGCCCTGCTCGGCCTCGAAAAGCTCGATCCCGTCGAGCATGCCGAGAAAATCGAAATGCCACCAGGAACGGCGGAACTCGCCGTCGGTGGCGAGCTTGAGGCCGATCTCCTGCTGCCGGGCGATGATCTTTTCAATCTCGCGATCCTCGACGGCCTTGAGCTCGGCCGAGCTGATCGCGCCCTTTTCACGTTTGGAGCGCGCTTCCTTCAGGGCGGCAGGACGCAGAAAGCTGCCGACGTGATCGGCGCGGAACGGGGGTTTAGTTCTTGTCATTGGGGAAAACTCCTTGTGGCGAGATGCCGGTCCTGCGCAGGGCGGGTCGCGTCATCCTATCATTGGCGGAATACGCTTCGCTATTCCGCCCTGCATCAAGCGGCGTCGTAGGGTGCAATAGCGCAGCGTATTGCACCGAAGATGCCTTAATGGCGCGCCTTCGCGGAGCGGCGCGGTGCCGCGGCGGTCACACCGAGGTAACTCTCAAGCACCGCGCGATCGGCGAGGAGATCCGCGCTCGGCCCCTCATGCACCACCGCGCCGCGTTGAAGGATGGCGGCGCAGTCCGTGACGGCGAGCACCTTCTGTGCGTTCTGCTCCACGAGGATCGCCGACATGCCTTCGTCGCGGATGATCCGACGCAAGGCTGCGAGAAGCTCCTCGACGAGGATGGGCGCCAATCCCTCCAGCGGCTCGTCGAGCAGAATGACGCGCGGGTTGAGAATGAGCGCGCGGCCGACGGCGAGCATTTGCTGCTCGCCCCCTGAAAGCTGGTTGCCGAGATTGCGCCGGCGTTCGGCGAGGCGAGGGAACAGCTCGTAGATGCGATCGACCGACCACCGCCCCGGTTGCGCCACGGCCGTGAGATTCTCCTCGACCGTGAGCGACCTGAAGATATTGCGCTCCTGCGGCACCCAGCCGATGCCGGCATGCGCCCGCTGGTCCGGGCGCAGCCGGGTGATGTCGCGGCCGTCAAGCTGGATCTGGCCACCGAGGAAGCGGGTCACGCCGACGATCGAGTTGATCAGCGTGGTCTTGCCCATGCCGTTGCGGCCGAGAAGAGCCAGCGACTGTCCCTCCGGGAGAACGAGCGAGACTTCGTTGAGGACGATCGCTTCTCCGTAGCCGGCTGTCAGCCGCTCGATGCGCAGCACGTCAGGCATTGAGCGATTCGCCCAGATACACGGCCTTGACGCGCGGGTCGCGCGCGACCTCGTCGGGCGCGCCCTCGATGAGCAATGCGCCGTTGACCAGCACGGAAATGCGATCCGCAAACGAGAACACGAGGTCCATGTCGTGCTCGATGAGCAGGATGGTGACGTCGGAGGGAAGCGCGGCAACTGTGGTGAGGATTTCATGGCGCTCCGCATCGGGTACGCCGGCCGCCGGCTCGTCGAGCAGGAGAACCTGCGGGCGGCACGCAATCGCGAGCGCAATCTCCAGGAGGCGCTGCTTGCCATAGGGCAGGCTGCCGGTGCGCTCGAACATCACGTCCGTAAGATGGAAGCGTCCGAGGATCTCCACGATCTCCGCCGTCACCGTGGGATTGCTGCCAACCACGCGCCACCATTGCGCCCCCGTGCCCATGCGTTCCGACATGGCAAGGCCGATGGTTTCGATCGGCGTGAGATCGAGAAAGAGTTGATTGATCTGGAACGTGCGCGCTAAACCCAACCGCACGCGTTTGTGGGTCTCGATCGCCGTGATGTCCTGGTCTTGGAGCAGGATTGGCCGGCGGAGGGCCGCAGGACTCCGGTCAGAAGGTTGATGACGGTGGTCTTGCCGGCGCCGTTCGGCCCGATCAGCGCATGCCGTGCGCCCTTTTCGATCGCGAGCGAGACGCCATTGACCGCGGCGATGCCGCCAAAGTGCTTTTCCAGCCCCGCTGTCTCAAGCGCGAACGCCATCGCTCAGCCCCCTTTGCCGGGAGGAACGGAGAGCGTGGACGCGGATGGCGTGAGCGATGAAATGGCACGACGGGCGAGGGAGCGCACCAAGCCGGTCCCGAGCCCGATGCGATCACGGCCGATGAGCACAATGAGAACGAGCACGAGCCCGATCCAGAATTGCCAATATTGTGGGGTCAGGTTGGCGATCCAATCCTGCATCAGCTTGAAGATGATGGCGCCGATCAGCCCGCCGTAGAGATAACCGGTGCCGCCGATGATCAGCACAAGCAGAAGATCCGCGGAGCGCTCGAACGAAAACACGTCGAGTGAGGCGAAGGCGGTCGATTGCGCCAGCAAGGCGCCTGCAACTCCGGCATAAAACGCGGCGAGGGTATAGATGGCGACAAGGCGCGCATCGACGGAGATGCCAATGAGCGCGCTGCGCAGCGGATTTCCCTTCACCGCCCGCAGCGACAGCCCGAACGGCGAATAGACGATGCGCCGTGCGAGGAGAAAGAGGACAAACAGAACAATGAGACAGTAGGTGTAGGCGACCTGACCGAAAATATCGAACTGGAAGAAACCGAGAATGGGCGCGATGGTGACGCCTTGGAGACCATCGGCGCCGCCCGTGATCTCGGGAATTTGATTGGCGATTTCGCGCATGATCAGCGCCACGCCGAGCGTCACCATGAGGCGCGTCAGGTCGGAGCCGCGCAGAACGAGGAAGCTCGTTGCAAACCCAAGCAGGGCAGCAGCGACGCCGGAGACAACCAGCGCCAGCACCGGTTCGTTGATGATCGCGTGCTTGGCAAGGAGCGCCGCGGCGTAGGAACCGAGACCGAAAAACGCCGCGTGCCCGAGCGAGATAATTCCGGCGTAGCCGAGGATGAGATCAAGCGAGAGCGCAAACAGCGCAAGCCAGGCGATCTCGGTGAGGATAAGATGGCGGCTCGGCAGAAAAAAAATGCTCGCCAGAGCGGCGAGCCAGAAGACATATTCCAATGCGCCCCAGCGCGCGCGGGTGGCGAGATGATGCGTCACCTTGTCGATCAGTGGCGACGACATTCTTCCCTCAGCCCTATCTGCCGGCAGCGCGGGCAAACAAGCCCTGCGGGCGCAGGATCAAGAGCACGATCATGATGGTGTAGATGACGAACGCGCCGAACCTCGGGACGTAGTATTTGCCGGCCACATCGGCGATGCCGATGAGGAGCGACGCCACGAACGGCCCGGTGATGCTGGACGTGCCGCCCACCGTCACCACGATCAGAAAATAGACCATGTACTTCAGGGGAAACGTTGGATCGAGGCCCAGAATTTCCGCCCCGAGTGCGCCGCCAAGACCGGCAAGCCCCGAGCCGAAGGCAAAGGTCAGCGCAAACACGCCGTTGACGTTGATGCCGAGGCCGCGCGCGACGCGAGCGTCATCGACTGATGCGCGCAACCGGCTCCCGAAGCGCGTGCTGGAGAGAATGAGCTGCAGGCCGATGGTGAGAATGCCGCAGATGATGATGATCAGAAGGCGATAGCGTCCGATGCCGATGCCGAACAGCTCGAAGCGCCCTTGCAGCGCGCTCGGAATTTGGATGAACACCTGCTGCGAGCCCATGACGTAGTCCACCGCCGCAACCGACATGAATACGAGCCCGATCGTGAACAGGACCTGGTCGAGGTGGCTCTTGCCATAGACGTGCACATAGAGCGTGCGCTCGAACAGCGCGCCGATAAGAGCAGTGACGACGAAGGCGGTGGGCAGGCCGGCAAAGAACGGCATGCCCGCCCGGTTCACCAGAACAAGGGTGATGTAGCCGCCCGCCATGGCGAAGGCGCCGTGAGCGAGATTGACGAAATTCATGAGGCCGAGCGTGACCGAGAGCCCGCATGCCAACACGAACAGCAGCATGCCATAGGCGACGCCGTCGAAGAGGATGGTCAACATTCGTCCCCGCTGGAATGTGCGCCGCTCACATATTGAGGGCGGCACGGGGAGCGATGCAAGGGCATGTTGCAGGGCCCGCTCCCTCTCCCCGCTCTTCGC
>CAWJCB010000039.1:0-15029 GCA_963841105.1 uncultured Alphaproteobacteria bacterium
CCGCCGCGGTACGCGTGGCCTGCAGCAGCGAGCGTCGCACGTCGGCGCGCGTTAAACGGCCGCGTAAAACGCCGATCAGAAACGCGCCGCCGGCCCCCATTCCGCCCGCCTCGGTGGGAGTGAACAGCCCGCCATAAAGGCCGCCAATGACGAAGCAGAAAAGCAACAGCGTTGCCCAGATGTCGCGCAGGCCGTCCGCGCGCTCCCTCCAGCCGGCGCGCGGGCCCGCCGGCAAATATTTGGGCCGGGCCCACACCATGACGGCGACCGTCATCATGTACATCGACACAGCGAGAATGCCGGGCAGGATGCCGGCGATAAACAGCTTGCCGATGTCCTGCTCGGTGATGATGCCGTAGACGGCGAGCACGGTGGATGGCGGCAACATGGCCCCAAGCGTGCCGCCGGCCGCGATCACGCCTGCTGCGAAGGACTGAGGGTACCCGTAGCGCCGCATCTCGGGATACGCGACTGTCGAGAAGGTGGCCGCGGTGGCGACCGAGGAACCGGAAATCGCGGCAAATCCGGCGCAGGCCGCGATGGTGGCAACGCCAAGGCCGCCTCGCCGGTGGCCGAGGAAGCCGTTCGCGGCCCGGAACAATTCACGGCTCATGCCGGAATTGGTGACGAAAGCCCCCATCAGGATAAACATCGGAATGACGCCGAAGGTGTAGTCGGTCACCGTGCGCATGGATGTGTGGCCGACGATCTTGAGCGCGGCGTCGCCGTTGACGAGATAGGCAAAGCCGCTCACCCCGACCAAACCCAAGGCCATGCCCACAGGCACGCGCAGGAGCATTAGCGCGAACAGAACGAGGAACCCGATGATGGCGACGGCATCCGTGCTCACCGCGGCGACCTCACTCGACAGGCTTGATCTGGTATTGGCCGCCCATCAATTCCGGCCGGAAGATCAGCCGATACGTGCGCACTGCGATCAGGAACACCGCCGAGACATCGCCCAGCCAGGCCAACAGAAAAAACGGCCAGGTCGGAAGTCGCAGATCGAACGTGAGCACATTGTCGGCGCGCGTGCTTGCCACCTTGTCGAACAGCGTCCAGGTCTGCACAGTTACGACGAAAAGCAGGACGAGCGTCGCGAACACGTCGATGAAGCGGCGCAACCTCGGCCCGACATTCGCATAGACGAGATCGACGGTGATATGCGTGCCGCGATATGAAGTCGCCGCAATTCCCCAGAAGATCAGTATGCCCAGTAACATCCTGCCGAAGTCGTAGCTGTCCGGAATCTGCACGCTGAAAAAATACCGCAGCAGCACCGAGATGAAGATGTCGGCGGCGACGATGCCGACAAAGAAAGCGGCGATCAGCTCGATGCCGTCGATGAAGCGGTCCATCCGGCTGCGGCGAAGGCTTTCGATGCCCAGCGCGACATCCAGCGGTTTGTCTTTCGGGTCTGACATGTGTGATCAGCACATACCGGTCGTAGGTTGGGTCGAGCATTTTTGCGAGACCCAACGCCTCGGCGCGGCGCCCGCGAATGTTGGGTCTCGTAAGACCTCGACCCAACCTACGAGCTACGAGCAAGGTTGGATCATCTCACCGATCAGTACGCGGCGTTGTATTGTGCGAGCGTTGCCCTGAGCTCCTTCATGATCGCATCGGGATCGCCGCCGGTCTTGCGCACGTTCTCGTTCCACTGCTTTTGCAGTGGCTCTGCCGATTTCCTCCATTCACTGAGCTGCGCGTCGGTGATGGGATAGACCTCGTGCCCCGGCTCGGCCTTCACTTTGGCGAGGCCGGCATGCTCGAAATCCGCCCAGGGGTCGGCAAATCTCCCCGCCCATTCGGTCGTGCAGTGATCATCGATGACCTTTTTCTGCGCGGCGGACATGGCCGCATAGGTTCTCGGGCTCATCAGCCATTGAAAGGTGACGGTATGGATCGGGGCGTCCATGTGGTACTTCGTCACTTTGTCCACGCCGAGGAGCGGCACTGACCCCCACGGGAAGGTCACTGCTTCCGCGACTCCCTTCTCCATGACATCGCGCACTTCGGTGGCGCTCGCCTGGACATTGGTGCCGCCGAGGAGCGTTACCCAAGCCGCGACCGTGGCTTGCGCGGGCCGCACCTTCATTCCCTTGATATCGCCGGGAACGAGTATCTTCTTCTTGCTCGAATGCCAGGTCAAAGGATCGAGAATGAAGGAGAAGCAATATTTGACGTCCTTCATCTCGCTCGATGCGTATTTGCGATACCAGGCATCGATGGCGCGAATGCCGCCTTTGGCGTCGCCGATCAGGAACGGCAGCTCTCCCGCCGAGATGATGGGAAACCGGCCCGGCTGATAGCCCGGGTTCACGTAAGTGAAATCGGCAATGCCGTCGCGCGCCATATCGTAGTGATCGAATGCCTTGCCCAGCTGTTGCGAGGGAAAGACTTTCGACTTGATGGTGCCATTCGAAGCTTTCTCGATGGACGCGCCCCATTCCTCCATCGCCTTTTGCAGCGGATGCGTTGGCGGCACCCAGTGAGAGAGCTTCAACTCGAAGTTTTTGTCCTGAGCACAGGCTATCGAGGCTGTCAGCGCAAGCGCGAATCCCGATGCGATCGATAGCGCAAGCAGATGCCTGGCCGCTGGGCGCTGCATAATCCATTTCCTCCGCATTTGTTGGCGTTCTCTAAGGTCGCTGTTATATTTACTGCTGGAACAGTAGCCCGGATTAAGCGCAAGCGAAATCCGGTAGAACCGCAGGACGAACCCGGATGTCGCTTCGCTCCATCCGGGCTACGGATTACGAACAGTCGAGCCTTTTTGCGAGGCCCAACGCCTCAGCGTGGCGCCCCGAATGTCGGGTCTCGATCCAACCTACGGATCATTGATCATCGACCGCGCGAGAGGCGTTCGATCACATCCTGCGGCACCGGCGCTGCGTTCATTCGCCCACTCGCCGGATCGCCCTTGACCCACACCCGCGTCTCGAAGCCCTCAACCGCAAGCACAGCGTCCTTGGTGAGACGGTGAAGCACATCGAAGCTTGAACGGCGGAACTGCGTCACCGTGCTTTCGATCACGATGTCGTCGCCGAAGCTGGTCGGAAGAAGAAAGCGGGCATGCGCATTGACGAGTGGATGGCCGGCAAAATCATAAGCCTTCAGATACTCGCGTTTACGTATGCCGAGCGCCTGCTCGATCAGCGCCGAGGTGCTGGCGTCAAAGAATGCGAAATAACGCGGGTAATAGATGATGCCGGCCGGATCGCAATCGCCCCATTCGATGCGCACATGGCGCCTATTGACGAGCATTTCCGTCTCTCGCTTCGGACCTGACGGTGGGACTGGGTATGCCGGGTGGAACTTATTGATCGCCGAGGCCTCCTCAACGCGGCGCCATGCGCAGCGCTCCATCGAGACGGATCACCTCGCCATTGAGGTAGCTGTTCTCGATGATATGACAGGCGAGAGAAGCAAACTGATCGGGACGCCCAAGCGCCTTCGGGAAGGGTACCGCGGCGGCGAGGCTCTTCTGCGCTTCCTCAGGGATGGCCATCAGCATGGGCGTTTGAAAAATGCCCGGCGCGATGGCGACGACGCGAATGCCGAACTGGGCAAACTCGCGCGCGGCGGGCAGCGTCAGGGCGGCGACCCCGCCTTTGGAAGCGGAATAGGCGGATTGCCCGATTTGCCCTTCGAATGCGGCCACGGACGCAGTGGTGATGATCACCCCGCGTTCGCCCTCGGCGAGCGGGGGAAGGCCCTGCATATCGGCGGCAACAAGCCGCATCATGTTGAATGTGCCGATCAGATTGATCCTGATGACGCGCTCGAAATCGGCGAGCGGCATCGGGCCGTCACGGCCGACAATGCGCTTCGCCGGTCCCACCCCCGCGCAATTGACGAGGATGCGCGCCGGACCCTGCCGGGCGCGCGCCTCGGCGAGCGCGGCTGCGGATTGCTCGGGGTCTGTGACATCGCAACGTACCGCCTGCCCCCCGATCTCTCGCGCCAGCGCGACCGCCGCTTCGAGGTTGATATCCATGCACGCGACTTTGGCCCCGGCGCGAGCCAGAGCCTTTGCACTCGCAGCCCCCAGGCCGGAGGCGCCGCCAGTCACCACGGCGGCATGACCTTTGATGTCCATGCTCAGCTCTTTCCGATGGAGCGCGCTGTCGCGGCTCAAGCCCTGTAGGGCGGAATAACAAAGCGTATTCCGCCAGCTTCGTCCTCACGACGCAATACGCTACGCTATTGCGTCCCACCCTTCCCCGCGGATTTTCCAGCAAGAGCGACACGCCGCCATGTCCGGGAAAATCAGCGCTCGGATTCTCGTTGCGGTCAGCGGGCATCTGCGTCCAGCGTTGCCGGCGGTTTCACAAGCACGCACCGCCATGACCGGAACACGAGCGCTCGGTACTTCGTTGCGGTCAGCCCCAGCAATCACGCGATTGACCTGCATGGCTAAAGCACCTCATGCACGTCGAGGCGCACCGCGTTCTTCTCACGCGCGCCGCGGGCTATTGCGATGGTGCGGTTGAGCCAATCGAGTGAAGCATCCGCCGTCTCGAAGCGCATAGCAGTGCGGAAATAATAACGAGTGGGGTCGAACCGGCTCGCCGCGCGCAAGCGCCGCCAAGACTTCGGGTGGCCCGTGACGCAGCCCATCGCTGCGCACGAGAACGCGAGCGCCGCCATCGGTCTCGATGCCGTAGCGCGCCGTGAGATCAGCCGTGCCGTCGGGCAGCACGATCTGCCAGTCAGCCCCCGGCAGGATACGGCCCTGCAGCTTTGCGCCATCGACGCGTCCGCCGATGATGTCGATCACCCGCCGATCGCCGTATGGTGTCCGACCAAAGAGCCGGATATCGGCAAGCTCCGCATGGATGCGAAAGATGGGCTCGCAGGAGACAGAATCCATGTCTTATTCGGCGGCGACGCCTTGCAGCCGAGCGTCGGCTTGCGCCGGTTGCAATGTGAAGTCGTAGTGCACCAGATAGAACGGCGCAGAAAGCGTTTCCCCGCCGGGAGCCGTGCTGCCCGCGGGCATCTTCTTGAAATCCACGATCAGCGGCGCCTTCACGCCATAAACAACGTCCGTCTCGATGTATTGGCATCCCTTCTGGAAAAGATGAGTTACCAGGCGATGATGTCCGGGCGCCTCGACCAGGAAATGAATATGCGCGGGGCGCATATGGCTGATGCTCGTCTGGTTCATGAGCTCGCCCACTGTGCCATCCATGGGAATCGAATAGCCGATGGGCGCGACCGTCCTTACGACAAATGAGCCGTCCGGCCCGGACCGGTAGACCCCGCGCATCCACGGATCAGTCACATCCCTTTGCGCCTCGTAAAGACCCTCGCCGTCGGTCTGCCAGATGTCGAGCATGGCCCCGGCAATCGGCTTGCCGTCCACATCACGCACGACACCCGTCACGAAACAGGGCACCCCCGGCGCTCCGCGCGCCATATCGGCGCCATTCGCCAGCTCCGGCAAATCATGAATATGGAAAGGGCCGGTCACCGTGGTTGGCGTGGCAGCGGTCGACAGACGATGATTGATGCAGTCCACCAGCATGCTGACCCCGAGCACGTCCGAGGCCAGAATGAATTCCTGGCGCTTGTCGTTGCTCAGCTTGCCCGTGCGGGTGAGCCAGTCGATCGCCGCCATCCACTCTTGCTCAGTGAGCTCAACGTCGCGCACAAAGGCATGCAGGTGCGTGATGAGAGAGCTCATGACCCGGCGCAGCCGCGGATCGGAGATGTTCTTCCAGCGTTCCAGGACGATGTCGGTCAGCGTCTGCTCGGTCACGTAGGGCATAATCTTCTCCCGTCCTTCTCTTGTTCATCTGATGCGCGGCAGGGTGCTCCTGCAAGGTCGATCTTATGGATATTCGTCTAATTGAGCACAACATCATTGCGGGCGCCGGCCATGGAATGCCGCATCCAGCAGATCGCGGATACCGGCGCGATCAGGGACTCGCGGGTTGAAATATGGCGCCTGCGTCGCAAGATCCGCGGCCCGGTCGAGCTCGCTTGCGGGCATGCCGATTTCCTTCAGCCCCAGCGGAGCGCCAAGCTTCTTCATCAGATCGTACACTCCTTGCGCGGCGTGCGCGCTCGCCAGCGCCCGCTCGACGCGTTTCATTGCCTCCGGGGCGGCGGCGTAATTGTAGGCGATGGCGTGCGGCAGGACCACGGTATGGGTTTCCGCATGCGGCAGGTTCCAGGTGCCGCCGAGCACGTGACAGAGCTTGTGATGCAGTGCCATCCCGACCGCCCCCAGAACTGCGCCAGACAGCCAGGCGCCGTAGAGGCAGTCGCTGCGAGCCGTGACGTCGCCAGGATTGGCGACCACGCGCGGCAACCCCTGCGCCAGCGCCCGTATCGCCTCCTCGGCCATCATGCTTGATATGGGGTTGCTGTCCTGCGCGTACAGCGCCTCAACCGCGTGAGCGATCGCATTGAATCCGCTCGTCACCGACAGCCCAACGGGGAGGCGAAGTGTCAGCGCCGGATCGTAGATGACCGTCTTCGGCAGGACCTTGCGGTCGCGACCGGTCTTCTTCATTCCGCCTTCGGTGATTCCATAGATCGGAGTCATTTCGGAGCCGGCATAGGTGGTGGGGATCGCCAGGATGGGCAGTGCGGACTCCAAGGCAATTGCCTTTCCCAGCCCGGTGGTGGAGCCGCCGCCGATGGCCACCGCGCAGTCCGCAGCCAGCCGTTTTGCTTCCGCGCGCGCTTCACGCGCGATTTCGAGCGGCACGTGCATGGTGGCGCGCGGAAAAATCCCGGCGCAGCGTTCGCCGAGCCGACCGGCGATCTCCTGCGCCTGGGCCGCCTGCTCGGGCGTCGAAAGGACGAGTGCCCGCCGCGCGCCGAGCTGATCAATCTCGCGCGGGAGGTGATCGATGGCGCCCACACCGAAAACCACGCGGCCCGGCAGCTGGGTGTATGAAAAAGACTGCATTGCTGTGTTTCTACCTGCTGGGTAGGCAAACGGAAGGTAGCAAGTCGCGTTTCGGTTGAGAATTATGTTGGAGCTTTCGACTACCTCCCAACTTTTAATGAGCTCCTGAAGCATGCTTTATGTTTGGACCAATTCTTGAAACAGTGCGTGAGGATCAATTCTGAACGGCGAGCCGATCGGTGGCCCGCCAGCGGCCTCCTCCTGGAGCAGCATCGGGAAGCTTGCCATGTCGCAATTCCAAACCCTTGCCGAGGCGGTGGAAGCCAATCTCCGGGACCGCGATACCGTTGCCATGGAGGGCTTCACTCATCTTATTCCATATGCGGCGGGACACGAGATCATTCGCCAAGGGCGGCGGCACCTGACCCTTATCCGGATGACACCGGATATCATCTATGACCAGCTCATCGGCATGGGATGTGCCGATAAGCTCGTCTTCGCCTGGGTCGGCAATCCCGGCGTCGGCTCCCTGCATCGCTTCCGGGACGCCTATGAGAACGGCTGGCCCGTGCCCATTGCAATCGAGGAACATTCCCATGCTGCCATGGCGAATGCCTATGAAGCCGGCGCGGCGGGGCTCCCGTTCGCGGTATTTCGGGGCTACCTCGGGGTCGATCTGCCGAAAGTCAACCCGAACATCAAGCGCATTACGTGTCCATTCACGGGCGAGGAGCTCGCAGCCGTGCCGGCGATCCGGCCGGATGTGGCGGTGATCCATGCGCTCAAGGCGGATCGTGCCGGCAACGTGCTCATCGAGGGTATTCTCGGCGTGCAAAAGGAGGTGGTGCTCGCGGCGAAGCGCTCGATCGTGACCGTCGAAGAGATCGTGGATGATTTCGGCCCGCGCAGCCCCAACGCGGTCATCCTGCCCGGTTGGACGATCGGCGCCATTGCCTGCGTTCCTGGCGGCGCGCACCCTTCGTATGCGCACGGTTACTACGAGCGAGACAATGCATACTATAAGGCCTGGGATGCCATTTCCCGCGACCGGGAAGCCTTTCTTGCCTGGATAAAATCGAACGTGCTCGATGTTGGGCCGGAGGTTTTCGCGAAGCACGCCGCGCCCGCGCAGTGGAATCAACGTTCACTCCGTCACATGCTGAAAGCGAACCGAAATGGCTGATCGAGGCGTACCGACCTTCACCGCGACCGAGATGATGACCATTGCCGCGGCGCGTGCGCTGCGCAATGCCGACATCTGCTTTGTCGGCATCGGCATGCCGTCGGCCGCCTGCAATCTTGCTCGCCTCACCCACGCGCCTGACATTACGCTGATCTACGAATCCGGCACTATCGCCACCAAGCCCGACGTGCTGCCTCTCTCCATTGGCAACGGGGAATTGTGCGACACCGCGCTCACCACCGTCTCGGTGCCCGAAATGTTTCGCTACTGGCTGCAAGGCGGACGCTTCACGGTCGGATTTCTCGGCGGCGCGCAGATCGATCGCTTCGCAAACCTCAACACCACGGTGGTGGGGCCTTACGACAAGCCCAAAACAAGGCTTCCGGGCGGCGGCGGAGCGCCGGAAATTTCCAACGCGTGCGGCGAGATTTTCATCATCATGCGCCAAGCCCCACGCAGCTTCGTCGCGCGGCTCGACTTCGTCACCTCCTTCGGGCACGGCGCGGGTGGCGATCACCGCGCACGCATCGGAATCAAGACCAGGGGGCCGACCAGGCTGATCACCGATCTTGCGATATTCGAGCCGGATGCCACAACGAAGGAGATGATGGTCACCTCGATCCATTCGGGCGTGACACGCGAGCAAATCAGGGCGAACACGGGATGGCCGGTGCGTTTTGCAGCCGATCTTGCGGAAACTGCGATCCCCGATCAGCAGGAGCTCTCGGTTCTGCGGGAGCTGCACGCGCGGACCGCGCGTGCTCACGGCGCAGCAGCATAAAAAGAGAGAGAGCACATGGATGCTTTGCGCGACGTATTTGTTTGCGATGGCGTGCGCACCCCGATTGGACGCTACGGCGGAGCGTTGGCGCAGGTGCGCACCGACGACCTCGCCGCCATCCCGATCAAAGCGCTGGTGAAACGCCACCCGAAGGTGGACTGGTCGGCGCTGGACGAGGTCGTGCTGGGCTGCGCCAATCAGGCCGGCGAGGACAATCGTAACGTCGCGCGCATGGCGCTCCTGCTTGCCGGAATTCCGGATTCCGTTCCGGGAGTGACTGTAAATCGTCTGTGCGCCTCCGGGCTCAATGCCATCGGCGACGCGGCGCGGGCGATCCGATGCGGGGAAACCGATTTCGCCATTGCCGGCGGGGTTGAATCAATGACCCGCGCGCCCCTGGTCATGGCCAAGGCGCAGGAGGCTTTCCAACGCAGTGCGGAGATCGCCGACACGACCTTGGGCTGGCGCTTCATCAATCCGCTGTTGAAAGCGCAGTACGGCGTCAACTCGATGGCGGAGACCGGGGAGAACGTGGCGCAGGACTATCAGGTCTCCCGCGCGGACCAGGATGCCTTCGCCCTGCGCTCGCAGCAGCGCGCCGGCAAGGCGATGGCCTGCGGCTATTTCGCCGAGGAGAGCGTGCCGGTGGAGATACCGGGCGGAAAAGCGGGTCCCATCACGCTCGACAAGGATGAGCATCCGCGGCCGCAGACCACCCTCGAAGGACTTGCCAAGCTCAAGCCGTTTGCGCGCAGTCCCGGCACGGTGACCGCCGGTAATGCGTCGGGCATCAACGATGGGGCGGCAGCAGTGATCCTTGCCTCTGCGCAGGCCGCCAAGCGCCACGGCTTCACTCCCCGCGCGCGCGTGCTCGCAATGGCTTCCGCCGCCGTGCCGCCACGCGTGATGGGGATTGGTCCAGTACCCTCCACGAACAAGCTGATGGCGCGCCTGGGTCTCAAGATCGCGGATTTTGATCTGATCGAGCTCAACGAGGCGTTCGCCTCGCAAGCGCTCGCCTGTCTGCGCCAGCTCGGACTTGCCGATGATGCCGAGCATGTCAATCCGCACGGGGGCGCCATTGCGCTCGGTCATCCGCTCGGCATGTCCGGGGCGCGGCTGGCGCTTACCGCGGTGCATGGATTGGAGAAACGCGGCGGCACGCGCGCACTCGCCACCATGTGCGTCGGCGTCGGCCAGGGCGTGTCGCTGGCGCTGGAGCGGGTTTAGTCGTGGCAATGAGCGCCGGCTACATTCCGTTTCATCCCAATCCGTCGAAACCGAGATTCAAGCCGCCGCCCGGGGCCGTCGATGCGCACTGCCATGTGTTCGGACCGGAAGACAGATTTCCCTATGCGCCCGAGCGCAAATACACGCCCTGCGACGCGCCGAAGGAGAAGCTGTTCGCGCTGCGCGATTTCCTCGGCTTCGACAAGAACGTGATCGTGCAGGCAAGCTGCCACAGCAAGGACAATCGCGCCATGGTCGATGCGCTCGACAGCTCCCGTGGCAGGGCAAAGGGCGTCGCGTTCGTCGGCGAGGAAGTCACCGACGACGAGCTCGAATGGATGGACCGCGCCGGCGTCAAGGGCGTGCGTTTCAACTTCATCAAGCGCCTCGTCGACTTCACTCCGCGCGACGTCCTCCAGCGCATCGTGGCGCGCATCGCCCAACGCGGCTGGCACATCGTGGTCTATTTCGAGATGCCGGATTTGCCTGAGCTCGAGCCGTTTTTCACCTCGCTGCCGACGACGGTGGTGGTGGACCACATGGGAACCCCCGATGTGGCGAAGGGGGTCGAGCATCCGGAGAACCGCCGGTTTCATGAGTTAATGGAGCGGCACCGGAATTTCTGGGTCAAAGTAACGTGCCCCGAACGGATGTCGGTCGCCGGGCCTCCCTACGACGATGTCGTGCCGTTCGGGCGTGCCCTGGTCCAGCGCTTCCCCGACCGGGTGATCTGGGGAACCGATTGGCCCCACCCAAACATGAAAAAGGAGGCGCCCGACGACGGGATTCTGGTCGACTACATCCCGAGGATCGCGCCCTCGACGGCGGAGCAGAAGGCGCTGCTGGTGGAAAACCCGATGCGGCTCTATTGGGCATGAGAGCGCCAACGACGGGAGCCACTCCTTTGTCAAGCGGATCCGAAACAACTAGATTGTAGCGAACGCATCGAAGCTGCGATGGGGAGAGCACCAATGGCACGCAGGCCGCAGGACTATGACGATATCCCCGGCACGTTCGTATTCGACGCCGAGCGCTCGAGTCAGGGATACGGAATCAACATGTTCTGCATGTCGCTGATGAAGAACGAGAACCGCAAAGCCTTCAAGGCGAACGAAGGGGAATACCTCAAGAAATTTCAGCTCACGAACGAGCAGCGCGACGCCATTCTCAAACGCGATTACAACCGCATGCTCGAGCTCGGGGGCAACATCTATTTCACGGCCAAGCTGGGCGCGACGGACGGACATTCCTTCCAGCATCTCGCCGCCGTCATGACCGGCGCCTCGCAGCAGGACTATGCATCAATGATGCTCGCCGGCGGCAGATCGGTGGAAGGCAATCGCAGCAAATCGGGCAAGGACAAACCCGCAAAGCAAACGAAGATTAAGGCCAAGCCCAAGGGTAGGGCTAAGGCCAAGCTCAAGTCCAAGGCTAAGCCCAGCTCCAAATCCCCAGCAAAGCGGAAGTGACCCCGTGGCAAAGATCATCGCAGGCGTAGGCTCGTCGCACGTTCCCGCCATCGGGGCGGCGCTCGATAACGGCAGGACCGAGGAACCCTACTGGAAGCGGGTATTCTCCGGCTTCGAGAAGTCCAAGGACTGGATGGCGAAGACCAAGCCGGACGTTGCCATCGTGGTCTATAACGACCATGCCTCCGCCTTCTCCGTCGATGTGATCCCGACCTTCGCACTCGGCTGCGCGGCGGAATTTCCCCCCGCCGATGAGGGCTGGGGACCCCGCCCCGTGCCGGTCGTCAAAGGTCATCCCGCGCTCGCGGCGCATATCACGCAGTCCGTCATTCTCGATGAGTTCGATCTTACCATCGTCAACAAGATGGAGGTCGATCATGGCTTGACGGTGCCGATGAACCTTCTGTTCGGTCAGCCGAAGGACGAGTGGCCCTGCCCTGTCATCCCGCTGGCCGTCAACGTTGTCATGTACCCGCCGCCGACGGGGCACCGCTGCTTCATGCTCGGCAAGGCGATTCGCAAGGCGGTGGAATCCTATCCCGAGGATTTGAACGTCGTCATCTTCGGAACCGGCGGTCTGTCGCACCAGATCAGCGGCCCGCGCGCCGGCCTGATCAACAGGAAGTGGGACAAGGCCTTTCTCGATAATCTCAGCAAGGACCCGAAGAAGCTCACTCGCATCCCGCACATCGAATATATGCGCGAGGCGGGCGCCGAGGGCATCGAGATGGTCATGTGGCTGATCATGCGCGGCGCGCTCGACGACAACGTGGAGGAAGTCTACCGCTTCTACACGGTGCCCGCTTCGAATACCGCAGTCGGGCATATTATCCTCGAGAACAAGCGCAGGCAGGCCGGGACGCGAAAGCAGCCCGGAACATCCAGGCGCATGGCCGCGGGCAAGGCCAGGCACGCCGCCGCGCGCAGGTCCGATCAGCGAATTGCACGACAGGGCACACGATGAAGATTTGCGTTGCCGGCCAGGGGGCCTTCGGCCAGAAGCATCTCGACGCGCTCAAGCGCATTCCCGAAGTGGAGATCACTTCCCTCGTTGGGGGCAATCAGGATGCGACTGCCCAGGTCGCCAGAAAATACGGCGTCCCGCATCATACGGGTGATCTCTCGGAAGGCATCAAGCGCGCCGACGCGGTGATCCTCACCACGCCGACGAAGATGCACTTCCGCCAGGGCGAGCAGGTCATGCGTGCGGGCAAGCACGTGCTGATCGAGATTCCGGTAACCGACAGCGTCGAGGATGCCGAGGGCCTGGTGCGGATCGCCAAGGAGACCGGCGTGATCGCGATGGGCGGGCACGTGCGCCGCTTCAATCCCAGCCACCAGTGGATTCACAAGCGCATCGAGAAAGGCGAGTTGACGATCCAGCAGATGGACGTGCAGACCTATTTCTTCCGCCGCAAGAACATGAATGCTGCCGGCAATCCCAGGAGCTGGACCGACCATTTGCTGTGGCATCATGCAGCGCACACGATCGACCTCTTCCAATATCAGACCGGCCAGACCATCTCCGATTGCTATGCGGTGCAAGGCCGATCCATCCGCAGCTCGGCATTGCCATGGACATGGGTATTGTCGCGAAGGTGCCCTCCGGTGCGATCCTCACGCTGTCGCTGTCCTTCAATAACGATGGTCCGCTCGGCTCCTTCTTCCGCTACATCTGCGACAACGGCACCTACAAGGCGTTCTACGACGATCTCAGCGACGGCAAGGACAACCGCATCAACGTCTCAAAGGTGAACGTCTCGATGGACGGGATCGAGCTGAAGGACCGCGAGTTCATTGCCGCCATCAGGGAAAAGCGCGAACCGAATGGGAGTCTCGCCCAGCTGCTGCCGTGCATGCGTACGCTCGGCAAGCTGGAAAGCATGATCGATCCGCAGCGCGAGGCGCACGCGTAGCGCTAATCCGCGCAGCGGGCGCGGTTCACCTCTCCCCACTGGGGAGAGGTCGGCGCCTAAGGCGCCGGGTGAGGGGCCGTGGGTTATCCAGATCGCGGAGCTCGATCGATCATTTCCAGCACGCCCTTAGAGATTCTCAACACGTCGACGTTCGTGACTCGAAGCGCCAGAAGCGCGTGCCGTGACGCCAGCTTGACGCGCCGCACCCCTCACCCGGCCGCTCCGCGGCCGACCTCTCCCCGCCGGGGAGAGGTGAACTGCGCCCATTACGCAGCTTATCGATTCGGTCTTGCACTAATGACCGGCGCCTTCTTCCGATATAGATTGAACCAAACCCAACTCATAACCAAACAGAGAGGAAACCCCATGCTGCGCAGGCTAATCGCGTTCACATCGGCCCTTACGGCAGGGGCGCTCGCATGTGCGGACATCATCTCTACAAGGGCCGTGGCGCAAGACACCGTTAAGGTCGGAGCTATCGTGCCCCTCACAGGAGGTCAGAGCGCCGTCGGCGAGCGACTGCAAGCGGCAATCCGCCTTTACATGGAGAAGAACGGCGCGACTGTCGCCGGCGAGAAGATCGAGCTCATCATCAAGGATGATGCCGGAGTTGCCGACAACTCCAAGCGCCTCGCACAGGAGTTGATTGTCAACGAGAAAGTCGCCGTCGTCGGCTCGGCTCTTACCCCGAGCGCAATGGCGATTGGGCCCCTTTCCACTCAGGGCAAGGTCGCAAACGTGGTGATGGTGTCAGGCACATCGGCAGCGATCAATCCTAACAATCCCTACATGGTGCGCACCGGCTTCACGCTGGCCGGCACTCCGGCATCGTTGCCGAATGGGCGGCCAAGAACGGCAGCAGAAGGTGGTGATTGTTCAGTCCGACTGGGCGCCGGGAGCCGAAGCCACCGCCGTGTTCACGGACGCCTTCACCAGGGCCGGCGGCCAAGTCGCGGACACCATCAAAGTGCGCCTCGCAAATCCGGATTTCTCGCCGTTTCTACAGCGTGCGCGCGATCTCAACCCAGATACGCTGTTCGTGTTCGTACCGGCGGGGCGGGCCGGACCTCGCCAGCAGTTCGCCGAGGCGGGCTCGACAAGGCGGGGATCAGGCTGATCGGTCCGGGCGACATTGTTGATGACAACGATCTGCCTGGAATGGGGGATGCCATGCTTGGCGTTGTCACCGCAGGCATCTACTCGGCGGCGCATCCTTCGCAGATGAACAAGGAATACGTCGTCGCGTTTGAGAAAGCGAACAATGTGCGGCCGAACTTCATCTCCGTCGGCGGTTACGACGGCATGCACCTGATTTACGAGGCGATCAGGAAAACCGGCGGAAGGACCGATGCTGATTCCCTGGTCAGTGCGATGAAAGGCATGAAATGGGAAAGCCCGCGCGGGCCAATCTCGATCGATGCAGACACGCGCGAGATCGTCCAGAACGTCTACATGGGCAAGGTCGAGAAGGTGAATGGCGAGTTCTACAACATCCAGTTTGCAACCTTCGAGGCAGTCAAGGACCCGCTGAAGATGAAAAAATGGATCGCCTGCTGAGCGGCCATGTTGACCATTCTCTTCG
>CAWJCB010000040.1:0-11491 GCA_963841105.1 uncultured Alphaproteobacteria bacterium
GTGCCAACATACCCGCTGGCCGACGGAATCGCACCGGCGGACACTCGAGCAGGCGCCAGCCATCATGTCCGATCTCAATGGCACGCCAGTGCTCGTCGGCAAGATCAAGATAGAGCCGGTCAACATGTTCGGCGACACGAACACTGACCATCCGCTCAGGGGCATCAAATTGCGCGCGCGCTTCGAGGAGATCGAGCGCGGACCCGATCGCCCCTGAACTTGGGGCAACCCCCGTCGCGCGGTAGTGGCACCGGCGCAGCCAGGTCCTGAACCGTTTGCTGCGGATGGGCCAACTTTCGCGGTGGCCGTCTGTCAGCAAATCAGCATACGCGGTTCCCCCCGGAGTGTGAAACAGCTCTTCACACACCCTTATGTCGCTGAGCATATGGGCTGTCGCTAGGTCGGCGCTTGGCTGTCCGGGGCATGGCCGCCGGATTTGGCAGGTGCATCGGTAGCGGCAGCTTGCGCTGGCGGGTCGGGCTCAATTCGTCCCTCATCGATGCGAGTATGTTTCCAAAGCGTTCTAGCCACTTGGATTGGGTCGATACCCGTATGTTTCCACCAGGCTTTCTCGTCGCCGACGCGATGAACGGCTCGATGATGCGAGCGGCAGAGTGGAACGGTGAATTCATCGCTCGTTTTGCGCCCGAGCGCGCGCGGCTGCACGTATCTAATGTGGTGCGCATCCGAGGGTTTGCGGCCGCATATGAGGCAAGGTTGCTGCGTTACAAATCGAAGATGGTCTTTGTTGCGATAACGGCGTGGCACTGCGACGGCTAGCGCACTCTTGTCGATCCTGCCGTGGGCCTGATGCCGGTGGACACCAGGGCTTATGACGGACGAATCGCTTTCTATCTCGGTCTTGCCTTCCCCTAGCGAGAATTCAGAACGCTTCTGTTCAAACATATTTTCCAGAAACCTCGCATCTGCCGTAGTTAGTCTATTCTTTGCGACCAGGGCTTCTCGTGCCCAGCTCGTGATGTCGTTTTGTGAACGGAGCCCTGCAATTTCCCCGACGAGCCGATCGCGCAAGGCGGCCAACTCCTCTGAAGACAGCATTGAGATGGGGGAGATGGTCCTTCTAGCGCTTCGATTATTTCCATGCGTTTGAGCCGGAAGCGGCAATCCCGTCCGCAGTTCCGTCATCCCGTCGTCCCGGTCCGTTGCTGATGCGGTTACCGGCACGGGCCCACAAAGATCGGGAGCGTCGAGATCATCCTCGCCTGCAATGCCTACCAAGGTGAACAGGGCATAACGCCGGGCGTAAGTGAGCGCCGCGCCCATTCGCTTTGGCGAGGCGGTATCTGCAATCGGGCATACTGGCCATTCCGAAGAGAGCCATTCTCCGGACTCGTGGGCAAGCACGGTATTGAGCCGAACAAGCCCGACTTCCTTGTCAATTTCGGTGGACTGGACGATTGCGATGGCATGACGGCCCAAGCTCTTGCGCACGATGTCCAAACCGCTGGACAGAGGGGCGTAACGGAACGATCGTCCCTGCTCTCTCGCTGAGGAGGGTCCGATGATCGCAACGAGTGACTTCTCCGGATTGATGAGTTCCGTTTGCGCCTTGGCGAGTGCAGCAGCAATGACGCCGATCGATGCACTAGAGCGATGCACGACTCGGCTCCACGCTCAGAAGATCGAAACTGACCGCTCCTGACTTGGAGCGTTTGGCCCGAATCCCATGCCCGATTGCCTCTTTTGCATCCTCAGGCATAATGGTTTTCAGCTCCGTCTTGGCATTCTCATGTTCGAGATAGGCGTCTCGGGTCCGCCGAAATAAATTGGAGAATTCTGCCCACGCGTTCGAAGTGCTCATGTCGACAATTCGCACTGCTTCAATGCGGGCCCGTGGTGGCTCCACAGCGAAGAACAGGCGAGGGGGATCGCCGCTCTCTACACAGCGCCAAAATTTCTTTTCCGCCGTGAGCAATAGGTGCTGATACAACGAATCCGCGGTTACCTTGATCTCGACCCACTTGCCGCCTCCCGTGATGATGGAAAGCACCGCTTCCCTGGCATTGGTCACCCACATATTGTGCTGGAGCTGCGGCATATGTTTTTCAGCCGCTGCTTCTTCCGAGAATGACCAGGGCAGCATGAATTTGGCCTCGAAGACCGCACCAGTGCCCTCCACGACACCATCGAGCGTGGCCCCCATCCAGCGGAGCACTGGATGCCGGATCCGCCTCTGGACGTCTTTGATGGTCTGCCCGGTCGTCTGCTCGAACCAGCGCCGATTGAGGGGCTCGGTGATAAGCCCGAGCTGCACGAGCAAGTTGTCTGAATAATCGGGCCGCTCTGCTTCCCCCCGCTTCTCTCGCCAAAGGCGCAGGAGCGTAGGCTCGTCATTTCCCATGATGACGCGGGCGTCCGATCCCCCGATAAACGAGCGGCGTTGGACATGGTCCGTTATACTTGTCATGACGGTATTACTCCTAGATGATGCCTGAGGTATTACGCCGGCCCAAAACCCAAGTCAATACCTGAGGTATTATTTAATACCTTGAGCATCATTTATGAATAAGGTTGTCGTTACCAGCGAGCTGATTCGGGCGGCTAGAGCCCTACTCCGATGGGAGCAGCGTAGTTTGGCGGAAGCGTCTTTCGTCTCGCTTCCGACTATTAAACGGCTGGAAAGTAAGCCCGGGATCCTGGTGGCTCATAGCTCCACGGTCGCGGCACTCCGACGCGCACTCGAAGCCGCAGGAATTGAGTTTACGAACGGCAACCGCCCCGGAGTGCGGCTACGCCAAATCCCTGCAAAGGATTGAGTGTCCAGCGCTGTACCAAGGAAGAAAACGCGGCTGATGACTGTCGCGCGTGCGGCATTTTGTTTGTAGCCCATTAAGCGGCCATCCTCCAAGGGCACAGCCGGAATTGATTTCATTGAGGAGAACGGGGGAGGCGAAGGGGTGCGATTTCGGAAGCCGCAAAAATCCAAAAAACGGATGTGAAGGCCCCCATTGTATATCGTGCCTTAGAGTTGTTGGGTTCTGGGAGAATACATTCGGGGGAGCCCGTACCGGCGCAATTGCTAGGCTTCGCCGATCACGAGGGCCGAGAACTGGTGTACCGCGGGAGGAGAACGACTAGGAGTAGATCATGCCTATGAAAAACCCCTGCCATCCGGGCGAGTTGATCAAGGCGGACATTGACAAGCTGGGCTTGTCCGTGGTGGACGCCGCTAAGGGCCTCGGCATCTCGCGCCAACAGCTTCACAGCGTCATTGCGGGCCGAGCTAGTGTGACACCGGAAATGGCGTTACGGCTTGAGAAGGCAATCGGCAGCACCGCCGACACTTGGCTGCGCATGCAGGGGAATTACGACCTCGTGCAGATCCGGAAGCGTGGCGCTTTGCTTAAGGTGAAGCGTTTTGTGCCGAAGGTGGCGTGAATGATTGGCGACCGTTCGAATTGAGATCGCCTTTTCTCGCGAGGGCCACACAGGCACCCGGATGATCAGGATGAGCGACACCTATTTGGTGCAAAGATCTGTGCGAACTGCAAGGTATGGCTCTCGCATGAGCATTGCGTGCGCCACCTTTGCCTTGAATGTTAATCGGCGTGCAATTTTAACCCCCTGAGCCGGGGGATCGGCGTCCGAAAATGACCCCCTGAGGTGTGGCCGTTGCAGGCTTCCTGCTTTGATTCGAAGCGGGTGGTCAGGGGATGCTGGTTGTGGAAACGGTTGCGCGGATTCGGCGCGAGCACTTCATCAAAGGCAAGACGATCAAGGAGATCGCGCGGGACCTCAGGGTCTCGCGGAACACGGTCCGCAAAGTGTTGCGGTCGGGCGAGACATCCTTCGAATACGAACGTGAAGTCCAGCCCCGACCGAAGCTCGGACGATGGACAGAGGTGCTCGAAACGCTGCTGGCGGGCAACGCGGCCAAGCCTGCCCGCGAGCAGCTCACACTGATCCGCGTGTTCGAGGAATTGCGCGAGCGTGGTTATGACGGCGGCTACGATGCTGTCCGTCGCTACGCCCGGCGATGGGCCAAGGAGCGCGGGCGAGCGACGGCCGCGGCCTATGTGCCGCTGATCTTCGCGCCAGGGGAAGCCTACCAGGTCAACTGGAGCCACGAGGTGGTGTTTGCTGAGCGGCGTGACGGTGACCGTGAAGGTCGCCCATTTCCGGCTCTGCCATAGCCGGATGCTGTTCGTACGCGCCTATCCGCGCGAGTCCCAGGAGATGGTATTTGATGCCCACGAGCGGGCCTTCACCCTGTTCAAGGGCTCCTGCCGACGCGGCATCTACGACAACATGAAGACCGCGGTGGAGACGGTCTTTATCGGCAAGGACCGGCTCTATAACCGCCGCTTCCTGCAGATGTGCAGCCACTATCTGGTCGAGCCGACCGCCTGCACGCCGGCATCGGGCTGGGAGAAGGGTCAGGTCGAGAACCAGGTCGGGCTGGTGCGCGAGCGGTTCTTCACACCGCGGCTACGGTTCAAAAACTACGATGAGCTGAACGGCTGGCTCACCGAAAAATGTATCGCCTACGCCAAGGCGCATCGCCATCCGGAGCTGCCCGAGCAGACGATCTGGGAAATGTTCGAGGCCGAGCGAGGAAAGCTCGTTCCCTATCCTGGCCGGTTCGATGGATTCCACGCAGTGCCGGCGTCGGTCGCCATCTTCTCGGTGAGGCCCTGGACGCTGATCACGTCGAGCTTCGCCTCGGCAACCATCGCCGACAGCGAGCTGCACACCATCGACGCGCTCTGTATCGCGTCGAACACAACTTGCAAAGCGCTGTCGCCCCACGCATCAGGCGCCGATTCGATCCGGGTATTCCAGGCCGATGAGTTTGACGACGCGCGACGGGTGGATGAAGAACACCGACCCTTCACTCGGAGGTATCATGCCCTCAGGCGCACTCGGCACCGGCGTCACTCGCAGGTCTGGCGCTGGCGTGATCGGCACGTTGGAGCGCATGTAGTAGTTGGGCTCGCCAAACCACGGGCTCATGATGTCGCGCACGCGGCCACCGGCGGCGATCTGCCAGCGCTCGACGACATGCACGAATTTCAGATCGCCCTTCTTGACCTTGTCAACATCAAGTTCATCAGCGAACGTGCCCTGGTCGACGCCCATTATCAGCACGGCGCCGCCGTACAGGCGCGCCCGTGAGTGTGCGCTCATCACCTTGCGTTGCAGGCCGAAGCTCTTCTCAAAGTCCTCCATCCGCTTGATGTCCTTCTTCTCCGCGCTACACTGCCGCCAGGCGCGACTGGAGTCGAAGGCCGGGATATCGACTACCTGCGCGACATCCAATCGCTGCGGTACAGATCGTGCAGCTCTTTCGGGTCGAGCAACTTGAAATATGGAAGCTGATGCCGGGACTTGTCCTTCTCGGTGCCAAACGACGCCAGAAAGTTTCTGAAAGAATCAAACCACGTTATCTGATTCAAATGCATCACCATCATGACATCGAGTCGTAGTTCAGCGTCGGCTTGCTGGTGAGACGGTTGAACGCGCCGGAGGCAGCGTCAGCCTGATCCATGTAGCGGCCGTTGGGGAAGCTCTCAAGCTCATCAAGAAAGTCATAGTGCCAGTCGCCGGCAACGAGCCAGACGTTGCCGCCCTGCACCTGCGCAGCAAAAGGCTCGGCGCGTATTTCCTTACTGCCCGTAACCTTGTCGGCATAGCAGCGCCAGCCGGCGAGCATGCGTATGGTTGCCTCTGCACTCTCCTTGCCTCCTGACCCAGGCTCCTGCTCGACACCAATCTCATAGTTCTGCAAGCCTATCTGATCCTGCTCAGCCCACGACTTGATTTTCCGCTCGCGCTCCAGCGCCGACCACTGCCCGCGCACGACGTGCTCGATGACGAACGTATCGTTGGACATCTTGTGCATCAGCACGCCCGCAGTATGCGCACCGCCGTCGCTGGTGCCGGCCTTGTCCCAGTAGCGCACGCTCTTCGTAATTCCAGTGCGCACCCAGAACTTGAGCGTCTGTGGTTTCTCGATCGGGAAGATGCCGCCGCCGATGATGATCGGGTTTTGTTGGTACTCGCTCTCCCACGAGCCGATCGACATGATCTTCTTGCGCGCCAGCAGAAAGTCGAGCGGCTTGTGCTCGGGAAACAGCGCCTCGCCCTTCTTTCGATACTCCTCGTCTCGTGTAGCGATAGCCGAGTAGTCCAGCACTTTCACATCGCCGCCGGAGCGCTCGATGAAACGTCCGAGCAAGTCATCGACGTGCCAGCGTGTCATGATGATCAGCAGCGCGCTGTCCTTCGAGAGGCGCGACAGATAGTCATCAGCGAACCAGTTCCAGGTGCGGTCCCTAACCAGACGTGAGTGCGCTTCAGCATGACCCTTCACAGGATCATCGATGACGCCAAGGTGCAACTCCATGCCATTGATGGCGCCCAGCACCGTGGTGTTTCTGAAACTGCCCTGATAGCCTGCAAACTCGATGAGCTCCGTGTTGCACTGCCAACCTTGTGCGCCAATCTTTGTCTTGAAAAATATTGTTCGATAGTTCGGGCCCGTCATTATGCGCTGCAAGTCGAGATTGGTCCTGATTCCGAGTTCAGCCGAGTAGCTTGCAAAGATTGTTTTCAAGTCGGGATTCTTGCCAGCGACCCACGCCACAAAGTCGGTCGCTGCCCAGCTTTTCCCGTGTTGCGGCGGCGCCATTAACGCCAGCCGCGGCCTCTTCCCGGCAACGAGGTCTTCGTAGAATCTCTGCAGCTGGCACACTACGTCCTCAATCCACCAGCCCCAGAGGATGCCGGGCCGTATCATGCGGCGAAAGACGTGGAAGTGATCGCGTGCCTGGGCCGCGCCCAGCGCAATCACCTTCTCAGTGTCACTTGTCGTCCAATTTCGGATCGTGGGCTTCTGCGCCGTCATCTGTAACATCCATCGCGACTGTCGTAACTAACGGTCCCTCCAAATACAGCAACTTGAATAGGTCATCGCTGGGAATGCCAGCGCGCTGCAGATCGGCACGTGCCTGATCAACCGATTGGTAGACGATCTCCTGCTTCTCCTCTATCGTCACTTGCGTCGGCATCACCGCACGCAGCAACATCGCGGCAGTCTTCAAATCATAGCGGCCGACGCGCTTTACAAATCCAACCAACCCACCCTTGCCTTGCAAGTCCTCTCCCAGCTCGCTTAAGCCGAGGAGGATCGCCTCTTTAACTTGGCGCGTGATTAGATTAGGCGAACCTTTTGGTCGTCCACGCGGACGCTTCGGCTGATCATCCGTGCTGAAGCGCTTGCCCTCCACACGCCGCCGCCCCGGCTGCGATCCGCGCGTCAGCCGCGCGGCGAGGCGGTCCTTTTTGCTCCCTGTTTTATGTGCTGCGCCCATGGCTGTTGAATGTCACTCGTGAAGCCAGTTGCAGCTGCAGAGAAATGAGCATGATGATCCTGCCGACGCTGCTGGCCCCCGCAGACTCACAAGCGCAACCCCGCTGGCGGCACCAGTGAATTTCTGGCGGCGAAACTCATGCCATCGCCTGCATCGCAAGCGGATAGATCATGTTCTTCACTCGGGGCAGCTCAGTGATATTCTGGCGGCGGCGCCGCTGTTTAGCCGCTGCGAATTTCTTTTTGTCGCGCCTCAACCGCGCGATTCGCGCGTTGCGTTCGCGTTCGACCTGCGTGAGGATTTGCTTGAATCGAGGATCATCGGGCGGAAAAAAGATCGGACGGCTAAGATCGATACCGGCCGCATGCGCACGCGCGCGGATCCGTCGGATGATGTCGCTAACATTGACAATGAAAAAGCGAACCAGGTCCTTCGTATCTCGAAAATCGTTAGTGATCTGATCCAGTGTTCCATTCGTAACCAGTAGAAGCTTGGGCCCTTTCTTCGCGGCATCCCAGCCGATCTTCGCGGCATCCCAGCCGACCTCGCCGACGGCCATGAAAAAGTTCTGATTCGGATGAGCCTCGGCATGACCGACAGCGCTTGCCCATTGATGGAAGTAACCGGCCACGATCGTGGTTGAAATCTCCCGACCGAGCGATGGCGTGAGCCCCAGGTTGGTCGCCATTGCGACGAGATCGAGATCGAGATACCGCCCCGGCGTTGCTGGCAGCGGCGTCCCGAAGGCAAGCGCGACGTGACCAGCGTGCTGCAATTGGTCAAATGTGCCGCTGGTTAAGTTCAGAATCTCAAGGAATTCATCGCGCGTGAGTGATCGCATCGATCCCGACCCATCTTAGTTGTTACTAAGATGCTATCTTAGCGGGTACAAAGGTTCAAGGCGAAAGAAAGCGAGTGGAAAGGTTCCGGCCCCGCTCCCCTGCCGGAAGTGGGTCAGTTGTTTTCAGTGGGCACGTATACACGTAATAGTTGTTGTAGGCCTATCGTTCTCGCAATACTAGAATGCAAAAGCTGGCCGACCCCAAATATTCTCCGATCCGTCACCGGAAGTACACCATTGAAATTGCTCCCGAATGGCCAGAATGCCCCCTGAGTATCCGGGCCGATTTTTTGCTCGTTATTTTAATGCCGTCCCCGTTTTGAATAACCGATCAATCGGACCAGGTTCTGACGGCTTATTTCGGCCGAGCGGCAAACTCGCATCGAGGTAGTTGGAGGCCGACGCGGACGATGATCTCTTTCAAATCAGCGGAGCCGTGCAGCGAGTTGGTCCACAGGCTTTGACATAACCCCGGCTGTCATAACGGCTGGGGGTTTGCCATTTTGGCCGCCGCTATGGCTGTGATGCGCCTGGGCCCGCATCGCCGGTCCCACGAGTTTATCTCGCGCTCGATTGCCAACGGTGCATCACTCAACATATGTTGAATGAGCCGATCGGAGTGCCGCCTAAATCTTGCACACGTTCCGAGTGAGGCTGCTCTACGTGCGGGCGAACTGGCCTGGCTTTAGAGCCAAGGCGTTCAATAGAGGCGCGGTTACTCGCCCCACATCCTCAAGGTCTGCCTCATGGCTTAAGCCTGCGGCTTTGAGGATATCCATTGCCTTGGCCGGGTCAGATTCTGCCACAACGTAAACCACGGCATCCGCGGGATTGCTGCGCCAGCTCTTGACCCTAATCAACCGCCCAAACCCCATATGGGAAATATGCGGGACATTCCTTGGTCACCGCAAGGACAAAAGTCATGCGCTTTATTACATTGAGCCTGTCTTCAATAAGATACCTTCGCATTTGACTTGATAGACTTTGCTGAAGATTTCACGTTTGATGCAAAATTCTAGAGCCGTGATAGATGACGGGACGACATCGGTCATCGGATGCGATACCCATGAATCCGTCGATCGGATTGGAGTGCGAAATATCTCAGAATGTGCAAATGCTTTGAGTGCAGCCCCCCGGTATTGCTGCCAGTGCTCGCGAATGAGATCAGCGCGCTGGCTGTCCACTGCTGCTTTCCTTGATCATTTTCTTGGTCAAACGCCCGCCTCGACCCGCCACCTCCCGAATTCGGGGGTCGATCCCCCAAGCCGGCTCGTGATGGCCCCATAGCAAATGGTCGGGGGTGGGTCTGGTCACATCCGGCACGTCCCGGAATTAAGTTTCGTTCCGTCAGGTGGCCGCGGGGTTAAGCGGGCTGCGACGAGATTTGGCTTTGGTAGAAGAACCCAAGTTCAAGCTGGTGCTGAAGCTGCTGGAGATGCTCGGGCGCCCGGCACGCTTCCTAATTCCCCAGGGCTGGCAATCTGGCTATTTTTTTACCCAGCCAAGTTAGAGCAGGGAATGGCGTAAACTCCTGCAACAGAACGGCTATGATCATCAACACAGCCCCATAAGAAAATACCCCGCGCACTACCCGATACGTAAGCGATGGATAAGGTGGTTTGTTATCGGCTGGCCAGGCAAACATCTCTTCCCACTGTTCCTGTGCAACATGCTTGGGTCGAATTCTGTCCAGTGGGACCCATGCGCGGTACGCAGTTATCCCGCGCTCGCGCGCGATGGCATTTCGAAGACCCAGCACGTTCTTTCGCGCCATTAGCTCGATCGCGCTCCTGATAAAAACTTTCGCAAGAAACAAGATCATCCAGCCAGCAAGGTAGATATATCCAATCATGAAACCCGCTGTGAGCCACGACTTGGTGAAAGACTTCACATTGAAGAGCGCGGCGCAATGACTGAAGGAGAAAGTTACGAGCCAATCGAGCTCGTTGAATATTTCACCGAACACCGAATTACTGTCGGCAGCTTGCAGCCAAAGGATGACGGCCACAGCGATAGCGAATTGGAACAGCGGGAAATGCACGACACGTCGTATCAAAGCGAGCAGCGACTTGATCAGAAACATTTGGCTTCTTTCGAGGTATCAGCCAAGTTTATAGAATCCAGCGCCCGCATGGTCCTTGAACTGAGCAGCACCGACAGGGCTGGTGGCGGCCCACATCCACTCCGCCCAAGCGTCTTGGCGCGCTTAGCTCGAGACCAAGGATGCTGTCCCGCTCGTTAGGCGTTTCCGCTATCAGCGGGCGGAAGAATAACGCTCGTCACATATCCGCAGTTGGGACACTCGTACGCGATCAGTCCGGGCGCATGGACCAAGGGCGCGATAGTGACAATGTCAGCCATCTGCCCTGCATTGCATCGAGGGCAAGAGGGAGATCCTTTCGGCTTCGCTCGTCGTCGTCCTGACATCACACGCCGGCCCTTGAGCGAGGCTTGTGCGGATGATCCCACCGAGAGGTAACCTGAAACCGAGATGCGAATTCCCCATAGTGCTCGCGCCGCTTACCGGACCTGCCACAAGAGCATCACTCGCGCCCCCTGGGCACGGACTGTGGCTTTCGTGTCCAGCCGCACTGCGGGACGGTATGATCGAGACCAGGACGATCTACGTCGGCCTCATTGGTGTCTCATTGCTGCACGCTGATGCACTTTCAGGAGACACTCTGTTTTGGGCATGGCGTGCCGCACGAGTTGGGAGTGAGCTATGCGTGACATCCAGACGCAAGACGACCTAGTTGAGCTGGCCCGTAGTTGCCAAGAGCAGTCGCGTGTAACACCGGCATCTGATGCTGCAGCCGAACTCAGGCGGATGGCCAAAGAATATCAGAGGCGCGCCGCTCAGGAGCCCGGTGTTAGTCACGTCGCGAGGGTTGAGAACTCGCGTCACGCTGAGATCAAGGACCGTGTTGAACTCTGCGACGACGAGTCGTGCAATCGGATCGGATCACGCTCCCCGCGTTGTGCGTGTTCCATGATCTTCTTCGCAATAATCTCAGTGAGAGGGTCATTGCGATCGACCAAACTCAGAGCTGCGCATGTTGCATCAAAGGCGCTTGTTAGAGCATTGACGGCGTCAGGGTCGAACGCGCGTTCTCAGGTATTCGGTCGATCGGCATCTTCGAGGTAGTTCCGGTAGGCGTGTCGGCCCGCGCCGAATGTTAAGATCATTCACATTCGCTTCGCTCCTGTCAGATCTGAGATTGCTCCCACCACTCCAGCTGTGATGGCCCCGTAACAAATGGTCGGGGGATGGGTAAGCGAGGACAAGGAGGCGGCCGCACAAAACACATACGAGCGC
>CAWJCB010000041.1:0-141406 GCA_963841105.1 uncultured Alphaproteobacteria bacterium
GAACCTCCACGCCTCGCGGCGCTAGTACCTGAAACTAGTGCGTCTACCAATTCCGCCACCTGGGCTTTGCGGCGACGGGAAAGTCGAGAGTAGGTACGGAGCACGGTTGGGGTTGTCAAATGCGATCAAGCTCGCTCTATAGGCTGTGGCCGATCCGGCATTCGACGCAGCAGCAAGCGCGACATGACCGCCATTCCAATGGAAACGCTTGTCACAGTGTTCGGCGGCTCAGGCTTTCTGGGCCGCCACGTCGTACGCGCGCTTGCGCAACTTGGCTATCGCGTCCGCGTGGCGGTGCGCCGGCCCGAGCTCGCCGGCTACCTGCAACCGCTCGGACGGGTAGGCCAAATTCATGCCGTGCAGGCCAACCTGCGCCATCAAGCTTCGGTCGAGGCTGCCGCGCGCGACGCCGACGCCCTCGTCAACCTGGTCGGGATCCTGTTCGAGCGCGGGCAGCAACGTTTCGACGCGGTCCACGCCCTTGGCGCAGAGGCGGTGGCGCGCACCGCCTCGGGCGCCGGCGCACGCCTGGTGCATGTGTCTGCGATCGGCGCTGATGAGCGCTCCCCCTCGCACTATGCCCGCTCAAAGGCAATGGCGGAGAAGCGGGTGCTGGCTGCGGCTCCTGCGGCCACTATACTGCGGCCTTCCATTCTGTTTGGCCCGGATGACAATTTTTTCAACAAGTTTGCAGCGATAGCATGCATCTCGCCCGCGTTGCCGTTGATCGGCGGCGGACATACGCTGTTCCAGCCGGCTATTCGCCGGCGACGTCGCTTCAGCCGTGGTCGCAGCGATCGAAGGACGCGCACAAGCCGGCCATGTTTATGAGCTCGGCGGCCCCGAAGTGCGCAGCTTCCGAGACCTGATGCAATTCATTCTCGCCACCATCGAGCGCCGGCGCCTCCTTGTTCCCATCCCGTTTGCGGCGGCGAAGTTGCAAGCTGCCGTGCTGCAATGGATGCCGAGGCCGCTCCTCACTCCCGATCAGGTGGAGCTGCTGCGCAGCAACAGCGTCGTGTCGGACCGCGCGGCTGCGGAGGGCCGCAATTTTGCAGGGCTGGGGATCGATCCGACGTCGATGGAAAGCATCGTTCCGACTTATCTCTGGCGGTTTCGCCGGTCCGGGCAATTCGCGAGACAGATGTCGGAGGACGGATGACAGATGACCATCGTAGCCCGGATGAGTCAACGGGTCCGCGCAAAGCGCGGCCGATGACAGGCTCCGCGATATCGGGGGCTCCTCCGCATGTCGCTGCGCTCATGCGGGCTACCGGCTCAGTGACCGAGCGCCAGCGCGATCAGCCCGAGCGAACCGACGATGACGCGCCACCAGGCGAACACTGCAAAGCCGTGGCGCTGCACGTATCCGAGAAATGACTTCACCACAATCCAGGCGCAGACGAACGAGACGACGAAGCCGAATGCGACGATGATGGCGTGATCCATGTTGAGCTGGCCGCAACTCTTGTAGAGGTCGAACACAAAAGCGCCGGCCATGGTCGGCATCGCGAGCCAGAAGGAGAACTCCGCCGCCGAGCGGCGGTCCGCTCCGAGCAGCATCGCCGACACGATCGTAGCGCCCGCGCGCGAGGTTCCGGGGATCATGGATACACACTGCGCCAGGCCAATGATGAAGTACATGGGCAGCGAAAAACGCGTGGCGTCGTGATAACGCGTATTCAGATTTGTCTGGTCGACCCACAGCAGGATGGCGCCGCCGATGATCAGAGTGAAGCAGACGATCCAAACGTTGAACAACACCGACTTTATGAAGTCGTGCGCAAGCGCGCCCACCACACCTGCCGGCAAGAATGCGAGAAGGACACCGATCACGAAACGGCGCGCTGCCGGATCGCGCAACATCCCGAGCGCAATCTGCCAGATGCGCGCAAAATAGATCGACAGCAGCGCCAATATGGCGCCGAACTGGATCAGAACCGCGAAGGTCTTCCCAAAATCCTCATCGTCGAATCCAAGGAAGCGCTGCACCAGGAGCAGGTGGCCTGTCGAGGAGACTGGTAGAAATTCCGTCAATCCCTCGACAACGCCAAGTACGAATGCCTTTAAAAGATCGGACCACATGCGTTGCTCCTCGCGGCAAAAGACGTGATGGGGGCCGCGGCGACCGCCGCGGAAGCTGCAAGGGAGTGCTTTTCACCCATCGTTAACGTCGGAGCAACGGGCGGAGGCAAACATTGCACAGCTTGCCGAAGCGCATGCCTTCACATGATCGACGCAATCTGAGGTAATCAGAGACCCCCCGCGACTTCGCCGCAATTCGCCAACTTGCATGCTGACGCTTTTTCATCATCCGTTCTGCCCGCACTCGCGTTTTATCCGGCTCGCGCTGGGTGAAAATGGAATCACGCCACGGTTGGTGGAGGAGCGGGTGTGGGAGCGCCGGCAGGAATTTCTCGCAATCAACCCGGCCTGCACAACGCCGGTGCTGCTTGAGGAAGGCGAGTTGCCGATTCCGGGGGCAGGCGTCATCGCGGAGTATCTCGACGAGACCCGCGGCGAGGAACTGGGCAGATCGCGCCTGCTGCCGAGCGAGCCCAGCCGCCGCGTCGAAGTGCGTCGGCTGATGAGTTGGTTCAACGACAAGTTCTTCGCCGAGGTTACCGGCCCGCTGACCATGGAGCGACTCTACAAGCGACATATGCCGGTGAGCGCCGGAGGTGGTTCACCGGACACCGCGGTCATCCGCGTTGCGCGCCACAACATGCGATACCACTTGGCCTATATCGGCTGGCTGGTGCGCACCCGCGACTGGCTTGCAGGCGAGCGGATGAGCTATGCCGATCTAGCCGCCGCCACGCATTTGTCGGCGGCGGACTATCTCGGCGATGTGCCATGGAACGAGGACGAGATCGCGAAGAACTGGTACGCGCGCGTCAAGTCGCGGCCGTCGTTTCGTCCCTTGCTGGCGGAAACGCTGGCGGGGGTCCCCCCGTCGGAAACATACGCCAATCTCGATTTTTAGCGCCCGCTTGCGCCCGCTTGCATCGGCAGTGTGCGCCAGCGTCCTTGCCGGCCGCATTTTCCGGGGCGGGCCAGAACCCCCTGCTCTGGAAAACGCTGTGAAAGGCTCAGCGGCAATCAAGGCAGCGCTGGCGAGAACGGCGCGCGAGCAGGGCTTCGATGTCATCGGAGTGACGAGGCCGGACTCCATTCCGCTTGCCCCTCAACGGCTGGCCGAGTTTCTCGCCGAAGGCGCCCAAGGCGATATGGATTGGTTAAAGGCGAACGCGGCGCGGCGCGGCGCTCCAGCTGCCCTATGGCCGCAGGTGCGCTCCGTCATCATGCTCGGCTTAAACTACGCGCGCCACGATGACCCGCTCGCAATCCTCCAACGGCGAAACCGCGGTGCGATCTCGATATACGCGCAGAGCGCCGACTATCATGACATCATCAAGCCGCGCCTCAAAATTGTAGCCAAGTGGCTCACAGCGCAAGCGGGCGGAGAGGCAAAGGTATTCGTAGATACAGCCGCCGTCATGGAAAAACCGCTGGCCGCCGCTGCCGGCGTGGGCTGGCAGGGCAAGCATACGAACCTTGTCTCGCGCGAGTTTGGTTCCTGGCTGTTTCTGGGCGCCATCTTTACCACGCTCGATTTACTCGCCGACGCGCCCAGCGATGATCATTGTGGCAGCTGTCGGGCGTGTCTCGACATTTGCCCAACGCGGGCATTTCCGGCGCCGTACAAGCTGGACGCGCGCCGATGCATTTCCTACCTTACCATCGAGCACAAAGGGCCGATCCCGCGCGACCTGCGCGCCGCAATCGGCAATCGCATCTACGGATGCGACGATTGTCTCGCCGTTTGTCCCTGGAACAAATTCGCGCGCGCGAACCGCGATGCCAAGCTTGCGTTGCGCCCGGAGCTCCATGCGCCGCGTCTTCTGGATCTGATTGGTTTGGACGATTCCGGATTTCGCAAACTGTTCGCCAAAACTCCGGTAAAACGCACCGGACGCAATCGCTTCCTGCGCAACGTGCTTATCGCGATCGGCAATTCCGGGGCAGCGGCGCTTGCTCCCGAGATCGAGCCGCTGCTTGGAGATGCGTCTCCATTGGTGCGCGGCGCAGCCGTATGGGCGCTGGGCCGGCTCGATCGCCCGCGGCTTGCCCGCATCGCGTCGAGGCACCGATCCGCCGAGATCGACCACTCGGTCCAGGAGGAATGGGCGGCAGCGCTGGAACCGTAGAACGGCATCTGTTTGAAATCGGCCTGCCCTGTCTCTTTGTTGGAGCATGATCTTGTGCGAAAACCCGTAACCGCCCTCGGGTCGAGCTCGAGGGCAGGCTTTTCGGGGGGCATGCTCCGATCAAAACTCCGCCACCGCTGCGATCAATCGCTCGATGTCCTCAGGGCGTGAAAGGCGGTGGTCGCCATCTTTCACCAGCGTAAGAACGACATCGTCTTGCGCAAACCGCGCGGTCAGCTCGATTGCGTGCTGCCAGGGCACATCGGCATCCTCGACACCCTGCAGGATCCGCACGGGACACCGGGTCTCGATCATGCCGCCGAGCAGCAGGTGACGACGACCATCCTCGATCAGGCCATGCGTGATCAGATACGGCTCCTCCGAATAAGCCGAGGGACGCGCCCAGCCACCGGTTTGCTCGATCTCGCGTTTGACCTCCGGCGGGAAGCGCTTCCACATCAGTTCCTCGCTGAAGTCAACCGCAGGAGCAATCAGCACCAGGCCGGCGATGCTCGCTGCCGGTTTGAGCCCTTGCGATATCTCACGCGCGAGCAACAGCGCGAGCCAGCCTCCCATGGAAGAGCCGATCACGACCTGCGGCCCGCGGCAGAATTCGGCGAAAACTGCCAAGCTCTCCTCAAGCCACCGGCTGATCGTGCCTTCTGAAAAATTCCCGCGCGATTCACCATGGCCTGAGTAATCGAATCGGACGATGCCGCGGCCATGGTCGCACGCCCACCGGTCGAGAGCCTCTGCTTTCGTCCCCTTCATGTCTGACTTGAAGCCTCCCAGCCAAAAGAGACCGGGTGACGTGCCACTTCGCGGACGCACGGCAAGGCGACGGCTGGCTTTCCCAGTTCCAACGTCCAGGAATTTCAGGCAAGAATCGTTCATTTCGAACTCAGGACATCAGGGCCTACAGCGTTTCACCTTCAATGCAAGTGCGCCGGCGGGACATTTGAGCCGCTGACGGCGAGGGGTTTGTGAACAGCGATCACGCCGAAAGGCACATCTCACCGCGTACGTTGGCCGGTGCGACTATCCTGCAAATCGTGCCGGCGCTCCGCGAGGAACCCGTGGCGCGGACAGCGGTGGACGTGGCGAATGCGCTGCTGCAATCGGGGGCGCGCGCGCTCATAGCGGCCGAGGATGGCCCATTAGCCGAGGATCTCAGGGCATTCGGGGGCGAATGGGTTCCACTCGCCAACGACACCATCAACCCCTTCAAGCTGCGGCGCTGCGCGCAGGCACTGGAGCGCCTCATCGCATCTGAGCGCGTCAACATCGTGCACGCCCAAAGCATCGGGGGCGCCTGGGTCGCGCATATGGCGGCCACGCAGATCGCGGTATGGCTGGTCACAACGCTTGCTGACGTGCCGCCGGCGTCAGGTCCGCGCGCCTATTGGGCAGGCGCCCTTGCACGCGGCGACCGGGTGATCACGCCATCGAACTTTGCCGCCGCGCCCATCATGCAACGCTTCAACTTGCCCCGCGAGCGGCTCACCATCATTCCGCGCAGCATCGACACCGAAGCCTTCAACCCCGCGGCAGTGACCACCGCTCGCATTAACGCGCTCCGCGAGGCCTGGCGGGTCTCCTCGAATGACCGGGTGGTTCTGGTGCCCGGACGAGTGGCGCCATGGAACGGTCAGATCATTCTACCCGACGTGACGCGCATGCTCATCGATAGCGGCGTGCGCGATCTGCTCATTGTGATGGCGGGAGAGCACCATAGCTATCGGAAATACGCTCGCTTCATCGCGGAACAGGCGAAAGGCAAAGAAGTTGGGGCACTACTGCGGTTCGGAGGGCATTGCCATGACATGCCGGCAGCGTACGCCGTGGCCGACACCGTCTTGGTGCCCGCGATCGAGCCACCGGTGCTCGGTCGCGTCGTTGCCGAGGCGCAAGCTATGGGTCGTCCGGTCGTCACCTCGAATATCGGGGTATTGCCGGAGCACGTCGTGACACCGCCGGAAATGCCGGAAGATGTCCGCACTGGGTGGCTCTGCGAGCCCGGCAATGCGGCCGACTTTGCCCGGGCTTTAAGCACGGCATTCTCGCTCGAAGCACCTGCATACCGCGCCATGGGGGCGCGCGCCCGCCAATTTGCGGAGTACATGTTTTCGTCCCGAAGCATCGCTGTGGCCACCAGGGCCGTCTATACCTCGCTGCTGGCTCGCGATACCTAGCACGCGTGCCCTGGTCGATCCGTCTCGGCAGAATTCGACAGTTTGCTGCAACCGGTTAACGGAAAAGATGTTGAAATGCGACGGGAGCGACGTCCACGGGCACATTTCCGGGTCGGAGATGTGACGTAATTGACACCTCGTGGATTGTGCCGGTCATCGTCGATTTGGCCTTGAATTAGCCGATTAGGCGTTGACTTAAGAGGTAGTTTGTACTGATCCTTGCGCGCCTGCTGCGGCAGGCCCGTCGCAACAACGAGAGGAGAGCAGAGCCATTCGTCGCCCTATGAAACCCGCGCAGCCCGCTCCGAAAGACGGCCCGCGCATCAATGAGGAGATCCGCGTCCGCGAAGTCCAATTGATCGATCAGACCGGCCACAACCATGGTCCTATCGACTTCCAGATAGCTTTGCAGAAGGCGCAGGAGGCCGGGCTTGATCTTGTAGAGATCGCCCCCAATTCCTCTCCCCCGGTCTGCAAGATTCTCGATTATGGCAAATACAAGTACCAGGCGCAGAAGAAGGCAGCCGAAGCGCGGAAAAAACAGAAAGTCGTAGAGGTCAAGGAGATCAAGCTGCGGCCCATGATCGATGACCACGACTACGACGTGAAGATGCGCTCGATGCAGCGGTTCTTTGAAGAAGGGGACAAAGTCAAGGTAACGCTTCGATTCCGCGGACGCGAGATGGCGCACCAGGAGCTCGGCTATCAACTGCTCAATCGCGTCAAAGGCGACACGTTGAAGATTGCCAAAGTCGAGCAGGAGCCGCGGTTCGAAGGGCGACAGGTGGTGATGGTGCTCGCGCCGCGCTGAAGGCCGGGGCGGCGCCCCGTCTGCCGGCGGTTGAAATCACCGGACCTCTCTGCCATAAGCGCCGTTTCCCGCCGCCCGGCCGTGAGGGCTGCCGTGGCGCCGCCGGAGTGCTCAGCAGCAGCTCGTGACGAGCAGATTCGGGCAGCCGGGCTCGTGCCCATGGTTGCCGCTTAGGAGAGCCAAATGCCCAAGATCAAGACGAAATCCGGAGCCAAGAAGCGCTTCAAGGTGACCGGCGGCGGGAAGGTGCTTTATCAGCAATCCCGCAAGCGACATGGCATGATCAAGCGATCGAAGAAGCAGATACGGCAATTGCGCGGCACGAACGTGCTGTTCAAGACCGACGGCGACAACGTCAAGAAATACTTCCTGCCCAACGGCTAATCGGCGGGGCCCGACGCCGATCGGGCGCGTTGAAGCAACTGTCACAGGAGATCAGTCATGGCACGCGTAAAGCGTGGCGTCACCAGTCACGCCAAGCACAAGAAGGTGCTCAAGGCCGCGAAAGGGTATTACGGCCGGCGCAAGAACACGATTCGGATCGCGAAGCAGGCGGTCGAGAAAGCCAATCAGTACGCCTACCGCGATCGCAAGCGAAGAAAACGTACTTTTCGCGCGCTGTGGATACAGAGACTGAATGCAGCGGTGCGACCGTTCGGATTGACTTACAGCCGCTTCATCGATGGCCTGGGCAAGGCGGGAGTTTTGGTTGACCGCAAGGTCTTGTCTGACCTTGCGATCCGCGAGCCTGCGGCATTTCAAGCGATTGTCGAGAGGGCTAAGGCCGCGATGGCCGCGTGAGCTTTCGGCGCGCGCATGCCTTCGGATGCGCCGCGGCGATTGGCTCTGCGCACTTGTGCAGTCGATTGAACGCGAATGACGAACCTCACGCGCCTGCAAAACGTGCTGCTGACTGAAATCACCGCAGCCAAGGACGAGACCGCCATAGAGGCGATCCGAATTGCTGCGCTCGGCAGGAACGGGTCTATCTCAACTTTGCTCAAGTCTCTCGGGTCGATCGCGCCAGAGCGGCGCAGAGAACAGGGCTCCCTCATCAACAGCCTCAAGGAACGGGTCAGCGCAGCCATCGCGCTACGCAAGGAAGAGCTGCGGAATGCCGCGCTTGATCAGAGCCTCAGCACGGATCCGGTTGACGTCACGCTACCGGTCCGGGAGCCGCCCGCCGAGATTGGCCGCATACATCCCGTGACCCAGGTGACCGAGGAATTGGTCGCGATTTTCGCGGATATGGGATTTTCCGTCGCCGAGGGGCCCGATATCGAGACGGACGATTATAATTTCAGCAAGCTCAATTTTGCGGAAGACCATCCCGCGCGTGAAATGCACGACACGTTTTACTTCAACCCGAGACCCGATGGCTCGCGCCTTTTGCTGCGCACGCATACATCCCCAGTTCAGATCAGAACCATGCTTGCAAAGCGCCCGCCCATTCGCGTGATTATTCCGGGGCGCACCTATCGCAGCGACAGCGACCAGACCCATACGCCGATGTTTCATCAGGTCGAGGGGCTGGTGATCGACAAGACTTCACATCTCGGCCACTTGAAATGGATCTTGCAGGAGTTCTGCAAAGCCTTCTTCGAGGTGGATCAGGTCAACATGCGCTTTCGCCCATCGTTCTTCCCCTTCACCGAGCCTTCCCTCGAGGTCGACATTCAATGCCGGCGCGACAAGGGTGAGATTCGCTTCGGCCAGGGCGAGGACTGGCTGGAAATTCTCGGCTGCGGAATGGTGCACCCCAACGTGATGCGCAATTGCGGCCTCGACCCTGACGAATATCGGGGGTTCGCTTGGGGCATGGGAATCGATCGCATCGCCATGCTCAAATACGGCATGCCGGACTTGCGCGCCTTCTTCGAAGCCGATGTGCGTTGGATCACCCATTATGGATTCCGGCCGCTCGATTTTCCGAGCTTGGCGAGCGGGCTGAGCGGATGATGAGATTCACTCTCGGCTGGCTAAGGGAGCATCTTGATACCGATGCTCCACTCGCCACGCTGGTCGAGAAGCTCACGATGATCGGGCTCGAAGTTGAGAGGGCGACAGACAGGGCTGAGGCACTCGCCCCGTTTTCAATCGCCCGCGTGATCTCGGCGGAGCCGCATCCGAATGCCGACCGGCTGCGCGTCTGCACGGTCGATACGGGCCGCGGCGAACCGGTCCAGGTCGTGTGCGGAGCGCCGAATGCGCGTAGCGGGATGAAAGGTGTTTTCGTGCCGCCAGGCGCCTTCATTCCCGGCAAAAACATAACGCTCGGCGTCGGCAAGATTTCGCGGCGTTGAGAGTTGCGGAATGCTGGTCTCCGAGATGGAGTTGCAAATTTCCGACGATCACGAGGGCATCATCGAGCTTCCGGATGATGCCCCAGTCGGAACGAATTACGCGAGCTGGGCCGGTCTTGATGACCCCGTCATCGAGATCAATCTCACTCCGAACCGCGGTGATTGCGCGGGAGTGCGAGGCATCGCGCGGGATCTTGCAGCGGCCGAACTGGGCAACTTAAAGGACCTGCCGATTGCAGGGGTCCAGGCAGGTTTTCCTTGCCCGACAAGTGTGACCATCCAGTTCGGCTCAACCCCATCGTTATGTCCGGCGTTCGGTTTGCGGCTGGTTCGCGGCGTAAAGAACGGCCCATCGCCGCAATGGCTGGCACGCCGTCTCACCGCGATCGGTTTGCGTCCCATCAACGCGCTGGTTGATATCACCAACTTCCTCACCTTCGACCGCGCGCGGCCGCTGCACGTGTTCGACGCCGCGAAGGTCAAGGGCAATCTGACCGTTCGCCGCGCGCATGCGGGCGAACGCCTGACTGCCCTCGATGGCACATGCTATGAGCTCGACGAGACCATGTGCGTGATTGCCGACGAGCAAGGCGTGGAATTGCTCGCCGGCATCATGGGGGGTGAGACGACGGGATGCTCGCAAGACACCACCGACGTGTTGATCGAATCAGCGCTTTGGGACCCGACAAACATTGCCCAGACCGGCCGCAAGCTCGGCATCAACTCCGATGCGCGCTACCGGTTCGAACGCGGAGTTGATCCCGCCTTTATGCTGCCCGGGCTTGAGCTCGCCACGAGCATGGTGCTCGATATGTGCGGCGGGGAAGCCTCCGAGATCACAGTGGCCGGCAGCGTAAAAGTCCCCGAACGCAGCATCGACTTTCCCCTTACTGAGGTGGCGCGGCTCACCGGCCTTGACCTTGACCCTGCCGAGATCGTGCAGGTTCTCGGCAGACTCGGATTCTCGGTAGTCGTGCACGACCGAAATCTGCGGATCGCAGTGCCATCGTGGCGCGCAGACATCCACGGCAAAGCCGACATCGTCGAAGAGGTTGTACGCATCATCGGGGTTGGTCGTGTCCCGGCGACACCGTTTGAGCGCGGCGAAGCGCCGCGCAAACCGGTCCTCACCTCCTTCCAAGTGCGCCGGCGAAAGGCTGCGCGGGCGCTTGCGGTCCGCGGCATGCTTGAAGCAGTGACATGGTCGTTCATTGCCCGAGATCAGGCGCAACTGTTTGGCGGCGGGAGCCCCGAATTGGCGCTGCGCAACCCGATCGCCTCCGATCTCTCGGACATGCGACCAAGCCTTCTTCCTGGGCTGACGAAAGCCGCACAGAAAAATGCCGATCGCGGATTCCCGGATGTCGCTCTGTTCGAAGTGGGACAGATTTTCCGGGGCGACCGGCCGGAAAACCAGCTTACCGCTGCTGCCGGCGTCCGCACACGGCTTGCAAAAGGAAGCGGCGGCGACCGCCATTGGTCCGGGCCAGCGGTCGAAACGGATGTATTCGATGCCAAAGCCGACGCGCTGGCTGTTCTCGCAGCCGCCGGAGCGCCCGTGCAGGCGCTGCAGGTCGTTGCAGGAGCCCCCGCCTGGTTTCATCCTGGCCGCAGCGGCGCAATTCAAATAGGCCCGCAGAACGTGCTTGGTCATTTCGGCGAGTTGCATCCCCGCGCGATCGAGGCGCTGGATGCGCAGGGACCCGTGGTGGGCTTCGAAATTATCTTGGAGAACATTCCCGAGACCAGGACGAAGGCTACGCGCGCAAAACCGCCACTCGAGCTCTCTTCGTTGCAGCCCGTGGAACGCGACTTTGCGTTCGTTGTTGACCGGTCAATTCCGGCGAGCGACATTGTCCGCGCGACCCAGGGCGCGGATCGCAAACTCATCAGCAAAGTCACCGTGTTCGATGTCTACGAAGGAAAAGGCGTCGACGCCGGCAAGAAATCCATCGGTATCTCGGTGACACTACAGCCTCGCGAGAGGACCATGACCGACCAGGAAATCGAGTTGATCGCCGGCAAGATCGTGGCCGAGGTCGGCAAGCGGACTGGCGCGATGCTGCGCACTTGAAGCATTGATCCCGAAGGGCGGGTGCGGCTTTCGGAAAAAGAATCGTGAAGAAGCAGCGCAGCCTCTGCTTCCTCTCCCGTCGAGACCTCGCCTTATCCACGCCGTCCGCCAAAGAGCTTGAGGGCGGAATCCGCCGCGCGCTCACCCGATTCCCACGCACCGCCGAGCGTGCCCCAGAGCGTCTCGTGCACGGCCTCACCCGCAAAGAAGATGCGGTCGCGGAAGGGCTCCATCATCACCTTGCGCGCCGACTGCCCCCCTGGCGCTGCGGCGGACGCCGCGCCGAGCACCCAGGGCTCCTGGTTCCACCGGGTGGCGTGGTGGCGCTTGATGCCGCTCCTGATGTCGGTACCGTAGAGGCCGACGAGCCAACTCACGGCAAAATCGACCATCGCCGCCTGACCTTTGGCGGCGAGGTCTCGACCAAAGCTCCCAGCCACGTCGATGATGCAGACGGTGGAGCCGTAGACGTTCGCAAAGATCGCCGCCGTTTGCCTATTCTCGCTTTTCTCCAACACGAGCTCATCGGCGCGCAGCCCAAGAGGATTTCCCGTCAGCTCCACGGCAATATGATCGTGGCTGCCCAGCTTGAGCTTGTTGGCTGCGTCGAGGTGACGTTTGGGCATGTCGAATTTGATCTTGCCGGAAACGAGCACATTGGTCGAAGCCGTGATAATGGCGGCCGGTGCCCGGAGCTGACCTTTCGGCGTTTCGACTTCCACGACAGAACGGCCCCAGTCTATGCGAGTGACCGGCGTCGCGGTCTGAGCGCCGGCGGGCGCGAGCCTGGCGAGCAGCGCGCCCAATCCTTGACGGCAGAATGCCCCATTGTCGCGTTCCGACGAGCGTGCGAGATCAACTGCCGAGACTTCGGTGAGGTCCTTCCCGCAGCTGTAGGCGCCCAAAAAGAAATCGATCGTGGGCCGCCATTCGCCGATATCCTTAGGCAGCACCTGTGCGCATGCAACGTCGCTCTTGCGCGCCGCATCGGTAATCGCAGTGTTCGCGCGAACCAGGCTCGCCAGGAAATCTTCCATCTCTCCTTCGCGCGCGTAGCGCCGGCCGATCCGCATCCGCTGTCCGGGAGGGGCGAGATAAAGATCGAACCCTGTCTGCGCCGCGAGCTTGGCAACCGGGCTGTTGTCGGCCAGGTAAATCCAATGAGCGCCCCTATCAAAGGGAACGCCGAAGGTCGTGGTGTCCGTAATGCATCGTCCGCCGATCTCGTTCGCAGCCTCGAGGAGAGCAAAGCGCCGGCCAGCCGCGGCAAGTCGCCGCGCCGCGGCAATTCCAGCAGCGCCGGCGCCCACGATGATCACATCCACATTGCCGGAGCGCGGCACTTCCTGGGGAGTTGATCGGCGCGGCGCCGCCCAGCTCGGTTGCGCTGCCACCGCGCCGCAGCCGGCAAGAAAAGATCGGCGGCTCCAGCGTGGCATCGTTAGGGATCTCCATTCGTTGCGAGAGGGCTGACATGAACCGGGCATGTCATCGCGGCATCTGCCATATCCGGAGGAGAGCCCGTGTTCAACGGTAATTGGGCTTCGCTGTGGCGGCAGGACTCCAAGGTGAGCCAAACGACGAGCAGAGATTTCGGAGGATTGCAATGCTCCATGCCGTGATCAGGGCGCTCGGCCAGATGTTGTCGCCCGAGTTTCGTGCGGTGCTGCTTAAATCTATAGGGCTCGCCCTCGTCCTCATCGTGCTCGCCGGGATCGCGCTCCACCGAATCTTGTTATGGCTCGCTAACCTTGGTGAAAGCTGGGCCGAATTCATGCTTGGCTCGACAGCGCACATACCTCTCGCGCTGCTGGCATGGATACTCTCGTTAGCAGCGGGGCTCGGAATCATTATTGGATCCGTATTCCTGATGCCCGCGGTTTCCGCGCTCGTCGGCAGCTTTTTCGTTGACGACATTGCTTTCGCAGTCGAGCGGCGACACTATCCCGATGAACCCGTTGGAATGCCCCTTCCGTTCTTGCGCGCGATGCTTGAAGGGGCAAAGACTGCCCTGATTGCTGTCATTGTCTATGTGATTGCGGTACCCGCGCTTTTCTTTGCTGGAATCGGCGCCGTCATCTTCTTTGTGGCCACCGCCTATCTGCTCGGGCGCCAATATTTCGAGCTCGCGGCTATGCGGTACCGCTCCACTGATGCGGCCAAGGCATTGCGCAAAAAACACCAAAGCGAGGTTTTCCTTGCCGGGCTGTTCATTGCCGCCTTTGTCTCCATCCCAATCGTCAGTCTCGCCACGCCGTTGTTTGCGATGGCGCTGATGGTCCACATGCACAAACGCACCATGGTCGGTGGCAAGCCGCTGCTCGAAGACGCGTCGTTGCCTCGTGATAAACGCGTTGATCGACTATAGGTCGTCGAGCCTGCTGACCGCGACGCGCACGGTGCCGTCAGCTTCGGCAATGACGCGCAGCGTCTTCTCGTCGAACTCCAGGCCCACGAGCCGGAGATCGACGACTTCAGCATCTACCTGAATGCTGTCGGTGCGCTTACGGAAATCGGCCACCGCCGCAGCGATGCTCTTGCGCGCATTTTCCGCCAGCGGGACCAAGTTCGACGACGGCGTTTTCCGCCAACGCCCGTTCGAGATAGGGGATCGCCGAACGGGCCGCTGCGCCCAGCATTCCGAAGGCGGCCGCAGATTCCACGTCGAGCGCCACATCGTTGAGCCGCAGCATCTGCCGCGCCGGATCGAGCACCGGCCGACCCCACACGTGAATGGTCGCATCGGCGCCGAAGCCGAACCAGGTCTTGGTCTCGTTTGCTCTCACCCCCACTGAGATCAGCAGCCGATCCCCGGAGGCCGCCATTTTCACGCTCTTTATCGTTGCGGTGAATGCGCTGCTCTGGTCCTCGGGGAAAGTCTTGCCCTTGAGCTCGGTTTCGATGAGCCGGTTCACCTCGGTAAAAGGAATGTCGATCGGCACGGCGATATTGACCCGGCCCTTCTCCGTCTGCTGGACGATTTCCAGCTGTTCCGGAAACGGACAATCGGGCTTGGTCTCGTTCGGCACAATGCGGGTATCCGACTGCACGCCTATGGTCAGCCTGAGTGTCGCCTGCTCCACGCGTGGATTTGCGGCGAAGGCGCGCGTCGGTCGAACCTCGAGCCATAGATTTGGCATGTCCGGGCCAGCAGCGCCGAGCGGCACCGAACGACACATCTTCGCCCATTCCTCCCGCGCTCCCGCTTCGAGGAAAGGATCCTGGCGCAGCCAGGTCTCCAACGACGAAATCTGCTCGTCGATTGTGCGCTCGAGCAGCGGTTTCACTTCGTCCGGCACGCTCAAATTCATTCCGAACAGCGAGAGCGAGGCGTCGGAAATAGTCAGTTGCGACGTGAGATTGGGCTCCAATCGCCACTGCGGCAGCAGCGTTGGGCGCGCCATCAAGGTGGCGCTACCGCGGATATTGGCGCTCTGCTCGAGCTTGCGCTCCGGCTGGCTCTGCTCGGCCTGGTTCTGCCCTTGGTTCTGCCCTTGGTTCTGCCGGCGGGAGGGTGCCGAACCTCCGCCAAACAAGCTGCCGATGAAATCCGACAACTCGCCGGGCGAGCCAAGCGTGCCGCCGGCGGAGCCGCTCAGCTCGCCTGTGGCACGCATGCTTCCGGACAGCGTGGTCGATATGGCCAAGCCCTCGGGCCGTCCAGCGACCGAGAATGGCCCGCGCGCCACTGACCAGCCGAGATCGAGCGTGCCCACGAAAGGTAGCGCGGGAATATCCGGCTTCGCCGAAAACTCTGGTGGCGCCGTGCGTTCCAACGCGTCGCGAATGGCGCTGAGAGCAATATCGATGGGCGTGATGACAGTCGAGCTGCGCGTTATTGGTGCAAGCGGTGGCACTGCCACCAGCGTCGGACGCCGGTCGGTCACGCCCCACCATTTCAGTGCCCAGGCTGCGCCTGCAATCGCAACGATGCCAACCGCCGCGCCAATGCCGATCTTACGCCAATGCGACTGCATGCTCTCAATCCCTGTGCGTAGAGCATGATCCCGAAAAGTGGGCACCGGTTTTCGGAAAAGATCATGCTCCAACGAATTTAACGTCGCATTGTAGCGCAGGAATGCGGTCGTGTCCGCCCAGTGTCCCTTACGGAGCGACTGTCTCAGAAGCGACTATCTTGCCCGGCCATTTGCAGAGATCAGCGATCAAGCACTGCTCGCAAAGGGGACGCCGCGCCACACAGACGTACCGCCCGTGCAGAATAAGCCAATGGTGGGCATGGCGCTTGTATCTGTCAGGCACGATGGCATCGAGCTTCGTCTCGACTTCGAACGGCGTCTTTCCAACTGCGAGACCGGTACGATTCCCCACGCGGAAGATATGCGTATCTACTGCGATGGTCGGTTCGCCGAAGGCAATATTGAGAACGACGTTCGCAGTCTTGCGACCAACGCCAGGCAAGGCTTCAAGCGCCTCGCGACTGTGCGGCACGCGACCACTGTGTCGCTCAAGCAGGATACTCGACAGCGCGACGATATTCCTCGCCTTGGTCCGGAAAAGGCCAATGGTTCTTATCAAGTCCCGAACGCGCTCCTCTCCAAGCGCGACCATTTTCGCCGGGGTGTCTGCTTCGGCGAAAAGGGCCGGGGTTGCTTTGTTTACTCCCGCATCGGTCGCCTGCGCCGAAAGAACCACTGCAATCAATAGCGTGAAAGGATTGATGTGGGCGAGCTCGCCCTTCGGGGCCGGCTCGGCCGCGTGAAAACGCCGGAACGCCTCCTCGATCTCGGCAGTTGTCCATTGCGGCATTTCTCCTGCGGCGGCTTTCTCGTCGGCCACCAGACGCTCATTGCCGGGTTTGAGCTTTACCGACTTGCTGCGGGCCGTGCGGCCGGCCACCCTCGACCCGGGCTGTGAGTTGCGTGTCGATCTGCCAACACCAGCACGCTCTGTCTTGCGGGGCATGGTTTCCGTATAGTGAGCAACATGGCATCAGACAACGATCCGGCAACCGAACCGAATATCTTTTCCGCGGTGCTCACCCCGCATAGATCGCTTAGCCCTGCTGGATTCGTGTATCTGATGGCGATAGCGGGCGGGATCAGCTTCATTACCGGGATGGTGTTCCTTCTGGCCGGCGCATGGCCTGTCTTCGGCTTCTGCGGGCTGGACGTGCTGCTGTTGTATTGGGCATTCCAGGTGAGTTATCGCCGCGCAAGAGCTTTCGAGCAGGTGACCATGACCAGCTCAGAGCTCACCGTGCGGCAAGTCAGTCATCGCGGCCGTGTGCGCGAATGGACGCTCAATCCGCTATGGGTGCGGCTTGACCGCGTGGTGCACGCTGAGTTCGGCATCGAACGCCTATTCCTGGTCTCGCATGGCCGGCGTTTGGCCATTGCCGTATTTCTGAGTCCACAGGAGAAGGAGAGCTTTGCAGTTGCGCTCTCCTCGGCGCTCGCCGAGGCAAGACGCGGGCCTACTCGCACCCAACTCCGCTAGCGAGAGGACAGCAGCGTCGTCTGCCGAGCGCACAGCACAAGAATCAAGCCGCAAGATTGACCTTTTCCGCGACGGTGGAATCGAAGTTGAGCCGATAGACGAGCGGAATGCCCGTGCCGATTTCGCGCTTAAGGATATCGGTGGTGGAGAGGTGCTCGAGCACCATGACGAGTGCGCGCAGCGAATTCCCGTGCGCGGCAACGAGCACGCGCTTTTCCTGGAGAACTGACGGCAGAATCTTCTGGATATAATATGGAAGCACGCGCGCAGCCGTGTCTCTTAGGCTCTCGCCGCCGGGTGGCGCGACGTCATACGACCGGCGCCATAGATGCACCTGCTCCGTACCCCATTTCGCCCTCGCATCGTCCTTGTTGAGGCCGGACAGTTCTCCGTAGTCCCTCTCGTTGAGCGCCGCGTCCCGGAACACAGGGATATCACTTTGTCCCAGCTCATCGAGAATGAGATCTAGCGACCGCTGGGCGCGGACCAGCGCCGAGGTGAACCCAACATCGAACGAGAGATTTTGCGCCTTGAGCTTGCGACCGGCGCTGCGTGCCTCGGCGACGCCGTTTTCCGAGAGATCGATGTCTCTCCAGCCCGTGAAAAGATTCTTGCGATTCCATTCACTCTCGCCGTGACGCACCAGGACGAGGACGCGCGCGCTCATTATCTTGATTCCCTTATGGTGTCAGACATCATGCAACCCGAGAACATCCGCCATAGAATAGAGTCCCGGCTTGCGCTCGCGCGCCCACAGAGCGGCGCGCACGGCACCACGTGCGAAGATCATCCGGTCCTCTGCCCTGTGAACGAGCTCTATGCGTTCGGCTGGTCCGGCAAAGATCACCGTGTGCTCACCCACTACCGAGCCGCCGCGTAATGATGCAAACCCGATATCTCCGGGGCGGCGCGCACCCGTATGCCCGTCTCGGCCGCGCACGCAATGCTGGGCAAGGTTGACTGCGCGGCCGTCCGCGGCCGCCTGCCCAAGCATGAGCGCCGTGCCGGAAGGCGCATCCACTTTTTTGTTATGGTGCATTTCGAGGATCTCGATATCGAATTCCTGATCGAGGGTCGCCGCTACACGTCGCACCAGCGCTTCGAGGAGATTGACTCCCATGCTCATATTGCCGGACTTGACAATCACGGCCCCCTTGCTTGCTGCCGCGAGCAGGTTCTCGTGTTCGCCGGAAAGCCCGGTTGTCCCGATCACGTGCACCATCCCCCGGCGAGACGTGAGCTCGGCAAGGGCAACTGTGGCGGCGGGTATCGTGAAATCGAGTAAGCCCTCGGCCCCCGCAAGAAGCGGCTCGACATTGCTGGCGACCTGCACTCCGTTCTTGCCGAGCCCGGCGAGCTCGCCCGCATCTCGGCCAATCACCGCGGATCCAGCCGCGTCCACGGCGCCGACCAAGGCCACACCCCGGCTGGCGGCAATTGCATGAATGAGCGTGCGTCCCATGCGCCCGCCCGCCCCAGCTACAACGAGGCGCATGTCTGACATGATTCTCTCCCGCAAGGCCGAGCGGATATAACGGCGGGACCAGCTGAATGAAAGTCTGACGCTTTCAAGTCGCGGCGCTTCCAGCTCAGAATTTCTGGTTGTTAGGATTCCTGGACCGGATTAACTAACTGGGTTCCTCCGAGAAGGGCATGTACGGCCGCATTCTTGTCCTGATCAGGAGAATTGAAGATGCAGCTTCCCGTTCTCCGGCTTTATGAAGACATTCTTTCATCCGGCACCGCGAAGGTGCTGCCGGCACTGCCCCGAATGATATTTGTGCTGCACGGGGAAGTCATGACCGCCGAACAGAGCTTGACGGACGGACAGACGTGGCATGGCGAGGAGTCCCTGAGCCTGCAAGCCGGCAACCGCGGTGCCAGCGTTTGGCGCTGGGAGCTCGATGTTGCATCCGGGAATGTGACGGAGCAGATGCTGCCCGGTGTGCGCAGTCAGCAAAAGCTCTCCGCCCCTCTCTCCGCGTTGCCGCAAGGCGAGCTACTTCTGCGTGGTGACAGCGTCGCGTTTCCTGCCGGAGGCTGTGCATACCTTCACAGGCACCAGGGACCAGGTATCCGTTGCCTGATCGAAGGCGGCATTCGCATCGACACGCAGGGAACGTCTACATCCTATGGTCCCGGCGGTGCATGGTACGAGAGCGGGCCCGAGCCCGTGTTTGCGCAGGCATCGTCCAGTCGATCATGTCGCTTCATCCGAGTGATGATCCTGCCGCGGGGCCTGCTGGGCAAGAGCTCGATCCAATACGTCAATGACGAGGACAGAAGCAAACCACGCGTTCAGCAATACAAGCTCTTTGCGGACGCACCCATCGCCCGGCCCGGCTGACCCATCGGCATCAACCGATAAGAGCCTTGCAGAAAGTCGCGTTATTGATGCTCGACCCATCGACAGGTCACTCGGGACGAGTAGCAAATGAAAGCAGTGGTGCCGCAAGAGGGATTCGAACCCCCGACCCCATCATTACGAATGATGTGCTCTACCGGCTGAGCTATTGCGGCTTAGCAATGGGGCGCATATGGCGCGCCGAGCTTCCTTGCCTCGAATCGCGGATGTAGGCCAAACAACACATCGCGGCAAGCGGGACTGTAACCGTCTCAATGTGTGTTCATGCGGCTGATAAGACTATTCGGCCGCATGTCGGTCCAATTTTGATTTACAAATTCAATGCAAGCAGCGCGGCTGTCCGATTCGTGAATGATAGTCCAGCCTTCTGGCACATCAATAAAGCTTGGCCAGATGGAATGCTGACCTTCGGCGTTTATCAAGACGTGATAAACGCCATTTTCGTCCTCGAATGGATTTGTCACTTTGTTCTCCATTGCATCACGAATTGCTTGTTGGCTCGTTGCTTCTCGAGCTCGCGCGCGAGTGCTGCGGCGATCTTTGCGGCCGGGACGGGACCCATCATCGAGTCGTGTGCGCAATCAAGCTCATGCACATGGACCATCCCACTGACGTACGGCTTCCACAGACCAACAGGTGGCGCCGCATGTGTCTCCTTGGCGACGAAGAGCATGACGTCACCCTCATATCGTGCGGGCGAGAAGGTGCGCAGGGTGGTCATGTTGTGCCTGCAGGCATTCGTCATTGCTTCGTAATCATGTCCCGCCGATGCCGCAAGGCGGCGAGCGTCGCTGTCGAGATTCTCCAACATACGCCGCACGGTATCCTGGGCGATTTTCTCCGAAACTTCGCTTTCACATTCATCATAACCGCCGGAATTAAGTAGGCTCTCCAGGACGATCGGATAGCTGTCGAGAAGCGCCAGGAGTGACACATTCTCATTCTTGGATTGCAGCTCAGTGGCCATTGCGTGCGCCACCAATCCGCCGAAGGACCAGCCTACCAGGTTGTAGGGGCCAACGGGTTGAACCTCTCTCACGGCAGCCAGATAGTCCTTCGCCATCTGTTCAATCGTTTCGCCAGCCATTGCCTCTTGAAGGAGACTGCGCGCCTGTAAACCGTAGATCGGATGGCCGGCTGGAAGGTTTCCGATGAACCTCGAATAGCACCAACTTATTCCGACTGCAGGATGGACACAGAACAAGGGCCGCAACGCTCCCTCGGACCTAATCGGAAGCAGAACGTCGAAGTCGGACCGCCTTGAGTCTGAACCCAGCCGACCCGCCAGCGCCGCAACCGTCGGCGCCTCAAACAGCGTGCGGATCGGCACCTCGACATCAAGGCCTGCCCGGATGCGGCTGATCAGCCGCATCGCCAACAGCGAATGGCCGCCCAGCGCAAAGAAATTGTCCGCAATCCCGACCCCGGCGACCCCGAGCACTTCCGCAAACAGCGCGCAAAGGATCTCCTCCCGCGGCGTGCGCGGCGCACGCCACAGACCCTCCCCGCGCAGCACAGGCGCCGGCAGCGCACGGCGGTCGAGCTTGCCGTTCGGCGTCAGCGGAAGCCGATCCAGAACCACAAAGCCAGACGGCACCATGTAGTCGGGAAGGCTTGCCCCCACATGCGCGCGCAACGCACCCGCAGCCAGTTCTTCCCCTTCGCTCCGAGGCACGACATACGCGACCAGCCGCTTCTGCCCAGGCACATCTTCGCGCGCAATCACCGCGGCCTGCGCCACCCCGGGATGGCGCAGCAGAACCGCCTCGATCTCGCCCGGCTCAATGCGAAAGCCGCGCAGCTTCACCTGCGCATCCGCGCGCCCGACAAACTCCAGAACCCCGTCCGGGCGCCAGCGGCCCAAATCCCCCGTGCGGTACATCCGGCTGCCCGCCGCCCCATACGGGTCCGCAACAAACCGCTCCGCGGTCAGCCCCGCACGCCCGAGATAGCCACGCGCCAGGCCGGCGCCGGCAATGTAAATCTCCCCCGCCACCCCCGCAGGCACAGGCTGCAAATACCCGTCCAGCACGTAAACACGGTAGTTGCTCAGCGGATGCCCGATCGGGACGGACACGCCGGTCTGTGTCCCGTCCGCCACAAAGCCGACGGCATCGATGGTTGCTTCCGTGGGACCGTAGAGGTGAATAAGACGACCTATCCCAAGCCGGCCTGAAATCTCCCGCGCCAAGTCGGTCGTGAGCTTCTCTCCGCCAAGCGCCAAGTGCGCCAGGAAGAGACCCTCCGGCACATCGCGAAGAACCGACTGCAAATAGGACGGCACGCAGCTGACGAAGCTCACCTCATGCCGGACGATGGCCTGCCAGAATTGTGCAGGGGTTTCCCGCACCGCCTCGCCGAGGACGATGGCAGCGCCACCCCCAGCGAGAGGCAGCAGCATCTGCTCGATTGCGGCATCGAAACCACAGGAGATGAACACCGCCGAGCGAAAGCTCTCATCCACCCCGAAATCAGACTTCAAAGCCGCGAGCTTGTTCACAAGGTTTGCATGCTCGACCACCACCCCTTTTGGCGTCCCTGTGGAGCCTGAGGTGTAGATGACATAGGCAGGGTTGGCCGGGTCGAGCGCGACGGCGGGGGGGCTCTGCGGCGCCGCCGCAATGGCGGGCGCATCGGCATCGAGCCGCACGATGACCGGCACACGCTGCGCCGTCGCCGCCGGCAGGCGCTCCAGCAGCGCATCCTGAGTGACGAGCACCTCCGCGCCGGCATCTTCCAGCATGAAGGCAAGCCGCGCCTGCGGGTAGTCCGGATCAAGCGGCAGATACGCACCCCCCGCCTTGAGGATGCCCAGCAACCCGACGATCAGGTCGAGCGAGCGGGCAAGGCACAGCCCCACCACCGTCTCAGGCCCCACCCCGCGCGCCCGCAGATGATGCGCCAGCCGGTTGGCCCGCCTGTCCAGCTCACCGTAGCGCAGCCGCTCCTCCTCGAAGATCACCGCAATCGCATCCGGGCTCCTGGCCACCTGCGCCGCAAACAGCTCCGGCAGGGTGGAAGCAGGCAGCGCATGCGCCGTCGCGTTCCACTCCCCCAGGATGGTCGCGCGCTCATCCGCACCGAGAATGTCCACGCTGGAGAGCGCCCGCTCCGGATGCGCTACAGCCGCTTCCAGCACACGGACGAACCGACTTGCCAGCCTTTCGATGCTCGCCGCATCAAACAGGTCGGTCGCGTATTCGATCCCCCCGACAATCCCCGCCGGCAACCCGTCCGCCCCGCGCTCCTCGCTCAGGCTCACCGAGAGGTCGAACTTCGCCGTTCCCGTGGATACATCTTCAGGCGACGCCGCAATCCCATTCACTGCAAACCGCGCCGCCATATTGGTTTGAAACGCCAGCATCACCTGGAACAAGGGATGATGCGATAGCGACCGCACAGGGTTGAGAAGCTCCACCAGCCGCTCAAACGGCACATCCGCATGGCTGTAGGCCGACAGATTGCGAGAGCGCACCCGCCCGATCAGCTCCCCCAGCCCGGGGTTGCCCGACGTATCCGTCCGCAGCACCAGCGTGTTCACAAAGAACCCGACAAGCCCGTCCAGCGCGCTGTCGCTGCGCCCCGCTATCGGGCTGCCGATCGCGATGTCATCCCCCGCCCCAAGCCGGCTCAACAGACCCGCAAGGCACGCCTGCACCACCATGAACAGGCTCGCCCCACATTCCCGCGCCAGACCAACGAGCCCACGGTGCAACTCCGCGGACAGCTTCACCCCAACAACATCCCCGCGATGGCTCGCAACAGATCGCCGCGGCCGATCGCTGGGCAAATCTACGGCAGGCGCTAACCCATCCAGCGCCGCGCGCCAGTACGCAAGCTGCCGCGAGATCGCGCTCTCCGCATCGCTCTCCTCGCCAAGGACCTCCCGTTGCCACAAAGTGTAGTCGGCATACTGCACCGGCAGCGGCGGCAAGGCTGAAGCCTCCCCCCGCAGACGCGCCCCATAGGCCCATGCAAGGTCCGCAAACAGCGGACCCAATGACCACCCGTCCGCCGCGATGTGATGCACCAGCAGCAGCAGCACGTGCTCGCTCGCGGCGACCTCGAACAGGTGCGCGCGCACCGGCAGCTCGGCGCAGATGTCAAACCCAACCGCCGCCGCATCCGCCAGCGCCGCCGCAAGCGCGGTCTCCGTCACCCGCGCCCGGATCAGCGCAGGCCGTGCCGCATCCGCTCCCAGCACCTCCTGCCGCGCCACCCCGTCGCGCTCGGGAAAGATCGTGCGCAGGCTCTCATGGCGTCCCACCACATCGCCCAGCGCTCCCTCCAGCGCCGGCGCATCCAGTGGCCCCGTCAGCCGCACCGCAACCGGGATGGTGTAGGTTGCGCTTGCTGTTGCGCTTGCCTCCTCCAGCCGGTGCAGGAACCACAGCCGACGCTGCGCATGCGACAGCGGCAGCTCCGCAGGACGCGCCCGCGCAACGAGGGCAGGACGGCGCGCTGCGTGGTCATCCAATCGACCCGCCAGCGCCGCAACCGTCGGCGCCTCAAACAGCGTGCGGATCGGCACCTCGACATCAAGGCCTGCCCGGATGCGGCTGATCAGCCGCATCGCCAACAGCGAATGGCCGCCCAGCGCAAAGAAATTGTCCGCAATCCCCACCCCGGCGACCCCGAGCACTTCCGCAAACAGCGCGCAAAGGATACTCCTCCCGCGGCGTGCGCGGCGCACGCCACAGACCCTCCCCGCGCAGCACAGGCGCCGGCAGCGCCCGGCGGTCGAGCTTGCCGTTCGGCGTCAGCGGAAGCCGATCCAGAACCACAAAGCCAGACGGCACCATGTAGTCGGGAAGGCTTGCCCCCACATGCGCGCGCAACGCACCCGCAGCCAGTATCTTCCCCTTCGCTCCGAGGCACGACATACGCGACCAGCCGCTTCTGCCCAGGCAAATCTTCGCGCGCAATCACCGCGGCCTGCGCCACCCCGGGATGGCGCAGCAGAACCGCCTCGATCTCGCCCGGCTCAATGCGAAAGCCGCGCAGCTTCACCTGCGCATCCGCGCGCCCGACAAACTCCAGAACCCCGTCCGGGCGCCAGCGGCCCAAATCCCCCGTGCGGTACATCCGGCTGCCCGCCGCCCCATACGGGTCCGCAACAAACCGCTCCGCGGTCAGCCCCGCACGCCCGAGATACCCACGCGCCAGGCCAGCGCCGGCAATGTAAATCTCCCCCGCCACCCCCGCAGGAACAGGCGCCAGATACCCGTCCAGCACGTATATCCGCGTGTTCCAGATCGGACGGCCAATGGGGAGCTTATGTGCGTCGCCTCTCGAGGCCAAATGCCAAGTCGCATCTGCGGTGACTTCGGAAGAACCATACAAGTTCACTGCCGCGCAGTCCGGACATAACTCGCTGAGCCGGTTCACCAAGTCGCTGCTTGAGGCCTCGCCGCTCAGAATCCAAGTGGAAATGCTGGCCAGGCGCCGCTTCGCCTCTGGAATGATCGAGAGCGTGGTTGCCAGAGAAGGCACCAGGATCAAGCGCGATATCTTGGCGCTTTCCACAAGCCCGGAGAGCCGCTCGGGATCGGCGCCCACGGCATTCGGAACAATGACCAGCGGAGCCCCGAGGCAAAGCGGACCGAGAGTCTCGAATATGGAATCTACAAAGCCAATAGATGTCTTCTGACAACAAATTTCGCTTTGAAGAAACGGTTTGATCCCGATCTGCGCCACGATACGATTTGCGATAGCATTATGGGTACCCACCACCCCTTTTGGCGTCCCTGTGGAGCCTGAGGTGTAGATGACATAGGCAGGGTTGGCCGGGTCGAGCGCGACGGCGGGGGGGCTCTGCGGCGCCGCCGCAATGGCGGGCGCATCGGCATCGAGCCGCACGATGACCGGCACACGCTGCGCCGTCGCCGCCGGCAGGCGCTCCAGCAGCGCATCCTGAGTGACGAGCACCTCCGCGCCGGCATCTTCCAGCATGAAGGCAAGCCGCGCCTGCGGGTAGTCCGGATCAAGCGGCAGATACGCACCCCCCGCCTTGAGGATGCCCAGCAACCCGACGATCAGGTCGAGCGAGCGGGCAAGGCACAGCCCCACCACCGTCTCAGGCCCCACCCCGCGCGCCCGCAGATGATGCGCCAGCCGGTTGGCCCGCCTGTCCAGCTCACCGTAGCGCAGCCGCTCCTCCTCGAAGATCACCGCAACCGCATCCGGGCTCCTGGCCACCTGCGCCGCAAACAGCTCCGGCAGGGTGGAAGCAGGCAGCGCATGCGCCGTCGCGTTCCACCCCCCCAGGATGGTCGCGCGCTCATCCGCACCGAGAATGTCCACGCTGGAGAGCGCCCGCTCCGGATGCGCTACAGCCGCTTCCAGCACACGGACGAACCGACTTGCCAGCCTTTCGATGCTCGCCGCATCAAACAGGTCGGTCGCGTATTCGATCCCCCCGACAATCCCCGCCGGCAATCCGTCCGCCCCGCGCTCCTCGCTCAGGCTCACCGAGAGGTCGAACTTCGCCGTTCCCGTGGATACATCTTCAGGCGACGCCGCAATCCCATTCACTGCAAACCGCGCCGCCATATTGGTTTGAAACGCCAGCATCACCTGGAACAAGGGATGATGCGATAGCGACCGCACAGGGTTGAGAAGCTCCACCAGCCGCTCAAACGGCACATCCGCATGGCTGTAGGCCGACAGATTGCGAGAGCGCACCCGCCCGATCAGCTCCCCCAGCCCGGGGTTGCCCGACGTATCCGTCCGCAGCACCAGCGTGTTCACAAAGAACCCGACAAGCCCGTCCAGCGCGCTGTCGCTGCGCCCCGCTATCGGGCTGCCGATCGCGATGTCATCCCCCGCCCCAAGCCGGCTCAACAGACCCGCAAGGCACGCCTGCACCACCATGAACAGGCTCGCCCCACATTCCCGCGCCAGACCAACGAGCCCACGGTGCAACTCCGCGGACAGCTTCACCCCAACAACATCCCCGCGATGGCTCGCAACAGATCGCCGCGGCCGATCGCTGGGCAAATCTACGGCAGGCGCTAACCCATCCAGCGCCGCGCGCCAGTACGCAAGCTGCCGCGAGATCGCGCTCTCCGCATCGCTCTCCTCGCCAAGGACCTCCCGTTGCCACAAAGTGTAGTCGGCATACTGCACCGGCAGCGGCGGCAAGGCTGAAGCCTCCCCCCGCAGACGCGCCCCATAGGCCCATGCAAGGTCCGCAAACAGCGGACCCAACGACCACCCGTCCGCCGCGATGTGATGCACCAGCAGCAGCAGCACGTGCTCGCTCGCGGCGACCTCGAACAGGTGCGCGCGCACCGGCAGCTCGGCGCAGATGTCAAACCCAACCGCCGCCGCATCCGCCAGCGCCGCCGCAAGCGCGGTCTCCGTCACCCGCGCCCGGATCAGCGCAGGCCGTGCCGCATCCGCTCCCAGCACCTCCTGCCGCGCCACCCCGTCGCGCTCGGGAAAGATCGTGCGCAGGCTCTCATGGCGTCCCACCACATCGCCCAGCGCTCCCTCCAGCGCCGGCGCATCCAGTGGCCCCGTCAGCCGCACCGCAACCGGGATGGTGTAGGTTGCGCTTGCTGTTGCGCTTGCCTCCTCCAGCCGGTGCAGGAACCACAGCCGACGCTGCGCATGCGACAGCGGCAGCTCCGCAGGACGCGCCCGCGCAACGAGGGCAGGACGGCGCGCTGCGTGGTCATCCAATCGACCCGCCAGCGCCGCAACCGTCGGCGCCTCAAACAGCGTGCGGATCGGCACCTCGACATCAAGGCCTGCCCGGATGCGGCTGATCAGCCGCATCGCCAACAGCGAATGGCCGCCCAGCGCAAAGAAATTGTCCGCAATCCCCACCCCGGCGACCCCGAGCACTTCCGCAAACAGCGCGCAAAGGATCTCCTCCCGCGGCGTGCGCGGCGCACGCCACAGACCCTCCCCGCGCAGCACAGGCGCCGGCAGCGCCCGGCGGTCGAGCTTGCCGTTCGGCGTCAGCGGAAGCCGATCCAGAACCACAAAGCCAGACGGCACCATGTAGTCGGGAAGGCTTGCCCCCACATGCGCGCGCAACGCACCCGCAGCCAGATCTTCCCCTTCGCTCCGAGGCACGACATACGCGACCAGCCGCTTCTGCCCAGGCAAATCTTCGCGCGCAATCACCGCGGCCTGCGCCACCCCGGGATGGCGCAGCAGAACCGCCTCGATCTCGCCCGGCTCAATGCGAAAGCCGCGCAGCTTCACCTGCGCATCCGCGCGCCCGACAAACTCCAGAACCCCGTCCGGGCGCCAGCGGCCCAAATCCCCCGTGCGGTACATCCGGCTGCCCGCCGCCCCATACGGGTCCGCAACAAACCGCTCCGCGGTCAGCCCCGCACGCCCGAGATACCCACGCGCCAGGCCAGCGCCGGAAATGTAAATCTCCCCCGCAACCCCCGCAGGCACAGGCGCCAGATACCCGTCCAGCACGTATATCCGCGTGTTCCAGATCGGACGGCCAATGGGTGCAACCAACGGCCACTTCGATGTTTCGGACGGAAAATCGTAGCTCGAAACGACATGCGTCTCCGTTGGACCATAATGATTATGGAGCCGTGCCCGCGATTGCGTACTGAAGAACGTCCGAAGACCCTCATTCAACGTGAGTGCTTCGCCAGCCTGTGAAACGTGAAGCAGACTCGGCATGTCGCGCTTTTGTTGAATGATCTCCTCAAACAGAACCCTGATCACGAGATCCGGTGCAAACAAGTCGCTAATGTCGTTACCGGCCAGCCAGTTCAGAAGGTCCGGAGGACTAGACCTGATATCATCTCGAAGGCCGACTAACCTCTTGCCGCCAATCAGTGTCGAGAGAATCTCTTGAGCGGACACATCGAAGCTTATTGGCGTAAACTGAGCGACAGTCGTTTCTGGTCGCCCGTGAAGCGCGTCCGTGCTCCACCGAACGAGGTTCGCCAGGGGGCCGTGCTCCATGACCACCCCTTTTGGCGTCCCTGTGGAGCCTGAGGTGTAGATGACATAGGCAGGGTTGGCCGGGTCGAGCGCGACGGCGGGGGGGCTCTGCGGCGCCGCCGCAATGGCGGGCGCATCGGCATCGAGCCGCACGATGACCGGCACACGCGCTGCCGTCGCCGCCGACAGGCGCTCCAGCAGCGCATCCTGAGTGACGAGCACTTCCGCGCCGGCATCTTCCAGCATGAAGGCAAGCCGCGCCGGCGGGTAGTCCGGATCAAGCGGCAGATACGCACCCCCCGCCTTGAGGATGCCCAGCAACCCGACGATCAGGTCGAGCGAGCGGGCAAGGCACAGCCCCACCACCGTCTCAGGCCCCACCCCGCGCGCCCGCAGATGATGCGCCAGCCGGTTGGCCCGCCTGTCCAGCTCACCGTAGCAAAGCCGCTCCTCCTCGAAGATCACCGCAATCGCATCCGGGCTCCTGGCCACCTGCGCCGCAAACAGCTCCGGCAGGGTGGAAGCAGGCAGCGCATGCGCCGTCGCGTTCCACCCCCCCAGGATGGTCGCGCGCTCATCCGCACCGAGAATGTCCACGCTGGAGAGCGCCCGCTCCGGATGCGCTACAGCCGCTTCCAGCACACGGACGAACCGACTTGCCAGCCTTTCGATGCTCGCCGCATCAAACAGGTCGGTCGCGTATTCGATCCCCCCGACAATCCCCGCCGGCAATCCGTCCGCCCCGCGCTCCTCGCTCAGGCTCACCGAGAGGTCGAACTTCGCCGTTCCCGTGGATACATCTTCAGGCGACGCCGCAATCCCATTCACTGCAAACCGCGCCGCCATATTGGTTTGAAACGCCAGCATCACCTGGAACAAGGGATGATGCGATAGCGACCGCACAGGGTTGAGAAGCTCCACCAGCCGCTCAAACGGCACATCCGCATGGCTGTAGGCCGACAGATTGCGAGAGCGCACCCGCCCGATCAGCTCCCCCAGCCCGGGGTTGCCCGACGTATCCGTCCGCAGCACCAGCGTGTTCACAAAGAACCCGACAAGCCCGTCCAGCGCGCTGTCGCTGCGCCCCGCTATCGGGCTGCCGATCGCGATGTCATCCCCCGCCCCAAGCCGGCTCAACAGACCCGCAAGGCACGCCTGCACCACCATGAACAGGCTCGCCCCACATCTCCCGCGCCAGACCAACGAGCCCACGGTGCAACTCCGCGGACAGCTTCACCCCAACAACATCCCCGCGATGGCTCGCAACAGATCGCCGCGGCCGATCGCTGGGCAAATCTACGGCAGGCGCTAACCCATCCAGCGCCGCGCGCCAGTACGCAAGCTGCCGCGAGATCGCGCTCTCCGCATCGCTCTCCTCGCCAAGGACCTCCCGTTGCCACAAAGTGTAGTCGGCATACTGCACCGGCAGCGGCGGCAAGGCTGAAGCCTCCCCCCGCAGACGCGCCCCATAGGCCCATGCAAGGTCCGCAAACAGCGGACCCAATGACCACCCGTCCGCCGCGATGTGATGCACCAGCAGCAGCAGCACGTGCTCGCTCGCGGCGACCTCGAACAGGTGCGCGCGCACCGGCAGCTCGGCGCAGATGTCAAACCCAACCGCCGCCGCATCCGCCAGCGCCGCCGCAAGCGCGGTCTCCGTCACCCGCGCCCGGATCAGCGCAGGCCGTGCCGCATCCGCTCCCAGCACCTCCTGCCGCGCCACCCCGTCGCGCTCGGGAAAGATCGTGCGCAGGCTCTCATGGCGTCCCACCACATCGCCCAGCGCTCCCTCCAGCGCCGGCGCATCCAGTGGCCCCGTCAGCCGCACCGCAACCGGGATGGTGTAGGTTGCGCTTGCTGTTGCGCTTGCCTCCTCCAGCCGGTGCAGGAACCACAGCCGACGCTGCGCATGCGACAGCGGCAGCTCCGCAGGACGCGCCCGCGCAACGAGGGCAGGACGGCGCGCTGCGTGGTCATCCAATCGACCCGCCAGCGCCGCAACCGTCGGCGCCTCAAACAGCGTGCGGATCGGCACCTCGACATCAAGGCCTGCCCGGATGCGGCTGATCAGCCGCATCGCCAACAGCGAATGGCCGCCCAGCGCAAAGAAATTGTCCGCAATCCCCACCCCGGCGACCCCGAGCACTTCCGCAAACAGCGCGCAAAGGATCTCCTCCCGCGGCGTGCGCGGCGCACGCCACAGACCCTCCCCGCGCAGCACAGGCGCCGGCAGCGCCCGGCGGTCGAGCTTGCCGTTCGGCGTCAGCGGAAGCCGATCCAGAACCACAAAGCCAGACGGCACCATGTAGTCGGGAAGGCTTGCCCCCACATGCGCGCGCAACGCACCCGCAGCCAGATCTTCCCCTTCGCTCCGAGGCACGACATACGCGACCAGCCGCTTCTGCCCAGGCAAATCTTCGCGCGCAATCACCGCGGCCTGCGCCACCCCGGGATGGCGCAGCAGAACCGCCTCGATCTCGCCCGGCTCAATGCGAAAGCCGCGCAGCTTCACCTGCGCATCCGCGCGCCCGACAAACTCCAGAACCCCGTCCGGGCGCCAGCGGCCCAAATCCCCCGTGCGGTACATCCGGCTGCCCGCCGCCCCATACGGGTCCGCAACAAACCGCTCCGCGGTCAGCCCCGCACGCCCGAGATACCCACGCGCCAGGCCAGCGCCGGCAATGTAAATCTCCCCCGCCACCCCCGCAGGCACAGGCGCCAGATACCCGTCCAGCACGTATATCCGCGTGTTCCAGATCGGACGGCCAATCGGGACAGGGCTGTCATCCTCGCGCACCAAGGCCCAGCTTGAATAGGTCGTGTCTTCCGATGGCCCATAGAGGTTATGCACGCGCTGCGCGTTCGTCTGGGCATAGAGTTGTTGCACCAGCCGCGCCTGGAGAGCTTCTCCCGCAAGATTGATCACCCGCACCGAGCCGGGAATGGCTCGCAGCCGCAGCAGCTCGGCGATCGCAGATGGAACCGTATTGAGGAGAGTGATCTTCGTCGCTGTGGCGGGAATGCGAATGGGATCGTATGCGACGATGACGCTTCCACCCGAACAGAGCGGAACGAAAATCTCGAATACGGACAGATCAAAGCAGATGGACGTCGAAGCAACGACCCCTGCAAGATCGCTCCGCACTGAAGGCAGCGCGCGCCCAGTGAATGAACGCACCAGCGCTGTCGTGACAAATACCGACCCCTTTTGGCGTCCCTGTGGAGCCTGAGGTGTAGATGACATAGGCGAGGTTGCCCGGGTCGAGCGCGACGGCGGGGGGGCTCTGCGGCGCCGCCGCAATGGCGGGCGCATCGGCATCAAGCCGCACGATGACCGGCACACGCGCTGCCGTCTCGGCCGACAGGCGCTCCAGCAGCGCATCCTGAGTGACGAGCACCTCCGCGCCGGCATCCTCCAGCATGAAGGCAAGCCGCGCCTGCGGGTAGTCCGGATCAAGCGGCAGATACGCACCCCCCGCCTTGAGGATGCCCAGCAACCCGACGATCAGGTCGAGCGAGCGGGCAAGGCACAGCCCCACCACCGTCTCAGGCCCCACCCCGCGCGCGCGCAGATGATGCGCCAGCCGGTTGGCCCGCCTGTCCAGCTCACCGTAGCGCAGCCGCTCCTCCTCGAAGATCACCGCAATCGCATCCGGGCTCCTGGCCACCTGCGCCGCAAACAGCTCCGGCAGGGTGGAAGCAGGCAGCGCATGCGCCGTCGCGTTCCACTCCCCCAGGATGGTCGCGCGCTCATCCGCACCGAGAATGTCCACGCTGGAGAGCGCCCGCTCCGGATGCGCTACAGCCGCTTCCAGCACACGGACGAACCGACTTGCCAGCCTTTCGATGCTCGCCGCATCAAACAGGTCGGATCGGTAGTCGAGCCGCAGGCGCAACTGCTCGCCCGGCATCGCCATCAGGCCCAGCGCGTAGTGCGTCGCATCATGCCCACTAACCCCGACAAGCCGCACGCCGCCGCTTACCGCGGTCGCGCCGAGGCGATCAGCTGGGTAATTCTCAAACACCACCAGCGTGTCGAAGAGATCGCCCAGTCCGGCCTCGCTTTGGATCTCCGCAAGCCCTACATGCTGGTGGACAATCATTTGGCTCTGACTGTCCTGCACGTGTCGCAGCAGGGCCAGCAGCGGCAGCGCCGGTGGCAGCTTCACGCGCAGCGGCAGCGTGTTGATGAACAACCCCACCATCCGCTCAATGCCGGCGATCTCTGGTGGCCGCCCGGCTACCGTCACTCCAAACACCACGTCGTCGCGACCAAGCAGCCGGCCAAGCAGCACAGCCCAGGCGGCCTGGATCATGGTGTTGAGAGTGAGGCCCAACCGGCGCGCCTGCTCGCTTAACCCAGTCGTGAGCTCTTCACTCAGCCCCAGCAGCATCTGCTGCGGCACCGGCGGCACGCCGATGCCTTTACGCGCAGCCAAGTAAGTGGACTCTTGCAGCCCCGCCAAAGTCTCTCGCCAGGCCGCGCGTGCACAGGCACAATCCTGTCGGGCGGCCCAGGCCAGATAATCCCGATAAGGCGTCACCCGCGGAAGCGCCGCACCATTCCCCTTCTGCGCATGAAGCGTCAGCAGTTCCTGCACCAGGATCGACGTTGACCAGCCATCCAGCAGGATGTGATGGCTGCTGACCACCAGCCGATGCTCACCTCCCCCCAGCTGGAGCAGCGTGAACCGCAGCAGCGGCGGGCAGCTCATATCGAAGCGCTCGGCGCGATCCGCCATGAGGATATCGGCCAGGCGCTCATCGCGTGCCGGACCGTCCAACAATGAGAGATCAATATGGCGCCACGGCGCTCTTGCCCCCGCCACGATGATCTGCACCGGCCGGAGCAGTTGCTCATGCTCGAACGCCGCCCGCAGGCTCGCATGTCGCTCGACAAGAGCCTGCGCCGCCATTTCCAACGCGGCGGCATCGAGCGGGCCTGCCAACGCGAGCACCAGTTGCACCGTGTAGAGGTCGGGCGCCTGTGCATCGTAAAGGGCATGAAACAGCAGCCCCTCCTGCAACGCAGACAGCGGCAGCAAGTCCTCCAGATGCGGGTACTTGCTCTCCAGCCGCTCGATCTCGCTCTGCGACAGAGCCAGCAACGGCACATCGCAGGGGCTGCGGCCACCAGCCCCGGGTTGCTCCACATGGCGTACAAGCGCTTCCAGCGCCGCAAACCACCCCTCCCCCAGTTCGCGCACGTCCTCCTGCGAGAACAGGGCAGGCGCCCACGACCACCTCGCCACCAGGGTTGCGCCATCTTCGCCATCGGCGGTGAGCGCATTGACCTCAAGGCAGTGCGCGAGCGCCAGCGCAGGATCGCCGCCGCCTAGCTTCACCGTCTCGCCAGCCGCCGCCCAATCCCCCGAACCCGGCGCCGGGAAACGCCCGAGATAGTTGAAGCCGATCTGCGGCCGCGCAAGCTCGGCAAGCTGCAATCCCGTCTGCCCATTGAGATAGCGTAGCAGTCCGTAGCCAAGCCCTTGGTTCGGGACCGCATGCAACTCTTCCTTGATGATCTTGAACGCCCGACCAAGTGCGCCACCGCCGGCGAACGCTTCCGCAAGATCGACTGCCCCAGCATCAAGCCGCAATGGATAAAGGCTCGTGAACCAGCCAACCGCGCGCGAGAGGTCTACATCGGCAAAAATCTCCTCGCGACCATGCCCCTCCACATCAATCAATACCGCTGTGGTGTCGCCGCGATCATGCCGCCGGCACCAACGCAAAACAGCCAGAACCAACCCGGTGAGCAGGACATCATTGATGCCGGCATGAAACGCCGCCGGCACCCGCGTCAGCAAAGCCGTCGTGATCGCATCCGGCAGCGTCAGCGTCAGCTGTCCGGCGCTTGCGCTCACGTCGCGTCCCGGATCAAGCGCCCCGTCCACCAGGCAAACAGCCGGCTTGCTCAACCGCGTCGCCCAGAACGCAAGCTCGGCGACCTGATCAGCATCCTGCGCGTGCGCGGCAAGCCGATGCGCCCAGCGGCGAAACGACGTTCCCCGCGCCGCCAGCGCCACCGCCTGCCCCCGCGCAGCCGCTCCCCACGCCCTCGCAAGGTCGGGCACCAGGATGCGCCAGGACACCCCATCTATCGCAAGATGATGGATGGTCAGCAGCAGCCGGCCAGCCTGACCGCCCCCCGCATCGAACCACACCGCCTGAACCATCATGCCTGTCGCCGGAGCAAGTCGCGCCTCGGCTAATTCCGCCTCTTGCGCAATGCAGGCGCGCCGTCCAGCCGCATCCAAGCCGCACACATCGATGCGGGAAAAACAGCGCTCAGCGTCGACCGTGCCGGCCGGCAAAATCTCAAGCGAGACGTCACCACCCTGCGCAGAAGAAATCAGCCGCAGCCGCAACGCATCGTGATGATCGAGCACAGCCTGCAGCGCGCCGATCAGGTGCTTTTCCTCCAGACCGGGCGGAACCTGCAGCAGCATCGCCTGATTGAACCGCTCGATCGGTCCGCACCGATCCAACAGCCAATGCATGATCGGCGTGAGCGGCAACCCGCCTGTCGCGATGTCGGAAACAGCCGCCGCCCTGCCCTCGACAGAGGCAGCAACTGCCGCAAGCGCCTCCACTGTCTGATGCTGGAACACGGCGCGCGGCGTGATCACCAGCCCCGCTTGCCGCGCCCGGCTCACCAGCTGGATCGAAACGATGCTGTCCCCGCCCAGCGCAAAGAAATTGTCCGCAATCCCCACCCCGGCAACCCCGAGCACTTCCGCAAACAGCGCGCAAAGGATCTCCTCCCGCGGCGTGCGCGGCGCACGCCACAGACCCTCCCCGCGCAGCACAGGCGCCGGCAGCGCCCGGCGGTCGAGCTTGCCGTTCGGCGTCAGCGGAAGCCGATCCAGAACCACAAAGCCAGACGGCACCATGTAGTCGGGAAGGCTTGCCCCCACATGCGCGCGCAACGCACCCGCAGCCAGATCTTCCCCTTCGCTCCGAGGCACGACATACGCGACCAGCCGCTTCTGCCCAGGCAAATCTTCGCGCGCAATCACCGCGGCCTGCGCCACCCCGGGATGGCGCAGCAGAACCGCCTCGATCTCGCCCGGCTCAATGCGAAAGCCGCGCAGCTTCACCTGCGCATCCGCGCGCCCGACAAACTCCAGAACCCCGTCCGGGCGCCAGCGGCCCAAATCCCCCGTGCGGTACATCCGGCTGCCCGCCGCCCCATACGGGTCCGCAACAAACCGCTCCGCGGTCAGCCCCGCACGCCCGAGATACCCACGCGCCAGGCCAGCGCCGGCAATGTAAATCTCCCCCGCCACCCCCGCAGGCACAGGCGCCAGATACCCGTCCAGCACGTATATCCGCGTGTTCCAGATCGGACGCCCAATGGGGAGCTGCGCGCCACCCGAGTTTTCTGTGTTGCTGGAGTAAACGGTTGACCAGACACTACATTCAGTTGGGCCGTATTCGTTTGTGAGTGAGATGGCGGGGAATAATCGGCTGTGTTGAATAGCCAGATCCGAACGGCACGCCTCCCCGGCCAAAATTACTGATTGCAGCGCGCCACCCCCTGATGGCGCGAGATGATCGATCAGAGCGCCGTAAAGCGCTGGTACAGTGAGAAAGCAGTTCACCTCATGCGAACGAATTGCGGAGATAACGCAATCTGCGGTCAAGGCGGCAGAAAGGACCAAAGTACCGCCACTTAGAAGGCTGCCAAATACTCCAGCGATCGAGCTGTCGAATGACGGGGAAGAGAGCAGCAGGAAGCGCTGCTCTGATAATCGGCAATAAAAGGAAGTCCGTGCCGCATTCGTTGCTGCAATATTGCGCTGCTCGACCAGCACCCCCTTTGGCGTCCCTGTGGAGCCCGAGGTGTAGATGACATAGGCGGAGGTTGCCCGGGTCGAGCGCGACGGCGGGGGGGCTCTGCGGCGCCGCCGCAATGGCGGGCGCATCGGCATCGAGCCGCACGATGACCGGTACACGCTGCTGCCGTCGCCGCCGACAGGCGCTCCAGCAGCGCATCCTGAGTGACGAGCACCTCCGCGCCGGCATCTTCCAGCATGAAGGCAAGCCGCGCCTGCGGGTAGTCCGGATCAAGCGGCAGATACGCACCCCCCGCCTTGAGGATGCCCAGCAACCCGACGATCAGGTCGAGCGAGCGGGCAAGGCACAGCCCCACCACCGTCTCAGGCCCCACCCCGCGCGCGCGCAGATGATGCGCCAGCCGGTTGGCCCGCCTGTCCAGCTCACCGTAGCGCAGCCGCTCCTCCTCGAAGATCACCGCAACCGCATCCGGGCTCCTGGCCACCTGCGCCGCAAACAGCTCCGGCAGGGTGGAAGCAGGCAGCGCATGCGCCGTCGCGTTCCACTCCCCCAGGATGGTCGCGCGCTCATCCGCACCGAGAATGTCCACGCTGGAGAGCGCCCGCTCCGGATGCGCTACAGCCGCTTCCAGCACACGGACGAACCGACTTGCCAGCCTTTCGATGCTCGCCGCATCAAACAGGTCGGTCGCGTATTCGATCCCCCCGACAATCCCCGCCGGCAACCCGTCCGCCCCGCGCTCCTCGCTCAGGCTCACCGAGAGGTCAAACTTCGCCGTTCCCGTGGATACATCTTCAGGCGACGCCGCAATCCCATTCACTGCAAACCGCGCCGCCATATTGGTTTGAAACGCCAGCATCACCTGGAACAAGGGATGATGCGATAGCGACCGCACAGGGTTGAGAAGCTCCACCAGCCGCTCAAACGGCACATCCGCATGGCTGTAGGCCGACAGATTGCGAGAGCGCACCCGCCCGATCAGCTCCCCCAGCCCGGGGTTGCCCGACGTATCCGTCCGCAGCACCAGCGTGTTCACAAAGAACCCGACAAGCCCGTCCAGCGCGCTGTCGCTGCGCCCCGCTATCGGGCTGCCGATCGCGATGTCATCCCCCGCCCCAAGCCGGCTCAGCAGACCCGCAAGGCACGCCTGCACCACCATGAACAGGCTCGCCCCACATCCCCGCGCCAGACCAACGAGCCCACGGTGCAACTCCGCGGACAGCTTCACCCCAACAACATCCCCGCGATGGCTCGCAACAGATCGCCGCGGCCGATCGCTGGGCAAATCTACGGCAGGCGCTAACCCATCCAGCGCCGCGCGCCAGTACGCAAGCTGCCGCGAGATCGCGCTCTCCGCATCGCTCTCCTCGCCAAGGACCTCCCGTTGCCACAAAGTGTAGTCGGCATACTGCACCGACAGCGGCGGCAAGGCTGAAGCCTCCCCCCGCAGACGCGCCCCATAGGCCCATGCAAGGTCCGCAAACAGCGGACCCAATGACCACCCGTCCGCCGCGATGTGATGCACCAGCAGCAGCAGCACGTGCTCGCTCGCGGCGACCTCGAACAGGTGCGCGCGCACCGGCAGCTCGGCGCAGATGTCAAACCCAACCGCCGCCGCATCCGCCAGCGCCGCCGCAAGCGCGGTCTCCGTCACCCGCGCCCGGATCAGCGCAGGCCGTGCCGCATCCGCTCCCAGCACCTCCTGCCGCGCCACCCCGTCGCGCTCGGGAAAGATCGTGCGCAGGCTCTCATGGCGTCCCACCACATCGCCCAGCGCTCCCTCCAGCGCCGGCGCATCCAGTGGCCCCGTCAGCCGCACCGCAACCGGGATGGTGTAGGTTGCGCTTGCTGTTGCGCTTGCCTCCTCCAGCCGGTGCAGGAACCACAGCCGACGCTGCGCATGCGACAGCGGCAGCTCCGCAGGACGCGCCCGCGCAACGAGGGCAGGACGGCGCGCTGCGTGGTCATCCAATCGACCCGCCAGCGCCGCAACCGTCGGCGCCTCAAACAGCGTGCGGATCGGCACCTCGACATCAAGGCCTGCCCGGATGCGGCTGATCAGCCGCATCGCCAACAGCGAATGGCCGCCCAGCGCAAAGAAATTGTCCGCAATCCCCACCCCGGCAACCCCGAGCACTTCCGCAAACAGCGCGCAAAGGATCTCCTCCCGCGGCGTGCGCGGCGCACGCCACAGACCCTCCCCGCGCAGCACAGGCGCCGGCAGCGCCCGGCGGTCGAGCTTGCCGTTCGGCGTCAGCGGAAGCCGATCCAGAACCACAAAGCCAGACGGCACCATGTAGTCGGGAAGGCTTGCCCCCACATGCGCGCGCAACGCACCCGCAGCCAGATCTTCCCCTTCGCTCCGAGGCACGACATACGCGACCAGCCGCTTCTGCCCAGGCAAATCTTCGCGCGCAATCACCGCGGCCTGCGCCACCCCGGGATGGCGCAGCAGAACCGCCTCGATCTCGCCCGGCTCAATGCGAAAGCCGCGCAGCTTCACCTGCGCATCCGCGCGCCCGACAAACTCCAGAACCCCGTCCGGGCGCCAGCGGCCCAAATCCCCCGTGCGGTACATCCGGCTGCCCGCCGCCCCATACGGGTCCGCAACAAACCGCTCCGCGGTCAGCCCCGCACGCCCGAGATACCCACGCGCCAGGCCAGCGCCGGCAATGTAAATCTCCCCCGCCACCCCCGCAGGCACAGGCGCCAGATACCCGTCCAGCACGTATATCCGCGTGTTCCAGATCGGACGGCCAATCGGAGGCGATCTCGCATGATCGTCGTCAAGAACTGCTACGGCGGACCAAATGGTCGATTCCGTTGGTCCATAGAGGTTTGTGACTGGACCGCCTAGCTCCCGCAGTGCCGAGCGGAGAGCGTTCGACAAAGCCTCGCCGCCGACTAAGACCCTTAAGTTGCCGAGTCCCTCCTCGCAATTTCTCACCAATATCTGCCAAAGCGTCGGGGTAGCTTGCAGTATCGTGCTACCGCTCTGGACTATCCTACGGGCGAGCGTGGGTGGATCATTGACGGACTCTCTCGTCGCGATAGCGACACCAGCACCGCTGACAATTGGAAGAAAAAGCTCAAGCGCCGCAATATCGAAGCCTATGCTCGTAACCGCCATCAACCGATCCTGCCGATCCAGTGGCACTTGCTGCTGCATGGCAAGCAGCAGGTTTTTCAGGCTCGCATGCTCGATCACCACTCCCTTTGGCGTCCCTGTGGAGCCTGAGGTGTAGATGACATAGGCAGGGTTGGCCGGGTCGAGCGCGACGGCGGGGGGGCTCTGCGGCGCCGCCGCAATGGCGGGCGCATCGGCATCAAGCCGCACGATGACCGGCACATGCGCCGCCGTCGCCGCCGACAGGCGCTCCAGCAGCGCATCCTGAGTGACGAGCACCTCCGCGCCGGCATCTTCCAGCATGAAGGCAAGCCGCGCCTGCGGGTAGTCCGGATCAAGCGGCAGATACGCACCCCCCGCCTTGAGGATGCCCAGCAACCCGACGATCAGGTCGAGCGAGCGGGCAAGGCACAGCCCCACCACCGTCTCAGGCCCCACCCCGCGCGCGCGCAGATGATGCGCCAGCCGGTTGGCCCGCCTGTCCAGCTCACCGTAGCGCAGCCGCTCCTCCTCGAAGATCACCGCAACCGCATCCGGGCTCCTGGCCACCTGCGCCGCAAACAGCTCCGGCAGGGTGGAAGCAGGCAGCGCATGCGCCGTCGCGTTCCACCCCCGCAGGATGGTCGCGCGCTCATCCGCACCGAGAATGTCCACGCTGGAGAGCGCCCGCTCCGGATGCGCTACAGCCGCTTCCAGCACACGGACGAACCGACTCGCCAGCCTTTCGATGCTCGCCGCATCAAACAGGTCGGTCGCGTATTCGATCCCCCCGACAATCCCCGCCGGCAACCCGTCCGCGCCGCGGTCCTCCGTCAGACACACAAAGAGGTCGAACCTCGCCGTCGCCGTTGCCACATCTTCGGACCGCGCGGTAACCCCCGCTACGTCAAATCGCGCTGCCGCATTGGTCTGCAACGCCAGCATCACCTGGAACAAGGGATGATGCGATAGCGACCGCACAGGGTTGAGAAGCTCCACCAGCCGCTCAAACGGCACATCCGCATGGCTGTAGGCCGACAGATTGCGAGAGCGCACCCGCCCGATCAGCTCCCCCAGCCCGGGGTTGCCCGACGTATCCGTCCGCAGCACCAGCGTGTTCACAAAGAACCCGACAAGCCCGTCCAGCGCGCTGTCGCTGCGCCCCGCTATCGGGCTGCCGATCGCGATGTCATCCCCCGCCCCAAGCCGGCTCAACAGACCCGCAAGGCACGCCTGCACCACCATGAACAGGCTCGCCCCACATTCCCGCGCCAGACCAACGAGCCCACGGTGCAACTCCGCGGACAGCTTCACCCCAACAACATCCCCGCGATGGCTCGCAACAGATCGCCGCGGCCGATCGCTGGGCAAATCTACGGCAGGCGCTAACCCATCCAGCGCCGCGCGCCAGTACGCAAGCTGCCGCGAGATCGCGCTCTCCGCATCGCTCTCCTCGCCAAGGACCTCCCGTTGCCACAAAGTGTAGTCGGCATACTGCACCGGCAGCGGCGGCAAGCGCGGCGCATCCAAGCCCGGCGCATCCCCACGCAGCCGCGCCGCGTAACAGGCCGCCAGGTCCGCAAACAACGGGCCCAACGACCATCCGTCTGCCGCGATATGATGAACCAGCAGCAGCAGCACGTGCTCGCTCGCGGCTGATCTCGAACAGATGCGCGCGCACCGGCAGCTCGGCGCAGATGTCAAACCCCACCGCCGCCGCATCCGCCAGCGCCGCCGCAAGCTCGGCCTCCGCCACCCGCGTCCTGATCAGCGCAGGCCGCGCCGCCGCCACTCCCAGCACTTCCTGCCGCGCCACCCCATCGCGCTCGGGGAAGATCGTGCGCAGGCTCTCATGGCGCTCCACCACATCGCCCAGCGCCCCCTCCAGCGCAGAGAATTCCAGTGCCCCCGTCAGCCGCACCGCAACAGGTATGCTGTAGGTCGCGCTTGCCGTTGCGCTTGCCTCCTCCAGCCGGTGCAGGAACCACAGCCGCTGCTGCGCGTAGGACAGCGGCATATCTGCGGGGCGCCCCCGCGGCATGAGCGTAGGACTTCTCCTCTGACGCTGCCCCACCCAGTCCGCCAGCGCCGCAACCGTCGGCGCCTCAAACAGCGTGCGGATCGGCACCTCGACATCAAGGCCTGCCCGGATGCGGCTGATCAGCCGCATCGCCAACAGCGAATGGCCACCCAACTCAAAGAAATTGTCACCAATCCCGACCTCTGGCACCCCGAGCACTTCCGCAAACAGCGCGCACAGAATCTCCTCCTGTGGCGTGCGCGGTGCACGCCACAACGGCTGTTCGCGCAGTCCTTGCCCGCGCAGCACAGGCGCAGGCAGGGCGCGGCGGTCGAGCTTGCCGTTGGGGGTCAGCGGAAGCCGATCCAGAACCACAAAGCCAGACGGCACCATGTAGTCGGGAAGGCTCGCCCCCACATGCGCGCGCAACGCACCTGCAGCCAGATCTTCCCCTTCGCTCCGAGGAACCACATAGGCTGTGAACCGATTGTTTCCTTCGCGCGCAATCACCGCGGCCTGCGCCACCCCGGGATGGCGCAGCAGAACCGCCTCGATCTCGCCCGGCTCAATGCGAAAGCCGCGCAGCTTCACCTGCGCATCCGCGCGCCCGACAAACTCCAGAACCCCGTCCGGGCGCCAGCGGCCCAAATCCCCCGTGCGGTACATCCGGCTGCCCGCCGCCCCATACGGGTCCGCAACAAACCGCTCCGCGGTCAGCCCCGCACGCCCGAGATAGCCACGCGCCAGGCCGGCGCCGGCAATGTAAATCTCCCCCGCCACCCCCGCAGGCACAGGCTGCAAATACCCGTCCAGCACGTAAACACGGTAGTTGCTCAGCGGATGCCCGATCGGGACGGACACGCCGGTCTGTGTCCCGTCCGCCACAAAGCCGACGGCATCGATGGTTGCTTCCGTGGGACCGTAGAGGTGAATAAGACGACCTATCCCAAGCCGGCCTGAAATCTCCCGCGCCAAGTCGGTCGTGAGCTTCTCTCCGCCAAGCGCCAAGTGCGCCAGGAAGAGACCCTCCGGCACATCGCGAAGAACCGACTGCAAATAGGACGGCACGCAGCTGACGAAGCTCACCTCATGCCGGACGATGGCCTGCCAGAATTGTGCAGGGGTTTCCCGCACCGCCTCGCCGAGGACGATGGCAGCGCCACCCCCAGCGAGAGGCAGCAGCATCTGCTCGATTGCGGCATCGAAACCACAGGAGATGAACACCGCCGAGCGAAAGCTCTCATCCACCCCGAAATCAGACTTCAAAGCCGCGAGCTTGTTCACAAGGTTTGCATGCTCGACCACCACCCCCTTTGGCGTCCCTGTGGAGCCTGAGGTGTAGATGACATAGGCAGGGTTGGCCGGGTCGAGCGCGACGGCGGGGGGGCTCTGCGGCGCCGCCGCAATGGCGGGCGCATCGGCATCGAGCCGCACGATGACCGGCACACGCGCTGCCGTCGCCGCCGGCAGGCGCTCCAGCAGCGCATCCTGAGTGACGAGCACCTCCGCGCCGGCATCTTCCAGCATGAAGGCAAGCCGCGCCTGCGGGTAGTCCGGATCAAGCGGCAGATACGCACCCCCCGCCTTGAGGATGCCCAGCAACCCGACGATCAGGTCGAGCGAGCGGGCAAGGCACAGCCCCACCACCGTCTCAGGCCCCACCCCGCGCGCGCGCAGATGATGCGCCAGCCGGTTGGCCCGCCTGTCCAGCTCACCGTAGCGCAGCCGCTCCTCCTCGAAGATCACCGCAACCGCATCCGGGCTCCTGGCCACCTGCGCCGCAAACAGCTCCGGCAGGGTGGAAGCAGGCAGCGCATGCGCCGTCGCGTTCCACTCCCCCAGGATGGTCGCGCGCTCATCCGCACCGAGAATGTCCACGCTGGAGAGCGCCCGCTCCGGATGCGCTACAGCCGCTTCCAGCACACGGACGAACCGACTCGCCAGCCTTTCGATGCTCGCCGCATCAAACAGGTCGGTCGCGTATTCGATCCCCCCGACAATCCCCGCCGGCAACCCGTCCGCCCCGCGCTCCTCGCTCAGGCTCACCGAGAGGTCAAACTTCGCCGTTCCCGTGGATACATCTTCAGGCGACGCCGCAATCCCATTCACTGCAAACCGCGCCGCCATATTGGTTTGAAACGCCAGCATCACCTGGAACAAGGGATGATGCGATAGCGACCGCACAGGGTTGAGAAGCTCCACCAGCCGCTCAAACGGCACATCCGCATGGCTGTAGGCCGACAGATTGCGAGAGCGCACCCGCCCGATCAGCTCCCCCAGCCCGGGGTTGCCCGACGTATCCGTCCGCAGCACCAGCGTGTTCACAAAGAACCCGACAAGCCCGTCCAGCGCGCTGTCGCTGCGCCCCGCTATCGGGCTGCCGATCGCGATGTCATCCCCCGCCCCAAGCCGGCTCAACAGACCCGCAAGGCACGCCTGCACCACCATGAACAGGCTCGCCCCACATCCCCGCGCCAGACCAACGAGCCCACGGTGCAACTCCGCGGACAGCTTCACCCCAACAACATCCCCGCGATGGCTCGCAACAGATCGCCGCGGCCGATCGCTGGGCAAATCTACGGCAGGCGCTAACCCATCCAGCGCCGCGCGCCAGTACGCAAGCTGCCGCGAGATCGCGCTCTCCGCATCGCTCTCCTCGCCAAGGACCTCCCGTTGCCACAAAGTGTAGTCGGCATACTGCACCGACAGCGGCGGCAAGGCTGAAGCCTCCCCCCGCAGACGCGCCCCATAGGCCCATGCAAGGTCCGCAAACAGCGGACCCAATGACCACCCGTCCGCCGCGATGTGATGCACCAGCAGCAGCAGCACGTGCTCGCTCGCGGCGACCTCGAACAGGTGCGCGCGCACCGGCAGCTCGGCGCAGATGTCAAACCCAACCGCCGCCGCATCCGCCAGCGCCGCCGCAAGCGCGGTCTCCGTCACCCGCGCCCGGATCAGCGCAGGCCGTGCCGCATCCGCTCCCAGCACCTCCTGCCGCGCCACCCCGTCGCGCTCGGGAAAGATCGTGCGCAGGCTCTCATGGCGTCCCACCACATCGCCCAGCGCTCCCTCCAGCGCCGGCGCATCCAGTGGCCCCGTCAGCCGCACCGCAACCGGGATGGTGTAGGTTGCGCTTGCTGTTGCGCTTGCCTCCTCCAGCCGGTGCAGGAACCACAGCCGCTGCTGCGCATGCGACAGCGGCAGCTCCGCAGGACGCGCTCGCGGCAGTGAGTGCAGGACTTCTCCTCTGACGCTGCCCCACCCAGTCCGCCAGCGCCGCAACCGTCGGCGCCTCAAACAGCGTGCGGATCGGCACCTCGACATCAAGGCCTGCCCGGATGCGGCTGATCAGCCGCATCGCCAACAGCGAATGGCCGCCCAGCGCAAAGAAATTGTCCGCAATCCCCACCCCGGCGACCCCGAGCACTTCCGCAAACAGCGCGCAAAGGATCTCCTCCCGCGGCGTGCGCGGCGCACGCCACAGACCCTCCCCGCGCAGCACAGGCGCCGGCAGCGCCCGGCGGTCGAGCTTGCCGTTCGGCGTCAGCGGAAGCCGATCCAGAACCACAAAGCCAGACGGCACCATGTAGTCGGGAAGGCTTGCCCCCACATGCGCGCGCAACGCACCCGCAGCCAGATCTTCCCCTTCGCTCCGAGGCACGACATACGCGACCAGCCGCTTCTGCCCAGGCAAATCTTCGCGCGCAATCACCGCGGCCTGCGCCACCCCGGGATGGCGCAGCAGAACCGCCTCGATCTCGCCCGGCTCAATGCGAAAGCCGCGCAGCTTCACCTGCGCATCCGCGCGCCCGACAAACTCCAGAACCCCGTCCGGGCGCCAGCGGCCCAAATCCCCCGTGCGGTACATCCGGCTGCCCGCCGCCCCATACGGGTCCGCAACAAACCGCTCCGCGGTCAGCCCCGCACGCCCGAGATACCCACGCGCCAGGCCAGCGCCGGCAATGTAAATCTCCCCCGCCACCCCCGCAGGCACAGGCGCCAGATACCCGTCCAGCACGTATATCCGCGTGTTCCAGATCGGACGGCCAATCGGAGGTGCTGCGAAGCCGGCCAGGGCTTCGCTCATGCTCGCACAGACCGTCGTCTCCGTCGGCCCATACGCATTGATCATGCGCCGGCCCTTCGACCAGCGCGCAACCATATCCGCCGGACATGCATCTCCCGCGACGATCAGGGTGGCGAGTGGCGCATCGTCGGGCAACTCGGCGAGCAGGCCAGGCGGCAGCGTCGCATGCGTGATGCTCTGCTCACGCAGCAGGCTGCTCAGCGCACCACCGCTGCGTTCACCAGGCGGCACGACGAGCGCCGCACCCGACAGGAGCACGGTCGCAATCTCCGAGATCACGGCATCAAAGCTCGGCGAGGCAAATTGCAGGACGCGCGATTGCCCATCGATTGCAAAGCGCTCGATCTGGGCTCCCGCAAGATTGGGAATGCCGGCATGCGCAACGCCAACCCCTTTCGGCGTCCCTGTGGAGCCTGAGGTGTAGATGACATAGGCGAGGTTGCCCGGGTCGAGCGCGACGGCGGGGGGGCTCTGCGGCGCCGCCGCAATGGCGGGCGCATCGGCGTCAAGCCGCACGATGACCGGCACACGCGCCGCCGTCGCCGCCGACAGGCGCTCCAGCAGCGCATCCTGAGTGACGAGCACCTCCGCGCCGGCATCTTCCAGCATGAAGGCAAGCCGCGCCTGCGGGTAGTCCGGATCAAGCGGCAGATACGCACCCCCCGCCTTGAGGATGCCCAGCAACCCGACGATCAGGTCGAGCGAGCGGGCAAGGCACAGCCCCACCACCGTCTCAGGCCCCACCCCGCGCGCGCGCAGGTGATGCGCCAGCCGGTTGGCGCGCCTGTCCAACTCACCGTAGCGCAGCCGCTCGTCCTCGAAGATCACCGCAATCGCATCCGGGCTCCTGGCCACCTGCGCCGCAAACAGCTCCGGCAGGGTGGAAGCAGGCAGCGCATGCGCCGTCGCGTTCCACTCCCCCAGGATGGTCGCGCGCTCATCCGCACCGAGAATGTCCACGCTGGAGAGCGCCCGCTCCGGATGCGCTACAGCTGCTTCAGCAGACGCACGAACCGTTGCAGATGATCGGCAACATCGGCTGCGGTGTGAACCGCCGGATTGGCATCGAAGTCGATGCGCAACGGAGCTTCGCCCGAGCGCTCGTAGACAGCGACAGCAAGTTCCGATACCGGCCCGAGCGAGAGGTTATGCGCAATGACCTCTATGCCCGCGAAAGTGAAATCATAATTGAAGCGCATGATGTTCACGCTCAACCCAAATGGAGAGCGGCCATCATCAGCGATGCCCCAAGAATCCCGCCTGATGTCTGCGATCGGATAACGTTGGTGCCGGAGCACTTCGCCCATCTGCGAAGAGGTGTCGGCCAGGGCGCCGGACACAGTCATGCGCGGGTGGAAGCGCAGGCGTAGTGGCACCACATTGGATGCCATTCCAGGGATGAACCGTGCGGCACCCGCGCGCGCCGCCACAGCAAGACCCAGCAGCAAATCCGTTTCGCCACTCAGGCGGTGGTGAAAAATTGCGGTTGCCGCACTTATAACGCGCGAAAGAGTTGTTCCGGCGCGCCGCGCGACCGAGTGAAGGCGATCTACTGTAGCAGGCGGGATGTAGGCAGTTTCACGGATACAGCCCCTTGCTTTGCTGTGGTTGTCCGGCGCGAGATGCACCGGTTGCGGAAGGTCGCGCAAATAGTCGCACCAGAATTTTCGATCGTCGCCGTATTGGTCGCTTGCTCGATAAGCCAAGTCCTCTTTGAGCAGGACAGAAAGGGAGCCAAAATTCGCATCATCTACGGCGACGTTGCCGCGCCGATCATCGCTGAGCCGGCTATAGACATGCGCCAGGCGGCGAGCCACCAGCCACATGCCATAACCATCCATGATGAGGTGATGATAGCGCGCATACCAAAAGAAGCGATCCGGCCCAGTTTTGAACAATGCAAATCCGAACAGGGGTCCGCGTGTCGGCTCGATGGAGCGCGCCAGATCAGCCTTCATCCATGCTTCGGCCGCAGCTCGCGCATCGGCCTCGGCGCTGACGTCGATGATCGGCAAAGACCAATCCGGTGAAGACACCAGAAGCTGTGCCAGCTCACCTGCCGGCAACGTAAACTGCACACGCAGTGTCTCACATTCCGATACTACTGCTTCGAGCGCCTGCTCGAAGAGCAGTGGATTTATCGGCCCGCGGAGCTCAAGGTACTCCGCGATGCTAAAGGTGCGATTCAGTGCATCGGTTTGCTGAGCGAACCAGATGCCAAGCTGCGAGCTGGACAGCGGGAGAGCGCGTGCAGCCTCGACTTGCAGCCCAGTCTCCGAACTGCAGTTGAGATCAGATGCTGGATTGATATACCTGTTCACTGTGATTGGATGATCAGGCGAAGGAAATGCTCAATGTTCGCAGCACTCAATCGGTAGGTCATGACAGCCATCTCCGTTGTCAAGTCTGCCGAGCGCAGGACAAGGAGGGCAGCCAACGCAAATACTGGCACCGGTTGCATCAGTATGGTAGCGTTTGACGGGGCATGCGCAATGCACGCATCGGTGAAGTTTGGTTGACCATAATTGATCGCTAGCCGCAACGGGGAGAGAGGATGCGAATAATGGCACAGGACACGACTGGACCTGGGACACCGGAAGGAAAAGATGCGGCGGAGGCTCCTACCGGCCCGGCCCCCATTCCCATGTCGGACGCCGAGCGCGATGAGCTTGCATCGCAATTGGTCGACCGTCTTTCACTCTGGGCGGGAGCCGCCGGACTGATCCCGCTGCCGATCGTCAACACGGCAACAGTGGGCGGCATTCAACTTCATATGTTGCGCAAACTTTCACAGATTTACGGAGTTCCATTTTCCGAAAATCGGGGGAAATCGATTCTTGGCAGCATAGCCGGGGCAATAATCCCGGCAAGCACTGCGACGGCCGCAAGTAGTTTCGTAAAGTTCGTGCCGGTTATCGGGACGGCGATCGGCCAGTTGACGATGGCCGCGGTCTCGGCGCCCGCCACCTGGGTGCTGGGCAAGGTTTTTATTCAGCATTTTGCTTCGGGCGGGACGCTGCTCGACTTCAATCCTCCGGACTACCGTGAGTTCATAAAAGCTCAGAGGGAGAGATGGGCGCTCCGAGCCGGAGCCCTGCCGCCTACTGCGCAACCCGCCACGCCTGCGGCCCACAGCTCATCGAGCAAGAACACGGCGACGACGAGTGCCTAATGCCGTGAAGTTGCGCCTTCGCGACGGCGCGGTCGCGCTCACACCGTGCGCGGTCGGCCAAGGAAGCGATTAGACAACAAAAACCCGTAAGGAGACAGACGGCATAATGGCCTTAACGATAGGAGTTCTGGTCTATCTGGTATTCTGCTTGCTCACTGGTCTGTGCGGGAGCCAACGCCGAATCGGGTTCTTGGGCACATTCGTCATCTCGCTGTTCATCACTCCGGTAGTGATGCTGATCGTGCTGCTATTGACCGGTCCATCGCGAGAGGTCGAGTGGCGCCGGCGCCCACAGAGCGATTGAGTGCTCGCATCGTGGAATGCCCCTCGCTTCTTCTTCCTGTCAGGCGGGATTGGCGCCACGCCGGCGCGTGAACCCATCGTATTGCACTAATGTCTTTTTTCCAGCTTGTTCGCCGCGAGATGCAGGGCTCTCTGCGTCGCCTCGTCATCATGGGCGGCCTGGGAGGTGTCAGCAGCGCATCCGTGTTGGCCGCCATCAACACCGGAGCGCAGGCTGCGGATAGTGGCAAGCCCAGTCTCTGGTCGGCGATGCTGTTCATCGTCGCCGTGTTTCTATTCGTCAAGACGCAGAGCTATCTGCTGCTTACCACGACAGCCGAAGTCGAAGCGATCATCCACCGCCTGCGCATCCGCCTGATGGACCATGTGCGGCACTCCGAGTTGCTTCCGCTCGATGGAATCGGACGGGCGGCAATCGTGGCGGCCGCCACCAAGGAGACTGCGACCCTCACGCAAGCGAGCACCACTCTCGCCTTCGCTGGGCAGGGGGCCGTTCTCATCTTCTTTGTTGCAATCTACGTTGCCTACCTATCCCTTTTGGCTTTTGCGCTCAGCGTCATCATCGTGGGCATCGCGGCCGCGCTGTTCCAGGCCAGGAATCGACAACTCGCTATCGCCGCACGCGAAACGGCTGAATGGGAGAATCGGCTGTTCAATCGGCTGATGGACCTCCTGGAGGGGTTCAAAGAAGTGCGGCTCAACAGCGCGCGCAGCGAAGACCTATATGAGGATGTTATCGAAGTCTCCAGGACCGCCGCCAACATCAAGATTCGCACACAGGCTGAAACCTTCCGTCGCATGGTGCTTTTACAGAGTTCGATGTATGCCATGCTTGGCGCCATCGTATTCGTCGTTCCCGTGATCAGCGATACCCTCGGCGGGGCGTCAATTGCGAAAACGGTGACCGCGCTGGTGTTTGTTCTAAGCCCGTGTTTCGGGTTGGTGCAGTCGATCCCTATCTTGGCAGCCGCAAACGCCGCGGCGGACAACATCGAGCGACTGGAGGCGGCGCTGTCGGCAACCGTTGCGCACGCGCAAATCGGCTCTGCGGAGCCTGCGATGCGGTTCGAGAAGATCGAGATGCGCAACATCGCCTTCAGGTATGTCGAGAGGACCACCGAATCCGTCTTCAAGGTTGGCCCCGTGGATTTCAGCTTGCGCTCTGGCGACCTCGTGTTCATCACCGGCGGAAACGGTTCCGGGAAATCAACTTTCTTGAAGCTGCTCGCCAGCCTTTACAAGCCTGATTCAGGGGAAATCACGTTTGACGGGATCCTTGTAACGGACAACACGCGCGAAGCTTATCGGCAATTGTTCTCTGCGATCTTTGTGGACTACCATTTGTTTCAGCGGCTCTATGGGATTGCCGATCCCGATTCGAGGGAAATCGACCGGTTGCTGTCGCAATTCCGATTGCTGGACAAGACCCGCCTCGATCAACGCGAGTTCAACACCGTCGACCTGTCGACTGGCCAGCGCAAGCGTCTCGCGTTGATCGTGAGCCTGCTCGAGAAGCGACCAATCCTGCTTTTGGATGAATGGGCGGCCGACCAGGACCCGGAATTTCGCCGCAAATTCTATTTCGATCTTCTGCCGGAATTGCATCGGGCGGGCGCAACGGTGGTCGCGGTATCGCACGACGACCGTTATCTCGACGAAATCGACGTACCTGCTCGCAGGTTACGTATGGATGAAGGCCGTTTCGTCGAGCAACCTTCGATGGAGAACGGTTGATGAAGGCGTATCTCATCTCTGCTGACAACAAGCCGTCCCCGGGCCCAACGCGACGTGCGTGGTGGCGCTTCGTCGAGCGTCACCTGCCGATCGTCATTATCTATTTGATGGTCATCACGCTCGTCGCGATCGTGCTCGCGCCGCATGTATTGGTGACTGTTCCAAGCGGCTCCATCGGAGTCGTTTGGAAGCGGTTCGGCGGTGGCACTGTGCTCGATCCGCGTCAGCTGAGGGACGAGGGGCTGCGTTTCATTTGGCCCTGGAACAAATTGTTTCTTTATGACCTGAGATTGCAGTCGGCGACGGAGACCTACAACGCAATCTCCAGAGACGGCATAAGCCTGACAGCGTCCATCAACATCCGATATCGACTAAAGCGGGAGTCCATACCGCAGCTCCATCAATCGATCGGACCGGATTATGTCAATGCCCTCGTCGTTCCAGAAATCGGCAATCGGATGCGCGAGGTCATCGCGGAATATACCGCGGAAGATGTCTATTCCACGAAACGTTCAGAGATCCAGGACAAGATCCGCCGGCGCGCCGAGGCCATGCTGGGCGAGAAGATGATGGAACGCTCAGAGAGCGAGGACTACGCGCCTTATGTGATCCCGCTCTACGCCATGCTCAACTTGATCGACACCCTAATTCTCGGGATTGAGCTGCCAACCGCCGTTGTCACGGCCATCAATCGCAAGATCGAGCAGTATTATATCTCCGAGGAATACAAATTCCGGGTGGCTCGCGAAATACGAGAGTCGGAACGCAAGAAGATTGAAGCGGAAGGGGTCGCCGAATTCCAGCGCATTGTCAGCCAGGGCATCTCTGATTCCTACCTGCGATGGCGCGGCATCGAGGCGACGCTTCAGCTGGCGCAATCTTCCAATTCAAAGATCGTTATCGTCGGAAACAGCAAAGACGGGTTGCCGATCATACTGGGAGGCGCGGATACGGTTGCGCCGGCGCCACCGTCTACGGGAAACGGAGACGCGACTGCCAAGGAAAGGGCGACGGCGGCAACTCCCTCTCCACCGGCCGAGAAAATCCCCTCCGATACGCTCTCGAAGCCGGCGGAAAAGACGCCGTCTACCCAGCCTCCGGAAGCGCAGCACCTGAAATATCCGTTCTCGCTGAGCCTGTCGGATATCGAGGCGATTTTCTCGCGACTGACCGGAGCGGGCCAGCCAGCCCCGGCGGCGACGAGCCCGTCGGACGGCAGTTCTTCAAAGCAGCCCTCTGGCGAACAGAAGCACTGAACGATCGCGCAGAAACCCACAACGGCTCGGTCAGCCTCGAAGCTGATCGACCATCGTCGTCATCGCTCGCTGCACCCGGTTCCGCAGGTTTTGCTCTTCCGCGGGCAAATCAACCCCATCCATGAAATAAATCGATTCGCTCACACTATCGCAGGTAACGCTGAGAGTTGTTTGGAGAGGCGGAGCAATGTTCGCGGCGGAGAACACTTTATTCGATACCGCGTAGAGCTTTCCCAGCGCCTTGGCTTTCTTTCGTATCTCAGTCGCCACCTCGACGGCATCGCCAGCGGCGATGATCAGTTCGGCGGTTTGCCCGAGCTTGCTCAGGGCGACGCGGCCAGCGTGAATGCTGACCGAGATTTCCGCCCGGCATCCCCATTCCTTTCCTAGCCGGTCGTTGATGTCGAGAAGGGATCGCTCGATCTCTGCAGTGGCGGAGAGCGCGGCACGACAGGCACGGTCGAGATCGCCGGAAAGGCCGAACAAGGCGAATATGCTGTCGTGCTCGACATAACAGATCGTTCCGCCCGCCCTGCGGATAGCATGACAGGCGCTCTCGGCATATCGTTTGAACGCAAACAACACGTCATGCGCCAGGTGCTCGCGCGCGAGAATCTTTGCTGTTGGAAAAGTCGCAGAATAACAGGACCGCGTCCCTTTCATTCTCAATCGCGGCCGGTTGCGCGCGGTAGATTGGACGCTCCGAAAGCACCAGCGGCGAGACCACGATGTCGCCCTTCGGCCGGAGCTGACAAGCCAGCCGCACATCAGGGTCCGACGCGATTCGTTGCAAAGTGGCACGCTCCTCGGAGCTCGGCTCGGGGCACGCGCCAGCGCCACTGATGACGCGAATACGGCAGGTGGAGCATCTCGCCCGGCCGCCACAACTGGAGGCATGCGCGAGGTGAAACGCGCGACTTGCCTCCAGCACGGACCATCCCCGCGGAACCTGCACTTTGCGGGCGGGATAGGTAATGGTGATGAGGCCACGCCGCTGCCGTTCGACCATCAGTCGCACCGCCCGGGCGGTGAACGTCGCGGCGATCAGCCCCACGTAGCCCCAGATCAACCCGTCCAACCATCGCTGCATCTTGGCGTGGGTCGCGCGCGCTTCGGCGCTGAGGGGCTCGGCCTCTTCTATTTGTTGCGCAGCCGAGCGGCGCGTGATGTCGCGCCCCATCGTGACAAATCCGAGGGCGGAAAGAACCGGCAACAGCAGGGCGATCGCGAACAGCGCGAACTGCATCTGCCGCCACCACCAGCGATGCCGGAAGGCGAAATGCAGGCCCAGGCAACCATGCAGCCAACCCGGGGCAAGCAGACCAATTTGGCGCCATTCCGAGTTGGACGCCCATAGTTCATTGACAATCCTTCCATAGGTGGGCGACGAGCCCAGCACCTCGAATTCCAGCCGGGTCCCCGTGAAATGCCCCATCAGCAGAACCGGCAGCCAGAGGCCGAGCCCGATGCGCAAAAGCTCGAGCGGCGGCAGCCGGAAGGTGCGCCGTTCGTATATGGCCCAAAAGGCGAGCAGAAAATGCACCGCGAAGGCGCCGTAAAGCAAAATGGTCCCGCCGCGGCTTGACCAGAACTGCGCGCTGACAATCAACCCCTCTTCAGCGACATCAAGGGAAAGCAGGCCGATTGCATGGTTGGTAAGGTGCGTCGCCAGGTAAGCCAGCATCACGAGGCCTGACGCGAGCCGCAGATCGCGCCGAGTGATGCGAGAAAATCCATGCAGGATATCACCGATGTCGCGGTTCAGCGCAACCAGCGCTTGGTGAACAGTCGCAGCTTTCTCTGTCGTGGCTCGCTCCTTGCCCAACGTCTCCGCCCACTCCTAAAGATCGGGGATATTGCGCCGTCCAGTGACTGGCCGCAAATGGCCCGGACGGACCCAGTCAAATGAGAAGCGCATGGATATTGTGCTCGATCCCCCCGCGGGAGGACAAGCCATCCGTCCAACCATTCGGCAAGACAAGCTGACGAACCGGGGATGCGCCAATGAAAAAACTTGCATTCGATAGTTACGGTTGAAGCTCAACGAATTCAATTTTTCCCCACGCGCCCAATTTCTCTCTCACCACCACACCCACGCCTGGTATCGCCTGGGCCACCGCCAACCCTTTTCAACATCGGCCTCGCTGGCAACAGCATTTCCGACTGCGGTCGCTCCAGCATCCGCGTGCCAATAATGCAGGCGCAATCCGCACGTCCAAAGCTCAGGCTGCCTCATATCGGCGGGAAAAGATTCCGACGTTCTTCGGTTCTTTCTTTCAGCGCGAAGCTCTTGTCCCCCGCAGCTCTGACACGTGTCATTTAACCCTCCGTCCACAGAAGATCGGGCAAATTTTTGCGCTCCATGTCCAACCTGCTTTCATGTGTATACCCTATTTCAATCGATCGTCGGGTAGCATCACCCTAGCTTGTCGCTGCAGCATCACCCGGCCTCTCTCGAAGATCGCGGGGCGCAATTGTTCAACACGCTGCATGTTGCGGTTTTTGGCATAGTCACTGCCGCTGGCCTGATCCGCGGAATCACCGGATTTGGCGGGTCAATGGTCATGGCTCCGCCTCTAAGTCTCCTGATCGGCCCGGCACCCACGGTCGTGATCGCGCTCGCATTGGAGGCCGTCGCGGCAATCACGATACTTCCTGCTGCGGTGGGCAGGGTCCAGTGGAAGATCGTCGGTCTTTTGACGCTGCCGTCGCTCGCTACCGTTCCGCTGGGATGCTATCTCCTGACCAATCTCGATGCCCAATTGACGCGACGATTGATGGCGGGCAGCGTGGTCCTGTTCAGTGTGGCCATGCTCGCGGGTTTTCGATATGTCGGGCATCCTCGTCCCGCGACATCCATTGCACTCGGTGGCCTGAGCGGGCTCCTGCTCGGAGCCACCAGCATCGGCGCTCCACCGGTGATCCTCTATCTCCTATCGGGGCCGGATCCGCACGCGGTGACGCGTGCGAATCTCATTGTCTTTATCACGATAGTTTCAATAGCCGGCCTGACAGCGCTGTGGGCAAACGGATTGATCACGACACCTCTCGTCGTGGGCGCGATCACACTGACAATTCCATATCTCACAGCCGCATGGGCCGGCAGCAAGCTGTTTTCCCGACTTAGCGATCTCGGCTTCCGGCGTATCGCCCTGGTCCTGATGCTGGTGACGGGAGCGGTGACGTTCGTCCTGTAGCGCAGCGCGTGCAAATGAACATCATGCGCGCGACGGCGGCCGCTGCGGCGCCGGGCCAAGATGCATCAACTCGCGCGCCTCTTCAGGTGTGGCGATCTCGCGACCGAGCTCGCGCACGATGCGTGCTGCGCGTTCCACAAGTTGCGCATTGCTGACCGCCAGCACGCCGTGGCTGAAATAGACGTTATCCTCCATACCGACGCGGATATTGCCGCCGAGCGCCAGCGCCATGGCGCTCAGCGGCAATTGATGTTTGCCAATGCTGACCGTCTGCCAGGATGAGCCGTCGGGGATGGCGTCCAGCATCGCCAGCAGGTTTGCCGGCGTCGCCGGAATCGCGCCCTTGATGCCGAGCACGAAGCTGAAATGCAGCGGCGGCTCCAGCGCACCGCGCTCCACCAGATCGATGGCATTCTGGATGTGGCTCAGGTCATAAACCTCAAGCTCGTTGCGGATGCCGCGCTTCTTGCAGCCGCTTACGAATTCGGTGTTCCATTTTTTCGAGTTGGGGAACAGGAACTCGGTGTTCTTGTGCTCGAAATGGAAGGTGCCGAGGTTGAGCGTGAGCTGATCTGGCTGTGGGCGGATGTTGAGCAGGTTCATCCGCTCTTCCAGCGTGAACGGCTCGCCTTCCACCTTCGGATCCTCGTAGCGCAGGCCGATGCCGTTGCCGACCTGGGTGATCATGCCCGGGCACTGTGACATCACCCCTTCGATGACTTCGCCATAGACGTCGAGATCGGCGGTGGTCACGCCGCGCCTGTCGCGCACATGCATGTGGGCGACCGTCGCGCCGGCGTTATAGCAGTCACGGAAGTTCTGGATGATATCCCTGGGTTGTTCAGGCAGTGCCGGGTTCGATTCTCGCCCGTGCAGGCCGCCGGTCGGGGCGATGGTGATGACGACTTTGCCAGGATTGATCAGATTGGGCTTCATGTCGCGTTTCCCTCTCACGTGCCCCTTGTATGAAGAAATTCCATTTTCGGGCATGTCCCATGGCGTGAGACAACCGGCTGTCCCCTGCGTTGCGGTCTTGACCCTGATTTAGAAGCACATGAATATTCTCGCTCAATCAAGAGAAAAACGCATCGAAGGGGAGCTTGCCGTTAGTAGTGCACCGTGCACCGACTTTGGCCAGCTTGCCGTTTTCGATCAGAACGTGGGAGGACACAGCCATGTCGGTTGCAAGCATCTATCGAAGAAGCTTTCTGGCCGCACTCTTCGGCTTTTCCGGACTACTCATCGTAGCCGGCATTGCGCAGGCGCAAAGCGGTGCATTCACCGCATGGGGTTGGCCGCAGCCTTACGAAAAAGTTTCCGACAAATCCATCGAGTGGCTGAAGCAAAAAGGCTGGTGGCCACTGCAGGTCGCCTTCCAGTCGCCGTGGTCGGGACAGAACAACATCAGCATTGTGATGGATAAGGAAGGCTTGCTCGCCAAGCGCGGCATCGAGATGAAGCTTACGGCCTTCGGCTCGGGCCCCGCCACCAACGAAGTCCTGGTATCCGGCAAGGTCCAGGTCGCCAGCGCCGGCAACTTCCCCTACACCTCGCTGCTCGACAAACAGATCCCGGTGAAGGTCATCGCGCTCATCACGCCGAACATCTTGCACGCGGTGATTGTCCCGCTCGACAGCAAGATCAAGAGCCTCGCCGATCTCAAAGGCTCCAATCCGCCGGCGACGATCGGCATCGTCACCGGCTCCTCGGCCGAGTTCTACTTCCAGATGGCAGCACAGGTCGCCGGCCTCAAGATCGGCAAGGACGTGATCCTGAAGAACATGCCGATCGGCGAGCAGATGGCGTTGCCCAAGGGCATCGATGCTGTCGTGCCCTGGGATGCCGGGGCGAGCATGATCGTGCAGGATCGCAAGAACGGCCGGATCATCGACTCGATCTACCCTTACAATATGTACGAGGGCAATTTCGTCGTGCGCCAGGAACTGATCGACAATGTTCCTGATGTCGTGCAGGCCCTTTCCGACGCCTATGTCGAATCGTTGCTATGGGCGCGCCACGATCTCGACGGTACGGTGAAGCATCTCCAGGACGATCCAAGCTTGAAGAATTTCACCAAGGAAATCCTGGTGCAGCAAACCCGTACCTATAACAATCTCTACAAGCCGACTTTCGTGTACCCGCATGCCAGGTTTTGGGGTGAGGCGAACGAGCCGATCTTCAACTGGCTCTACGAGCTCAAGCGCATCCAGCGCCCGCTCAAGGCGGCCGACTTCGAGAAATCGGTCGACTCAAGCTTCATGGACAAGACTTTTGCCAAGCTCGGTTGGAATGTGCCCAAGACACCGCCCTTCATCCCCGCCGGCTGGAAAGGCTCGCTGGATAAGTTCCCCTATCCGGACTATGTGACGCCGCTCAACCTTAAGGAGCCGCAACCCTTCCCGGAGAAAGGCGACCTGACCAAGCCGTGGTCGTTTGCGGGGAAAACCTACAACCCGTGACCGGACGAATGGCACATCCCGCACACGGGGAGATGGTGAACATTTAGGTGAGGACGTAACCGGGAATGAGCACCATCGCGACCGTCGGCGTCGGCAAGCAGGCCAAGACCCGGCCGCGGTGGCTGCCTGGCATCAGGCGTCTGAAGAACCTGGGGCTGCTCCTGGTTGTGCTGCTGCTGTGGCAAGTCACCAGCACTTACCTCCTCGACCGGACGACGGCGGTCCTCTTGCCGCCGCCGTCGGCGATCGTCCGGGCTTTCTGGGAGATGATTCAGACCGGCGATTTGTTCATTCATTTGCGGGACAGCCTCAGCCGCGAGATCGTCGCCTTCATCTGGGCGACCTCGGCCATTCCGCTCGCCATCGCCATGGGCTGGTCGAAGGCCGTCCATGATCAGGTCGACCCGCTGATCGAAGTGTTGCGGCCAGTGCCGCCGCTCGCCTGGATTCCGCTGTCGATCCTTTGGTTCGGCATCGGCGACATCCAGAACCAGTTCATCATTTTCCTTGGCATGTTCTTTCCGATCCTGCTCAACACGATTACCGGCGTGAAGAACATCGAGCCTAATGTCATTCGGGCGGCGCGCTGCCTGGGCGCCAGTGAGGCTCGCATCCTGCGTCGGATCGTGCTGCGTGCGGCGCTGCCGCAGATCATCACCGGCATTCGCATCGGCCTCGGGGTCGGCTGGATGGCGCTGGTGGCGGCCGAGCTGGTGGGCGCCAATTCCGGTCTCGGCTTTCTGATCAACGATGCCCGCACCCTGTTGCGCACCGACATCGTCATCGTTGGCATGATCACGATCGGCATCGTCGGCTTAATCATCGATCGGAGCATCCGCTTGTTCGGACGGCGGCTGATGCCCTGGTCGCGTACTTTCTCGGCCTAGGGTCGCAATCGGCGCGTACCAATGGCCACCCTGTCCGCCAATGGCTTAGGCAAAGAATTTCCCGGGCACAGCAGCGCCGATCCTCCGGTCGTCGCACTGCGCGGAGTGAATTTCACTGTCAATCACAACGAATTCTGCTCTGTGCTCGGCCATTCCGGTTGCGGAAAGACAACGTTGCTGACGCTGGTGGCCGGTTTCGAGGAGCCGACCGAGGGCCAGATCCTGCTCGACAGCGAGCCAATCGGCAAGCCAAGCTGGGAACGCAGCATGATTTTCCAGGATTATGCGCTGTTCCACTGGCTCACCGTCGAAGACAACATCGTCTTCGGCCTGCAAATGAAGGATGTACCGCGCCATAAGCAAAAAAGCATCGTGAACAACTACATCGACCTTGTCGGCTTGTCAGGCTTCGAAAAGCGCTACCCGTATCAACTGTCCGGCGGCATGCGCCAGCGCGTTTCGATTGCGCGCGCACTGGCGGTCGAACCGCAAATCCTCTTGATGGATGAGCCGTTTGCCGCGCTCGACGCGCAGAACCGAGGCCTGATGCAGCAGGAGATGGTGCGCATCTGGCAGCATGCGCGCAAGACCTGCCTGTTGGTGACCCACAGCATCGAAGAGGCGATCACTCTGTCGGACCGCATTCTTGTGATGACCCGCCGGCCCGGCACGATCAAGGCCGACCTCTATGTTGACCTGCCGCGGCCGCGCGACGAAGACGATCTGAAGGTGATCGCGCTCAAGAAGCAGATTCGCGATTTGATCCACAACGAATTCGAGATTGAACGCTAGGTTGACGTGTCCGACATTGCAACCACAGTGGCTCTCCACGCCGAGCTAGCGCGTGTCCCGGTCGTATCAACGCACCGCTGTCCGTCATGGCCGGACCTGTTCCGGCCATCCACGACTTGCTTTGTCCGAACCAAAGACGTGGATGGCCGCGACAAGCGCGGCCATGACGCCGGAAGTGCATCGAATTCACCGGGAATGGTGCACTGATGAGCACCAGAAAAACCATTCAACTCGTCGACGTGACGCTGCGCGACGCACACCAATGCCTGTGGGCGACGCGGATGACGACCGCCATGATGGCGGAGGTTGCGCCGAGGCTCGACCGCGCGGGATTCGAAGCCATCGACCTTGTCGGCGGCGCGGTTTTCGACGTCTGCGTCCGCTATCTTCGCGAGGACCCGTGGGAGCGCATGCGCGTGCTGAGCGGCTGGGTGACGCATACCCCACTCATCGTCATGACTCGCGGCCAGAGTCTGTTCACCTTTGAATTTTTTCCCGACGACATTGTGGAGCTGACTGCCGAGAGGATCTTCGCAAACGGCATCCGCTATCATACGCCTTACGACGCTCTCAACGATATGCGCAACTTGGAGGTTCCGGTCCGGGCGGCCAAGCGGGTCGGCCTTTACACCGCGGGCGGGGTCGTGTTCTCGGTAAGTCCGGTTCACACGGATGAATATTACGCACGCAAGATACGCGAGCTCGCGAAGCTCGGAGTCGATGCGGTTTTCATCAAAGATCCAAGCGGCCTTCTTACGCCCGAACGCGCGCAGACGCTTGTTCCGGTCGCAAAGGCCGCCTGCGGGGAGCTGCCACTGCATCTCCACAGCCATTGCCTGACGGGACTTGCTCCCTACACGGCGTCCCGTGCCATTGAGCTCGGCGTTGACGTCGTGCACACGGCGACCTCGACACTGGCCAATGGCGCTTCGCATCCCGCAACCGAGCAATTCGTGCAGAACGCGCGGCGCAGCGGGTTCAACGTCGCGATCGATCTGACGGCCGTTGCGGAAGCTGCGGAGCGGCTGCGCAATATCGCCAGGCGCGAGGACAAGCCCGTCGGCGCCATCGCGGAATATGACTGCGTTTCATTACGAGCACCAGATGCCGGGCGGCATGGTTTCCAATCTCAAGTCGCAGCTTGCCGCACTGGGCATCGCGCATCGGCTGCCGGAAGTGCTCGAAGAAGCGGCGCGCGTGCGTTGTGAGCTCGGCTACCCGATCATTGTCAGCCCGTTCGCTCAGTTCGTGATGACGCAAGCCGTGCTCAATGTGATGGGGAGGGAGCGCTACGCAACCGTCCCGGACGAGGTTCGCAAGTACGTGCTTGGCTATTATGGTGAGATCGCGGGCGCGATCGACCCCAATCTCTTCGACCTGATCACCAAAGGCGCCGAACCGACGAACAGCCGGCCGGGCGACTTGCTCGAACCGCGCATTGCCAAATTACGCCGCGAACGGGGCCCCTTCTCATCGGACGACGACTTGCTGCTTGCCGCCTTCTATCCGGAGGCCGAGCTCAACGCACTCAAGACGGCGGGACCGATCAAGACCGATTATCCGCTCGCCGCCACGCCGCTGGTGACCCTCATCAAGGAGATCACCCAGCGTCGCACGATCCGCTCGTTCCATTTCATTCAGCGTGCTTGATCCTGGCCGGCGCTTGCCGATACATGCGAGTCATGCTCCGGTGAAAGTAAATGCCAGGCGGGCAGTCTACGATAAGACAGAGCAGCGGGAGAGACGCACATGTCGGCAAGTCGTTCGCAAGTCGCCGGTGAAACGGGGATGTCGATCAGGACCGTTGCATTCGCAAGCGCGGTCGGCACCACGATCGAGTGGTACGATTTCTTTCTCTACGGCGTCGTAACGCCGATCGTGCTCAACAAGCTGTTCTTTCCGAACTATGATCCCCTGGTCGGGACCCTATTGGCCTACACGACCTTTTTCGTGGGCTTCATCTCGCGTCCAATCGGCGGGATCATCTTCGGCCACTATGGCGACCGCGTCGGCCGCAAGACCATGCTGATCGCGACCCTCATGGTGATGGGGGTCGCCACCACCCTGATCGGGTTGCTGCCAACTTACGCGTCCGTCGGCGTGTGGGCGCCGGTGCTGCTGCTGGTGCTGCGCGTGTTCCAGGGGATCGGGATCGGAGGCGAATGGGGTGGCGCTGTCCTGATGGCCGTCGAGCATTCGCCGCACGACAAGCGCGGCTTCTATGGAAGCTGGCCGCAGATTGGCGTGCCGGCCGGTCTCCTGCTGAGCTCCGGCATGGTTTCCCTGCTGTCACTCCTGCCGGACGCCGACTTTCTTTCCTGGGGATGGCGCCTCGCCTTCCTGTTGAGCGCGGTTCTGGTCGTCATCGGGCTTTACATCCGTCTCAAGATTCTCGAGACGCCGGCGTTTGCACGCCTGAAGGAAACGGGACGCGAGGCCGCGGTGCCGTTTCTTGATCTCGTGCGCACTCATCCGAAAAATACTCTGCTCGGCCTGGGCGCGCGCTATATCGAGGGTGTCACTTTCAACATGTTCGGCGTGTTCAGCATCGCCTACGTCACTGGCGCGCTCGGCTTGCCGCGGCAGACCGCGTTGGCCGGCGTGATCATCGCGTCGGCCATCATGATCTTCATGCTGCCGGTATTCGGCGCGATCTCCGACCGGCTTGGACGACGGCGCGTGTTCGGATGCGCGGCAATCTTGATCGGGCTCCTGGCATTTCCGTCGTTCTGGCTGATGGAAACCCGATCGGCGGTGCTGATCTGGATCGCGATCGCTGTTCCGTTCGCGATCGTCTATCCCGGCGTCTACGGACCCCAGGCGGCGCTGTTCTCGGAGCTGTTCGACACACGCGTGCGATATACCGGCGTCTCGTTCGTGTATCAGTTCTCGGGCATCTTCGCGAGCGGTCTCACGCCGATTGTCGCAACCGCGCTGCTGGCATGGAACGACAAGGAACCATGGCTCATCTGCGCCTACATCCTGGTTGTGAGCATCATCAGCGCGCTTTGCGTCTATGCCATGCCGGAGACGCTCAAGCGCGACATGGCAACCGATGAAAAGGCGCCTGCCGCGCCTCAGCCGTTATCGGGCGCACAAGCTCTGCCTTGAGCGCAGCCCGGGCGAGGGAGGCCTCGAACACCGATGGATCTCGATCTGGGCGGCCGCATCGCCCTCGTCACGGGCGGTGCAGCCGGTATCGGGGAAGCCATCGCGCGCGCTCTGGCGATTGAAGGCTGCCTGGTCTCGATCGCCGACCGCGACGGCGTTGCCGCCGATCGCGCGGCGGCGGCGCTGACCGCCGAGGGGTTGCAGGCGCGGTCCCTCGAGATCGACGTCGGCGATCCGGCCGCGGTTGCACAGGCATTCGAGCGACTGCGCCGGACCGACGGACGTCTCGACATCCTGGTCAACGGCGCCGGCATCCTGTCGAGCGGCCCGGCCGTCGATGTCGCGGTCTCCGAATGGGAGCGCGTCGTTCGCGTAAATCTCTCCGGTGTCCTTTATTGCGCAAAGGCGGCAATTCCTTTGATGACTGCCCAGCGACGCGGACGCATTGTCAACATCGCGTCCGTGGCCGCGATGCGCGGCGGCGGCTCCCTCGGCAACGCGCTCTATGGCGCCTCGAAGGCCGGCGTCGTTGCGCTGACAATGGGACTTGCGCGCGAACTGGGCCCTCACGGGATCACCGTCAATGCGGTCGCCCCCGCGGTCGCCGAGACCGCGATGACGCGCTCCAAGCTCACCGCGGAGATGCGGCAACGCATCACTGCGCGGATTCCGTTGGGCCGGCTTGCCGCGACCTCCGATATCGCCGATCTGGTGGCGTTTCTTGCCTCGAATCGCGCCGGCTTCATCACCGGGGCTGTCATCCCGGTAGACGGCGGCATCCTGACGACGTGAGCATGATCCGAAAAAGCCTGCCCGCGGGCCTGACCCGAGGGTGGAAACCGGTTTTCGGAAAAGATCATGCCCAAACAGAAGAACGATGCGTTCCGACAGTTCCGTCGGCCGCACACAAGACGTTCGACCCGACATGAATGCAATTGCTGAGATTTAAATTCAACGAATGTCGCCAATCTGCAAGTCCGCCAAACCTTCGGTGTTGTCGAATTGATGCACAGCGAAAGACGCGATGTGCCATTGGCGGACGTATGCAGTGCAACAAACCGCGTCGCCTATTCGATCACCTCGTCGGCACGCGAGAGGAGTGTCGCAGGTACCTCCAAGCCAATTGCTTTCGCGGTCCTGAGGTTGATCACAAGCTCAAATTTGGTCGCTTGTACCACTGGCAGGTCCGCCGGCTTGGTTCCCTTCAGAATTCGCCCAGCGTACACACCTTGCTGGCGAACAGCATCGGTAACATCAGCTCCGTAGCTGATCAGGCCACCCGCTTCGGCATATTCATGCACCGTATATATTGTCGGAACTAAGTGGCGCGCCGACAGGATGGCAAACTGCACGCGCCGGGTGGCGAAAAACGTATCGGGGGCAACGAGGAGCGCGTCGGCGTGATCGCTTACAAGCGTTGTGAAGGCAGCATCAATCTCGTCGCCATTGTTCGCGTTCAGGACCTGGATTTGCAGTCCGAGGGCGCGCGCGGCCTCTGGTATGTCGCGGAGCGTGGCCTCGGCAGTCGGGGCATTGGCCGGATTGACCAGCACGGCAATGCGAACGGCCTTGGGCACCAGCTCATGCAAGAGTCCCAGCCGCTTGGTCACAATTTCACTCTGGAAATAATTGATCCCCGTCGCGTTGCCACCCGGCCGCGGCAGACTCGCAACAAGACCGAGCTTGACTGGATCTTCAGGGACACTGAACACTATTGGGATGGTCATGGTCGCAGCTTTCGCGGCGAGCGCAGCGGGAGCGCTGCCCAGCGTGACAATAGCGCTCACATGACGACTGATTAGATCGACTGCTAACTCCGGCAATCGACTGTATTGACCTTCCGCCCAACGGTACTCGATCGACACATTATGGCCCTCGACATAACCAGTTTCACTGAGGCCTGTTCGAAATGCGGCCAACCATTGGGGCTGTTGGCCAGCGAACGTGACGCTGAGAAATCCAATCACCGGCATCGCCGGCTGCTGTGCGCGCGCCGCGAGCGACCATGCGGTCGCCGCGCCGCTGAGAAGCGTAATGAACTCACGTCGCCGCATATCCGCGCTCAAGCTCAGAAGACAGCATCGTATCTGCTCAAACGAGTACTTTGGTAGGGGCGAAACCGGCACCAAAACCATTGCCGCAGTGCACAGCCAATGTCGCTGATGGGTCACGGGCTGAAGTCCTTACCGCGCGCACATCGCGTCCGCAGTACCTTTGGGAGCGGCCATACCTCGGACAGGACAGCACTTACACTTGGTGCCAAGAGCTGGCATGGACCTTCAATTTGCCTTGGATTGCGCCTGTGCCTGAATCGGGACTGTGACGAAAAACGTCGAGCCTTTGCCGACAAGGGATTCGACCCAGATTTTGCCCCCATGCATCTCGATGATGCGCTTTGATATGGCGAGGCCGAGGCCAGTGCCACCTTTCTTGCGTGTGATTGAATTGTCGGCCTGCTGGAACTCCTTGAACAGCTTGGCCTGGTCGGTCTCGGAGATGCCGGGGCCGGTATCGCGCACTGACACATTAAACGACCCGTTACTCGCACTGGCTTTGAGCACCACCTCGCCTACATCGGTGAATTTTATCGCATTGCCGACCAGATTGAGCAGCACCTGCGTCAAGCGGCGCTCGTCGCCGCGGCCGCGCGGCATGTTGGGCGCTACCTCTGCTTTGAACGCAATCTTCTTGTCGGCGGCGAGCGGCTCGACCGCGCCGTAGACGGTCTGGGCGATGTCCTGCAGCGAATAATCGGCCAGATCGAGCGCGAGCTGGCCGGCCTCGATCTTGGAGAGGTCGAGCACGGCATTGATCAGCCCAAGCAGATGTTTACCGTTGCTCTCGACTCGCTTGAGCACAGCGTGCATCTTTTCCGGCGGCGCCCCATAAATTCCGTCGGTGATCAGCTCGGTGTAGCCAAGAATGGCATTGAGCGGTGTGCGTAGTTCATGGCTCATGTTGGCAAGGAACTGCGACTTGTGCTGGCTCGCCTCGGCGAGCTGGCGGCCCTTATCTTGGATTTCGTCGAACAAGCGGACGTTCTCGATCGCGATCACCGCTTGGTCGGCGAAGATAGTGACGAGATCGATTTGCCGTTGCGTAAACGGCCGCACCGTGGCCCGCGTTAACGAGATCACGCCAATCGGACTACCCTCTCGCAAAAGCGGCACCCCAAGCATCGTGCGATAGGGGTCAAGCCTTATAAGCTCAGTCATGGTGTATTCCGGATCAATCAGAGCGTCTGGAATGTGGACTGCCTTGCTCTCAATGGCAGCTCGTCCGGTCACCGATCCTCGGTCGATCCGAATGGGATGCTGCTTGAAGTACTCTTCGAATTCGCGCGAGCGGCCGTGATTAGCCGCAAGATAACAAGTTTCATTATCACGCCGGAAAAGCAATGCATGATCCGCCTCGCAGAGCCGCGCCGCCAACTCGACCAGCGTGTTGAGCACGGTCTGCAAATCAAAGGTCGAGCGGCTGATGATCTTAAGCACGTCAGCGGTAGCGGTCTGCTGCTGCAGCGATTCGCGCAGCTCGTTGAGCAGCCGCGTGTTCTCAATGGCGATGACGGCCTGGGCGGCGAAGTTCTTGACTAGTTCAATCTGCTTATCGGTGAATGGACGCACGACTTCGCGATAGATCGCGACTGCGCCAATCAACTCATTTTCCTTGAGCATCGGAACGTCTAGCAAGGTTCGAATGCCGCCCAGTTCCACCGCGGAAACTCGCATGGGATCGCGGTCGGCATAGCCCCGATCCGCGGCGGCATCCTCGATCTGGACAACATCCTTCGTTTGCATGACGCGGCCAATGCCGGTAGTCGGACCAGGGCGCACAAGCGCGTGCAGCCGCGCTTCCATATAGGCCGGCGGCGCACCGTGCATCGCAACAGCACGGAAAGCATCTCCCTCGCGGAAGTACATAGTGCCGAACTTGGCTTCACAAAGCCGCGTGGCGTTCTCAAGCATGGCCTGGAATACCGGCTCCAGTTCGCCGGGCGAGCTGCCGATGACTCGCAGCACCTCTGAAGTTGCGGTTTGCTGCTCCAACGCCTCGCTCAAGTCGACGGTACGCTGGCGCAACTCGTTGAGCAACCGCGTATTCTCAATGGCGATGACTGCCTGCGCGGCAAAGGTACCAAGCAACGCCATCTGCTCATTCGTAAACGGATTCACTTCGGCGCGTCGAAGCTGAATTGTTCCAATCGCCTCTCCCTCGCGCAGCAATGGGACGCCAAACGTCGTTCGCTGTCCAAAACGCTTCGCGAAAGCACTTCCTCCGGGAAATTCCTCCGCTTCAGCTTGAAGGTCGAGTACGTGAACTGATTTGCGCTCAAGAACGGTGCGGCCTGCCACATGCCCGCGCGAACACGGGAAGCGGATGCCGATGTCTTGCGGGATCGCACCCCAGTGGGCCACCGCACGTAGGTCCTGCCCATCGAGTTCGAAAATGGTCACGTCTTCGGCTTTGCAGAAGTGCGCGGCGCTCCTGACGACAGCCTCCAGCACGGGCTGAAGTTCGCGAGGCGAAGTACTGATGATCTTCAGAACCTCCGCTGTCGCTGCCTGCTGTCCGACGGCCTCGGCGAGCTCGTGGGTTCGCTGGTCGAGTTGCCTCTGCAAATCGGCTGCCGAGCGACGGCGCCACGCAGGCGTCCCCCCCTTGCGTCGCTTGAGCTTCGGCGTCTTGCGTAGGCGTGTGGTCATCGTTGCCATTTCGCCCGCTGCATGGGCGAAGCGAACGGCCATTCCATCAACGTAGGGGCTGCGACGAGCGGCCACGCTCTCATGAAGCTCTCCCACGACGCTCAGGATCACGTCAGGAGCAGCGAAAGGTACCACATGCGTGCCGACGTTAAGAGGGGTTTGAACCGAGATCAGAGCCGAGCATGCGATGCACTATTCTGCGCCGCTTATGTCCGATATGGGTCATTTGCGACCGATTTCCCCTCAGCGTCTCGCGGACTTCTTTTTACAATATTTCTCCGGCGTCTCATTGTCGGACTACGGAGCCTCGCCGCCAAGACGTTTCATCAAATGGTCGAAGGCGCGAAAATCAGCGCGAGCGGCACGCTTCGCGAAATAGCCCGCCGTCTTCGGCGCCGCGAGTTTTTCTGCGACCGCACTGACGATGAACTGGTTCGGCCTCGTGCCGCCTTCCCGAGCAACCTCCTCGAGCGCTCTTTTGAGAGAAGCCGGCAAGCGGAGAGCGTAATTGCTGCTCGTTCTCATTTCATAGTCTTCTCGGGATGCCTGCCGGATTCAGGACAGCGAACCCAAATTCGCTGGCGCCGCCGGCGAATTCGCGGGTGTTGAACGTCGCGATAGCGTCGGCCCATCGGTCAACGGCGGCTTCAGGCACCATATCGTCGTGCGCGTCACTTAGTTTTGGCCGCCACAGGAAATGAGGTTCAATTGCTGTCAAATCGATGCGCCGCGGCGAACGACGCGATGTGCCAGAAGCCAACCTTCCATAGGTCTCTCGGCGCACTAGAAGTAGGTCACAGCCCCCTGACTGCGATACCCATTTCGAATAGGATGCGTGCGGTCCTCGAACCGGTGGGCGCACATGCGGTCAATTCAATTGAAGCGGCGGGAATTCATCACGTTCCTCGCCGGCACTACAGCGTGGCCACTCTCGGTACGCGCACAGCAACCGCCGATCGCAACGGTCGGTTATCTCAGCACCAGATCGCCCGGTGAGGCAAAGTATGTCACGGATGCATTTACCCGAGGCTTGAACGAAGCCGGCTATGTTGAAGGCAGAAATCTGGTGATCGAATTCCGTTGGGCGGAGCTTCAATACGATCGATTGCCCACGCTGGCGTCCGATTTGGTTCGCCGTCAGGTGGCCGTGATCGCTGCGGTAGGAGGAGCTCACTCAGGACTTGCAGCGAAGGCGGTGACATCAACAATTCCGATTGTTTTCGTCAGCGCCGGCGACCCGATCACGTTTGGTCTCGTTGCCAGCATGAACCGGCCGGATGGTAACGTGACGGGCATAAACATGATCACTGTAGAATTGGCGCCAAAGCGATTGGCAATACTGCACGAGTTGGTTCCCGCGCCCGCCGTGATCGCAATGCTCGCAAATCCCACTAGTCCCTATTTTGAGTCGGAATCGAAGGACGTGATAGGATCGGCGCCCGCCTTAGGACGGCAGGTCCGGGTGCTGAATGCCGCCACACCGCAGGAAATCGACGACGCCTTCGCCATACTTGCACAACAGCGTGCGGGTGCGGTCATTGTCAGCGGCGATCCCTTTTTCGACAGTCAACGGGACAGACTCGTCGCGCTGTCTGCGCGCCATGCGATTCCCGCGATCTATCAGTGGCGCGAGTTCGCCGACATCGGCGGTCTTATAAGCTATGGCACCAGCATTACTGATGCGTATCGCCAAACCGGAGTCTACACCGGCAGGGTTCTAAAGGGCGCTCGACCCGGCGATCTGCCTGTTCTTCAGCCGACGAAATTCGAGCTGGTGATCAACCTCAAGACCGCTAAAGCGCTCGGTCTCACCGTGCCGCAAACCCTGCAAGTGGCGGCGGACGAGGTGATCGAATAAGCGTGTCCTTCTTCGACGATGCGCAACATTGCGGGGGAAACTGGATTTTTGGTCCCGTCCAGAGACTATCATGAGCAACGTCCGACTCTGTCGAGATGACGAGCGCGCCGCGATCGTCGCGATCATCAACGCTGCCGCTGAGGCCTATCGGGGGGTGATCCCGGGCGATTGCTGGCACGAGCCCTACATGCCTCGAGAGGGGATCGAGAGCGAGATCGCCGCCAACGTTGTGTTCTGGGGTTATGAGGAGAGTGAGACCCTCATCGGCGTAATGGGTCTCCAGTCGGTAAGTGAGGTCGACCTGATTCGTCACGCTTATACCCGCCCAGGCAGCCAGCGGCGCGGGATCGGCGGCGCGCTGGTCAGGCATCTGCGGCTCCTGAGCACGCGGCGTATGCTGGTCGGCACCTGGGCTGCCGCAGACTGGGCGATCCGTTTCTATGAGCGCTACGAGTTCAAGCTAGTCTCCCCGGCTCAGAAGAACCGCGCTGCTCAAATCGTATTGGAGCGTGCCAGAGCGACAGATCGAGTCATCGGTGGTGCTGGCCAATCCTCCGCTCAGCGAGTTGTCGCCTCCTTGAATTGATCCAAGGCGAATTGGCGCCTGGCCTCAGAAAGCACCAGACGATGTCATGCCTGCACTTGTTGCGGGCATCCATGTCTTTTACGGTCTCGCCGCAGAGTGAAGACGTGGGATGGCGGGGACGAGCCCGGTCATTGAAAGCGAACATGTGATTCGCCGAGCGGAACATGCTCTGGGGTGTGACAATGCGGATGACGGTGGGCGCATTTGCCTTGCTTGCATGCGGGCCGACGCTGGCTGCGGATGGGATCGCCTGGCCATCAACGCTGCCTGTCTATGATCACATCGTCATCGTCATCGAAGAGAACAAGGATGTTGAGCAAATCCTCGGCGGCCGGCTCGACGCGCCATATATTCGGAAACTGGCAGCGGAGGGCGCTGTCATCAGCCAGATGTTTGGCGAGGAGCATTACAGCCAGGGAAACTATTTCTGGCTGTTCTCCGGCAGCAATCAAAATGTCGGCTTTTCCGATCAGGTGCCAAGTGCTGCCAATCATCCCAACTACCCGTTCACCGCGAGCAATCTGGGCGAGCAACTGATCAAGAAAGGCCTCTCGTTCAAAGGCTACGCCGAGAGCCTGCCGGCCATTGGCTCGCAGGTTGACTTTGATCCACCAAATTGCCAGGGAAGAAGCTGCGTCTATGGCCGCAAGCACGTCCCCTGGATCAGTTTCGCCAACGTCCCCAACGGCACGACGGTCGAGACTTCGTCCAACTTGCGATTCGCGGACTTCCCAACCGACTATGGCACGCTGCCGACCGTTGCTGTCGTTATCCCAAACCTCGATCACGACATGCATAACGGCGAACCAGCACAAAGCATTCCGGCGGGCGATGCCTGGCTGCGAGAAAACCTCGATGGCTATTATCAATGGGCGAAGAGTCACAACAGCCTTCTCATCGTCACGTTCGACGAGAACGACGACAAGCGTAGATATCAAGGTCTCACCAATCCGACGGTGCAGTCCGATTACGACATACCCCCCGCTCGATACCTACAACGAGTATTTGCTCGATCTACGGAATCGAATTGTGACGATTTTCGCCGGGGCACATGTCAAGCCGGGAATATATTCCGAGGGCAAAGGCATCACTCACGTCAACGTCCTGCGCACCATCGAGGCGATGTATGGGCTGCCAAAATCAGGCGCGCAACAACCTAACGCCGCTGGTGCCGGAATTTCCGACGATACAATCCTCGACGGATATCTTTGCACCTGACAATCGCGGCAATGACCAGTAGCGTGAACGTGGTGACGTTGAACCAGCGAACAGGGTTCGCGTCGGTCCTGTGGTCGTCGTGTCTGGCGATGCTCGCGGTCGGCGCCAACAGCACGGCGATCATGGCCGCCTTGCCGACCATGCGGACCGAGCTTTTCCTCAGCTCAGCCGGCGTGCAATGGGCGGTCAATGCCTATCTGGTCGTCTCCGCGGCCTGCATCGTGCTCGGCGGCCAGGCGGCGGATCGGTTTGGCGCACGGCTGGCATCGATGGCCGGATTGGCGCTGTTCGGCGTCGCGTCCTGCATCATTGCCGCCGCCGGCACACAAACGGAGCTGCTGGCCGGACGGGCCTTGCAGGGCCTCGCGGCAGCGTTCGCAGTGCCCAGCACTCTGGCTGCGGTCGACACCAGCGCGGCGCCGGAGCGCAGGGCAGCAGCGATCGGCGCTTGGACCGGGTTCCTGATGCTCGGCTTCAGCATCGGGCCGCTGCTGGGCGGCGCGCTCACGCACGTCACAGGCTGGCGCGTGATCTTCTGGCTCAACGTGCCGCTCATGTTAACCGCCATTGCCGGTCTGGCCGCCGCAGGCTCGGCGACCGCGCGCGCTTACGGTACGCAAAGCCGGCGCGCGGATTGGATCGGCTTTGTTTTGCTGGCCACGTTGATGGTGTCGCTGGTCTTCGGGCTGCATGCAGTGCCCCATGCGGGTGCGGCACCGCTCGCCGTTGTCGGCCCGTTCGTGCTGGCGGCAACCGCTTTCTTCCTGCTGCTGTCCGTGGAGTCGCGTGCCGAGGCGCCGCTGGTCGACCTGAGCTTCTTCGCGCGGCGCGCATTCGTTATGGGCCTGGGCATCGGCTCGCTGTCGATGTTCAGCATCATGAGCCTGCTGCTCTACTTCAACCTCTATGCGCAGAGCCGGGAAGGACTCGGCCTCACGGCGCTGGCGGCGGGCGCCTCGCTGCTGCCGCTGAGCGCGGCACTGCTTGCGCTCGCGCTGTCAGCTTCCGCCGTGGCGGCACGGGTCGGGCTGCGCAACGCCATGACGGGCGGCATGGCGCTGATCGCGATCGCCAGTGCCGTCATCGGCGTGGCCGTCGCCGGAGGCGGGATGGTCATTCTGGCAATCGGGTTTTTCGTGATGGGCGCCGGTCTGGCCGTGCCTTATGCCTTGGCACCACGGCTGGCGCTGTCGGCTCTTTCGCCCGCGCAAGTGGGGCAGGGTTCGGGCATTGTCAACGCCTGCACCTTTCTTGGCGGCAGCGCCGGCGTTGCCGGCGGCGCCACCGCCTTCGCGTTGGGGGGCTTCGTCGCCGTGCTGACGATGATCGCGCTCGCCGGCATTATCGGCGCCGTCCTCAGCCGCGGGATTTCAGAGACGGCATAGGCGGCGGTGTTTCTTACAGGATCATGTCCGCCGCCTTCTTGCCGATCATGATCGCCGGCACATTGGTGTTGCCGGAAACAAGGGTTGGCATGATCGAGCAATCGGCGACCAACAAGCGCTCCACCCCGCGCACGTGTTAGGTCCCGGAGGATTGGTGAGAGCCTGGAGCGGCGCCAAGTAGGGCGACGCTTGCCGCCGTGCCGCTGGTGCGCGAGACGGGCAAACCGATCAAAGCGAACTTGTCCATCGACTCCGGCATCCTGGCGGCGCTCGACGAAGAAGCGGCGCGGCGTAAGCTCACACGTTCCGCCTTTGTCGAGATGATCGCGCGCCACATGTTGTCCGAGGTGGCATAGCCCTGCAAAAATTGCATCGCGATTTGATACGGACTTGGCGCGCGATGACCAAAGTGCTGGATCATGGGTTAAGCATCCTCCCCAGCCGGATGCCGTAGGCGTCCCATCGGCGGTCGGGGACGTCCGCGAAGCGGCCGGCGGCGCGCAGGTACTTCGGACCCCAGCCCCAGGAACCGCCGCGAATTAGCCGGCCACCGCAGTCTCCGGATACCCAGGCCGAGCCGTCCGCTGGAGCTCCCTGGTAATTCTCGTGCCAGCAATCCTCCAGCCACTGCCAGGCGTTCCCGTGCATGTCGTGCAGCCCGAAAGCGTTCGGCGAAAAACTCCCTACCGGCGCAGCATAGGCATGGCCGTCACTGCACGGCACGATTATCCAGCCTTGCGCGCCGTTGACTTTGCTTTTCCCGGTCTGATCGGCGCCATTGCCGTAGCGGCAAAAATCCTTCTCCTCGTCGCCGAAGAAATAACGCGTCGTTGTCCCTGCACGCGCGGCGTATTCCCATTGCGCCTCTGTCAGCAGCCGGTAGCTCTTGCCCGTTCTTCCTGCTCAGCCAGTTGACGTAGGCGTTCGCATCATTCCAGTTCAAGCACCCTGCCGGATATGAGCCGCTTTGCGCAAAGCCGGGATTGCGCCAGGAACGTCCCTGTCGCTCCGCAGCCTTTCCGGCCTCGAACGTCCAGCACTTCGTTCCGGCGTCGTGGCCTGTCTCCGCTATAGACGCTGCAAACTGATCGACGGTCACATGAAATTTTCCGACTGCGAATTGCTTGGCGATCTTCACGGCGTGTTGCGGCCCTTCCCACTCTTGACGATACGCTTCGCTCGGCGGCGAGCCCATAATGAAGCTGCCTGCCGGCACCACCACCATCTCCGGGCACTTGTCGCATTCCCTGAACACATCCTTCGGTTTTAGCGCGCATTCTTCGGCTGTCGACAAAGGCGTCGCCGAACGCGACGACAACGATACCGTCGAGGTCGCGGAGCCGCAGAGATCATGCGGCGGTGCGGGAGCCGGCGGCGTGACCAAGGCAATTTGGCTTTTCTTCAATTCGTCCAGCCGTGCGCGTGCAATGGCGCCGTAGACTGTGGCGCCAAACTGCCGGACAAATTCCTCCAGCACCGCTACGCTCACGGTGTCTTTTGTCGCCGCCCAGGCGCGCTCGGCGGGATCGATCGGTGGTGACGGTGCGACGGGGGGCTTTGGTCCTTCTGGGGCGGCTGCCGCCACCGTTACCTGCAGCTTGAACTCGCCAATGAGCGAGATCGAAAGCTCCGGCCGCTGCTTTCCCTGCGTTGTGCGAGCGACCTCGTCCTGCACCTTGAACAGCATCTGCCGCAGATCAATATCGGGCGTGCCAACATGCTTGACGAATGCCGCTGTGAATGGACTGTTGCGCGCCGTACCGTCCGAGGCCACATCGTTCGCCTGCGTCGCATAGGCTACCAACAACCCATTGCCTGCGGACGAGCGAGCCAAACCCCGCGTCATCGCGGCATCCCGGCTCGCGCCTGAAACGGACGCCAGTTGCCTTTTCAGGTCGTCTTCGACCGGGTTGTTTCGGCAGGCGTCGAGAACCAGGATCCAAGCCCCGCGCACATTTTTCAGCGCCTCAAGAACATCATCCACCGGCATCAGCCGGAACCGGTTCACATCGGCCGCATTTTCGAGGCGCGCCTCCACCGGTAGAAGATAGTTCGCACCGGCGAACTGCATGCCGTGGCCGGAGTAGTAGACAACCGCGATGTCGGCCCCCTCGACGACGCGCGTAAACCGGTCAAGCGCTTCGTTCATGCCGCTACGGTCAAGATCGGTCGCGACCACCGTTTCGAACTGGAGGCCGCGCAGCGCCTTGCCGATATCTTCGGCATCATTCTTGGGATTGACCAGTCGCGGCATGACACGATAGGCGGCGTTGCCGATCACCAGAGCCACGCGCTTCTCGGCGTACGCCGGCGCCGCGAGAAGGCCCATCAAAGTCACGGCGCCAGCGACTATGGCGGGGAAGCGCATCGTCCACCTCCAGCGGCAAAAACATCTCGTGCGCATCAACCTGCCACAGCGCAAAGTGCGTTTGAAGGGGCCACAGCTCGCTGGACCCTCAGCATCGGTGCATGCGCAGGCTGGCGCACGCTCATGTGCGGCGTTGCGCGTCCGCCAGGATCATGTCCGCCGCCTTCTCGCCGATCATGATCGCAGGCACGTTGGTGTTGCCGGACACAAGAGTGGGCATGATCGAGCAATCGGCGACCCACAAGCGCTCCACCCCGCGCACGCGCAGACGTGGATCGACGACGGAATCTTCGTCGGCGCCCATGCGGCAGGTCCCGGACGGATGGAAGATCGTCGCCCCATGGCGGCGCGCGAAAGCAAGCAGGTCCGCATCGGCGGTCGCCTCAGAGCCTGGCAAGACCTCGGCCGCGACATAGCTCCTGCAAGGGCGGAGTTGACGCCAGCCGCCGCGCGAATCTCATCGCAGCAACGACGCATGTGCGGTCGGTCTCGCTCGCCAGATAGTTGGCTCGGATGCTCGGCGGCACAACCGGATCGGCGGCGGCGAGCCTGATCGTGCCCCGGCTCTGCGGCCGCAGCTGACATACGGAAAGCGTGAATCCGGAAAAGTCGTGCACCTTCCCGCCTGCCATGTCGGCACTCAGGGTCGCGATGTGGAACTGGACATCTGGCGTTCGACGAAGTCGGCAGGACACGGGTGAACAGCCCGCCCTGATTGATGCCGATCGCCAGCGGACCGCTGCGGAACAATAGCCATTCGAGTCCCATTCGCATCCGGCCAGATAGGGTGCGCAGCGCATCATTCGTCGTGATCGGCTTCGCGCACCGGTAGATAAGACGGACCTGCAGGTGGTCTTGCAGGTTTGCTCCAACGGCAGCGACCTGCTTCACCACCGGGATGCCGAAGTCCCGCAGATGCTGCGCCGGACCGATCCCCGAGAGCATGAGGAGCTGGGGTGACTGGATGGCGCCGGCGCTCAGAATAACTCCCGCGCGGGCGTGGATTTGCCGCTCTTCGCCTCCACTGCGATAGGCAACACCCGCGGCGCGGCCGGCATCGAGCAGAATGCGGGTCGCGTGCGCGCCGGTGATCACGGTGAGATTCGAGCGGCGCTGCACCGGACGCAGATAGGCGGTCGCGGCGCTTGCGCGCCAGCCGTTCTTCGTCGTCAATTGGTAGTAGCCGACGCCCTCCTGGGACGCGCCGTTGAAATCCTCGGTGCGCGGCACTCCGCACGCTTGCGCGGCGGCGATGATCGCCTCGATCAGCTCGTCCTTCTGGCGAATGCTGCTGACATCGAGCGGTCCGCCGGTGCCGTGGAGCTGGTTCGCGCCAAGATCGGGATTGCTTTCGAGCTTCACGAAATATGGAAGGAGGTCGTTCCAGCCCCAGCCGGAATTGCCGAGATCGCGCCAGTGATCGTAATCAGCCGGCTGGCCGCGTACGACGATCAGCCCATTGATCGAGCTCGAACCGCCCAGGCACCGGCCGCGCGGCCAGTAGATGCGGCGGTTGTCCATGTTCGGGTCAGGGTCGGTGTAGAACTTCCAGTTGACGGTGGGGTCCCACATGGTTTTGCCGTAACCGATCGGCAAGTGAATCCAAAGGCTGCGGTCGCGCGGTCCGGCTTCGAGCATTACCACGCGATGGCGCCCGCCTGCGGAGAGCCGGTTAGCCAGCACGCATCCCGCCGAGCCGGCTCCCACGATTACGAAATCAGCTTCGCATGGCGACATGCGCGATCCTCAAAGTATCGTGATTCTGAAGTTCTTCGTTGGGATGGCGCACGCTCACCCCGCCGCGGTCAAAACGACCGCGCAGGTCGTCACGATATCGTCGGCGCTCGCGCCCCGCGAAAGATCGCTGATCGGCTTTGCGAAGCCTTGTAAGAACGGTCCGAACGCCTTGGCGCCGCCCATCCATTGCGTGAGCTTATAACCAATATTGCCGGCGTCGAGGTTCGGGAAAATAAGCACGTTGGCGCGTCCGGCGACCGCGCCGGGCTCTTTCAGCTTTTTCTGCGCGACCGAGGGCACCAAGGCCGCGTCAGCTTGAAATTCGCCGTCGACAGCTAATGTGGGGGCGCGCTCGCGCACCAAGGCCACTGCCTGGCGCACCTTATCGATCAGAGCATGCTGCGCACTTCCCTTGGTGGAGAAGGAAAGCATGGCGACCCGGGCAGGCTCGCCGAGGAGAGCCTCGGCGCTTTGCGCGGACGCGATGGCGATGGCGGATAGCTCCTCGGCCGTTGGATCGGCATTCACGGCGCAATCAGCAAAGACGAACGCGCGCGGACCTTGCTCAAGGAAATTCGGCACGACGATCAGAAAGTAGCTCGATGGCAGCGCAATGCCTGGTGCGAGCCCGACCGTCATGCGCCCCGCCTCGATGATGCGGCGCGTCGGATTGACGGCACCTGCCACCATGGCGTGCGCGTCGCCCTGGTGAACCATCATGCCGGCGAAATACAGTGGCTTGGCGACGAGGCGCGTGCCCATCGCCGGCGTCATCGTCGCGCGCGCGCTGGCGCACAGCGCGCCGTACGAAGCAAGCCGGGTATCGGTTCGCGGGTCGAGGACTTCGATGCCGTCGAGACCGATCCCGGCCTCCGTGGCGGCCTTCGCAACTGCCTCGGCGGCGCCGAGCACAACCGGTGTCGCGATGCGCTCGCGCTTAAGCCGCACAGCCGCGGCAAGCACACGCGCGTCTTCGCCTTCCGGAAGCACGACTTTCAGAGACCGGCGACGTGCGGTATCAAAAAGCTGCTCGATCAGTTTCATCCAGTCTCACCAGATGAGAAGCGAGCAAGAACCCAGACGAAACCCCGGATGTCGCGCAAGCGCGCTCATCCGGGCTACAAGAGCTCCTGCCTCGCTGAATATGCAACAGCATCGTAGCCCGCATGAGCGCAGCGATATGCGGGAGGTCGCGCACAAGGAGGGCATCAATGACTGAAACAGCCGAGGCGATCAAGATTTAGCGCGGACTGATCGGGGTCTATTTCGATCGTTCGCCATGCACATTCATCGACGGCAAAGCAGGTGAGCTGCGCTACCGCGGCTACTCCATCCACGACCTGGCCGAGCGCTCGACTTTCGAGGAGGCCGCATGGTTGCTGCTGCACGGCGAGTTGCCGACGCGACAACAGCTTGCCTCATTCGTTGATGAGCTCAAGGCTGCCCGCAAGCTCCCGGATCCGATCCGCGACGTCATCACGATAATGAAATCGGCGCATCCAATGGACGTGTTGCGCACGGCCGTCTCGGCCCTTGCGGCATTCGATTCGGAGACGTCCAACAATTCACGCGAAGCCACGCTGCGCAAGGCGGTGCGGCTGACATCGCAAGTGCCCGTCATCGTGGCGACGCATTCGCGCCTGCGCGATGGTCAGCCGCCGGTGCCCGCGGACGGAAATCTGTCGCATGCGGCCAATTTGCTGTGGATGCTGAAAGGAGAGAAACCGAGCAGCGACGCAGCCCAACTGATCGATCGCGATCTCATTCTCCATGCCGAGCACGGCTCCAACGCCTCGTCCTTTGCGGCCCGCGTCGTCATCGGCACCGAGGCTAATCTGCACGCCGCCATGACCGCCGCCATTGCCGCCTTGTCCGGCCCCGCGCACGGCGGCGCCGCCGAGGACGTGATGAAAATGGCCGAAGAGATCGGCGACGCCTCCCGCGCCGCCGGTTACGTTCGCGAAAAGCGCAGGGCGGGCGAGGCCGTCACCGGGTTCGGCCACCGTGTCTACCGCGCCGAGGATCCGCGCGCGCGCCATATGCGCGCCGGCGTCGAGCGGCTGTCGAAGGAAATGGGCGAGCCGCGTTGGTACGAGATTTTGCAGGCGGTTGTGCAGGCAATGGCGCCCTACGCACGGCACGGCGTCAACGTCAACGTCGATTTCTATTCCGGCGTCGTTTATCACCTTCTCGGCATTCGACGCGACCTGTTCGTTCCCATCTTCGCGATCGGTCGCATGCCCGGTTGGGTCGTGCAGGTTCTCGAGCAGCTGGACAACAACATCCTGATCCGGCCGTTGACGCTCTATAGCGGACCCGAAGCTCGGCCCTATGTCCCGATCGAGCATCGATCAGGGTAGCCGCCGCGCGCCGAGACCGTGAGCCGCGCCGGCGACGTTGCGCCGGCAGCGCGCTTCTGCTTATCTATGAGAAGTTCAGTCTCATTCCATGGGAAATTATCGATGGAAATTGTCGCCCGCGCAAAGCCGGCGTCGCCAGGAAATCATCGATGCAGCTGACACGCAGATTGGCATTGGCGAGTGCTGGCGCTGTGATCGGAGCATCACTGAGCGGGCTTGCGGTCGGCGCCGAATATCCCGAACGTCCGCTTGAGCTGATTGTCCCGTGGGGGCCCGGCGGCGGCGCCGACCAGCTCGCGCGCCTGATCGGCAAACTGGCCGAACCACTGCTTGGGCAAGGCATTCCGGTGATCAACGTGCCGGGCGCAACCGGCGGGACCGGGATGGCCAAGCTTCTTTCCGCGCCAGCCGACGGCTATTCCGCCGCCGTTTACATTGCCGACAGCCACGCTCTGCTCGCCGGCAAGGATCCGCGCTGGACCATTGACGAGATCACGCCGGTGGCGGTCATGCTCCAGGGCCCGTCGTTCATCTTCGTCGCTCAGAACAGCCGCTTCAAGACCTGGCAGGAGCTCGAGGATGATGCGCGCGCCAATTCCAGCAAGCTAAAAATTGCGACGCTTGGCTTCGGCAGCGTCGATGATTTCTCCATCAGCACGATCGAGCGCGTCAAAGGCATCAAATTCGTTCAGGTGCCTTTTTCCAAGCCGAGCGAACGCTACGTCTCCATCCTCGGCGGACATGCCGACGCACTCTATGAACAGGCGGGCGACGTCGCCTCCTTCATTCGCAATAAGCAGATGCGTCCGCTGCTTATCTTCGGGAAGGAGCGTCTGCCCGCCTTCAAGGATATCCCGTCAAGCTACGAGCTCGGCATCCCGGTTGCACTGCCACAGTTTCGCGCGATCATCGTGCGCGCCGGCACACCGCCCGAGCGCGTCAAAAAACTCTCCGACGTGCTGGCCAAGGTTGCAGCCATGCCGGACTACATGAAGTTCCTGCATGATCAATACGCCGCGGAAGGAAGCTTCATCGCGGCGGACAAGGCGGCGCAATACCTCCACGAGCAGCTGGAAGACATGAAGAAGGCGGTCGCGACGCATTGATCGCTTCGACGCAGGTTGCCTATGCACCAGGGTTCGCCGCGCGCGATAGCGCCGTATGTGCTTGGCTTGGCGTTGGCGGTCGCGCTCTATCTCTACGCGGGTGGGATCGAATATACGCCCCGCCCCGGCGAGCTCGGTCCGCAGGTGTGGCCGCGCATGGCGATCGCGCTGATGGCGGCCGCCTGTGTGTTCGAAATTGTGCGCCGGCTCACCGGCAGCCACAACGAAGGGCACGGCATCGCCGAAATCCTCGATCGCGAAAGCGAGGCTGAGGATGCGCCGAAATTCCCTTTGCTGCTCATCGGCGGCATTGTCGCCGTTGCGGTTTACGCACTCCTGGTGCCCGTGCTCGGCTTCATTCTCGGCACCTTCATCTTTCTTGCGGCCTTCATGTATCTCGGGCGCTATCGCAATCACGGTGCCATCTGGGCAACCAGCGCGGTCGTGACGACCCTCTGCGGGGTCCTGTTCCTGCGCATTGCCTACGTGTCGCTGCCGCGCGGCATTGCGCCGTTTGATCACGTTACCGATGTTTTCTTCCTCATACCGCGGCTGTGATTGCGATCTCCCTGACATGCTCGACCAGATCACCCAGCTCGGCCTCGGTTTTCTCCACTGTCTCGCGCCGATGCACCTGGCGATGCTGGCCATCGGCATTGTTCTCGGGCTGCTGATCGGCGTCCTGCCGGGGTTGACGCTGGTCATGGGCGTCGCCCTCGCGCTCCCGTTCACCTACAAGATGGACGTCACCGCCTCGATCGTCCTGCTGACCGCGATGTACGTGTCCGGCACCTACGGCGGCGCATTCACCGCCATTCTGTTCCGAATTCCCGGCGAGCCGATCGATGTTCCCATGCTATGGGACGGCTACACAATGGGTCGGCGCGGCCAGCCGGCCAAGGCGCTCGGCTGGACTCTCGTTGCGGCTTTCGGCGGCGGCACCATCTCCGCCATCATCATGGTGCTGCTGACCCAGCCGCTCGCCAAATTCGCGCTGCGGTTCTCGTCGCCGGAATATTTCGCCATCCTTTTGTTTGGGCTGAGCAGCGTGGTCGCGCTTGGCCGCGGCGCGCTCGCCAACGCGCTGATCAGCCTGAGCGTCGGTCTCCTGATCGGAACCGTCGGCACCGATCCCATTTACGGCGCCTACCGATTTACCTTCGGCTCTTCGCTGCTCGCCGACGGCATCGAATTTCTCGTGGTCATGGTCGGCGCTTATGGCGTCGGCGAAGTCTTGTCGCGCCTGGAAACCGGATTCGCCGGCAAGCCGATCCAGAAGATCGAGCATGCGCGTACCGAGCTGCCATCCTGGCGCGAAATGCTGGCGCTGTGGGCGCCATTTCTACGTTCGACTCTGCTTGGAAACGTGATCGGCATCATTCCGGGCGCCGGCGCCACCATCGCCTCGTTCGTGAGCTACGGCGTCGAGTTGCAGGTTGGCAGCCGCAAGAACGAGATGGGTGCCGGCATCGCGGAAGGTATTGTCGCCCCGCAGGCTGCTGCCACTGCCTCCGTGGGCGGCGCGCTGGTGCCGCTGCTCGCGCTCGGCATTCCCGGTAGCGGCGCCACCGCTATCATTCTCGGCGCCTTCATGCTGCACGGCATCCAGCCGGGACCGCAGGTGCTCGTAACCTCCGCGGACATGGTCTACACGGTGTTCGCATCCCTGTTCCTTGGCCTCGCGCTGATGTGCCTGATCGGCTACTTCGCCATCCGGCCGCTGGTGAAAATCCTGGATTTTCCGGAAGCCATTGTTTCTGCCTATGTGCTGATCCTGTGCTTCATCGGCGCGCTCTCGATCCGCAACAGCGTGACCGACCTGTGGCTGATGATCGGCTTCGGCGTTCTCGGGTACCTGTTCGAGCGGTGGAAGTTTCCGATCGCGCCGCTGGTGCTCGGCGTCATCCTGGGCCCGCTGGCGGAAGAGGCGTTCATGAACTCGATGATCAGCTTCTCCAACGATTGGACCGTGTTCTTCACCCGTCCGATTGCCGGCACAATGATGGGGCTCACCGTCCTCGTTCTCATTCTTCCATTCGTGCAGAAATGGCGCGAAAAACGCGCGCCGGCGCCGGCGTAAGGAGAAACGATGGCTGCAAACGCTACGAGTCTCCGACGAAACATCGCCACGCCTGCGGCAGACGCCGGCGATATTCACAGTCCCGGTTTGACGCATCGGCCGCCGCCGCGCGCACGCAAAGAAAAGCTCGCGGTGACCGCACGCTCGTTCGCCATTCTGGAGCACGTGGCAACATCGCTGCCGCCGGTCGATATGCTTGACATCATCGGTGCGCTGGACTTGCCGAAAGCGACGGCCTATCGGCTCGTCGATTGGTTTGTCGGGCAGGGCTATCTCGCGCGCGAGCCCGGCCGCAAGCGGCTGTTGGTAGGCTCCCGGCTGACCAAGCTCGCTTTCGGCGCGCTCGCCGCCTCGGTACGCAATTCGGAAGCTCACATCGTGCTGCAACGCTTGGTGCACACGGTGAACGAGACCTGCAATATCGGAACGCTGGTCAACGGCGAAGTGATGTATCTCGACCGGGTCGAGGCCAATCACTGGCCGTTGCAGCTGCAGTTTGGCAGCGGATCGCGCGTGCCGCTCCACTGCAGCGCCATCGGCAAGCTGTTCCTCGCGCTCACCCCGGCTCCGCGCCGGCGGCGCCTGTTGCAGCATCTTGAGCTACGTCGCTATACCGAGCGCACCATCGTGCATCCGGCGAGGCTGCAAACGGAGTTGCGGCAAATCCGCAAGGAACAGGTGTCTTTCGACCGCGAGGAATTCCTTAAAGGCGTGGTCTGCATTGGCGTTCCGGTGCTCGGCCGCGGCGCCGAAATGATCGCGGCCGTCGCCATCCAGGCTCCGGAAGCGCGGATGGGGGTCGAAGGGGGTCGGCGCCACCTGCCGGTTCTGCGCCGCGCGGCGAGCGAGCTCACCGAAATCTTTCGCGACAAATCCTGAACCTCATTGCAATTCGCATGTCCGCAGAAGCGGAAAATAATGTCGATGACATCCGGTAAAGCCAGCGATCAACAAGGAAGACAGCGATGAAAATGACGACGGAAGAGGCCTTCGTGAAGGTCTTGCAAATGCACGGCATCGAGCATGTTTTTGGCATCATTGGGTCGGCATTCATGCCGATTTCCGACCTGTTTCCGAAAGCCGGCATTACGTTCTGGGATGTTGCGCACGAGAGCAACGGCGGTCTGGTCTGCGACGGCTATACGCGATCCACCGGAAAAATGGCGATGGTCATCGCTCAAAACGGTCCAGGCATCACAAACCTCGTCACTCCCATAAAGACAGCCTATTGGAACCACACGCCGATGCTGCTGGTCACACCACAGGCGGCGAACCGGACGATCGGTCAGGGCGGTTTCCAGGAAGTCGAGCAAATGGCGCTGTTCCGCGACATGGTCGGCTATCAGGAAGAGGTGCGCGATCCGGCACGCGTTGCGGAAGTCTTGAATCGCGTCATTTCAAAAGCGAAGCGTCTGTCAGCGCCCGCGCAGATCAACATCCCCCGCGACTTCTGGACGCAAGTCATCGACGTCAGCCTGCCGGCGATCGTCGAGTTCGAGCGTCCGGCTGGCGGCGTCAGCGCCGTAGCCGAGGCGGCAAAGTTGCTGTCTGGAGCAAAATTCCCGGTCATTCTTTCGGGTGCGGGAGTCGTCCTTGGCGGCGCAATCCCTGAATGCATCGCACTCGCCGAGAAGCTCGATGCGCCTGTTTGCAACAACTATCAGCATAACGACAGCTTCCCCGGCAGCCATCGACTTGCCCTTGGCCCGCTCGGTTACAATGGCTCGAAGGCTGCCATGGAGCTCATCGCGAAGGCCGACGTCGTATTGGCTCTCGGAACGAGACTCAATCCGTTTTCGACGCTTCCGGGATACGGCATCGACTACTGGCCGCGGAATGCCAGGATCATTCAGGTCGATATCAATGCAGACCGAATTGGCCTGACCAAGCCGGTTACCGTCGGCATTTGCGGCGACGCCAAGCTCGTTGCCCAGAGCATTCTGGCGCAGCTCTCACCTTCGGCTGGAGATGCCGGCCGCGAGGAGCGGAAAGCATTGATCCATACAACCAAGTCAAGATGGCTTCAGACCCTCTCCAGCATGGATCATGAGGAGGACGATCCCGGGACCACATGGAATGAGGACGCACGCAAACGGGATGCCGGCCGCATGTCACCCAGGCAGGCCTGGCGCGCGATCCAGGCCGGCCTTCCGAAGGACGCCATCATATCCAGCGATATTGGCAACAACTGCGCAATCGGAAATGCCTATCCGACCTTTGAGAAGGGACGGAAATATTTGGCGTCTGGTCTGTTCGGGCCCTGCGGTTATGGTTTTCCCGCCATCATCGGCGCCAAAATTGGCAATCCCAATACACCTTGCGTCGGCTTTGCCGGCGACGGCGCCTTCGGAATTTCCATGAACGAGATGAGCTCAATCGGGCGCAAAGAGTGGCCGGGCATCACGATGGTCGTCTTCCGCAACTACCAGTGGGGCGCCGAGAAGCGCAATTCGATCCTCTGGTTCGACAACAATTTCGTCGGCACCGAGCTCGACCCGCATCTCAGCTTCGCAAAGGTTGCCGAGAGCTGTGGTCTCAAGGGCGTGACGGCGAAAACGCAGGCCGAGCTGACAGAGGCGCTGCGAGAAGTCCTGCGAAGCGCAAAAGAAACGAGTGACAACCTTCATCGAGGTCATTCTTAATCAGGAGCTTGGCGAACCGTTCCGCCGAGACGCTATGAAGAAGCCCAACGTTGTGGCAGGCATCCGGCGCGAAGACATGCGCCTGCAGCAGAGCGCTTAGTGGGCATCGGAACAGAACGATGATGACGGTGGCGATGAAATCGCCGGTAGATGCAAACGCCGAAGCGGTCGTGGACAAGCTCGTGCGTCGCGCGCGCCTCGCCCAGCGCTCGTTCAGTGACGTGAACCAGGAGCGCGCCGACGAAGCCGTTCGCGCGCTGGCGTGGTCGATCTACAAGCCCGCCCGCGCGCGCGAGCTCGCCGAGCTCGCGGTCGCCGACACCCGGCTTGGCAACGTGCCTGACAAGATCATCAAGAATCAGCGCAAGACCTTCGGCACATTGCGCGACCTGCTGCGGGCGAAGTCGGTCGGGATCATCGAGGAGGACAAGGCGAAGGGGATCGTCAAATATGCAAAGCCCGTCGGAATCGTCGCCGCGTTGACGCCATCGACGAATCCGGGCGCGACCCCTGTCAACAAGGCCATGATGGCGCTCAAAGGCCGCAACGCGATCATCATCGCGCCCTCGCCGCTCGGATACGAGACAACGAACCGGACCGTGAGCTTCATACGCGCCGAGCTCGACCGGATCGGCTTGCCGGTCGATCTCGTTTCGATTCTGCCGGCACCGGTCACCAAGGGCCTGACAGAGGCGCTGATGAAGGCAGCGGACCTCGTCGTGGTCACCGGCTCACAGGACAACGTGCGCCGCGCCTACATGAGCGGAACGCCGGCGATTGGTGTAGGAGCCGGAAACGTTCCCGTCATCATTGACGAGAGCGCCGATCTTGACGACGCGGCACAAAAAATCCGCGCCTCCAAGATTTTCGACAATTCGACGTCATGCTCGTCCGAGAATTCGGTGGTCATACTGGATTCGATCTACAATTCCGCAATCGCCGCGCTGAAGGAGGCCGGCGGCTATCTGTGCACCGATCAGCAGAAGTCGGCGGTGCGGCAAGCGCTGTGGCAGAACGGCAAGCTTAATCGCAATCTCATCGCGCGCGATCCTGAAGTTCTTGCCCAGGCGTTCGGCTTGCCGTCCGCCGCCGAGCGGCACGACTTTTTCATGGTGGAGGACAACGGGATCGGCGACGAGCACCCGTTCTCGGGCGAAAAGCTCTCGCTCGTGCTCACGGTATATCGGGCCAAGGACTTCGCAGCGGCCAAGCAGACGGTGCGCGCGATCCTCGATCATCAGGGCAAGGGACATTCCTGCGGCATTCACACCAAGGACATGGCGCATGCGCGCGAGCTTGCCGAGGACCTCGATGTCGTGCGCGTCCTCGTGAACTTTGCCCACACGTTCGGCAACGGCGGCGGCTTCGACAGCGGGCTCGGCTTCACGCTCAGCATGGGCTGCGGCTCGTGGCAGAAAAACAGCATCTCCGAGAATCTAAGCTACAAGCACTTTCTCAACATCACTCACCTCGTAACCGCGATCCCTGAGGACAAGCCAGGCGAAGAGGAGCTGTTCGGCCCTCACTGGAGCAAATACGGGCGCTGAACGCGGAGGTCGTGGTGAATTTCGAGGAGCACGTCGCCAAAACGAAAGTGTTGACGCCGGCGTCGATCCCGGTGCCGTGCGCGAAGCTTTGCCTTTCGCCGCAAGAGGCCGCCGCCGCATTCGGCGAGATCGGACCATGCGTGGTCAAGGCGCAAGTGCCAGCCGGCAAGCGCGGCAAGGCCGGCGGCATTCGCAAAGCCGACAGCTCCGCCGAGGCCGCAGCAGCTGCGCAGGCCATCCTGGGCATGTCGATCGACGGCTACCCGGTCGAAAAGGTCTTGATCGAGGAACGCGCCGAGATTGCGCGCGAATTCTATGCTGCCGTGCTCACCGATGTTGCCGCCTGTCGGCCGCTGGTCCTGTTCTCGAGCGAAGGCGGCATGGACATAGAGGAGATCGCTGCGCGGCGGCCCGACGCCGTTCGCCGATGGCAGGTCGATCTCGACGCGGGATTCGGCGAGAGCGATGCCCGCGCCATGCTCGCCGGGCTCGATCTCGGGCTTGCGCAAGCGTCCGTCGCGGCCGCTCTCAACGCGCTCTACGCGATCTACACGTCTCGCGACGCCGAGCTCATCGAGATCAATCCGCTGGCGCTGCTCAAGGATGGGCGCATCGTCGCTCTCGATTGCAAGCTCACGCTCGACGACTCGGCAATATTTCGTCAGGGCGATCTCGCCAGAGCCGCCGCGCCCGAGAAACTCACCGAGCTTGAGCGGCGCGGCGCCGAGAACGGGCTCAAGCTCATCGAGCTCGACGGCAACGTCGGTGTTCTCGCCAACGGCGCCGGGCTCACCATGACCACAATGGATGTGATCAGGCATTTCGGCGGCAGGCCGGCGAATTTTCTGGAGATCGGCGGAGACGCCTACACCAAGGCCGAAATTGCGCTCGCTCTGGTGCTCTCACACGCGGGCGTGAGCAGCCTGGTGATCAATTTCTGCGGCGCCTTCGCCCGCACCGACGTCATGGCGGAAGGTGTCGTCAAAGCCTGGGAGAAGCTCAAGCCCAAAGTGCCGGTATTCTTCTCGATTCACGGGACCGGGGAGGATGAGGCAGTGAAGCTCGTGCGCGAGCGCTTGCGTATCGAACCGTTCAATTTCATGGAGGATGCCGTCAAGGCGGCGGTGGAGGCGGCGCGATGATCATCTACCGGGCGCATCACCGTGTGCTCGTCCAAGGCATCACCGGCAAGCAGGGAACGTTCTGGACGGAAAAGATGATCGCCTGCGGCACGAAAATCGTAGCGGGCGTCAATCCAAAACGCGCGGGCCAAACTCATCTCGGAGTTCCGGTTTTTGCATCCGCGAGCGAGGCGATGACGATGGTCCCCTACGACGTCGCCGTCATGTTCATTCCTCCGTCGCTGGCCAAGGGTGCCGCCCTGGACGCCATCGGGGCAGGGGTAAAGCTGCTGGTGAGCTTGACTGAGCACATTCCGGCGCAGGACGCGATGGCGATCCATCTTGCCGCTCGCCGCAAGGGTGTTCAAATTGTCGGACCGAACACCGCCGGCCTCGTCACACCGGGCGAAGGATTCGTCGGCATCATGCCGGGCGACAATCCCAACATCTTTCAGGCCGGCGCCGTCGGAGTCATCTCGCGCAGCGGAAGCCTCGGAACGCTGGTTGCGCTTAATCTGACGCGCGCCGGCATAGGACAATCGGCATTCATCGGGATCGGCGGCGATCCCATGATCGGCACGACGACACGTGACGCGTTGCAGGCCCTCGACGAGGATGACCGGACCAGGGCGGTCGTCATTGTCGGCGAGATCGGCGGATCGATGGAGGAGAAGGCGGCTGGGTACGCGGCCTGCATGGCGAAGCCGATCGTCGCCTTTATTGCTGGCCGCGCCTCTCCGCCGGGCAAGAAAATGGGTCACGCCGGCGCGATCGTCACCGGCAGTGCCGGCAGCTATGCCTCGAAACGCAAGGCGCTCGAAGAAGCCGGGGTCGTGGTAGTCGATACGCCGCGCGAGATTCCCGAGGCTGTTGCGGCACGGCTCGCCGGCGCCATGCCTGCGGGGACACGGGTACCGGCGGCCGTCCGGGCGCATGGCTGATAGTCATTCCGGGTTTTCAGCGATAAGATTCGCCGCGATTGATTCGTCGCGTTCAAGTTGTCCACGGCCCCCGGGATGCAGGGGGCGGAGACCCGCCAGTGACGACCTCGATCATCACAGTGGCAACCATGAAAGGCGGCAGCGGCAAGAGCACGCTGGCGAGTTGCCTCGCAGTGCATTGGCAGCTCGCAGGAAGGCGGCCGGCTCTCATTGATGCCGATCCGCAGCGCTCGATCATGCGTCTCGCGGCGCGGGAGCGTGCGCTCGGCGGAGTGCCGGCGGTGGAGGACGCGACGCCGCAGGCGTGGAAGACGGCGCGCCGCATGGCCGGCCAGCTCAGCCCGGTCATCATCGATACTCCCGGGTTCCGCTCCGATGCGACGATCGCCTGCCTGGCGGCGAGCGATTTCGTGGTTGTGCCGGTGAAGCCCTCCCCGTTCGACCTGGACCGCATGCTGGATACGCTGAACATTCTCATCAACGGCACCGGTGCCCGTTGCCCTGCGTTTCGCTGCCTGCTGACCCAAACGACTCGCGAGTCAGTGATTGCCAAGCACATTCGCGCCGAGCTCGTCGATGCGGGATTCCCCGTGCTGCGCAGCGAGATGATCAACCGCGTGGTGTATGCGGAGGCAGCTCTGTGGGGCGCAACACCAAGTCTTCTTAATCCTACGGGACCTGCCGCCCGCGACATCGCAGCCATCGCGCAGGAGATCGACGGCATGCTCGCGGACACGGACCAACCCAGGCAAGTGGCTTCAGGATGAAGAAAAAGCTGCCCAGAGCCATCACGGTGAGCCGCGCAGACATGCAAGCGGGCGTATTGGGCCTCGCTGGAAGTGCATCGTCAGTCGGTCCGCACGAAGACCCAATCGACCCACAGGCCGCCAGCGATTGGGTGCAAGGCGCCGAGCAGGCGAGCAACGTTGTCCCAATAAAGCCGAGTACGCAGGATGCAAAGGATGCTCGGGAAGGGACGAACCCGGCCACGCCAGTCCCCGATCCTGGCGGCGCAACGCGGCGGCGATCGGCGGCGATTGCCATCGTCAATCGATATGCGCGCTATTCAGCAGTGGGCGGGATAGTCCCGATCCCGGTTGCCAACTTCGCAGGTGTCACCGCGGTGATCATGCGCATGGTCAGGGCGCTCAGCCTCCACTACGGTCTTGCGTTCGAGCGGGACCGCACCCGTGCTTTCCTCGTGGCGCTGGTCGGCGGTGCAATGCCCACGGGGGCCGCGGCGGTGACGACGTCAGCCCTGCTCTATGTCCTGCCACCGACGGCTCTCTTGGGCTTGGCGGTCTCCTCCATAACGGCCGCGGAATATACCCGCAGCATCGGCAGGATCTTCGTCGAGCAATTCGAGCGCGCAGGAACGCCGGACGAGATTTCCAAGGCCGAGCAATAATCCTGGCAAGGCGACCTCAAGACGGCCGCAACCCAACCGCCCAGAACGTTAAGGCGACCGCGGCAGCCACTGCGGTGCAATATATGCAATTTCCCCGATGCGACGAATCGCACTATCGCATCGACAAGCAAGCGCCGCCTAGGATAAAATCATAACGCCTGCCGAACGTGCTTCTGCCGAAGCGCGTTAGTAAACATGGATGCCACGCAATCCAGCGACGACGGGAACGCTCCCATGACCCACGTTCCCACGTTGACCCGCCGCACGCTCGTGCTCGGCGCGGCTGCGATCACTTCGGCACTCGCCTCGGCCGCACGCTCCGCCGAACACCCCGAGCGTCACGGCGTTTCCGCATTCGGCGACCTCAAGTATGCAGCTGATTTCAAGCATTTCGATTATGTGAACCCCGAGGCTCCGAAGGGTGGCGTCTTTTCGCACGTCGCGTCGACGCGAATTTTCAATCAGAACCTCCTCACGTTCAATTCGCTCAACAGCTACATCCTCAAGGGCGATGCCGCCCAAGGCATGGAGCTCACCTTTGCAAGCTTGATGGCGCGCGCCCAGGACGAGCCTGATGCCCTGTACGGTCTGGCGGCGCGCGGGGTGCAGATCTCCTCCGATGGTCTCAGCTATCGTTTCGCGATACGCCGCGGAATCACCTTCCACGACAGCAGTCCGCTGACCGCGCACGATGTGGCCTTCTCGTTGAAGATGCTGAAGGAGAAAGGGCATCCCATTGTTCAGCAGCTGCTCGGCAACCTTGTCGGCGTCGCCGCGGCGGACGATGCCCACGTCACGGTTAGCCTCGCATCGGGGCACGCTCGCGACCTGCCGCTGTTTATCTCCTGGCTGCCCATCTTTTCCCGGGCGTATTATGCGGCGCGTCCATTCGAGGAGACGACGCTTGAGCCGCCGCTCGGCTCAGGTCCGTACAAGGTGGGCCGGTTCGAAGCGGGGCGTTTCATCGAATACGAGCGTATGAAGGATTGGTGGGGCGCCGACCTGCCGGTCGCACGCGGGCAATACAATTTCGATGTCATCCGCTACGAGTACTATCGCGACCGCGACGTCGCCTTCGAAGGATTTACCAGCAAAAGTTATTTGTTCCGCGAGGAGCTCGTCTCACGCGTGTGGGCGACGCGCTACGATTTCCCGGCGGTTCGCGAGGGCCGCGTGAAGCGGGATGTCATCCCTGACAATACCCCCTCTGCGGCGCAAGGCTGGTTTTTCAACACGCGACGGGAGAAGTTCAAGGACAAGCGCCTGCGCGAGGCATTCATTAATGCCTTCGATTTCGAATGGACGAACGCCACCATCATGTATGGGGCATATCAAAGAACCCGTTCCGTTTTCCAGAACTCGGACATGATGGCAATTGGTCCACCCAAGGCGGATGAGATCGCCTTGCTCGAGCCATTCCGCGACAGCGTCCCCGCGGAAGTCTTCGGCGAGCCGTTCGTTCCTCCGGTATCGGATGGATCGGGCCAGGATAGAGCCCTGCTGCGCAAGGCAAGCGCGCTGTTGCAGGAGGCTGGATACGTCGTCAAGGACGGCAAACGCGTGAACACCCAGGGAGAACCGGTCCAGGTCGAGTTCCTGATCGACGACCCTGTATCGCAACCGCACCATAATGCGTTCATCAAGAACCTCGGGACGTTAGGCATTGAGGCGACGTTGCGGATCGTCGATCCCGTGCAGTATCGCAAGCGAGTGGATGATTTCGATTTTGATATCGTCGTGCAGCGGTTCGGGTTCTCGAACACGCCCGGCGATTCTCTGCGAACCTTCTTTTCGGCGAAAGCTGCCGGAATAAGAGGGTCGCAGAACGTGGGCGGCATTGCCGATCCCGTAATCGATGCACTGATCGAGCGCGTGATCGCCGCTGACACTCGACCTCGCCTGATCGCTGCATGCAAGGCTCTCGATCGCGTCATTCGCAGCGGACGCTATTGGGTGCCGCACTGGTACAAGCCATCCCATTGGCTGGCGTTTTGGGATGTGTTTGGCCGGCCGGAGGCACCGCCGCGCTATGCGCGAGGGATCCCTGAAACCTGGTGGTACGACCGTGAGAAGGCCGAAAGGGTGGGCCAGCGGGGGTAAATCCGGGGCCGCCGTGTGACCATAGTTCTCAACCACACCATCGTGCCTGCGCGCGATAAACTTGCGGCGGCTCGTTTCTTTGCGGAAATTTTTGGGCTCGAGCCCGGTGGAAACGGCGGGCATTTCGCGCCAGTGCGCGTCAACGAAACGCTCACGCTCCTCTTTGACGAAGACTCCTCGTTCAAGAGTCATCATTACGCCTTTCACGTGAGCGATGCCGAATTCGACGCCATCTTTGCGCGTGTAAAAAAGGCCGGCCTTCGTTTTGGCAGCGCTCCGTGGAGCCTCGATGACGGCGAGCTGAACGATTGGAATGGTGGCCGAGGCGTCTACTTCAAAGACCCGAACGGTCACGTGCTCGAGCTCATGACAGTCCCGCAGTAAGGCGGACTACCGGAAGAGTTGGCGAATGCGGGTCCAGTTGTTCGCGGCAGGCTCTTCAGTTGACCGTGACGCACGCTCGTCGTGACCCGCAGGATCCGGACCGGGGTCGTCAGGAGCATGCACCAGCGGAATCAGCGCCGGAGCACTACTCACCAACCCGGGAGAGATGCCGCGCATGCTCGTTGGCGAAACGTCCCGCGCGGATGCTGTCGCGGGTTCGCGCTCATCTTCCCTGCCCGGGGCGGCCAAGGTCTGCGAGTCGCTGCTCGGGCCGGCGGCCCCAGCACCATGAGACACGGTGTTGGGCTTGAGCTCTTCCGTTTTGGGTGAGGAAGCGGTCGCGGCTCCGCGCGGTGCCTGCAGCATTCCGGTTTCTTCCATCCTCGTCTTTTGCGCCTCGATCAGCGCGCCCGCGGGCTCATCGCCCGCAAGAGGATCTTTCCACTCGAAGGCATCCAACCGGCCGGTTACTGGAGAGACCGGAAGCCAACGCTCGGAAACGAATCCATCGGCAGTCCATGCCGGATCGCGCCGGGCTCGCAGCGCGCGTATCATCCATTCGCGCGCACGCCCCTCGTCGCCGTGCTGCCTTTGCTCGAGCTCCGCCATGAGCGCCGCTACACGGCGGGTTGGCGCGTCCGTCAGCGGAGCGAGCGCTTTGCGCGCGATCACGAACTCCTGCGCGTCGAGCGCCGCCCGGGCGATAGCGAGCGCAGCCTCGATATTTCCGCGGGCTCTGCCGGCCAGCGTTTCAATGCGGGCGAGTCTCTCACGGGCAGAGTCGCCCGACCGCAGGTGAGCATAGGCGTCAGCGAGATCGGGGTGAGGATTGGCTCCCCACGCGGCCTCAATGGCGCGGGCTGCCTTGCGGAAGTCGCCGCTCTCCGCCAGAAGCCGCCCGGCGAGCGCGGCGGCGGGGACAAGGTCGGGCGCGAGCCTCACCGCTTCGACCGCCAGGCTCGTGGAACGATCGCGATCGCCCGCTTCCGCGGCGAGAGCCTGCGCGGTCAGCAGCACGGCGCGCTGGCGGCGATACACCGCCTTTTCCACCAGCCCACTTTCCATATTGCGCTCAAGTCGCGCGAGAGCGCCGCTCCAATCGCTGGCTCCGCAGCGGAATTCCAGCACGGCCCGTCCTGCCCATGCCGGCACGGAAGCGTGCTTGGCTGCCTCTTCGGCGTAAAGCAGCGCGGCGGCGGGATCGTTACGTCGACGCGCTTCAATAAAGAGCCCGTGTAGCCCGAGCAGTTGGGTATCGGCACGCGCCGCCATCTGCTCGAAACTTCGGGCGGCTCCCTCCCGATCACCGCCGAGTTGCGCCGCCTGCGCGCGCAACAGCAGGGTGAGCGGCTCGTGCGGCGCCATGCGGCTCGCTTCTGCGATGAACTTGCGCGCTGCCACAATATCGCCGGATGCCACGGCAACCAGCCCCCGCGACACGGCGTGATAACCTCGCACGCCTCGGCGCGTGCGCAAATATCGTCCCACCGTGTGCCGCGACCGCACAAGCGTCCGCAGCAGGGACCATATGGCGGCAGACAGGAACGCCAGCGCCCCGACGGCGCTGGCGAGCACCATCACTGAAGTGTCGATCCGGTGGCCCAGCCACGTTATGGTAACATCGCCGGGCCGATCCGCGAGCCAAGCGGCGCCAAACGCCACCGCTGCGACGACGACGAAATAGATGAGGACGCGGATCATCGCGCGCCGCTCGTGCCTATCGGCGAAGTCCTGGGAGCCGATCTGCTGGAGGTCTGTGCCTGTCGCAATGCTGTCACTGGTGTAATCCTGCAAGTGCGGAGGTGGCGAGCTTGCGGCTCGAACTCGACAGCGACAGTGCGTGCGTGAACCTTGTCGATCCAGGCGCGGACAGGCGCGGGCGCGCCGGAGGCCAGCTCTTTGATCTCGGCCGCCGCGCCGGCCAAATCGCCCTTGGCGACTTTAACATCCGCCCGCGCCAGCGCCGTCGCGGGATCGCTGCCCGCGGTCTCATTCAGCGGCCGAATGCGAACGAGTCTCTCGGCATTTGATTGCAGTCGCTCCAGGAACCCGCCGCCATGGCGCGGCTCCTGTTCGGCCGAAGCCACGAGCGACGGTTTCAAAGTCGAAAACTCCCGCGCCAGCGCGGCCGCAGTCGGGACGCCGGTGGCCGCAAAAGGCTCAAGCGGCGCCACGAGCCCTGGATCCGCGCCCAGCGACTTCACTGTGGCAAGCTCCGGCGCAAAGGCGCCTCCCTGCTCAACCGCCAGGTCAAGCGCCACAGCCGAAGTCGCCATTCGCGCTGCCCCATCGCGGGTTTGGGCCTTGGCCTGCTTGGCAAGCTCCCCCTGGAAAGCCCTTTGGGAAGCATCGAGCGTGGTCAGTCGAGCAGTCAAGGACGCAAGCTCGGCTTCCGTTCGCTCGCGCGCGGCGGGATCGACCGGCGCGGCGGAGCCGCGTTCCGACGCCGTGGCATCCGCACCCTGGCGCGCCTCACGCGCGGTGGTCGTCGCCTCGTCGATACGCCGGCCGAGGGCGCCGGCTGACTGACCGAGCGCCTTGAGCTCGCCTTCGATGCCGGACAAGCGATTCTGCAACGCGGCGTCAGGTGCCTGCTGCGATGTCGCCTGCGCCCCGGCTTCCAGCTTGGCGACCCGGCTTGCAAGATCATCAATTGCTTTTCGATCCGATGCAGGGGGGGAAGATTGGGAAGGCATAGCGCGCAGGGCGGTCTCGATGTGTCCTATTCTTTCCGCGAGCGCCCGTTCATTCTTGTCGGGGAGGAGGGACTGGATCGCCAAGAGAATTGCAGGCGCAATTATGGCTCCCCCCACTGCCCCGGCGCCGATCGAGAGCCATGGAAAGGATGGTCGCGCGCGAGCCGGCGGCGCGCCGGATGGGTCATCCGATTGTGTGACGGACTCTCCTGGCCGATGCCCAGCCTTGGAAGCTTCATCAGCAGGTTGATCGGCGGATGCATCCGGCGAGCTCTCACCGATCTCTGTTGCCTTCAGATTTATCGTCGGCGCCTTTCGTCGACGATCATCATCTGGCGGCACTCCTTCCTGCGGCTGATCATACGTCATTGCCATCCTTTATCGTTTCGCCGAGCGCTTTGCACCACTTGAGCCTCCATCGATGAGTTCCGGGCACACGTATTCCTGGCGCACGAATCCACGAGGGCAATGAGCGCCGCCTCGTCGGGGTGCGCGGCAATCCTTACTCCGCCAACGGCTTGTCCGCCAAGCTGTTGCGCAACCAGCGGCTCGGTCACCTGCTCCGACAAACAGAAGTGTCGCAGATCAAGCGCCCCGGGCAGAAGTCCCACACGCGCGGCGCACTCGACATAGGCCTGCGCACTGCGCCTGGAATAGTGCAGCACACCCTCGATCTGCCCTTCTGTTAGCGCCATCTCGACGTCGGCCGGGAAGCGGCCTGCTTTCGCCATGCGATAGACCACGGCGACAACGATCTGGCCCTCCGCAAATGGAAACTGAAAATCTCCGGCGCGATCCTCGCCCGCCAAATAGAGAAAGAGCCGCGAGGGAAACCCACCCCGTAGCATCTCGCCGAGATCCCGCCAGTCACCATCGGCACAATGGATGTCTCGGAAACCCGCACTGCGCGCCGCTTCTGCCGTGTGCCGGCCTACCGTATAGACCGGCAACCCGGCAAGCTTTGCGCAGAGCGGGCCGCCCGCAACTGCGCGGGCGGCGTTGGCGCTGGTCATCAGCAGCGCGGAATACGGGGCATCCGGAAAAGCGCAATCGAGCCTCTCCATGCACAACATGGGCGCGGTAAGCACGTGATGCCCATGACTGCGCAAAGTGGCGGCTGTGCGCGCATCATCCGGCGCAGGCCTGGTCACGAGAAGCCGCATGGTTCAGCCTGTCTTGAAAAAGTCTGCCCCGGCACGCTCTTTGAGCTCAGATGCCGCATCGGCTCCGATCCGCACGGCATCGGCCGCCGGCCCTTCGCGCTCGGCTTCAAAGCTTTCGCTTCCGTCCGGAGTGACGATCAAGCCGCGAAACCGCAGCCGTCCCGCATCAAAGCTGGCATGACCCGCAATGGGAGTGCGGCAGGAGCCGTCGAGCGCCGCAAGGAAGGCGCGTTCGCAGGCGAGCGCAGCCGCCGAGACGGCGTCGTTGAGGGCGGAAAGCAGGGATGCCACGCGGGTGTCGTCCGCCCGGGCCTGGATCGCAATCGTGCCCTGCCCGACCGCGGGGAGGAATTCCTCGACCGAAAGGACCTGCGTTGCCTTATGCGCCAGACCCAATCGCTTCAGGCCGGCGAGGGCGAGCAACGTTGCATCGACCTCGCCGGCCTCGAGCTTGCGTAGACGGGTCTCCACATTGCCGCGAAAGTTGACCACGGTGAGATCGCGACGACTGCGCTTCACCAATGCTTGGCGCCGCGGCGACGCCGTCCCCACCCGCGCTCCCTTGGGCAGATCGCACAGGTTCCGTGCCGCCCGGCCAACAAAAACGTCGCGCGCATCTTCACGCGGCGGCACCGCAGCAATCGAAAGGCCGGCAGGAACTACCGCGGGCATGTCCTTGGCGGAATGCACAGCAATATCGATCTTCCCCGCGAGCAACGCCTCCTCGATTTCCTTGGTGAACAACCCTTTACCACCGAGCTCCAGGAGCGGGCGATCCCGGATGACGTCACCGCTCGTCTCGATCACCTCGATCATGAAACGGTCGGTGGCTATTGCGTGCACCGTCGCAAGACCCGCTCGCACCGCATTCGCTTGCGCCAGCGCAAGCGCACTGCCGCGCGTCCCAATTCGCAAAATCACATCCGACGGTTGCGCGGATTGCACGCCACGACCTCTCAATGGTACCGAACTCGTCCGGCCACATGATCGTAGCCGGGATGGCGCGGGCGCGATATCGGTTGCTCATGCGATTCTGGTGCGGGCGTTTGGCACAGCCCGGTCTGATGGAGAATAGCTCCCATGGTTGTTCTCGGCATCGAGACGACCTGCGATGAGACGGCTGCGGCCGTCGTCGAACGGCCGGATCTCGAGGCCGGCAAGATCGGAGCAGGTAACATCCTCTCCAACGTGGTGCTCTCGCAAATCGACGCGCATGCTGCCTTCGGCGGCGTGGTTCCGGAGATCGCGGCGCGCGCACATGTGGAGGCGATCGACCTGATCATCGCCCAGGCCATGTTCGAGGCGCGGTTAGACTTCGCGGCGCTCGACGGCATTGCCGCGGCCGCTGGACCCGGTCTCATTGGTGGGGTCATCGTAGGCCTCACGACCGCCAAGGCCATTGCCCTGGTCACGGAGAAGCCGCTGATAGCAGTAAACCATCTCGAGGCGCATGCGCTCACTGCTCGACTGACCGATGCTACGGCGTTTCCTTATTGCCTGTTTCTCGCGTCCGGCGGGCACACCCAAATCGTCGCAGTGCTTGACGTCGGAAACTATGCGCAACTCGGCACCACGGTTGATGATGCCATCGGCGAGGCGTTCGACAAGACGGCAAAGCTCCTCGGGCTCGGCTATCCGGGAGGCCCGCAGGTCGAGAGAGAAGCGCAAGCCGGCAACCCCGCACGCTTTGCGTTGCCGCGTCCCATGCTGGGGCGCGCCCACGCCGACTTTTCACTCTCGGGACTGAAAACGGCCCTCCGCCTCGAAGCGGAAAAGATCGCGCCCCTGACCGACGAGGACGTCCGCGACCTCTGCGCCTCGTTTCAGCAAAGCGTTGTCGAAGTCGTCGCCGATCGGCTGCGCAGTGGCCTCAAGTCGTTCACCGGTCGCTATGGCAGGCCGACGGCGCTGGTAGCTGCCGGCGGAGTTGCCGCAAACCAGGCTATCCGCAAGGTCCTCCATCAGGTCGCATTCGAAGCCGGCACCGGACTGGTGGCGCCGCCGCCGTCGTTGTGCACCGATAACGGCGCCATGATCGCGTGGGCAGGCGCTGAGCGGCTCGCGCTCGGGCTCACTGACACGCTCGACACCATACCGCATGCCCGCTGGCCTCTCGCCGAGGTTCGCGGTTCCGCGCGCCCGCAAACTCCGCAGCCAATAGAACAAATGCAGCCAGCCCCACCGACTGATCAGAGCACGGAGCAAAGGCATCTGCTCGGTCCGGATGTTTTGCCGTCATGATATTCCAGCATATCGCCGTCGTCGGAGCAGGCGCCTGGGGCGCCGCGCTGGCCAATGTGACCGCGCGCGCCGGGCGTTCCGTGCTGCTCGCGACCCGCGACCGCGCGGGCGCCGAGCGCCTCATGGAGGCGCGCGAGAGTCCCCGCTTGCCCGGATTTCCTCTCGATGAGCGGGTCGGTATCGCTCCGGCCGATTGCGCGGTCGGGCGCTACGATGCCATCCTGCTGGCAGTGCCTGCGCAGCATCTTCGCGCCGCCGCGGCGGTGATCGCCCCCGAGCTGCGCGCGGGCACGCCGGTGATTGCCTGCGCGAAGGGAATTGAGCGCGGGACGCAAAAATTCATGACCGAGGTGATCGCGGAAACCGCCCCTCGCGCTACTGCGGCGATCCTGTCCGGGCCGAGCTTCGCGCAAGACGTAGCGCGCGGCCTCCCGACTGCCGTGACGCTCGCCACGCGCGAGGAGGAGCTTGCGGCAGCGCTTGCAGGCGCGCTCGGTTCGCCCACCTTTCGCCTTTACCATTCGACGGACATGCGCGGCGTCGAGATTGGCGGGGCGGCAAAGAACGTTCTCGCCATTGCGGCCGGCGTGGTGGCGGGCCGCGCGCTTGGCGCCAGCGCCTCCGCGGCGCTGGTGACGCGCGGCTTCGCCGAGTTGTTTCGATTCGGCGAGGCCCTGGGCGCCCGGCCGCAGACACTGACCGGTCTCTCCGGATTGGGCGATTTGATCCTGACCTGCTCCAGTCCGCAATCCCGCAATTATTCCTTTGGCCTGGCGTTAGGGAAAGGCCGGCCGCCCGATCCCGCGAGCGCTGTCAACAAGCTCGCCGAGGGGTTCTTCACCGCTCCGGCATTGATCGAGATGGCACAGGCGCGGTCTGTCGAGATGCCGATTGCGGGCGCTATTGCCGACATCTTGGAACGACGGGCAAGCGTGGACGACGCGATCGAAAAATTGTTAATGCGGCCGTTTCGAGCGGAAGGATGAGGGCGGACCGGCACTGAGCAACCGCAAAACGGAATTCGCGTTGGTCATTTCAACTTGATGGCCTCAGGGTCGAAGTCCCAGGCTTCACTGTCAACTTTTTTTGCCGCCGAGAGATCAAGCTTTTGCTGCACTGGGGGCGGCGCCGGATAGATTTTCAGCTCGCCGGCGCGTCGGCCCAGTTCCAGATAGCGCTCCAACTCGGAGTCCGAGAAGGACACCCGGATATCGCGTAGATTTTTGGCACCCCATTGCGGATCATAGGCGGTAGTCTTCTCGATAACGCTCTTGCTCAGTTGCCGGGCGACCTCGGGTTCCTGAAACCATGAGTTCGCCTGCTCCCGGTGAGTGGCTGCATAGAGCAGAGCCTCCTTGTGGGCGCGAAGGAAGCGCTCTGCTGCCTGAGGATGCGCCTTCTTGAGCTCATCCCGCATTGGGATGACCATGGTTAGCCCGGTATCCTCTGCGACCACGCGAGCCAGCGCCTTTTCGACGAAGTTCTCGACCCAAGGGTCCCAGACAAAAGCCGCATCGATCTTGCCTGCGCGGATAGCGTCCGAGAGGTCCGCGAAGCCCATATTCGTTACTTCGACATCGAGGCCGGGCTTGAGATGCGCCTTTTCGAGCATTGCCAGGGCGGCAAGATAGATCGAGCTCCCGACTGGACCATGGACTCTCTTACCCTTCAGAATCTGCCAGTGTCTTGATCTCGGATTTTGTGGATGCGACGATTGCTCCGCGGAACACCGATTGACGACCGATCACGGTGATCGGCGCGTTCACCGCCGCCAGCGACACCGACGGCATGTCGCCGATGAAGCCAACATCCAAGGCTCCTGAAACAAGCGCCTCGTTCACTGCCGGTCCGAACGAGAACATGGTGAACTGGCCTTTGAATCCGTTTCGCTCGAGAATGTCGGTTCTTTGCAGAACGTGGGCAATCTGCGCCTCCACCGTCGTTGTAGGTTGCCAACCAATGCGAACTAAAATGGGAGCCTGCGCTCGCGCGCCCGCGCCGTAAAACGCGGCCACGCAAAGAACCAGGGCGGTCAAACAGACGAGCCGCATATGCGAGGTGCCGGGACACAACATGCTGGGTCTCCTCTACAAGGTCGAAATCAGGTTGCGTGCTGCACGCGCGCAGCGTTGCTCCCCTCGTCATGCCACTCTGGCTTGAGAGAACCCCACAACTCCTGGCTCAAGCTGATGAAATCCGGAAGCGACCGTGTTTTAGCGGTGCGTGGGCGCGGCAGTCCTACATTATGGATGCTGCGAACCTTGCCCGGACGGGAGCTCATGACGACAATGCGGTCGGCGAGAAAGACCGCTTCTTCAATGCTGTGCGTCACGAACACAACCGTGCGGTTCGCGACCGCTACAATTCTCGCGAGCTCTTCTTGCAGCAGCACGCGGGTCTGCGCATCCAGCGCGCCAAACGGCTCATCCATCAGGAGGATATCGGGATCGGGCGCCAGGGCCCTTGCGATCGCAGCCCGCTGCTTCATGCCTCCGGAAACCTCGTAGGGAAACCGGTCTTCAAAACCGTCTAGCTTGACGAGTGCGAGGAAGCCGCGCGCAATCCGCGCGCGCTCGGCCAACGCGACGCCCTGAGCCTTGAGCCCGAACTCGACGTTTTTCTGAATGGTCATCCAGGAAAACAGGGCGTAGTCCTGAAACACGACGGTTCGGCGTCGATCGGGCTTCGACACTGGAATGTCCTCATGCAGCACCCGCCCCATGGTGGGCCTCAGGAAGCCGGCAATAACATTGAGGAGCGTTGACTTTCCGCAGCCGGAAGGACCGAGGAGCACGATGAGCTCGCCCTGGCCGATATCCAAGCTGACGTCCTCCAAGACTCTCAAGACGTCGGCTCGCCCGCGTAGAGCAAAGTCCTTCGAGACGCGATCAACTCTCAGCTGCGTCACCGGTTCATGTCACCTTCGAAGACTCTTGCCAGGGTACCAACTTCCGCTCGATTGCGGTCATCACTGCGTTCATGGCAAAGCCGATGATTCCTATGACAATCATCCCGGTAACCACGAATTGAGTTTGCAGGAGAAGCCGGCTCTGCTGGATCATATAGCCGAGACCGGACTGGGCGGCGATGAGCTCAGCCGCGACGACGCACATCCATCCAACCCCAAGGGCGATCCGAAGACCGGGGAAGATCATCGGTAGGGCGCCAGGGATCAGGACATCCCAGATCAGCATGGCAGGCGTCGCGCCAAGGCAAAGGGCGGCATTGATCTGGGTTCGTTCAATGTTGCGGACTGCTGAGTAGGTGCTGACAAAGACGGGAAACACCGCTCCGACGAAGACGAGGAAGTAGCTTGGCGCATTGCCGACGCCAAACCAGAGTATTGCCAGCGGGGTCCAGGCGATGGGCGGAATCGGTCGAAGCGCTTCGACGAGCGGCTTGACGAAGTCGGACAGCGTGCGAAACCAACCGAGAACGACGCCAAGCGTCAAGCCGACCAGGGCAGCCAGAGCAAAGCCGACCAGCACCCGCTCGATGCTGGCGCTGACGTGTCGGAAAAGCGTTCCGCTGCGCAAGAGGTCGCCGGCAGCCGAAAGCAGCGTCGTCGGGGACGGAAGCAGCACGGCGTTGATCAAGCCGGCCGAGGCAAGGACCTCCCAAGCGGTGAGGAAAATTGCAAAGCCCATTATGTTGCGTGATATCTTTCCGCTCGCCTGCCAGGCAGCAAGCAAGGCAGCGAACGACGCGCGGCTGATCGCCGACGATTTGGTCTGAGGCCCTGTCTTCTCTTGCAGTGGACGGCCCTCGTTGGATCACTAGGGTCCCGATTCCGAAGTTCGCAAGTGCTTGCAGCATCCTCTCATGTGAACTTCGGAATCAAAGGGACCCTAGCAACTCTATGGTTCCAGTGCGGTTTTGAATTTGAAGTTCCTACACGAGTCTGCGGTAACACGATAGGAACTTCAAATTCACCGCACCGGCGCATTATGCTACGGTATTCGTTCTGCTCGAGGAGCATCCGATCTTGCGCCATTTGGCTGACGCTTTCCATGCCCGTCGTAGCGAGGCCGGGACCAATGCTCCTGTCGGGTTGACCGACGTTGGGCCTCGCGGTAACTCGCGAAGACGGGCGTAAACGCCCTGATGTGTGGCTCGACGCAACCTACGATCATGACATGCATTGGCTGTTGAAAACCGAGCCGGAGGAGTTCTCCTGGAAGGACCAGGTGAGCCGCGGCGTCACCGGCGAGCCGTGGACCGGCGTGCGCAACTTCAGAGCAAGAAGCAATCTCAAAAAGATGAAGAAGGGAGAGCACGCGTTCTTCTATCACACCGGGAAGGAGAAGCAGGTCGTCGGCGTCGTCGAGGTGGTGCGCGAAGCTTATCCCGATCCGACAGACGCGGATGGCGTTTTCGTTGCCGTGACTGTGCGCGACGTGAGACCGTTGCCCAAACCGGTGACGCTTGCCGCAGTCAAGGCGGACTTGCGCCTCAAGGAGATGGCGCTGGTCAAATACGCCCGGCTTTCAGTCCAGCCCGTGACGGATGGGGAATGGGAGATCGTCTGTGCAATGGGTGGCATGAAAGCGTAGGTTGCTGCCTTCTCAGTGGCCTGAATCAGCCCCGACCAGTTTCCGGCAAGCGAGCAGGCCGAACCACTTTCTCATACGCGCGTGGTCCCTGCCCGTTTTCGCAACGAAGCGATCCTTGCAGGCTCTGCGGCAGAACCGCATGCCCCAATGGTGATGGCAGACCAGCCCAAACTTTCCGCCACAGCTTGCGCAACGGTTCTCCGACTTGGACATGACATCTACCTCCGCTCGGAGGTTCATCGATCACACCACGCATGCGTGGCTGCCGGAACGGCTGGCTAGTCGGGGGCTTGGTTTCAGGCGCGTCCGACCGGCACCCGAGCGGACGCTGATATAAGACGCAGCCCCTTGCCGGGAGATTTCTGACGAATGAATCTTTGGCAATGTTGCACGTGTGCAATCGGTAATTCTTCACTCCCAGCCAAGGCTGTGCTGATCCGGTTGCAATCACTCACGATGGTCGCGCCTGCGGGTTCACGGTGACTGGGATGGTAAAAGAAAACGTGGAGCCCTGTCCCACGGCTGACTCGACCCAGATTCTTCCGCCGTGCATCTCGATGATGCGCTTGGAGATCGCAAGCCCCAATCCGGTGCCGCCCTTCTTGCGCGTAATCGAATTGTCGGCCTGCTGAAACTCCTGAAACAGCTTGGCCTGGTCGGCCGCGGAAATGCCTGGGCCGGTGTCGCGCACGGCGACATTGAATGCCCCATTGAGCGAAGACCCGACGATCGAGACCTTTCCGGCGTCAGTGAACTTGATGGCGTTGCCGACCAGGTTGAGCAGAACTTGCGTGAGGCGGCGTTCGTCGCCATGCCCGCGCGGCAGCTCCGAGGCAATGTCGACCTCGACAGCGATGCGCTTCTCCGCTGCGAGCGGCTCGACGGCGCTGAAGACGGTCTGAATGACGTTCTTGAGAGAATATTCCGACAGAGAGAGCGTGAGCTGGCCGGCCTCGATCTTGGAGAGATCAAGCACGTCGTTGATGAGGCCGAGAAGGTGCTTGCCGTTGCTCTCGATGCGCTGGAGCACGCTCCGCATCTTCTCCGGGGTCTCGCCATAGATGCTGTCGAGGATCAGCTCGGTGTAGCCGAGAATGGCATTGAGCGGCGTGCGCAGCTCGTGGCTCATGTTGGCGAGGAACTGCGACTTGTGCTGGCTCGCTTCGGCAAGCTGCCGGCTCTTGTCCTGAATTTCATCGAACAGCCGCACGTTCTCGATCGCGATCACCGCCTGGTCGGCGAAGGTGCTTGACCAGCTCGATCTGCTTATCGGTAAACGGCTCGTACCCGCTGTCGCGCAACGTGATCACGCCGATCGGGACCCCCTCGCGCAGCAACGGCACGCCAACATGGTGCGAACGCTGTCCAAGTCCGTCAGTGCTCGGTCATGGTATATTCGGGATCGCGTCGAGTATCATGGACACGTGAACACGATGGCCTTCGAGCGCGGCTCGCCCGTAACGGTGATCGCGGCCTGGAGATAGTGCGACCGCCCTTCAGAAATGCCTCGTAATCAGGGGGAAGTCCGTAATTGGCCGCTAAGCGATAGACCTCACCTTCGGCGACGGAAAATAAACGCCATTTCGGCATCGCATAGTCGCGCAGCAGTGGCGACCAAGGTGTCAAGAACAGACCTGAAGCTCGAACATCGAGCGGCTGATCACTTTGAGCACGTCGGCGGTGGCGGTCTGCTGCGCAAGGGATTCCGAAAGGTCGTTCGTGCGCTGGCGCAGCTCATTGAGCAGCCGGGAATTTTCGACGGCAATGACCGCCTGCTTGGCAAACGCCGTGACAAGCTCGATCTGCTTTTCGGTAAACGGGCGAACCTGCTGGCCATAGATGACAATGGCGCCGATCAGCTCTGCGCCTTTGAGCATCGGCACCAGCAGCATGGTCCTGGCCGACGCCGCGTCGTACATGGCAGCGTAGCGGGCGTCGGTTTGGCCAGCAGCCCGCTGCATCGCGATGTCCGCAATATGCACGATGTCCTTGCTGCGGGCGACCTGCGCAAGAGGAATGTAAGGATGATCGCGGATCGAGATAACCGGGTCGCGCCGCCACGCTTCTACATAGGCGGGAGGTGCGCCGTGCATCGCCACCGCCCGAAATCCTTCCTGCTCCCACAGGAACAGGTTTCCGAACTCGGCGCCGCACAACCTGATCGCGTTGGACAAGATGCTGTGGAAGACCGGTTCCAGCTCGCCGGGAGAGCTCGAAATGATGCGCAGAACCTCGGATGCCGCCGTCTGCTGCTCCAACGCCTCGCTCAGTTCGCGCGTGCGCGCCTGCAGGTCGTCGAGCAGGCGCACGTTCTGGATCGCAATTACCGCGCGTTCCGTCGCTTCGCGCTGCGCATTGAGGTGAGAGATGACCCATTCCCGCGCCAGCCGTCCAAATGGGCGGGCCTGCGCCAAGGGAGCCGCAATGGCCAGCGACCACAGACGCCGTCCCCCATGGTCGATAGGGAGATTGTAGCCCTCGCGCATTCCCGGCGACCGCCGCGCCTCCTCCGAGGTGACGCCGTATTCGTCGATCTCACCGCTCATGATGCGGGCAGCGGCAGCATGGATGTCGCCGATTCTTTCGCGCGCCGAGGACGCAACGATTCGACCGCGGAGCCCCATGATCGAGACCGTCGCGCTGATCTCTCCGGAGATTGCGTCGCACATCTCCTGGAGAATTTCTGGTCCGACGGTGTCCTCAGCAGGGATCATCAATCAGTGGTCCGTTCACAGCCAGGGCCGAGAATAACCGGGAACGGGGAAGGTGGAATACTGCCGTCGTCAATTCGTATCCTGCCAAGGGCTTGCCTCGCATTCCTAGTCGAGGATTCCATGAAACTTGTCATTCCGGGGCGCGGCGGAGGTAGCGGCGAGCCCTTCAGGCCTCAACCCGGAATGACGCGCCATATGGTTCGAACTTCAAAATCGCTGAACTAGTCGCTCCACGGCTGTCCCAAGCCTGGGCGTAGCGCCCAAATGATCCAGATGTGATCCAGATCACACCGTGGTGCGAATGACGCGCAAGGTGTGATCCAGATCACACCCCTATTCCGCGACTCAGGCTAAACCTGACCTCACCAAAGGCGCTGCAATTCCCAAGGACGGCAATCGGAGGCTTACATGCGCAAGAATGCAAGTTTTGCAATCGCCGCCACGATGTTGGGATTGACCATGATTTTCTGGGCCAAATCCAGTGTGGACGCGACCGGCGCGGACATCGTCCGGCCGAAAGTCGGAGTGGGGACATATCAGGTGCTGCCCAGCTCATACCTGCCGATTCAAGTGGTCGAGCCGATCTGGTGATTCGGCGAAGCCCAGCATCGCGCCCCATGTGGGGGGCTCTGGATTGTGCCGGGACCACTCGTGCGGTTGCGCTTCGGACACCGGGCTGCAACTGATGCCGGATGAATCATCTGCTGCTTCTTTCCGGCGCCGGCCTGCTCGCGGGCGCCATGAATGCACTTGCGGGCGGCGGTTCGTTCATTACTCTGCCGGCGCTTATCGCGGCTGACGTCCCTTCCGTTGCGGCCAACGCCTCAAGCACGGTTGCGCTCTATCCCGGTGGGCTGGCGAGTGCCTGGACGTATCATGACCGGTTCGGATCTGTGTGTGGAGTTCCGCTGCCGCGGATGCTCATCGTGACGCTGAGCGGCGGCCTTGCCGGCAGCCTTCTTCTCCTTTGGACGCCGGTTGCTGCCTTCACGCTGATCCTGCCATGGCTTCTGCTCGCCGCCACGCTCGCGCTCGCCTTCGGTGGCAGGATCGGCGATCGCATGCAGGGACACGTGCGCGTCGGAACCGGTCCCGTGCTGCTGATGCAATTCCTGCTTGGGGTATACGGAGGCTATTTTGGCGGAGCGGTCGGCCTGATGATGGTGGCGCTATGGACCGTGCTCGGCGAGAGCGATCTAAAGGCGCTCAACGGGCCGCGAACGCTTCTGGTCAGCGCCGCCAATACAATCGCCGCGCTGGCATTCATCGTAGCCGGCGCGATCCGCTGGCCGGAGACGCTCGTGCTCCTTCTGGGCGGCGTCGCGGGCGGCTATGCCGGCGCCCGCCTCGGTCGCGTCCTTCCCCATCGTCTGATTCGCGCGCTCACCCTGTGCGCCAGCTCGGGCATCACCGCCGCCTTCTTTGCTTACGCTTACTTCAGGAAAGGTTCGCCGTAGGATGGGTTTCGCTTGCCCCTCAACCCATCCTGCGGAATTGGTTCTGCATGAACACGCCGGCATTACGAAGGGCCCGGCGGGCATCTTCCAGATGCGCGTTCCACAAGTGCCAAGCATGAATCATATGCGGCCAGATTTCGAGGGTCACCGCTGCCTCGGCGGCGCCCGCGGCCAAGGCAAAGCGGACGGAGTCGTCAAGCAGTGTCTCGGCTGATCCCACCTGGATCAGCATCGGGGGAAGTCCGCGCAGGTCAGCATAGAGCGGCGAAGCTCGCGGATCCCTCCTGTCCATTGCAGCGGGGAGATACGCATCGGCCAATTCCAGGAGGTAGCCTTTGTGAATGAGCGGATCGATGGCATCCATGCTGGCGAGCGTCGAGCCGGACATGGTCAGGTCGGTCCACGGCGATACGAGCCAGGCGCACGCCGGAAGCGCCTCATTTGCAGCGCGCAACCCAAGCATAAGCGCCACCGAGAGACCTCCGCCCGCGCTGTCACCGCCAACCGCAATGTGGGCGGCGGAAAATCCGCTGCGGCGCAGATGACCCCAGGCGGTGCGCGTGTCATCGAGTGCCGCCGGAAATGGATGTTCCGGGGCGAGCCGATAGCCGACGGCCAAAGTGCGCACCCCGGCGGCGCGGCCCGCCTCGGTGACCATGCGGCGATGGCTGGCAATCGAGCCGGAGCAGTAGCCGCCACCGTGGAAAAACAAGAGGATGCGCGAGGCGTCGCTGCCGGGAGCGAGCGACCACTCTCCGGGTACGCCTTCGAGGTTCACCTCTTCAATCTCGATGTCTTCAGCGACCGGCCAGACAGTGCCGACCTCGTCAAGCCGATGCCGCCGTTCCGCCCACCCGCTCGGTCGCGGTTTGGAGCCCAGCAGCGCGCGGATAACATCAATTTCAGTCTGAGCCATGATGTAAGTTCTGCCTGGATCGGTTAGGCGCAACGAAGCCCATCACAATCGTCTAGTGTCCCGATTCCGAAGCTCGCAAGTGCTTATGAGCGCTTGACGGTTTTGCTCCGCTCGACCCATCATACGATAACCGATAGCCGACCCGAGCCCGCAGATGGAAAGGGACGCCTTGCGCATATGCGTGGGGCGGTTGGGGTCGAGACTAAAACGCTATCTGCAACGAACGGGAGGACATCCGCATGCATCGGTTATTCGCCATCGCGCTTGCGTTCATCGGCCTTGCTGGTCTGCCTTGCACTCATGAAGCATCCGGTCAGACCGGCTGGGTCACCATCTTCGACGGCAAAAGCCTCGACAACTGGACCCCGATTGGGGACGCAAATTGGAAGCTTGCGGATGGCGTTGTCACTGCCGACAAGGGCAATGGTTTCCTGGTCTCGAAGAATTCCTATGGCGACTTTGAGCTGCGCGCCGAATTCTGGGTCGATGACGATGCCAACAGCGGCATCTTCATTCGCTGCACAAATCCGGAGAAGGTGGGAACGGACAGCGCGTATGAGGTGAACATCTTCGACAAGCGGCCTGAGCCAATCTACGGCACCGGCGCCATCGTCAACGTCGCCAAGGTAGACCCGATGCCGAAAGCCGGCGGCAAATGGAACGTATACGAGATCACGGCCAAGGGGCCGGAATTCACAATCGTCCTCAATGGTCAAAAGACCGTTGATCGCGCAAAAAATGACAAGTTCGCCAATGGACGTATCGCCCTGCAGTACGGTCCCGGCGCGGTGAAAGACAAGGGAGTGGTGAAATTCCGCAAAGTCGAGATCCGGCCGCTGTAACGGCTAGTTCATCGATTTTGAAGTTCGAATCATATGGCGCGTCATTCCGGGTCGAGGCCTGAAGGGCCGAGAGCCCGGAATGACAAGTTTCATGGAATTGCTCGACTAGTCACGCGCCGTCGGATGTAAGGGCGGGTTTGAAAACCCGCCCCTACAAACAACCTACCGCGCGCCCTCCCCACAACCGAGAACGCACCCCAGAACGCCGGGTAAGCATTGGTCGGATCGGACCCATCGGTGACATAGGCCAGCATGGCGCGGCGCAGCGCTTCGGCGCGGCCCACATTTGCGTTTGCCTCCATGATGTCGAACGCCGACGTGGTCAGCCGCGTCGCCGCGCTGGACGAAACCGCCCAGTGCGACACCAACAGCGCCCGCGTGCCGGCGTAGAAGAACGCGCGCGCCAAGCCGGACAGCGCCTCGGCGCCAGGCTTGTCGCCGGCGATGGTGTTGCAGGCGGAGAGCACGACCCAATCCGCATTGAGCTTGAGTGTCGCCACCTCGCTTGCGGTGAGGAGCCCGTCATCGACATCACTCGGCTGCGCCGGGATGCTCAGCGCCAGCGACGGCTCGGCGAGCCCCTTGACGTCGCCCGCGACCAGGCCATGCGTAGCGAAATAGACAATGCGGTAATCCGACAGCGCCGCGCGTTTGACGTTACTCTCGCTGGCATTGCGCCCGAGATAGATGTCGCTGTCCGGAACGCCGAGCTTTTGCGCGATCGCCTTGAGCTCATCAGCGGTGTCGGGCAAGGCGGGGAGCGCCTGGCCGAGCTTGGCGCGATCGATGCCCGCGCCGTGCCAGAACTTGGTATAACCGCGCGTGACCAGGCTGCGGGTCGCGGTCTTGCCCGCAGTCCGACAGACGGCGGCGCTCGCAACAAATACCGGATCGCCGAACACCTTCCAGACCTACTCAAATCAATAACTCTGTCGGCATCGACCAGAAGCCGATCGCTTTGCGCAAATGCTTGGCTGATTACGAGCCACCTGCATCCCCCGCGATGGCGCGGTCAACGAGAGCAGAACGGCGAGCGCCGCGGGAACTGCAAGGCGCAAACTTATCCGCATCGGACCTTCTTCGAACCCAAAGCCGGGCTATTTCACACGTCGCATTCATACTATCTTCCTTCCTCGAGGCGACAAACGCTCGCCGCCCCCAGGAATGGAAACCACCAGTGCGGAGGGAAGAGATGGTGTTGAGGCGTTATTGTGCGGCACTTACGGCCGCCGCCGTGATGACGTGCGTCAATGCGATGGCTCAGGCACAGCAGCAACCTGCTTTCGCAACAACGAAGGTGGAAGGCACCGACAACGTCTACATATTTCGCAACGGCAATCACCAGTCCATGTTCGTTGTCACCAAGGACGGCGTGATTGCGACTGATCCCATTGCTTACGGACGGCCGACGGGCGGCCAGACTTATGTCGATCAGATCAAGAAGATCACGGACAAGCCCATCAAGTACCTCATCTACAGCCATCACCACTTCGATCACATTGCCGGCGGCAAACCGTTCAAGGACGCGGGCGCCATGGTCATCGCTCACCGCCGGGCCAAGGAGCGCCTTGCGGCACTCAAAGATCCAAATACGGTGCTTCCCGATCAAACTGTCGGAGATCAGGGGAGGACGATCACGCTCGGCGGCACGGCGCTCGAGCTCAAATATGTCGGCCTCAACCACTCCGACTCGACGCTCGTGATGCGCTTGCCAAAGGAGAAGATCATCTTCGTTGTCAACGTCCTGCCGGTCGGGACCTTTCCCGGGCGCGGCATGATCGACTTCTATCCCATGGAAGCGGAGGACTCGATCAAGAAGATCATCGCCATGGATTGGGAGCGTCTGATTCCTGGTCATCCCGGACAGCCGAATGGCCGGCTTGGCACCAAGAAGGATGCGCAAGATGACCTGACGGTGCTGCAGGATGCCTCCGCCGAGATGAAAAAGATGGGGCAGGACGGCAAATGCTGGGAGCCGGCGGAAAAGGAATTCGCGCTCCAGAAATATGCAAGCTGGCCCGGCTATGAGCAGGGCCTTCCGTTGGTTGCACGGCGCTATTGCGGCCTTTGGGGCCGGGGCACCTAAACACCGCCGAAGTCAAGCGCGTCGGGCGGATCAGGCGGTTTCGCCGCAATCCGCCGCGGTCAAGGTGGATTACGCTTCGCTGATCCGCCCTACAGCGCTGCCGCAACTTCCGACAAGCACAAGCGAAGCCTTGTCGCTCATGCGCCGCACGTCGCATAATAGCGCCGAGGAAACGCTTGATGCGGCGCCGCCGCCGCGCGTCGCGTGGAGGATATAGATGTCTGACAAGGTCTATCAGGTTCCGTCGGAGTGGAAGAGGCGCGCACACATCGACGAGGCGAAGTATCGCGAGATGTATGCGCGGTCGATCAAGGACCCGAACGCCTTCTGGGCCGAGCAGGCCAACCGCCTCGACTGGTACAGGTCGCCCACCAAGATCAAGAATACCTCATTTGCGCCCGGCAACGTCTCCATCAAATGGTTTGAGGACGGCGTTCTCAATGCGGCCTACAACTGCATCGACCGGCATATCGGCAAACGCGCCGAGCAGACCGCCATTGTCTGGGAGGGCGACGACCCGGCCCAGTCGAGGCACATCACCTATCAGGAGCTGCATGACGAGGTGTGCAGGTTCGCGAACATCCTGCGCAATCGCGACGTCAAGAAGGGCGACCGCGTCACCATTTATCTGCCGATGATCCCCGAGGCAGTCTATGCCATGCTCGCCTGCGCGCGCATCGGGGCGATCCATTCAGTGGTGTTCGGCGGCTTTTCGCCGGAGTCGCTTGCCGGCCGTATCGAGGACTGCGGCTCCAAGGTCGTCATCACCGCCGATGAAGGTTTTCGCGGCGGCCGCAAGGTGCCGCTGAAGGCCAATACCGATGCCGCCATCGCCAAGGTGGGAGGCGTCGACCACGTCATCGTCGTGCGCCGCACCGGCGCCGCCGTGAGCATGGATCCCGTGCGGGACGTCTACTACCACAAGGCCGCCGAGGTGGTGACCGCGGAATGCCCTTGCGAGCACATGCACGCCGAGGATCCGCTGTTCGTTCTCTACACGTCAGGCTCGACCGGCAAACCGAAAGGCGTGCTGCACACCACCGGCGGTTATCTGACCTACGTGGCGATGACGCACCAGCTCGTGTTCGATTATCACGAAGGCGACATCTACTGGTGCACCGCCGACGTCGGTTGGGTGACAGGTCACAGCTATATCGTCTATGGGCCGCTGGCGAACGGCGCGGTGACCCTGATGTTTGAAGGCGTGCCGAATTACCCCACCTTGTCCCGCTTCTGGGAGGTGATCGACAAGCACAAGGTGAATACGTTCTATACAGCTCCGACGGCCATTCGCGCGTTGATGCAGGCCGGCGCCGATCCGGTCAAGAAGACCTCGCGCAAGAGCTTGAAGCTCCTCGGCACCGTCGGCGAGCCGATCAATCCGGAGGCGTGGGAGTGGTACTATCACGTCATCGGCGAGGATCGCTGTCCCATCGTCGATACATGGTGGCAGACCGAGACCGGCGGGATACTGATCACGGCGCTCCCTGGCGCCATCCCTCTAAAGCCAGGTTCGGCGACGAAGCCATTCTTTGGCGTCGTTCCACAGATCGTTGATGCCGAAGGCAAGGTGCTGGAAGGTGCGGCCGCCGGCAATCTGTGCATGGCCGACGCGTGGCCGGGCATCATGCGCACCGTCTACGGCGATCATCAGCGTTTCGTCGACACCTATTTCAAGGCCTACCCCGGGAAGTACTTCACCGGCGACGGCTGCCGGCGCGACGCCGACGGCTTCTACTGGATCACGGGGCGCGTCGATGACGTCATCAATGTCGCGGGCCATCGTCTGGGCACTGCGGAAGTCGAGAGCGCACTGGTGGCGCATCCCAAATGCTCGGAAGCGGCGGTGGTTGGATATCCGCACGATATCAAGGGCCAGGGCATTTATGCCTATGTCACGCTGATGGCCGGCGAGCAGCCGAGCGAGGAGCTTCGCAAGGAACTGGTCGCCTGGGTGCGCAAGGAGATCGGGCCGATCGCCTCGCCCGACCTTATTCAATTCGCCCCCAACCTGCCGAAGACCCGCTCCGGCAAGATCATGCGGCGCATTCTGCGCAAGATCGCCGAGGACGAGTACGGCAATCTCGGCGACACTTCGACGCTCGCCGACCCCGCCGTGGTCGACGACCTCGTCAACAACCGCCAGAACCGAAGGCCGGCGTAGCGCACTGTGGCGCGCGCGGCACAGGCACCCGCAAATCAAACGTCTGAGACCAAGCGGATGCACGGTTTTAACTGAGATTGCTGTCTGATTCGAGTATGGTTTTGTTGATCTGACGCCCGATCGGGGGATCCCGAGCGGATGATCGGGCGTTGGATCGAGGGGGCACTGGACAAAGACACGGGTTCAACCATGCGACTGTCACGTTGGCGGGCAGCCTGTTCGGCTGCAATGATGCTTGCCGCGACTGCGGCGATCCCACCGTCCGCGCAAGCCCGCGACATCGTCGGATTTCCCGGTTATGCGCCCGGCACCATCGTCGTGAGAACGAGCGCGCGGTCGCTCTATTACGTGCTCGGCAATGGCCGCGCTATGCGCTACACGGTGGGCGTGGGCCGCGCGGGCAAGCAGTGGTCCGGCACGTCCATCATCGACGGCAAGTATCTGCGCCCGGCATGGACGCCGCCGGACGACGTCAGGCGCGACAAGCCTACCCTGCCGAACGTCATTCGTGGTGGCAGCGGCAACAATCCCATGGGGGCCGCCGCGCTCACGCTCAGTGGCGGGCAGTATGCCATCCATGGCACCAACAATCCGGGCTCCATCGGCGGTCAGGTCTCCTACGGCTGCATCCGCATGCATAACGCCGATGTCCTCGACCTGTACGGCCGCGTCGGCGTGGGCACGCCGGTTATCGTTACGAGGTGACCCCCGATTCCTTAGGCCGCGCCCGGTTGGAGCTGAGGAGTTTGCCCTTGCAAGGTCAGTTGGATCATTTCCCGCAAACGTCCGTGCTCATTCTTGGCCCAGTCGGAGACGCGAATATCGGCAAGCAGCCGCGCCGGCCGCGCGAAGGCGAGAATCCGGTCGCCGACAGTGATCGCTTCTTCAAGCTGGTGGGTGATGAGAAGCGCCGTGCTGCCGCATTCGCGCGCGAGCTTGACGAATGTTTCACGCAACTCCGCCGCCGTCACTTCGTCCAGATGCCCGAACGCTTCATCGGCGAGAAGAATCGTCGGCCTGAGAACAAAGGCGCGCGCGATTGCCGCACGCTGGCGCATGCCTCCCGATAATTCGTGAGGATAAGCGTCGACAAATTTCGCAAGGCCCAGACGCTCGAGCCATTCCAGCGACCTCGCACGCTGCTCGCTTTCAGGAACGCCGAGCAGCTCGAGCGGCAACTTGACGTTATCGAGACAGCTGCGCCAAGGCAGCAGCCTGTCCTGCTGAAAAACTGTCGCGATCCTTCCGCGGAAGGCGTTGAAGTCGCCATAAGGCGTCTTGCCTCCGATCGAGATCCACCCTTCAGTGGGGTGCTCGAGACCTATCATGATGTCGAAGAACGTTGACTTTCCGCAGCCCGTCTGTCCGACGATCGCCACGATTTCTCCGACCGCAATCTTGAAGTCGAGCCGGCCGATGGCCGTGACGTTCTGGCCGGTCGTCGTTTGCCGGAACGACTTGCTCAGATTGGAAACCTCGATCGCTGTGGAATTGCTCACTGGCGCCACCTCAGGACATGCGTTTCAAAGCGACCCAGAAGCGCTTCGAGCACGAAAAGAGCGATGACCAGGACGAGGGTCCATGCAAACACGTCGGCCACCGAGAACAGCTCTTGCCGGCAGCAAAATCGTCCGACGAATGACTACTTGGCTCGTTTCAGCACGACCTCGCCGCGGCCCGTACCGGACGACGCCATAGGAACCATGTACTTCAGTTCATCGCCTGCAATCGTAATAGGTCTCTTCTGCTCGGTCCCATTCCAGTTTGGAAACGAACTGCGCTCGATTTGCAAGATGAGCGTCTTTTCCGCTTCGTTGATCGTGTACCTGCCAAAGGTGGCGATGCTTCCTTCCACGGCGGCTTTGTTTTCCTCAGGGGTACCTGACGTTCGGCTGTTGGGGGCAAATTTGGGCATGTCGCTGCGCACCACCAGCGAAACATAGCGGCCATCATTCCCAAATATCACCAAGCCTGCGGGATTGGGACCGAACGTCGGCACCTTGCTGCCATCAGGACGCATCGTGTCGGCTGAGACGTACGTCCAGCTTCCGACGATTTGCTCTTTGAGTGGCTTTTGTTGAGCAAACACTTCGACCGGGGAAAGGGAAACGCCTAAGCACAGCGCCATGGTACTTAGAACGAGTGCGGTACGTTGATTCATTTTGTCCTCCATGAATGCTCAAACGGTTGCCCGCGTCGCGAAAGCGACACGCGCACCCCTGGATGTGGATGGTGACGCGAGACCGAAAAAAATGTCAGTCTCTAGTGAACGTGCCCGCCGACGGCACTGTCGCTGCCCGTTCGCTCGAACAGAGATTTCGGCACATCCCGTTGCAAAGGCAGCCGGCTGAGAGACTACAATACTTACCGGTGGAAGGGGAGGGAGGCCTTTGTCATCGATTCGCTCGTCGGCCGTTGCGTCCGCGTGTCGGCGAGCGGCCACAGGATGCTCGCAGTGATCAACCCGGCCTGAGCTCGTTGCTCAGGTGACCAGGGCGCTCTCCCGCCACCTGATCCGGCGGCTAAACGCAGCCGCGCTCCTTGACCGCGTTCGACGGGCGGGTGGGGCTTGTTGTCCCCGTTATCCTCGTCAAAAGGGCGAAGGGGCGCGACCTCGCTGACTCGCTGCGGTTCGGCAATCGCGATGGTCGACGCTCGCCTGCTTTGAATGAGGCCCGCGACCTCAACGGCTTTCGCCTCCACCTCCTGGAATTCCTCATGCGAAATCTCGTTTGCGAGGAATTTCTGTCTGACCCACTGCATCACCTGATCCAGTTCTTTCTCAGTCGCGTCGAGTTGATCCGCGGGCAAAGCTCTTGCTTGTTGCAACAAGAACGGCAGGCGCCTCACCCTGCCCTGGTGCTCATCCTCCTTTTTCTTTTCCCGCGTTCTATTGAGCCAGGCCGCCAGGGAGCCCAGAGCTCCCGTTAGCATCGAGCCGAGTAGAATCCAGTTCACGGATTCGTCGAGGAGGTTTGCCTGCTCGCCGTTGAGGAACGCCACTGTTCCGGGATGCGCAGGGAAAAGCTCGTCCTTATCCGTCGATGGCACCGCCAGCTGCCCCGCCTCCGGCAGGGTCGCGGCAACGCGCGATTTTGTCGCCAGCAGCAAGCGCGTAATCTCCCCCGCCGCGTAATTGGAAAGCGATGGCAGCCCGACGAGGAGCACGTTGGCCGATATGGTCGTGACCTTTTCCGACGGCACAGGCGGCGATCCGCCGAAAGCTCCCGCGCTGATCTCGGCTTCATCGTAGACAGCGAATCGCTCGGCAATCGCGGTCGCTTCTGTGAGGTCAAGAAATTTCGGCGGCTTCTTGGTAATCTTGGTGAAAGCGTCCACGGCATAGGCGAGCGGACCGGCGCCGGTCGGGCCGATCACCAGCAACGCCGCCACTTGCCGCTGCTGCAATGAACCAGGAAGCTCCTTACCCGTGAGCCGCACGATGTGCTTGTCGTCGAAGCCGTAGAATTCGATCACCACCTTGGCCATAGGATCTATTCCACCGGTCTCGTCGGTGAGGACGCCGATCTTCTTGCCTTTGAATTTGGAGATGCTGCCGACCGACGGCTGCGCCGGGACGAGCATCGCGGCGTAAAGTGTGCGCAAAATGAAAAGCGCGCGGCCGCCCGCGGCATTAGGGTCGTCACTGCGGACGATTGCCGCATCCACTTGCTTATCCTTAAAGGCTTTGCCGCTCGCCCAGACGTTCGGTTGCTCAACAAGATTCAACTGAACGCGGACGTGCTCCGCGTTGATTTCCTTTTTCAGGCCGGCCAGGAATATTTCTCCCTCAGCCGTGATCGGCGTCGTCGCAACTCGAAGGTTCTGATTGGCCGGGAAAAGCCAGGGATAAGATTTCCAGACGAAATACGAGCCGACGCCCGCGAAGACACAAAGCGCAAAAACCGTTACCGCTATGACCAACTTGCTAGCCATGCTGCCTCCGGCGGTTCCGCTGGGCCGCTTGTCCACGCGCCCATGCATAGGAGGGACAGCTGTCGTGCCGCAACCGGCCATCAGACATTCGCTATGCTCCGCTCCTTGATGCGTCGATGAGCTCTCCGGCAATAAAAGCCCGGAGATGGACGCGATCATTCTACTCGAATTCTCTCCCCCCGCGCACCCCGGCTGGTAGCAACCGTTACGATCGAACTTCGGCCACTTCATGGTGAGGAAAAAGGGGGTTAATACGGCCAACCGGGTGGCCCGGATGGGCACAACCCGCTAAGCGTGGCCGCTGCCCCCCGGTTAGAGCCAGACCGGGATCGCCCTCACCCGTCAAGGCGAAAATGCATCGCGATGCATCCGCCTCACTGACGTTGCGCGCAGTGTTCAGCCCATCCTCGGCGCGGTAGTATCAATGCGAAGGCAACCACACTCCGTCGCCAGCGAGCAAGGGAACAATCCGGCCATGCGCCCACTGCTTGCCCTCGGGGGAGGTCTTCATGGGTCGTTGGATCGGCTCCTGTCGAAGCTCTTGGATGCTTTCTTCCTGTCCGGTGCTTGCCTGTCAGTCATGCTGTCGGTCATTTCCGTCAGCGCCCCGTCCCTTGCACGAGCGGACGAGGCAGCCGTGCTCGAGCAGAAAGTCAGAGAGCTTTTTGCAGCCGGAAGATTCCGCGAGGCCGTGCCGCTGGAGCAACGGATCCTGGCAATCAATGAGAAGAGGCTGGGCGCCAATCATCGGCTCGTTGCCAATTCGCTCTACACCCTCGCTACGCTTTACATGAACGCAGGCAGCTACGCCGACGCCGAGCCGCTCTTTAAGCGCGCGGTGGTGATCTACGAGAAAGTGCTCGGGCCCAACAATGCCAACGTCGCGGATGCGTTGCACAACCTCGCTATACTCTACGACTACCAGGGTCGTTACGCCGAAGCCGAGCCGCTCTATAACCGGTCTCGGGCGATGCGGGAGAAGGTGCTCGGGCCCAACCATCCCGACTTCGCGTATTCGCTGAGCCAGTTGGCTGATCTCTACGAGACTCAAGGTCGCTACACCGACGCCGAGCCGCTTTACAAGCGCGCGCTGGCGATCCTGGAGAAGGCGCTCCGGTCGGGCAGCTCCGACGTCACGGTTGCGCGGAACCACGCGTTCCAGTTGAACAACCTGGCCAACGTGTACTTAAAGCAAGGCAAATTTACCGATGCGGAGCGTTTCTACAAACGCGCTCTGGCGACCCAGGAAAAGGCGTTCGGGTCCGACCACCAAGACTTCGCCCAGTCACTGCATAACCTGGCCATTGTGTACAAGGAGCAAGGCAAGTACGCCGACGCCGAGCCGCTCTACAAGCGGTCGCTGGCGATTCGGGAGAAGGCGCTCGGGCCCGACCATCCAGACGTCGCCCAGTCACTGGACAACCTGGCTTTGCTCTACAACACCCTGGGCCGCAACGCCGATGCCGAGCCGCTTTACAAGCGGTCTCTGGCGATTCGAGGAGAAGGCGCTCGGGCCCGACCATCCCGACGTCGCGAGTTCGTTGAACAACCTGGCTGTGCTCTACGACAGTCAGGGCCGCTACGCCGACGCAGAGCCGCTCCACAAGCGCGCGCTGGCGATCAAGGAGAAGGCGCTCGGGCCCGACCATCCCCAAGTCAGCCTCTCGCTCAATAACGTGGCCGAGATCTACAGAGAGACGGCTCGCTACGCTGACGCCGAGCCACTCTTCAAACGGTCCCTGGCGATCTGGGAGAAGGCGCTCGGGCCCGAGCATCGCGACGTCGCGATCTCGCTGAACAACCTGGCTACGCTCTATGTCAACCAGGGCCGCTACGCCGACGCCGAGCCACTCTACAAGCGCGCGCTGGCGATCAAGGAGAAGGCGTTCGGCGCAGACCACCCCGATGTGGCCGACACCCTCAATAACGTGGCGATCCTCTTCGCCAGCAGCGGCAACAGCGAAAACGCACTCGCCTATTCGCGCAAAGCGACGGCTGCCGTCATCGCTCACGCAGCCACCGAGACGACCGGCGCGCAGCGCAAGGAGGGCGCGGGCGGTCTCGTCGAGCAGCGCACGGACTACTTTGTTCGTCATGTCGCCAATCTTGCAGCGTCGGCGCGCAAGCGGATCGAACCAAAGACGGAGCTCGGCCGCGAAGCGCTCATCATGGCGCAATGGGCGATTTAGTCGGGGGCCGCGGCCGCGGTCCAGCAAATGGGCCTGCGCTTTGCCGCCGGCACCGACGCGCTTGCAGCGCTGGTGCGCGAGCGTCAGGACCTCTCCGCCTTCTGGCGCGGCCTCGACAAGGCGCTGATCGAGGCGCTGGCCAAGCCGGAAGGTCAAGGCAACGCGGCGCGCATCGAGGCCATCCGCAAGCAAGTCGTGGACACCGAGAGTGCGCTTGCCGCCAACGCCACCCGTCTGGCGGCAGAGTTTCCCGAATATGCCGCGCTGGCGAACCCGAAGCCGCTCAACGCGGAGGAAGTGCAAAACCTCCTCGGCCCGCAAGAGGGGCTCGTCTTCTTCCTGACGGGAGACAAGGAGAGCTACGTCTTTGCGCTCACGCGCGAGGCGTTCGAATGGAAGACCATCCCCCTCGGCGCAGCGGCGCTTTCTGAGAAAGTCACCGCATTTCGGCGTGGGCTCGATGTCGATGCACTGCGGCGCGGATTGCAACGCCTGGAGTGCACGCAAGCCGAGGCAGACAAGCGCGGACTGGCGCGCGCGGACTGCGCGCCGGTCAAAGGTCCGCGCGAGCTGTTTGATCTCGGGCTCGCGCACGAGCTTTACGGCACGTTGATCGGCCCGGTTGAGGCGCTGGTCCGGGAAAAGCGGCATCTCATCGTGGTGTCCTCGGGCGCGCTGACGGCGCTGCCGTTCCATCTGCTGGTGATGGAGAAGCCTGCGGTGGCTGTGCCGCAGGTCAAGACGCCACGCGATCTTGCGGCCTATCGCGACGCCGCCTGGCTGTTGAAGCGCCATGCCGTGAGCGTGCTGCCGTCGGTGGCGAGCCTCAAAGCATTGCGGGTATTCGCGCGCAAGGATGAGGCGAAGAGCCCGCTGATCGGGTTCGGCGATCCGGTCTTCAATGCCGAGGAGGAGAGCCGGCCGGGGGCGCAGGACCAGAGCGTCGTTGCGACGCGCTCCTATACCGAGTTCTGGAAAGGCGTTGACATCGATCGCAGCATGCTCAGCAAGGCGCTGCTGCGCCTGCCGGAGACCGACGGCCGAGTTGCGAGCGGTCGCGGAAAATCTTGGCGCACTCCCAAGCAGCATCCACCTGCGCCAGGACGCCAGCGAGACGCACGGTCAAGCGGGCATCTCTCTCTGATTACCGCGTGGTCTATTTCGCCACCCATGGTCTCGTTGCCGGCGAGATCAAGGGGCTGGCGGAGCCCTCGCTCGCGCTCACGCTGCCGAAGCAGCCGAGCGAGACCGATGACGGCCTCCTCACTGCGAGTGAGGTGGCGCAGCTCAAGCTCAACGCGGACTGGGTGGTGCTCTCCGCCTGCAACACCATCGCCGGCGACAAGCCTGGCGCGGAAGCATTGTCGGGGCTGGCGCGTGCGTTCTTCTACGCCGGCGCCCGCGCTCTTCTGGTCTCGCATTGGGCGGTGGAGACCAATGCGGCGAAGCGGCTCACAACATCGACGTTCGATGTCATCAAGTCCGATCCGACCCTCGGCCGCGCCGAGGCGCTGCGCCGCGCGATGATTGCCTACCTCAGCGATGCATCTGATCCGCGCAACGCCTATCCCGCCTACTGGGCGCCGTTCGCAGTGGTGGGCGAAGGGGCGGCGCGGTGAGCGCGCCAAGGTATGCACCGGCCAAATCTTGCTGATGATACCCCGGGGTTGCGCGCCCGACGCATCGCTGCCGACATTCTTGAAAACGTGCTGCGCCGGCGGCGACCCCTCGATGAACAACTGCAAGAGCAGCCGCGGGACCCTCTATCAGATTCTCCCGCAGGATATTCCCCTGTCCGATCGCGACCGTGCGCTGGTGCGCGCGTTGACAGCAATCGTGCTGCGGCGATTGGGGACATTGCGCTATTTGCTGCAACATTTTCTCCCCCGCGGCCTTCCCGCGGGCGCGCCGCGCGTGGAAAGCGCGTTGCTCATCGGTGCCGCCCAGATACTCTGGCTCGATGTTCCTGATCACGCCGCCGTCGATCTCGCCGTGCGGCTGGTGCGAGACGACCCAAGGACCACACCCTACGCGGCTCTCGTCAATGCTGTCCTGCGCCGCCTGATCCGAGAAGGCGCAAACCAACTCGCAACCATCGACACCGTGACTCTCGATACCCCTGACTGGCTCATGCGCCGATGGGCTCGGACTTATGGCGTAACAACCGCGCGCGCCATTGCTGCCGCCAATGGATGCGAGCCCGCGATGGATTTCACGGTGAAAGACCATCCGCGGTTGTGGGCGGACAAGCTGGGCGGATGCGTGCTGCCAACGGAATCGGTGCGCGCAGCGGCGCATGGCGCCACCACGCAGCTTCCTGGATACGCCGAGGGGGCATGGTGGGTCCAGGATGCCGCGGCAGCGCTGCCGGCGCGATTGCTCGGCGACGTCGCCGGCCGCAGGGTCGCCGACCTCTGCGCGGCTCCCGGTGGCAAGACCGCGCAACTCGCGGCGGCAGGGGCAAGCGTCATAGCGGTAGACCGCTCGCCCCGCCAACTCGATCGGCTGCGGCAAAACCTTGCCCGGCTGCATTTGCAGGCGGAGGTCGTTGAAGCGGACGTTCTGCGCTGGGAAGCGTCTGGTTTTGATGCTGTCTTGCTGGATGCACCGTGCTCATCAACCGGCACGATCCGGCGGCATCCGGACATCCCATGGACCAAGCGAGAACCCGATATTGCCGCGCTCGCTGACCTGCAGCGGCGATTGATCGCGCAGACGGCCGAAATGGTGAAACCTGGGGGTCAACTGGTCTACGCCACGTGCTCGCTTGAGCCGGAAGAGGGGGTGCAGGTCGTGGATGACTTTCTTGCCAGCCAGCCAAAGATGCGGCGCATTCCGATTGAGCCTGGTGAAATGCAGATTCCAGCCGAATGGCTCACGCCGGAGGGAGACCTTCGTACGCTCCCCTGCCACCTCCCCGATCCCAACCCGGCCATGGCCGGCCTCGACGGCTTCTATGCCGCACGCCTGCATCGGACTTGATAAGTCATCAACGGTTGGCCGGGGAACCAGCGTTCGGTATGTTCGCTCTGCGGGACCAGGCCCGCAATGAGGGAGCCAGGCCTCGAATGTCGCGCGCCTCGGTCGCGGAACGAGCTAGATTGTCCGTTCTTCCTGGCGCGCGGACTCTTCCGCAGGCTTATCGGCCGTGTCGCTACCAATCCGCTCGTCAGCTGGTTGCTTTCGTTCGGCAAGGCGGACCGGCTGGTGATTGCGCCGCAGGATCTGCGCACAACCGACGCAACCATGGCGAGTGAAATCTACTCGGGCCGGTTCGTTTTTGCCGGGAAGGTTGTCGTCTGCGATTCGCGGTCTGCCTTCGAGATCGCGCCTCCATCGGAGGAATGGGCCGCCGCTTTGTTCGGGTTTGGCTGGTTGCGTCACCTCCGCGCCGCCGCTTCGGCCATCACGCGCGCGAATGCACGCGCTCTCCTCGACGAGTGGATCGCCCTCCAGCCCTCCCATGCTTCCGTCGCCTGGCGTCCCGACGTCGTCGCCCGCCGCATCATCTCGTGGCTCAGCCAAGCACCATTGGTGCTCGATGACTCGGAGCCCGCCTTCTACCGCCGGTTCATGCGCAACCTGGGGCGGGAGGTGCGCCATCTGCGGTACACCGCGGGAGAGGCCCGCGATGGGGTGCCGCGCCTGCAAGCCTTGATCGCGCTGACATATGCCGCTCTCTGCATGGCGGGGCAGCAAGGCAACGCGCGCGCGGCGGCGCGACGGCTGAGCGACGAGTTGCAGCGCCAGATCCTCCCTGACGGCGGGCATATCAGCCGAAATCCCGGCGCCCTCGTCGAGCTGCTCGCCGATCTTCTCCCGTTGCGCACGACATTCACCGCGCGCAACATGCCGCCGCCGCCGGCCCTCCTCAATGCGATCGATCGCATGATGCCGATGCTGCGCTTCTTCCGCCACGGCGATGGCAACTTTACGCTGTTCAACGGGATGGGGCCCACGCGAACCGATCTGCTGACCACCATCCTGGCGTACGACGACGCGCGTGGGACGCCGCTCGCCAATGCACCCCATTCCGGCTACCAGCGGCTCGAGGGCGCAGGGACCGTCATCGTCATGGATACCGGCCGGCCGCCGCCGCTTTCAGTCAGTCAAGAAGCGCATGCCGGTTGTCTCGCCTTCGAGCTCTCGTGCCGACAAAACCGCATTGTGGTCAATTGCGGCTTGCCCACCACCAGCCGGGAGAACTGGCGCCAGGTCGCAAGGGCGACTGCTGCGCATTCCACCGCCACCTTCAACGACACTTCTTCCTGCGGGTTCATGGACTCTGGGCCGATTCGGCGCATGCTCGCCGGCACCCCGATGGTTGGTGGCCCGCGCGTGGTCGAGGTTGCGCGCGAGGAGCAGCCCGAGGGAATTGTGCTGCGCGCATCCCAGGATGGCTATGCCGAACTCTTCAACGTGGTGCACCACCGCACACTGACGCTCTCTTCCAATGGTCAGAAGCTCGACGGCGAGGACATTTTCACGCCGGCGAAAGGCGACACGCTGCCGGCGGGTCGCGATCAGTTCGCGCTCCGGTTCCATCTGCATCCCGCCATCAAGGCGAACCGATTGGCGGACGGACACAGCGCCATGCTGCTGATGCCCAACAAGGACATGTGGACGTTCAGCGCATACGAAGACCGCATCGATGTCGAGGAGAGCGTGTATCTCGCCGGGCCTGACGGACCGCGACGCACGGTGCAGATCGTCATCTATGGCCGCGCCCGCAAGGTGATGCGCGTGCAGTGGAGCTTCGCGTCGGCGCCGACGGGCGCGCTCGCCACGGCCACGCGACGCGATCGCGGGGAAGAGCCGCAGCTCCCATTGTGACAGCACGCGCCACAGCATGACACCTTGCATCTGCTGTGATACCCGCACGGCATGAGCGAGCATCTTTGCTGCGTCGTCCGCGCCCTCATCTCCGTGTCCGACAAAACCGGGCTCATCGAGCTGGCGCGTGCGCTCGCCGCGCACGGCATCGAGCTCGTCTCGACGGGGGGCACACGCAAGGCGCTTGGCCAGGCAGGGCTCACCGCGCTCGACGTGGCCGAGCTCACCGGCTCTCCCGAGATGATGGATGGCAGGGTGAAAACGCTGCATCCCGCGGTGCATGGCGGCCTTCTTGCCGTACGCGGCAACCAGGAGCACGCGGCAGCCATGCAGACGCACGGCATACGGCCGATCGATCTCCTGGTCGTGAATCTGTATCCTTTCGAAGCCACCGTCGCGCAACACGCCGATTTCGCAACTTGCATCGAGAACATCGATATCGGCGGCCCGGCGATGATTCGCGCCGCCGCTAAGAATCACGATCGCGTTGCAGTCGTTGTGGATCCCGCGGATTATGCTGACCTGCTCGCCGAGCTCGATCGCCACCAGGGCATGACGACGCTGGCCCTGCGCCAAAAGCTGGCCGCCAAAGCCTACGCGCGCACCGCGATCTACGACGCGGCCATCGCGAATTGGTTCGCGGATAAGCTCGGCGAGGAAGCCCCAACTTACCGGGCGTTTGGCGGCGCTCTCGTCGGGCGTTTGCGCTACGGCGAGAACCCGCACCAGTCGGCGGCGTTCTATCGCACGGCGGAAACGCGCACGGGTGTCGCCACGGCGCGACAGGTGCAGGGCAAGCAGCTCTCCTACAACAACATCAATGATACCGATGCAGCGTACGAATGCGTCGCGGAGTTCGACGCTGCCCGCACGGCCGCCTGCGTCATTGTCAAGCACGCGAACCCGTGCGGCGTCGCCGAGGGGTCGAGCCTCGGCGACGCCTATCGACAGGCGCTCGCCTGCGACCCGGTATCCGCGTTTGGCGGCGTTGTGGCGCTTAACCGCACGCTCGACGCCGAAGCTGCGCGCGCCATCACCGGCATCTTCACAGAAGTGATCATCGCGCCTGATGCGAGCGAAGAAGCGATCGCGATTGTTGCAGCCAAGAAGAACCTCCGGCTTCTGCTCGCCGGGCGGCCGCCCGATCCGCGCGCAAAGGGTATCGTGTTGAAGACGGTTGCCGGCGGTCTTCTCGTGCAGTCTCGCGACAATGCGGTGGTCGAGGACATGGCACTCGACGTCGTCACCAGGCGGACGCCCACCAACACCGAGCTGCGCGATCTGCGGTTCGCATTCCGAGTTGCCAAGCACGTGAAATCGAACACCATCGTCTACGCCAAGGATTGCGCCACAGTCGGGATCGGCGCCGGCCAGATGAGCCGCGTCAACGCCGCGCGCATCGCCGCGCGCAAGGCCGCGGACGCAGCGGAGCAGGCCGGTCTCAAGGAACCCCTCACCAAGGGCTCAGTGGTCGCTTCCGATGCTTTCTTCCCCTTCGCCGACGGGCTATTGGTGGCGGTTGAAGCCGGGGCTATGGCAGTGATCCAACCCGGCGGCTCCGTGCGCGATGAAGAGGTGATCAAGGCCGCCGACGACCACGGCATCGCCATGGTTTTCACCGGCACGCGCCATTTCCGGCATTAACCTGAACGCGGTTTGATTTCCGATAACGGGCTGAATTTGAACTGGATCACCTCCTGGCGCGACAAATGAGGTCGGGAGCAATGATCATCAATGGGCCTGCGCTGGAATACGCGCGCCCAAGGGGGGCCGTTCTTCCTCTGAAGCGCTGGCTCGCTGTCCCGCTGAGCATTGCTGTCGCTATTTCCTGGGCTCTGCATGGAAACGCTCCTCGTCAAGATGTTCGCCACCGCGCTTGCGCTAAGTCAGGTAACGACGGCGCCGGAGGCGGTTGCGACCCGCTTCGATCGCACCGCTGATCAGGCCGCGGTGGCGCAGCTGTTGCGGGCGGGCTGCACGCATATGCGCAAGGCTTTCGACATCGAGGACATCAATCTCGACGAGTTGATCGCCACCGCCATGGAGGACCCGCAGGTGATCGCGGGCGAGACCAAGGCGTTCCGCGGCCTCGATTTTGCCGACCTGTTCACGGCCTACCGCCAGTTCTGCAAGAACGAGCAGGTTGACAAATCTGTAGTGGACCTCGGCGACGTTATTGATCTCTACAACAAGGCGCTCGCCGATCTGCCGGATCATACCAGGCTCAAGGGCTTAAGGCTGCCGGGAGCGAGCGTGGTGCTCGATCGCAAGGGCGAGCGCTTCGCCGAGGTCTTCGAGGAGAATCAGCGCCGCGTGTGGGTGGCCCTCGCCGACATTCCCGAGCACGTCCAGAAGGCATTCCTCGCGGCCGAGGACAAGCACTTCTACGAGCACAAGGGCGTCGACGAGCGCGGGCTCATTCGCGCCTTCATCGGCAATCTTGCCCGCTCCGGCCGGCCGCAGGGCGGCTCGACCATTACCCAGCAACTGGTCAAGAACCTGCTGGTCGGTGAGGACCTCACCTACGAGCGCAAGATCCGCGAGATGGTGGTGGCCACGCGCGTCGAACGCGCGATGAGAAAGCCGGAGATCCTCGAGCTCTATCTCAACTCGGTCTATCTCGGCCGCAGCTCCTGGGGCATCGAGCTTGCGGCGCGCAGCTATTTCGGCAAGCCGGCGAAGGAGCTCACGCTCGAGGAAGGCGCGCTGCTTGCCGGGCTCGTCAAGGGGCCGAACTGGCTTTCTCCCGACCGCCACCCCGGCCGCGCCCAGGAGCGGCTGGCCTATGTGTTGAGCCGGCTGGCCGAGGACGGGGCCGTCCCCCTGGAGCCGCGGGGCCGCGCATTGCCGCCGTTGCCGACGATGGTCGCCTATGAACGGCCGCGCCGGGACATCGGCTTCCATTTCGTCGACCAGGTCGCGCGCGAGGCCAAGGCCGTTGCCGGCATCGATGCCATCACCGCCCATTCCTACACCGTGCGCTCGACTATCAGCTTGCCCTTGCAACGCGCCGTGGAGGAAGCGCTGCAGGAAGGATTATGGCGCTATGAGCGCAGCGCCGGCCGCGTGCAATTCCGTGGACCGGAAGCAAGCCTCGCGAAAGCCGTGCAGCGGATCGAAGCGGAACGCAAACCCAGCGAGAAGAAACCGGCGTGGCAGCAGGCGCTCGCGAGTGCGCGGCTGCCGCTCTATGACGTGCACTGGACATCGGCCGTGGTGGTGGAGAAGCCGGACGGAAAGAAGAGCTCGGCATGGCGTGTCGGGCTTGCCGACGGGCGCATTCTGCCGCTTTCCATCGACAACACCGCGGTCCAACGCAAGCTCGCCCTCTACGATGCGATCCTGGTGCGGGTCACAGGAGGCGGCAAGGCGGCTGGCCGCGCCGAGCTGCGCGTGCGCCCCACGGTGCAAGGGACGGTCGTGGCCCTGGAGAACAAGACCGGGCGCATTCTTGCGATGGCGGGCGGGTTTTCCTATCCGCTGAGCCAGCTCAACCGCGCCACCCAGGCCGTCCGGCAGCCGGGTTCCACGATCAAGCCGCTGAGCTATCTCGCCGCGCTCGGCAAGGGCTTGCAGCCCAATACGCTGATCGCCGACGACCCGATCACGCTGCCTCCCATCGGTGGCCGGCGCTCGCGCGAGCCGAACTGGACACCGAAGAATTACGACGGCAGCTCCGGCGGCGCCTTGACCTTGCGGCGCGCGCTGGAGAATTCACGCAACCTGGCCACGGTGCATCTTCTCGACGGCGCCATCGAGAAGACGCCGGAAGCAAGTCTCAAGCGGCTGTGCGATCTCGCTCTGGAGGCCCAGATCTACCGCGAGTGCGTGCATCATTATCCATTCGTGCTGGGCGCGCAGCCGGTGCGACCCGTGGATCTCGCGGCCTTCTATGCGGCAATCGCGAACGAGGGGACACGGCCCGTCCCCTATGTGGTGGAATCCATCGAGCGCGACGGAGAAGCCATCTACCGCCACCAACGCACCATGGTTCCGATCAATTCCGTCGACCGTGCCGCTTTCTATCAGCTCAAGAGCATGATGCAGGGCGTGCTCGCGCGAGGCACCGCGCGTTCTATCGCTCACTTCTCCTCGTCTGTGGCCGGCAAGACCGGCACCTCCGACGACGAGAACGACGCCTGGTTTGTCGGCTTCAGCAACGACGTGACAATCGCGGTCTGGCTCGGCTACGACAACGCAGACGGCAAACGCCGCACGCTGGGCGGCGGCTCGACCGGCGGCGGTGTTGCCGTTCCGATCTTCGAGCCTGTCATGCAGGCAGTATGGGCGCACGTGGCGCCGAGAACCGCGCTCGCACCGCCTTCGCCCGAGGCGAGGCGCAATCTCGCCTGCACGTCGATCGACCTCGACGGCCGTCAATTCGTGCAGAGGGGCGGGCGGATTACCGAGTGCTTCCGCACCGACAAGCGTCGCCAAATCGTTGATACGCAGTATCGATTGGTCTCGCACGCGAGCGCCTATGCCAGGCACGACCTTGGTCAGCCGCGCAGCGCCGCAGCTAGCAGCGTCGTACAGCACTGGCATCCGAGCTATGGACAACGCTGGCAGCCACAGAACGTGTGGGGCGCACCGGCAGCATATCACTGGCAAGGATGGTGATTTACCGCCCGGTAGCCCGGATGAGCGCGTAGCGCGAAATCCGGGTTGGTTCCCCTTGGTCCCCTTGGTCCCCTTGGTCCCCGCATGTCGCGGAGCCTGTCATCGGGCCGCGCTCTGCGCGGACCCGTTGGCTCATGCGGACTACTGCGGAGCCCGTCACTGGCGCACGAGGTCGCCCACCAGGCTCGCCGCCACAGTTAGCTTTGCCAGCGTAAGGCCCGAGGCAGCGATCTCGTTGACCGACATGCGCACCCGCTCGACATCTGCCTTGCGGGAGGCCACCCAGGTTTCCACTGCGTTTGCGCCCGCGGCGCCGTTCCCCGCCATGGCCGCGGCCAGCCGCCGCTCGGCCTCGCCGATGGAATCGAGTGCGCGGTCGAGCGCCAGGCGGTCGAAATAATCCGAAACGACGATGCCGCGCGCCGCGGCAGCAATCTGATCGAGCCGGAAGAATGCCTCCGCCGCGAAATAGATCGCGGCAACGGCAGCGATCTCACGGCCGCTGCGGTCTGCGACAGTGACGATATCAGGGGCAGCTACGAGCATCGGCAGGTGCGCGATCTGACGCGCCAGCTCCGCCGGCACACCTTGTCTGCCAAGCTCCGTCTCCCGCGCTTTGCACCGAGCAGCCGCTGCCTCTGGCAGCGCACCATCCAGGGCTGTCTCGACGGCGGCGATGCCGCCACGATAATGCTCAACGATCCCGGCCAAGCCCGCGGTGAAGTCCACATTGCGGAGAAACCAGACCACGCGGTCGAGCAGGAGATCCTGCACTGCGCCGTAAAGCTCGAGCTGCAGGCTGCCCGATATCTTGCTGTCGAGTGCATCGATCGCATTGTTGAGCGCGGTCATACCGTAGCTGTCGCGCACCGCCGCGAAGGCGCCCGCGATGTTCGCGACTGACGCGCCCGTCTGGTCACCGATGCGCGCGAGGAATGACGGGCCGCCGCGGTTGATGATGGAATTGGCGAGTTGCGTGACGATGATCTCGCGCCGCAGCCGATGCTGCATCACGGCGTCGGGGAACCTCTCCGTCACCGATCTGGGGAAATAGCGGCCGAGCTCGCGGCCGAGATAGGGATCATCCGGCACTGTCGAGGACAGCAACTCGTGGCTAAGCGAGAGCTTGGCATAGGCGAGAAGCACGGCGAGCTCCGGCCGTGTCAAAGCCTGAGACCGCCGCCGGCGCTCGGCGATTTCCATGTCATCGGGGAGGAATTCGACCGAACGGTCGAGCTCGTGCGCCGCTTCCAGCGTCTGCATAAGACGCTGCTCGAATCCAAGGTCCTCGAGCCCGCGCCGCTCGGCAAGGGAGAGGGCGAGCGTCTGCAGATAATTGTTGCGCAGGACCAGCGTCGCCACCTCCTCGGTCATCTCAGCCAGTAGCCGGTTGCGCTCCTCCCGCGACAGCCGCCCATCGCGCATCGGCGTCGCCAGCGCAATCTTCAGATTGACCTCGATGTCGGAGGTGTTCACACCGGCGGAGTTGTCGATGGCGTCGGTGTTGAGCCGCACGCCGCGGAGCGCCGCTTCCACCCGGGCGCGTTGCGTCATGCCGAGATTGGCGCCCTCGCCGATCACCTTGGCGCGCAGCTCGGCTCCGGTCACGCGGATGGCATCGTTGACGCGGTCGCCGACGGCGTCATCACTCTCGACTGCGGCGCGTACATACGTGCCAATGCCGCCGAAGAACAGGAGATCGACCGGCGCTTTGAGGATCGCGTGCATGACCTCCTGCGGGGTTGTTTTCTCCGCGGGCAGAGCGAGCGCTGCCTGCGCCGCCGCCGGCAGGTGAATCTCCTTCAGCGTTCGCGAGAAACGCCGCCGCCAGTTGAGATCAGCGCACGGTCGTAGTCCTGCCAGCTCGAGCGCGGCAGATCGAACAGGCGGCGGCGCTCCGCGAAGCTCGCCTCGGGGTCGGGATCAGGATCGATGAAGATGTCGCGATGATCGAAGGCGGCGACGAGTTTGATCGTTCTCTCCCGCAGCATGGCATTGCCGAACACGTCGCCGGACATGTCGCCGACACCGGCGACGCGGAACGGGGTCTGCGTGATGTCGACATTCATCTCGCGGAAGTGGCGCCTGACAGCCTCCCAGGCGCCCCGCGCGGTAATGGCCATCTTCTTGTGGTCATAACCGGCGGAGCCGCCGGAGGCGAAAGCGTCGTCCAGCCAGAAGCTGTGCGCCTGGGCAATGGAGTTGGCCAGGTCGGAGAAGGTGGCCGTGCCCTTGTCCGCCGCAACCACGAGGTAGGGATCGTCATCGTCGTGGCGCAGGACGTTTTTCGGCGCAACGACACGGTTGTCGGCGAGATTGTCCGTGAGGTCGAGCAGCGTGGAGATGAACAGCTCGTAGACAGCGGTGCCCTCACCCTGGACGGCGTCGCGTGTTGCGCCGCTTGCGATCATTGCTGGCAACAATTTGGGTACGAAGCCGCCTTTGGCGCCGACGGGGACAATGACGGCGTTCTTGACCTGTTGCGCCTTGACCAGGCCGAGGATCTCGGTGCGGAAGTCCTGTGGCCGATCGGACCAGCGAATGCCGCCGCGCGCTACTTTGCCAAAGCGCAAATGCACCCCTTCAAGCCGCGGCGAGTAGACGAAAATTTCGAACAGCGGCTTGGGCAGCGGCAGTCCGTCGATAAGCCGGCTTGCGAACTTGATCGCAATTTCCTGCCTGGGGCTCCCGTCAGGGCCGATCTGATAGAAATTGGTGCGGATCGCCGCGTTCACCGCGTTGAGGAAATGTCGAAGGATGCGGTCCTCATCGAGACTTTCGACGTCTTGCAGCGCTCGCTCAATCGTGCCGGCAATCTCGGCCTCGCGATCACCGCGCTCGTCCGGGGTCAGCGCCAGGCGCGGATCGAAGCGCGCTTCGAACAAGCGCACAAGATCGGCGGCGATCCCGCCATGCTTGCCCAGGGTCGCCCACATGTAGTCCTGGGAATAGGGCACGCGGATCTGCCGGAGAAAGCGGGACATGCCCCGGATCAGTGCGACCTGCCGCCACATGAGCGCTGCCTTCAGAACCAGCGCGTTGTAGCCGTCGTTCTCGGCGCCGCCGCGCATGACCATGAGGAAAGCCGCTTCCAGCGCGCGCTTGTGAGTCTCAAGATCGGCCGCGGTTCCCTCGGCGTTCTCGAGCAGCATGTCATGGAACCAGAGATCGGTCCTGTCCGGGACGTTGCGGGCAATCTGGTAAGTGCGCTCGTCAACGACCTTGAAGCCCATGTTCTCCAGGACGGGCACGCGCTCGGAAAGCGCGATAGGGCGCTCATAGCTCCACACCTTCAGGCCGACGGAATTGCCGGATTCGCCGGCACGGCGATAGAAATCAACGCCGAGCGGCCGGGCCGCCGATAACCCCTCGATGATGCGAATGTCCGCGACCGCTCGCGCCGCCGAGTAGACCGCGCGATAGCCCTGCGAGAACGCCTCGCGATACCGCTCAAGCAAGGCGCGGGCGCCGACAGGGTCATGCTGCCGCGAGAGCTCGTCGCCCAGCTCCTCGATCCATGTGCGCAGAATAGCCTCGACGCCGCGTTCAAGACTGAGCCGATCCGGAGTCGGCGTCTCATCGTCGTAACGCGCGATAATGAAATGCACGCGCACCAGCGGCCCCTCCGGGAAGAAGGGGTAGAAGGCGGCGACACGGCCTTTGTAGACATCGGCGAAGTAGTCGCCGATCGCCTTGCGCACGCCGCTGCCATAGCGATCGCGCGGCACATAGACCAGAATGGAAACGAAACGGTTGAAGCGGTCACGGCGTGGCAGCACGCGTATGCGCGGCCGCTCGTCGAGCTGCAACACCGCGAGCGCGAACTGATAGAGCGTGTCCTCGTCGATCTGGAACAGCTCATCGCGCGGATAGTTCTCCAGCACGTTGACCAGCGCCTTGCCGGAATGACCGTCGGGGTCGAAGCCGGCGCGCTTGAACACGGCATCTATCTTCCGCCGCAGGTAGGGAATGGAACGCGGCGCGCGCGTATAGGCACTGGAGGTGAAGAGCCCGACAATGCGAAGCTCGCCCGCAAGCTTCCCGTCCGGGCCAAAGCGCTTGATCCCGACATAATCCATGTGAACACGCCGGTGGACGCGCGAGCGCACGGCCGTCTTCGTCACGATCAGGAGCTTCGGCTCACGCAGGAACGCCATGATCTCGGGTGTGAACTCCAACGCACCGCGGCCGCCACGCAGCACTTTGAGCTCGCGCGAGCGCAGCACGCCAAGTCCGGTTTCGAACACCGGGTTGAGGGCGGATTCCCCCACAAGCACGTATTCGCGCACGCCGAGGAAAGTGAAGTTGTTGGCAAGAAGCCATTCCAGGAGCGCGACCGCTTCGGAGACTTCGTCGGCCGGCAAGGGCGGAGGGGTCGCCTTGATTCCAGCAATCACCTCGAGCACGCGGTCGGTCATTGTGCGCCAGTCCGCAACCGCGGCGCGCACGTCCGCGAGCACCTGCTCGAGGCCGGCGCGCATTTCTGCGCGACGGCTCTCGTCCAAGTAATCAAGATGAATGTGGATGAAGCTTTCGCGCAGCGCTCCTTTTGCCGGTTGCGTCCCCTGGAACGTCAGAAGCCGTCCCGCAGCGTCACGGGCGACGCTGAACACGGGGTGCACAACGAAGCGAACGGCGGCCCCGCGCTCGGCGATCTCGCCGAGAACGGAATCGAGAAGGAAGGGCATGTCGTCGTTCACGATCTCGAGCACGCAGTCGCTGCGCTGGCGACCCGCGAAGGAATCAGGCGGCTCCAGCCTGATGCGCGGGAACCCGGGGGTGCGCAACGCGAGCAGCGACCACGCATTTGCGGCGAGCGCGGCAAGCTGGCGCGCATCGTAATGCATGAGGTCTTCGGGAACTGCGTGCGAGAACAGACACGCGATAAAGTCTTCCGGGACTTCGGGCGCATCGCTGCGCAAAAGCCTTCCCGCGGCGGCGATCAACGCTTCCTCTGCACGCAGCTCGTCCGCTGCGGAAATTTCAGAGACCATCGCCTCTCCCTGATCCTGCGCATGCGGTCGTTGCATTAGAGCACCTGATTCGTGGCGGCGTTGCTCGGGGTCGCGCCTTCCCAGCGCAGCATCCAGGCAAGCGTAATTCAAAGCTGACGACCTCGATAGGCGGCGATTTCGTTTCTGCGGCGGAAACGATAGGATCGCGGCACCAGCGGTGATCGCAAACAGCGCCGCCGGATTGGCCCCGAGGAGAGTGTGCCGTGCGCAAGCCGACAAAGAATGCCCCGAAGAAGCGGTCCGTTCCCACGAAGAAATCCCCGCCTGTCGCTGAAGCGAATACGGGCGGAAGTGCTGGAACCGCTCAGGACGATATCGAGATCACCGCGCTTGCGCTGGCGCCGGGCGAGCTCTCGCCTGAAATGGCAGCCTATTTCAAAAAGTGCGACGAGAAGCTCGGCTTTGTGCCGAACGTGCTGAAGGCCTTTGCCTTCGACAATGACAAGCTCCAGGCTTTTGTCGACTATCGCCAGCACCTCGTCCAGAACGCAGCCAATCTCTCCAAGCTCGAGATCGAGATGATTGCCACAGCCGTTTCCTCCCAAAACCGCTGCTTCTACTGCATCACGGCCCACGGCAACGCTGTGCGCCAGCTCGGCGACCCCGTGCTGGGCGAGATGATGGTGATGAACTACCGGGCAGCGCGGCTGTCCAAGCGCCAGCGCGCCATGCTCGACTTCGCGGTCAAGCTGACCACGCAACCATGGGAAGTGGAGGAAGCGGACCGTGAACGTCTGCGGCGCGCGGGCTTTACCGATCGCGACATCTGGGACATTGCGTCGATTGCTGCGTTCTACAACATGACCAACCGGCTCGCATCGGCCACCGACATGCGGCCGAACAGCCATTATCACGCGCAGGCACGCTAAATATCACGCACAACGTCGATGCCGCGCACCATGCATAAGACGCTGCTCACGCTACTTTTTTGCCTGATCTGCGTTACCCCCTTGTGGGCGCAGGCTCCGGCTCTGCTCGAAGCAGCGCCCGCGGCATCCAACAGCGTGCCGCCAGTGTTTGCGGAACGCGGCATGGTCGTCGCGCAGGAAGCGCGCGCTGCGCGCGTCGGCGTGGAGATCCTCGAACGAGGCGGCAACGCAGTGGACGCCGCCGTTGCGACCGGGTTTGCCCTGGCGGTGACCTATCCTCGCGCCGGCAACATCGGCGGCGGCGGCTACATGGTCATCCACCTCGCGCGCGAACAGTTCGACACCGCCATCGATTATCGCGAGACTGCACCCGGGGCGATCACGCGCGAGACCTTCCTGGACGCGAACGGTGAGGCCGACCCCACAAGGTCGCGCGACTCGGCCCTGGCTATCGGCGTGCCCGGTACCGTCGCAGGGCTCGCGCTTGCCCATGCGAAATATGGCTCCGGCAACTTAAGCCTCGCCGAGCTCATCGCGCCGGCCATCGCGCTTGCGCGCGAGGGGATCCCAATTGAAGCCGATGTCGCGGACTCGCTGCCCCGCTCGCAGGCGCGGCTGGGGCGTTGGCCGTCAACGTCCAAGGTGTTCTTCCACGCTGATGGGCGCGTGCGAGCCCGAGGTGAAATTCTGGTGCAGAGCGACCTGGCCGAGACGCTCACAGCAATTGCCCGTCGCGGACCCCGCGCCTTCTACGAAGGTGAAATAGCGCAACGTATCAGCACAGCGGTACGCGCAGCCGGCGGGCTGATGACGCCGCGTGATCTGGAAGCCTACGCGCCGATCGAGCGCACCCCGGTGTACGGCCGCTATCGCGGTCATGACATCATCGCCATGCCGCCGTCCTCGTCCGGCGGCGTGATCCTCTTGGAAATGCTCAACATCCTTGAGGGCTTTAAGAATCTCGCCGCCGACGAGGCCAGCCGCCTGCACCTGGTCATGGAGACGATGAAGCTCGCCTATGCGGATCGCGCCGCCTATCTCGGCGATCCCGCGAGCGTGGAAGCGCCGCTCGCGCGGCTCCTGTCCAGACAGTATGCAGATGAATTGCGCGCCCGCATCAATCCCGAGCGGGCGCGACCTGCGGCCGACATTCGTTCGGGCGGGGTGCCGGCGCACGAAGGCCACAACACGACGCACTATTCCGTTGTGGACCGGTTTGGCAATGCAGTCGCCACCACGACGACGCTCAATTTCAGCTATGGCGTAGGGTTGATTGCCGAAGGGACCGGCGTCCTCCTCAACAACGAGCTCGACGATTTCGCGGCCAAGCCTGGCGCCGCCAACGCATACGGTCTTACTGGCGGCGATGCCAACGCACCGGGGCCGGGCAAGCGCCCACTCTCCTCCATGTCGCCCACCATCGTGCTCAAGGACGGCAAAGTCCTCCTCGTGACCGGATCGCCTGGCGGCAGCCGCATCATCACGACGGTGCTGCAGGTCATCCTCAACGTGATCGATCGCGGGATGTCGATTGCACAGGCGGTCGCCGCGCCGCGGCTGCATCACCAGTGGTCGCCCGACGTGGTCGTGGTCGAGCGCGGATTTCCTCCCGAGCTGATTCGCGCGTTGGTGGAGCGCGGCCATAGCGTGGTGCAGGACCTACCGTTTGCATCGGCCAACTCCATCCTGGTGACCCCATCCGGCCTCGCCGGCGCCGCCGACAATCGCACCAACGGCGCATTGGCGATCGGATACTGACGGCGCCTGCGGGCGAACCCATCGGAGCCCAGGCGGTGCCGCGGCTAAGCAAAACCAACAACCGAACGGGATTGTGTCTGGTCGGGGCGGCGGGCGGTGTTCCTGCTCGATACAAACGCTCAGCTTTCCCCGTGCTCTAAAAGTGTCGCTTGACCTTGTAACGCGATGGTCTCTTTTAGAAAAGTGCAATCTGGAAATGGTGTAGCAAGCCTGGGCGGAACCACCACGCCCGGGCTTTTTGCGTCTCTGTGCTGTGTCATCGCTCGCTTCATGCGCGGGGCATGACGGCAACGAGGTTGGACAAGAAAGGAGGAAGCGCGCACTCATTACCTCTGGAGGGACATGGGCGAAAGCCTCGACGAGGTACGGGAGCGTTTTCGCCGGATGATCGAAGAGGGACGAGCCGATGAGAACGACGAGCACATCATCTTTCGCTGGCAGTGGTGATTGCGACGCTCCCCGCCGCAATTCCCTGTTCCGCCCCTGCTTTTTTCGGCGGAGTCCCGCCTGCACGCAAGCTTTCTTGCAGATTCCCTGTCGCCCCCCCCCATCTGCAGGGATTTGCAGGGAAAGCTAGGTGTAACGGCCCACCAAATACGGGACTTTTGGTTGCTGGTTCAGATTCTTTTACGGATTCCGGGCTCTCCGGCCGAGAGGAAAAAATGATGCAGTGATTCGAGCTCCCGCGTTATTCCGCGCTGCTGACTGGGACGTCAGCGCGCGGAGGCGAAGCTTCGGCCAATGAGCCCGACGAGCCGCACGTCTTATTGGCGCGACGTTTCGGCATTACGCTCGTGCTGGTCCCGCCGAGGAGCACGAAGCCCGCGCCGCATGCAGGCGTGCGCTTCGCCTAGGCTCGGCCCTTCCGGCCTCGACTCGGAATGACGCCGGCATATGATTCGAATTTCGAAATCGCTGAACTAAAGCGGCTGCCAGTCGATTGAGATCAGCGAGGGAGGGGGCTCGTCACCTCTCCCCAGCGGGGAGAGGTAAGAACGAAGATCCGGTCGCTTCCACTGATCCCATTTCATCGGGACAGCTTTAGTTGCTTACTTCTCTGGCGCCCGAACCAACTTCGGCTTCTCCCGATAGACGTCCGGCATCACCCGCTTGAGATTCTCGATCTTCGGCAGGTCGTTATAAGCGATGTACGGCTGGTCCGGATGGAGGGTCGCATAGTCTTGATGATAGGCCTCGGCGGGATAGAACGCTTCCAATTGGTCGACGCGCGTCACGATAGGACGTTTGAAAACCTTCAGATCGTCAAGCTGTTTGATGTACGCCTCGGCCACGCGCTTCTGATCGCCGTTCGCATAGAAAATAGCCGTGCGGTATTGCGGGCCGACATCCGGGCCCTGCCGGTTGAGCTGCGTCGGGTCGTGTGCGACCGAGAAAAAGATCTGAAGGATTTCGCCATATGAAATCTCTGTCGGATCGAATGTGATTTGCACAGATTCTGCGTGACCTGTGCGGCCAGAGCTGACGACCTCGTAACTGGCCGTCTGCTTTGTGCCGCCTGAATATCCTGAGACGGCTTGGAACACACCTTTGGTGTGCTGATAGACCGCCTGAATGCCCCAAAAGCATCCTCCCGCAATGACAGCGACCTGCCCGTTCTGCTGCCCGGCTGCCATGTCGAGCCTGGGTGGAGGGATCACAACAGCATTCTCAGCCGCGCCAACAGTGGCGGACCCACAAAGAAATAGACCGCCCGCCGCTAAGGCATAAACAAAGGCGATCAAAAGGGCAGGCGCTTTGCGATCCTTGGCTGGAGACATGGGGAAGTCCCTCGCTCGTAACTGGCTTTTAGCTGGACAGTGAACGCCGCAGTGTAACTATACAGTTCCGGGTCGGAGGTGCGATCACGATATCGGGGAATTCATTCACGATCGAGCCACCGACCGCAGGACTTTGCTACACTCATCCCGATTAGGTAGTCTCAAAAGAGACCGGGGCCCGCACACCGTTGTCGCGCTGCACGCCGCTGCCACTCACCGAGGGATTGGCCGGCGCGATCGCCGGACAGCCTATTGCCATCCGGTTCGTGGACGACAGGAAATTGCAGGCACAATCAGATCTACATGAGAGCGCTGCTGAACTTATTCAGCTTTGATGTTTGCAGCCTTGACGATAGGCCACCACTTCTCGATCTCGGCCTTGTGAAAGGCGAGAAGCGCCTCGGGCGTCTGCTGCTCTCGCGCCGGAATATTTGTTCCAACGTCGGAGAGCCGTTGCCGCACCGCAGGGTCGGATAGGCCATCCACCACCGCCGCACTGAGCTTCTCCACAATCGCTTTCGGAGTCGCCCTTGGCGCCCACATTCCATGCCAGGGAGAAAGGTAAAGGCCAGGCAAGCCTGCTTCATCTACGGTGGGGAGCTCAGGTGCAGCCGCCGAGCGGCTGTCGGCCATGATCGCGAAGACCTTGATCCGTCCAGCACGGAACTGGGGGATCGCGCTCGCCGGATCAGCCAACATGATATCGATTTGCCCAGACACCAGATCCTGCATGGCGGGGGCCATCCCCCGGTACGGCACGAAGCGAAAACGGGTCCCGCTGAGTTTTTGCAACAGGATGCCGCCAATATGCCCTGGTCCGCCCGCACCCGAAGTGCCTGCTGCCGCCTTGTCTGGATTGGCCCTGAGCCAACCGATCAGGGCCTTGAGATCATCGGCCGGCACGGCGTTCGTTGCCGCAATCAGCCATGGGGTGACGCTGGTCAGCGCAATGGGCGCGAAATCGTTGACGAGGTCGTATGGGAGCGCATACACGGCACCGTTGATGACGTGAGTAGCCCACGCCCCATAACAGAGCGTGTAGCCGTCGGGCATTGCACGAGCAACCCGGCCGACGCCAATGGTGCCGGAGGCGCCGCTCACGTTCTCCACGACAAGAGGCTGGCCGAGGGAGGCCCGCATCCGTTCGACCACGATGCGCGCAACCGAGTCCATTTGGCCGCCTGCCGGGACTGGAACGATCACGGTGATTGGACGGGTAGGATAAACCTGTGCCCTCGCAACGCGTGAGACGGCACTGAGCGAGGCAGCGCTTGCCGCCAGAACCAAGAATTTGCGACGGATGAGCTTCATAACGTCGGCCTGACGGTTAGCGAGAGACCCCCGGTCAAACGGGTAGGCTTGAGTTTCGATATCCTCGCGCTGTTCGAGCCACTAGGAGTTCTCGTTGAAATAAAGACTCTTGACGGCTCCGCGCCTGACGAGCGTGAACGCGTCCGCGAAGCCTTCGGCCAATTGCTCTACTATGAGGGTTTCCTAACGGCAGCCGTCGCCGGAGAAGCACCAATTGCCAAGATTGCATGTTTCGAATCGAAGATTTCCGAAGAACATCGGAAATGGCTCAATGGCCACGGCGTGGGCGTCGTCTGGAAATCGCCGAGCAAGCTGGTCGGCGATAAATTAGCCCGCGACCTTCTTAGCAGCTATCTGAAAGAGCTGGGCGCACTCGAAGACGCGTGAGCGTGCGATCTCAACATAACGCGAATTGATCTCCGCGCCGACAAAGCACCGTCCGGCTTCAATCGCGGCCACGCATTCCGATCCAGAGCCGACGAACGGCACGACCACTAAATCTCCCGGATTCGAGAAATGCTCGACCAAGCGCCGCGACAGCGCTATTGGTTTCTGCGTCGGATGCTCCGTCCGCTCCTCGGCAAATCGCCGACCGGCCAATGTCGGAAATCGCCAAACATCGCCTGTCTGCTTGCCGTCCGGATGTGGTGTCCAGACTTTTCCATTTTTCGTAATGGTGTGGCGAAGCCGCTCCGTGCTCTTGTACGGTTCACGAATAACGTGAAAGGTCGAGGCCTGCGATCTTGCAAACCACAAAATCGGTTCATAATGGCAAGCGGGTGATCGCCGGTACTTTGACCAGCCGTTCTCGTAATTCCAGATGATTTGTCTGCGATATTCCAGCCCCATTTCGTACATGTGGACTTGAAGAAAGCAGGCATTGTGGTGGATCGCGTAGACGAACAAGTTGCCGGAAGGTTTCAGGAGCCGCTTACTTTCCGCCAGCCAAAGCTTGCACCACGTGAACCAATCGTTGCGCGTGTCGAAAAACGCCCCTTCGCCAAACTCCTTGTCTTTATCAAGGCTGTATGGTGGATCGGCGATAATCAAATCCGCGCACGCATCCGGAAGCGATGCCAAAAACTCCAGCGCGTCACCTTGCCGAATGCCGTTGTGGTCGATCATTTGGCGAGAATGACGATGTATTGATGATGCAGGTTCGGAACGTAGCTGTAGGGAAACCCGTACGGGAACACCCGCTTGTGCCGCTGGTACAGTACTTTGAGGCCCTTCAGCGTGAAGCCGCGCATTTGCATTTCATGAGCGATATCCGAGTGAAACATGTAATACTCCGACTTGTGCCGAAAGTCTCCGACGATCAGGCACATATGCCCGCCATCAACAAGGCATTTGCGACACAATGCCAATGTGTCCGCGAGCTCGCGGACAAAATCTTCGTATCCTGCAATGTTGCCCAGGTCTGCCGGATCAGTGCTGTACTGCGTGTCTAGTCCGTTTCCGATTCGCTCCTGCTTGGCCTTGTGATCCTTCTTGTGAAGGATATTCCAGTACGGCGGTGAGGTGACGACCAGCTTCACAGATCGAGCGGGGAGTTTCACAAGTGCTTTCCGCGCGTCAGCATAAATCACGCGTTGCGGATTATTGCGCAGAGTGGCCTGATCAACTTCCACTTTTAGCCGCTCACGGGAAAGAGCCGCATACTTCTTGTTCAGCTCAATTCCGATGCCGTGTCGCCCTTCAAGGGCTGCGGCCTTCAAGGCCGAGCCAACGCCAACAAATGGATCTAAAATGGTCTCACCGGATTTTGAGAAGAACCGAATTAGACGGGCTACATCTTGAAACGAGAATGGTGCCGGATGTTGCCGTTCGATCTTGGCGTGCTCATGTGACTTGCCAAGCCCGCGTTGTGTCCAAACTGATACCGTCTCCGGAACCCACTCCTTCGCCTCCAGATCGTTGAGCCGGTTTACAAGCTTGCGTCTCGTAGCAACTGGCAAGTCCATGTTGCTCATCCTGTTGCCCGCTTCCGCTGTCTCTTTTTCAATGGCGGCCCCTTCCGGCGCTTTAAGTAGTCGAGCAGCGCCGTTCTAAGCACGGTTGACCGGTCCGAACCGTCCAGAGTGACAACCGCGTCAAGGTCGCGCAACTCCGACCGGCTCAGGCTGGAATGCACGCGTTCACCGCGTTTCTGCGCAATGGCCATCTGATTCACTCTAAATCAGTGAGTTCGGGGAGTCTTGCATTATGCGCGGCACGTCGCGAGACTGGAACCGCTCCCCATCCACCGAAATTGGGGGCAAAGAACGCCATGATCGCGTTGAGGATGGCACCCATCGCCCGCCGGTTTGCGCGATGCTCCCATTTCGTGCTTTATGTCATCGCTCATCGGGCGGCAGTGCATCGTCATTACATTCGGGCCATGCGGGGCGCCGAGATCGCTCCCGCGTCAGGAGCGGGGGATGTTGCGCTTCAAACGCCTGGATTGCTTCGCG
>CAWJCB010000042.1:0-122091 GCA_963841105.1 uncultured Alphaproteobacteria bacterium
ACGTGGATGATACGGCAGGAACCTCACTCATCACCGCAGCCCCCAATCGCTATCGCCAGGGCTACGATGGAAGCAGCGCTCAGCGTCCCTCTCCGCCGCTCGCCTCTCGGCCTGTACCCTTTCCCACGTCGCATCGATTATCGCTTGGCGAGCTTCGGGGCTCATCGGCTTAGGCCATGGCAGCACGACAGCTTCAACCTTTGGCTTCGGCGGCGGCTTGGGTAGCTTAGGCCGCATCAACTCGTCGCAAAGATCAAGAAACTCCTGTTTTGCTTTCTTGTAGCTCATCGCTTGCTCCTGCGAATCCTCCGGCCACAAATTGCTACAGCCTGGCGGAGGCTTAGTGCCTAGTGCCGAGGGTCGTCATGATCGCGCCTTCGCGATCTTCTTCGCGATTTTTTCTTGTATCTGCGCAAGCTCAGCGGCACCTTGATCGGCAGCCTGCCGGAATTTCTCTCGCATTTCGGGGAGTGGGTCTCTAATCGCCCAAAATTGAGCCCAACCAACGAAGCTCCGATGAATGCGGCAAAGCTCTTCCAGTGTTAGCTCGCCCCTGTCGCCATCCAGCAGACGCTGACAACTCCTCAAATCTCGCCTGCTCTGGCTCTTGGCTTCGAACAAATCGACCTTGGCCTCGGGCTCAGGAACGACCGGATTGAAGAAAAGTAAATCCATGTCCTCGAATCTCGGCCGGTGAAAGATGAATTCGTCGCCGCTGTGGTCTTTGATGGGATCAAGCCTCTGAACTATTGCGGTATGTGCCATCTTCGCCACGTCCGAAATCCTCATACAGTGTTGCCGAGCTATCCTGCGGAAGGCCTCCAGTTGTTCGGGGGTGCCGATAAAGGTTAGGTTCTCTTCGACGACATAGTGAGCGTCAACGGGCTGGGTCATCTAAATCTTCCTTGTGATGGAAATGCTTGGCCCCGCGCCGGGTTCAAGCGAGTGAGTGAGTTGCGCTTTTGTCGTCGCTGGGGCCAAAGTGGATTTAAGAGATTGTTCGATCTCAGCAGCTGTGCCGACCGGCTCCATCGCGTTGATATCGACGCCAAGCTTCAGCGACATTGCATTACCTGCTCTTGTTGTTGGTTGCTGTTGGTCATTCTCCCAATTCCTATTACGGCCATTTTCAACCAATGCTTCGCTCCGCGAGCTTAGCATATTTTTAACCAAATGTCAAGTAAGTATTTGAAATCATTGGACGTTTTTGGGCGGTCGTAAAACTCAGAATGGCGAGTTGCAGACCTCCATACCGACCCCCACAAAGCGAAGGGCGAGGGACCATTCCTGATCCACTCGCCCCACTCGCGCCGGAGAATTTCTCCACCACCAAAGCCATCAATGAAATGAATAGCCTGGATGTGGTGGAGACTTTCTCCAACTCTTTCAAAACAATGTCAAACAGCTCTGCCTACCGCAGCAGTTCTCGGATATCTTCCTTGAACGCACCAACAAACGATCGACGTTGTGGGTCTGTAAGCTCTTCCCACTTAGTCTTGAACTCTTCGAGTTGGACATCGCCTTTAGGACGTAGCTTTTCTCGAACAGCAGCAACCGTTCGATGGTTCACGCCAGCTTGTTTAGCAATTTGTCGATCGCTTGCTGAAGGACTGTCCTTCAACAGCCGCTTGATTAGTTCTTGCTTCTGTGCGGTCGAAAGATGCCTACGATGAGCATTCGTGTTGATTACAAATGCTTTCGCGTCAGGGCCTGTGAAGGTTGTGAAATTAGCAGGCCCCAGCTTGAGCCCTGCCTCTTTGCAGGCCCTATATCGATTGCGGCCATCTAAGATTTTGCCTTCGCACAGAACGATCGGTTCAAAAAGCCCATGTTTCTCAATGCTGAGCACAAGGCCATCGAACTCATCGCCTTCCAGAAGGTCGAAGATACTAGCGAGAGGATGATCGGCAAGCTTTGAGTAATCCGTCGCGGCCGGGGCTTTAGTTTCCGCAGTTTTGGTTTCCATGCTCATCGCCCGGCCTCCTGAAGCTTGCGCTCAAGGGCGATGATCGGGACACGGAGCAGCCTGCCGATCCGAATGGTTGGGATGTCGCCCCTTCGAGCCGCGTCATAGCTCGCGTTGCGACTGAGCGAAAAGTACTCCCGCCCCGCTTGGGGCACGGAGAGGGTTTTGGGTTGCGGGTCCATCTGGACGCCTCCGTTTCTGACGCTCTCCAACGAGAACGATACCACGCCGCCACTAGTGGTGTCAATACGTGGTGTCAGACTGCTCCGATAGGGGACGCATTGCGCGGCCACTCCGATCCGTGGTAAGCTGTGCCATCGAGGGAGGTTCCGATCATGGCTCGCGCTCGCAAGGTCACCGAGACAGCGAACTTACGGCTGCGTTTGCCTGAAGGCCTACGTCAGCGGCTGGCGAACGAAGCCGAGAAGGCGCAGCGGTCGCTCAACAGCGAAATCATCTGGCGGCTTGGTCAGACGCTGAGTGAGGAGTGGCAGAGGTTTATCGCGGGCATGGAGGAGAAGGAGCAGCACGAGCAGGAGTTTATCGAACGAGCGATGCAAAGTCCGGCGATGCGGAAGGTACTCGCTGATTTGATTGCAAATCCGCCGACGAAGAAGGGAGGCCGCTAGGCCATGGCCTCAGTCCGCAAGCGTACCTGGACGACCGCAACCGGCGAGATCAAGACCGCGTGGGTTGTGGACTATGCCGACAATCACGGCGCATCGACAGCGTAAGCATTTCCGCGAACAAGAAAGCCGCCGACGCCTTCCGCATCAGCATCGAAGGCCAGATGCAGGCAGGGACCTATCGCGCCGCTGCGGACAAGGTAACGGTCAAGGACGCTTGCGAAAGCTTCCTCGAACATTGCGAGGGACGGAACCAGCGCGACGAGCGTATGACGCGCAAGATGCTCACGGTCTATAGAGGCCATGTCACCAATCACATTCTGCACCCCGACATGGCGTCGGCGATCGCAAGCTCTCTCAGTTCACCGCCCGATCAGTCGGCGATTTCCGAGACCGTATTCGTACGGCAGGCGTGACGGTGCCCACGACTCAGAAAGATATTGGCAACGCTGCACTCTGTCCTCGAGCTACGCGATATCTCAGGATTGGGTTGCGACCAATGCCGCACGTGGAACCAAGGTGATTGGCCCGCGCGGCGAGGGCTCCAAGAAGATCGTGCCACCATCGAAGGACGACATGCGGGCGGTGATCGAAGCGGCCGGTGAGGAGTTGCGGCTGCAAGCTCATCTTCGCTGCGTCCACCGGTGCGAGAGCGGGCGAGCAATGGGCCGTCCGTTGGCGTGACGTGAACTTTGACAAAGGCGAGCTTCACATATCGCGTCGGGTAGATGCCTATGGCGACGAAGGGCGCGCCTAAGAGCGCGGCCGGCGTGCGGACTGTGCCATTGTCAGCGCCAACTTGTTAGCGATGCTAAAGGCGTGGAAGCTGAAATCGGAGTTCTCAAAGCCGGATGATTTGATCTTCCCAAATCGGGAAGGTCATCACCTTGGCCATGACAATCTGATCAAACGGCAATTCCTGCCACTCTTCGACAAGCTCCCGACGGTCAAGCGCTTCAACTGGCATGGCCTTCGACACTTTGCTGTGTCGTGCTGGATCGAAGCCGGGCTCGCGCCCAAGACGGTGCAGACTTTCGCCGGCCATGCGTCGCTACAAGTCACGATGGATCGATACGGCCACCTATTCCCGAGCGACGATCACGGCAAGGCGATGGACCAAATCGCCAAGGGGCTATTCACATGAGGGAACGCTTGGCGAACAAACGCTCCTCTCCATGTGCCATCCGTGTGACATGGACACGCCGGTACGAGACGACACAAGACGGGAAAGCCTTGATTTCATTGGCATTTGGCAGCACGAAGGCGCGGCGCATTTCGGCGTCAATTGCACATGAAAAAGCCCGCTAAGCTGTTGACCTAGCGGGCTTTCTATTTGGTTGCGGGGATAGGATTTGAACCTATGACCTTCAGGTTATGAGCCTGACGAGCTACCGGGCTGCTCCACCCCGCGCCAAAATGCCTGAAAAGCTGCGCGGGTCTCCCGCGCGCCGACTTATGTAGCAATCGGCCCCTGACTTGAAAAGGCCGGCGGCGGCAATATCGCCCACATCGTCATCGCGCCCCGCCTGACGCCTCCAACCCGAGCGCCGCCAGCAGGCGCGTGATGAATTCGCTCTGACTGGCAAGAATCTTTCGGCGCGCTTCGGCCGGCGCGAACCACGCCGTGCGATCGATCTCCGGGAAGGATTGGCGCCGTCCGCTGCGCGGCGGCCATTCCAGCTCGAAGACATTGCTCCGTAACGAAGCGGGATCGAAGTCCGCCTCGACGGCAAATGCCGTGACGATCTTGCCTCCCCGCTGCGTCAGTTCCCCCAGCGGAATGAAACGACCCTCGATGGGTGTGCCGGTCTCCTCCTCGAACTCGCGCCGGGCGGCGGCGAGCGGCTCCTCGCCAGCGGCATATTCACCCTTCGGAATGGACCAGGCGCCGACATCCTTCTTTGCCCAGAACGGTCCGCCGGGATGGACCAGCAGAAGCTCGAGATCGCCGCCACGGCGCCGGTAGACCAGAATGCCGGCACTGCGCTTGGGCATCGCCTTCTCGTTCAGTCACCTTAAGGCACAATCAGAGCGGAGCACGTTCAAGGACGGCAAGCAGTTGAGGGCAGCGGAGGCCATGCGCATGGGGCGGGTTTGAAACCCGCTCCTACATCCGCACGAGGTGCCGGACTATAACTTTCCATTATGCCATTCGTATCCATCACGCGGCTGCATTTGCGATCCTGGCGGTACCTGCCGGCCTTCTTCATCCAATCGTTTCGCTCGGCGCGTCAGGCCAAGTCGGCGCCAGGAAACCTTTCAGTGGGGCTTCTTCGCGACCGTCATCGCGGCTTCTGGACCTGCACGCTTTGGCGCGATGAGCCGGCGATGCGCGCTTTCATGCGCGCGGGCGCGCATGGCGACGTGATGCGACATCTCCTGGAATGGTGCGACGAGGCAGCGGTCGTGCACTGGACGGATGATGCTCTTGAACCTCCCTCGTGGACGCTCGCGCACCAGCGCTTGCAACGCGACGGCCGGCCTTCGAGAGTCAATCATCCTTCGCCGGCGCAGCGACGGTTCGATATCCCCGCGCCGGATGTGGACGCCGCGCTCAGCGGGACTTGATGAACGTGCCGTCGCGCAGCTCGGCCATCGCAGTCTGCAACTCGGATTGGGTGTTCATCACGATAGGACCATACCAGGCGACCGGCTCCTCGATCGGTTTGCCGGAAACGAGCAGAAAGCGGATGCCCTCGTCGAAGGCCTGGACGCTGACCTCATCGCCGCTGTCGAACAGGACGAGGGAGCGATTTCCCGTTCGCTCGCGCACGAGGATATCGTTGCCGTTTTCAGTCTTTTCCGTGAGCACGCCGGCCGGCGCCGAAGCCGCGTGAAATGTGCCCGAGCCTTCGAACACGTACGCAAAGGCGTGCCGATCCGTCTCGACCCGCAATGTCTTGCGCTTTCCCGGCGGAACGAAAACGTCGAGATAGCGCGGATCGGCAGCGACCTCTTCGACGGGACCGCGCCGGCCCCAGAACTCGCCGCAAACAACCCGCACCCGGGTGCCATCATCGTCAACGATCTCCGGTATCTCCGCGCCCTTGACGTCCTGATAGCGCGGCGCGGTCATTTTCAGGGATGCGGGAAGATTGGCCCAGAGCTGGAAACCGTGCATGCGCCCCTGTGGGTCCCCTTGCGGCATTTCCTGGTGCAGAATTCCGCTTCCCGCCGTCATCCATTGCACGTCGCCAGTGCCGAGCTTGCCGCGATTGCCCAGGCTGTCGCCGTGATCGACGGTGCCGGCCAGCACATAGGTGATTGTCTCGATGCCGCGATGCGGGTGCCAGGGGAAACCGGCGCGATAATCGTCGGGACGATCGTTACGAAAATCGTCGAGCAACAGGAAGGGATCGAATTCGCCGGTGTCTCCGAAGCCGAAGGCGCGGCGCAGCTTGACCCCGGCGCCCTCGATGGTTGGCTGAGACGACACGACACGCTTCACGGGTCTGATGGACATTGAGGTTCCTTAGGATTGGTGCTGACTGTTGGCGCTAAGGTGGGAATGCGGTGCCACGTGTGCCATATCTCGAATGTCATGCCCGCGCATGCGGGCATCCAGTAATCACCGCGGACCGAGTGGACCTCGCCGCTCATCGGCCCGCGGATTATTCCCATGCGCGGAGGTTACTGGGTCGTCCGCTTGCGCGGACGACAACAGTTGACGGATTCGAACGCGCACCTCAGGCAGGCGAAAGCTTCATCATCGCCAGCGCGGCGCGGCCATTCGGGCCGTAAGGATTGCCCAGCGTCTCCGCCATCTCAAAGTGATTGAAGTTCGCCGCTGCCACGAGCTCGACGGGCTTTCCCGCAGCCTTCACCGCCGCGGCGAAGTCGCGGCTCTGCCGCTGGAACTCCGGCGTCTCGTTCGTCCCGTAAGTCACGATGATGGGTGCCCGCAGCAGCGGCAGATGCCGTTGCGCGCTCATCGCGTCCTCCATCTCGTCGGTGAACCTGACGTAAGAGCTGCGCTTGGAGAGCCGCACCGCTTTGAGATCATACATGCCGCTCATGCACAGGGCGCCCTTGACCACATCGGCCGGCAGCGCATGGTCCTTTTCCCAATCGGTCACCAACGCGACACCGCAGAGATGGCCACCCGAGGAGTGGCCGCCGATATAGAGACGCCTGTTATCGCCACCGAAGCTCCCGGCATTCCTGTAGACCCAGCCGATGCCGCGGCGCACCTGCTCGGCCATGGGGCGCAGATCGCCTCCAGCTTCCCGGACGTTGGTGAAGTCCAGCGCCACGTAATGCGCGCCGGCATTGACGAACATGTCCGCCGGGAACGCATAGTCTTTTGCTTCTCCACCCAGCCAGGCGCCACCGTGAATGAACACAAAGACGGGGGCATTCGTCCGCGAGGTTCGAAAAATGTCGAGCTTCTCCACCGCGGCCAGACCATACGATTCCCGCACAGGCTGCCCGATGCGGCGGCGCACCTCCTCGCTGGTCGAGGCCCAGCGATTGACAATCTGCGAGCGCAGAGGCGCGTAGAAGGACTGATCATAGGCGGCGTCGAGATCGACCTGATCCATGTCCATCCACACCAGCGGGCCTTTCTCGTGCGCGGGCGGTCCGATCCGGCAATCCTCGGCAAGCGCGGGTGAGGCTGCCAATGCGGCGGCGCTGCCGAGAACCGCGCGTCGCGTAATCCCTTGGCCGACGGCCGTAACTGCGCTTGGCATCACTTCCTCCCCAGTTCTGATCGAGCCGCTTATCACTAAGTTACACCACTCCCGGAGACTTGCAGCAGCTTGATGAGCGCGCCGGACGATATTGCCTGCGCCTTGACTCCGGTAAGCTGATTAGTAAAGCTGCTTAAAGAACGGATCGCAAATGGCACTTACCATCAGCCATCGACCGCCGCCCGCCGCCAAGCCGCTCGATGCGTCGCTGCGCGGCTTTCTCACCACCAACGCCGATATTGTCACGCGCATCACCAAGCCGGTCCACATGGCCGATATCGGCGCGCTCTCCGCCCAGAGCGATACACCGATCCTGTTCGAGAACATCGTCGAGAAACCCGGATTTCGGCTGTGCGACATCCTGGTGAAGACCCGCCGCTCGCAGGCGCGGGCGCTGGGGACGACGCCGGAGAGCTATCTGCGAACGCTGGCCTATCGCCTGCGCCAGCCGCCGCGCGGATTGAAGCGGGTCAAGACCGGCCCGGTGAAGGATGTGGTGAAGCTGCACAACGAGGCGGACTGGACCGAGCTGCCGATTCCCTTGCACAAGGACAAGGACAAGGCGCCCTACGTTACCGCCATGAACATCATCCGCGATCCGGAGACCGGCTTCTACAATTCCTGCCATGCCGGCACCCATGCGGTCGGACCGCGCCGCGGCCTCATCAGCTTCGTCACGCCGCATTCGCACACCATCATGGGCAAGTACCGGGAGATGGGCCATGACCGCATGCCCATCGCTTTCGTCTTCGGGCTGCCGCCCGCCTACGAGATCATGGCCAACTTCTCCGGCCTGCACATGGACGCCTGGGGCGAGATGGAGATGGTCGGCACCATCATGAACCGCGACATCGAGGTGGTCGCGTGCGAGACGCTGGAGTTGAACGTGCCGGCGGAGGCCGAGATCGTGGTCGAGGGGCACGTCAATCTCAAGGAAAGGTTCAAGGTCGGCGATGTGACATCGCCGACGATGTACAACCTGCCCCACTACGAGAACCTGCCGGAAGTGGAGATCACTGCGATCACAATGCGCGGCGACCGGCCGATTTACCGCAACCATCAGACCTGCCCCGATACCGATCACCAGCCGTTGCCGCGGCTGTGTCATGAGGCGGTGCTCTACAACCGGCTGAGCGAGATCGGACTTAACGTCAAGGATGTGCGGTTCCCCACCTGGGGCGCGGCGCTCTCCTGCATCCTGCAGTTCGACTACCCGCGCGAGGGGATGGTCAACGACGCGCTCATGCTGGCGATGGGTGCGCCCTGGCTCAACACGAAGCTTGTCGTCGCGGTCTCGCCCGACACCGATCTCGACAATCCCGGCGACGTGTACCACGCCATCGCGACACGCTGCGATCCGGCGCGCGATATCATCATCGTGCCGAACACGCGGGGCTCGCCGTACGACCCCTCGGCGCGGCCGCTCGACGGGCAATATCCCTGGCGGATCGTCGGCAAGATGGGCATCGATGCCACCATAAAGTCGCGGCACGATCCCGCGGATTTCGAGCGCGCCTGGCCGGTCAACTGGGGCAAGGTGAAACTCTCGGACTATCTCTGAAGGAGGATATCATGGACGCCATCTCTCCGCCAAAACCGAAGGTTCTGTTCGAGGCTCAGCCGTTCATCCCCTATATGCGCGAGGACGATTTCGATCCGAGGCTCAAGCCCGTGGTCGAGCCGTACAAGAAGCGCATGGGCTTCCTGCCGAATGCGCTCAAGCTTTATGCGTACCGGCCCGAGATCGCCGAAACGCTGTGGAAGCTCAACAGCAACGTCATGCGCGACCCTTCCTCCACGCTCGACCAGCTTCTCAAGCGCAAGCTTGCCGCGGTTGCCTGCGCCATCAACGGCTGTGCCTACTGCACGGCGCACAGTTGCTCCATGTTGAAGAAAGCGAAGGACCTCGGCTTCGAAGGATGGGGCATGACCGAGGAAGAGCTGCAAGACATCATTACGGGCGCCTACAAGCCGGCGAACGAGATGGAGCGCGCCTGCTTCGACTATGTGCGCGCGGCCTCGGAAGATCCGACCTCAGTGCCGGACGAAATTCTGCAGCGGCTCAAGCAGCATCTGAAGCCGCCGCAGATCGTCGAGCTCGCCTGCCTGGTCGGCTTCTGGAAGTTCTACAACACCGTGCATGACAGCCTGCATATTCCGGTGGAGTCGTCGCTGCTCGGCGATACCGGATATGTCGATCTCTAGACCGGGTGGTCGCCGGTCGCGAGCACCACACCGGACCGATGCCGGAAGCGAGAACGGGACGGCAAGCCATGTCTTGAGTCAGGTCTTGCCGCCCACCGTATCCGCCGAAGCGCTCATGCAGCGAGGCTCCGATCACCGGTTTCGCATACTGGTGAATGATCTCCTCACCATCGCGAACCGCATGGACGTGGTCCGCAACCACCTCGGCCGGCGCATGGGCCTGAGCGGACCGCAATACAGTGTCCTCATGGCCGTCGCGCACCTCCAAGACAAGCCCGGTGGCAAGCGCGGTGCCGAGCGTGGCGCCAGCGTCGGGACGGTGGCACAAGCCATGCACGTGTCGAGCGCGTTCATCGCTGCCGAGACAGGAAAAATGGCGCGGCGAGGTCTGCTGCTCAAGCGTCCCAACCCCGACGATGGGCGTGGCGTCCTGCTGAGCCTGGCGCCGGCAGGCCGCCTGAAGATTGATCGCGTCGCTGCCGAGATCCGCGCCATCAATGATCTCTTCTTCGGCACGCTTGATGCCTCATCGTTTGGCGCCCTCGGTGCCGCCGCCGCGGCGCTGGTGAAGGGCTCGGGAAAGGCCTTGCATTACCTCAATGCGGTGGAAGGCGATGCCCAAGAGGCGCTAAGTGGAGCGCTAAGTGCGGCGCTAAGAGCGGCCGAGTGAGCAATCGCGAGGGCAACATGGTGTCGTATTTCGTGAGGTATCGCGGAGCCGCGAGCGATCCGGACGCGTTCCATGATCACTACGAGCGGCAGCACGCCCTGCTGCTCCGGCAATTTCCAGGCATCCGCTCACTCGTGCTGCATCGTCCTTGCCATGTTGCGGACCCCTTTCCGGTGCGGCACGGCGAAACCTTCTTGTTGGCGCAGATGCAATTTGACCGCACGAGCGATCTCGACGCCGCACTGCGATCGCCGGCACGCCAGGCGGCGCGCGAGGATTTTCACCGCTTCCCGCCGTTTCGCGGCGAAGTGACACATGAGGCAATGACCGCCAACGTGGTCTTCTGATCGAATTCACAGATGTCATGCCCGCGCATGCGGGCATCCAGTAATCCCGGCTGGCAGGGTGGCTTTAGAGCGTCGAGGCTGGCGTTCTGCTTTCGTGAGCATCGGTTACTGGATCGCCCGCTTGAAGCGGGCGATGACGACTGAGAAGAGGCGTGCCATGTTCGCGCAGCAGATCGTCAACGGCCTGATGCTCGGCTCCGTTTATGCGATGGTCGCCGTCGCATTGACGCTGGGCATCGGCGTATTGCGCTTTCTCAATTTCAGCATCCCGGGCCTCTTCATGATCGGCGGCATGGTGACGTGGGCCCTGGTGCGCATCGGCGTTCCTTGGCCTCTTGCCGCGGGCGCGGCACTCATGCTTGCGGCGGCGGCATCGCTCGCAGTCGAGCGCTTTACCTGGCGCTGGATGCGCAACGCGGAGGAGTTCGTTCCGCTCGTGAGCTCGATGGCGTTCCTGATCCTGTTCGAGAACCTGGCGGTGGTCTACTGGGGCTCCGATCTGCAAAGCCTGCCCCGGCTGTTTGCCGGCGCCGATTGGCGCATTGGCGGTCTCGTCCTGAGCGTGCCGCAACTCGCCGGTCTTCTCTGCTCGGTCGCGCTGATCGCGGCGCTCTCGCTTCTTCTCGCCAAGACCCGGCTCGGCCGCGCGCTACGCACCATCGCCGAGGACGCCGACACCGCGGTCCTCCTCGGCGTCGACATCCACCGCATTGTGCCGATTGTCTTTCTCGTCAGCGGCGTCTTCGCGGCGCTCGGCGGCGTTTTGTTTGCACTCAACTACCGGCAGGTCCATCCATTCATGGGGGAAGTGCTGGGGCTCAAGGGAATCTCCGCAATGGTGGTCGGCGGCATGGGCAACATCTGGGGGGCCATCGCAGGCGGGCTCATCATCGGACTGACGGAAGTGCTCTCCATCGACCTGTTCGGCGCCGACTTTGTCGATATTGCCGTTTACGGGCTCCTCCTCCTCATTCTCGTCGTGCGGCCAACCGGCCTTTTCGGCGCCGCCGGCGTGGGAGCGCGGTCGTGAGCGGTTACCTCGAGGGAATCCTCGTCCTGCTCTCGATCAACGTCGTGCTTGCTTATGGCGCTTTCCTGCCCATGTCGGCGGGACAGCTCAATCTCGGGATCGCAGGCTTTGCCGCCATCGGCGGCTATGCGTCGGCCTATCTCAGCAACAATACCAGCATCGCCGCTGTGGTTGCGATTCCGCTGGGCGGTTGCGCTGCTGCGATCATCGCGCTTGCCGTTGCCGTTCCGGTCCTGCGCACCCGCGGTATCTATCTCGCGCTGGCGACGTTCGCCTTGGGCGAGATCGTCCGCGCTTCACTGCTCAACATGGAAGTGGTCGGAGGCGCCGCAGGGTACCCCGTCGCGGCCTTCATCCGATTTCCCGTCGTTGCCACCTTCGCGATCGGCGTGGTGATTGCAGTGTGCCTGTTGTTTGCGACTCGATTTGGGATCGCCATCACGGCGGTGCACGATGACGAACGGGTGGCCGACCTCATGGGCCTCGATGTGCGCGCCTTCCAGATCGCGGCATTCACGCTGGGCTCGGGCCTTGCGGGGATCGGTGGCGGCCTCTATGCGCATCATTTCAACTACGTCGAAGCGCAATATTTCGGTATCTCGCTGAGCATCTCCATCGTGCTCTATGTCTTGTTCGGAGGCACGCAGAGCGTTCTCGGACCTCTTCTCGGCGCGGCCGTGTTCACCCTCCTGCCGGAGTTGCTGCGCGGCAGCGCGCAATGGCGCTACGTGCTGTTTGCCTCAATCGTCATCGTCGTGATGGTCATGCGGCCGCAAGGGCTCCTCACCGCGGCGCAGATGCGCCGCCTCCTGGCACCTACGCATGATCCCGGCCACAAAGAGCAACCCGCGTGACGCGGCCGGAGACCGTCCTTACGCTCGAAAAGGTGAGCAAGAACTTCGGCGGCTTGCGCGTGGTCGACGATCTTGGCTTTTCGATCCGAGGCGGATCCTGCACCGCCCTGATCGGCCCGAACGGCGCCGGCAAGACCACGGTGTTCAACCTGATCACCGGCGTCCACCCCGTCGATGGCGGGCGCATGCTCTTCGACGGCAGCGACATCACCACGATGCCTTCACGTCAGCGCATCCATCATGGCATTGCCCGAAATTTTCAGAACATCCGGCTGATGCCGCATCTCAGCGCCTTGGAGAACGTGCTCGTCGGCCAGCACTGCCGCAACCGCGGACTGCGCGGCGTGCTGCAACCGATCAATCTCATCCCACGCAACCGCTGGCGCGAGGAGGCGCGCGCCGCACTCGCCGAGGCAGGACTGGCGCAATACGAGCGCGCAACGGTCGCAAGCCTCCCCTATGGCGTGCAGAAGCAGATCGAGCTCGTGCGTGCGCTGAGCGCGCAGCCGAAGCTGCTTCTGCTCGACGAGCCGGCCGCGGGTCTCAATCCGGCCGAAACCGACGTTCTGCGCGCGCGCCTCGCTGCCATCAACGCGCAGCGCGGCATCACCATCCTCGTGGTGGAGCACGACATGCACTTCGTCGACGCTCTCTGCGAGCACGTCATTGTGCTCAACTTCGGACGCAGAATTGCCGAAGGCAGCCCCGACGAGATTCGCGAAGACGCTGCCGTGCGGGAGGCTTATTTCGGGCTTGATGTCACCGAGCCCCCCGAGCATTGCCATGTCTCTTGATCTGGAAGACGTGCATGTGCGCTATGGTCGCGTACATGCGGTGCGCGGCGTGTCGCTCGCAGTCGGCGCCGGTGAAATTGTCACGGTCCTTGGCGCCAACGGCGCGGGGAAATCGTCCTTGCTCAAGGCGGCGATGGGTCTTGTGCCCGTCGCGCAGGGAAGGATCATTCTCGATGGGGTCGATATCGCCTCGTGGTCGCCGAGCCGCCGCGTCCGGCGCAACCTGATCCTGGTGCCGGAAGGACGGCGCATCATAATGAGCCTGACCGTTCATGAGAATCTGCTGATGGGCGCCTTCGCGCGCCGCGATCTGCCCGCCGTGCAGGCAGAGATCGATGGCATCTACGAGCGTTTTCCCAATCTTGCGGCGCGGCGACATCTGCCGGCTTCGGTACTCTCCGGCGGAGAGCAGCAAATGCTTGCCATCGGGCGCGGGCTTCTTGCCGATCCCAAGCTCATGATGCTCGATGAGCCCTCGCTCGGGTTGAGCCCTCGCCTGACCACTGAGGTGTTCGGTCTCATCCGGGAGCTCAATCGCACGCGCGGACTGGCAATTCTGCTGGTCGAGCAGAACACGCACCAAGCCCTCGAGCTTGCTGAGCGCGCGTATGTGCTGGAGCTTGGGCGCAAGGTCATGGAAGGTCAGCCATCGCGCTTGCGCGCCGATCCGTCGTTGCGCGATGCTTATCTCGGCCGCAGCACGGCTGCAAAGAGCGCGGCAAGCACATGCTGAGTTTCGTCGAATTTCGTCGAATTTCGTCATTCCGGCCGCCGCTTGCGGCGCATTGCGGAATGACGCCGGAAGTGGGCGACAGAGGAGAACAGAGATGAGCATGAAACTATTCTCGGGGTTGTTGGCGGCGGCTTTGTCGGCACTCGCCGGCGCGACGGCGCAGGCGCAGGACCTCCTGTTGGGATATCTTCCGTCCGGCGCCGGCCCGTTTGCGACGCTCTCACGGACCAACGAAATCGCGGCGCAGATGGCCGTCGACGAGATCAATGCCGCCGGCGGGATCGGCGGCAAAAAAATCAGGATCATATCCTTCGATACGGCGGGGAAGGCCGATCAGGCGGTTGTCGGGTTGCGCAAGCTCGCCGAGGATGACAAGGCGCTCGCGGTGATCGGGCCGCTGAGCTCGGCGGAATGCCGCGTCGTCTTTCCCGCGGGCGAACGCATCGGCATTGTCAGCATGTCCATGGCATCTTCAGCGCCGAAGCTGGCCGAGCCCTTCACCTATGGCCTGCGCAACACTTCCGATGAAGGCTACATGTTTGCGAAGGTGATGAAGACGCTCCAGGACAAGAATTATCCGATCGCCACCGGCTCCGTTGCCTACGCGACAGATGACGTGATCTCGAAAACGATGGGTGAGCTGGTGCTGCCGAATACCATGAAAAAGTACGGCACCGACGTGAAAGGAAGCGTCACGTTTCAGACCCAGGCCTTCGATCTCGCGACCCAGGTCTCGCAGCTCAAGGGCTTTGCGACCGATTTGATTGGCGTCGGCTCGGGGCCTGAGCCCGCGATCCGATTGGCGCAGGAGCTGCGCCGGCAAGGCGTTACAGGGCGGCTGGTCGCCGGCTCAACCGTCGGCGATTCCGAGCTCGCGCGGCGGATGGGCAATGACGGCAACGGCACGACGATTCCCAGCACGTTCTATTTCGGCGTGAGCGACAGGGCGAAGAGCTTCGAGGAGGCGTTCGTCAAGCGGGCCAGGGCCGCCGGGCTCGAACGCTCGGCCGCTTCGCAATTCGACGCGGCAACGTACGACATTGTGCAGTTTTATGCCTATGCGATGAAGGAAGCGAAGGTAACGGGAGATGCAGACAAGCTCGCGGCTGAGCGCACCGCCATTCGCGATAAGCTGCGCGCCATGAAAGACTATCCGGCGCTGGAAGGCCCCATCTCATTCGGCCAGAACGGCGATGCGCTCAAACCGGTTTACGTCATCGAAATGCAGGGCGGCCAATGGCGCCTGATCGGGACGCACGCGGCGGGTTCTTGAGTCCGCTGCTTCAATCCGAGCTACGGTGAGGGGTCGCCTCGATGCTGCTGAGCGCGAGAACCAGATCGGCAAAGAGCTCATTGTTGAGGCTGACATGGTTGACGAGCAGCCGATGGGCCTCGTCGCCATTCCCTGCGACGATCGCAGCAATGATCGCTGCGTGCTCCTCGGAGGCCAGGCGCAGGGCATCTGGCCGCTTCAACTCGTAGGCGCGATATGGCGCAAGGCGATCGTACAGCGTGCCCGCCTGCTCGCGAAGGTACTGGTTATGGGAGCCCGCGTAGATGACTTCGTGGAATGATTTGTTCAAGGCATGATAACCTTCACTGTCTCTGGCTTGAACGTACGGTCGAAATCGCTCGTGGAGTGAAATCAGCGTGGCGTGCTCCGCCGGAGTCATGCGGCGCGCGGCCAGGCGACCGCAAAAGCCTTCGAGCTCAGCCATGACCTCGAACATCTCCACCATTTTTGATGGAGTGATCTTCGCGACCACCGCGCTTTGATGGGGGCGCCATTCCACGAGATTGGCGGCGGCAAGCTGTCGCAGCGCCTCCCGCACCGGGGTGCGCGAGACGTTGAAGGCCTCCGCCAATTTCTTCTCATCGAGCTCCTGTCCGGGGCGCAGCGCTCCGGAAATGATCTGGTCGGCAATCTGGCGGCGAACGTGGTCAGATCGAATGATCGGCCCGTGGCCGGTCTCGGCCTTGCGAAAACTCTCGCGCAAGGATTTGGTCATGGTCAACATGAGGGCAACGGAGGTTATGAGGCCGGCACGCAGTCACACTGTGGCGCCCATTTGTATACTTTGCCTTTTGCATTGTATATTGCTTGCGCGAGGGGGCGCATATATCTTCACGCGAGCGTCGGAATGACGGTTCGACTGGCGTTGCTGCAGATGGATTGCTCGCACTCCCGCGAGCAGAACCTCTCTCGCGCCGAGGAGATGATCCGCGAGGCTGCGGGCAAGCAGGCACAGATTCTGCTTCTCCCCGAAGTCTTCCACGAGCTCTTCTTCATCACCGATCTCAACAGCCGATATTTCGACACGGCCGAGCCCATACCCGGACCGATCACGAACAGGATGGCCGAGCTCGCGCGTGAGCTCGAGGTCGTCATTGTGGCGCCCATTTACGAGCGCGTCGACCGCAGCGTCTACTACAATTCCGCGGCCGTCATTGACGCGGACGGCAAATTGCTCGGCGTCTACCGCAAGAACCACATCCCGCTGAACACGATTTTTTATGAAAAGCTGTACTTCAAGCCGGGAAATCTCGGCTACCCCGTGTTCAACACGCGCTACGGGAAGGTCGGGCTGTTGATCTGCCACGACCGCCACTATCCGGAAGGCGCGCGCGCTCTCGCGCTCAATGGCGCGGAGATCGTGCTTATCCCGAGCGCCACGCCTGACAAGAGCCTCTCGCGCAAAGTCTGGGAAAAGGAGCTGTGCGCTCACGCGATCTTCAATGAATATTTCGTCGCCGGGTTGAACCGCGCCGGCCAGGAAGGCGCGTACCTGTATTATGGCAAAAGCGTCGCCTTCGATCCCGCGGGCGAAATGCTCGCTCAGGCCGGGCCGGGTGAAGAAGTGCTCATCGTGGACTGCGATCTCGACCTCATCACCCAACGACGGCGCGCCTGGCAATTCTATCGGGACAGGCGCCCCGATACCTACGGCATACTCACCGCGCTGGTGCCCTGACCGATGTTACGATGGCGTTGAATTTTCACTGTTTGTCATCCCGGGGCGAGGCCGCCGATCTCGGGTTTACCCGAGATCGGCATCATAAGGTGCCCAAGTCGGCTATAGCCGACTTGGGTGGCCGAGAACCCGCGACCCATACCCTCGGTTCGTGGTTACGGTTTCCTGGTTCGCGGCTTCGCCGCGCCCCGGAATGACAAGGACGGAGCAGTGCTACCGGAGCAGGAGATGACGATGCGAAAATTGGCAATCACAGCATTCATTTTTTCCGCGCTGGCGTCCACCAACGGCGCGCAGGCGGCCGACAAGATTCGTTTCGCATATACCGTGCAGTTGCATCAGGCCAACATGATGATCCTTGCCGATTACGCGAAGAAATATGGCGTTGAGATCGAGCCGGTGCCGATGCGCCGTTATGCGGATCAGCAGCTGGCGCTCATGACAAATCAGGTCGATGTCGCGGTCGTGGGCTACATCAATGTTGGCCTGATGGAGGAAAAAAACTTCCAGGACTATCGCGCCATTGCGGGGTCTTCACCGGCGGGCAGAGCCTGACATTGGCCAAGAACGTCAAGGCGAGCAAATGGAAGGATTCTGGAAGGTCTGAAGCTCGGGACAGCTCCGAACAGCTATTCCGAGCTGCTGTTCAAGGCGAGCGCCAGCCTGGGCGGAGCCGATCTTTCCAAAATCCAGACCGTGAGCTTTGCGGCCGGCGGACCGCCGGCGCTTGCTGCCCTCAAGGAGCATCAGATCGACGGGTTCGTTTTCTGGGAACCCAACAATGCCGATGCCGCCGTAGCCGGGGACGGCTACTACAGCTCGCTCGATATCGGCGACAACCCAACTCACCACATCAACGGCATGCTCGCCGTCAACGCGGCGTTTCTTGCAGCGCATCGTCCGGCGGTGCTGGGCTTCGTGCGCGCTGCGGTGGAAGCGACGAATGCGCTCAATGCGGATCAAAACAAATATATCGAAGTCGCGATGAAGGGGACCGGATCAAGCCTTGCAGTCATCAAGGAAGGGATTCCGCACGGCAAGCTCGACTACAACCTGTATGCAAAGGAAGCCAAGGCGCTGCTGAAAATGGTGTACGACGCCAAGCTCACGCAGACCGACACTTCCGGGGCGGTCGATAAGCAGTTTGACTACTCACTTCTCACCGAGGCGACCGGCAAACCGAAGAATCAAGTTGGTGGCGAGTAACCGACAGTGACCGTCGTCCCGATCCCGGCTGCGCCGGCGGGCTTCGACAGCGCGCGCATTCTTGCCGGCGCACATCTTGCTCTGCGCCGGATCGCCGGTCCCCTGGCAGTTCTGCTGCTCTGGCACCTTGCATCGACCCGCGGCTGGGTCGATCCGCGTTTTGTGCCTTCGCCACTGACGGTGTTGCGCGCGCTGCAGGAATGGATGTTCGGACAGCCTGGAGCCGGTCCTTATTCCGGCACATGGTTCACGCACGCCGGCAACAGCGCCTACCGCGTGTTTATCGGCTTCCTGCTCGCTGCCGCGACCGGTGTCCTGATCGGGTGTCTGATCGGCTGGTCCCGCCTCATGTCCGACCTTCTCGATCCGATCATCCAGATCGTGCGCCCCATTCCGATCACCGCCTGGGTTCCCTTTGCCGTGATCTTTTTCGGCATTCGCGACGCTTCCGCCTTTTTTCTGATCGCGCTCGGCGCCTTTTTCCCCATCGTGGTGAATACCGCGGCGGGCGTCGGCAGCACGCCCAAGCTTCTGGTGCGCGCCGCGCGCATGCTGGGAATCCGGTCTTACATGCTGCTGCCGCGCGTCATCCTGCCCGCCGCCATGCCATTCATTTTCACCGGCCTGCGGCTCGGCATCGGGCTCGCCTGGGTCCTGGTCATCGTGGCAGAGATGATGGCGGTCAAGTCAGGGCTGGGCTTCGCAATGTGGGACGCCTATTATTTTCTGCGTCTCGATATCATCATTGCCGCCATGCTCAGCGTCGGCGCACTGGGCTTTCTCAGTGATCTGCTCATTCGGCTTATCGGCCGCCGCTTCCTGCGCTGGAGCCGCGGGTTGTGAGTGAGCCTGCATTTGCGACCCTCTTTCCGCAAAAGGGTCAGCGGATTGTCATGCGCGGGCTGCGCAAGCAATTCGTCGATATCGTGCGCAAGGAGGAGCTCATCGCTCTCGACGGCATCGATCTCGATGTCGGCGATGATGAATTTCTCACCATCCTCGGCCCCAGCGGTTGCGGCAAGACGACGCTCCTCAACATTGTCGCGAGCTTTGAGACTGCAAGCAGCGGCGAGGTGCGGCTTGATGGCGAGCCCGTGCGCAGACCCGGCCCGGACCGGGGGGTTGTCTTTCAGGAATACGCGCTGTTTCCCTGGCTCACGGTGCAACAAAACATCGAGTTCGGCTTGCGCGAGCGCCGGGTGAGAAGAGCGCAACGGCAAGAGCGCGTGCGCCGCCAGATCGCCACGGTCGGGCTTTCCGGCTTTGAGCAGCGATACCCACAGGAACTTTCCGGCGGCATGCGCCAGCGGGTGGCGCTGGCTCGCGTTCTCGTCAACGACCCAAAAATATTGCTGATGGACGAGCCGTTTGCCGCCCTTGACGCGCAAACCCGCACCATGATGCAGCAGGAGCTGCTGGCGGTATGGAGCGCGGAGCGGCGCACCGCAATATTCATCACGCACAATATCGAAGAAGCCGTCCTGCTCGGCGATCGCGTCGTGGTGATGACGGCGCGCCCGGGGCGCATCAAGGAGATTGTTCCAATCGGTCTGGCGCGACCGCGCGATGTGACATCGGCGGAATTCAACGCCATTCGCCGTCGCGTCACCGCCCTGCTCGAAGACGAGGTGCACGCCGCCTTTGCCGCTCAACAGATTGCACCCGGTGCGGGTGCATGATGGCTTCGGCGGGGAGAATGGACCAGAGAATGGACCACGGGCTCATCGTCGAGCGGCGAGGCGCCGTGGCGTGGCTGACGGTCAACCGGCCGGAAGTGCGCAACGCGCTCAGCCTCGCGCTCACGCAGCATGTCGCGCAGACCGTACGCGATCTCTCGCACGATCGCGCGCTGCGCGTGATCGTGCTCACCGGCGCCGGCGACCGCGTCTTTGTCTCAGGCGCCGACGTGCGTGAGTTTCGCGCGCAGTTGGCCACGCCGGAGACTGCATTGCGGTACGACGCGGCTGCCGAGCAGCTGCAATCGGCATTGCGGGAAGCGCCGCAGCCGGTCATCGCGATGATCCAGGGTCATGCGGTGGGAAGCGGGACGATCGTCGCCGCCTCCTGCGATTTTCGCATCGCCGTGCGCACCGCGAAATTCGGCATTCCGGTCGCCAGATTCGGCTTCATCGCTCCCGTGCCGGACACGTTGCGTCTGGTGCAACTCGTGGGTCCCGCCAAGGCGAAATGGCTGTTGATGACGGGCACCCTGATCGAAGCGGAGGAGGCGCGGGCGATCGGATTGATCGATGAGGTCGTCGAGACGGGGCAACTCCAGCAGCGGGTCGAAGAATTGGCGGCGACGCTGGCGGCCAATGCGCCGCTGACCATCAAGGCGACCAAGCAAATCATCGAAACAATGACGGCGCCCGCCGCCACGGTTGCGTCCGGCGCTCCCTGGTATGCGGAAATCTTCCGTAGTCAGGATTTCAAGGCGGGGCTTGATGCATTCTTCGACAAGCGCAAGCCGGAGTTCAAGGGTGAGTGAGCCTGTGAACCGCGCTACGGCCGAAGCAAAGCCGGCCCAGGATCGCCGCGGTCCGCTGCACGGCATCCGGGTGCTCGACCTTACCCACATGCTCGCTGGCCCTTATTGCACCTGGATTCTCGGCGCACTGGGAGCCGAGGTGATAAAGGTTGAGATGCCCGGCGGCGGCGACTTTACCCGCACCATTGCGCCATTTGCAGCGGGCGAGAGCGTCTACTTTGCGAGCGTCAATCGCAACAAACGCAGCGTCACGCTCAACCTGAAGCGGCCCTCGGGTCGCGCGGCACTGCTGCGAATAGCGTCGCGCGCAGACATCTTTGTCGAGAACAATCGTCCCGGCGCCATGCGTCGCCTCGATCTCGACTATCAGGCAATTGCCAGAACAAATCCGCGCATCATCTACGCCTCGATCTCCGGCTTTGGGCAAACCGGTCCTTACAGCGAACGTCCGGCATTCGATGCCGTGATTCAAGCCATGTCAGGAATGATGAGCATTACCGGCGCCGAAGACGGGCCTCCGGCCCGGGTCGGCACTTCGATCGGCGACATTGGCGGCAGCCTGTTCGGTACGATCGGCATCCTGGCGGCGCTGACGGATCGCGAAATCACGGGTCACGGGGCGCATGTCGATGTCGCAATGTTCGATGCGCAGATCGCGCTTCTTGAAAACGCCGCGGCGCGTTATCTCAACACCGGCGACCAACCAAAACGCCTGGGCTCGCGGCATCCTTTGATCGCCCCGTTCCAGGCGTTTCCGACCAAGGACGAGCCGATCGTGGTCTGCGTCGATACAGAAGCGCAGTGGCAGCGGTTCTGTGACGCGATTGACCGGGTTGATCTGATAAAGAATCCTCTGTTCGCGGACGGGAGTGTGCGCGCGCAGCACCATTGGGCTCTTGAGCCCGATCTGATCTCAGCATTGTCGAAGCGCACGCGTGCGCAATGGCTCTCGATATTGGAGGCAGCGGAAGTGCCCGCGGGGCCCATCAATGATATTCCGGCAGCGGTGGGCGACCCGCAGGTCGCGGCGCGCGGCATGATTTCTCGATTGGGCCAGCACACCTTCGTCAAGCAGCCGATCCAGTTCTCCACCTATCCGAATACCCCCGATCACGCAGCGCCCGCACTCGGGCAACACACGCAAGCGGTGCTGGCTGAGCACGGCTATTCGGCCGAAGAAATTTCGGCGATGCGAGCCGAAGGCGCGATCTAGTCCATGAGCAGACGGAAAGGCCAATGCCACACCTGACCACGAATGACGGCGTTAGACTATACTATGAGGACAGCGGTGCCGGCCGGCCAGTCCTGTTTATCCATGAATTCTCCGGCGACTATCGCGCCTGGGAGCTGCAGGTCCGCTACTTCGCCCGCCGCTACCGCTGCATCACCTACAATGCGCGCGGCTATCCGCCATCGGAGGTGCCGGAGACGGTCGAGAAATATTCGCAGCGGCGCGCAGTGGATGACGCGGTAGACGTCCTCAACCAACTCAAGATCGACAAGGCGCACATCGTCGGCCTTTCGATGGGCGGATTTGCCGCGCTTCACTTCGGCATTCACTACGCGCATCGCGCCACGTCAATTGTCGTCGGCGCTGCTGGCATGGGCGCCGAGCCGGACAAAGCGGCCCAGTTCCGCCAGGAGGTGGAGGTGGTCGCAAAGCGGTGGGAGACCGAAGGCGCGGAGAAATTTGCGCCGATCTACGGTTCTGGTCCCGGCCGCGAGCAGCTGGAGCTCAAGGATCCGCGCGGCTTCAGGGAATTCATCGCGCAGCTCTCGGAGCATTCGGCAAAAGGCTCGGCGCTGACCTTGCGCGGCGTGCAGGGCCGGCGTCCCTCGCCGTTCGAGCTTGTTGGCGCGCTGGAGAAGATGACGGTGCCGACCCTGATCATTCACGGCGACGAGGACCGCTCATGCCTTGGCACCGGCGCGTTCCTCAAGCGGACGATCCCCTCTGCCGGGCTGATGGTGTTTCCAAAGACTGGCCACACGATCAACCTGGAGGAGCCGGCGCTGTTCAATTTCGCCGTGCAGGACTTCTTCACACAGGTGGAGTGCGGACGCTGGCTCATGCGCGACAAACGGACGGAGTTGGCGGCGGTGCTGCTGGATACGAAGAGGTAGCCCGAATTGAGCGTAAGCGAAATCCGGGGTCAACGTCGTTCGTCAGAACAATTCCGGAATATCGTTGAGGCCGCGCGCGGCAGTGATCGCGCCGGGCAATTCCCGGCAGAACGCGTCCACCCATTCGGGCGGCACGGTGGTGCTGACCTTGACGAAACGCGCGCCGAAGCGCGGCGTGTGGTATGAACCCTGGCGGATCATGATGCCGCGCTGAGCGAGCACGGCCGCAAGGGCTTCGGGCTTCAGCCCCAGCGCCGCACACTCGATAATCACAAAATTGCCCTGCGATGGATAAATCGGAAGGAACAGCCCGGCAATGCTGTCCACCTTTTCCTTGATGGCGGCCTGGTTACGGCGCTGGATACGTTGAACATCGCCCATCCATTCCTTCTTAACGGCAAGCCCCGCTTGTGCGGCGCGCTGCGCAATGACGCTGCTCCCCAGCGTGGCCATGGAATACGCAGCAATCCGTTCGATGATCTCTTTGCTCGCCACCACCGCGCCAACACGCAGGCCGGCCAGACCAAGCCACTTGGAGAAGCTGTAGATCGTGATCGCGCCTTGCGGATAGAACCGCGCCGCCAGGACATGATCGTCGGCGAAATCGCGGTAGGTGCAGTCATGCAGGACGCAGGCGCCCACCTTGCGGGCGCTGTCGCAGAATGCCTTGATCTCTTCGGCCGTGTAGCAAACTCCCAGGGGATTGTTTGGATCAACGAGATAGACGATGCGCGTATTCCGGTCGACGCTTTCGGCGAGTTTCTCCGGCGTGAGCCGATATCCCACAGCCGGGTCATAGATCGGGATCTCGCGAACCTCAGCGCCCGCCTGCCGCGCGAACTGCATCGGCCATTTCCAGCCGGGGTCCGTGGTCACGAAATTTGTCTGCGGCTCGCAATAGGCGCGGCAAACGGTTGCGAGCGCTGCAACCGCGCCGTCGGTGACCAGAGCCATGGTCGTTTCGTGCGGCAGGCCGAGATCGTCAATGATCGCCTGCGTCAGAGCGGTGAAGCCGCCGGGCGGGGCATAGGCGTGAAACTCCTGCGCTTCGATCGAGTTGCAAAGCGCCTTTCGGACCGCCGGATGCATCGGCAGGTGGTTGGTGTTCTGGCCGAGCCAGAGCAGATTCTTGGTGGCGAAGAGGCGGTCGAAATGCGCGTTGCGCTGCTCGAAGCCGCTCATTGTCGCTTCGGTCGCGGCTTGATGACTGAGCCATATCCGGCAATGCCGCCGTCGATCGTGATGATGGTTCCGGTGATATAGCCTGCGCGCGGCGAGGCGAGATAGACGATCGTGTCGGCCACCTCCTGGTCGGTGCCCATGCGCCCGCCGGGGTAGTCGGTCATGTATTCCTGCCAGCGCGATTCGTCGCCGAGATTGTCGCGGGCGCGGCGCTTCATGATCCGCACCATGCGGTCCGTGGCAATCGGCCCAGGGTTCACGCCGACCACCCGCACACCAAAGTCGAGGCTCACGCCGCCCACCGCCTTGGTGAAGGACATCAATGCAGCGTTGCCGGTGCTGCCCGCGACATAGTTGTAATCCCAGTTCTCGCCGGAATTCCCGATATTGTTGATGATCACGCCGGAGCCGCGCTCCTTCATTCGGAGGTAGACTTCACGGGTCAGGCTGATGTAGCCGAAAAGCTTGAGCTCGAAGCCGCGACGCCAGTCGGCATCGGTGAGTGCCTCGACGGTTCCGGCCGGAATGTCGCCTGCGTTATTGATGAGGATGTCGAGGTTGCCGACCCGATTGGCGAGAGACACCATGCTTTGCGTGCTCGACAGATCGCCGGGATGGAGATCGACCTTGACCTTGTGCTTCGCGAGGATTTCGTTGCGCAGCTTTTCAAGCTCATCCGCGGACCGAGCAGCCAGATGGACCGAGCAGCCTTCTGCCGCCAAGCTGAGCGCGGTTGCGCGCCCGATGCCCTTGGAGGCGCCGGTAATCAAAGCAGACTTTCCGTTCAACTGAAGATCCAAGAAGCCCTCCTGATCCGCCCAAGCTCTTCCCTGTACTTCATTGTATACAACTGGGCTCTTGCGTAATACAAGCGGATCACCGGGTGAGCAGGACGCGGAAGGTCATGTCGAAAGCCGGCAAAGTCGTCAGCGGGGAGATCGCCGCGCAGGTCAAGGGCGAGCGTTTGTGGGACCGGCTCATGGCGCTTGCCGAGTTCGGAGCATCGGACGGCGGCGCCATCAATCGCCAGGCACTATCCGATCAGGAGATTCCCGCGCGCGCCCAGGTGGTGAGATGGGGAGAAGCCCTCGGCCTTGAGGCGCTAACCGATGCGGCCGCCAATCTTTTTCTCCGCCACCCCGGGGCCGAGCCGGATCTGCCGCCGGTGCTCGTCGGTTCGCATATCGACACACAGCCAACCGGCGGCAAGTTCGACGGCGCCCTCGGCGTCCTCGCCGGGCTGGAGGCTGTCGAGGCCATCGTGGCGCGCGGCGTGCGTCCGCGCAGAACGATTGAGGTCGTCGCCTGGATGAATGAGGAAGGATCGCGCTTCGTGCCCGGCATGATGGGTTCTGCCGTTTTCTGCGGGGTGCGCAAGCTCGAGGACATTCTCAATATTCGCGACAAGGCCGGCACGACGGTTGAATCCGAGCTGCGCAAGGTTCTGTCTGCGCAACCACGGTTGCCGCAGCGTCCGTTCGGGTTGCGACCGGCAGCCTTTCTCGAAGCGCATATCGAGCAGGGTCCTGTTCTCGAGCTCGAAAAGAAGACCATCGGCATCGTCACGGGGATGCAGGGCAAACGGACATTTCGCGTCGAGGTGGAGGGCGAGGAGAACCATGCCGGCACCTCGCCGCGCAGCGTGCGGCGCGACGCGCTGGTTTCAGCCGTCAATATTGTCCGTGCGTTGCATGATGCGCTCTGGGACCGCGAGGACGTGGTGCGCTTCACCATCGGCATGTTCACGCTGACCCCGAACGCTCCCTCGGTCGTTCCCGCGCGCGTCATCTTTTCCATCGATCTTCGTCATCCCGATGCGCAAAGGCTGCGCGAGTTGGGAGACAAGATTCCAAGAATCTGTGAAGGTCACTCCGGCAGGTGTCGTGCGAGCGTGCAAGAGCTCCTGCATGAGCGGCCGCTCGAGTTTCCGCCTCCGATCCAAGAGAAGCTGCGATCGATCTCTGCCGCACTCGGGATAGCCTGGATGGATATTCCCTCGGGCGCCGGACACGATTCGCGCTATCTGCATTATGTTTGCCCCACCGGGATGATCTTCATTCCCTGCAAGAACGGCATCAGCCACAGCGCCGCCGAGAGCGTGCGGCCCGAACATGCACGCGATGGAGCCCGCGTCCTGGCCGAAGCGGCCTTCGCCCTGGCCAATGAGTGATCCGATGACGGACCACCAATGACGGATCTGGAGAACGTCACAGATGTGCAATCCGGTCTGCCGGTAGGACCTGCGGTTAACGCCTCGCCTGCGAGACGGCCAGGACGCACGACGTTGCGCGGCCGCCTGGTCAGCATCGTCCCGCTCGATCCGCAGACGCACGAAGACTCGCTTTTTGCGGGCACGCATGGGCCGGAAAAGGAACAGCTATGGCTCTATCTCACAGAAGGACCTTTCCCTGCCCGGTCCTCGTTTCGCGCCTATCTCGATAAGCTTGCCAAGTCAGAGGACCCGCTCTCGTTCGCAGTCGTTACACATGCGACGGAAAAAGCCGCCGGACATGCTTCGTACATGCGCATCACGCCGGAGCATCGGGTGATCGAGGTCGGTAACATCTTCTATGCGCCCTCGCTCGCGCGCTCCGCCGCTGCCACCGAGGCGATGTATTTGATGGCCAGGCACGTGTTCGAAGATCTTGGCTACCGCCGTTACGAATGGAAATGCAATGCGCTCAATGAGCCGTCCCGCCGGGCGGCGCTTCGGCTCGGGTTTTCTTTCGAAGGCGTATTCCGCCGGCATATGATCCAGAAAGGGCGGAGCCGGGACACGGCATGGTATGCGATGCTCGATCATGAATGGCCGCTGCGCAAAGCGTTGTTCGAGAGCTGGCTTTCGCCCAACAACTTCGACGCAACCGGCGGCCAGCGGACGCGTCTCTCCGTGCTCAATCGCGAAGTTCGCTCTTTGCAGAATTAGGGGAGAGGGGAGTTACGCGTGACCGCCCGTGCGGCGCCACCGCCGTTGCGCAAGGAAAACGCTCGCCTCCTGCGCGGACGCGCCAGGTTCGTGGACAACATCCATCTCCATCGCATGCTGCATGGGGCGTTCGTGCGCAGCGCGCTGCCTCACGCCGGGATTGCCGCAATCGATGCTTCAAGAGCTATCGCGGCGGGCGCCATCGCGGTGTTGACCGCACGCGACCTGCCTTTCAACGATCAGCCCTGGATCGTGCGCTATTGGCATCCGAGCATCCGCAACGGACTGCCAAAATTCCTGGCCGCGGACCGGGTACGGTTCGTCGGCGAGCCGATCGCCTTTGTGGTCGCGACCGACCGCTATCGCGCGGAGGATTTTACGCATCTCGTTGACGTCGATTACCGGCCGTTGCCGGTGATCGCGGGTATCGCGGATGCGATTGCCGCCGGGGCGACGCTCCTACATCCCGAATGGAGGGGAAACATCGCCGCGGCGTTCGAGCACCACCATGGCAATGCCGCGCGTGCCCTGGCCGGCTCGACTTACCGCGCACGGCGCCGGTTCAGCTTCGCCCGCCAAGCACCCGTTCCGCTCGAAACGCGCGGCGTGGTTGCGGATTTTGACGTCGAGGGACGCTCCTTGACCACCTGGCTCTCGACGCAGCCGCACTACAATGTGCGGCAAAACCTCGCCTCTCTTCTCGGCCTTTCGGAACAGAACGTGCGCGTCATCGCCGAGGATGTCGGGGGTGGCTTCGGTTCCAAATCGCGTCCTTACGCGGAAGAGATCATCGTTGCCCATGCGAGCCGGATGCTTAAGCGGCCGGTGAAGTGGATCGAGGATCGGGTGGAGAATTTGCAGGCAACCACTCATTCCCGGGCCATGACCGTCGATCTCGAGATCGGTTGCGACAGGGATGGCGCGCTGACCGCACTCAATGCCGAGATTTCACTGGATGTCGGCGCCTATGTCTTCACCAGCGGGATAGCCACGGCGGAAGTTGCCGCCGCGCATGTTGCGAACGGTTATCGTTTTCCCAACATCGCCATTGCGGTCCGTTGCATCGGCACTAACAAGACTCCGGTCGGCACTTATCGTGGCGCCGGACAGCCGGAGGTCGCGTTCCCGGTGGAGTGCCTTCTCGACGTGCTCGCCAAGCAGATCGGATTGGGCGCGGCCGAATTGCGCGCGCGCAATCTCGTTCGGCCCCAGGACATGCCCTACGCCACCGGCACCGCTTTGTTTGGCAAGGGTTTAGTCTACGAGAACGCCGATTTTCCACGCGCGCTGGCAACCGCGATCGACGCAAGCGGATACACTGAGGAGGTTGAGATTTCGACAAATGGCGACCGCATTGCTTACGGCATCGGCTGCGGGGTGGAGACCGGCGGACTCGTCAATTTCGAATCGGCGCGGGTGCGCATCGATGGCGACGGCGGCGTGGTCGTGACCTCGGGGATGTTTCTCAGGGGCAGGGTCAGTTCACCACCTATGCGCAGGTCTGTGCCGATGCACTTGGCGTGCCGTTCGACAGCGTGTCGGTACGCCTCGGAGATACGCATCTGATACCTTTCGGCCGCGGCGCGTTCGCCGCGCGCGGCGCGGTCATGGGCGCCAATGCCGTGCTTGGCGCAACGCAGCGGCTGCGCGCAAAGCTGCTCGAGCACGCCGCCACTCTCCTGCAGTGCGCCGCATCCGAGCTTGAGATCGAGAATGGCGAAGTCAAATATCGGGACACTCGTGCGGGCGACCTGACAGTTGGCCAGATCGCCCGCGCAGTGGCGCCGGGCGGTGCGCTGTTCGATGGCGAAGCCGCGCTGGAAGCGGGTCACGTTTATGAGGCAAAGCAGATCTTGACCAGCGGCTTTTCCGTGCATATTGCAAAAATCCGGCTCGATCCCGCAACCGGCTTCTTTCGGGTTGAAGAATATACCGTCACTCACGATGCCGGACGCGCTCTCAATCGCATGATCGTGGACGGGCAGATTGTCGGTGGGGTTGCCGACGGCATCGGCGGGGCGATCTTCTCGGAGCTGATCTACGACGGCGGCGGACAGCCGCTGACCGGCTCGCTTGCCGATTACCTTGTGGCGAGCGCGCCCGATATCCCGCGCATCAAGGTGATGCATGTCGATTCGCCGTCGAGCACGAATCCGCTTGGCGTCCGCGCGGTCGGCGAAGGTGGCATCATTCCGGTTGCGGCTGCGCTCACCAATGCAGTGGCACGCGCCATCGACCCCATTCGCACCGGCCACGAGGGCGCGCTGTTCTCACTGCCGCTGCGGCCCGAACGCGTCCTCGCCGCATGTCAACGCGCTGATCTTTTGGCGTAGATATGAAGATGTGAGAGAACTTGTCATTCCGAGGCGCCGCAAAGCGGCGAGCCCGGAAACCATAGCCACAGGCTTCACCATGAACTCACTGCTTGTGGTTATAGGTTCCGGGCTCCCTCGCTGCGCTCGGGTCCCGGGAATGACGGCGCCTGTGTTTGGGCGAGAGATCACGCAAAATAGGCTTGGCGAATCTCCTCATTGCTGGTGGCCTCGCGGGTGGAACCGCGCCAGACCACGCGCCCGGCAGCAAGCACGATGCAGGAATCGGCCAGCGTGACCGCGATATCCAGGTTCTGCTCCACCAGCAGGATGGCAACGCCGGTGTCGCGGATGCGCTTTACCGCATTGACGAAAGCCCGCACGATGCCGACGGCAAGCCCGGCGGACGGTTCGTCGAGCAGCATCACCTTTGGGTTGGTGACCAGTGCCCGTCCAATCGCCAGCATCTGCTGCTCGCCCCCGGAGAGCGAGCCGGCAAGCTGGTGCCGCCGTTCGGCCAGGCGAGGGAACAGATCGTATACTGTCTCGAACGCAATCGCGCGCCGACCGCGGGCAGCGTGGCTTCCGGCAAGCAGCGTTTCGTGAACGGAAAAGTTCGGGAACAGCTCGCGCAGTTGCGGCACCAGCGCCAGCCCGCGACGAACCACTCGGCTCGGCTCGAGGTGCGTGATGTCGTCGCCGTCGAAGATCACCCGCCCGGCCGACTTGTGCAGAAGGCCGCTGATGGCTTCGACGCTCGCGGTTTTTCCCGCCCCGTTCGGTCCCAGCAGCGCAATGCAGCCGCCCTCCGGCAGGGAAAGACCCAAGCCATCGACGCGGATCATGGCGCCGCTGGCGACGCGCAGCCCGGAAACTTCCAGTATCACGCCGCCACCTGCTCGCCAAAGTAGACGCGACGCACACGCGGATCTCCCATGATGGCGGCAGCATCCCCCTCGGTGAGGATGTGTCCCTCGCTCATGACCGAGATGCGCTGACAGAGCGCCGCGAGAAATCCGATATTGTGCTCGATCACCACCATTGCGATGCCAAGCTCGCCATTGATGGCGAGGAGTAGCTCGCGCAGGCGCTGCGCTTCCTGGACCGATACGCCGGAAACCGGCTCATCCAGCAGGACGATGCGCGGCCGTGACACGATGGCGCGCGCAATCTCCAGCCGGCGCTGATCGCCAAGCGGCAATGCCCCCGCGACTTCGTCCCGGCGCGCGCCGAGCCCAACCGCCTCCAGCGCAGCCACCGCGGCGCGGCGCTCGGCGCGAACGACCTCGCTGTTGAATGCGGCTGCAATGCTGCGCAGTGTCCCCTGCACGATCGTGTTGCGTCCGAGCCCGATGATCACGTTGTCAAGACATGACAAACGCTCAAACACCGCCGCGTGCTGAAATGTTCTTGTCATGCCGAGACGAATTCGCCGCTCGATCGGCACCTTGCCCAGCGGGGCGCCGGCGAGGAGAACCTGCCCGGCATCTGCGCGCACAAACCCGGAGATGATGTTGAAGAGCGTCGTCTTGCCCGCCCCGTTCGGTCCCATCAATCCGTGCAAGGAGCCGGCCGGGACCTTGAGCGAAACGCCGTTCACGGCGCGCAGCGCGCCGTAGGCTTTGAATACACCCTCGACCTCCAGGAGTGGAGACTCGCTCGACGCGCGAACGAAGGCCGCATCAATGGACTCGGTCGCGCTTAAGAGCTCGGCGACGCGCGCCGCGTGGATTTCCCGCGTGCCGGCCGAGGTTGCCGTCTTGCCTTGGCTGCTGCGACGTTGCCGCCAGAATGCGGAGGCCAGGCCGTCGGGAAAGAATGTCAAGGTCAGCACGACCAGCACGCAAAATATCAGCTCGATGTAATCCGCGAGCGGACGCAGCAACTCGGGAATGACGCGCAGAATGCCACCGCCCGCAAGCCCGCCCCAGATCGATCCCATGCCGCCGATGATCGGGTAGGCAAGCGTGAAGATCGACGTCAGAACTCCGTAACTGTCCGGATCAATGATACGAAAACGCGGAGCGGAGATCGCGCCGGCAAAGGCGATCAGCGCTGAGCTCCAGATAAAAGCCGCAATCAGGTGATGCCGAACGTCGATGCCGAAGGCGCGTGCGGCGTTCTCGTTGGAAGCAAGCGCCCGCAAGTTCTTGCCGAATGCTCCGGCAAGGAGAACGGTGACGGGCAAAACGCCCAACGCGTACAGCACGCCGCTGAGCAGCAGGAAGTTGGCGTCGTTTTCGAACGAGATACCCAGAATCACCGGCGGCGGCACGTGGAGGCCTTCGGCGCCTCCAGTGAGCGCCTTGCTTTCGCGCAACACGATGATCACGACAGCCTGAAAGACCAGCGTAACCATTGCGAGATTGTGGCTGCGAAACCGAACCCCGGGAATGGCCAGGACCAGGCCTGCCAATGCGCCCAGAAAAGTGGCCAGGGCCAGCGCCGCAAGAAACGGCGCGTTTCCATGCACGACAGGGATCGCGGCCCCGTATGCGCCGACGGCCAACATGGCGCCGGTGGCAATGGTGATGCAGCGGGCATAGCCGACCAGCATCGCCAGCGCGCCGCCAACAACGGCGGCGCTGAGCGAAACCGCAAAGACGTATTGCCAGTAGGTGTCGAAGAGGAGCCCAAGCACCGCGGTTGCGAGAAGGAGGGTGCTCGGCGCAAGAGCTCCCGTGGCCGCGCGCAATCTGTCGTTTGTGTTACGTCCGTGTGCCTTCATTTCATTCAGTGTCATTCCGGGTCGACAACGCAGGCAAGTTTACGCAGCCTGCGTAAACTTGGCTGCGTGCGGTGAGCCCGCAATCCAGTAAACTCCGCCTGTGATTACTGGATTCCGGGTTCCCTCGCGGAGCCTGCCATCGGGCCGGGCCGAAGGCCGAACCTGTTGGCCCGGGCCCCGGAATGACGAAGACAAATGGTGGAGTCAGCACCCTAGACATCCCGGATTTTGGCCTCGGGAAAGAGACCCTCCGGGCGCCATAGAAGGACAACAAAGAGCAGCAGGAAGCTGACGGCATTCTTCATGGCGCTCGACACATACGCGGCTGCAAGCGTCTCCGCCACGCCCAGAATGAACCCGCCGATCAGCGCGCCGCGCAGCGAGTTGAATCCACCTATCACCGCTGCGACAAATCCCGCGGTGATCATCGAGATTGCAAGCTCCGGAGAGACGCCTTTGCTTGGCGCAGCAAAGACACCGGCGAGCCCTGCCAGGGCGCCGCCAAGGAACCAGGCCATGGCGTTCATGGCATCGGTGGAATAGCCGCAGAGCACGGCGCCGCGTGCGTTGGCCGCCATGGCGCGAAGACCCCGGCCGATCGGAGCATAGCCGAAGATGGCGAGGCCAAGGAGTGAGCTCAGGATCGCGCCGGCAAAGACCCAGATTTGCTCCTTGGTGATGATCACGTCACCGACGAAAATCGGTGGGCCGGGGACCGGATTGCGAACGCCCAGCATCTCGGTGTTCTGAAAGAGCCTGTAGACCTCCGACAGCCCGATGCCGATGAAGATGGTGGAGGTGATGAGAGCGAACATGTCCGCCCGGCGTATCGGCCGCAGGACGCCCAGCTCTACCGCCGCAGCAAGCAAGCCGCTGGCAATCGGGACCAGCAAATACGCCGGCCAGTAGCCGATACGAAGCCCCTCGACGACCCCATAGGTCGCGTAGGCGCCAGCCAACACGAATGCGCCGTGCGCGAAATTGACGATGCGGGTGGCCTTGTAGATGACCACGATGCCGAGCGCCGCGAGGGAGTAGATGGCTCCGAACTTCAGGCCGCCGACAACGATCATCACGAGCTCGGCAATCACCTCCGGCTCGCTGTGTCAGGACGCCAAACCGACCACCCGCCAACTGCCATTGAGGATGCGCGCGCTCGCGACCTTCTTGTTGCCCTGGTGATCCGTCGGGGTCACCGTTTCCGGGAAGATGACGTCGTAGCCTCCCATATCGGAGGGCTTCGCATCGCGGAGCGTCTCCCACCAGTCGATCAGCCGCTGCCAGTTCAACTCACGACCGGATTTCTTGATAACCTGCGCAAGAATATAGGTGGAGCCGTAGCCGATCAGATCGTAGATGTTGGGTCGGCCCTGGGGCAGCGTTCCGTATTTTTCAACCAGGAGTCGCCGATAGTTCGCGATCGGCGGGTCATCCTGCGTGGGGAAATACGGAGCGTTGAAATAGCCCCACACATTGGCGGTGTTCTCGGCCCCGATGATCGGGATGATGGCATTGTTCACTGCCGAACCGTCAAGCACATATTTTGCATCCGCGAGTCCCTTCTCGGGAGCCTGCTTGATCGCGAAACCGGCTTCAGTGAAGCTGCCCAGGATCAAGACGACCTGGACCCGCCGTCGTGCGAAGGAAACCAGCTGAGCGGTAAAGTCGCTCGCAGCGGCATCGAACTGCTCGACCACGACCTCCAACCCGCCACGCTTGTCCAGACGCGGCTTGATTTCCGCCAGGTGCGACTGCGGAAAGGCATATGTGCCGGCCAGAACGCCGACCTTGGTGGCGTTCGGCATCGCCTGGAAGCCAATGTCGATCATGGCCTGCCCGGTCACGCTCGCCGGCGGGATCGTGCCGTGAAAGACGTTGCGGGCAAATGGATCGCGGATGATCGGCGTCGCGCCAACCGTGTTGTAGGTCGGGATCTGCGTGCTGCGGACATAATCCGCGGCCGCCGCCGCTCCGGTGCTGCCGCTCGCGATAATGAGGACGAAAACTCTGTCATTCTCGACAAGCTTCTTTGCCGCCGCAACCGACTCGGCCGGGGTCGAAGCATGCTCGTAAAGCAGGCGAAGCTTGCGGCCGTTGACGCCGCCCGCCGCATTGATCTTCTCCATGGCGAGTTGGATGTTGTCGCGGCCCGGTGCGCCGATGAAGGCGAAGGGCCCGGTGAGCTGCCCGAGTGCCCCCACCAGGATCTCGCTGTCCGTGACACCCGGCGTCGACTGTGCCAAGAGGGTACCGGATCGCACGCCGGGAATCCCGGCGGCCGCCAGGGCCAACGTGCCTTTGACAACGGCGCGCCTGTGAATGGGCTTTTTCTCGACCATCAGTCCCTCACTAATTTAGCGGTAAGCGCGCCAACCAACCCCTGCGCGGCTTGCGCTGCAAGTATTATACCCGTAGGCCAGTTTCGTATACAACGGGGCGCGCTCACTGGGGTGCGCGTACATTGTGCAGAGTGACGCATCACTGTTCAGGAATTCGGTTTGGCTGACGTATCACTCCTGCTGACACGGGGTCGCGTGCTGCCATTTGGCGCCAATGATCCGGAGCCGCTCGATATCGCGATCGGTGATGATGGCCAAATCGTCGCACTCGGCCCCGCGAGCAAGCAAGCGACCGCAGGTAGAGTTATCGATCTCGGCAACAAGCTCGTTGTGCCGGGCCTCGTCGATGCTCATCAGCATCTCGACAAGTCGCGCACGCGGCGCCTGGTAGACAACCCGACCGCGACCCTGGAAGGCGCCTCGAATGCCTATCGCAGCTTCGCCGCCGCAAGAACACGCAAGGACATCGTGGCCTGCGCCGAGCGCACGCTCGACATTTGCCTCGCCCACGGGACGGTGGCCATCCGCAACCACACCAACATCGAATCCCAGAGTGAGCTTCGCAGCATCGAAGCCATGATCGAGCTTCGCGAACGCTGCCGCGCGCGCATGAGATTGCAAGTCGTTGCCCATCTGACCGGCGATGCACCGCGGAGATTGGATGCCGCGCGACAATGGCTTGGCGCGGCGATAGCCACTGGCGCCGACGCCATCGGCGGCGTACCGCAATATGCCGACGAGCCGCTTCGCTTCCTCGACCTGCTTTTCGAATTCGCGGAGAGCTCGGGGTTGCCGCTCGATATGCATATCGATGAGCACCTTGATGCCGGCCGACTTCTGTTTGACGCCGTGATCGAGCGTACGCGCGCGCATGGGATGCAGGGACGCGTTACCGCGGGCCACTGCTGCGCGCTCAGTGCGGCGGCGCCGGATGCGGCCAAACGCATCATCTCCGGCCTTGCAGAGGCTGGGATTGCCGTCGTCACGCTTCCCGCCGCCAATTTGTTTCTGCAGGGGCGCGAGGCCCAGCAGTTGTTCCCGCGAGGCCTCACCCGGGTACGGGAGTTGCTCGCCGCCGGCGTTCCTGTCGCCGCGGCATCCGACAACATTCAAGATCCATTCGTTCCGATTGGCTCGGGCGACCTGCTGGAAGTCGCACGCTGGACGGCGGTGGCCGGGCATCTTGGATTGGCCGACCTATCCCGCGCTTTCGAGATGGTTTCGGCCACTCCCGCCTCCGTGATCGGGCTTGGCACCGACTGGGGCATACGTAAAGGCGCGCGCGCCGATCTGCTCATCACGGACGGCGAGGATGCCGAAGATCTTGTTGCGACCGGCGCGGCCAATCGCGCTGTCCTTGTCGGCGGCCGGCTTGTCGCCGGAGCGCTGTAGAGAACATGAACGACGATGCACGTGCGGCGGCGTGTGGGGCAGGTTTAAAACCCGCCCCCCACAAAACGGGTGAGGAGAAAAACAATGAACGCTCCGGTGCTAGAGAAGCTTGCCTCTTCGCTGGCAACAGAGACCGCGGTCGGCGTCACCCAGGAGATGGTGCGCATCGACAGCACCAACGGCAAGGAAGATGCGCTTGCGCGCCGGCTCGAGGCGCGACTGAAGTCGCTCGGGGTCGGGAAGGTCTGGTGCGAAAAAACCTACGAGGGCCGTCTCAATACGTTGTGGGAAGTCGACAGCGGCCGAGCCGGTCCGCGCCTTCTCTTCACCGGCCATCTCGACACCAAGCCGGTGTGCGAAGGCTGGCAGCGCGATCCTTTCGACGGCGCAATCGAGCACGGCCGGCTCTACGGCCACGGCGTCATGGACATGAAAGCCGGACTCGGCGCGCTGATCGGCGGCGTCAAGACGCTGGTCGAGAGCGGGACGGATTTCAAGGGCAAGCTCACGTTTGCCGCCGTCGCCGACCACATGGGCCAGCAGACGGGCAGCATTGATTTGTTTCGCCGGCACCAGTTCGACCACTGCGTTCTCGCCGAGCTCACCGACATGCAAATCTATATCGCGCATCGCGGCCGGTACTACTTCGACATCTCCACCATCGGCCGGTCGGCTCACACGTGCCACAAGCACCGAGCCGTCAACGCCATCGAGAAGATGCTGCCGGTGATCGAGGATATCTCGAAGCTCAAATACCTGCCGGATGTTCCGCAGGGGATGAAGGAGCTGGTCGGCCCGGAGCTCTACACTGCGGTCGGCCGCATCTATGGCGGACTGTTTCCGGGCGGGCCGTCGATGATACCGGACCGCTGCACCATTCGCGTCGATACCCGGCCGCAACCCGGCGTTCCCATCGAGGAAGTCAGGGCACTCATTACGGCGGCAATCGATCGCGCCAAGGCTCGCGACCGTGACATCGTCACCGAAATGATTGACGCCGACATCAAGGATTCCTTCATGGTGGATCCGCAGGCGCCGGTCGTCGTAGCTCTCAAAGAGGCGTGGGAAGCAACAATGGGAAAGCCGGCCAAATTCCATGGCGGCTCGTGGCTCGGAGATACGGCAAGCTTCGGGCGGCTGTGCGAGACGGTGATCTTTGGCCCCGGCGGCGAGCCAGTGTATCAGCCCAACGAATCTCTTGCGGTTACCGACATCGAGGCTGCGACCCGCATCTATGCGCTGACCGCCGCGACAATCCTGCACGCCGCATGAGCGCGGGGCGGGCGCGATGCAGATCCGCACCTCCGACGGAATCAGGCTTGACGCACACTCGGTCGGCAGCGGACCGCCGCTTGTTTTCGCGCACGAGTTTTCCAGCGATGCGAGGAGCTGGAACTTACAGGTTGGCTTCCTCTCCCGCTACTATCGCTGCACCGTTTACTGCGCGCGCGGCTACCCGCCCTCCGATGTGCCTGCGGCGATCGACGCCTACGATCAAATCCGCGCTGCGGAGGACCTGGCCGACGTGGTGCGCGCCGTCTGTGACGAACCCGCTCACGTCATCGGGTTGTCGATGGGCGGCTTTGCCGCAATTCATTTCGGTCTGCGTCATCCGCAGCTCGCCCGATCTCTAGTCGTTGCCGGCGTTGGGTATGGCGCCAAACCCGATCAGCAGTCGGAGCATGGCATCTCTGCCCGGCGTGAGGCGGATCGCGCAGAGGCAATCGGCATGGCCGCATTTGCCGGCGAGCTGGCTGCAAGCAGCTACGCGCAATCCCTGCGGGCCAAGGACGAGAGCGGCTGGAATCACTTTGCGCACCGGCTCGCCGGGCATTGCGTCACCGGGATGGCCATGACATTGCGCGGCGTGCTCGCCAGGCGCCCTTCTCTCTGGCACATTGCGGATCAATTGCGCAGCTTTGACCGTCCGGTCCTGCTTGTCGTGGGCGATGAGGACACGCCGTGCCTCGAGCCCAATCTTTTTCTCAAGGCCACGCTGCCGGATGCGGCGCTATGCGTCATCCCGCGCACGGGACATCTGCTTAATCTGGAAGAACCGGCGCTTTTCAACACAATCGTATTTGGCTTCCTGGCCGCCGTCGAGCGCGGCCGGTGGAGCGAATGGCGAGGCCAAGTGGCTGGCGCAGGAGAGAGAGGGTAGCCAATGAGCGGTTCGGGAAGGCTGGCGGGCAAGGTTGCACTGGTGACGGGGGGCAGCCGTGGTCTCGGGCGCGGAATTGCGGAAGGATTCGGGGCCGAGGGCGCCAAGGTCATCGTGAACTATCTGAAGGACGACAAGGCCGCCAATGCCGTCGTGGAGACGATCAAGAAGAGCGGCAGCGACGCCATCATGGTGCGCGCCAATATCGGCGAGGTCGGGGATGTCACCGGGATGATCGATGCTGCCGTCAAGCAGTTCGGCAGCATCGACATTCTCGTCAACAATGCTGGCATGCTCAATTCGTTCAAGCTTGCGGATATGTCGGTGGAGACCTGGGACGAGATGATCAAGGTGCATCTGCGCGGAATGTTCTTGTGCACGCGGTTTGCAATACCGCATATGCTCAAGCAGAAGAGCGGAAAAATCATCAACATGAGCGGTACCTTCGGCGTGACCGGCGGCGCCGAATTCACCCATATGTCGGCCGCCAAGGCAGGGATGATCGGGTTCACGCGCGCGCTTGCGCGCGAAGTCGGGCACGACGGCATCAACGTGAACTGCATCGCGCCGGCGATCATCCGCACCGACCTCTATAATTTCATGCCAAACGACGTACGCGACGCGATCGTCGGCGCCTATCCGCTCGGGCGCGTCGGCGAGGTCGAGGACGTGGTCGCCACCGCGCTGTTTCTCGCTACCAGGGATGGCGACTATTTCACCGGGCAGACACTCTGCCCGGCGGGCGGCGATGTCATGGTTTGAGCCGGCGCTGTGCTTGACCTTTTTTCCCGTCATTCCGGGGCCGAGCGCAGCGAGGGAGCCCGGAATCTAGTAATTGCCGATAGAGACTACTGGATTCCGGCTCGCCGCTTCACTTCGCGGCGCCCCGGAATGACAACAAGCGGGAGAGATATCTCAATGATCGTTGAGGAGCGCTGTTACACGCTCAAGCCGGGAACTGTTCAACTCTATTACCAGGACTACGACCCGCGCGGGCTGGCAATCCAGAAAAAGATCCTCGGTAATCTCATCGGCTATTTTCATACCGAGATTGGCGAGCTCAACCAGATCGTGCATCTGTGGGGTTACGACTCGCTCGCCGAACGCGAACGGCGTCGTGCGCTCCTTGCCAGTGACCCGGAATGGCAGGATTACCTCAAACAGTCGCCAGACATCATCGTCAAAATGGAGAGCCGGATACTCATACCGTCGCCGTTCTCGCCGATAAGGTAGCGCCTGATCTGCATAGAAAATGTTGCGAGCACTCAACTGAACCTCTCCCCGCTTGCGGGGAGAGGTCGCGAGCGAAGCGAGCGGGTGAGGGGCCCATTGGCCTAATCACAAGTAGCGGAGAAGGCCCCTCACCCCAACCCTCTCCCCGCAGAGCGGGGAGAGGGAGTCAACGAGCCGAGGGAATGATGGAGCACGCTGATATTCTGATAGAGCACGGCATTCTGCTCACGCTCAACAAGGATCGACAGATAATCACCGACGGAGCGGTAGCCATATGCGAGGACCGCATCGCCGCCGTCGGCAAGACGTCGGATGTGCGGAAAAAGTTCGCGGGGAAGAAGGCTCTCGACGCATCCATGCGGCTGGTGATGCCCGGCCTGGTCAACGGCCATGCGCATCTCGGCGAGATCGCCCGCGGCCTCATTCCGGACACGCTGCGCACAAGCGACTGGCTCAAGTTCTGGTGCTATCCCTACATGGCCGCGATCACGCCCGAGGATGAGTATTGGTACGCCAAGTGCCTGATGGCGGAGATGATCCGCTCCGGCACGACGTGCTTCGTCGAGCCCGGCTGCATGTGGCTCGATACCACGATAAAGGCGGTCGAAGAGAGCGGCATGCGGGCCACCACCGGAAGCTGGGTGTGGGATCACGCCGGACCGGACGGGCACAAATGCCCGGAATATTTCAAGAAGATGACCTTGCGGCAGGCGCTCGATCTGACGGAAGAGAACATCAAGGCATACGACGGCAGCGCCGCGGGCCGCATCAAGTGCTTTGCAACCATCGAGGGCGTGGGAACATGCTCGGACGATCTGATGCTCGGCGCCAAGGCTCTTGCCGACAAGCACGGCACCTTCACGCTGATGCATAAGGCGAGCTCGCGCGAGGAGGTCGCGAGCGAGCTTAAGGCGACCGGTCACCGGCCCGTGGAGCACATGTATCGTATCGGGTCGCTTGGGCCCAATGTTTATCTCAATCACATGACCGCGGTGGAATCGTTCGAAGTCGAAATGCTCGCCGAGACCGGCACGAAGGTCTGTCAGAACCCGCCGGCCGCATTGAAGCTCGCCAAGGGCACGACGCAGATGAGCCGCTTCCTGGAAATGCGGGCCAAGGGCGTCACCGTCTGCCTCGGTTGCGACGGGGTCAATTCCGGCGACCACAAGGACATGTTCCGCTCCATGTATCTGGCGGCAACGCTGCCCAAGGACGCCAAGATCGATCCCGAAGTGATCACTGCCGAGGAAGTGGTGGAGATGGCGACGCTTGCCGGCTACCGCGCAGTCGGCTGGCACGATGAGATCGGCGCGCTCGAAGCCGGCAAGAAAGCCGATCTGATAGTTATCAACGTCAACCGCCCCGAATGGGTGCCGACCTATAATTACGTGTACAGCCTGGTCTACACCGCGAGCGGCGACTGCGTGGATACCGTGATCGTCGATGGCCGCATCCTGATGGAAAATCGGCAGCTCACCACCATCGATCTTGCCGAGGTGCACGCGCGTTGCCGGGAGCTGGCGCCGAAGCTTGCCGCGCGCGCCAACGTCAAGCCGCAGTCGCGCTGGCCAGTGATTTAAGCGGCTTTCAGCGCGGCTGAAAGCTGGAGTCCCTGATCAGGCGCGCACCGTTGGCGCGCTGCTCCTTGAGGTACGCGGCGAGATGCTCGGGCGTGTCGAATACAGGAACGACGCCGATGTCGGTCAGCCGCGTCTTGCGGAATTCCGGATTGTTGCCGATGTCGGCAATCTCATCGTGCAACTTCTGAATGATGCTCCTTGGCACGCCGGCCGGCGCGACGAAAGCGAAATAGACGGGCGCGAGGTTGGGAAAGCCGAGCTCCTGCAATGTCGGTATTTCGGGAAACAGAGGCGAGCGCGTCTCTGAATCCACGGCAATAGCGTTGACGGTGCCGTTCTGAATGTACGAAATGAAGTTGGGCAAGCCGACGATCGCCACCGGAGTGGTTCCGGTCAGGAGGCCGGTGACCATGTCGCCCCCGCCCCGCACCGGGACATGCACAAGGTCGGCGCCGGTCTTCTTCTTCCAGTTCTCGATTGTGATCTGCATGGGAATGGCCAAGGCGCTGTAGCTCAGGCTGCCCGGTTTGCTCTTTGAAAGCGCCGCCAGCTCGTCGAGCGATTTAACTCCGAGCGCCGCGCTGACCACCATGCCCTGGGTATTGATAAAGGCGTTGGTGATGGGCTCGAAATCCTTCTCCGGATCATAGGGAATGGATTTGAATGTGAACTGGTTGAGCGTAAGCGTCTCGTTGGGCAGCAGGCAGATGCTGTAGCCGTCGTTGGGGGCTTCGGCACAGGCGCGCCCGGCGATGTTCATTCCGCCGCCCGAGCGGTTCTCGATGATAACCGGTTGTCCAAGCCGTTTTTGCAGTTCGTCCCCGAGCGCGCGGACAAAGATGTCGCTTGTGCCGCCTGCGCTGTTGGCGGTGATGACCCGCAACGGCTTGCCGGGATACGTCTCGGCCGTTGCCGGCCCGCTGCTCCAGAGCACCGCAATCACGGCAGCTGAAAAAATCGAGGGTAACCCTTGCATCGTTCTCTCTGGTTCTTCGCGCAACTCGGCCTGGAGGTCCGCAATCAGCTCAGCTTCAGGAGCCTCCGCGCATTGCTCCAGAAGATCTTCTCCTTGTCGGCAGCGGGAATGTCCAGCTCGCGAATAAGCCTGATCGCGCGCGGCTTAAGCGACGTGAGCGGCGGCGCGTCACTGCCATACAACACGCGGTCCGGACCCATCCAGTCCAGGATCATCTTCATCGCCGGCGGATTGTATGTCACCGTGTCCAGGTACATGCGCTTGAGATAATGGCTGGGCTGGTGCTTGATTTTCATCGGCACATAGGGCCCAAGAAAGAAGGCTTCGTCCTGCAATTCGTAGGCATAGTCCATCCGGCTGATTGTCTCGCAAATCCCGCCGCCACCGTGCGAGGCGACGATCTTCAGGCGCGGAAAGTCCTCCAGGACGCCGCGCACGATGAGCCTTCCGAGCGCGAGACAGAGATCGAAGGGCCGGCCAATGCTGGAGGCCAGGCGATATTCACGCATGCGCTCCTCGCCGAAGCCGAGATGCGGTGGATGGATCATCACCGGCACGTCGAGATCCTGCACCAGCTCCCAGAACGGGCGCGCTTCGTCGTCGTCGGGGTAATGCCCCTTATGGCTGGAATGGATGAAAATGCCTTTGAGGCCGAGTTGCCGGATTGCCCGTTCGGTCTCCTTGATGAACGCCCGCCCGCCACACGGAAGAATGGTGGCAAAGCAATAGAGCGTGCCCTTGTGCTTCTCCTGCACCTCGGCGGCATAATCGCTCCACCGCTGCACTGACGGCAACTCGTCAGCGGCGCTCTTGCCGCGCAAATAATGCGCGGCATTGGTCACGACGCTGATGTCGATGCCCGCCGCATGATGCGCCTCGAGAAAATTCTCCAGCACCATGGGGCAACCGCGCTCGCCCCAGGACGGGCCAGAGCTTCCGTCGAAAGTTCGCATGTCGTCGGCCGCCTCTTCGGGGGTGTAGATGTGCGAGTGCCAATCGAGGATCATGAAACCTTTTTGCCGGCATGCGGGGCGCTGTCAATTCAAGCGAATAATAGGCCCCACGGCTGAGCACGCAGATCGTATACACCTATAAACCAGCCTTTTTGACCCCTATTTGTGGCCGTTGACCTGGATAGCGGAGTTGATCTTGGTATTTTGCTTCGGTTCTCGGGAACCAGTTCGAGAACCTTCAGTTGGATGCATGTTGGGGCGGGGCGGTGCATTGCCTGCCTGCCGCAGAGGTCGGTTAATCTGGGGAGAAACTCGTATGACGCAAGCATCTTCAGCTGCCCGGCAGCCGCGGACCAAAATTCCGATCCCGGCCAAGATGCCGGTGGCGCTCCATGTCAACGGCGTCGAGCGCCAGCTTAGCCTTGCGCCTTGGACCACGCTTCTCGACGCGCTGCGCCTTCATCTCGATCTCACCGGCACCAAGAAGGGATGCGATCACGGCCAGTGCGGCGCCTGCACCGTTCTGGTGAATGGCCGGCGAATCAATTCGTGCCTCACGCTGGCGGTCATGCACGATGGCGCTCGGGTTACCACCATTGAAGGCCTGGAACAGGAAAACACGCTGCACCGGCTTCAGCAGAGCTTTATCGACCATGACGCATTTCAGTGCGGCTACTGCACTCCGGGGCAGATCTGCTCTGCTGTCGGCCTGATCAGCGAAGGGAGAGCTCGCACGGCCGATGACATCCGCGAGCTGATGAGCGGCAATATCTGCCGCTGCGGCGCTTACACCAACATCGTATCGGCGATCGAGGAGGTCATCGCCGGCGCTGCAACGGAGAAGGCTGCCCCGGATGCGAAGGAGCCGCGCCGATGATCAATTTCGCCTACGCCCGGGCGCACGACGTGGCCGACGCCGTGCGCCAGATTGCAGCGGACCCGGCGGCGAAATTCATTGCCGGCGGCACCAACCTGATCGATCTCATGAAGGAGAATGTCGCTCGCCCATCGCGATTGATCGACATCACGCATCTGCCGCTTAAGACCGTTGAGGAGAGCGAGGATGGCGGATTGCGCATCGGCGCCTTGGTTCCCAACAGCGATCTCGCCTATCACCCGCTGATCGAGGCGCGTTATCCGCTGCTCGCGAGTGCGATCCTCGCGGGAGCGTCGCCGCAACTGCGCAATATGGCCTCGACGGGAGGCAATCTTTTGCAGCGGACGCGCTGCATCTACTTCTACGACATCACCACCCCATGCAACAAGCGCGAACCGGGCAACGGCTGCTCCGCAATCGGTGGGATCAACCGCATGCACGCGATCCTCGGCACGAGTGAGCAGTGCATAGCCACGAATCCTTCAGACATGTGCGTTGCGCTCGCGGCGCTGGAGGCGCGCGTGCTGGCAACCGGCAGCGCAGGCCAGCGCCGCATCCCCTTTGCCGATTTCCACCGGCTACCCGGCGATGCTCCGCAGACTGACACGACATTGCGCCCGGACGAGATCGTCACCGGGATAGAGCTGCCCCCGAACGGCTTTGCCGGCAACTGCACCTATCTGAAAATTCGCGATCGGCTATCCTATGCCTTCGCGCTGGTGTCGGTCGCAGTCGCGCTCGATATGCAAGGCGGCACGATCAGGCAAGCGCGTCTCGCGCTTGGCGGCGTCGCGCACAAACCCTGGCGAGACAAGGACGCCGAAGCGCAGCTCGCCGGAGCGCAGCCAACCGGCGAGAGCTTTCTCCGCGCCGCCGAGACTTTGCTGCGAGGGGCGCGCGGCTTCGGGCACAACGATTTCAAGATCGAGCTGGTGCGCCGCGCCGTCGTGCGTGCGCTGACGCAGGCAGCGCGGGGCACCCCGCAATCGCAGACGGACAAGCGTATCAAATAGCGAGACGGCGCCATGACTGCAGCAGCGAGTTACCTGGGCAAGCCGACGTCCCGCATCGATGGGAGAGCCAAGGTTACCGGACTGGCCAAATATGCCGGTGAACCCAACGTGCCCGCCCTGGCGCATGGTTTTGTGGTCTCGTCGGCCATTGCCAAGGGTCGCATCAAGCGCATCCACACCGAGGAGGCGTTAGCGGTCGAAGGCGTCCTCGACGTGCTCACGCACGTGCATCGACCCGAGCTGGCGGCTTCCGACGAGTGCTACAATGACGATATCGCACCGCCCGGGTCGCCCTATCGTCCTCTTTACGATGACCAAATCCATTTCAGCGGCCAGCCGGTGGCGCTGGTGGTGGCGGAGGAGTTTGAGGTCGCGCGCTTCGCAGCGTCGCTCCTTGGCGTTGAGTATGAGCAGCACAACCATGTCAGCGACTTTGAAGCGCAATTCAAGCAAGGCGCGCTGTGCAAGCCGAAGGATGCGCCACCTCACAAGCGCGGCAATCCGGCGGACGCGTTCAACACGGCCGCCGTCCGGGTGGAAGCGGAATATCGCATTCCGGTCGAGCATCACAATCCCATGGAGCCGTTCGCAACCACCGCGATCTGGGAAGGCGATGGCCGGATAACCGCCTATGACAAAACGCAGGGGCCGCAGAACAGCCGAAACTACGTTGCCGACGCCTGCAGGATGCGGCGCGACAAGGTGCGCGTGCTCTCGCCCTATGTGGGCGGCGCGTTCGGGTCCGGCCTTCGGCCGCAGTATCAGTTGCTGCTTGCCGTGCTCGCGGCGCGCGCGCTCGAGCGTTCGGTGCGTGTGACGCTCACCCGGCAGCAGATGTTCACGATCGGCTATCGCGCGGCCGTGATTCAGAAGTTGGCGCTCGGCGCCGACAAGGCCGGCAGGCTCGTCTCGTTCCGGCATGACGCCGTCTCCATGACCTCCCAGTTCGAGGATTTCCAGCGCACGATCGCCAACTGGTCGAGCCTGCTTTACCGCTGCGCCAACAGCGCGCTCGTGCAGCGCCTCGTCAAGCTCGACCAGAACACGCCTTGCGACATGCGCGCGCCGGGCGGTGCGGAAGGCATGTACGCCATCGAATGCGCCATGGACGAGTTGGCCTATGCGGCAAATATCGATCCACTGGAGTTGCGGCTGATCAACTATTCCGATCGCGATCAGACCGAGGACAAGCCGTACAGCAGCAAGCAACTGCGCGAATGCTATCGCCAAGGCGCGGAAAGGTTCGGTTGGTCGAAGCGCAACCCGAAGCCGCGGACCGTGCGGGACGGCAACGAACTGGTCGGCTGGGGCATGGCGACCGGTGTCTGGGAAGCGATGCAACTCAAGGCGAGCGCGCGGGCTGGGCTCACCGCCAACGGCAGCGTGGAGATCGCAAGCGCCACGGCCGACATGGGGCCGGGAACCTATACCATGATGGCCCAGCTCGCCGCCGAAATGCTGGGTGCGCCGCTCGGCAATGTCACGGTGAAGCTTGGCGATTCCTCGCTCCCGGATGCGCCGGTGGAAGGCGGCTCCTTCACCACCTCATCCGTCGGCTCGGCCATACACGCCGCCTGTCGCGCGGTGCAGGAACAGCTTCTGGGCTTCTCTAAAAAAATGGCGAGATCGCCGCTCGCTGAGGCGAAGCTCGACGATGTCGAATTTGCGCAGGGCAAGATCAAGATCCGGCACAAGCAGCACGCCGGCCGGGAGGTGTTGATCGCCGACGCGATGCGGGCCGGCAAAGTCGATCGGATCGAAAAGGAAGCAACCGTCGACCCGAAGGAGGATAGCAAATACTCACACGCAACCCACTCCGCGGTTTTCGCCGAGGTCAAGGTCGACGAGCAGCTCGGCGTAATCCGGGTCACGCGCGTGGTGAATGCGGTGGCCGCCGGGCGTATCCTCAATCCCAAAGTTGCAGGCAGCCAGATACTCGGCGCGGTTGTTGGTGGCATCGGAATGGCATTGCATGAAGAGACCGTGACCGACCACCGGTTCGGACGTTTCATGAACCATAGTCTCGCCGAGTACCATGTTCCCGTGAACGCGGACGTGCACGCGATCGACGTCATCTTCGTCGAAGAGAAGGACGAAGAGATCAATCCGCTTGGCGTCAAAGGCGTCGGTGAGATCGGGATTGTGGGAACCGCCGCGGCGATCGCGAATGCGGTCTATCATGCAACCGGGAAGCGGGTGCGCGATCTGCCGATCACCATCGACAAGCTGATGCGATAGAGCAGAACTCGAACGTGGGCACCCGTTTTCGGAAACAGACGGCGTAGTCAGGTCATGAACCGGCGGCGCGAGGAAACCAGGCGCCGCGGCTAATGGCGGCAAGGAGCACCGTTCCATGCAGGAACAGACCGAACGCCAGCGCAGCGAAGAGATATTGCAGCGAGCCGGTTAGCCGCAGCGCCAGCCACCCGCCGCCGATCGCTACCAGCATGCGCGCGAAACCGGCGAATAGCGGCCAGAACAGGCGCCCCGCTCCTTGGGATGCGAAGTAGAGCGCAAGCGCCAAGCCAAAAAACCCGTAGGTCGGTCCGACGAGGCGCAGATAGAGCATTCCGGCCGCGATCACCTCTGGGTCGCTGCTGAACTGTTCGATCCAGATCTGCGGCCAGACGGCCGCCGCGATGCCGATCGCTTCGGTGATGGCAAAACCGATTGCTCCGCCAACCAGCGCAATGCGCAAGGCCCGCTCTCGCTGCCCGGCGCCAACATTCGTGCCGACCAGGGCGACGAGGGGCGCCCCAAGACCAAACACAATTGGAATGAGCAGGTATTCAAGTCGCGCGCCGGTGCCATAGCCGGCTGCGGCACCAGCGCCCGCGGCGGTAGCGACCAATGCAGTCGCAAGGGCGATGATGACGTTCGTTTGGAGAGAAGTTATTGACGCAGCCGCCCCCACGTTCAGAATGCTGCGAAAAAATGACCAACGCAGCCGGGACAGGCGCAAACGCGCGGCATTGCGTCCGGAGAGCACATACCAGACCATTACGGCGAAGCCGGCCGCATAGAATACGATCAATGCCACGCCGCCGCCGGCAATGCCGAGAGCTGGAAGGGGCCCAAGCCCGAAGATCAGCACAGGCGACAGCGGCACCAGGACGGCCACGCCGACGCAGACGACGAGTGCGGGAACCAGCATATTGCCAGTGCCCCGGATCACGTTGGCCAGGCCATTCATCGCCCAGAGCAGAACGCTTCCGGCGAAGACCACGTTCGAGTAGACGAGAGCGTTGTCGAGCGCGGCGCCCTCTCCCCCGAGCGCACGATAGATCGGACGTCCGAAGGCCAGCATGATGATGGAGAAGAAGCCGCCCAAGGCGACGCTGATGACCAGCGCATGCATCACCAGCGCGTTTGCCTCGTCGCGATGACCCGCGCCCAGCGCTCGCGCGATGGCGGACGAGATTCCTCCTCCCATGGCGCCGGCCGAGATCATCTGCGTCAGCATCACGCCAGGAAAGACGAGCGCCATGGCCGCCAAGGCGTCGGTGCCGAGCTTCGCGACAAACCAGGTTTCGACCAGACCGGTAGCGGCCTGCGCCAGCATGACCAGCACGTTGGGCCATGCCAACAGCAACAGCGTCCGCACGATAGGGCCGTGCAGAAGGACTTGCGTTCTGGGAGTGAGGGGAGTGAGGGGAACGGATTTGATGATGTCCTTGGAGCAGGGCGCAAGCTGCGATGCTTCTTGCGTCGCTGCGAGGCTCATTTCGACCTCCGCTTGGCGGCGCCGACCTTGCTCGCGGCGGATACAAGCTCCCGCTTGCCGGAAGCACTCACCAGATTGGCGTATTTTTGCCGCGTGCGTTCCCCGGCAGCCGGCCCCGGCACCAATGCGTATTCCGGCTCCTCGATCGCATGTCCGGTGGCTGGATCGACGAGAACCGGATCAACAACGCTCCCCGTCCTGGCATTGACGAGCAGCACGCTCGGGCCTTCGGGCGCAAAGTGCTTGTTGCCCCACGCAAGCAACGCGACCAGTATCGGACGGAAATCACGGCCGCGCGCGGTTGGCACATATTCATCGCGCGGCGGCCGTTCGCTGTAACGCCGGCGCTCCAGAAGACCCGCGTCGACGAGTGACTTGAGCCTGCGCGCCAACATATTTGGCGCGATCCCGAGACTCTGCTGGAATTCGTCAAAGCGCGTCATCCCGTGCAGCGCATCGCGCAGAATAAGAATGCTCCACCACTCGCCCACACGTTCAAGGCCGCGGGCAATCGGGCACGCCATGGCACCAAAGCTCTTTCGCTGCATTGACACCATGTAGACCAGTAACTATCATTATGCAAGTAACTGATCAGGAGATGGGCATGAGTGATGCGGGCAACCCTGCTTCGGATTCCTCCCTGTTTCTTGAAGACCTCCATGTCGGCCAACGCTTTGCGAGCCGATCGCATCGACTCGACGCGGCCCAGATCAAGGCGTTCGCGGAGCAATATGATCCCCAGCCGTTTCATCTGGATAACGAAACGGCCAAGGCGACGCTTTTTGGTGGATTGGCCGCGAGCGGGTGGCACACCGCTGCGATCACGATGAGATTGCTCGTGGAATCGGGATTGCCGCTTCGCGGAGGAATTATCGGCAGCGGTGGGGAGGTCAGCTGGCCGAAGCCGACGCGGCCAGGCGATACGCTCAGCGTTTTCAGTGAAATAGAAGAGGTCACGCCCTCCCGCTCGCGACCTGACCGCGGCATGATCCGCGTGCGCAGCGAGACCCGAAACCAGCACGGTGAGGTCGTCCAGGTTCTCATCGCCAAGCTTGTGGTGCCCAGACGCAGTGCGGGTACTCTCACGCCTTCCTCCTCGTCATCTTCCCTCGACACGGTCCCTCAAACCGCCGGGACCTGAGCATCCTTTGCCACTCCAGCTCGAAAGAGAGACAATGGCGCAACAACGCAATTTCTGGATTCCAGTGATCTGCGGAGCGGCAATTCTGACGATTGGAATTGGAGCACGCCAAAGTTTCGGCATTTTTCAGAAGCCGATCGCGGCGGACCTCAATGTCGGGCGCGAGCTTTGGTCATTCGGAAACGCGCTCGGCATGTTGCTGATGGGAATGTTCGCGCCTTTCGCCGGCAATCTCGCCGATCGCTTTGGGACAGCGCGCACGGTCGGGGGTGGCGGCGTGCTCTACGTGGCGGGCATGCTCATTATCGCGCTGGCGAACGAAGGCGTGATGCTCACGCTCGGCAACGCACTTTCGGGCATCGGCATGGCGGCGGCCGGTTTTGGACCTATCCTCGGCGCCATTGGACGGCAGACTCCGGTTGCACAGAGATCGCTTGCGCTCGGCGTCGCCACCGCCGGCGGCTCGTTCGGGCAGTTCGCGATCGTGCCGTTTGCCTCGGTCCTGCAAAATCGTTTCGACGACTGGCATACGACGATGTTCGTGCTTGCCGGCCTCTCGCTGATCATGATCCCTCTTGCCGTAGGTCTGCGCGAGAGCCGTGCGGGGAATGCGAAGACCGTCGCTACGGCAAGGAGGCAAAGCAGCAGGGACGCGCTAAGGGAAGCTTTCAACACCCAGGGATTCTGGCTGCTCACAGTCGGTTTTTTTGTCTGCGGCTTCCACGTCACCTTCATCGGGCTGCATTTGCCTCCTTACATCTCCGACCACTCCGTCGGGCTCTCGTTCTTCGGACGTCCGATATCGGCAATCGAGCTTGGGGGATGGGCCATCGGCCTCGTAGGTCTCTTCAATATCGGCGGAGCGCTGCTGTGGGGTTGGCTCGGCGGGCGCCATTTACGCAAGGACATGCTGGCGCTGCTCTATGCCTTGCGTGCGCTTGCCTTCGTGCTGTTCCTGGCGCTGCCGCTGACCTGGGTTTCCGTCCTTCTGTTCGCCGCGGCGCTGGGGTTTCTGTGGCTCGGCACCGTTCCGCTGACCAGCGGACTGGTGGGCTACATGTTCGGGCCGGTGCACATGTCGATGCTGTGGGGAATTGTATTCTTCAGCCATCAGCTGGGAAGCTTCCTGGGCGGCTGGGGAGCAGGACGTCTCTATGACATTCAGGGCAATTACGATGTGATGTGGTGGATCTCCGTAGGGCTTGGCGTATTCGCGGCGGTGATCCATTGGCTCATTCGCGAGCAACCGGTCGAGCGGCTCGTGCTCGCACCGGCGCCGTCATGAACCAAGTCGCCGGCGGCGCGGACAACGCGGCGAAGCGGCCGCCTCGCCTGATGCTGTGGTTTGTCGGTGGCATCGGCTTTGCAGTTTGCAGCCTGGTGCTTTTGTTATGGGGCCTGAACGGCCCGACATACATCTTCGATCTGATCGTCGCGTTCTGCGGTTAGCGCCGCGCCGGCTTGGTCGGCGGCAGGATAGTGCTCGCCGATCGCATCCGCAGCGCACTCCTATCCGAGGCCGTATCTGCGAAACATGGTCGATCATCGCCATAGATTTCTCCGCGCGCTGTGACCCCCGTCACGGATTGTCCGTTCTCTGCAGGAGCGCATTCAAGTCACCGATGAGAAGGGGAGTAGACCGCGCATGCCGGGGCGGCCTATGCTCGCAAGCATCAGCGCGGCGTGAACAAAGCGGCTTGGCCATCATCTAAAGCGAGATGCTTTCTCATCGCCGCGGCAGGGAGAGTGCCATGCCGGGATTGTATCGGGCCGCTTGGATCACGGCTGTTCTGCTTTACGCGGCAAGCGCGCACGCTCAAACGCCGGAAGGTTATCCCGCGGATTATGCCAAGGTGATCGAAGCCGCCGGCAAGGAAGGGCGGCTCGTTGTCTATGCGACCACCGACGCCGCCGCCGCCAATCCGTTGCTGAAGGATTTTGCGGCGCTCTATCCCGGCATCAAGCTCGACTACACGGACATGAACTCGACCGAGGCCTACAGCCGTTTCATCGCCGAGGTCGCCGCCGGGACCGGGACCGCAGACGTCCTGTGGTCCTCGGCCATGGATTTGCAGCTCAAGCTCGCAGCGGAGGGCAATGCCGCGACATATTCCTCTCCCGAAATCCCGTCGCTGCCGAACTGGGCGGTGTGGCAGAACCAGGCTTACGGCACGACCTACGAGCCGATCACGTTCGTCTACAACAAACGGCTCGTCCCCGTCGCCGAGGTGCCGCAGGATCATCCGGCGCTGCTTGCCCTTCTCACCGCCAAGCCGGACGCCTTCCGCGCCAAGGTCACGGCCTATGACCCGGAAAAATCCGGCGTCGGATTTTTGTTCGTCAATGAGGACGTGAAATATTTTCCGCAGGCATGGGACCTGTTCCGGGCCTTCGGCAAGGTTGGCGTGCGGCTCTATCCGGCGGCGGGCGCCATGATCGAGCGGGTGACTTCCGGCGAGCATACCATCGCCTACGGCGTCTTCGGCTCGTATGCCCTTGCGCGCGCGAAGAAGGTGCCCACCCTCGGCATCGTGATGCCGAAAGACTACACGCTGGTGACCTCGCGCGTGGCTTTCATATCCGCCAAGGCCAAGAATCCGAATGCTGCGCGGCTCTTCCTCGATTATCTTCTCTCCAAGCGCGGACAAAACATTATTGCCAACGCCGCCGACCTCTACTCGCTGCGCGACGATGTGACCGGCGAGGCAACGGCAAAGCGCGTGAGCGAGCTTATTGGCGATAAGGCGCGACCGGTAGCGATCGACCGCGAACTGCTGTCAAATCTCGATGAAACGCGGCGCCTTGAGTTCTTGAAGAAGTGGCAGGCCGCGATGAAGGGCCAATAGATTCGATCACGGCTTTCCTCCCATGACAGTAGCGTATCCCGCGGGGCGGCTTGGCTGGAGCCGTCGACCGACAATTTCCATTTCGTTCTATCGTTTCGCCATCATCGCGGTGACGGCGGTTGCGGTGCTCGCGCCGCTGTCTCTGGTCTTTTACCAGAGCTTCCTGACGGCGCCATTCTTTGCGGCTGATGCGAAGATCAGCCTTTCCGCCTACCGCTTTGTGTTCGCGGACGAAGATTTCGCTGTCGCATTCGGCACCACGCTCCTGCTTGCCGCCTGCATGACCATGATCGCCGTTCCGCTTGGCGCCATTCTCGCCTTTCTGATGGTGCGCACCAACCTGCCCGGCAGGCAATGGCTCGAGCCGGTGATCCTGGTCCCCGTCTTTGTTTCGGCGGTGGTGCTGGCGTTCGGCTACGTCGTCGCGCTCGGCCCGGTCGGCATTCTCACCACGACTGTAAAGGAATGGCTGGGGGCGGCGCCATGGAATCTCTATTCTTTTCCCTTCCTCGTTGCGATTGCCGGGCTCACCCATGTGCCGCACGTGTATCTCTACGCCGCGGCGGCTCTGAGAGGTCTGGGCAGTGACGTCGAGGAGGCGGCCCGCACCGCGGGTGCAAACCCGTGGAGGGTCGCGGTCGATGTGAGCCTGCCGCATGGTTCTGCCGGCCATCCTGTTCGCCGGAGTGCTTGTCTTCTTTCTCGGCTTCGAGCTGTTCGGACTGCCGCTCGTTCTCGGCGATCCGCAGGGTCTGCTGGTTCTCTCCACCTATCTCTTCAAGCTGACCAACAAGCTGGGAGTGCCCTCCTATCAGCTCATGGCCGTGGTTGTCGTGACCATTGTTGCGATAACGCTGCCGCTCGTTTTCATGCAAAGGGCGCTCCTATACGAGGCGCAACGTTACGTCTCTGTGCGCGGCAAGGGCGCCCGCTCCGCCCCGCTCAAGCTGGGTTTCTGGCGTTGGCCGGCGTTCCTGGGCATTGCGCTCTGGTTGGCGTTCACCGTGCTCATCCCGATTGCCGGCATCACGCTGCGTTCGTTCGTTGAGACCTGGGGGGAAGGGGTTTCGCTCGCCGAGGTGCTCACGCTCGATCACTACCGCGAGCTGCTTGAATATCCCAACGTGGTGCGCAGCATGGTCAACACGCTCGGCATTGGGCTCATCGGCGGCGCCGCGGCGGTCGCCTTCTACACCGCCATTGCACTCGCCATTCATCGCTGGCCGTCCGGCTGGACGCAGCTGGTGGATTATCTCGTCATGCTGCCGCGCGCCATGCCGGGACTGGTGGCGGGGCTTGCCTTGCTCTGGGTCTTTCTGTTCTTCAAGCCGCTCACACCTTTGCGGGAGACGCTGGTCTCGGTATGGGTCGCCTACACGATCGTTTGGCTCGCCTACGGCATGCGCCTCGTCTCCGGCACGCTGCTCCAGGTCGCTCCCGAGCTGGAAGAGGCCGCCCGCAGCATCGGCGCGACCGATATCCGCGCGAAATTCGACGTCACGCTGCCGTTGATCCGCACTGGCATGCTCGCAAGCTGGCTGCTCATCTTCCTCATCTTCGTGCGCGAGTATTCGACCGGCATCTATCTGCTCGGCCCCGGAACCGAGGTGATCGGCTCGCTGCTGGTGTCGCTCTGGGGCACCGGCGCGATCGATCTTGTTTCGGCGCTCTCGGTCGTCAATGTGGCCATGATCGGAGCAGGACTGATCATCGCCGTCCGGCTCGGGGTGCGCCTGCATGGCTGAGCTTGCGGTCACCGACGTCGCGCTGCGGTATGGGAACAGCGAAATCCTCAAGGGCGTCTCCGTCACGGTGCCCGCGGGAAAGGTGGTCGCACTGCTGGGGCCCTCGGGCAGCGGCAAGACCACGCTGCTGCGCGCGGTCGCCGGCCTGGAGACGCCGTACCGCGGCTCCATCCGCATCGGCGACAACGTCCTCTATGACGCCGCGACCCGCACCGAGCTGCCCGCGGAAGCGCGCGGGCTCGGCCTGGTGTTTCAATCCTATGCGCTGTGGCCGCACCGCACCGTTTTTGAGAACGTCGCCTACGGCCTCAAGCTGCGGCGTGTACGCGCGGCCGATGTCAAGACACGTGTCGCGCATACGCTGGCCCAGATCGGGCTCGCGCATCTCGCCGGCCGCTACCCGCACCAGCTCTCCGGCGGGCAGCAGCAGCGCGTGGCGCTCGCGCGCGCCCTCGTTTACGAACCCCCCGTCATCCTGCTCGACGAGCCGCTCTCCAATCTCGACGCGAAGCTGCGCGAGGAGGCGCGCGCCTGGCTGCGAGCGCTCATCGTCTCGCTCAATCTGTCCGCCCTCTTGGTGACTCACGATCAGATCGAGGCCATGGCGATCGCGGACAGCATCACCTTGCTCAACGGCGGCGCCGTCGAGCAGCAGGGCTCCCCCATGGCACTCTATACCGAGCCCGCCACTCTCTTCGCCGCGGAATTCATGGGCAACAACAATCGTGTCGAGGGTACGCTGGTCGAGAAGGACGACCAACGCGCGGTTATCGAGATGATGGGACTGCAGCTGGAGGGGCTCGCGCGGACCAGCGCGGCGATAGGCGAGAAGGCAACGGGCGTCATCCGGCTCGAGAAGGTCATGCTGGGCGGCGGACCGGGCCCGAACCGCATCCCGATGACTGTCAAAGCTCAGATGTATATCGGCGAGCGCTGGGAAGTCCTTTTCGTCAAGGACGCGCTGAGCGTTCGCACCTATATGGCGTCACCGCTGAAGCATGAGTTCTATCACGTCGAGTTTCCCGCGCACGCGCTGTGGATTTTTTGAAGCAACTCAGCCCCAAATCGTGCTGGGCAGGCCTCGACCGTGAGCCGCAGCTTCGCGCCCTGATCGGCTTCGCTCAGCGGATTGCCGGCGACGCTGCTCGCGAAGCCGCATTGCGGGCTGATCGCCAGCCGGCCGAGATCGATATGTCTCGCCGCTTCATCGACGCGTCGCTGCAGGTCCGGCATTCTTTCGAGCACCGGCGTTTTGCTGCTGATCAGACCGAGCACGACTCCTTTCCCATTTGGCACAAAGCGAAGCGGACCAAAATCTCCCGCCCGCGGCGTGTCATATTCCAGCAGGAAGTGATTGACCTGCGTGCTCGCGAAAAACCTCTCGGCCACCGAGTCGTATCCGCCCTCGCCGAGATAGCGTCCGCGAAAATTGCCGCGGCACATGTGGACGCCGACAACGACGTCGGCGGGACAGCCCGACACTGCGCGGTTGATGGCATCGATGTAACGGTCCACCAGCGCGTCGGGCTCGGCGCCCGCGCGCTCGACACTGGCCCGAATTGTCCCATCGCACAGGAGAGCAATCGCAACCTCGTCGAGCTGGATGTAGCGGCAGCCGGCGTGAACGAGATCCGCGATCTCTTCCCGGAAAACCGCGACAAGATCGGCAAAGAAGCGCTCATCATCGGGATAGACGTTCCGGTCCGCGAAATCCGAGAGGCGGTAGAAGTGCATGGTCGAAGGCGCGGGCAAGGTGATCTTTGCAGTCGCCCGGGTCGTGGCTTCGAGGAACTCGACCTCATCGACCGCGATGGGACGCGTGCGTCGCATTTGCGCCGTCGCGTAAGGCGCCGTGAACTCCACCTCTTCTCCATGGTCGTCGCGGAATTTGAGCAGCGCGGGCCGGATGACGAAACCCGCGGTACGCTCCACGAACCTTCCCCAATAGGAGCCGCGACGGAATTCGCCGTCGGTCACCACTTCCAGGCCGATCTCTTCCTGCATGCGCACGGCTTCGCGGATGCATTGGTCCTGGACGCGCGCGAACTCATCGTCTGAGATGTCCCCGCTCGCATGGCCGCTTGAAAGCTTGACGCAATGCAGGCGGCCGGAGCAGGCTGCCGATGTGATCGGCGCGAAAAGGTGGACGTCCGCGGATTGGGATGTTCATGGCTTCCTCCGCGGTGCCATCGTCGCACAAAGGAAGGCTCGAAACGATGCGAAAGAGGTCTCCCGCGCGGTCAGCAGCTCTGCAACGCGTGCTTGGAGCTGGCGCAGCCGTTCTCGCGGCCGCCGCGACGACGACCATGGCGCCGGCGCAGGATGCCTACGTCATCGGGGTCAGCGGCGCCATGACGGGACCGCCGGCCAGCACCAACGCGCCCCCGATCGAGGGACTGCGCCTCTATGTCGAGCGGCTCAATGCGCAGGGCGGCATCAACGGCAAGCGCGTGCAGCTCAATATCCTCGATGACCAGGCCGAGCCCTCGAAGGCGGCTGCCAATGCCAAGCGCCTGCTCACACAGGACAAGGTCATCCTTCTGATCCTTTCCAGCCTGTCATCGACCTACGCACCGGTCGTGGCGGAGACGAAACGCGCCAATGTGCCGCTGCTGTTCATGGGGGCCGTGTGTCCAAAAGAGGTCTACCCGCCCGCCGACCCGCTGCAGTTCTGCACCACGGCCTATGCCGGCGGCTACGACAGCCGCGCCACTCTGGGCTTCATCAAGGACACCGCGAAGGAACCGGTGCGCCTCGGGCTTGCCGCCATGGCCATCCCGCTTTCGCGCGGCGAGATCGACTACGCCGAGGAGCAGGCGAAGACCATGGGCATGACCGCGGTGGACAAGGAGGTTATCCCACCGCCGACGGCCGACTACACCCCGTTCGCCACCAAGCTCAAGGACGCAAGCCCGAACTGGATATTCTCATGGGCGCCATGGGTGACGGAGATAAAGACCTTCGAGGCGCTGCGCCGGCTTGACTGGCCGGGCGATTACATCGCCTGGGCGCACATCGAAGCGGAATCCGAGCTTGCGCGCGTGAAAGACCCCAGGCTCTACGTGATCGGAGCCAACTCTTTGTTCAAGGACAACCTGCCGGTTCACCAGGAGATCAGAGAGGAGGTCAAGAAGGTTCGCGTGCAATATCCTGCCGAGCAGATGACCGAGGGTTGGATCGGGGGACTGGTGCTGGAAGCCGGGCTGCGGGCGGCGGGCTGGCCGACCGATGCCGGCAAGCTTCGCGCCGCCTTCGAGAACGTGAAGGTGGACACCAGGGGCCTGCGCGGCGGGCCCCTTGAGTGGAGCAAGGACAACCATTTCCGCGCCCGCCAATACTATCGCGTTTATCGCTGGGACGAGACCCAGGGCGGGATTGCGCAGGCCAGGGATTGGACGGCGTACGATGTCAGGTGATCAGGAGTTAAGTATTCAGTAATCAGTAATCAGAAGGATCGGTGATCAGTAATCAGAGATGCGCCAAACCGTGTCCGCTTCCGTATCTGATTACTGATTACTGATTACTGATTACTGATTACTGATACCTGATATGGCCAGCGGCTACTTTCGCACCAGCTATGCTCAGGACCTTGCTCTCATCACCACGCGCTTTCAGGCGGCGTGGCTTGCGGTGTTCCTGGTCCTGCTGCTTGCGTTCCCGCTGATTGCTTCCCCTTTCCAGCTCGATCTCGCCTGTCAGGTATTTCTCGCCAGCATCGGCGCGCTCGCCCTGATGCTGCTCACCGGCTATGCCGGTCAGATTTCGCTCGGCCACGCCGGACTGATTGCGGCCGGCGCGTTCACGGCGGGCATCCTGTTTCGTGAGCTCAACGCGCCGTTCTGGGTGACGCTCCCGGCGGCGGGTCTCGTGGGCGCTCTGCTCGGGGTTATCTTCGGGCTGCCGTCGCTGCGGCTGCGCGGGCTTTATCTGGCGGTGAGCACGCTCGCCTTGCATTTCATGGTGATCTACGCCGGCGGCGAATACGAATCGCGGCGCGGCTTCTCGACCGGCATTGTCATTGACCCGCCGCAGCTCGGCACCCTCGTGATCAGCGATGGTCGCGCCTGGTATTTCATCCTGCTGATTGCGGCTGCGGCGACGCTCCTCATCTGCATCAATCTGCTGCGCTCGCGCACCGGCCGCGCCTGGCGGGCGATCCGTACACATGAGACGGTTGCCGAGGCGCTCGGCATCGGAATCGCGGGCTACAAGCTCCTCGCCTTCGTTCTGAGCTCGGTGATCACGGCGATCGCCGGCGCGCTGTTCGCCTATTATCGCGGTTTCGTCTCGGTCGAGGCATTTTCGCTGTTCCTGGCCATCCAATACGTCGCCATGGTCATTGTCGGCGGCATGGGCTCGCTCCTGGGCGCGCTCCTTGGGGCGGCTTTCGTCACGGCCTTTCCCTATCTCATCGAGAGCGCGTTGCTTGCGCTTCCTTCCGCGCAACGCTTTGCAGGCCTGCTCTTTGCAGTGAACTACGCCGCGTTCGGGCTGGTGATGATTCTGTTCCTCCTCTTCGAGCCGCTCGGCCTCGTCGGCATCTGGCATCGCGCACAGAATTATTTCCTGCTCTGGCCCTACAAGCATCGCGGCGCCCCGGGAACGCGGGCATGACGCTCCTCGATGTGCGCAAGCTCGAAGTCGTGTACCAGCGCAGCATCACGGCGGCGCAGGGTGTCACGCTCGCCGTGCAGCCGGCGCAGATCGTGGCGCTGATCGGGACGAATGGCGCCGGCAAGACAACGACGCTGCGGGCGATTTCGGGCTTTCTTGGCCTCGACGACGCGCGCGTCACGCAAGGATCGATCATATTCAAGGGCGACCACATCGAAAATCGGCCGCCGTATGAAAACACGGCGCGCGGGATTGTGCTCGTGCCCGAGCGCGACAAGGTCTTTCCCAATTTGACTGTGGCGGAGAATCTGACAGCTCCGATCCCGCGCGGCACGACCGCTGCGCAGCAGCGCCAGCGCGAGGCGCTGGTGTTTGCGCTGTTTCCCCAGCTGCGCGATCTGCGCAGCCGGATTGGCGGCCTTCTCTCCGGCGGAGAGCGGCAGATGCTGGCGCTGGCGAGCGCCATCGTCTGTGCGCCGCAGCTGCTGCTGGTGGACGAGCTCTCGCTCGGTCTGGCGCCGGTCGTGGTCAATGATCTGCTGCTGCGGCTCATCGCGATTCGCCGCGAGCTCGGGATCGCCATCCTGCTCGTCGAGCAGAGCGCGGCTGTCGCTCTGGAAGTCGCGGACTACGGCTACGTCATGGAGAACGGCAAGATCGTGCTCGACGGGACCGCACAGCGCCTGCGCGCTCATCCCGACGTCGAGGAGTTTTATCTCGGAGGCAAGAGTGGCGAGCGCCGCAGCTATCGCGACGTGAAGCAATACCGCCGCCGCAGGCGATGGTATGGCTGAACTCGAGATCGACCGCCTCTCCTTGCGGTTCGGCGGACTCACCGTCCTCGATCAGGTTTCCTTCTCCGTGGAAAAGGGTGAGCTGTTTGCCCTGATCGGTCCGAACGGCGCCGGCAAGACGAGCGTCCTCAATTGCGTGAGCGGCATTTATCGCGGCGCGGGCGGCATCCGGTTGCGCGGCAGTGACATAAGTGGACGCGCGCCGCACCAGATTGCACGGCTGGGCCTGGCGCGCACATTCCAGCATGGCGAGCTCTTTCCGCAAATGTCTGTGCTCGACAACCTGTTGACCGGCCGGCACGCGCGCATCCACACCAACTTTCTTGCCGAGATGCTTTTTCTGCCAGCAGTGCGGCGCGAGGAGGTGCGCCACCGCGAGGCGATCGAACGCATCATCGAGCTCGTCGAGCTCGAGCGCTATCGCCATTCGAACGTCGCGGGTCTTCCGTTCGGGATTCAAAAGCTGGTGGGATTTGCTCGCGCGCTCGCACTCGAGCCCACGGTCCTGATGCTGGATGAGCCGTCCGCCGGCCTCAACCGTGACGAACGCGAAGATCTGGCGCGCTTCATTCTTCGCATCAAGGTCGCGCTTGGCATGACCATGATCTGGATCGAGCACGACCTGCAGATGGTCGCGGACCTGGCCGACCGCATTCACGTCCTGGATTACGGGCGCACCTTGGCGCAGGGCTCGCCCGGCGAGGTCCTCCACGATGCGCGCGTCATCGCCGCCTACATCGGCACCGTGACGCGCTGAGGTAGGCGCGCCAAGCCGGCCGCGGACGAAGGCCGGCGGACAGGGCGAGCCGGGATCCATATCCCCCGGTCCGTGGCATGAGCGCCGCAAGCATGCCGATACATCATCCAACCGAATGTTAACGCTTCCTTGCTACGGCTTCTTCTTCACATCCGCGCCCGAAACCGGACCGCGCGACCGCGGAGGCCTGCTTGGCAGTTACCAGCTCGCAAGACGCATCCCGCTTGCCGCCGAGCTTCACGCTCCCGAACGCGTGGTCTCGATTCAAGGCGCGCGTGCTCGACGCCGAGCATCTTCTGGTTCAGCGCCTGGCCGGGACGGTATTCCTGGTTCGTGTCGCCAGCGCTCTCCTCGCATTCGGATCGCAGGTGATGTTCGCGCGCTGGATGGGGAGCTTCCAGTTCGGCATCTATGTCTATGTCTGGACGTGGGTGCTGCTGCTCGGACAGGCCATTGACCTCGGGCTCGGAACCGCGGCGCAGCGTTTCATTCCAGAGTATCGCGAGCACCGCCTGCTTGCACTCCTGCGCGGGTTTGTGTCCGGAAGCCGCTGGGTCGCTTTTGCTATTGCCATCGGCATTGCGGCGCTTGGCGCCGGCGGCGTTCGCCTGATCGAGCCACGGCTGAATGACTACCTGGTTATCCCGCTCTATCTCGCCTGCGTGACAATGCCCGCCTATGCGCTCGCCAATGTCCAGGAGGGTATTGCGCGAAGCTACGACTGGATCGGCCTGGCAATGATGCCCGGCTATGTTGTGCGCCAGCTCCTGCTCACCGTGATCATGGGGGCTGCATATTTTGCGCAGCTGCCAATGAACTCCGTCACCGCAATGATTGTGGCCGGCGCCTCGATCTGGCTGCCGACATTGGGCCAGCTCCTGGTTGTCAATCGCCGGCTTGCAAGACGCATCGAGCGAGGACCGAAGGCTTACGATTTCAAGCGTTGGCTGCTCACCGCGCTGCCCATCCTGATGGTCGAAGGCTTCTACTCGCTGCTCGCCTATTCCGATGTGCTCGTGCTGCAGCACTTCCGGCCGCCGGTCGAGGTGGCCCACTACTACGCAGCGGCCAAGACGCTCGCTCTCGTTTCGTTCATCTATTACTCGGTGTCCGCGACGACCGCGCACCGCTTCAGCGGTTATCACATCAACGGCGATCGCAAAGGATTGTCCGCCTTCATCTCGCAATCCATCAAATGGACGTTCTGGCCGTCGGTTGCGGCGGCAGCGCTGCTCCTTGTTTGCGGCCGGCCCATCCTGAGCCTATTCGGCCCGCAATTCACCGAGGGGTACCACGTGATGTTCATACTCGCGGTCGGGCTCCTCGCGCGCGCAGCCATAGGTCCGATCGAGCGGCTGCTCAACATGCTGGGCCAGCAGCGCATCTGTGCAATGGTGTATGCGAGCGCATTCGTCGTGAATATCGGTCTGTGCGTCGCACTGATTCCGCATTTCGGAATGGCCGGTGCAGCCGCGGCGACCGCGACCGCGCTGGTGCTCGAGTCCATCCTTCTGTTCATGGTGACGAAGCACCGGCTCGGCTTCCACGTTTTCATCTGGGGTCGCCAGGACCAGCATCAGGACCAGCATCCGGAGCGCTGAACCGTGCATGGCACGCTCGAATCCGCGTTGCGCGTTGAATGGCGCCCGTTGGCAGAGCTCGGCGCGTCGCGCCCGCAGTGGAGTGAGCTCGCCAAGCGCGCGATTGAGCCCAACGTCTTCTATGAGCCGTCCTTTGCGATGGCCGCCGCGCCCCTATTCGGCGCCGCGGCCGGCGCGGCTTTGGTCTGGTCGCACGACACGCCGCCGCGCCTGCTTGGACTGTTTCCGGCGCGGATCGAGCGCCGCCGCTACGGCATCCCTTTGCCGGTGCTGACCGGGTGGACGCACCCCTATGCTCCCCTCGGCTCCCCACTCGTCGATGCCGCGATGTGCGAGGCGGTGATCAGCGCCTGGTTCGATCATATCGCGCGAAGTCCGCAGCTCCCGAAGCTCGTGCTTTTGCCGTACCTGCCATGCACCGGAGCGCTGGCGGCAGCGATCGATGCCGCCGTCGCAACGCGCAACGGAAAGAGTGCTTCCTTTGCGCGTCATTCCCGCGCTTTCCTTGCACCGTCCGAAGAGCGGGAGACCTATCTCTCACGCGCCATCGATGGGAAAAAACGCAAGGAGTTGCGCCGCCAGCGCAAGCGCCTCGCCGACCTTGGCAGTGTCATCTTCGACGAGAGTGCGGTTGGGTCTGCCGGCGCCGCGCTCGATGATTTTTTTCACCTCGAAGCGAGGGGATGGAAGGGTCGTGCCGGAACCGCCGCACGCTGCCAACCCGATGTGCTGAAATTCATGCGGGCAGCAGTGACCACGCTTGCGCAGGAGGACAAGGCGCGGGTGACACGGCTGTGCGTCGATACCAATCCCGTCGCGGCGCTCGTCACTCTGCGCAGCGGTCGCACGGCCTGGTGCTGGAAGATCGCGTACGATGAAACCTATGCCCGCTTCTCACCGGGCGTGCAAATCCTCGTCAACATAACGGAAAGACTCCTGCGCGATCAGACGATCACGCGTGCTGATTCCTGCGCGACGCCCGAGCATCCCATGATCGATCATGTCTGGCGCGAGCGGCTGGAGCTTGCAGATCGTCTGATGTGCATCGGTGAGGCAGATTCGCTGCGTTTCGCGCTTGCATGCAGGCTCGAGCAGGCGCGCCGCGGGGCTGTCGGACTTGCAAAGGCGCTGCGCGACATTGTGGGCGCTCGTAGGGCGGATTAGCGAGAGCGTAGTCCGCCGAAACGCGGCGGGTTACGGTGCCAAAAGCGCCCAACCCGCCATACAATCTACCCCTGCTGCCGCAACAGCCGCCGGATCACCTTGCCGGTGGTGGTCATCGGCATCTGCTCGATGAACGCCACCTCACGCGGATACTCGTGCGCGGAGAGGCGCGTCTTGACGAAGGACTGAATATCCGCGGCAAGCGCATCGGATGGGGGGTGTCCCGCCTTGGGCACGATGAATGCCTTCACGATCTCGGTCCGCAGCGGGTCGCGCTTGCCGACAACCGCCGCCAACGCCACTGCCGGATGCTTGATGAGGCAATCCTCGATCTCTGTCGGACCTATCCGGTAGCCGGACGAGGTGATGACATCGTCGTTGCGGCCGATGAATTGCACATAGCCGGCATCGTCGCGCATCCCCTGGTCACCGGTGCTCATCCAGTCGCCAATGAACTTCTCGCGGGTTTCGTCAGGCTTTCCCCAATATTCCAGAAACATCACCGGATCGGGGCGCCTGATCGCAATCTCGCCCGCCTCCCCCGGGGCGCATAACACGCCGTCGGGGCGGATCACCGCCACATCGTGGCCGGGCACCGGCTTGCCTATTGCGCCGGGTTGCGACACCCCGATGCGCGCGCAGGAGGCGAGCACCAGGTTGCATTCGGTTTGGCCGTAGAACTCGTTGATGGTGAGGCCAAGTGCGGCTCTCCCCCATTCCAGCGTCTCCACGCCGAGCGCTTCGCCGCCGGAGCCCACGGAGCGGAGCTGGATTTCTCTCCGCGGTCGCGCCGCCGAGCGCATCATGCGCAGCGCCGTCGGCGGGATAAAGGCATTGCGCACGCCGGTCTTGGCCATGAGAGCGAACGCGTGCTCCGGATCGAATTTCTCCGACGCATGCGCGACCACGGCCACGCCATAGTGCAAGCCGGGGAGCAGCACATTGAGAAGCCCGCCGGCCCAGGCCCAATCTGCCGGAGTCCACAACCGATCACCGGGCTGCGGCAGAAACTCGTGCGGAAATTCGATCCCCGGCAGGTGTCCAAGCAGGACGCGATGCGCGTGCAGGGCGCCCTTGGGGGGGCCGGTCGTCCCCGAAGTGTAGACCATCAGCGCCGGCTCTTCGCTGGCGGTCGTCACCGGCGTAAAGTCGGACGCCGCGCGCGCCAGGAGCGTGTTGAAGTCCAGCGCATTAAAGTCCAGCGCGTTGAAGTCTCCTGCCCCATCGGCCGCGCCGTCCAGGGATAATATCAGATCGAGCCGTCTTGCCGCCTCGGGGATGGACGCGAGCTTCGCCAACCCGCGTGCATTGGTGATCAAGGCGCGCGCGCCGGAGTCCGCGAGCCGGTACGCGATGGCCTCGGCTCCAAACAACATCGCCAGCGGCAAGGCGACAGCGCCAAGCTTGTAGATGGCGATATGGCTCACGGCCACGGCCGGTTGCTGCGGCAGCAGAATGGCGACACGCTCGCCGCGACCGATGCCGCGGGCTGCAAGCACGTTGGCAAGCCGGTTCGAGCTCTCGCGCAATGCGCCGTAGGTCACCTCCTCGATAACCCCGTCGGCGCGCAGATTGAGCAAGGCCGTGCGGCCAGGCTCCCGCTCGGCCCAACGGTCGCAGACGTCGATGCCGATGTTGTAGTGTGCCGGTATGCGCCATCGAAACGCGCGGCAAAGCGCATCGTAATCGCGCTCGCCTGGAAGCACATGCGGAGCGTACATGCGCGCAAAACTATGCGGGAGCGCGGCGCCGGTCCAGCGCAGACCGGCGTGAGACAAAGGCGAAAACCTTAGGTATTGGTGCGCGGCGCCTGAGCGGAGCACAGTTGAACGGATGAGCGCGCCGATCCAGTTACGCATGGGAGGCTATGGGCCTCCAACCACGAGCTTCAGCCGGGCGCTGAAATTCATCGGCGACCGGCTCACGGCCGAATTGGGCCACGCCGTGGAAGTCAAATATGTCTGGAACATCATGGATCTCGGATATCGCGCCGAGGACATTCTATGGCTCGTCGAGCACGGCCTGCTGACGCTTGGCTATCAGTCGTCAAGCTACTTGACGGAGCGCGTGCCGGAGCTGGGCGTTCTCGATCTGCCCTTTCTGTTCCCGAACGAGAAGGCCGCGCACGGCGCCATCGACGGCACGCTCGGCGAGACGCTTGCCGCCAAGATCGAGGAGCGCGTGAGCTACCGTGTCCTTGGTTGGTTCGAGAACGGGTTTCGGCATCTGTCGAATCGGCTGCGGCCAGTGCACAGGCCGACGGACTTAGCCACAATGCGCATACGCGTGCTGCCGAGCAAAGTCCAGGCACGCACCTTCGAGCTCATGGGCGCAGTGCCCATGCCGATGGATCTGACCCAAGCCATTGCGCTGATCAAATCCGGGGGCATCGATGCGCAGGAAAATCCTTTGACGAACACCGTCACCTACGGCGTGCACAGGTTTCACCGATACCACACCCTGACCAGCCATTTTTATATTTCCCGCCCGATCTTCGTGCATCGCCCGTCATTCGATGCATGGCCGGAACTTGTGCAGAAGGCTCTGCGAAACGCGATCGCAGACGCGGTGACCTGGCAGCGCAACCTTCACGTCGAGGAGGAGAAGGACGCCCGCGAGACGATCGCCGCCCAGGGCTGCGAGGTTATCGAGGTTTCCGCCGCGGACCAGGCTGCATTCGCCTCGGTCGTGCGACCGCTGCGGCAGGAGGCGGCGCAGGCCTTCGGCGCCAGGCTCCTGGAGCTTGCCGGGGGCGAGGCGCGTTGACGCCGCCCGGATTGAGCTCTGCTCAGCCCCGCGGCTCGGCGGGGGCGGCCAGAATGAGCGCCCAGTACACCTTGTATTTGGATTTGGGAACATGGACTGCCGCGATGCCCATGCGGGTTGCGCCTTCCAGCAACATGTTGGCGCGATGGGGCGGAGAATCCCGCCAGCCTGAAAATGCTTCTGCAAGGGTGTGGTAGCCCGCGCCGATGTTCTCGGCCGCGGTGCGGGCGCGGTAACCCTGCGCCTTGAGCCGTTCGTTGAAGCTGGCGGCGACGTTGTGATCGAGCTTGTCCCGGCTGGCCATGGCCTGGGCTTGCGCTTGCGCCAATTTCATCAGCTCGGGATCGATGCTCACCGTGCTCAGGCCATTGTTGCTCCGGTACCCCGATATCATGGAGGCGGCCGTGCCCGCATCAAGCTGCGCGTCCTTCTCCGTCATGTTGCGATAGAAGGTCGGCTCCCCACCGGGGTCGCGATCGCCGGCACAGCCAGCAAGAAGCGCCAGCGCCAAGAGCGCGGGCGCGCGCAGCCAACAGCAGGCGGTTAAGCGAAAGAGCATTCTGACGATCACGCCCGGCGATTTAATCCCACCAGCCTCGTCCTGAGGAGCCCGCGTAGCGGGCGTCTCGAAGGACAGCTACAAGCGAGGCCGGGCCGGTCTCTATCCTTCGAGACGGCGCTGCGCGCCTCCTCAGGACGAAGTCTGTGGGTTTTCCAATGAGTGGCTTCATAGGATCGATCGTCTAGTCCATCCATGGCATCAGATTTAATGCGTTCTTAACCGTTGCTTAACGGCGTAACAACGCCTTTCATCCATACTGCATCCTGTCCTTTACAGCTCCGACCGTGCCCGCAACATGTTCGACGCATTGACGCAATTCGCGTTGCAGCAGGACTGGCGCTTGGTTTGCGCCCTGATGATTTCCCTCGCTGTGAGCGCCATCGCCTTGGAATTAGGTCATCGCCTGCGCAGGCAAAACACGCATCTTCTCACCGCGCTCAACAACATGTCGGAAGGGCTCTGCATGTTTGACGCTTCCGCGCGTCTGATCCTGTGCAATGAGCGCTACATTGAGCTGTATGGGTTGAGCAAGGAGATCGCCAAGCCGGGCAGCTCGTTGCGCGAGCTTCTCGACGAGCGCAAGCGCGCAAACTCGTTTTCCGGCGACCCCGACCAATACATTGCAGAGACATGCCGTCGCATGCGCGAGCGCCATGGCGTCCAGGATGTCAGAGAGATGAACGACGGCCGCTTCATCGCGATTTCCAGCCGGCCGATGGCAGGCGGCGGTTGGGTTGCCACCCATCAGGACATCACCGAACGTCGGAAAGAGGATCAGCAGCGGGACCGGCTCGTTTCCCGGGAGCAACGCCGGACCATGATCGAGGCGGCCATCACGACATTTCGCCAGCGCGTTGCGGCCGTGCTCAAGACCGTGAGCGACGGCGCCGTTGCCATGCGCGCGACAGCCAGCACGCTGTTTGCATCTTCTCACAAAACATCCCAGCGCGCGGTGACCGCGGTGCAAAGCTCGAACGAGGCTTCAGCGAATGCCGAGATCGCCGCATCGGCCGCGAACGAGCTGTCGGCCTCGATCGACGAGATCAACCGCCAGCTCGTGCAGACGAGCGAGCTGGTCGGCATTGCCGCCGGTGAAGCCGGCGCCAGCAACGACAAGATCGGATCCCTCGCGCACGCTGCCCAGAAGATCGGCGATGTCGTGAAGCTCATTCAGGACGTCACAGGAAAAATCAATCTGCTTGCGCTCAACGCGACGATCGAAGCGGCCCGAGCGGGCGAGGCAGGACGCGGCTTTGCCGTGGTCGCCTCGGAGGTGAAGTCACTTGCGGTACAGACGGGGAAGGCGACGGAGGAGATTGCCGAGCAGATTGCGGCCGTGCAGTCTTCCACTGGCGCTGCCGTCGGGACAATCGGCCGCATCGTCGAGCGCATGCAGGAAATCAATCACCATACGGCGGCAGTCTCCGCCGCGGTCCACGAGCAGAACGCCGCGACGGGGGAGATCACCCAGAACGTCACCAGCGCCGCCAATGGAACGCGGGAGATCGTCGCCGCGCTCGGCGAAGTTGCCGGCGCCGCCACCGAGACCCGAAGCTCGGCCGAAACGGTGCTCGCAACATCGCAGGCGGTGGAGAAGGCGGCAAACGACTTGCGGGTCGAGGTCGAAGGCTTCCTCCAGAAGGTCGCCGTCTGATAATTCAAGGGATTTTGGGTTCGTTCTGCCAAATCGACTTAAGCTGCATTTCGTTATTTAAACAACTATAAGTTGAATTGAATCCGATAGGAATAAAGCAGCCTCGTTCGCAGTCTACTGCTCGCCTGCATAGCTGGAACAACTGACGCTTTTCCAGCGGCCGAGCATAGTGCTGCGGGGCAGCACGGGAGTCTGGATGCCCTTACCATTGAAGGAAGCGGCCGCCGTTGCCGGGCGCCTACTGCTTGCCGGTCTGTTCCTGCACGAGGCCTGGAGCAAGCTGGCGAACTATTCGGCTGCCGTTGCTTATGCCGAGGCTTTCGGCGTTCCCGGAGCGCTCATGCCGCTCGCAATCGCAACCGAGGCCGGCTGCGCGTTGCTTATCCTGATTGGTTATCAGGCCCGCGCGGCGGCGCTGTTGCTTGCGGGCTTCTGCATCGTGACCGCTGTCTTGTTTCACAGCAAGCTCGGCAATCGCAACGAGCTTCTGCATTTCGAGAAGGATTTGGCGATCGCGGGCGGATTGCTCGTTCTTTTTGCCAGAGGTGCAGGCCACTGGGCCATCGATGCGCTGTGGCCGGTTTGGCGCGCATCACAGAACCCCGCGGCCACGGCGAAGGTCCCCTCGCTTCCACAGTCCTGACGAACGCTTCGTCGTCACCTGCGGGCTGAATCCCACCGCTCGTCATGGCCGGACTTCATCCGCCCATCCACGTCTCTCTTCGCGGCCCAGCAAGGCGTGGATGGCCGCGACGAGCGCGGCCATGACGGAAACCGCGTCGCGCAATCGGAACATGCGCTAACCATTGCAATCTGCTGGAGGATCAAGGGGGTTGTTAACCTCGAACCTTTGGCGCCTGGAGAGCGACTAACTCACTGAGCCAGTTTGGACCCGATAGGGCGGGTCTCTGCTTGTAACAGTGTTGCAAAGGGGGCCTTCTTGCCGATCAAGCAACGACCCGCAAAGGGTCAATCTGTGCTTTTGCTGCACAAAAAAACGTTGATGGCGATGAGCGCGAGCGTTGCCTTGGTCGCCGGTCTGATGTCCTCTGCGGACGCGTTCCCATTCAATTGGCCGACGAGTTTCTTTTCGCAGCCGAATTATCATCGCGCGGTCCCACGAGCCTCGCGCGTGCCGCGGCCGGCGGCCACAGGCGTAGCGCGCGATAATGTCGCTGCGAACGAAAACGAAAAGTCCGCCACAAAGCCTAACGAGAAGGACAAGGCAGCCAACAAGGAACCGCCGGCCGACCTCCCTGCGAAGGCAGGGGGCGTGCTCACCATCGCCGTTTCTCTCAACAAGCAGCAATTAACGCTTTATTCCGATGGTGTCCCAATCGCGCGATCGCGCGTCTCCGCCGGCTATCAGACCCCGACCGGCGTGTTCAGCATCATCCAAAAAGATCGCTGGCATCGCTCCGAGGCCCATGGCGGCGCCCCGATGTATTATATGCAGCGCATCACCTGGTCCGGCGTGGGCCTGCATGAAGGCGCCGGCCCGACTGCGCCCGGCTCGCAGAGCGCTATCCGATTGCCGGAGGCATTTGCACGCCAGCTTTGGGGGGCTACGAAGGTAGGCGTGCGGGTCATCATCACGCAAGGCGACGTTGCTCCTTCGGCGATTGCCAGCCCGCGTCTCTTCACGCGCAAGCCGGACCTTGAGGCAAAGCGCGACGCCGATGACTCCTCGGGGACGGGCCCGTCGTCCGCAAAGATCGTCGAATCCGCATACGACGCGCTGGCGGCGGCGCCCCGTGCCCCGAAACGAAATGGCGCGGCCCAAGGCTCCAACCCGGGCTCCAACCCCGGGTCCAAGTCTGGCGATCCCGCGCGCGACGCCATGGCTTTTGCCGTCAATGAGCGTGAGCAGGCCACGTCCTCGGCCGTGGTCAGGTCCGCTTACGACAAGTTCGATCTCTCGAAGGCCCGCCGCAACAGGCCTGCGCCGGCGACAACCGGAGTGGCCGATTTCCGTTCGCTCAAGCCGGGGCCGATCTCGGTCTTCATCAGCCGCCAGGAAGGCAAGTTGTTCGTTCGAAAAGGCTTCGAGCCGGTATTCAACGTTCCCGTGAAATTCGATGAGCCTGATCGACCTCTTGGTACACACGTGTTCACGGCGCTGGCGCTCAACGATGACGACAGCATGCGTTGGAACGTGATCACGGTACCCACGACTTGGAGCAGGACGACAGGAAAGCGAAACGGCGCGGAGCCGTTGTCCGTGGGCAAACCGTCAACCGCGGCAGAAGCGCTCGGGCGGGTGACAATTCCGCAGGATGCATTCGAGCGAATTTCAGAGCTGATGTCGCCGGGCGCCTCTCTGATCATCTCGGATCAGGGTCTCGGTCCGGAGACCGGTACCGGCACGGATTTCACCGTGCTGACGCGATAAAGCGCCAGCGTTCGCCCGCTCCCTCTCCCCAACGGGGTTATTGCCGAGCTTCGACACCTCAACTCGGGTTTACCCGAGTTGAGGCATTTAATTGGTGCGGACCTCGGGCAAGCCCGAGGTTCGATGCAATCCATCGCTTTGACCAATAAAAGACTTTTTCGACGGATGCGCGGGTCAAGCCCAGGATCAAGCCCGCGCATGACGATGGAATATAAGGACGCTGGTATTATGTCCCGTGCGGCTTTGCCGCGGGAATCCCCCTCACGCCCAGGTCAAGTTGTAAGGGGCCACCCGGAACAGAATGGAGTTGACGTTCTGCTTGCGGACTACTCTGTACGCTCGATCCTTTTTGTGCCTGGCGACGACGTGCGCACTTTGCACTTTGCTTCGATGCTTGGCGTGTTTTCGCTGGGTCAGTTGCTTGCCGTGGTTTTTCTGATTGAGCTCAGCAACCTGGGTCGGCGGCAAACTTGTTGCAGCGGCGGCGCCGGAGCGCACGGAGCCCGGTGCTTTGGCATAGGCGGCCGGCGTGAACGCGCCGGCAGCCGCGGCGGTGACGAGCATGCAAGCGAGAGTGCGAGCAATCGACATGATATGTCTCCCTGTGAAGACCCCACGTGATCCCCAGTCGGATTGGTCGCACCGGCACATCGCCGCGGCTGTGATGGCCGTCACAAATTGTCGCTTTTTCGTTCGAGGTTGAGTTTCCCCGACCCGGCCCGTCGTGCGCGGGCTTACCCCCGCACCCATCGAAAAAAGAATTTTGACGCTCGTTGATCACCCTGGCGAGAGAGCAACATTTTTTACCTTGCTGCTCCTTCTCCCACCACAACGAACGGCGCCCAGTACGCGGGGTAGGCGTTGCGCGGATCGGAGGCATCGTCGATGTAGGCGAGCATGGCGCGGCGCAGCGCCTCGGCGCGGCCGAGCGTGGGATCGGACTTCAAGATGTCGAAGGTCGAGGTGGTGAGCCGCATCGCGGCATTGCATCTCCACCGCCCAGTGCGAGACGAGGAGGGCGCGGGCGCCGGCATAGAAGAAGGCGCGGGCGAGCCCTGACAGCGCTTCCGCGCCGGGCTTGTCGCCGGCGATGGTGTTGCAGGCGGAGAGCACGACCCAGTCGGCGTTGAGCTTGAGCTGCGCCACCTCGCTGGCGGTGAGAAGGCCGTCGTCGAGATCGCTCGGCTGCTTCGGCAAGGTGAGCGCGAGCGACGGCTCCGCCAGTCCCTTGACCTCGCCGGCGACGAGACCGTGTGTCGCGAAATAGACGACGCGGTAATCGGACAGCGCCGCGCGCTTGACCGTGGTCTCGCTCGCGGCCTGCCGCAGATGGATGCTGCTTGCAGGCGCGCCGAGATTTTGCGCCACCGCTCGCAGTTCGGCCGCAGTCTCCGGCAGCCGCGGCAGCGCCTTGCCGAGCATGGTGCGGTCGATGTCCACGCCTTTCCAGAACTCGGTATAGGAGCGCGTCGCAACGACGCTCCTATGCTGCGCGGCCGGCCGGCTCTCCTCCTCGGCGTTGAAGATCGGATCGCCGAACCCGATCAGCGGCTTCTTCGCCTCATCCTTGCGCGCGAACATGCGCAACGCCTTGAGACTTGCCACCGACGGCAGCACGCTCACGGCATGTCGCCTCAGCAGCCAAGCCGCGTCGCGATAGGCGGCGAGATCGCGCGGTGCGGACGGCAGCGGGCTTCTCCGTCACCAGCAGATGGAACGGCAGCGCCGTGAGCGCGCCCGAGGGCACGACAATGAGATGCCGCTTGTCCCGGATCAGCGCCTCGACCGGACCGATGAGCGTGTCGTAAAGCTCATGCGCGAGGCCGAGATCGAACAGCTCGCGTCCGCTTGCGGCCGCGCATTCCGCGCGCTCCAAGCCGCGCTTCTCCGCCTCCGACTGCGTGCACTCCGCCCGCTCCAATCCGCGCGCCAGCGCGTCCACATCGAGGCCGCGCCGGAACGCAGCGACCTTCTCCGACAGTGATTTAGCGCCGAGCGGGATAGTCTTCCACGCAAAGTCCTTGCCCGTCACCGCGAAGACGTAGCTTTCGTCATCAGCCATCAGAAAGAAGATGAGCGCTTCGTCCTCTTTGAGAAGCACCCTCCACCTCGCCGGGCATGAGCGGCTTCGGGCTTGCGATCGCGGCGTAGTCCGGGAATTCCTTTTCCAGGCGAGTGGTTGCGGCCGCAATGCGGCGTTCGATATCTGCGACTTCCCGACGGATGGCCTCGATGGTCTCGGGGCGTTGCTGGGCGTTTGGCTTCGACACCTCGGTGAGCAGCGCTTTATCTCCTGCGCGCCATGACACAGTCAGATCCTGCTGCTCACGCACGAGGCTCGCGAGCGCGTCACCGCCGCTTGCGAACCGCGCCGCCATCTGCTGCAGCGCCGCGGCGACGGTCGACTGTTTTGCTCGCTGGGCGACCTCGAAGGCTTCGCGCCCGAGCGCCGGCTCGGGCTCGATCTGCTCGCGCGCCGCGACCGCGAGATCGCCGACATGCCGTCGGAAGTATCCGGCCCTCTGCTCCAGGAGTCCCGCTCTCTGGCGCTGTCCAGCACCTGTCACCTCGCGTTCGGCATGAACGATCAGAATTTCACTCGCCCGGCGGGAGTAGGTCAGAGCACTTTTGTGATCGCCGGCACTACGATTAAGAGCAGCCAAGTTGCTGAGAGTTATACCCAGGCCCGGGTGATCGGGCCTTAACGCCATTTCCTGTACAGCGAGAGCGCGTTTGTACAGCGGCTCGGCTTCCGCATGGCGATCTTGCGTTGCATAGAGCAGTCCCAGCTGGTTCAGAATCACCCCCACATTGGGGTGATCCGGGCCCAGCGACTTTTCCGTGATAGCCAACGCGCGTTTGAAGAACGTCTCAGCTTCGGCATAGCGGCCTTGCGCGCGATAGAACACCCCAAGGTTGTTCAGCGCCGTGCCCACTTCCAGGTGATCGGGTCCAAACGCCTTCTCGGATATGGCAAGCGAGCGCTGATAGAGCGGCTCGGCGTCGGCATAGCGGCCCTGATCGTGAAAGATCTGCGCCAGATTGTTTAGGCCAATCCCGAGGTGGGGATGGTCTGGACCTAGCGCCTTCTCGGATAGGGCAAGCGAGCGCTGGTAGAGCGGCTCGGCATCGGCATAGCGGCCCTGATCGTGATAAAGCAATGCAAGATTGTTCAGGCGATTGGCCACGGCCGGGTGATCGGGACCAAGCGCCCTTTCACTGATGGCGAGTGCGCGCTTGTAGAAGGTCTCGGCTTCAGAATACCGGCCCTCGTCACGATAGAGCCGTGCGAGATTGTACAGGCGTGTGCCTATGGCTGCATGACCGGGACCAAGCGACTTTTCGCTGATAGCGAGTGCCCGCTTGTAGAGAGTCTCGGCCTCGTCATTGCGACTGCGTGCGTGTTGAAGCTGCGCGAGATTACTCAGACTCACGGCCAAGTCCGAATTGTCTGGCCCCAATACCTTCTCGTCGATCGCGACCGCCCGCTTTTGCAGCGGCTCAGCTTCAGCATACCTTCCCTGCGCCTTGTACACTGCGGCCAGGTTGTTGAGAGCTGTGGCCAGAGCTCGGTCCGCGCCCTTCGCCTTTTCACGGATTGCCAAAGCGCGCTTGAAAAGCGCCTCCGCCTGATCGTACCTGCCTAGAGCAAAGTACACATTAGCAACATGGGTCAGGGCGTGGGCGTAGTTGGGGTGGCCGTTCCCGAATTGCGCTTTGAAGGCTGCCTCTAGCTTCTGCGCCTCGACAAGAGCGGCGGCGAAATTGCCCGCCGCGTAAAACGCTTTGTACCGTTTGAAAATCGCGTCCGGATCGCCCGCCTTGGCGAAAGCCGCCGGCGCCGGAATGAAAGTCAAAATGAGCAGGACGATGACTGCGATGAACGAGAGCAAGCGATGCATTACACCCTCGCTTAACAGCTGCCTGATTCAGTCGTCGCTCAGATACGGAAATCTCATTCAGCTCACCTTGTCGCTCCCTCTCCCACCACCACGAACGGAGCCCAGTACGCGGGGTAGGCGTTGCGCGGATCGGATGTGTCGTCGATGAAGGCGAGCATGGCGCGGCGCAGCGCCTCGGCGCGGCCGAGCGTGGGATCGGATTTCAAGATGTCGAAGGTCGACGTGGTGAGACGCATGGCGGCGTTCGACTCCACCGCCCAGTGCGAGACGAGGAGCGCACGCGCGCCGGCATAGAAGAACGCGCGGGCAAGTCCTGACAATGCCTCCGCGCCGGGCTTGTCGCCGGCAATGGTGTTGCAGGCGGAGAGAACGACCCAGTCGGCGTTGAGCTTGAGCTGCGCCACCTCGCTGGCAGTGAGCAGGCCGTCGTCGAGATCGCTCGGCTCTTCGGCAAGGTGAGCGCAAGCGATGGCTCCGCCAGTCCCTTGACCTCGCCGGCGACGAGGCCGTGGGTGGCGAAATAGACGACGCGGTAATCGGCGAGTGCGGCGCGTTTCACCGTTGTCTCGCTCGCGGCCTGCCGCAGATGGATGCTGTTTGCGGACGCGCCAAGGTTTTGCGCCACCGCGCGCAGCTCGGCCGCGGTCTCCGGCAGCCGCGGCAGCGCTTTGGCCAGCATCGTGCGGTCGATGTCCACGCCTTTCCAGAACTCGGAATAGGAGCGCGTCGCTACAACAGTTCTGTCGGGCGCAGCCGGAGAGTTCTCGTCCTCGGCGTTGAACACAGGGTCGCCGAAGCCGATCAGCGGCTGCTTCGCCTCATCCTTGCGCGCAAACGTGCGCAGCGCCTTGAGGCTCGCCACCGACGGCAGCACGCTCACGGCATGGCGCCGGAGCAGCCAGGCGGCATCGCGATAGCTCGCAAGGTCGCGCGGCGCATCCACCGGCGGCACGGCGACCGCCGGCTTCTCCGTCACCAGCAGATGGAACGGCAGCGCCGTGAGCGCGCCCGAGGGCACGACAATGAGATGCCTCTTGTCCCGGATCAGCGGCTCGACGGGGCCGACGAGCGTCTCGTAAAGCTCATGCGCGAGGCCAAGATCGAACAGCTCGCGCCCGCTTGCGGCCTCGCATTCCGCGCGCGACAGCCCGCGCTTGTCCGCTTCGCTCTGCGTGCACTCGGCCCGTTGCAGCCCCCGCGCCAGCGCATCCACGTCGAGCCCGCGCCGAAACGCCGCCACTTTCTCCTCCAGCGCCTTCGTCTTGAGTGGAATGGTTTTCCACTCGAACTCATCGCGCGTCACGGCAAAGACGTAAGTTTCCCAATGCTCCACGCCGCTCAGCAAGAACACCAGGGCCTCATCACCTCCGAGCAGTTTTTGCAGTTCCTGCACCCTGAGCGGCGCCGGGCTCGCGAGCGCGGCATAGTCGGGAAACTCCCGTTCGATCCGCGCCGTCGCACCTGCAAGCTTCCTCTCGGTCGCGGCAAGCTCTCCGCGCAATGCAGCGATCTCAGTCGGGTTCTGCTGGCCTTGCGGCTGTGAGACGGCGGCGGTCAGCGCCTCGTCGCTCTTGCGCCAGAAGGCGGAGAGGTCCTGGCGCTCGCGCACCAGCGCGGCAAACGCGTTGCTGCCGACGGCAAGGCGCAGGCCCATCTGCTGGACAGCCGCGGCAGTGCGACGAGTTTGTCGCCCATTGCGCTATCTCCAGAGCCTCTCGTCTCGCCCCCGGCAAGGGCTCGATGCCCTCCTGAACGGCAGCATCGAGATAGGCGACGTGGCGAAGGAAATAGGCCGCACGCTGCGCCACCAGGCCTTTCGTCTCGGATTTCTGCCCGGCGCCGGGCGCCTCGGTGGCTGCATGACCGATCACCGCGGCGGTCGCCCTGCGCGCATTGTCGAGAGCGCTGCGGGTCTGATGAGATTGAGACTCGGTTATCGCAAGCTGGGATAGAGTGAAGGCCACCTGCGGGTGGTCCGTGCCGAGCGCCTTCTCCTTGATCGCCAGGGCGCGCTTGTAGAGCGCCTCGGCCTCGGCGTGCTTGCCTTGCTCCGCATCTATCTGAGCCAGGTTGTCGAGGATGACGCCCACTTGAGGGTGGTCCGCGCCCAGCGACTTCTCATAGGTCGTCAGCGAGCGCTTGTAGAGCTCCTCCGCTTCGGCATACTTGCCTTGTTCCGCGTACAGGGTGCCCAGGTTGATGACCGTGTGAGCCGTATGGGGATGGTATTCGCCGAGCGTCCTTTCCTGGATCGCCAGCGCGCGCTTGTAGAGCCGTTCGGCGTCGTCGTGTTTACCTTGATCATCGTATAAGACCGCCAGGTTTTCGATTATGGACGCCACCAGGTCGTGATCCTTGCCGAGGACACTCTCCCTGATCGCCAGAGATCGATTGAAGAGCGGCTCGGCCTCGGCGTACTTGTCTTGAAAGAGGTACACGGTAGCGAGACTGTGCAGCGTCATTGCCAGCTCGCGATGGCTTGCGCCGAGCGTCCTTTCCTGGATGGCCAGCGCGCGCTTGAAGAGCGCCTCGGCTTCCGCGTACTTGCCCTGATTGACGGCGCCCATACCAAGGTCGTGGAGCGTCCCCGCAACATCGGGATGGCCGGCGCCGAGCGTCCTTTCCCGGATCGCCAGCGCACGCTTAAAGATCGTGACACCTTGCGCGTACTTGCCCTGCTGGTAACGGATATCGGCGAGGCTGGCGAGGGTAAGCGCCACCTCGCGGTGGCTTGCGCCGAGCGCCTTCTCCTTGATCGCCAGCGCGCGGTTGAAGAACTCCTCCGCGTCGTCGTAATTCCCGAGCTTGGCGGACATTCTTCCCAGACTGTCGAGCGTGCGGGCAAGGTCGAGGCGCGGTACGCCACGCAGTGTTTCTAAACTCGCCAACGCGCGTTTGTAGAGGTCCTCGGCTTCCCTGTACCTGCCCTGCATCTGATATACGCGGCCCATGTTGTTGAGGGCGGCTGGATAGTTACGGTGGTTGGTGCCGAAACCGGCGATCACGGCCGCCTCAAGCTTCTGCGCCTCAACGAGCGCCGCTGGATAATTCCCCGCATCAAATAATTCAGTGTACCGCTTGAGGATTGCATTCACTTCGGCGAGTTGCGCCGCGGCCGACGTCGCGGCAACGAGCAAGAAAAACGTGGCAGAGAACAGGACGGTGAGGCGGCAACCTGTAGCCCGGATGAGCGCGCTTGCGCGCGACATCCGGGTTTCCCCCGCATATCGCGGAGCCTGTCATCGGGCCGCGCTTCGCGCGGACCCGTTGGCTCATGCGGGCTACGAACAACTACAAGAGAGCGAATCTCCAGAAGCATGCCGCCTCCGCTACGCGCTCAGCTCGCCGGATCCTTCGGGTTGGCGACATAGCCGGTGAGAAGCACGAGGCCGGTCGCCGCGTCGCGCAGCGCGAAGAGGAATGGCTTGTCGACGACCACCTTCGCAAAGTCGGTGGCGATGGCCCGCGTTGTCGTCACCGCCGTCGCCGCGGCCGCTTCGGTGCCGGCTTCATCGACGCGGATCTCGGTGCGCTGGAGCACCTGGGCGATGGCCATGCCGGCGGGAGAGAGGCCGGCGAGCGCGCCTGGGGAGAGGCGCGCGGGTTTGAGACCAAGCGTGTCCAAGGTGGCGAGCAGGTCGGCGCTGCCGGCAAGCCGGAAGCGCGGCATGGAAATTTCGCCCGGCCTTGCCTCGAAGCCCTCGCCCGCAAGCCAATCCGCCACTTCCGCAAACTCAGCGGCGGAGCCGGCCTGGCCTTGGTCGTGATCACGACAAGGCGGAAGCGATCGGACGCATAGGGAAGCTCGACAGCGACGAAGGCGCCCTGCTCGCGCAGACGCAGGCTTCCTTCGCTCTGCATCATCGGCACGTCGCCAAGAGCGCCGGCGAGCCCATGAAACGGCGCCGGCCGCGTCAGGCTGTCGTCGAATGCGTTCTTCCAGCGATCCTTGAAGTGCAGCGCATTAAGCGCGACGAGCCCTGGTTCCCGCGGCGCATGCTCGATGATGGAGGGAATGAGCCCGCGCGTGCGCGCCGCGACCCATTCGTTGATCCGACTGATCGTCGCAGCATCGCCAAGGTCCTCGACCGTGACCTGCGCGCCACTGTCGGCAATCTGCGCCGCAATCTGCGCAGAGGGCGCGGCGGCGGGATCGAACACGATGGAGCTCGCCGATGTCAGCGCGCCCTCGGCATCGGATTGCATGAGCTTGACGGTTGCGCGCAGCGCCGCGAGACGATCCGCCGATATTTCCGGCGTGCCTTCCTCGAAGCCGAGGACCTTGTAGACGCCCGCGCGCATGTCCGCATTGGCGCCGAGGTCGAGCAGCGCCATCACCGCGGCCAGGCTCGCCGGCGACACCATGAGATTGCCGTCGCCATCCGGCTGGCGCGCCATGGCGGCAATGAGACGAAAGCCCAAGGCGGACTGCGCGTGGTTGAGGTCGGCGGGGTCGAGAGCGAGCCGTGCGCGCCGGCCGCCCGACCCCACCCGGCTCGCTTTGCTCGCCGACCTCCCCTTTCAGGGGAGGTATTGTCGGAGCTTGCTGCGCGGCACATGCGATGCCACGACGGCGAGCGCCGAGGCTCAACGCCGCCGCTGCAAGCAGGGCAAGGATGCGTGGCATGGCACAACTCCGTCAGGGGTTTATTCGATACGCCTGTTGCGCGACGGACCACTCCCGCTTCTGCACGTGACCGGCGATCACCGGTTCGCGCAACAGCTCGTCGGCAATCTGGGCGACGATAGGCGCTGCCCGCATCGCCATCGAACGTCATCGGCACGTCCGGAATCGACACGGCGCGAATGGGGTCTTTGCTGATAATCGCAATCAGCCGCCCGTCGCCGGACGGAGGATCGACCCGGTATTCGAAGCCGGCATAAGGATTGCTGGAATCAGGCACGACCAGCGGACGCCCGGGCGTCACCAGATTGGCGCTCTTGCGGCCGCCCGGCGGCGTCGAGAGAGACCGCGCGTTCGGGAAAATCTGCGTCACCTTGCCCTCCGGGTTGATGTCGAGAAGGACGAGATATCCGGGTTGCTGCGTCCGCACGCGAAACTGCGCAGTCTGTCCGACGTCCACCTCGGAGCGCGCCTGCGACCCTTGCACGACCTCGACCGCCACGCCCGCCGCGTTGTCGTGCACCAGCGCGTCCGCTGCCATATCCTGCGGCCGCGCCGGCGGACGGCCCGCTGATGACATCGGCGGCCAGAAGGTCACGGCGCGCCTCCAGCTGCGGCGAAAGTCCGGCTGGACAGCTTTTGCCGTGCCGCGAGCAGTACTCCTGCGATTGTGTGCGCAGGTAATCGAGAAGGCGGGCGTGACTCATCGGGGCGCCGCCCGCCACCTGCCGTAAGCCGGCAATGAAGCGGCGCGTGAACACGCTCTGCGGCTCCGGCGATTCCGTATCCACGAGCGCGAACTGCCCTTCGTTGACGGCCGCCCAGGCGACGACATGGTCGTGCCGTTCGGTGAACCCTTGCTTCGGCGCCGCCGAGCGCGTCGAGCGGACGTCCCCGCCGCGATTGGCCGTGACCTGCGCGCCCGGATCATAGTCATCCAGCACCGCGCACAGGCATTTCACGGTGCCGGGCTCGAACGCGATAGGCTCGTTACCGCGGGTGCCGGTGCCGGAATGGCAGGCATCGACGATGACGGTCACCTTGCGGTCAGCGATGCGCTTGAGCAGGTCGTCGATCTCGTCGTCGATGATCTGGTTGCGCAGCACTTTCTTGCCGTTCACGTCGTCGATGCGCGAGTCGTATGGGACGAGCGTCTCGTCCAGGCCGTCCTCCTCGTCGCCGTTGAGGTCGGGCACCTGGGCGCCGTGGCTGCTCATGAAAAAAAACACGCGAGCGCCGGGCGCGCTGTCCCGGATGAGCCACTCATCGAATGCCTTGAGGATATTCGCGCGTGTGGCGTCCTTATCGGTAAGCGTACGGATCTGCGCCGGTTGGTAACCGAGGGTATCGATCAGGACCTGGCGCATGTTGCGCGCATCGTTCACAGACCCTTGCAAATTGAATTTCGGGTTTTCGTACGCATCGATGCCGACAAGGAGCGCGCGGTCGCCTGGTGCAAGCCTCGCCTCCTGCGACGGCCGCGCGGAGGGCGGGGCTGGTGGTGTGGGCGATGGGGACACAACCGCCCCACCGGGTCCCGAAAGCGCGGCAAGCCCGGTTTTGGCGTGCAGCCAGTCACCGAAAGCAGAAACCCGCGTGTAGACACCATAAAAATTCGCAAGCCCGCATCGTCTACCCCAGCTCACGATACCAACCTGCGCGTAGCCTCCTTCCGCGTTGGACACGACGAGAGGGCCGCCGCTGTCGCCGCTGCAAGCGTCCCTGCCTCCCTCTTTCTCGCCGGCGCAGAGAGAGCGATGGTCGATAACGGCGGCACTCCTGGCGTAGGCCTGCTTGCACGCTTCCAGCGACACAAGCGGAAGGCTTACCTGCATCAGGCTTGCGGGCACTTTCGGATCGTCAAATCCCAGCCGTCCCCAGCCCGTGACGAACGCCACCACCCCTTCCGATTCGAGCCGGTCAAACACGGTGCTTTTCGATTGCGGTGTTGCTCTCCCTGTTGACGGCAGCGCGACCGGCGTTGAACGAGCCGGCGCAGCCAGCTCCAGGAGAGCGATATCGTTCTCCGTCGAGCGCGCATTCCACTGCTCATGCACGAGAATGCGCGCGACGCGCAGCTTTCTGCCATTGCTGTTGCCACCGGCGAAGCTCGAAGGCGCCAACACCTTTGTGCCCTCGACCACCACGATATCCGCAGCCGTCGCGGCGTCGAAATGGCCGTCGCTGTCGGCGTCGAAGCAATGGGCGGCGGTGAGCACCCATCTCGGGCTGATCAGCGATCCGCCGCAGAACAGGAAATTGGCGCCGAGCGGCTTGCCATCCTTCATCGCGCGGCGGTAGAGGGCGACCTGCCAAGGCCACGCGTTGCGAGCCGCGGCTTCCCCGCCCACGATCTTGGCGTCGCCGCGCAGCGAGGGGCTGTCGTCATATGGATCAGGCAGCAGCACTCCCGGCAGGGACTCGACCTGGTCCGGCGCAGACTGCTGGCCTGCGACCGGGCTCGCGAACGCGCTCAGAAAAAACACGAGAGCCATTACCCGCAGCAGTGTGCTCATGGAAAATCCCTGCGTCGTCATTCAAGGCACCGTGAACAGTCCGGCAAAGCCGATGCGCGCGGACGCATCACCGGGAAGGTGCTTGCGCAGGAGACCAGGAATGCGTCCCGCGGCGCGAACGCCGTCAAACACCGCGATCGCCTGCGCCAGCTCCGGAAGCGGCCTCTCGGATACGATCGCGACGACGTGATCGGCGCCGAATGGGGGCTTGACATCAATATCGGTGACCTCAACAACCGCGTCCGTTTGCACGATCTTGTCCCGGCGCCTGGGATAGAGAAACTGCACCGTGCCATCGCTCGCGAGGTTGAAGAGGATGATTGCTTTGCCTTTGACATCCTCGGCTCGGAAGGTGACGTGCTCGTTCTCACGATGATGCTTGTCGTTGGGCCCGAGCGTGATGCGCTGCGGGCGTGACTCGCTGAGCCTGGTGATGGCCGCGATTGCCGCCGTGCGATCGATCACACCAGCAAGATCGCGTGGCTTGACATTGTGCGCGACAACATCGCCCAGACGGCTGATGACATCGCCGTTGCCGGCATCCCACACGAGGTCGGCCTGCTGATCTTGACCCACCACGTCGAATTTCGCCGCGTCGGGTGCAAGGCCCGCGATATCCGCGGCCGAGCCGTTGACCACAGCGATGCGAACGGTCAGCTCGGCCGCACCGTCCGAAAGTGCGATGGGAGGGGCGGGCGCCGCCGCGGACCGGAATACGAGTTCGTCCATCAGGTCGATCCGCCGCGTGGGCTCGGTGAAGATCACCTGGCGGCCCTGCGAATATTGCTGCACCACCTGACGCGCATATTCGAACAGCTCGCGGCGCGTCGTTTTCCCATCGGCATTGCGGTCTGCCGCCCCTTCGAGCGCGCGAGCCACGGCATAGCTGAGCGCGCCGCGCAGCGTCGGCTGTCCTTCGATTCGCAATTCAGGCGCTTTCGTCCATTTGTCGGCGGCCGCGAGGAAGGTCACCCGGTCGAATTCCTCGGGCTCACGCATGCGCTCCGTCGCCGTCGAGATCGGAGTGAGCGCATCGTCGAGCGGCGCGATCGAGATGGCCGTCTGCCGATAACTGAAATCACCTGCGCGCAAATCCACTGCGCGCGTAAGGCCGCCGCCGTGACAGGTATCGGCGAGAAAGAGGGTGTGGGCGCCTTTCTGCTCGATGCGCTTGAGCCAGACGTTGATCTCCTTGTCGAGAATGCGCTCAGCGGTGGCCGGGCCTTGATCCTTGAAGCCGGGCAGAACGAAAACCTCATCCATTCCGTCAGGGTCGGAGCCCTTGACCCGTTCCGGAGTTCTGGCTGCCATGACCGGCAAAGGTAATGATCACGAGGTCGCCGGGACCGGAAGCCGCCGCCAATCGCTCCATGGCCGCCTGAACATCGCGGCGCGAGGCCTGCTCTTCGATCAGCACTGTCAGATCGCGCACCCCGCCTTTGCGCAGGGCCTGATCGAGATCACGCGCATCGGCAACCGCACCGCGCAGGCTCTTGTGGCTGACATAGTGATCGGCGCCGATGACGAGCGCGCGAATGATCCCTTGCCCCGGGGGCGCAAGCTGCGCATGGGCAGGCGCAACCACCAGCACGCTCGCGAAGAGCAGCAACGCGATGCGGGCCGGCGGCGTTCTGATCATCGCCAGAAATCCTGGTATTATTCTGTCTCTGACGTCGCATTCTCATCGCTGTCATTCCGGGGCGACAACGCAGGCAAGTTTACGCAGCCTGCGTAAACTTGCCTGCGTGCGGCGAACCCGGAATCCAGTAAGCTCTGCCAGTGATTACTGGATTCCGGGCTGCCTCGCGGAGCCTGTCATCGGGCCGGCCGAAGGCCGGACCCGTTGGCTCGGCCCCCGGAATGACAGGATCAACGGTCAGAGTCACAACACTTGGTCTCACTCGCGGCGCCATTCCACACGGCGGTTGAGCGACCAAATTTCTGCGCGGCTCAACTCGGATGTGTCGGAAAGCGCGAGCGGCTCTCTCTTTCCTTTAGCTATGGTCGTGATCTGCGCCTCGATCCCTTCTGCCTGCAGATATTTCTTTACGGCTTTGACCCGCTCCTCGGCGAGGCGAAGATTATAGGCATCCCCGCCGCGATCGTCGGTGTGGCCAACAATTGTCAGGTGCTGGGGCTTTTGATGTCGCAATGCTTCCAGGAGCTCCTTGGCGGCCTTGTTTCCGATCGGCGACAAGACAGCGGCGGCGGTCTCGAACTGGATCGGCAACGGGATCACGCTCGGTCGAAAGCCACGGATGTCCTCGGACAGCGAGCCGGCGGGTGACCCATCGCGGTGATCCTTGGCTGCGGAAACGTAAACAGCGGGATGGAGCTTGTCCTCCTCGTTCGCCGCAAGCAGCCGCGACTGGGTCGCGCGGTCAACGAGCTGGCCAATCGTGGTCTTGCTCGGAGCTTGCGGCGTCTTCACCGGATTGCGGATGATCTCGATCGCGCGCTCGAAAGCCATGGTCGCATCCGCATAGCGGCGCTGGGAGAAGCGCAAATCCGCAACCGCCTTGGCGGCCTGCCACAGCACCTCCGGCTGATCGGCTTCCACGATCAGCCCCTCGGCGGCCTCGGCAGGGGCCCCCGGACTTAGGAGTTGCTGAGCGAGCGTCAGCTGGAGCGCCGCGCGCCGGCGCTGCACATCGACGAGGCGGCCACCGCAAACCGCATCGCCGGCGATTTGCGTCTCAATGCTCGTTGCCTCCGCAAGTGAGCGCGCTGCGATTGCCGTATTGAAGCGATCCAGCAAATCGGCGCAATCCGCCTGCGCGGCGCGGGCGCCGACGAAAACAGCAATGACGCCGGCGGTCGCCGTGACGCAAGCTGCGCGCATGACCTTTGCGCCCAAAGGACTGGACATCAATGACATGGATGGAACCCGCCTAAGCGTCGTTTATCTTTCCACTCCGAGAACCTGTCACGACGGATAGAATACGCATTGTGTATCCGCCAAAAGTGATGGCCATCACAAAATGTCGCTTTTTTCTCCGTCCGGCTGAACCATGAAGCGGAGCATCGATCGGGCGCCGTGCGGAGCCTGGCACCTGTCATCTTTGCGAGTGAGTCTGCATCTAAGCACGCGGATTTACATTACCGCGATAAGCATCGGCGATTTCCGCATGGAGCGCCAGCAGCGGCATGACGGTTTCGGGAGGGCGCCGGCCAAATCCGCACTCGGTAGCGATACCGAAATCAGGCAGGAAGCCGGCAGCTGATCGCATACGCGCCGATGCGCCGGCAATTCCGTCAGAGTAATGGACAAGCCCGAGATATACGCGTGTTTCGGGCTTTAGCCGCAATTGTGCGAGGGGCGCGAAGTACTCCGGGTCCGATCGACCCCGCGGAACCGGCATGTGTATCCAGTTTATAGGACGGCCAAATGATTTTGCCATTTGGTTGCTTAGCCTCGTCATCAAAGTGGTGTCGCTAGGCTCGATAATGTGCCGGTGATTGAAGTCTCCGTAGCAAAGGTGAATCCCAAGCTCGACACCGAGTGGGATTGCACTGCACACGCGATCGAGGCGCTTGAGTATTTCCGGCTCAGGCTCCATGAACCAGTGGGGACGGGCGCCGTCCAGGTTTTGCACCTCGTGCGCAACATCCCACTAAATCGCCAGCTGGTCGTGAGGGATTGCAGCGCAAATCGCATCAACTTCCCTCAGCAGCCGTGCCTCGTAGGATGGTTCGACCTTCACCCGGTCAGCCGGATGGACGCGCTGGTCAATGACGTTATAGGGGGTCGGCAACGACACCTGAAATTTCGCACGTGCGGAGAGCGCTCCTTCGGTCCTGCAGCGAGAAAAGATGGCGAACGATTCAACTGCGGCCCGCGCGTAGCCGAGGTCGCCGAACTCCAATTTCTCAGGGTCGGCATCTGCCTTCAGGCGATACCAAGACCGCGCTCGCGAAGCGCCTTTCGCGTCGCTGTTGCGCCAGTCATCCAGGCTGCCTGCCGGGTCACTCAGCTCAAAGCAAGCGTGGTTGCCGAACACATCCGCCTGCCACTCAACCCAGTTGAGGCGGCCACCCGTCTCACCGTCGGGAATGCGCCGGACCCGCTCCCCAAGCGTCTGCCCGACCGCACGAAACACGGCTTCCGCGTTCGCGAGCGGGACGCTGCCGACGAGAAGAATGTCGGGCAATTTGCTGCTCATGTATCTGCATGGTTCGAGGAATTTTGCGGATCGGCGCTTGGCTGCCCCCAAATTTTCTCGCCGGCACCGAAATTACAACCCGGTCGCGCGCTGCCCGAACGCCGACATCATCAGGCCGTCTCCCACGGCCCGAGGTACTCCTGGAACGGCTTAGGGAGCAGCGGGAGCTGCTGAGCGCGTACGCTGTCCAGCACGGGGTCGTTCTGCCTGCCAACCTCTTCGACCGCGGGCAAGGTGAAACGTTTAGCAGGTTCAATGAAGTAGCTATCTACGAGCGCCCGGAAGTTTTCGATTGGATCGATCACCTTTGCGTCTTCCATCATGTAGTAAACATGCCAGACGTTCGGAATGACCTGCAGGCCGTTGCGTACGCAATAGGGGAGACGGACATACTCCGATATATCGTCGGGTATCTCCAATGCCTTGTTGCTGGTTTGGCGAGCTTGTGCGGCGTTGTCGTCGATCCAGCGCTGCAGACGGATGGCGCCTTTTACCAGACGTTTGATTGCATCGGGATTTCGATCAGCAAAATCGCGATGCACCGCAATGCCTGAAAATCCGAGATAGGGGATGAAATCGACTGTCTCCACCACAGTGCGCGCCTTGAAGCGGTGCTCAGCCACTGCGTCGGCAGGGGGCGCGCAGTACACAGCATCCACAAGCCCCTGATCCAAAGTTTGCGGCTGGTTGGGAATGGGAACCTGCGTGATGGTGATGAGATCGCGAGGCATGCCGTAGCTCTTCAGCGCTGCGCCCAGCGAGATGTGCTGCATTGTGCCGAGCGCGTGGACCGCAAGCTTCTTCCCTTTGAGATCCTGAAACGAGCGGATCGGCGAGTCCTTGGCCACCATAATACGCGTGTTTGGATAGTTGGGCCTCGCTTCCACTGAGTCCAGCGTCAGCATATAAATGGGGAAGCCCCGGCTCGCCGCGGAGATGGCAGGGCCGATGCCGACGTTGCCCGCCGGAATTTGACCTGTCACGAGGGCTTGCAGAACGGCGGGTCCCGCGCCCGCCTTGAAGAATGAAATCTCCAGGCCCTCGTCCCGCCAGGGGTTTGTCGGGCCCACATACGGCGGCAGAAGAGCATTGAGAGGCAGATAACCGAGCGTGATCTTCGTCGGCGTCTGGGCCGAAACCGACCGAACACCGAGAGAGCGCACAGTGACCGCCACCCCGATCCAGGCGGCTCCCGCTGCGCCTAGCTCCAGCAGCTCACGGCGAGTTGTCCACTGTTCCATGGCGCTACTCCCATTGCAGAAGTTACGGGCACCATAACAGCCGGTTACGGCTCGCAGCAATGAATCGGCCCTGTGCGGCTGCCGACCGTCATTGCCGGGCCTCCCGGTACCAGGGGAGCAGACAGCGCCTGAGAGCGCGCAGACCCCGGTCGGTGGCAAATCCGATCACGCCGATGATGACGATGCCGGAGAACACCCGCTCGACGCGAAACGTCTGCTGGGCTTGCAGGACCATGTAGCCAAGGCCTTCTGTCGCTCCGATCATTTCACTGGCGATGATAACGATCAGCGCGATGCCCCATGCGATGCGGATACCGGTGAACACATGGGGAAGGCTGCCGGGGACCACGATTTTCGTGATGATCTCAGTCGGCGTAGCTCCCAAGGAGCTCGCGGCCCGTATATAGGCGACGTCAATGCCGCGGACTCCGGCGTAGGTGTTGAGAATAATTGGAAAAGAGCACGACAGCGCAATCAAAAAAATCTTCGAGCTGTCGCCGATGCCGAACCAGAGGATCGCCAATGGGAAAATGGCCAGCGGCGAAACCGGACGGATCAGCTCCACGATCGGATCGACGAGATCTTCAACGATGGCGACACGAGCCATCAGGGTGCCAATCGCTATGGAGATGAACGTTGCGATGAGAAAGCCGATGATGATGCGCTGAAGAGTGGCCGCGACATTGGTGAGCAGCGCGCCTGATTTTATCATGGCGATGATGTCTGCCGCCACCGTGCTCGGTGGAGGCGCGATAAGAGGATTGAGGATGTGATAGCGACTTGCAAGCTCCCAAATCAGAATGAGCAATATAGGAGAGAGTATTTTACGGTACACTACGAGCCTGCGGATGTTGCTAAAGAGTGACGTTCAAGAGACTTCCGATGCGCGTCACCAGCGCCGCCACGCGGGCATCGTCGTGCCGTCGCGGCCGCTCGAGATCCAGCTCGATCAGCTCTTGGATGCGCGCGGGACGCTGCGTCATCACGACAATACGATCGGCGAGAACCACTGCCTCATTGATATCATGAGTCACAAAGAGAATGGTCTTCCCGGTCTCCTTCCAGATACGCAGGATCTCCCGCTGCATCCCCAGCCGCGTCAGCGCATCGAGCGCTCCGAAAGGCTCATCCATCAACAGCAGCGCAGGATCAACTGCGAGGGCGCGGGCGATCTCGACCCGCTGCCGCATTCCGCCCGATAATTCATATGGATAGTGTTGTTCAAAGCCTTTAAGCCCCATAAGCTCGAGCAGGTTCTGCACGGCCGCGCCGACATCACCAGCCTTGCGGCGATTGCCTCGCAACCGCAGGCCGAAGGCGATGTTTTCTTTCGTCGTGCACCAGGGAAATAACGTGGGGGTCTGGAAAACCATCAGCCGATCTGACCCTGGCGACTCGACACGCTTGCCGTTCACCCGGGCTTCGCCTGCTGTGGGGCGAACATAGCCGGCGAGGATGGAGAGCAACGTGCTTTTTCCGCAGCCGCTCGGTCCAATGATGCAGATGAGCTCGCCACGTTGAACTTGGAGCGTAATGCCTTCCAAAACCTTGATCGCAGCGCGCCCGCGTTCGCCATCATAGATCAGAGACAGGTTGCGGATGGCGATAATGCCGTTTTCACCATGCCTGATCCCTCCTGAGATTGCGGGCGAGGTCATTTTTCGCTTCCAAACGCGGTCAGCTCATGTCGGCGCCCAGATCAGTGCGTAGCCGAGCTGGACGGCGCATCTGTCACCTGAGCTTCGAGGAACCGCTGCACGGCAGCAACGAGCCCCGCGGCGTTATCACCCGCGAGATCGTGGCTTCCTGGCAGCTCGATTGTGGTCAGCCGGGCATTTGAGTTACGCACCTTCACCAGCGTCTCGGGCGCAAACATATCGGAATTGGTTGCACGAATGACCAGGCTTGGCATTCCAAGCTGCGCAAGCATCTGCCAGAGGAAGGGCACCGGCGCCGGCTGGCCGGTCTCGAGAGAGCGCCTGAAATTGTCCCGGAATGCCAGGTCCCGTCGCAAGACGAAGCCGCCATCAACTCTCCTCAAGAAAGCCTCATAGCGCTTGCGAACGGGTGCATCGGCCGGAATGTCGGCATGCCCGTGATACGTGAGCGCCTCGTCAACGGAGACAAAAACGTCCGGCTGCCGGCCAATCCGTTCAGCCACGTGACGACGACCAGCGGGCGCCAGATCAGGGGCGAAATCGACCAGGACCAATGCGGCAACCCGCACCGGGTACCATCCGGCGTCTGCGAGGCAGACACGTCCTCCGAAGGAATGACCCATGAGGATGGCACGTTCCCATGCGAGTGCATCAAGGACTCGGGTCACATCCGCCGCGAGCGTTTCGAGCTTGTAATCTCGATCCGGACTCCAGCTGGAGTTTCCGAAGCCGCGCATGTCGATCGCCACCACCTCCCGATCCTGTGAAAGGCGGGATGCGGGTTCAATCCAGTCATAGGAGAAATACGACAGCCCATGGACAATCAGCAGCGGCGTTTTTCCGCCGCTTCCGAACCGCCGGAAGAAGATGTCCACGTCGCCTGACCGTACTGTGCCGGTTGTTGCAATAATACCTGCCACTGCGTCACTCAGGCATGGCCGACAACGATACCCATTCCGGTGATCCATTCGGGGATAAGGTGATAATAGCGCAGCTCGGGTTGCAATGTGCCCAGCTTTTGCGCCGCCGCAGCGGCGGCAACCCAGGTACGTACTTCATGCGCTCCGAATCCGGCGATGCGATCGATGTCCCCGTCGTTCATCACATCGAGCTCGTCGAGCTTGTTGCTGAGGAGTCTTTCCAGAAAATCCCGATCCCATTCCTCGCTAGGCGGCAAGCACGGCCCCTTGCCGACAACGAGCTCGCGGGCGGCGCGCACGACTCGCTGCTCGCGCGCATCGAGCTCTTCCTGGGTTGGCGTGTGGCGGATAATCAGCCGTCGCGCCACTTCGGGCGGGCTCTTTTCCAGGCGTGGCGTGGGAGGGTCGTGCGATAGACCGCCCGACCCGATAAGCGTGGTCCGCAGGTTGCGCGCCGCCAGAAATTCACCGATCGCTTCGCCGAAACCCCGTACCCGGCGAAAGGACGGTCGCGGATCTGCGGCACAATTCACGAATATTGGAAGGACATCATAGCGCGCCAACGCACCGGCAAGCTTGAACAAAGGGATGGATATCCCGTGGTCAACCTTCATGCTGTGCGAGAGAGCGACATCGAAGTTTCGCGCATGCAGGTGACGGACGCAGTCGATCGCGAGCTCGCGCGGCACCCTGAGTGGTCCTCCTTCGAGATGCCAGTCCTTGGTCGCCTCGGCCGCCGTCCCTATGCAGAAAGAGGGCATCAATTCATAGAAGAATCCGTTGAAATGATCGGGGCCGAACACAACGACCAGGTCCGGCGCGAATGCATGCAGCGCCGCTGAAGCCTGCTCGAGCTCCCGGAAGAACTTTGCGTGCAATCCCTTGGTCGTTTCCTGCACGTCCGTTGTCATCAATGGGCTATGGGAGCAGCAGATAAGCTGAACAGTCATGGAAACTCCGCGCTTGGACGCCGGCTTCAAGATCGCAATCGCATATATTGCATTGCGTCAGAGTGGACTTCGATTACGTTGATCGGGATGGTCCGACTTGCCCATTTCGTGAACAGAAATTCCGCTTATTCACGGGACGGGAGGAAGCTGATATTGAAAGAATTGCTCGATCTGCGCCTTGCTCAAAGGCGCTGCGAGAAATTTTGTCGCGACCGCGGTGGCCACCGCCTGATCCACGCCTGACAACCGGTTCGGCCGAAGATTGTTCTTGGGATAAAACTCGTCACGCGACCGTTTCGCCACGTCGAAAGAAATCTTCGCGGCAGCAGCGTACATTCGTAGCGCCGCGTCACTTGCATACATCCAGTCTATGGTCTCGGCATACGCCTGCATAAAGCGTCGCATAATTTCTTCTTTGCCTGCGAGCGCACTGGAATTTGCCGAAGACCAGTTTGCCAGGATCACACGCACCGTCTGATCTTGAAATTCCGGCGCGTCGCTGCCGCGGGCGATCACACGGATTTTGCCCTGCTCCAGGGCTTCAACTCCAAGCGGCGGTGATGACCAGCCGATGTCGATCTGCCCGGACATCACAGCGGTGAAGGTGTTGGCCGGATTACCCGTAGCGGTTGGCTTAGCAGCGACGCCGAAGTGCTTTATCAACGCGAGCGCAATGATGTTGGTCGATGACCCGGTGGTTGAGAAGGCGATGCTCCTGCCATTCGCGTCCTTGAGCGACTGAATCGAGGAGTCCGCTCGCACATACCAGTAAAGATCGTGGGCGCCTGTAGTTTGATTGCCGATGGCGCGGACCGGAGCCCCCTTGGCAAATGCGGCGAGCGCACCATAAGTCCCGACGCCGATGCCGATGTCGACGGCTCCGGCGATCACCGACTGCATGGTTTCGCCGCTTCCTTGGGTCGCCAGGATTTCGAGCGCCAGCCCGTGTTTCTTGAATATCCCGGCCTGCTGTCCCAACGGAGCCGGCTGGTTCTCCCAGTTAGCCGCCGCTCCCGTAGCCAGTCTGAGGAGCTCCTCCGCTGCCGCAAGCTGCGGAAGAAGCAATGCCGAAAGAGCTGCAATGGACGCGCAGAGCCAGACAACCAGGCACACCAACCTTCCCGCGCCTGCGGGACAACCCATGTTCCCCCTCCTCAAACCAGTGTTTCGCCCAGCGTGCTGGCCGCGAACATTTCTTCGACCTCCAACAAACGTACCATCAGTCCCTGCTGATAGGAATATCGGGCCATCGCTGAAAGCGTGGCGCGGTTGGGCTCGACGCCGTATGGCCAGAAATCCTTGCCCATGACTTGTTGCGTTGATTCCATCTCGGCCGTGATCCACGGAAGGCCGACTTTCAGGGCGGTGGTTTCCTCGAGGTCGGCGTCCGCCATTCGCTTTGCTTGCCGGAAAGCCTTGTAGACGCTTGCCGGTACCCACGGATGCTGCTCTGCTATATCGCGCCGAACACCAACTGCGTGCATGATCGGGAACAGGCCCGTGCGAGCGAAATAACTGCGCTCGGCGCTGCGGTAGTCGGGAAACAACCGTCCGACCTTGGGATGGCCGGCAATAAAACAAGATGGTCGCCGCGCCGAGATGACCGCATCGAGGGTTCCCTCTGCGAGCATCGCGGATAGGGTCTGTCCAGGTCCGGCGGTCGTGAGCGGAAAACCTTTCGGCAGGTTTAGCAAAAATTTGTCGCGCCGCCCGGCATCCTCAAGACCGGCCTGGACCCAATCGATTTCCATTGCGCCGACGCCGAAATCGTCCTGCAGGAAACCACGGACCCACAGTGCCGCTGACATCTGATATTCAGGGACACCAATGCGTTTGCCACGCAGGTCGATGGGCGCTTCTATCCCGCGATCGGTCCGAATATAGATCGCAGAGTGCCGGAAGGCACGCGACAGAAACGCCGGCACCGCGACGTAAGGCGCCTCACCACGCGAGAGTGCGATCAGATAAGGGCTGAAGCCGATCTCCGCTATCTCGAACTCACCATGGAAGAAGGCACGCGTGAAGCATTCCTCTACAGGCATGATAAGATAATTTATGTCGCATCCTTCTACCCGTACTCGCCCATCGGACAGCGCGCGCACGCGATCATAGTCCCAAGTCGCAATCGTGAGAGAAGGTCGGCTCATGCGGCAACTGGCGGGCAACCCCTATCGGCAAGAGGTCGCTTAAAATCATCGAGACTCGCTTTTAAGCGCAATTCCGCGGCAGTCAATTTTCCGGAGCCGCGGGCACACTTGACGACGATGCTTTGGCGCGGGCGCCGTCACGGGCGAGCGCAGGACGCCACCTGCGCCCGAGCGCGCGCCGAAGGACGGTCGATGGCGACCAACTTATCCGCCCGACGATCCCTGCCACACGAAGGACACGGAGTGCCGCCAGGAATTCGTTGGGCGAGCACCGCATGATCAACCAGGTGCCGCAGGTCAAACTATTGTCTTGTCAGGGAGAGTAATGATGCTTGGCTCATGGCGCCGCGCCATCCCGGTTCTTGTCACTGTCGGCCTCTTAGCCGGTTTGGCAACCGGGGAGGCTCAAGCTCAGGTCGCGGTCGTGGTTGGCGAAAGAGCGATGCCGGCGCCCATTGTCGAGGTTGTCCCGGCAGCGCGTCCCGGCTTCTCCTGGGTTCCCGGGCACTGGATCTGGCGCCGTGGCGCCTGGTTCTGGGTTAAGGGCCACCATGCGCGCGGAATTATCGCGGCGATGCCGGCGCCGGTCGTCGAGGTTGTTCCTGTTCGTCCGTCGCCCGCTCATATCTGGGTGAAGGGTCACCACGGCTGGGAGGGCGGACGCTGGGTGTGGCATCCCGGAGTTTGGGTTCGTCTCTGACGGTCAGGGGCAGATCTTAATGAGACGACTTGGATTTCTGCTTATCACTGGCTTGATCACGGGCTTGGCCTTTGGGGCCGAGTGCCAACCCGTCACGAATGCTCCGCAGCAGTCCGCGCAACCACCATCGCCGAGCCAGGACCTTACGAAAGCCGAGTTGCCGAAAGCCTATATTCCCGGCCTGGGTGAGTTCATGGGAAGGATTCAGGTCGATCACGCCAAGCTCTGGCTTTCCGGCGAGGCCCGCAACTGGGAATTGGCCGCGTACGAGCTGGGCGAGATGAAGGAAGTATTCTCCGACGTGCAGGACCTCGTTCCGCGCTACCAGAATGTTCCGGTCGGCGAGATGATCGATGCGATAATCACCGGCGCCATCACCGATCTGGAAGGCGCAGTCGCAAACCGCGATTTCGCCAAGTTCTCCATCGCCTTCGACGGACTTACCAGCGCCTGCAACACGTGCCATCAGGCCGCCAACCGCGGCTACATCGCCATTCGCCGGCCGGCGCAATCGAATTTCAGCAATCAGGACTTTTCGCCGCCTGGAGCAGCGAGATAGACTCAGCCTGGCACTTTGTCATCACGCACGAGCGCGGCAAGTGCCTCCGCGGTTGTGACCCGAGGATTCCAGCCGAGCGCGACGAGCGCGGAAGGGTCGGCCACCAGCGATCCGGCCAGCCGCTGATAGATCTCTGCTCGGCCGATTGTCTTCAATCCGAGCTCAAGCAGCCGCGGCGGACAGGGCACCAGACCTGACCTGCGCCCCAGCGCGCGGCGCAGGATGGTGATCATCTCCGGTATGCTCAACGGCTCCGGATCGGCGACAATGTACGCGCGCGCCAACCGCTGCGGTGCGCAGAGCACAGTCTCGATCGCGGCCGTCAAATTTTCGAGCGCCAGGAGAGAACGCTTCGCACGCAGGGCCGCCAGCGGCAGCGGATACGGCGAGCACGCAAACCGTACCAGCTCTGCCATGTTGCCCTTCACCCCCGGTCCGTAAACGAGCGTAAGCCGCAACGCCGCCCAGTCGAGCTCCAGCTGTGCGAGCTCCTGCTCGGCCGCGAGCTTTGAGCGCCCATAGGCGTCGGTGGGGCGCGGCTCCAGCGCCTCGGTGAGAACGTCCTGGGCGCTCGGTCCGGATTGCGCACGGATCGACGAAAGGAAAACGAAACGCCTCACCCCGGCACGTTGCGCCGCGCGCGCCAAGCGGACGGTCGCCTCCGTATTGAGCAGCCGGTAATCGTTTTCCGGCAATCCCGACATTGCGTGCGCAATGCCGGCCGAGTGAATCACGGCATCGACATCGGCCAGTGCGGCCGCCATGTTTTGCGGTCGGGCGAGATCACCGACAACGGCACTTGCCGATTGCATGGGCAAAGCGCTCGGCCGCCGCAAAAGAACGCGCATGCGATAACCGCGGCTGGTCAGAGCGGCCAGCAGATATTGCCCGATGAAACCGGTAGCGCCCGTGAGCGCAACAAGGGGCTTGCTCATCACCAGGTGGAACCGCCGCCATATGCACATGCGCAGTCAGTGAAATGTGCATAGTATTGCCACTGTGGTTGATCAAGTTTGGATTGTCGCGTGTAGCGAGGGGGTAGCTGTCCATGACAGCCAAGTATTCCGCGGAATGGTGGGAAAAGGTAACGGCACAACCAACAGGAGAGCGGCAGCCGCCGCGCCGATCTCAGCATTTTGCGACTCTGCCTTTCGTCCATGAGCGCGAACCCGACGAGGCGAAGGCAAACCCGCAGCCGGACAGCTGGCAACTGCTCCTGAAGACGCGCCAGGGTCCCCGGCACTAGGACGCTTCCATGCGCTCATTTCCATGACAAAAGGTGAGCTGGCGATACAACTCGTCAAGATCGCACTGGGGGCTGCGATCGGTGTGTATTTCGTCTGGTGGAGCCTGGAAGTCCTGCACCGCCTGCCGCCGCATTGATCACTCTTGATCGTTCGCGGAAGCGGACGATCCAGTAATGCGCCGCCGCATTGATTCAACTCTACGACAAGGGTTACTGGATACCCGCTTTCGCGGCTATGACGGATCAGCCTGCCACCGCATTAACGAATTCACACCTGAAGATAGCGGCGGACGAGCTGCGAATCCGCCGTGAGCGCGGCACTCCCTCCCGTCCACATCACATGGCCCTTCTCCATGATGAAGTGGCGATCCGCGATCCGCACGAGAGCACGCAGATGCTTGTCCACGATGAGGATCGCCTGGCCCGAGCCTTTGAGGCGCGCGAGGCATTGCCAGATTTCGGCGCGGATCAGCGGCGCCAATCCCTCAGTGGCTTCATCAAGGATGAGCAGCTTGGGATTGGTCATCAGCGCTCGTCCGATCGCCAGCATCTGCTGCTCGCCGCCCGAGAGCTGTTCGCCCATATGCTTGCGCCGCTCGACCAACTTGGGAAAGAGATCGTAGACCCGATCGAGCGTCCAGGGATCGCTGCCGCGGTGCCGCGCGGCCGCTGTTGCAATGAGATTTTCCTCGACGGTGAGCGTGGGAAAAACCTGCCGGCCCTCCGGCACGAGCCCAATCCCGGCCTGTGCGATCATGTAAGGCGCAAGCCCGAGCAGCGAGCGGCCCTCGAACATCACCGTACCGGCGCGCGCGGGAAGCAGTCCCATGATAGTGCTGATGGTGGTGGTCTTGCCCATCCCGTTGCGCCCGAGGAGAGTCGCCACTTCGCCAGCTGCGACGCACAGGCTCACGTCGAAAAGCACCTGTGCCGCGCCGTAGCCTCCGGCAAGCCTCTGCACTTCCAGCATGGCGATTAATCGTCTTCGTCGCCGAGATAGGCAGCCCCCACGCGCTCGTCCGCGCGGATCTCCTCCGGCCGCCCGCTCGCCAGAACGCGGCCGTAGATCAACACGGAGATGCGATCCGCAAGGGCGAACACGGTCGCCATGTCATGCTCGACAAGCACGATTGCGAAACGCCCTTTCAGCCCCCGCAACAGTTGCAGCAGGCGGGCGGCCTCGTCGTGTCCGGTCCCCGCCATCGGCTCATCCAGCAGCAGAACACTGGGGTTCGTAGCGAGCGCCATGGCGAATTCGAGTGCGCGCTTGTCCCCGTGCGACAAGTTCTGCGCTTGCGTGCCGGCGGCCTCCGCGAGCCCGACTTGCGCGAGAGCGGCAAGCGCTTCGTCGTTGAGGATGGCTTCTGACGCAACGCGCCCGGTAAAACGGAAGCTGGAGCCTGACCGCGCTTGCACCGCGAGCGCCACGTTCTCCAGCACCGAGAACCCGGACACAATGGAAGTCACCTGAAACGACCTGCCCAATCCAAGCCGCGCGCGCACAGGCACGGGCAAGTGCGTGATCTCCTGCCCGGCGAGATAGATGTGCCCGGCATCAGGCGCGAGCAGGCCTGAAATCTGGTTGATGAGCGTTGTCTTTCCGGCGCCGTTCGGGCCGATGATGGCATGCAGCTCGCCAGGAGCGACATCGATGCTCACGTCGTCGGTGACCACGAGACCGCCGAACCGCTTGCGCAGTTTTTCCAGCCGCAACAGTGGCTCAATCTCAATCATGGTTCATGACCAAATCTCCGGCCAAGCTTGTCCCACGCTCCGATGAGGCCGCCATGGGCAAACAGCACGACCAGAACCAGCAGGGGTCCGAAGATCACCTTCCAGTTCTCGGTGTAACCGGAGAGCTGCTCCTCAAGCAGCAGATAGGCCGCCGTTCCGACAATCGCGCCATGCAGGGTGCCCAAGCCGCCGAGGATCACCATGACAAGGAGCTCACCCGAGCGTTGCCAGGACATGTAGGCGGGGCTGACGAACTCCGTCGCATTGGCGAGCAGAAAGCCGGACAGGCCGGCGAGCGCGCCGGCAATGACGTAGGCGACGAGCTGAAAACGAAAAACGTCGAAGCCGAGCGACTCCAGGCGCGCAGCGTTCTCCTTTGCGGCGCGGACGATGCGTCCAAAGCGCGAACCAACGAGAGCGCGGCAGAAAAGGTAAACGCCGAGGAGGCAGGCGAGCACGAAATAATAGAACACCCTTTCGTCGCGAAGAGGCGCGGCGCCGAAAAGCGTGTTGCGGGCGGCAATTGTCAGGCCGTCATCGCCGCCATAGGGCGCGAGCGAGCTTGCCGTGAAGAACGCCATCTGGCCAAAGGCGAGCGTTATCATGATGAAATACACGCCTTTCGTGCGCAGGCAGACGAAGCCGGTCAGGAGCGCGAACAAGGCGGCGGCGAAAACAGCTGTGGGCAGCGAGAGCGCCGCGTCGCGCGCGCCGTGCGCGGAGAGGATGCCGACGGCATAGGCGCCAAGTCCGACGAAGGCGGCGTGGCCAAATGAGATAAGACCGCCGCAACCCACCAGCAGGTCAAGCGAGACGGCTGCAATCGCGAAGATCATTATTCGTGCGGCGAGGCTCAGGACGTAGCCCTCACCCGCGAGCGCCGCCAATACGGGAATGAGCGCACATATCGAGAAGAGGATGACCGGCAAAGCGACGTTTGCGGGCGCCTGCGGGCGTACGCGCTTTTCCGCCGATCGCGCATTGACGGGCATTCAACGGCCCTGCACCGGAAACAGGCCGCTCGGCCGAAAATACAGCACCACGGCCATGAGCAGATAGATCAGCATGGACGCAAGCGCCGGACCGATGGTTCGCGCCGCCGATGGTCCCATCAGCAGACGCAGAATGTCGACCGAGAATGAGCGCCCCAGCGTATCCACCACGCCGAGCACCAGTGCCGCCAGAAAAGCGCCGCGTATCGAGCCAATCCCACCCACAACAATGACGACGAACGCCAGAATAAGGACGCTGTCGCCCATTCCCGGCTCGACCGAAAGAATTGGAGCGACCATGATTCCGGCGAAGCCCGCCAGCATCGCGCCGAGACCGAACACGACGGTGAACAGGCGGCCAATGTTTACGCCGAGCGCGGAAACCATGGCGCGGTGCGACGCGCCGGCGCGGATCAACATGCCCAGCCGCGTGTGCCCGATCAGCACATAGAGCAGCACCGCGCTCGCCAGCCCGGCGCCGATGATGACAAGCCGCCACACGGGATACGGCAATCCACCCACCGATGACACCGACCCCGCCAACGCGTCAGGTACCGGCAAGCTCAGCGGCGCCGCTCCCCAGACGATCTTCACGCCGTGATTGAGGAAGAGAATGATTCCGAAGGTCGCGATAACGTGATCGAGAGGATCGCGACCGTAGAGATGCCGCAATACGAGGAGCTCCAGCAGCACGCCGAACAAAAGCGTGGCGAGCAGCGCCAGCGCCATGGCGGCGAAAAAGTTTTCCGTGACCGCATAGAAAGTGACAGCGAGATACGCGCCCAGCATGTATTGCACGCCATGCGCAAGATTGATGAAGTTCATCACCCCGAACACCAGGGTAAGACCGGCCGCGATCAGAAAAAGAAGAACGCCGAGCTGCACGCCGTTGAGAATCTGAACAAAGAGGAGAGCGAAGCTCATATATTGCTTCTCGTCATGCCCGGCCTTGTGCCGGGCATCCACGTCTTGAGCGCATCAGAAGAAACAGACGTGGATGGCCGTCACAATCACGGCCATGACGATGCGTATTTCCAGCATGTCACTTCATCGGGCAGTCCTTGGCGTGCGGATCGGCATCGTTAGCGAACACTTTCTTGACGATCTGCGTCTCGTATTTGCCATCGCTGCGCTTGGCGACCTTGACCAGGTAAAAGTCCTGGATCGGATAGTGATTGGTGTTGAACTTGAAATTGCCGCGCAGCGACTTGAAATCTGCCTTCATCAGCGCGGCGCGCAGCGCTTCCCTGTTGCCGAGATTGCCCGCGACCTGTCGAACCGCGCTGTCGATGAGGAGCGCGGCGTCGTAGGCCTGGAACGCGTAGGTCGCGGGCACGGCGCCGAATTCCTTCTCGTAAGCGGCAACGAACGCCTTGTTTTGCGGCGTGTCCAGGTCGGGCGCCCAGTTGGCGCCGCCGAAGAAGCCAAGCGCGGCATCCTGCTGCGCCGGCAGAGTCGATTCGTCGACCGTGAAGGCGGACAGGAAAGTGATCTTGTCGGCGAGCCCGGCCTGGCGAAACTGCTTGACGAAGTTGACGCCCATGCCTCCGGGCAGAAACACGTAGACCGCGTCGGGGGTGGCCGCGGCTATCCTGGACAGCTCGGCGGCATAGTCGAGCTGATTAAGCGGCACGTAGACCTCATCGGCGATCTCTCCCTTGAAGGCGGACTTGAAGCCGGCAAGCGCGTCCCTGCCCGCCTGATAGTTGGGCGCGATCAGATAAACCTTCTTGATGCCGCTGTCCTGGGCGTGCTTACCCGACACGGCAAACACCTGGTCATTCTGGTAGGAGGTCACGAAGAAATTTGGATTGCACTCCTTGCCCGCGAAATTCGAGGTGCCGGCATTGGGGCTGATCAGGATGGCGCCGCCTTCGGTCGCCGGCTTCATGATGGCTTGCAGGATGTTGGAAAAAATCGGGCCGACGATGAATTCGACTTTGTCCCGCTCCACCAGCGCCTTGACCTTGGTGATCGCGACATCCGGCTTGAGCTCGTCGTCCGCCACGATCACGTCGGCTTCGCGTCCGCCGAGCTTGCCGCCGAGATTCTTCACCGCCAGAGTGAAGCCATTGCGCAGTTGCTGCCCGAGAACCGCCGGCGGTCCCGACAGCGTCGCGATCAGGCCAATTTTCAGCTTGTCCTGCTGCTTGTCCTGCGCCTGCGCCGCGGAGACGAGGAGCAATGTCATGCCCGCGGCAATAACAATGCGGTATGCGGTCTTCATGCCTGCCTCCGGCTGGTCCAATTGACGGGGAAAGTTCACCGTAATCGAAAACTGCCTCCAAAGCGAGTTACCGTCATGGCCGTGCTTGTCACGGTCCATGTCTTTCTTTCCAGGAAAGCAAGTCGTGGATGACCGGAACAAGTCCCGGTCATGACGGAGAGCGCCGCGCCCTGGCAGGCTGCGTCCATGCCATTGTCCAGCGAACGTTTTTGTTTATGGTTCGCAAAGGCGAGCGAAGATCATCAAAGGGAGTGCGGGGATGGCGCCTTTTACCGCCGGCATCACCAAGGCCGGAACCGGCATTGACGGCATCAGCTGGAATATTCTCGGCCAGACCTATGTGCCGAAGCAGGTGAGCGAGGGCTGCTTTGCCTGGCACGCGACTTTTCCGCCCGGCACGGCCGTGCCTCCGCATATCCATCCGACCCAGGATGAGTTCATCTACATGCTCGAGGGCCGGTTCGACCTCCTGCTGGATGGCCACGATTACGTCGCGACTTCCGGCGACCTGATCCGATTGCCGATGAATATTCCCCATGGCATCTTCAACAAGAGCGACCAGAGCGTGAAGTGCTTCTTCTGGGTCACTCCGACGCGCAAGCTCTACGATCTGTTCTGGGCAATCCACAGCATGAAGGAACAATCGCCGCCAGAGGTGGTGGCGCTGTCGGCGAAGCACGAAGTGATGTTCCTGCCGCCGCCGGCGGGCTAGCCTGGATATCTCACATAATTAGCGCATCGGAGCGCCGAATCAGCGAAAGTTGTTTTGCGAGAACGACTTCGCGATGATTCGAGGAGCGCCCCGATGCCGACAGAGTGTAGCGCAGATTTGTTTGGATTTGGAACCGTTGAACGACGCGAAGTCGTAGCGGCGTTTGATGGCGGGATGATTACTTCGGATGCGGGGGCGCTGCTGTTGGGTGCGGCGGATCGAGCCATTGGAATGATGTCTCGATTTGCGGGCTGTTTTGGGGACACGCGCCGTCAAGAATATATCGAGCACGAGGTGGTGACGCTGGTTGCGCAGCGCGTGTTCGGGATTGCGCTTGGCTACGAGGACCTCAACGATCACGACGAGTTGCGCCATGATCCGATGATGGCGATTTTGGCGGGCAAGCTCGAAGCGCGACGCGAAGATTGCGCGCCGGTGGCGGGAAAATCGACACTCAATCGGCTGGAGCTGAGCCGGCTGCAGCCGACGCGATACCATAAGATTTGTCACAATCCGATCACCATCAAGCGTCTTCTGGTTGACCTGTTTGTGGAGGCGCACGCGCGGGCTCCGAACGAAATCATCCTTGGAGCTATAGCAATGAACTCTATAGCTCAAGGGGTTCCAAAAGAGCTACGCTGCCTCGACCAACCGCGGATCCGCCAGCGCCGCGGGTTGGCTCGGGCGCGAATGACCCAACCGGTCGCCACCGGGCTCGGATACGTGCTGACTGGTCCTCGCCAAACCGAGAGCCTGCGAGTGGCCCTGGTTGGTGGAAGTCCCAATTCACCTCGATGGCTTGAAACGGCGCGAGTTTGTGTCGCCGCTCAACGGCGCAACGCGCATGGCCGATTGCTGCGCGGGCGCAGCAAACGTCGGACCTCGTTCGAAATCCAGGCGATAGTTGCGCTCCATCTCGTGCGTAATGGGCTGCCGAGGCGGCAGGTTTGCGTTTCAGCAGAGTACCAGTACGCTGATCCCAGCCCAAAAAGGACAACCGCGACCGGCCCTGCGCCGGTCCAGTGCGGGAGGAAATCGCGATGATGTTGCACCGTATGGTCGTCGTCGTGTCCGCGTTCGCTGTGTCGGCCACTGCGGTGCTGGCGCAGACCGTAAGCACAGAGCAGGGGCGCGAAATCCCGGCCTATACGCTATGGGTGCCTGAGGACATCAGCCCCGAGATGCGCCCGCTGGTAGCAGCACCGCCGGCTCCGTGGGACATTCATCCCAAGAGCATCGCCGAGTGGAAGGAACTGGTCACCAAGGTCGCGGCGCCCGCTAAGACGCTGCTCCCGGCGATGCGCGAGAAGCTCGGGGTCAAGCTCGAACAGGCGACGATCGGCGGCGTCAATGTCTTCGTCCTGACCCCGCAGACGATCGCGCCCGAGAACCAAAACCGCGTCTTCATACACTTCCACGGCGGTGCCTACGTGCTCAACCCCGGGGAGCCCGGGACCCGGGAAGGCACCCTGATGGCTGGTTTCGGGCGCGCCAAGGTGATCTCGGTCGACTATCGCACCAGTAGTGACGCGCCGTATCCGGCGGCACTCGACGACTCCGTCGCAGTCTACCGTGAGCTCCTCAAAACCGTGCCGCCGCAAAGGATCGCGGTGTTCGGAACCTCGACCGGCGGCGCGCTGACCATGGCGCTGGTCCTGCGCGCCCGGCAGGAAGGATTGCCGCTGCCGGCGGCAATCGCGCCAGGCTCGCCTTGGTCGGACATGACAAAGACCGGTGACACTTTCTACAGCCATAACCTGGTCGACAACTTCCAGGTTTCCTACGACGGTTATCTCAAGGACTCGGCGTATCTATATGCCAATGGGCGCGATCTGAAGGACCCGATGCTGTCGCCGATCTACGGCGACCTCAACGGCTTTCCACCAACAATCCTGATCTCGGGCACGCGCGACTTATTTCTGAGCCTGACGGTGCGCACCCACCGGAAGCTACGCCGCGCCGGCGTGGAGGCCGATCTGCAGGTGTTTGAGGGCCTGTCGCACGCGCAATACACGATCAATCCTGATGCACCGGAGACACGCGAAGCTTTTGAGGAGATCGCGCGCTTCTTCGACCGCCACATGCAGCGGTAAGGACCGGCCGCGGAACCACCGTATCCTGGACCGCCTAAAGAAGGACGGCCACGTTGCGGCAGAAATACCAACGTCGAAGGAAAGTCGAACCCGGCAGCAACTTTCGGAGATGACAATGAAACGGATCGTAATCTGGGCGACGATCGCTCTCGCTATCGCTGCTGGCGGCGCTCCCGGCGCCATGGCCTGCATCGATTTGAGCTGCCCTCCTTGCCCGAGCTATCGCTCGTGCTAGAGCCGGACGGCTGAAAGCGCCAAGCGCCTTTTATGGCCCCCTAAGTCACGCCGGGCTCCACTCCTCCGCGCTGGCGCCCGCCATTGCCTGGACGCGCGCCTCGTCCGCCGCAAGCTCGTGCGCTGAGCCTGAATAGACGACGGCGCCATCGTCCAGCACATAGACGTTTTTCGCAATCTCGAAACTCATGCGCACGTTCTGCTCCACCAGCAGGACCGACATCCCTTCGTCTCGCATCTGTGCGACCACGCGAAACACCTCGCGCACGATCAGTGGCGCAAGTCCCTGGGACGGCTCGTCGAGAATCAAAAGCTTGGGGTTGAGCAGCAGCGCTCGGGCGATCGAAAGCATCTCCTGCTCCCCGCCGGAGAGCTGACGGCCGCGATTAGCGCGCCGTTCGGCGAGGCGCGGGAACAGCTGGAACAGGCGCGCGACCGTCCAGGGCCCCGCGCGTTCCAACGGGACCTTGAGGTTTTCCTCCACCGTCAAGTTGGGAAAGATCCTGCGCCCCTCCGGGACATAGCCGACCCCGAGGGCAGCGATACGAAACGTGGGCCACCGCGTCGTGTCAGTTCCGAAAATCGTGATCTGCCCTTCGCGCGGCGGCGTGAGCCCCATCAGGCTGCGCAGCGTCGTGGTCTTGCCCGCGCCGTTGCGGCCAAGCAGCGCCGTGATCTCGCCATCGGCCACCTCGAGGCTGACGCCGTGCAGGATATGGCTTTTGCCATAGTAGGTATGGAGCCCCTGAGCGGTGAGCGCGGCCGTCATGCGACCTTACCCAGATAGGCCGCCTGCACCGCGGGGTTGGCGGCGATCTCGGCCGGTACGCCTTCGGCCAGCATACGGCCCTGATCCAGCACGGTGATCCGGTCGGCAAGGCCGAATACGACCCGCATGTCATGCTCGATCAGCACGATGGTCAGATCATTTGCCTTGTGAAGACGGCGGATAAGCTGCGTGATCTCATAAGTCTCGTGATCGCCCATGCCGGCGGTGGGCTCGTCGAGCAGCAGGAGACGTGGACGCAGCGCCAGCGCCATCGCAATCTCCGCGGCACGCTGATCGCCATGCGCCAATTCCCCAACCAGGCGATTTGCCTTTGCGGCAAGCCCGGTGAGCGCCATGGTCTCCATGATCTGCGCGCGCAGCTCGGCAGCCTCCACGCCGCTCAACCATGGCCGCAGACGGAATCCGCACGCGACCTCCGTGGCGATGCGGACATTCTCAAGCACGGTGAGCTCGGGAAATATTTCGGTGATCTGAAAAGTGCGCGCCATTCCGAGCGCCACGCGTTGATGCGCCGGCACGGTGGTAACGTCGCGACCATCGAAAAAAATGGCGCCGGCGGTAGGACGCAAGAACCCGCTGATGAGATTGAAAAAGGTGGTCTTCCCCGCGCCGTTCGGCCCGATCACCGCGCGCAGCTCGCCGCGCGCGACGCTCAGCGAGACATCCTGCACCGCGACAAGGCTGCCGAAGCGCTTGCTGACGCTCCTGACCTCGAGCACGCTCACGTCGCCGCCCTTGTCCGCAATAGTCCCAAAAGGCCGCGCGGGAAGAACAGCACCACCAGCACGATCAACATGCCGATGAACGACATCCAGTTGATGGTGATGCTGGAAATGTAATCCTGCAACACGACAAACACGACGGCGCCGAGAAGCGGCCCCCAGAAGTTTCGCATCCCGCCCATGACGGCCATGATGACGAAATCCCCGGACAGGCTGTAGTGCAGCCCGCGGGGATCGGCAAAATTGTTGACCAGCGCGTAGAGCGATCCGGCAAAGGCCATGAAGAAGCATGACAGCGTGAACGCGATCCAGATGTGGCGCTCGATCGGAATTCCGAGAAATCGCGCCCGGCGCTCGTTCTCGCGAATGGCGATCATGGTGTCTCCGAACGGCGAGCGCAAAATGAATGCCATGATGGCGACGATGCCGGCGAAGCAAAAAAGAACGAAGTAAAAGAAGGCGATGTCGTTGTGCAGCAAATCTATCTGAAATAATCCGAGATCGAGCGGCTGGCGCGAGAAGCCGCGCAGCCCGTCATCACCGCCGGTCAACGAGCTCCATTGGAATGCGATATAGTAGAACACCTGGCCAAAGGCGATCGTCACCATCGCGAAGTAGACGCCGCGACGATGCACCATCAGCGCGCCGAGCAAGCGCGCCGGCGATGCCGCCCAGCACGGTACCGGCAGCAAGGCCCAGCGGCGTGCTCGACGCAACGAATTTCAGCGCCAGACCGCAACCATAGGCGCCGAGCCCGAACCATGCCGCGTGCCCGAAGGAGAGAACGCCGGTGAAGCCGAGGAGGAAATTCACTGACATCGCCCCGAGGCCAAGCACGAGCACACGCGTGCCCAAGGCGGTGTAGCCGCCGAGAAATGGCATCCAGAACGGCGCTGTTCCCAGCGACAGCCAGATTGCAGCAGGAATGGCAAGCCGCCGAGCCCGCTCCGAACTCGTCACGTCATCATGCCTTCTTCGCCGAGCAAACCGCGCGGACGCACCAGCAGCACTACCGCCATCAGGACGTACATGACGGCCTCGCTGGCCTGCGGGAGGAAAACTGTCGTGATCCCGGATGCAACGCCGATGAGGAGGCCGCCAAGCAGCGTTCCCGTCAGGCTGCCCACGCCGCCGACGATGATGGCGATGAAGCTCGGCATCAGCAGGCCGGTTCCCATCGTTGATTCAAGGCCGAGCTGACCACTGGCAAGGACCCCACTCAGGCCGGCGAGGAAAATTCCGACAGCGAAATTGAGCGAGCGCAGCACGCGGATGTTGATGCCAAGAGCGGCTACCGTCTCAAGATCGAATGTGCCGGCGCGAATGCGCACCCCGGCGCGGGTATAGCGCAGCAACACGAAGAGCACGGCCACTGCGACCGCCACCACGCCGACCATGAACACGCGATAGCCGGTGAGGAAGAAAAACTCATAACTCAGCGGCTGCGCAAGAATCGCGGGCACGGACACAGGCAGTCCTTGCGCCCCCCAGATATAGCGCGTGCCGTCCTCGATGATGAAGGCGAGGCCGAAAGTGAGCAGCAGGCTGTAGAGCGGATCGCGTCCATAGACGCGCCGTATGAGAACGCGTTCGACCACCAGCCCGATCATGGCCGTGATCAGCGGCGAGAGCAGCAACGCGCCCCAGAACCCGACATACGGCGTCAGCGTCCAGGCGATGTAACCGCCGATGACAAGAAAACCGCCATGAGCGAAGTTGATCACATTCGACAGGTTGAGGATGAGCGACAGGCCAAGCGCCATCAGCACGTAGAACGCGCCGATGATCAGGCCGTTGGTGATGTTGAAGAGGAGGAGTTGTGTCATGCCCCCAGCGGCTCAAGCCTCGCGAAACCCGCCCATTCCAGGCCGGGTTTCGCTCAGTCAATCAGCACGTCAGCTCGGCATTTGCATTGCGCATCCCGTCTCGGAGACGGGCGGCGCAGTGGTGTCCCCGGGGATGACATTATCCACCCTGAACAGATCCTCCGGATCCCCGGCCGGCTTCGTCAGCGCCCCGCCGACGAAGGCCGACGTCATGAGCTGATGATCGCCTTTGCGATAGTAGACCTTGTTGGGTTGCAGCTTGACTTCCGGCGGCAATTCGAAGTCGCCGAGCGCCTGAGCGAGCTTGACGCCGTCCAGCGTCTTCGCCTCGTTTGCGACCAGCGCGAAGCTGTGCATCGACGTGAAGCCGAACCATGTGCGTGCCGTCGGCACCTTGCCATTGCTTCGCTTGCGGATGTCGGCGACGAACTGATCCAGGGCGGGGACGTTCGGCTGCTTCCAATACCACTCGAACATCCAGACGCCGACGCGCGCCTCGGGCGGCATCGCCGCAAGCGATTCCAGCTCCTGCTGCGTGCCGGCAACGTGAATCTGCTTGTCAATCCCGAACTGGGCGATCTGCTTGAGGCAGTTCACCATGTCGCTCCCCTGCACCAGGACAAGGAGGACCTCGGGATTGGCGGCGCGCGCCTTGATGAGGTACGCAGAGAAATCGCTGGTGCCGAGCGGGGTGAGCTCAGTTCCGGTGACGGTGCCGCCCAGCTTTTTCAGATTGGCGGCGCAGGCCTGCTGCAGCGTATGGCCGAAGGCATAGTCCGGCGTGATAAAGTGCCATTTCTTTCCGTATTTCTGGAACAGGAGATCGCTGACCGAGTTCGCTTCCATACGCGTCGTGTTGCAGACGCGATAGACGTTCCACTTGCAGTCCTTGCCGGTTATGCCGTCGGTGTGGCCGCCGGAGACGATGTGAAGCACCTTCTTTTCGTTGGTCACTTGCGCCATCGCCTGAGCGATGCCGGAATTCACATCGCCGATAATGAACTGGACACCATCACGCTCGATCAGCTTGCGCGTCTTTTGCACGCCGGTGCCGACGTCATTGGCGGAATCCTCGACGAGGAGCTCGATCGGACGGCCGAGCACGCCGCCCTTGGCATTGACTTGCTCGACGGCAAACCTGGCGCCAAGGACTTCGTTCTGCGCCACAGCGGCATACACACCGGTCAGCGGATCGACCATGCCGACCTTGATCGTGTCCGCCGCGCGCGCCGCAATGACAAAGGGCGACGTGACCTGAACAGCGCCTAAGGCGGCCGCGCCCTTGAGTGCCGCGCGCCGATCAATGTTCCAAATGGAAGGCTTTTTCACCTGCGTTTCTCCCACGTTGTGTTTGAGGCATTCCGACGGCTCGGAAGCCGATTATCAGCCCGCTCGTTTTGTAGCTCAACGGTGCCGATGCACAAGGGGGCAGACGGTCGCGCTATCCCGCCGGGTTATCGCGCTGCCGGCCCGACGTGGCGGAATTTCTGCGCCCGCTTACCGGTATCCACCTCGGTTGTGTAGATGTTGCCCTTCGAATCGACCGCCAGATTGTGCACCCAGTGGAACTCGCCGGCATTGCGGCCATTACGGCCGAAGGCTCCGACGATCTCGCCAGTGTCGCGGCGCAACGTTCGAACCTCGTTATTCGAGCCGTCGGCGTTCAACAGGAAGGTCTGATTGGGATCGATCCAGAAGTCCAGGTCCCATACCGAGCCCGGGCCAAGGGTGCTCTTTTCGATGACAAACTCTTTCACAAAGGCGCCGTCCTTGCGAAACACCTGGATGCGATTGTTAGAGCGGTCGCAAATGTAGACGAGCCCGTCCCTCGCTATCTTCACGCAGTGCACCGGATTGCCGAACTGCGCTGCTGCCGGATTATAAGCCGGCAATTTTTCGTCGGTCGGCTTCTTGCCATAGGCGCCCCAGTGCCGTTTGTAGGCGCCCGTGGTCGCGTCGAATACGATGACGCGGCGATTGAAATAGCCGTCGGCAATATAGACTTCGTTCGTTTCAGGATCGACTTCCGCATCCGCCGGTCGGCCAAGACGGGTGGTATCGTTGCTGTTGGTCTGCGGTCCGGATTTGCCGATCTGGAGCACGAATTCACCTGCGCGGGTGAATTTCAGATATTGCCCGTCGATTTCTCCATTGCCTCCGATCCAGACGAAGCCGCTCGGATCGATGCTGATCCCGTGCTCGTTCTGCGGCCAGTCGTATTTCTCGCCGGGGCCGCCCCAAGGACCGCCCCAGGCCGTGATCAGATTGCCTTCGGCATCAAACTCCATCACGGGCGGGGCCGGTCGGCAGCACTTTGAGCGCGGGGGAGCAAGCGTGAGCGCCTTTTCGTCGTCGGTCAGCGTGCGCGGACGCTGAATCACCCAGACATGGTCCTGGGCATCAACCGCGACGCCTGCGGCCTGGCCCATGATCCACTGATTGGGCAAAGGCTTGGGCCACGCGGCGTCAACTTGGAACCGCGGAATGTCATCCGTCCACGCCGGGGTTGCAACTAGCCCAAGAAGAAGCAAGGCAGAAAAAAATTTCACGCTCTCCTCCCGCTGATGTTTGATTGTTCACGCGGCACCTTAATCCCTCCCCCGCTTGCGGGGGAGGGTGGTCGAGCGAAGCGAGACCGGGTGGGGGCTCGCGCATACCTGATTCAGGGTGATTCTCTCGCACCTACGAGCGATTTTAGCTCGCCCGTGGCCCCCCACCCGGCCGCCTTTGGCGGCCACCCTCCCCCGCGAGCGGGGGAGGGATGGAGCCCGAGTGGACGAGCCGGACACCCGATCAGTGCAGGACCGGCGCGGCGTCCGATTGCAGGAGCGCCGCAAGTCTCTTGCGGGCATAGAACATCCGCGTCTTCACCGTTGCCTCCGGAATTGCGAGAATATCGGCAACTTCGGAGATCGTCTTACCGTGATAATAGACGAGATCCACGACCTCGGCATGCGCGCGAGACAGTTGCGACAGCCCCGCGCGCAGCGCTTGAGCATCGCTTTTTTGCTGCAGAGTCGCCTCCGGACCATCGGCGGGGTCCGGAATGTTGGCCATGGTGTCGGCATCCAATTCCACACCCGTGCGCTGCCGCATGGCCGAGAGCGCTTTGTACCGCGCCATGGCCAGAAGCCACGTCGCTACCGTGGAACGCGCCTCGAACCGCCCGGCTTGCCGCCAGACATCCAGAAAAACGTCGCTGACGATGTCCTCCGCCATCGCCTCGTTTCTCACCAGCCGCAGAACGAAGCGGTAGACGCGCAACTGATGTCGCGCAAACAGGGTCCGCATGGCGAGCTGATCGCCCTGAGCGATCCGCCGCATCAGCATCACATCTGTGGTTGATTGTTCCGCCGGCGCAAATTGCACAGCCGCGGGAACCGATCCCGTCCGAAGGCAGGCGATTGTCATGGCAAAATCCCCTTAGTCACGTCCCGCCTCATCAATGCGCTCGCGCGATACTTGTTCCCGCGGGGCCGGAAAACTTTGTGGGGAAATGCGGGGCTCTGCGACTGCGGCGCAGTGGGGATCGAAATACGGAGTGCGGAACAGGCGTCTGTCTCGCCCCCGCCGCGGCAGCTGCCGTCGCTGTGGGCATTGGTTGGTGCTGGATTTCGATGCACCGCGCTGCAAGGATACAGGCGAGAGCTCATAAGGCAGACCGATGTCACAGAACCACGAACTGGCGCTGCCGCAATCACTGCAAGTCGAGTGGCGCGATGAGGTTGCCATTCTCCGGCTGGCGAGACCGGAGAAGCGCAACGCTCTGAATGACCCGGCGGTTCGCGGCATCGGCGCCTTTTTCTCCAACTTGCCCGAGCACGTGAAAGTCGTGTTGATCGAGGCAATCGGCGACAATTTTTCCGCCGGCCTCGATCTGACAGAATTGTCCGAGCGCAGCACGATCGAGGGCGTGACGCATTCGATGATGTGGCACCGCATGTTCGAGCAGATGGAGTTCGGACCGGTCCCTGTCGTCTCGGTGCTCAAGGGCGCCGTTGTCGGGGGCGGCCTCGAGCTTGCCGCCGCGACGCATATTCGGGTAGCCGAGCGCTCAGCCTATTACGCCTTGCCGGAGGGCCAGCGCGGAATTTTTGTAGGCGGCGGCGCTTCGGTTCGGGTGCCCCGTCTCATCGGCGCGGCGCGCATGGCCGACATGATGCTCACGGGCCGCGTCTACGATGCGCAGGAAGGTCAAGTGCTTGGCATATCCCATTATCTCGTCGAAGAGGGCCAGGGCCTCGCCAAGGCGGTCGAGCTCGCCGCAAAAATCGCCGGCAATGCCGCGATCACCAACTTCGCCGTTATTCACGCGCTGCCGCGCATTGCGGAAGCCGGAACGCGCGAGGGCTTCATGATGGAGGCGCTGATGGCCGCAGTTGCTCAAGGCAGCGAAGAGGCCAAAGGCCGCCTGCGCGCCTTCCTCGAGAAGCGCGCGAAGAAAGTCACGGAATTCTGAGCTCACCAGTGCGGTGAATTTGAAGTTCCTTATCATTTGTTGCCGCAGACTCGTGTAGGAACTTCAAATTCAAACCCGCACTAGAACCATAGATTGCTAGTGTCCCTTTGATTCCGAAGTTCGCATCAGAGGATGCCGCAAACACATGCGAACTTCGGAATCGGGACACTAGACGAGCAATTCCATGAAACCAATCAATTGGAAAACCCACAGACCTCATCCTGAGGAGGCGCGCAGCGCCGTCTCGAAGGATGGAGATTGGCGCGATCTCGCTCGCTTGCGGCTGTCCTTCGAGACGCCCGCTACGCGGGCTCCTCAGGACGAGGCTGGCGTTATTGATATGATTCGAACCAAGGAAACGCTGAACTAGAGGGGCCCATCCTCACATCGGCTTGAATGCGCGGTCGAGCTCCACGTCGATCAGCATTGGACCTGCGCCCTGGAGAGCATTTGCGAGCAGATCGGTCGCTTCGTGCACGGTCCGGGCGCGATCGGCTTTAACGCCGAGAGCGCGCGCCAGCCCGACAAAATCGATCCTGGGATCCACGAGCTCCATTCCGACATAGCTGTCGGTCTGCTCGGCCAATCCGCGCATCGCGTGCAGGCGTTGCTTGAGAATGCGGTACGAGCTGTTGTTGAGGATCACGAAGACGGCGTCGATATGATAGTGCGCCGCCGTCCAGAGTCCCTGGCAGGTGTACATGGCGCTGCCGTCGCCGATGAGAGCAACGACCGGCCGATCCGGCAAGGCGATCTTCACGCCGATCGCGGCCGGCAGACCCCAACCAATTCCTCCGCCGCGCAACCCGAAATAACTCTGTGGATCGTCGCTGCGGATAAGCTGCCGCATGCCGGGAGCCGACGAGAGCGCCTCCTCGATCACAATCGTATCCTTCGGCAGCGTCTCGCCGATTGCGTGCAAAAGGGCCAAGGGCTGCACCGGGATCTTACCGGCGAGTGCGCGCGCTTTCTCCTTAAGGGCCTCGCGCTCGGCGGCGATCGTCGCACTCGCGCTCGCCAGCCGCTCGCGCGCGAGACCGCGGGCTCCGCTGGTCATCTGTTCGCGAACCGCCGAGGTGATCTCCGGCAAGGTTGCTTTCGGATCGCCGAGGATGGCCGCCGCCGGCGGGTAATTCTTGCCGAGCTCCCATGCATCGATATCGAGGTGAATGAGCGTGATACCGGGCGGCATGGGATCGATGTCGGACGGCAGCGAGAGCGTGAACAGGTCGCTGCCGACGGAGAACAGCACATCGTGCTGTTCCAGCACTTTCCGGACCTCCCCGGCGAGCCGGATCATTGAGCCGCGAAACAATGGGTGCGAGGAGGGAAATGATGCGGTGTTGGGCACGAATTCCGTATAGACCGGCGCACCCAGAAGCTCCGCGAGCTCCACGAGCTCCGCGTGCGCCCGGCTCTGCGCCACCGCGTCCCCGGCCATGATCACCGGCCGCTTCGCCGCTGCCAGCAGGGATGCCGCGGCCTCGATGACGGCGCGATCGCCGCGCAGCCGTGGCCCGACGCGCGTGGGCGCGAGCAGATCGATATCGCCGTCCGCCTTGAAGATATCGCCGGGCAGCGAGAGGAACACCGGTCCTGTCGGCGGCGCCAGCGCCGTCTTCGCGGCGCGATGCACCAGCCGTGGCAGATCCGCGAGCCGATGCACTTCCGCCGACCACTTGACCAGCGGTCGCGCAATCGTCGGAAGATCAGCCCACAGGATGGGTTCCGTGGCACTGAAGCTCTGCTCGTGTTGTCCGGCGGTGACGAGAATGGGTGCGCCCGCCTTCTGCGCGTCGTAGAGCATGCCCATCGCATTCCCCAGCCCGGGAGCCACATGCAGATTGACGGCGGCGAGCTTGCCCGACGCCTGGGCGTAACCGTCCGCCATGGCGATGACCGCCGCCTCCTGCAGCCCGAGCATGTAGCGCAATTCGTTTTCCGTCGCGAAGGCGTCCATGAGCGGCAACTCCGTCGTGCCGGGATTGCCGAACATCACCTCGACGCCTTCCTGCTTGAGCAGATCAAGGAAAGCGCGTTTTCCCGACATCACGGGCAATCTGTCCTCCCATCGGTAACCAGCATCGCCCAATCTCGCATCTCGCTTGCGACCGGGGAAGCGTGAAACGAGAAGCTCCTTAATCCTGCTGAGAGTCAGAGTCAGCCAGTAGCCGGGATGGAGCGGAAGCGACATCCGGGTTCTGCCCCGCATTTCGCCATAGCGCGTCGCAAACGCCGCTAAGCGCGGTGATGGCTCAGTGCGGGCTACACGGCGGTTGAATTGTAAAATCTCTGCGGCACCAAGATCGGTCGCGCTCAGTAGACCCGGTATCGCTCGACCGCTTTTGCATTCCAACTCAGTCCATTGCCGGGCTGGTCGGTCAATTTGGCAAAGCCGTCGGCGATTTTGAGCGGCTGCTCAAGGATGGGATTTGCCCAATCCACGTATTCGAGGAAATGGCAGGTCGGCGTGGCGGCGAGAAGACGTGCACTTACCTCAGGGTAGAGATGTGAGGACATTCGCATACGGTGGACGGCAGCCAGGGTGGCAGCGCGCTGCCAACCCGTGACTCCGCCGATGCGCTCGAGATCGGGCATGACGTAACGCGCAGCGCCCGCCGCGAGCGCCGTCGCCATCGCATAGACCTCAGAAAAGTTTTCCCCAATCTGGATCGGCGTCTTGAGCGCATGCACCAGCGTCGCGTAGCCGGGATAATCATCGTGACGGATCGGCTCTTCGAGCCAATAGACCCCCTCCGCATCGAGGACGTATCCGCGCTCGAGCGCCTCGGCGACATCGAGGGCCTGGTTGTAGTCGACCATGACATCGACGTCCTCACCGACACGCTTCTTCACCGCATGCAGTGCGGCAATATCCTCGCGCAAGGTGGGATACCCGAGCCGCAATTTTACTGCGCGAAAGCCGCCGGTGAGCAGCTTCTCCGCCTCATCCGCCACGTCGTCCGGCGACTTCATCAGGCCAAGCCCGCAGGAATTGTAGGCAGGAATGGGCTTTGACTCGCTGCCCATGAGGCGCGCCAGGGGCAATCCCGTCGCGATGGCAAGCGCATCCCAGGCCGCGATGTCGAACCCTGCCATTGCCATGCGCACCATGCCTTGGACGCCCATCAACGCGAAGCGCTCGGCGAGCCTGCCCCAGATATCCAGCGGTGCGAGCGGCGCCCCTTTGGCGACGCGTTCGACCTCTTCCATCAGCTTTGCAATTGCGGGAATTGCCGCCGCGAAATAACACCAGAGATACGAGCGGCCGGTGACGCCTTCCTCCGTGTCGACATCGATGAGCAAGAGCGGCGCCCTGGTAAGGACGCCACGGCTCGTGCCGAGCGCGCAGCGCATCGGCACCTCGACACCCACACAACGGATGGCGCGGATGGCAAGAGACGGAGAAAGAGATGGAGAAAGAGGCGGAGAAAGCGGGACGGGGTTGGTAGTCATCCTGGCAATGCTAGTGCGGTGGATTTGAAGTTCCTATCATTTGTTGCCGCAAACTCGCGTAGGAACTTCAAACTCAAAAACCCAATTAGAATCATATAGTTGCTAGTGTCAATTTTGCTTCCGAAGTTCGCATCGGAGGGCCGCAAGCCCTGGCGAGCTTTGCACAATTCTTGAACCCTTAACCTGCCCTCCCCATATTGGGAACAGCTGGCGATGCCGCGCAACGCGGTCGCAGCCGGTTGTGCAGGGTGCCGTAAGGGCCCGCATCAAAGTCGCTTGCGAGGGCTTTGAGATCATGTCCCGCGTTCCGTCTCTGTCCAGCCCCTTCCTGCTCGGGTTTGACGAAATCGAGCGTGCGCTCGATCGCGTGTCGAAAGCGGCCGACGGATATCCCCCCTACAACATCGAGAGGATTTCCGACGAGGACGGCCGGCCGGATCGCCTTCGCATCACGTTGGCGGTTGCGGGGTTCACCCGCGACCAGCTCGACGTAACGGTGGAGGAAAACCAGCTTGTCATTCGTGGCCGTCAGAACGACGAAAAGACGCGACATTATCTCCATCGCGGCATTGCGGCGCGGCAGTTTCAGCGCTGCTTTGTATTGGCCGACGGCATCGAGGTCCTGAGTGCTGACTTGAAGAACGGACTGTTGTCCATCGATCTCGCTCGTCCGGAGCCGGAGCGAATCGTGAAGACGATCAGCATCACCGACAGTGACTGAACCCGAACCGGGCTCGACGCGTTAGAAGGCCAGGTGTCGAGCGCCATGAGAAGCAACATGACAAATGATAGTATCATCTCCAGACTGCATCCCATCTCGCCTGAGGCGCTGGCGCTGCTCGGCGGCGGCAAGATCGCGTACCTTAAGACCATCCGTTCCGAGGACGTTCAGCTGCAATTCCCGCAAGCTCCCGAGCTTGCCCCTGGAAGGCTCCTGTACGCGCTGCATGCAGCGGACGGCACGCCGATCCTTCTCACCGACAGCCGCGAGGCAGCCATCGCAAACGCCTGGAGCCAAGAGCTGGAAACCGTCAGCGTGCATTGAGCTCTGAACTACGCTGCACTTGCCGGCGGCATCGCCAGGACCGCATAGAGCGCCTCGGCATCACGTGACTCTCGTAGCTTTCGCGTAATGTCAGGGTCGCGCAGCAACCGCGCCACTCGCGCCAGTGCTTTGAGGTGATCAGCCCCCGCGGCTTCCGGCGCCAGCAGCAGGAACACGAGATCGACGGCTTGGCCGTCGAGCGCCTCGAAATCGATCGCCCTTTCCAGCCGCGCGAAGAGCCCGAACAGCTTGCCAAGCTTGGGGAGCTTGCCGTGCGGGATGGCGATGCCATTGCCGACGCCGGTCGAGCCAAGTTTTTCGCGCTGCTGCAGGGTCTCCAATATTGTACGCTCGTTCTGGCCACACAACTGCGCAGCTTTGGCCGCAAGCTCCTGCAGCACCTGCTTCTTGCCGCTGACCTTTAACGCTGGAAGAATTGCATTCGGCGCGACGACATCGGTGAGCAGCATGGGTTTTTCCAGAACCGCGAGCTGAGCCGGACAAAGAACTACCGGCCTAGCCAAGCCGAAGTTGCCATCGGTGTGTCTTGAAACATGATCCCAGTCGGAAGCAGCAATCTCCGGGATCATGCATCGGGGTCATGACTCGAACCTGGGTGCTGCGCAAGAGAGCACCGAATGAAAGGCCCGCAACGGACCACTGTGGACCGATCCTCATCCCAAGGGAAGGCGCAAAAGCGCACTTATGTTCCCCGTACGCCCGCTCCCGCGCATGCCTCAGTGCCCCCTGGGATGATCCTTGAGGCGGCGTTTGTAACGCCGCAACCGTTTTTCCAGGCGCAGCGCCGCCTGATCGGCGCTGGCATAGGCATCGGATGCGAACGCATCGGCCTCGAGCATGATGCCGGAATCGAGATGAATGACGCACTCCGTCCTAAACCCGAAGCCATCCCTGCCGACGGTCACGTGGCCGGAAAATCCCCCCTCGAAATATTTGGCGGTGGCTTCCGACACTCGCGTATCGATCCGAGCGCGCAGCGCTTCACCGAGAATCTATGTTCTTGCCCGACACACGCAACGGCATGATAGCCTCCGCTCCTCCCAGCGCGGGATGATCTTGCTCGAGTTATTATCACGCTTCAGTTGCCTGGTTGAATGATCTTTTCCGCAAGCCCGCATGCCCCTTGAAAGATCATGCTCACGCAGACCGTGACGACCCGCCCATCCATGGCCGAGACAGCTGTCAACAGCTTGCTGCGTCAGGAAGCACTCAACGTGGATTGTTTTTCCCGCCTTCGCTGCACCGAAGAAGGTATCCGCATTGCCTCGCGATATTTGGCGACTGTTCGCCGGGCAATATCGATCCCCGCGGTGCGCAGTCGTTCAACAATCGTATCGTCGGAGAGCACGAACTCGGGAGCTTCTTCATTGATCAACTGTCGAATGCGGTGACGCACCGCCTCAGCGGAATGGGCTTCACCGCCGTTCGCCCCCGGAATGGCAGATGTGAAGAAATATTTCAGCTCGAAGATTCCTCAATTCGTCGCCATGTATTTGTTCGCAGTGACACGGGAGACCGTCAACTCATGCATCCCGATCGCATCGGCGATGGTCCTCAGATTCAGGGGTCGCAAGTGCTGGACGCCATGCACAAAAAACCCATCTTGTTGACGCACGATCTCGGTCGCCACTTTCAGGATGGTCTTGGCGCGCTGATCGAGCGCACGAACAAGCCACGTCGCAGTCTGCAAACAGTCGGTGAGATAGGTCTTGTCCTTGGCATTTTTCGCGGTCCTCGCGATATCCGCATGATAGCGCTGGTTGACAAGAACCTTGGGTAACGTATCCGAATTGAGCTCGACGAGGAACCCGCCATCGGGCCGCGCGCGCACGAAAACATCCGCAATTATTGGGTGAACGGCCACCGGGCCGAATGCCAGGCCAGGCTTGGGATTGAGCTGGCGGATCTCACCGATCATGTCGGCGAGGTCCTCCTCAGTGACACCGCAAATCCTTCGCAGGGTCGAATGTTCATGGCGGGCGAGCAGGTCCAGATGATCGACCAGGACTCGCATGGCAGGATCGAAGCGATCGCGCTCCTTGAGCTGTATGGCAAGACATTCCGCGAGATTACGAGCGCAAACACCCGGCGGATCGAAGCCTTGAAGGATCGCCAACACTGCTTCGATCTCACCACTCGGGGCGGCGAGCTTCTCCGCCACCGACCCAATATCACCGCAGAGGTACCCGGCGTCGTCCACGAGATCGATCAGGTATTGGCCAATCATGCGCCGCACCGGATCCGTCATGGCAAGAGAGAGCTGTTCGGCCAAATGATCGGCAAGCGTTGTTTCGGCCGAAACGAAAGCCTCCAGGTTGTAGCCGTCAACGTGGTGGCGTGCCTGACCAACGCCGCCCCCTTCAAAGGGCCGGCCCAGATCCTCGCCACTCGAGAGCGACCCCCCCGCATCGGTGCGTGGAACGTCGAGGTTGTCAGGCCGGCTCGGCGCGGCATCTCGCGCGCCGAAGATTGCTTCCTGCGACACCCCCTGCAACTCGTTCTCCCGGGCGGCTTGGGCCGCGTCTGGCTCACTGGCAGGCTCAAGGAGGGGGTTGCGTTCGAGCTCTTGCTCGACATAGGCAACCAAATCGAGGTTGGAGAACTCCAGCAGCTTGATGGCCTGCATCAGCTGCGGCGTCATCACCAGGGCATGGCTCTGGCGGATTTCTAGCCGCTGCGACAGCGCCATTTCGGAACGCGCTCACAATGCTCGTAAGGATGCGACTTGCCCTTCGGCAAAGCCGGGTCCTCAATTGGTCCGATTTTTGCTTAGCCGGTTCTGAACCGTCTGTATACGGCTTCTTTGCCGCTGGCGTTAATGGTGGAAAACAGCGCTCCGGGTGGATCAGCCTTCCGGGTGAGAGTTCTGAAAGCGCCGGCAGTCAGAACTTGCCGCCAGAGGAGGGCGCTTCCGATCGAACGGCATTACACCCGGAAATCCTCCCCGAGATAAAGCCGGCGGACTTCCGGGTCGTTGACGATGTCGTCCCTGTTTCCCTCCATCAAGACTTGGCCCGAATAGATGATGTAGGAGCGGTCGGTCAGAGCCAGCGTTTCACGCACGTTATGATCCGTGATAAGGACGCCGATACCGCGCGTGGTGAGCCGGCGGACAAGCCGCTGTATTTCGATCACCGCCTTTGGATCAATGCCAGCGAACGGCTCGTCCAGCAGCATGTAATTCGGCCGGCTTGCAAGCGCGCGGGCTATTTCGACGCGGCGGCGTTCGCCGCCGGAAAGCGCAATCGACGGCGTCTTGCGATGCCGCGTGATTTCGAACTCCTCAAGCAGGGCCTTGAGATCGGTTTCACGGCGCCGCCGGTTCGGCTCCACCACTTCCAAAACGGCGCGGATGTTATCCTCCACATTGAGGCCCCGGAAGATTGATGCTTCCTGCGGAAGGTACCCGATACCCAGTCGTGCCCGCTGATACATCGGCAGGTGAGTGACATCGTGTCCGTCAAGCTCGATTTGGCCGCGATCGGCCTTGATCAGTCCGGTGATGGTGTAGAAAGCGGTTGTCTTGCCGGCCCCGTTTGGGCCGAGCAGACCGACCGCCTCGCCGCGCCGGACGTAGAGGCTTACGCCATTGACCACCTTGCGGCCGCCATAGCTCTTTTCCAGGCCCTGCGCTGCCAGGTACCCTTGGGGAAGGTACCCTTGGTGATCATCTCGTTCGCTTGAGTCCGGCTCCCGCCGTCGGCGTGGCCCTGTGGGGGAAGGCTTGACCGCGGGGGCGCGCATCACCCTCGTTTGACCGTCCAGCGACATCGGGCCGATATCCTGCCACTGCCCATTACCGGGACTTGACCCGCGGCGGCGCGGCACGCGGCGGCCTCGAAGCAGCGTAAGTAGATTGAGCACGCCTGTGTCCAAAAGCCCTGATCAATTCCGTTGGCCGTACGATGGGCCAAACCTCAGCACGGAGGCTTTGTAAGCCCCCTCCTGTCGCCGATAGCACATAGGATGGGCACGGTGCCGCCCTGGGAGTACCACCACGCCCTGCGGAGGTCTCATTTCTTTTCGGAGTTGCGCGAGCCCGATTGGAAAAGCCCCTCGACGCGGCCTTGATCCATCTTCGACACACCGCTGTTCAAATCGACGACAAGCCGCTGCCCGCGCAGGATGTCCTGCCCGCGGGTGACCACCACATTGCCGTTGAGCGTCACGGTGTTCTCGCGCATGTTGAAGATTGCGCTGTCTCCGGTTGCGTGTTGATCTTTCTGGACGACAATGACGCCGCCCTTTGCCTCGATACGGCGAATCTGCCGATTCCCACTCGGCCCGGGTTCGGCTGCCTTCATGCCGCGTCCGGCCGCGTCATCATCATAGAAAACGTTCAACAGTTTGCAGCGCATCTCGGTATCGCCTTGGAGGACCTGCACGTCACCGCTGAACGTCGCGGTCTTCTCCTTCTCACGCACCTCGAAGGACGCCGCCTGGATCTTTACCGGCTGATCCCGGTTCTGCGAGAACCCTTGCAGCGCGTTGGGGGGACCCTGATTTTTTTGCGCTGCCGCGTACGCCGCGCTGAAGGACATTGTGAGCGCAATGATGGCCCCCACGGCAAATCCTTGTTTGCCGAGACCGCTCATCGGCTGCGTGCCTCGAAATGCGTAGTGGATTGCGGATGCGTGGTGGATTCCGGCAATAGAAGCACGGTAACGCCCCGATCAAAACGCATAAAGTCACCGCCGTCGGAGACTTCCATTCGGTTCGCGTTAATGTTCAACGTGCTGGTTTTCACCACAACAGGCTGTTCGGAAACGATCTTCCCCGCGCGAATGTCGACCACTGCCTCGCTCAGCATGGCCTCATATCCGGTCGTTGACGTGAGCACGATATGGGTGCTTAGCGTCAGGAGCTCCGTTTTGCTGTTGTACAGGCCGTTCTGCGCTGACATTTCGAAGACCGCGTCGTCTTGCGACTCCATTGTGGCATGGATGGCTTGCAGCTCCACCATGTCGGGCTTGGTCACGTCCTGGCCGGCAACCTGGGCGGTGAGATCGTAACGGCGGTTGTCGCGCGTGAACCCGGCCAGCCGGGGTTGCTGCATCATGATTTTCGTGCCGGAGACAACCATTGATCCAATATCGATCGGCATTTTGGAAAGGGCGCGAATGGGATTGACGAAGGCAGGAAACACCAGTGCTCCGACAAGAGCGAGAGCCACGGCGCCAGGAACAACAATCCTCAGGAGGCGCACGTGCCGGCTGTGCCGCGACGCCGCCCGGAATGCGCCCTCGCTGATGCTGCCAGGACGCGTAAAGACGGGCGCCGCACGTAGATTCGCTTCGGAAATCGCGGTCAAGAGTGCATCCCCAGTTCCCCCACCCGAGAGAGAATCGGGCGGACCCCGCGGCATCTTAGCCCGTCAGCTCCGGGATAGTCGCCCCCAAATGTGGCCCGGCCGCGGCAGTCGAATGCATCCCGGACAGGGAAAAAGGCCGACAGCGACTGGCGTTAGGAATGTGCGAAGATATCCTCGGCGGCCCAACCGGCAAGAATCCAGCCGGACCCGGTCCGGCAGGAAACGAAAGCAGGCGGCCGCAAGCTCGCTCCGCCCTTCGCGCGCCAGTATGGCGTCGAGCTTCTCTCGCAACGCGTGCAGATGCAGCACGTCGGATGCGGCATATGCAACCTGCGCATCCGTGAGACCCGGCGCGCCCCAATCGGAAAGCTGTTGTTGCTTGGAAAGATCGATTCCCAGCAGCTCACGGACGAGGTCCTTGAGTCCGTGCTTGTCGGTATAGGTGCGGGCGAGCCGGGAGGCGATCTTGGTGCAGTAGACCGAAGCCGCCATGACACCCAGACCTTTTTGCAGTGCGCCGATATCGAATCGAGCGAAATGGAAGAATCTTGAGAACGGCCGTGTCAGCGAGGAGCCTGGTCAGGTGCGGCGCACTGTGCGAGCCGGCCGGAATCTGAACGACGTCGGCCGACCCGTCGCCGGGCGATAGCTGCACGACGCACAGGCGGTCGCGACGCGGATCGAGCCCCATGGTCTCGGTGTCGATCGCCACCGCATCGACTTGGTAGTGTCTGAGATCGGGCAGATCGCCGCGGTGCAGGCGAATGGTCATTCCGACTCCGGGGCGGCCTCACTTCGGTGCTCGAAGGCCCGCGCAAAGCAACTGGTATACTGACAAAGGCCCTGCTTTTACAAGGCGCGAGCTGCTACAGGCGCAGGCTGCGGCACGACGAGGTATTCTCAATGCTCTTAAGAATCTCAGCTAGGGTTGCCGGCGTGCGCGAACGTGTCAGGCGCTTCTTGAAGTCAAGGATGCGTTGTTTGAGAAAGGAGTCTACATGCTTGGCCGATTGTCGTTTGACCGGGAGGTGTTGGCCGATGTGTGCCGACGGCATCACATTCGCCGACTCTCCCTGTTTGGGTCGGTCCTGAAGGGAATCGAGCGGGCCGATAGCGACGTCGATCTTCTCGTGGAATTCATCCCTGAAAAGGAGCCGGGCCTCCTCGGGCTCGCCGAGATCGAGGCCGAGCTATCCAACCTACTCGGTGGGCGTACCGTCGATTTGCGAACGCCCCAAGATCTGAGCAAACATTTCCGCAGCGAGGTTTTGCGCACGGCCGAGGTGCAATATGCCGCCTGAGGACCGCACGCGCATTCTTCACATGATCGAGGCAGCCTGTCGCGGACTTTGTGTCTGGCCAGGTGCGGGCCGATCTCGACTCCAATCGCATGCTGCTGTTCGCCCTGGCCCGCGCCATCGAAGTAGTTGGAGAAGCGGCGGCGAAGGTGTCGCCGGAAACGCGCACGGCGACTGACTGGATACCCTGGCCGCAAATCGTATCAATGCGGAATCGGCTGATACACGCCTATTTCGATGTCGATCAGACGATCCTCTGGAAAACAGCGACCGAGGAAATCCCCGCGCTACTGCCGGCACTTCGCAAACTGATTGGAGGTTAGGGGCATCAGTAGAAATCACCAATCGCGAGCTCTTCAGACGTGGCTCAGCACAATCGGGTCGATGCGCACGCGCTTAGAGTGGTG